>NZ_JAABLM010000006.1 GCF_009915155.1 Flavobacterium ichthyis | reverse complement strand
AACTACATAACCTATTATAACAACGATAGAATAAAGTCGAATTTAAACAAAATGAGCCCGATAAAATATCGAGCTCACCATTATCAAATTTAATTGTAAATTTGTCTAAACTTTTGGGTGCAGTCTATATGCTTCGGAATTTTTGATTTAGTCTTTTCTGTATTTTTTGGTTTCTTCAAAAACGTGTTCTAAAATCTTCGCTTCTTTTTCGTCGAACTCCATATTACGTCGCGACATCACGATTTTAGCGGTTTCAAAGGCTTTCTTGGTGATGTAAGTGGTGAAGCCGGAAGCGCCACCCCATGAGAAACTTGGTACAAAATTACGAGGAAATCCTGCTCCAAAAATATTGGCGGAAACCCCCACAACAGTTCCGGTGTTGAACATGGTGTTGATACCACATTTAGAATGATCACCCATCATAAGTCCGCAGAATTGCAGACCGGTTTTGGCAAAATTTTCGGTTTCGTAGCTCCACAATTTTACTTCTTCGTAATTATTTTTGAGGTTAGAATTGTTACTATCAGCTCCTATATTACACCATTCTCCCAAAACAGAATTTCCTAAAAATCCGTCATGACCTTTATTAGAATACGCAAAAAGCACGGAATTGTTGACTTCGCCGCCAATTCTGGAATGTGGTCCAACCGTTGTCGCTCCATACACTTTTGTCGCGAGTTTCACTTGAGCACTTTCGCACAAGGCAAAAGGCCCGCGAATGACAGAACCTTCCATGATTTCGGCATTTTTCCCGATGTAAATGGGTCCGGTTGAGGCATTAAGGGTTACAAATTCGAGCTTTGCTCCTTCTTCAATAAAAATATTTTCTGGTGAAATTACGTTGACAGTTTTGGGGATAGGTTGTGATTTTCTGTCTTCGGTTAAAAGTTCAAAATCTTCTCTAATTGCGGCATCATTTTTTTGAAAAATGTCCCAAGTGTGTTCAATAGTGAGGCAATCGTCATTATATTCTATAATTTCGTAATCGTCAAAATTCACTTCTTCTTGAGATTCTTCGGAATAAAAAGCAATGACTTCTTCTCCTTTAAATATTGCCTGATTTTTTTCGAGTGATTTTACCATTTCAGCTAAAACTTCATTGGGTAAAAAAGAAGCGTTAATCATTACGTTTTCCTCCATTTCTACCATGGGAAATTTTTCAGAAAGGTATTCTTCGGTTACAGTTGTAGTGGTGTAACCCAAATATTTTTCCCATTTTTCGCGAATAGTTAAAATGCCCACGCGAATATCGGCAACAGGACGTGTGAATGTGAAAGGTAGCAAGGCGTTTCTTACGGTTCCGTCGAAAAGAATGTAATTCATTTTTGTTTTTGTTTGAAAGGTAAAGTTACAAAGTTTCACATAAAAAAAAACTTTGGACAAAAAAAAAGCCTTTCTTAATTGAAAGGCTTTGTATGGCTTAAAACAGCTATTATTTCTTAGCGTGTTTTGCGTATTTAGTTTTGAACTTGTCGATACGTCCTGCAGTATCAATCAATTTAGATTTACCTGTGTAAAAAGGGTGAGAAGTTCTTGAGATCTCCATTTTTACAACTGGATATTCAACACCTTCGTGAACGATTGTTTCTTTAGTATCTGCTGTAGATTTAGTGATAAAAACGTCATCGTTAGACATGTCTTTAAAAGCAACTAATCTGTAATTTTCTGGGTGAATTCCTTTTTTCATCTTAATTTGATTTTTATTTTTTGCTAACGCGAATCTTGATGCTTTCGGTATTTTTGAAAGGTATCAACCCGACGATAACTTTTTGTTTTTAAACTTTTTACTATTTTGAGAGTGCAAATGTACACATATTTTTCTAACTACAAATATTTATTTTACTTTTTTATAGCATAGATGCCACGGATTTTTATGATACCATAACGGCAATATTAGTATATTTGTAGATTATTTTTTTATAAAAATCAAAAAACACAAAACATGGAAAAACAATCGATGAAAAGCTTGATTTTAAATTATGGTATCATGCTTGGTGTGATTAGCATAATGATTTCGGTAATTGGCTACATTACCTCTGATAATTATTTTGAACAAAATTCAATTGTGCAGATTATAGGTACGCTGTTGCTAATTGTTTTTATCGTAATCCCTATCAGAATTTTTAAAAAAAATAATAATGGTTTTCTTGAATTAGGACAAGCTATAAAAATCAGTTTGGGAGTTTCGGCTATTTCGGCTATACTTTCGGCGGTTTATATTTGGGTTTTCTCAAATTATATTGAACCTGATTTTTTAAATATGTTAATTGAATACCAAAAAGCTGAAGCCATTAAAGCTAACCCAACAATGTCTGCAGAACAATTAAACCAAGGTATTGAAGCGGCTAGAAACTTTATGATGCCGATGACTTATGTGATGATTATTGCTGTAACGTTATTCGTTGGTTTTTTAACCGGATTAATTACCGGACTTGTATTGAAAAAATCCCGCCCACAAGCTTACTAATTAAATGAATTTATCCATTGTAATCCCGCTTCTCAACGAAGAAGAATCTATAAACGAACTGCAACTTTGGATTCAAAAAGTCATGGTTGCCCATCAATTTTCCTACGAAGTAATATTTATTGACGACGGAAGTACTGATAGTTCTTGGCAAATTATCCAATCGCTTGCGGAAAAAAATACTGCTGTGAAAGGCATCCGTTTTCTTCAAAATTACGGAAAATCACAGGCTTTGCATGCTGGTTTTGCCAAAGCACAAGGTGACGTTATTATTACAATGGATGCCGATCTACAGGATAGTCCGGATGAAATCCCGGAATTGTACGCTATGATTATGGATCAAAAATATGACTTGGTTTCGGGTTGGAAGAAAAAGCGATACGATTCGGTTGTTTCAAAAAATCTACCGTCAAAATTGTTTAATTGGGCCGCGAGAAAAACATCTGGCGTGAAGCTGAATGATTTCAATTGTGGACTTAAAGCGTACAAAAATATTGTCGTAAAAAATATTGAAGTTTCGGGCGAAATGCACCGTTACATTCCGGTTTTGGCAAAAAATGCTGGTTTTGGTAAAATTGGCGAAAAAGTGGTAACCCATCAAGCCCGAAAATATGGCACGACAAAATTTGGGATGGAGCGTTTCATTAACGGATTTCTCGATTTAATCACCATCTGGTTCTTGTCGCGTTTCGGAAAAAGACCGATGCATTTATTTGGAGCACTTGGCGTTTTGATGTTTTTGATTGGATTTTTGTCTGCAGGTTACATCGGATTCATGAAATTGTACCGCCTTTACGACAAACAGGACACTATTTTAATAACTGACAATCCTTGGTTTTACATCGCTTTAACCACGATGATTATTGGAACACAACTTTTCCTTGCCGGATTTCTGGGCGAAATTATTTTGCGAACCAAAAACAATGAGGAACGGTATAAAATTTCGAATGAATTAAATCTATGATCAAAAATATTCGCCATCTTTTAAACCCAAATACACGCCAAAATCATGAAGTTAGAAATTATTCAACAACAAATTATTGAGTTAAGGGGACAAAAAGTAATGCTCGATTTTCATTTAGCCGAGTCGTATGAAATTGAAACTAAAGTTCTCAAGCAAGCTGTACAACGAAACAAAGATTATTTTCCAATCGATTTTATGTTTGAACTCAGCAAAGAAGAATTTGAAAGTTTGAGGTCACAAATTGTGACCTCAAAAAGAGGTGGCTTACGCTATGCCTTTTGCTTTTACAGAACAAGGCGTTGCAATGCTTTCGAGCGTTTTAAATGCTGACAAAGCCATCGCCATAAACATTGCCATCATGTGAACAATTGTTTCATTAAGACAATTTACGCTGAATTATAAAGAACTAAATGAAAAAGTAACCGAAATTGAAAAACAGTTTCCTGATATTAATAAAATTTTAAATTATTTGATGCAAGGATACTGGTTCAAACAGAGAAAGAAATAAAATAGGATTTAAAAAATAAAAAAATGCATATCGATCAACATATTTTAGACCAAGTAAATATTTGGCTTTCGCCAACATTTGACGCTACAACCCAATCAGAAATCAAATCTTTGATGACCTCATCTCCTAACGAACTAAAAGAATGTTTTTATAAAAATTTAGAATTTGGAACTGGCGGAATGAGAGGTATCATGGGAGTTGGCACTAACCGAATCAACAAATATACGTTAGGAAAAAACACACAAGGTCTTTCTAATTATTTAAAAAAATCATTCCCGAACGAACAAATAAAAGTAGCCATTGCCTATGATTGTCGCCACAACAGTGACACGCTTGCCAAAGTGGTTGCCAATGTTTTTTCTGCTAACGGAATCAAAGTTTTTTTGTTTGAAGAACTAAGACCAACACCTGAACTTTCTTTTGCTTTAAAATATTTAAAATGTCACGCCGGAATTGTATTAACCGCATCACACAATCCACCGGAATATAACGGATACAAAGTATATTGGCAAGATGGCGGACAATTAGTTCCGCCGCAAGATGGCGAAATCATTAAAGAAATTGAAGCGTTGGAATACAGCGAAATTCAGTTTTATGCCAATGAAAATTTGATTGAATATATAGGTAAAGAAATTGACGAAGCGTTTTTTCAATCAACCATCGAAAATGCCAGTTTTAACACTTCGGCGGAAGCCAAAAAAAATCTCAAAATAGTGTACACCTCTCTCCACGGAACTTCTATAAAAGCGATTCCTCCGGTATTGGAAAAAGCAGGTTATACGGATGTCAATATTGTTTTGGAACAAGCCGTCCCAGACGGAAATTTTCCAACCGTAAAATCACCAAATCCTGAAGAACCTGAAGCTTTAACGATGGCATTGGAATTGGCAGAAAAAAACAATGCTGATATTGTGGTAGGAACCGATCCTGATTCTGATCGTTTGGGGGTTGCCGTAAGAGACAATGACGGAAAAATGATTTTGCTAAATGGTAACCAAACCATGGTAATTATGACCGCATTTTTGCTGGAACAATGGAAACGAAGCGGAAAAATTACCGGCAACGAATTTATTGGCTCCACAATTGTTTCTACGCCAATGATGATGGAATTGGCCACAGCTTACGGTGTAGAATGTAAAGTGGGATTGACCGGATTTAAGTGGATTGCCAAAATGATTAAAGATTTCCCGAACCAAAAATTTATTGGCGGTGGTGAAGAAAGTTTTGGGTTTATGGTTGGCGATGCGGTTCGCGATAAAGATGCCGTTGGCGCCACTTTATTAATCTGCGAAATTGCGGCTCAAGCAAAAGCTGCCGGAAGTTCGATTTATCAAGAGCTGTTAAACTTGTACGTAGATTATGGTTTTTACAAAGAATATCTAATTTCATTAACCAAAAAAGGAATTGAAGGTGCTGCCGAAATTCAGGCGATGATGATTCAAATGCGTGATAATCCCTTGACAGAAATTAACGGACAACGAGTGTTAATGGTAGAAGATTACAACAGTTCTACAGCTAAAAATCTATTTACAGGAGAAGTAGAAATGTTAAACATTCCTAAATCCAACGTATTGATTTACTATTTGGAAGATGGTACAAAAATCTGCGCAAGACCAAGCGGAACCGAGCCTAAGATTAAATTTTATTTCAGTGTGAACGAACCTTTGGACGATGTAGCAAACGCTCAGGAAGTGGAAGCTTCCCTTGATCAAAAAATTAAAAATATTGTAGCAGAAATGCAGTTGAATTAAATGGACGCAAACCTAAAAAAATTATTCCCCTTTACATCAAAGTACAAAAAAGACATTGTACTCAACATTGTCTATAATATTTTTTACGCCTTGTTTTCAACGCTTTTGATGGTTTCGATGATTCCAACACTGAATGTTATTTTTGGCGAATCAGAAGCAATTAGAGTGGCTCCCACATACAATGGTTTTGAAAATATAAAGCAATTTGTCTCGGATTATTTTAATTTTAGAATTACACAAATCACCGAAAACAACGGAATTGAAACGACTATTTTATTTGTGATTTCTATCATAATTGTAACGGCGTTGCTCAAAAATCTTTTCAACTATTTGGCTTCTTACCACATTACAAGATTGCGAAATGGCGTTTTAACAGATTTGCGTGAAAAAATGTACCAAACCATCATCAATCTTCCGGTTTCTTATTACTCCGAAAAAAGAAAAGGTGATGTGATGGCGAGAATGTTGGGCGATGTAAACGAAGTAAAAAACTCATTTTTTCAAGTTTTAGAACTTGTTTTTAGAGAACCATTGATGATTATTTTTTCAATCGTTACAATGTTTCTCATTAGTGTGAAATTAACTTTGTTCGTATTTGCCTTCATCCCTATTTCTGGCTTTATTATTTCAAGAATCGGAAAAAATTTAAAGGCAAAATCCACTTTGGCACAAGAAGAAAACGGGGTACAAATTTCAATTTTAGATGAAACTTTAAGCGGTTTGAAAGTAGTAAAAAGTTTCAATGCAGAAAATTCTTTTACAGCAAAATTCAATCATTCGCTTCGCAAATTGTTCCGTCTTTCAAACAGCATCGGAAACAAAAATAACCTAGCAAGCCCGATGAGCGAATTTTTAGGGATTGTGACAATTGCATCAATTTTATGGTATGGCGGACAACTCGTTATTGTGGACAAAACTTTATCACCGGTAGTTTTCATTTCCTACATTGCGTTGGCCTACACCATTTTAACTCCTGCAAAAGCGATTTCAAAAGCATCATATCAAGTAAAAATGGGATTGGCGGCAGCCGAAAGAGTTTTTTCGATAATGGAACAAAAAAACGAAATTGTAGATAAACTCGATGCTGTTGAAAAATTAAGTTTTGACGAAAAAATTTCATTAGAAAATATTACTTTTAAATACGAAGAGGAAAATGTGTTGAAGCAGTTTTCACTCCAAATTCCGAAGGGAAAAACCGTGGCTCTTGTCGGGCAATCTGGTTCAGGAAAAAGTACGATTGCAAATTTGCTTACCCGATTTTATGATGTACAAACCGGAAAAATTTTAATTGACGGTATCGATATTAAATATTTGAAAATGAAGTCGTTACGTGATTTAATGGGACTGGTAACACAAGATTCTATATTATTTAACGATTCCATTCGCAATAATATCAAATTAGGAAAACCTGACGCCACTGATGCAGAAATTATGGACGCCTTGAAAATTGCCAACGCTTTGGAATTTGTAGAAAATTTACCAAACGGAATCGACACTAACGTTGGTGATAGCGGTAACAAACTATCTGGTGGACAAAAGCAACGTTTGAGCATTGCCAGAGCGGTTTTAAAAAATCCTCCGATCATGATTTTGGACGAAGCCACTTCGGCTCTTGATACCGAAAGCGAAAAATTAGTACAAATTGCTTTAGAAAACATGATGCAAAACCGAACTTCGATTGTTATTGCTCACAGACTTTCGACCATTCAAAAAGCTGATGTAATTGTGGTGATGCAAAAAGGCGAAATCGTAGAAATGGGAAGCCACAACGAACTCATCAACAAAGACGGAATGTACAAACGATTAGTAAACATGCAATCTTTTGAATAAAAATGTACCGCGAAAATCCAAATATCAACCTTCCGGAAGACCCAAATACCGTAGTTTGGAAATATTTAGATTTGTCAAAATTTTTAGATTTATTGCTTTCGCAAAAGCTATTCATGTCGCGTTCAGACAAGTTTGAAGACCAATACGAAGGCACATTCAGCGAACCGACTTTTGAAGAAATTAAAAAAATTGCCGAAAACAATCCCGATTTTTTAGACACGTACAAATCGCAGCGCAAAAACGTCGTTATAAGCAGTTGGCACATTAATGAGTACGAATCTTTTGCAATGTGGCAAATTTTTACTCAAAACAGCGAAGGTTTGGCGATTCAATCAACCATTGGGAAAATCAAGGAATCTTTGCATCGGGAAAATCAATTTGAGCAACACATTGGTGAAGTCAATTACATCGACTACAAAAAAGAATATATCCCGTTTAACGACGATTTTTTCCCATTTTTGTTTAAACGAAAAAGTTTTCAGTACGAACGTGAAGTGCGAATTATTTCAAATCTTTCCAAACACAACCTTAATATAAACGAAGGCGTAAAAATAGACGTGGACATCAATCAATTAATCGAACGCATTTACATTCACCCAAAATCAGAAAACTGGTACAAAAACCTGGTGATTCAGCTTGTAAAACAATTAGGGTTTGACTTCCCAATAGAAAAATCTGATTTAGAGAGTGATATTTTGATATAAAAAAACCTGAAGCCAAAACTTCAGGTTATTCTTTATCCTTCAATTGGGTTGTATTCTTGTGCTTCCCAATCTGATGCACTCAGATCTACAAAAAAGTAATGGACTTTGTCATTTTTGTCAAAAGCACCATTTTTGTTAATATCTTCGATGGCTCTAAAATACAAACGGTTTTTGGCTTCCACCACATTCCAGTCAATTAACTCCTGCAAATCTGCTGAAATTTTCTGAAAATTTTCGCCATTAATTTCGCTTAAATATAAACTTTTAATATCGTTTGCATCTAATTTTGCATCGCGGTTCGTATCAGAGTCAACCAATGAATAGACCAAAATCTGTTTTTTTAGTGTTGTCAATGTATTTAAAAAAGTCACCGTTTGAATCTGTACATTTTTATCGGTCAACGGTTTTAAATTGGTCGAATCAATGTGTTGAAATTTTAAATTTTCGAAGTAACCTGTCAATTCAAATCTATTATAGTTAGAAATGGCATAACTTACAGAGTTAGTATTGCTCGAGCCGTAACCACGTGAACCACCTTCGTAGATTCTTACATCGCCAATGGCGTGAATTAAATATTTGGTACCTTCCATATGAATGGGAAGATCGGCAATTTTAATTTGGGAAGAATCTGGTTTTGCAGGTTTACGATCTGTTTTTTCGGCATCGTAAATTACCTTTGGTTTTTCCTGTTTTTCTTCACAAGAAACGAAAAAGGTTACCAGTAAAATAGCGAGACAAATTTTTCTCATTTTATGATTTGTTTAAGCAGTTCAAATATAAAAATAAAACCGCTGAATTTCAATTTTAAAGTTTCGCAGTTAGTTTCACATTGAAAACACGCGTGGTCATATAATTCGGAATTCCGTATTGAATTTTGGTGTAAGTATCTCTAACCCAAGTGTTGGTAATGGCATTTTGATTGTTAAAAAGATTAAAAATTTCGAAACCAAGTGAAAGGTCTTTGAATTTTTTTAGCCAATGTCCATCAGGTCTTTGATCATTATTTTCGGTTAAAACATAGGAAAACCCAACATCTGCTCTTCTATAATCACGCAAACGGTTTTGGTATTGATAAGGATCTGCATACGATGGCGAACCTCCGGGCAAACCAGTGTTGTAAACCAAATTCAGATACAATTTTAAATTCGGGATTTTTTCTACGTAATCTTGGAACAAAATTCCAAATTTTAAACGTTGGTCCGTTGGTCTGGCAATGTAACCTCGATCGTTTTGATTTTCTTCGGTTTTCATGTACCCAAAACTAAACCAAGATTCAGTTCCTGGAACAAATTCTCCATTTAATCTTGCATCAAAACCTGCGGCATAAGCCTCAGCTTCGTTGTTAGCACGATACCTGATTCTTACATTTTCTATTGTGTAAGTATTAACATCGCTCATGGCTTTGTAATAAGCTTCAGAAACGAATTTAAATGGTCGATTCCACATTTTGAAACTATAATCGTTACTCAAAACCACGTGAACAGATTGTTGTGCTTTTACATCTGGATTTACATTTCCGTCAAAACCACGAAGTTCTCGGTAAAACGGCGGTTGGTGATACAAGCCCCCGGAAAGTCGGAAAACCATATCGGTATTTGCCCAACTTGGTTTGATGGCAAATTGAGCTCTCGGGCTAAAAGTCGTTTGGCTTTTTCCTTTTACATCGCCATTTTCCACTTGCCAATTATGTGCTCTAATTCCTACATTATACCAAACGGTATTGTTGCCAATCATGTCTTTTTTGCTCCATTGAACATAGCCGGAAAGTCTGTTGATCACCACTTCATTAAACGCACGAACATTTTGGTAAGGCAAAAGTGGACCAACATAAGGATTGTAAGGTTGATCATTTGTGGGCAAATCTACAATTGGCGGGTTTAAAGAAAATCCGGCAGAATCAATCACTTCCCATTCTACTAAACGATCCCGCATGTCTTCGCGCGTGTATTTGAAACCCCATTCGAGTTCGTTGTTTTTGATGTTGTGAAATCCTTTGACTTCGGCATTTACAATTAAACCGTCAAGATCGTTTCGGGCGTGGTTGAGTTGCGAACCAATTTCTTGGGTAAAAACCACATCGCCTAAAGAACCGGAACCAATATTGGTATCGATTTCACCAAAACTATAATTAGATTGGATATCAAAATGTTCTTGTTCTTGCGTATTGTAAGCCGAAGCGATAAATTTTAAAGTAAAATTTTCATTTGGTTGAAATACTGATTTTATTGCGCCAAAATAAGTTTCATATTGATCATTTTCCTGACCTTCATATACCACTAACAATGCTTTTGGATCATCAATTGTTCCAAAATTTGTTTGGCGAGTTTTAGGTTCGTAGCGGTATTTATTTTGAGAAATATTTCCAAGAAAACTCCATTCCCATTTTGAAGAAGGATTGTAAGTAATATAAGTTTGAATGTCGGCAAACGTGGGTCGAAAATTCGTTTCCGTTTCTTGACTATTCACCAATAAACTGTTATCGCGGTAACGCAAACCTACAATTCCGGAAAGTTTTTGGTTCTTTGTAGCCGATTCTACTGTTAGGCTTCCGCCAAGTAAACTCGCTTCGAGTGAAGCACCAAAACTTCGGGGACGACGGTACGAAATATCTAAAACTGATGATAATTTGTCGCCATATTTCGCCTGAAATCCTCCAGCTGAAAAATCTACATTTTGCACCATATCGGTATTGGTAAAACTCAAACCTTCTTGTTGCCCTGAACGAATTAAAAACGGACGGTAAATTTCAATTTCGTTTACGTAAACTAAATTTTCGTCGAAATTTCCACCTCTAACAGTATATTGTGTACTTAATTCGCTGTTAGAATTTACTCCGGGAAGTGTTTTCAAAATATTTTCAACTCCGGCATTTGCACCTGGAATCAGCTTAATTTCTTTTGGCGAAATATTGGTAATACCTTCCACTCTTTTTCGGTTATTGTATATTTCGATGGTACCAATCATTTCCACATTTTTACTCAAAACCGGATTAAACTCGTAATCTTCATTTGGTTTTAATTCTAATGTAACACTTGCCGGCTTATTGGAAACGTGCGAAAAAACGACTGCAATTTTTTGATTTGCCGGAACTGTAATTAGGTAAAAACCATTTTCGTTAGAAGTAGCAGAATTGCTTCCGGCGGTAACCGCAACGTCTGCTACGGGTTTTTGCAACTCATCTAATATTACACCTTTAATTCTGGCAGTTTGTGCGTTTGCGGTAAACATCGCCATAAAAAAAATTACGCAGGCGAAATGAATTTTTGTTCTCAAGTTAATGATTCGTTAGGGTTGTAAACTTCTAAAAAAATGCGATTCAAAGATAGTAGAATTTCCTGTATTGTCCGTTACTTCAATTTTTAAATCGTTTTTACCTTCAACGCTAATTCCGTCAGAAAAATCGTAAACAAGGCGTTGGGTTTTGTAATCATATTCCATCAAAATCCATTTTCCGTTCAAGTATCCGTTATAATTGGCAATCCCAGAAAGATTGTCAGAAATGGAAACTTCAAGCGTGTTGAGCGAACTAATCCATTTTCCTTCTTGAAAATTAGGGCTAAAAATTTTAGGTGGCGTAGTGTCTTTTGCCAAAAGAAATTGCCCTAAATCTTTGGTATAAGTGGTAAAAGTATTGTTTTTATACGATGTTTTGTTGTAGCGATAGCGTTTTCCTTGAACCGAAGCGATAAAAGTTTTAGGAATTTCTGCTTCCGGAATTGTTGTGTTTTCAAAACTGATTTGTATGTTGTTATGAACTGGAATTGATTCGTTATGTAGAGTTAAAACAGTATCCTGAATGCCAAAATCGAGGTAAAAATTCTCGTAAAAAGTTCCTGCCGGAATAAATACTGAAACATTATCTTTCGCGTAACTGTTGTCTTTTCGGGCTTTCAAATAAAAAGGCGTCCGTTTTTCCTGCGGCAGCGATGTTGGTGGCAAATTCGAAAATTCTACCGGAATAGTAATGGTGCTTGTATTTCCGTGAAAATCAGAAATTTCGATTTGCAGATTTTGGTACAAATTAGGCGAAATACCAATCATTCCATAAGTATTATTGGCAGAAATAATACTTAACAAATAGGGTTCAACCATGAATAATTTTTGAACGCGTTGACCGGTTCTTTTAAATCTTGGATAGTCGATCAAGGCATTAATGTAGCGACTTTCGTCAAAATGAAAAGTATCAAATTGGTAGAAAAAAAACGGTTTGCCATTACAAGTAGCTTTTACCTTAAAAATTCCGTTTTTGTTGTACGTATTGTCAAAAACATCGTAAGAATTTACCCCGAAACCAACTTTGCCAAAGGCTTTAATCTTAGAAGCCACATAACTTCCATCTTTTTGTTGCGAAAGATTCAATTCGAGAGGTAACCGGGTTTGATTTACTTGAGAGCTGTCGCCAATGGGATATACGACCAAATTATTGACAATAGGTTTTCGTGTGTCTTTAATCATTTTATCAAAGCCAAAAAACATTGGGTTGATGATTTTTTCGGTTTTAGAATCCCGAAACTCAAAGTGCAAATGTGGACCACCGGAACCTCCGGAATTTCCGGAAAAAGCTATTACTTCGCCTTTTTTTACCACTATTTCATTTTCTTTGGGAAACATTTCTACCTCGAAAGAATTTTGGGCATACTGATTTTTTTTGATGTAAGCCTCAATTGTGGGTGATGCTTTTTGCAGATGTCCGTAAACCGTTGTAAAACCGTTAGGATGCGTGATATAAATGGCTTTTCCATATCCCCAAGTGGAAATTTTTATTCGAGAAATGTAACCATCTGCCACAGCGTACACATTTAAACCTTCTTTTTGTTGTGTTTTAAAATCTAATCCAGAATGAAAATGATTGCTTCGCAACTCCCCAAAAGTTCCTGATAAATATAAAGGAATGTCAAGTGGAGATCGAAAATAATCTTGTGGATAATTATTAGTTTGCTGCCCAAAAGCAACGCTTGTAAAAAGGATGATAAAAAGTCCGATTCGCATAGAGTAACGTTTTTGCTAATATACCAAAAGATGTTGAAACGAGCCAACAAAAATTTAAAACCCTAATGAATTAATTATGAATAATTTACAGAAATTAGCGATGTTGTTTATTTAATTTATTGAAAAAAATTGCAAAAGTTATACAGGAATGTTACTTTTGTAAAATAGGTAATGAAAAAGCTCAACAATGAGTGAAATTGCGCAAATAATTGATACTCTTGAAGACAGACTTGCTAAAGTAATCACTCGAGCAGGTCAAGTTGAAAAAAATGCTGCTCTTTTGCGAAGCGAATTAGAGCAGGCCAAGGGAATTATTAAGAAGCAATCCGAAGAAATTTTGACTTTACAAGCAAAATATGATTCGCTCAAAATAGCCAATTCATTGCTTGGCAGTGAAGAAAATAAACGAGATACCAAGCTGAAAATAAATTCATTAATACGTGACATTGATCTTTGCATAGCGCAACTTTCGGATTAAGTTTTTTATGGACGATAAGCTTAAAATAAAAATATCAATTGCGGACAGGGTTTACCCATTAACGGTAGAAATGTCTCAGGAAGAGGGATTGAGAGCCGCTTCGAAAAAAATTGATGCCATGATTAAGCAGTTCGAAGAAAATTATGCCGTGAGAGACAAACAAGATGTGTTGGCAATGTGTGCTTTACAATTTGCATCGCAATTAGAACAACGACAGATAAATAGCACATCTGAAAACACAGAAGCAAACGAAAGACTCCATAAAATTAATGATTATCTTCTCTCGATTCTCGACAGAAAATAAAAATACGTTCTTAATTTCAACTAAAAATACTGCCTACATTAGTTATCTATTTGATAAACTCAACACTAACAAATTAAAATGAGCGAATCGTCATTACTAAAGCAAACTGCCTTTGAGCAGGTCCTTGAACAGTGAGTTAGCTCAAAACTTGTCAATACGAGTTTATACAATACTGCTGATGTAGGCTTTTTTATTATACAAACCTTAAAAACAAACATGGACACGTTAATTATAATCATTTCAGGAATTGTGGGTATTGCAGCCGGATTTGGAATTGCAAAAATTCTGGAAAAAAACAATGTTTCAACCCTGATAAAAAATGCCAAAAAAGAAGCCGGCTCAATTTTAAAAGATGCAAAAGCTGAAGCCGAAACGACTAAACAGCACAAAATTCTACAGGCAAAGGAAAAATTTATTGAAATGAAAGCCGAGCACGAACAAGTGATTTTAGCTCGTGACAAGGCTATTTTGGAAAAAGAAAAAAAATCGGCGGAAGCTGAAAAGAGAATTCGTGATAAAGAATCACAGCTTTCTAACGAAATTGCTCGAAATAAAAAATCCACAGAAGAACTTGAAAATAAAATTGTGGACTACAATAACCGCATTGACATTCTAGACAAAAAAGTAGCTGAAGCTGATAAATTACATAAAAGTCATTTAGAACAGCTAGAAGTAATTTCGGGATTTTCTGCAGAGCAAGCCAAAGACCAATTGGTAGAAAATTTAAAAGCAGATGCCAAAAGTTCGGCAATGGCTTATATCCAAGATACATTAGAAGAGGCAAAATTAACAGCGCAACAAGAGGCGAAAAAAATTATTATCAATACCATTCAACGCGTTGGAACTGAAGAAGCGGTGGAAAATTGCGTTTCGGTTTTCAATATAGAATCTGACGATGTAAAAGGTAGAATTATTGGTCGTGAAGGACGAAACATTCGTGCTTTGGAAGCGGCAACTGGTGTTGAAATCATCGTTGACGATACTCCTGAAGCGATTATCCTTTCTTGCTTTGACCCAGTTAGAAGAGAAATTGCCCGTTTAGCCTTACACAAATTAGTAACTGACGGACGTATCCACCCGGCAAGAATTGAAGAAGTGGTAGCCAAAACAACCAAACAAATTGATGATGAAATTATTGAAGTGGGTAAACGTACAGTAATTGATTTAGGAATTCACGGTTTACATCCGGAATTAATTAAAATCGTAGGACGAATGAAGTACCGTTCATCTTATGGTCAAAATTTATTACAACACTCACGAGAAGTTTCTAAACTTTGTGGAATCATGGCGGCTGAATTAGGCTTGAATGTAAAATTGGCCAAACGTGCTGGATTATTGCACGATATAGGTAAAGTACCAGATACCGAAAGTGATTTGCCTCACGCACTATTAGGAATGCAATGGGCTGAAAAATATGGTGAAAAAGAAGAAGTTTGCAACGCAATTGGAGCGCATCATGACGAGATTGAAATGAAATCTATGTTGTCACCAATCGTTCAAGTTTGTGATGCTATTTCGGGAGCAAGACCTGGAGCAAGACGTCAAGTGTTAGATTCTTATATCCAACGTTTAAAAGATTTAGAAAATATTGCTTACGGATTTCAAGGTGTTAAAAGCGCATATGCCATTCAAGCTGGAAGAGAGTTGCGTGTGATTGTAGAAAGCGAAAAAGTTTCGGACGATCATGCGTCGAGTTTGTCATTCGAAATTTCTCAAAAAATCCAAACCGAAATGACTTATCCTGGACAAGTAAAAATTACAGTAATACGAGAAACTCGAGCTGTGAATATTGCAAAATAAAAAATAGAATGCTAAAAAAACCTCCGTTTGGAGGTTTTTTTCGTTGTTTAGTTAAGAAAAATTCTACATAAATCTTCTAAACAAACGGGCTTTATAAAATAATCCCTTACTTCGTCGGGAAAATTTTTTGCCTTGTCTATATCAACAGGATTATTGGAAGAACTTATTAAATAAATCACAGATTCTTGAGAAAGCGTGCTTTTAATTTTTTTATATTCTTCTAAAAATTGCCATCCATCCATTACCGGCATATTAATGTCAAGCAAGATTAAATCCGGTAAGTTTTCTATTGATTTTTCTTTACCTTTCAATCCTTCAATAGCATCACGTCCATTTTCAAAAAAATGCGGAGTTACTTCAATATTTGACTTCTTTAATAATTTCTTTAAGATAAAATGGTAAATTTTGTCATCATCTACCACAATTACATCGTTAAACTTTTTCATTAAAATATATTTTAAAGGTTGTACCTTTTCCTACTTCACTACTTACTTTTATCTCGCCACCCATTGCTTCCACTTGACTTTTTGTAATGTATAAACCTACACCTCGCGAGTCAGGATGCTGGTGAAATGTTTCATGCATTTTGAAAAGTGCTTCACCATATAATGATAAGTCAATTCCTAAACCATTGTCTGTTATGGATAACACTTTTTTATTCCCTTCTAATCCAGCTTCATACTGAATTTCAGGTTTACTTTCGGGATTTAGATATTTAATTGCATTAGTGGTAAGGTTTAACAAAATGCTTTCAAGATAAGCGCCATTAAATTTTACAATAAAATCTTCTGGTATTTTATTAACAACCTTCATTTTAGATGCTTGAAGATCTTCCCGTACAATTGTCAAAACCCGTTGCAAAAATTGGCGTAAATTCAAATCTGATTTTACGATATTAGGAATTGTATGAACATTGGCCAATTCGCTTAAATGATTGATTGTATTATTTAATTCCCTCGATACGTTCTTAATATGGTTAAAAGTCTCGTCTGCTTGATTAGAACAATTAATTTCATCTTCGGCAAGTGTAAGCAGCATGGTTAAATTTCCGGCATGTGAACGCAGATTGTGCGAAACGATGTGAGCAAAATTTAGCAACCTATTGTTTTGTTCAGTCAATAAATTTAAAGTGGAAATGAGTTCTTCCTCTCGCTGTTTTTGACTTTCAATGTCAGTATGTGTTCCAATGATTCTAGATGGTGAACCATTTTTGTTTCGCTCAGTGATTTGTCCACGATCTAAAATCCATTTATAGGCTTTATTAGGAAGTTTTACCCGATGAAAATTTTCGTAAAATGGCGTTTTTCCGTCAAGATGATTGTTTATATCAGCTAAATATTGTTCTCTATCATCTGGATGAACTCTATTTAAGCAACTGCCTAAATCACTAATATCTTGATTGTCAACTTCTAAAATTTTTAACGATTGATTGGAATAAAAAACTTCGTCATTATTAATATCCCAATCCCAAACTCCTCCAAAAGAGGCTTCAAGTGCAAATTCAAAGCGTTTTTCGGAAATTTTTAAGCGTAATTCGTCCTCTTTTTTCGTGGTAATATCCGAAACACGACCGTAAAAAATGACACTTCCATCTTCATGTTTTTCGGGATTTGCAGTTCCTTTTAACCAAAGCAACCCTTTTTCGGGATGTAAAACCCGATGTTCCATATACCATTGACAAACTTGATCTCTTGCTGTCAATATAGACTTGATAAATCCGGTTAAATCTTCTGGGTGGATACGTTTTTTTAAGATGATTCCGGCATCTTTCAATAAAATTTCGGAATTGAAGCCATATATCTCCGTTGAAGATTTACTGATAAAATTTGTTTGAAAAGTATTATCTGGAAAAATTTTTAATTGAAAAATTAAATCCGGAACTTCTCTCAAAATTTTTTCGTAAAACTTGCTTATAGTAACAGCATTATCAGGATCCAAAGGATTTCCGAAAGGCATTTTAGGGTTTAGTTTGAGATTTTTGGTAATGCAAAAGTAGCTTCCAGAACTTTAGAAATCAGGTACCTTGTAATAAAATCGTTAAAAAACCTATTTTCGTGGATGAAATGCTTCAACAACCGTAGCGAGATGTCTTTTATCAAGATGAACATAAATTTCGGTAGTGGTGATAGATTCATGACCTAACATGAGCTGTATAGACCTTAAATCAGCTCCGTTTTCCAGTAAATGAGTAGCAAATGAGTGCCTAAATGTATGAGGGCTTATTGTTTTTCTTAAATTAATTTGGGTTGCTAAATTTTTTATAATCGTAAAAATCATGGCTCGAGTTAATTGATTTCCGCGTCGATTGAGAAATAAAATATCCTCAAATTTTTTGGAAATTGACTGATTCGGGCGAACGGTTTTTAGGTAAATGTTGATGTATTTTTGAGTATGATTACTAATCGGAACAAATCGCTGTTTATTCCCTTTTCCAGTAATTTTGATAAAACCTTCGTCAAAAAAAAGGTCTGAAATTTTAAGGGAAATTAATTCAGACACCCGTAATCCACAACCATACAATGTTTCAAGCATTGCACGATTTCTTTCGCCTTCCTTGCTAGACAAATCAATAGACGTAATTATTTGATCTATTTCTTCTACAGAAAGTGTATCGGGAAGTTTCCTGCCTATTTTTGGTACTTCTATCAATTCCATGGGGTCAGTTTTTCGGTAATCTTCAAAAATCAAATAACTAAAAAAACTGCGTAATCCCGAAATAATTCTGGCTTGAGATGCGGCATTCACATATTTTGAGATTTCGTAAATAAATTGCTGTATTTCTTCTTCGTTAATATCAACAGGCTTAGTTTGAATATTTTTTTCTTCTAAAAAATGCACTAATTTTTCTACATCCAAAACATAGTTTGAAATAGTGTTAGCCGAAAGCCCACGCTCTATTTTAAGATAATCGCTAAAACTTTTAATATATGAATTCCAGAACTGCATTTATCAATGTTTTGTTAAGTGTAGTGAAAATTTGCTATAAATGAAATAAATTCAGGTATGATACAAAAATACAAAATGAGAAATTTAGTTGTGCTTATTTGGATGAATTGTATATTTTCCGGTGTCCTCGGTCAGGAAAAAGAAACAGATTCCATTATCCAACTGACACAAGCGGGCTATTTTGCAAAACTAGGGTTGAATTATGCCGCTGCAACAAAAGGTCATTTATCAAAAAACCCTGATGCAAGAACTAGTTTTTACGTAGGCGGTGGCGTTGAATTGCCGCTTACCAATTCTGTTTCACTTCAACCAGAAATATTGTATTCACAGCAAGGATTTTATCAAAATATTGGTGACGAACCTTTGCGAAATCAATATTACCAAAAATTAAATTATTTAAACTTGCCCATTTTAATTAAATACTATTTTATTAAAGACTTTTCATTTGAAATTGGACCTCAAATTAGTTTCAACATTTTATCGGACAGAAGTGATGCTCCTGAATTAAGTGAAGAGATTTTGGGAAAAACAAGAAAACTAGACGCCGGAATTGCTACAGGTTTATCCTTCAGATTTGAGTCAGGATTATTAATGACCATACGATTTAACCAAGCATTCACCGAAAATATTGTAGATGCAAAAACTAAAAACACCGTAATTCAGCTTGGAACTGGTTTTAAATTTTAAAATTATTTTAACATTTTGAAGCCATTTATCAACCAAAGTTTATACAATCATAATTTAGCATTTACATTATAATACTATTCCGGCTATTTTGAGCGTTAACGGACTGTGAATTGGCATTTTTTTTAGAGTTTACGCTATTTTTCATAATTAATTTTGGAATACAAACCCTAATTAATTAAATGTTATGAAACGAATTACAAAAATTTTTGGAAGTGCAATGTTGTTAGCATTATCTTTTGGTGCAAACGCTCAAATGAACGATGGTACTACTCGAACAGCAAGTTTTGGTGTAAAAGGTGGTGTTAACTTTGCAACGATTGCTGGAGGAGACGATTTCGACAGTCCCGATTCTCGTACCAGTTTTCACGTAGGTGTATTGGGAGAATTTCCTGTGGCAGACATTTTTTCTATTCAAGTGGAAGCATTGTATTCTGGTCAAGGATTTGAGTCAGACATTGACGGCGAAATCTTTGGTGGCGAAGGAAAAGTGGAATACCAATTGGATTATATTAATGTTCCGGTTTTAGCAAAATTATACGCTACCAGAAATTTAAGCTTTGAAGTAGGACCACAATTTTCATTTAAAGTAAATGAAGAAATTGACGCTGACGCCAATGCTGACGGAGGCGATTTAGACTTAGACGAAGCCAAAGATTTTGAACTAGGAATTGCTGGAGGTTTGACTTTTCAAACTGACATGGGACTTTTCGCAACGGGAAGATACATTTACGGTTTAACTGACATCATCGAAAATAGAGATGCGAGAAACTCGGTTTTTCAAATTGGTATCGGTTATAAATTTTAATATTTAATCAGCAGAATAAAATTTATTCCAAGAACAAATTCCAAGAACATACCTCAAAGAGCAATTAGCTTTTTGAGGTATTTTTATTTATTGAAAAAATAGCTAACAGGGATCATTATCTCAATAGAATATCCAAATTATCCTATACAATCATAAAAGCTTGTTTTAAATAAGAAAACTTATAATAAAGATATACTGCAATATATTCGTAAAATGTTTAATCTTCATAAAATCAATTTTTATATAGTAACTAAAATAAAACTGGAAAGCATTATCGATAAAAAAAAGAGCCCGATTCATTATCGGGCTCTTCTTTTTAGCACCTTTTAGATGCCTAAAATTTTGTACAAGAATTACGTCATATCACGTAAATATGTTAATTTTTGCTCGCTTCTTTTTGAGCGTCCTCAACCATTTTTTCATTAGCGGTAATTGCAAATTCAACTCTTCTGTTTTGAGCTCTTCCCTCAACAGTATCGTTACTTGCTATAGGGTCGGCAATTCCCATTCCCGTTGTTTTAAAACGCGATGCTACCAAACCTTTACTAATTAAATAATTTTTTACGGCATCAGCACGTTGGTCCGATAAAGTTAAATTATAATCTGCAGGACCTGTACTATCAGTATATCCGTAAATAACAATATCAGTATCTGGATAAGAATTGAAAACAGTTACCAATTTATCTAAATTTGCTTTTGCCGCAGCAGTCAAAGTAGATTTATTAGTATCAAAACGAACCGCATTCTCTTTTAAAGTTAATTTAATACCTTCTCCTACTCTTTCTACTTCAGCTCCAGGAACAGCATTGTCAATTTCTCTAGCTTGTTTGTCCATTTTGTTACCTATAACGCCACCGGCAACACCTCCCACAACACCTCCTAAAACGGCTCCAAGTGCTGTGTTTCCTCCTTTTCCTAAATTATTCCCCAAAACTCCTCCAATTACAGCTCCAGCTGCCGTTCCAATTGCGGCTCCTCGTTGCGTATTGTTAGTATTTTTAACGGCTTCACAACTTGTAAAAAAGCTAGAAATTCCAAAGATTCCAGCCACCGCGAATATTGCTAATTTTTTCATTTTTTTTCTGTGTATTTATTTAAGTTATATGGATTAGTTTACTTTAGTAAATTGGTAGATAACGTCGGTCATTTTTCCACCAACGTCAATTCTATCAACAAGCTGGAATGAATTTTCGCTTGCGTTGGCAACATTTAAAATGTAACCGTCACGTACTTTTTTAGCTTTCAATCCAGCGTCTAAAACTTTAAGTACAAATTGCCCTTCTTTATTTACAAACCAAGTAATTGGCGAGCTAAATGCCGGACATCCTGCTTTAGTCAAAGCCATTTCTCCTTTATTGTTATTCGAAACAAATTTCCACGTACTTCCTTCAAAACATTCAGAATCGGCAAGTTGAAATGAATTTACTTTAATGTACTCAGACCCAGGATAATTAACTGAACTAATAATCCAGTTTCCTTTCATAATTCTTTCGGTTTTGTTGTCAACTTTAGTGTTAGTGACACTTGTTGATTTACAAGAAAAAAACAAAGCGGCAAAGGCACTTACTAAGATTAATTTTTTCATAGGTTAAAATTTTATTTGATGTTTTTAATACAAATATACTCCAATCGATGATTTTTTGTTAAAAACGAACCGGATATTATCTTAAAATTAACAATTATGACAATTTGTCATTTTTTAAATTTTGGTACTTTGTTTGACTAATTGAAACCAACATTCAACATAAATTTTAAAAAAATTACGATATGGCTACTGGAAAAATCAATGTTTCGGTGGAAAATATTTTTCCACTCATTAAAAAGTTTTTGTACAGCGATCATGAAATTTTCTTGAGAGAATTGGTTTCAAACGCTACTGATGCAACTTTAAAATTAAAACATTTAACTAACATTGGCGAAGCTAAAGTAGAATATGGCAACCCTATTATCGAAGTTAAAATTGATAAGGAAGCCAAAAAATTACACATCATTGACCAAGGTTTAGGAATGACAGCGGAAGAAGTTGAAAAATACATCAACCAAGTGGCTTTTTCTGGTGCAGAAGAATTTCTTGAAAAGTATAAAGATTCTGCCAAAGATTCAGGAATTATTGGTCATTTCGGTCTTGGGTTTTATTCCGCTTTCATGGTAGCAGAAAAAGTGGAAATTATTACCAAATCTTTTAAAGATGAACCAGCTGCTCACTGGATTTGTGACGGAAGTCCAGAATTTACTCTTGAAAAATCGGATAAAACGACCCGCGGAACTGAAATCATTTTGCACATCGCCGAAGATTCTTTAGAATTTTTGGAAGAGAATAAAATTGCCGGACTTCTTGAAAAATACAATAAGTTCATGCCTATTCCAATTAAATTTGGAACCAAAACCCAAACGCTTCCAAAACCAGAAAATGCAACGGAAGATTATGTGGCGGAAACTGTAGAAGTTGACAACATTGTAAACAATCCAAATCCAGCTTGGACAAAGCAACCAAGCGACTTGAACGAGGAGGATTATAAAAATTTCTACCGAGAATTGTACCCAATGCAATTTGAAGAACCACTTTTCAACATTCACTTGAATGTCGATTATCCGTTCAACTTGACAGGAATTTTGTATTTCCCAAAAATGTCGCAAGACCTACAAATTCAAAAAGATAAAATCCAGCTGTACCAAAATCAAGTTTTTGTAACAGACAACGTGGAAGGTATTGTTCCGGAATTTTTGACAATGTTGAAAGGGGTGATTGATTCGCCGGATATTCCGTTGAATGTGTCGCGTTCCTACCTCCAAGCTGATGGTGCCGTGAAGAAAATTTCAAATTACATCACCAGAAAAGTGGCCGATAAATTGAAATCTTTGTTTACCGAAAACCGTGAAGATTTTGAACAAAAATGGAACGATATCAAAATTGTTCTGGAATATGGAATGCTTTCGGAACCAAAATTCTACGAAAAAGCGGGAGCATTTGCATTATATCCAACGGTTGACGGAAAATTTTTCACTTTAGAAGAATTAAAAGAAAAAACCAAAGACAATCAAACTGATAAAAATGGAAAATTAGTATTGCTTTATGCGTCGAACAAAGAAACGCAACACAGTTATATTGAAGAAGCAAAAACTAAAGGTTACGAAGTATTGTTATTAGATTCGCCAATTATATCGCATTTGATTCAAAAATTAGAGCAAGATAATGAAAATGTGACCTTTACTCGAGTGGATTCTGACCATATCAACAATTTGATTAAAAAAGAAGAAGAAACGATTTCAAAATTGTCTGACGACGAGAAAGAAAAATTAAAAACCGAGTTAGAATCAGTGATTTCGGATCAAAAATATTCTGTTCAACTGGAAGCGTTAGACAGTCAATCCGCTCCGTTTACCATTACCCAACCAGAATTTTTACGCAGAATGAAAGAAATGAGCCAAACAGGTGGTGGCGGAATGTTTGGCATGGGAAATATGCCGGAAATGTATAATTTGGTAGTGAATACCAACCACGAATTGGCTTCAAATATTTTAAATTCAACCGATAAAACACACCAAGAAGCCTTGGTAAAACAAGCACTTGACTTGGCAAAATTATCGCAAAATTTATTGAAAGGCGAAGAATTAACCGCTTTTGTAAAACGTAGTTTTGAGTTGATTAAATAAAAATATTCAAAAAATTTCAAAACCTGCAAATTGATTCTTGCAGGTTTTTTTATTCAATAATCCAAAGCAATACCGGTTTTTCAGCAGCTTGTAATTTAACATCTAAAACCCGCATAAATGGATTAGAAACTGCCGGACAACCCCAACTGTTGGGTGAATATTTCGGAAAAATTTCTTGGTTAGCAACTGCATCCCAACTATGCAAAACCACCACTCTTTTCACGGCATTAGCGTTAGAATTTTCCAAGCCGTGTAACCAATACTTGACATTAATTCCCCACGAACTATAATCGCGTTTACCAATTTTATATTTGCCTAAAGACGAGCAGTGACTGTCATTTTTATTACTAAACTTTGCTACTTCTTCGCTATTTTGATTGACTTCAAAAACATCGCAACTTCCATGTGTTACCAAATTTTTTAAAATAATCTTTTTCTGTTTAAAATCATACACAAAAAAACGATTGGTTCCAGAATGTTGCGACAAATCGACTAAAAAATAATACGAAGTTTCGTAATCATTTGTTTCACAAAAACGGAACGCTTCGGAGTGAAAGTTACTGTAATCACGCTTGTTTTCGACCTTGATTTCCGTGCTGTTTCCACAACCTATTATTTGCAAAACAAAAAAAAGTAACAATTTTTTCATTAAAATTTGACGGTTTTATAATTGCATAACTTTTAAGTTGTAAAAAAATTATATGCTTTGAAAAAAAATCCTACACTTCAAAATGAAATCCAATTGCTAATTCTTCGTAATCCAATAATTTTAGCCCTATCTTTGCCCGCTTTTTTAATTTCAGGAAGATAAATATGACACAAAATAATATACTCAAAGGCGTTTTTTTAGTGGGACTTGGCGCCACAAGTTACGGGATGTTGGCCACGTTTGTAAAAATGGCATATGGCGAAGGTTACACCACTGCCGAAGTAACGACTTCACAATTTATTTTTGGAATCATCGGAATCTTGATGATCAATGCTTACCAACACAATAAAAATAAAGGCGAAGTGATAAAAGCCAGCCGAAAAAATATTTCACAATTAATGCTTGCCGGTTCTTCAACAGGTTTAACAAGCGTTTTTTATTATTTGGCTGTAAAATTTGACATTCCGGTTTCGATTGCCATTGTTTTATTGATGCAAACGGTTTGGATGGGTGTTTTGCTCGAATGGTTTTTGGAGAAAAAAATTCCTTCAACCATCAAAATTATTTCAGTGATGATTGTACTTATTGGAACCGCTTTGGCTACTAATTTAATCAACTCAAACATTAGTTTAAATCCGCTTGGTTTATTTTTTGGAATGTTAGCAGCAGCATCATTTACCACCACAATGTTTACCGCTAACCGCGTGGCTACTGAAATTTCTTCGGCTCAAAGAAGTTTGTATATGTTGTTAGGCGGCGGAATTGTAGTTTTTATTTTTGCCATGATTTCGCAAATTATTCCTAATTATTTTCCGGCTTTCGCCGAAGCGATTGGCGTTTTTGCAACAGCCCAAGATTATAATTTTAAAATATTTCTCAAATGGGGAATCATATTATCGCTTTTTGGTACGATTATCCCACCAATGCTTCTCAATGCAGGTTTTCCACTTACCGGAATTGGATTAGGAAGTATCGTTTCGTCATTAGAATTACCTGTTTCAGTATTGATGGCGTATTTTTTATTGCATGAACAAGTTTTATTTGTACAATGGATTGGCATTATCTTGATTATTCTTGCCATTGTCATTATGAACGTTCGCGTCAAAAAAAATTGAAAAATTTCATAATCAATCTGCTCTAAATGTTTCTACGTATTAATTGAAAATTAATTGCACATTTGCATCGTTTTCAAAAACTCAAAAATACCACCGATGAAAAATTTGTCTTTAAAATCTATTATTGACATTACTTTTATCACCATTTTATTTGTATTTGCAATTCTCGGATATTCCATTTACAACAGAGCCGAAATGGTGAAACAAAACCGGTTACTGGTAAACCGAACAAGTAATATCAATGCTACTTTAGAAAAAATGCTCTCGAGTACCATAGATATCGAAACGGGTTCGAGAGGTTTTACCATTACTGGTGAAGATAATTATTTAGAAGTTTACGATAACGGACGAATTGAGCTAAAAACCTGGATTGATTCTTTAAAATCCATGAATGAAACCGATGCTTCTAAACTTGAAAAGTTAGACTCTATTGAAGTTTTAATCCAAAACAAAGCCAATTTTAGTTCATTAATGATTAAAACCCGGAAAGAAAAAGGCATGACAGAAGCTATTTCTTTAGTACAAAAAGGTCGTGGTAGAGCATTAATGGATTCCATAAGGATTTCCATCGAAAATTATCAGCAAGAAGCATTGTCAACCCTAGAACAAGCACTTCGGGAAACAGAAGAAAACGTTCAGGCGAGGAATAATAATTTCTTCTGGTTTTCAGGAATTAGCTTCTTATTATTAGGTTTTTCTTACTATAAAATCAGGCAAAACGCTACACTTTTGGTACGTGAAAAAGAAATTCAAAAAAATCTTTTAGACGAGTTAAGTTATCAAAACCTGCAGTTAAATGATTTTGCCAATATTACTTCTCATAACTTAAGAGCTCCGGCAGCTAATATTACCGCATTAATTTCCACTTTAGACGAGAAAAGCAATGTAGAAGAATTTCAAACAGTTTTTCAATTGCTTAAAAAAGTAGCCGAAAATCTTAACGAATCCCTTAACCAATTGATGGAAGTTTTACACATCAAAAAAAATAAAAAAATTGAAAAAGAATTATTATCTTTTCAGGAAATTTATACTAAAACAATTGAAACCTTGCAAGGAATTATATTGCAAAGCGGAGCGAAATTTATCGTAAATTTTAATGATGTTCCCGAAATTGTGTATTCGAGAATTTATCTGGAAAGCATTTTTCACAATTTAATCAGCAACGCAATTAAGTATAAAAGTGCGGATAGAATTCCAGAAATTTCTATCAGTACTCACAAAACCGAAAATAGTTATTGCCTGAAAATACAAGACAACGGTTTAGGAATTGATTTAGAAAAATACGGCGATAAAATATTTGGAATGCACCAAATTTTCCACAACCATCCTGATGCAAAAGGTGTAGGATTGTTTATGACCAAAGCACAAATTGAAAGTTTAAAAGGAAAAATTTCGGTAGAAAGTAAAGCAGGAAAAGGCACCACTTTCACCGTTTATTTTTAAAAAAAATCGTTGATTATGGACGAAATTGTAAATTATTTTTCCACGATTCCTTCCACTCACAGAGCCTTAATTTTAGTTGGTGGAATTGCCGTTTTTTGGTTAATCGAAAACACTTTTCCACTTTTTCATTTTGATTATAAAAAATGGAATCATGCCGGAATCAACATTTTTTTTACAATCACCACAATCATCGTCAATTTCGTCCTTGCATTTTTATTGCTGTTATCAGCAGACTGGGCCGTTGCCAAAAAATTTGGCGTATTGCAATGGTTGCCCCAAATTCCGCTTTGGCTTTTTGCCTTAATCGGATTATTGATTTTAGATTTAATTGGAGCCTATTTAGCACATTTAGTACAACATAAAACTAAATTTCTCTGGCGTTTCCACCTCATTCATCATACTGATACGTGGATTGATACCACTTCGGCAAATCGTCATCATCCTGGAGAAAGCATCATTCGATTTATTTTTACGGTTCTAGCCGTATTAATTTCCGGTTCACCAATGTGGCTTGTTTTTTTATACCAATCAATGTCCGTTATATTTTCACAATTCAATCATGCTAATCTCTCGCTTCCGCAAAAGTTAGACAAGTTTATTAGTTTTTTTATTGTTTCACCAAATATGCACAAAGTACATCATCACTATCAATTACCTTATACTGATAGTAATTACGGCAATATTTTTTCTATTTGGGACAGAATGTTTGGTACGTTTTTAACTTTGGAAAAAAGTAAAATCATCTATGGCGTTGATACACACATGAACCCTGAAGAACACAATCAATTGTCAAGTTTAATCAATATTCCCTTTTGGAAATCTTGCTCACCAGAAAAAAAATTGAATGAAAAATGAAGCCCTTTTTAAAAAGTAATCGATTTTTTTATTAATATTGAGTCAACTTTTAAAATAAAATTTATTTCTCTAGGATTAATTTTCAAGTGATGAAAAAAAGCAAACGCGTAGAACTGAATCGCGACGAACTCGAAAAGCTATATACATTAGCATTAGAAGAACGAAACCCTTACGAAATTATTAAAAAAGAATTGGGTTGTTCTGAACAGGAAGTGAATGATTTGATGAAAAAAAGACTTCCGGCAGATAAATATGAGTTGTGGAAAAAGAAAGCTATGGCTGCAAAACCAAAGCCAAAACCACCTAAAATTGATGATTTTGACGATGATCTCGATGGCAAATATTACATCAAAAATAAATTTGATTAACCTTGAAACTCCCTTCGCGGAGTTTTTTTTTATATAAATTATGACAAAAAAAATCTTCCTGCTTTTTATCTTAATTATAGTCTTGACGAAAGTTTCGGCTCAAGAAAAATTCTCAGTAACAGAAATTTCGGTAAATCCTATATTAAACGGAAGCTTGTATCTACCGGAAAAAGACGGCAAAAATTTAGTCATTGTAATTGCCGGATCCGGACCAACTGATCGAAACGGAAACCAAATTGGCGTAAAAAATAACTCTTTAAAACTTTTAGCCGAAGGATTAGCAAAGCAAAATATTTCCGTTTTTACCTTTGATAAACGCATCATTGCCGAGATGAAAAATGGTAATTTCTCGGAAGGCGAATTGACGCTGGATTCGATGATTGTTGATGTTGAAAGAATTATTTCGCATTTTGAAAAAACAAAAAAATTTAAAAAAATAATTTTGGCAGGCCACAGCGAAGGCAGTTTGATTGGGATGAATGCTGCGAAAAATTCAGTAGATGGATTTGTTTCAATTGCGGGAGCTGGAAGAACTTTAGATAAAATTTTAGTAGAACAAATTGGTAACAGAATGCCTGCTTTAAAAGCCGAAACAGCCAAAAATTTACAATTACTTAAGGAAGGAAAACCAATTGAAAAAGTAAATCCAATTCTAGCATCTATTTTTAGACCAAGTGTTCAAAATTATATGAGATCTTTATTACTACACGATCCCCAAAAAGAAATTGAACAATTAAAAATCCCCATTTTAATCATTAACGGCACCAAAGACATGCAAATCCCCGAAACTGATGCAAAACTTTTGCATCAAGCAACACCCCAATCAGAACTAGTAATTATCGAAAACATGAATCATGTTTTAAAAGAAATTAAGAATGGTGAGGAAGAAAATATGGCTTCGTACGCTAACGGAGATCTGCCTGTAATGCCTCAATTGATTGAAAGTGTTGCTAACTTCGTTAAAAAAATTTAAAAACTGTAACATTAACTTTGAAGTTAAATCTAATCAGGAAAAATTTACAATGAAAAATATTTTGAACCTTTTAACAATCACTTTTTTGGTGAATTTTGGTTACGCCCAAAATAATTCGACTGTGAAAGTGACAATCGATTTAAATGTGGTAAAAGATGACAAAGTGATGGTTTCTATCGTTCCGCCGGCGATAAAATCAAAAGAAATTACTTTTTATATCCCTAAAACCGTTCCCGGAACCTATTCTGAAGATGATTACGGAAAGTATATCGATAACTTTAAAGCATTTGACAGCCAAGGAAAAGCCTTAAAAATTGCCAAGTTTGATGACAATTCCTGGAATATTTCGGACGCAAATAAAATTGCCAAAATAACCTATTGGGTCAACGACACATTTGAAAATGAGGAAAACCATAGCATTTTTTCGCCTGCAGGAACCAATATTGATGAAGGCAAAAATTTTGTCATCAATACTCACGCCTTTGTAGGATATATTAAGGATTTTATGACTAATCCGTACGAAGTAACAGTTTTGCATCCGGCTGAAATTTGGGGCGCAACTTCATTAACGGATACGGATAAAAGTGATAATATAGATGTTTTTTTAACCGAAAATTATTCTCAATTAGTTGAAAATCCAATAATGTATGCCAAGCCGGATTACAAAATATTTTCGGTTCAAGAAATGGAGATTTTAGTTGCGGTTTATTCGCCAAACGCGGTCGTTTCGGCAGCCCAAGTATCTCCTGATTTAGAAAAAATGATGAACGCTCAGAAAAATTTTCTGGGGAAGATAAATTCAACCCAAAAATATAGCGTTTTAATTTACTTGTCAGACGTGAACCGTAATGATGCTCAAGGCTTTGGAGCTTTAGAACATCCAACCGCTACTACAGTTGTCATGCCCGAAGCCTTGCCTTTGGAACAATTAAATGAACAATTGAAGGACATTGTTTCGCATGAATTTTTCCACATTTTAACACCGTTGACCATTCATTCTAAAGAGATTAAAAACTTTGATTATAACAATCCTAAAATGTCTAAACATTTATGGATGTACGAAGGTGTCACGGAATATTTTGCAAACTTATTTCAAGTCAATCAAGGTTTAATTTCCGAAGACGATTTTTATAACCGAATGGCAGGAAAAATTGTAAATGCTTCGAAAATGGACGACACCATGCCGTTTACCAAGATGAGTGCCGAAGTTTTAAAAAAACCTTACAAAGACCAATATCTAAATGTTTATGAAAAAGGCGCATTAATTGCGATGTGTTTGGATATTCAAATTAGAGAAAACACTAATGGCGATAAAGGACTTCTAGATCTTATGCAGCAGCTTTCAAACGAATATGGCACGCAAAAAGCCTTTAACGATGACGAACTTTTTAAAAAAATTGAGCAGTTGACCGCTGCAAATATTCGTGAATTTTTAGACATTCACGTGGCAGGTCCAACTCCAATTAATTATGCACAGTATTTTGAAAAAATGGGCGTTCGTAAAGCACAAATTGAAGTTCCGGGAAATGTTTTCATTAAAAACCAACTGCCAACAGTAAATGTAAATCCGGCAACTAAAGAAATATTCGTACTCGAAAGCTCTGAAAATCAAGAGTTTTTCAAAAGTTTAAATGCCAAAGGAAATGACATTATTACTGAACTCAACGGTATAAAATACAATCTCGAAAATATCTATGATTTGCTAATGGAAAGCCAAACTTGGAAAAACGGAGATACTATTACAATGAAAGTAAAACGCGATGGAAAAGAGATAGAACTAAAAGGCAATTATAAAGCACCAACTGAATTTTCAGAGGGCTGGAGAGCTACAGACGATTCAAAAAAAGAATTAAAAAACGCTTGGCTGAAAAATTAACTTAAAAGTTTGTAATTTTTAGGAAGCTCCTGTAAACTAAAAACTTTTTCGTTATTTTGCATCACAAAAAAAAAATCAGCATCATTTTTATGAAAAAAATATTGACAGTCGTTGTGGCACTCGCCTTGTTGAGTTGTTCCGGAGAAAAAGAAAAGCAAGGAAACTTAGATTTTTCGGGGAAAATACAAGGGTTGAAACAAGGAAAATTATATATCCAACAAATTAAAGACACAGCGTTTGTAGTAATAGATTCGGTTATTTTTAATGGTGATGAAAATTTCCAAACCAATTTTCAAATTGACGAACCACAAATGCTCTATTTATTCTTGGATCGTGGGGAAACTAACAGTATCGACAACAATTTAATGTTTTTTGCCGAACCCGGAAAAATGACTTTGAATACCAAGCTGGCAAGTTTTTTTGCTTCCGCAAAATTTACTGGCTCAGAAAATCAAAAATTATATGAAGATTATCAAAAAATGATGTCTCGCTTTAAAAATTCGCAATTAGAATTAACCGAAAAAAAGTTGCGTGCTTTTCAGTTTAATCGCCAAGCACCCTCTGACCTTGACCAAAAAAATAATGACTTAGTGAAGCGTAAATATTTATTTGCCATTAATTTTGCCATCAACAATAAACAGCACGAAATTGCACCTTATGTAGCTTTATCAGAAATTTATGATGCTAATATAAAATATCTCGACACCATCAATAATTCATTGACACCTAAAGTGGCGAAGTCTAAATATGGCAAGATGTTATCGGATTTTATAGCCGAAAGAAAAAAATCAGAGCAATAAAAAAAATCGGCTGGAAATTTCTCCAGCCGATTTTTTTTTAAGACGAGTAAAAACAAAAAACCATCACGTTGTGATGGTTTTTTTGATTGAGCCGATAGAGGGACTCGAACCCACGACCTGCTGATTACAAATCAGCTGCTCTAGCCAGCTGAGCTACACCGGCATCTCAATTCGGGTGCAAATATAATTCTGAAATTTATTTTTCCAAAAAAAAATCGCACTTTTTTATGATTTTTTTTTCTTACAATGCATTGATTTTAGTAACCAATTGAGTTGCAGCCGTTTCTAAATCTTTGTGAATTTGCTTAAAATGTGCTTTTTTGTTTTCAACATTTTTAGCGTTTACTTTTCCGATTAAATTATCGAAAGTAACGATTGCTTCATCAATCAAAGCCTCAGAAGCTTCAGTTGGTTTTCCGGTAGTTGACATTTCCCAGATGTAAACCGCTTCAATAATATCTCCTAAAACGTAGTTGATGTCTTTCTTTAAATTCTTAACGTTTGCCATTTTTATATCATTTAATTTGCGTGCAAAATTACGCAATATCTTTTATTAATGTAGTTTTTAAATGTAAATTTCTAAAAGCGTCGCTTTTCCACTTAATTTAAACTGCGATAAAGCTGCGGGAATTAATACAGTATCGCCTTTTTTGTAGGAATAAGTTTCATTTCCGGTAACGATTTCAAAAATTCCTTCCATGCACATGTACACCCGGAAACAATCGTTAGTAATGTTAACTTCTATTGTTTTATCAATAGGTAAATAGTTGGTTATAAAATATTCGCAATGCACCAGTTGGTTTGCTTCGTTTACAGTTTTGGCATATTGTTTTTGAGCATCCGTTGAGTTATAATTTATTGCGTCAAGCGCTTCTTCAGTGTGTAGTTCACGGGAATTTCCTTGCGCATCAACTCGATCCCAATCATAAATTCTGTAAGTAATATCGCTTGTTTGTTGAATTTCGGCAATAACAATTCCGGCGCCAATAGCGTGAACGGTTCCTGTTTCTAAGAAAAAAACATCGCCTTTTTTAACCGGAACTTCTTTTAAAATGGATAATAAATTTTTGTTTTTAAGCGCTTGCAAATATTCTTGTTGGTCCGAATTTTTTTTGAAACCTACCACAATCCTTGCATTTTCATCGGCTTGCATGACGTACCACATTTCGGTTTTACCAAAAGAATTATGGCGTTTTTTGGCTAGTTCGTCATTGGGATGCACCTGAATTGACAGATCTTCGCGAGCATCAATGAATTTAAATAATAATGGAAAAGTTGTTCCAAATTTCTCAAAAATACGGTTGCCCAAAATTTCTTTTGGAAATTCTTTTAGTAACCAATTAAAAGATTTTCCTTGAAACTGACCGTTCATTACTTCGCTAACACTATTCTCAACGCCAGAAATTTCCCAACTTTCGCCAGTAGTGGGGGATTCGATATTTTTGTTAAAATCAGTTTGTAATTTTTTACCGCCCCAAATTCTATCTTTTAAAATGGGTGTGAAGGTAAGTGGATAAAAAACTTCGCTCATTTTTTTTATTTGAAATTACTGCCTTCCACAAAATTTTTGGTTACAAAATTTCATTCTTTTTTTGTAATTTGAAAACTATAAACCTCGATAGGTTACAAAGTTTCTTGGGGTTTCGTACAACGTGATTTCGAGTTCCATATTGGCATCAATCCTCGGTTTTATTTTATTATAAATCACTACTGCAATATTTTCTGCAGAAGGATTTAATTCAAAAAATTCTGGCACGTCGAGGTTTAGATTTTTATGATCAAACGGAATTTCAACTTCTTGCAAAATAATTTCAGCTAAATCTTTTATATCAATCACAAAACCGGTTTCGGGATTAATTTCCCCGGTAACGCTTACAATCAATTCATAGTTATGTCCGTGAAAATTAGGATTATTGCATTTGCCAAAAATCAAATTGTTTTTTTCATCGCTCCAATCTTTTCGATACAAACGATGAGCGGCATTAAAATGGGCTTTTCGACTTACGGTAACTTTCATTCAGTTGTGAATTTGGAGTTGATGGTTTGAAGTTAGAAGTTTGGTGTGAAACCTCAAACTTGAAACCTGAAAACTTTTTTAAACCTTTGCTTTTTCTAAAAAATGATAAAATTCCTCAAAAATTATTTTAAACCAAGCGGTGTAATTTTCCGGATTTTCTTTGAGATCTATTTTAATTCCATCGATGTCCATCCACTTCCAGCTTTCGGCTTCGTCTTTATTAATTTTAGGAGCTTCATTATAGTAACCAATCATCACATGGTCAAGCTCATGTTCGGTTAAACCATTGTCAAAAGGGGCTTTGTAAATAAAATGAAACAGTTCTTTGAGTTCGGTTGAAAAACCCATTTCTTCTTGTAATCTGCGGTTTCCGGCTTGCAAATTAGTTTCACCTTCACGCTGATGACTGCAGCAAGTGTTGGTCCACAACAAAGGCGAATGGTATTTATTTGCAGCTCGTTGTTGCAGCATCACTTGGTTATTTTCGTTTAAAATAAAAATCGAAAATGCGCGATGCAACACGGCTTTTTCGTGTGCTTCCAATTTTGGCATCAGCCCAATTTGTTCGTCTTTTTCGTTGACTAAAATTACTTTTTCTTCTGTCATAGTATTTTTATAGCCCGTCAAAAATACAAAAAAGAAATGGGTTGTAGAAATTCGTTCAAAATTGCGTAATCCCCATTTTTTAAAGGTTTTATTTTTGAAAAGTAATTTCAAATAAATGAATCAGTAAAAGATGTCAATGAAAAAATGGATCAAAATAATGGAAAAAACATCATTGGCTGATAGCTAACGATTCTGCAATTTTCAACGCACATTTTTCACCGTCGATTGCCGCAGAAATAATGCCGCCGGCATATCCCGCTCCTTCTCCACAAGGATACAAACCTTTGATTTGAACGTGTTCAAAAGAAAAATTATCGCGTGGAATTTTTACGGGCGAAGAAGTTCTGGATTCTGGAGCATGCAAAATCGCTTCGTTGGTGTAATATCCTTTCATCGATTTGCCAAACTGAACAAATCCTTCGCGTAAAACTTGAGTGATAAATCCGGGAAAAACCTGACCCAGTTCTACCGACGAAGTTCCGGGAACGTAGGAAGTTTTTGGAATATCCGCAGAAATTTTACTTTTCGTAAAATCAACCAATCTTTGTGCGGGTGCTTTTTGCGTTTTGCCTGCCAAATGCCACGCTTTTTGCTCGATACTTTTTTGAAATTCCATTCCAGCCAAAGCGCCAAATTTTGCAAACGGCTTAAAATCTTCTAATTTTAATTCGACCACAATTCCGGAATTTGCCGTTTCCTGATCCCGTTTTGATGGTGACCAACCGTTTGTCACCACTTCTCCAGGACTTGTCGCGCAAGGTGCAATGACGCCTCCGGGACACATGCAAAAAGAATACATGCCACGGCCGTTCACTTGTTTCACGATGGAGTATGGAGCTGGAGGCAAAAAATCGCCACGGTAATCACAACTGTATTGAATTTTGTCAATCAAACTTTGCGGATGTTCCGCTCGAACGCCAAGTGCAAAAGGTTTGGCTTCGATGTGAATTTTTTTTCTGTCGAGCAATTCAAAAATATCTCGAGCTGAATGTCCGGTTGCCAAAATAATTTTCTGAGCTTCAATGACCTCGCCATTTTGCGTAGCAACACCTTGAACTTCATTATTTTTTACCAAAATATCAACGACTCTTGTATTGAAAAGTACCTGACCCCCAAATTCAATAATTTTTTCTCGCATTGCCTTGATAATTTTCGGCAATTTATTGGTCCCAATGTGTGGATGGGCATCAACTAAAATTTCTTCGGAAGCGCCAAATGCCACAAAAAGTCGAAGAATCCTATCAACGTCTCCGCGTTTTTTGGAACGGGTGTACAGTTTTCCATCCGAATAAGTTCCTGCTCCACCTTCGCCATAACAGTAATTAGAATCTTCGTTGACAATGTGATCGCGGTTGATGGCTTTTAAATCACGGCGGCGTTCCTGAACATCTTTTCCACGTTCGATTACGATGGGTTTTAGTCCTAATTCTATCAATTGTAAAGCGGCAAAAAGTCCCGCAGGTCCTGCACCAATTACAATTACTTCTTGATTGTTTGAAACATTGCGGTAAGGCGGCAAATTAATTTTATTTTCTACAAATTTTTCGTTGTGAAAAACAGCAACTTTAAGATTGATTTTGATATTTTTTTGTCGGGCATCAATCGATCTTTTTACAATGGCGATATGCTGAATTTCGCTTGGTGAAACCTGCATCAATTTAGACACAAAATCAGTTAATAATGTTGCATTAACTGCCACTTCTGGCGAAACTTGTATTTGAAATTCTCTTGGCATGGTGCAAAGGTAGGGAAATTTGATCTGTATTTTTATGGGTTTTTGAGCACTACTTTTATAATTCTACACTTGGATTAATGGTGTTTTTCTAAAAAGTTGTAAAAAAAAAGACCTAATTTTGTGTTAGGCCTTTTCCGGAATTTAATTTATTTAATTTTTGACAAATTTGCTATTCGAAATTTGGTTTCCTGCTTTTACTTTTAAGAAGTATATTCCATTTTGTAATTCTGATACAGAAATAAATTTGATTTCATCTTGATTTTTCACTTCTTTAACTAATGCTCCTGTGATTGAATAAATGGAAATTGAAGCTATTTTATTTCCGCTATGGTTTTCGACATTAAGTATAGTTGTAGCTGGATTTGGATAAAGCGAGATTATTTGGTTTAAATTATGTTCTTCTAATCCTAAAGCTACTGCAGATTCCAAATAATCTGGAAGACCGTTATTATTTGTGTCGTCATCGGCTGGATTGTTATTTTGATTATAGTCTTCATTTATGGTTAATACACCATCGCCATCATCGTCGTTGTCAAGATAATTTGGAATTCCGTCGCCATCTGTATCTATTAGCGAGTTTTCAAGATTTCGCCCCTGATTTGCGAAAACATATTCTACCGAAGTAAGAATCATATCTCCGTCATCGTCGTTATCTAAAAAATCTGGAATTCCATCGCCATCTGTATCGTCATTAGCTAAATTTCCGTCTTGATTTAAATCTTCTGAAATAGTTGGAACTTGATCTAAATCATAATCAACAGAACAGTTGATAATAGACAGGTTTAATGGTGTGATTATGTTGTCGTTTAATGCAAAAATTGTTTGTGATGCTCCTGAAGCTACTGTGTAAATTGGCGATAATGCATTTAATTCATTTTCTGCGTCTGCTAGCGTTTGATAAAAAGTTGTGTTATTAGATGAACCTGAATTTATAACCGTGAGGTCAAAAGTTTCTGTGCCATCGTTATCAATATCGCAAAAAATAAAATTATTGGACTGATTAATAGAAGGCAGTTTAAATCTCCAGCCTTCTTGAGTAGCCATCCAAGATGTGTTATTTTTACCCGAAGCAATTATAGCCGTAGTTCCTGATTGATCAACTATTCCCAAAGTTGCTCGCCCAGAATTCCATGCTGTGCAGATCGGTTTATCAATGATTTGAACATCAATAATATTTAAGGTTTCATAAAGTATAATTTGAAAACTACTTAGCAATGTTGTACAATTATATTGCGGTTGGTTGCTAAAAAGAACTACAAATTTTCTATAAGGTGCGCTTCCGACGATTGCGTACGAAATTGCCGCAGATGATACATTCGAACCGTTGTTATACATATCATGAAAACTTCCCATGATTGAATTTTTTATGGGAATTGAGATGTTGGGAAATGTTCCTGAAATTTGCCATGGTGAAGTTGTGTTAGCAAGACTTGTTCTAAAATCGATATATCCGTTTGTACTTACAACCATTTGATTATAAGTATTTCCAAAGTAAGTAAATCCAAAGCCAATGTTTATTACACTCGAATATTGATCGTCCATACTTGGTATCAAGGCTTGATTGGGCATAGTATAAACTTGGTGCGGAATAGGTGTAACTGAATAATTGGTTTGAGCAGAGGCAATAGTTGCTAAGCAAAAGAAAGAAAATACCGCTGAAAATTTTATTAAGTAATTATGTTTCATACATTTAGTTTCTAACAAATGTACAAATTTTGGAACATAAAATTAAGATTTTAATTTACAATTATCACACTCAGAAATCAGCGAACAGTTTTTAAGTGGAAGATCTCATCAAAACCTAATCATAGAAAAAAAAAAGGCAAATTCACCCTATTTTATCAAACCTAATTTCATTTTTTAAAAAGAGTTGATTACCAAACATTATTTTTACAATTTATTCTTCAAAAATTTCTCCTCTGTGTGGTTTTAACGCATCTCGAACGGCAATCATATTCTGGCGTTCCACGACCATAAACGCGATGGAATGCATCTCATTAATAATCTGAAAACCGGTAGCAATCATAGGAAATTTTTCCATTTGAATAAATTCTTTCAAATGAAGTTCGTGGTGTTCAGCGGTTTTTTGAGCTGCCGGACCACGAAAATCCCAAATCAGTTTTATTTTTTCTTCCATAAAAATAATTTTGACAAAAATACAAAAGTCCGAAAGTTCCTTTGTTCGCTTTTAAATGTTTATTTTTGAAAAAAAACTTCTCTTAAAATGCTCAAATATATTCTTTTGTTGTTTCCGGCAACATTTTTCGCACAAGAACTTTCGGAAAATCAGGCCAATCATTTGGCGCAACTTCCTTTAAAATGTTTGCAACAAGAATACCCGAATAAATTGGGGCAATTGCTTAACGACGCCAGCGAAATCCAATCTCCGAAAACGCTTCATCCCGCATTTTACGGCTGTTTTGATTGGCATTCTTCGGTTCATGGACATTGGAGCTTGGTGTATTTGCTGAATCGTTTTCCAAATCTTGAAAATAAAAATGAGATTATTCAAAAATTAAAAACCAATTTATCTAAAGACAATATTGCTGCCGAAGTCGCTTATCTTTCAAAAAAACACGAAAAATCTTTTGAGAGAACCTACGGTTGGGCTTGGATCTTACAATTACAATTGATTTTGGAACAATCCGATGAAGATTTCGCAAAAGAATTGGCGCAAAATCTAAAGCCGTTAACAAAATTGATTGAAGAAAGATATGTAGAATTTTTACCAAAATTAAATTATCCGGTTCGGGTTGGAACGCACAATAACACGGGTTTTGGAATGAGTTTGGCTTGGGATTATGCGGTTTTTTCGAAGAATGAAAATCTGCAAAAAGTGTTGCAAGAAAATGCCATCAGGCTTTTTGGCAATGACGAAAATTGTCCGTTTGCTTGGGAACCTTCGGGAACGGATTTCTTGTCGCCTTGTTTGGAAGAAATGGGAATTATGCAGCGTATTTTGCCTGAAAAAGAATTTATAGTTTGGATGAAAAAATTTGCTAAACCACTTTTTGATAAAAATTTTAAATGGGAATTAGCGAAAGTTTCCGACAGAACTGACGGTCATTTGGTACATTTAGACGGCTTGAATTTTAGCAGGGCTTGGAATTTTTACCACCTTGCCAATCAGTTTCCAAAGGAATTTTCGCACTTAAAAAAAGTGGCCAACGAACATCTTGTTTATTCGCTTCCAACGGTGGTGGACGGAAATTATGAAGGCGAACATTGGCTGGCAACGTTCGCCTTAAAAGCTTTTTCAGAAAAATAATTTAACCAAAAATTAATTGGCCACTTCGCTGATAAACTTGATTCTCATTAATCGAAGTTCTTCAATATCATAATCGCCGTCAAATTCTTTGAGTGCTAATTTAATACTATCCGATTCAGATTCCATGAAATATTCTTGAATTTCTTCTTGCTGGTCTTCGTCTAAAATGTCATCAATCCAATATTTAATGTTAAGTTTCGTCCCAGAATACACAATTTGCTCCATTTCTTTAAGCAAAGCATCCATGTCCAAACCTTTGGCTCGAGCAATATCGTTTAATGATAATTTTCGATCCACATTTTGAATAATATATAACTTCAACCCTGAATTGGCTCCTGTGGATTTTACTACCAAATCATCCGGCCGAATGATGTCATTTTCTTCAACATATTTGGCAATTAATTCTACAAATTCTCGACCATATTTCTTGGCTTTTCCTTCTCCAACGCCGTGAACATTTGACATTTCTTCGATTGAAATCGGATATTTTAAAGCCATATCTTCAATCGACGGATCTTGAAAAACTACAAACGGAGGAACGCCTAACTTTTTGGCAACTTTTTTTCGAAGGTCTTTTAAAATTCCCGTCAACACCTCGTCTGCCACGTTTGAAGATTTTGAAGAAGTGATGATCGAATCGTCTTCGCCTTCTTTGTATTCGTGGTCTTCAGACATCATAAAAGAAGAAGGATTTGCAATAAATTGTTTTCCTTTTTCGGTTAATTTTAAAATTCCGTAAGTTTCGATGTCTTTTGACAGATATCCATCGACCAGTACCTGACGTATTAATGCCATCCAAAAACGTTCGTCTTTATCAGTTCCACATCCAAAAAAAGATTGGGCATCCGTTTTATGGGCTTTAATCGTAGCATTGACTTTACCCATCAGGGTAAAAACAATTTCTTTAGCTTTATAAAGATGTTTAGTATCTCGAACTACTTGAAGTAATTTTACCACATCATCTTTGGCTTCCACTTTTTTCTTCGGATTCCGAACATTATCATCCATATCCGCTCCTTCGCCGGTTTCGGAGTCAAATTCTTCTCCAAAATAATGCAGTAAAAATTTACGGCGCGACATAGAAGTTTCGGCATAAGAGACTACTTCCTGAAGCAAAGCAAAACCAATTTCTTGTTCAGCCACGGGTTTTCCTGCCATAAATTTTTCAAGTTTTTCTACATCTTTGTATGCATAATAAGCCAAACAATGACCTTCTCCACCATCACGTCCTGCTCTTCCGGTTTCTTGATAATAACTTTCTAATGACTTTGGAATATCGTGGTGAATTACAAAACGCACATCTGGTTTATCGATTCCCATACCAAAAGCAATGGTTGCTACCACCACTTCCACATCTTCCATTAGAAACATGTCTTGATGTTTCGCTCTGGTTTTAGCATCTAAACCAGCGTGATATGGAACCGCACTAATGCCGTTTACTTGTAAAACCTGCGCAATTTCTTCTACTTTCTTTCGGCTTAAGCAATAAATAATTCCTGATTTACCTTTATGTTGCTTGATAAAACGTATAATGTCTGACTCAATATTTTTTGTTTTCGGACGAACTTCGTAATACAAATTAGGTCTGTTAAACGATGCTTTAAAAGTGTTAGCATCTGTCATATCAAGGTTTTTCAAGATATCTTCCTGAACTTTTGGCGTGGCAGTTGCGGTTAAACCAATTACCGGGATGTTGCCCAATTGCTTGATTATGTTTCTCAAGTTTCGATATTCGGGACGAAAATCGTGACCCCACTCCGAAATGCAATGTGCTTCATCTATCGCTACGAAAGACAAGGGAACGCTTCGCAAGAAAGAAGTATATTCTTCCTTGGTTAATGATTCTGGAGCAACATACAATAATTTTGTAATGCCCGATACAATGTCTTTTTTTACTTGAGCGATTTCGGTTTTGGTAAGCGATGAATTTAAAACGTGGGCAACGCCATTTTCAGAAGATAAACTTCTGATGGCATCAACCTGGTTTTTCATTAAGGCAATAAGGGGGGAAACCACAATGGCGGTACCGTCTTTAATTAATGCCGGAAGTTGGTAACATAAAGATTTACCGCCTCCCGTAGGCATAATCACAAAGGTATTGTGGCCCGAAATGATACTCTTGACAACTTGTTCCTGCAAACCTTTGAATTGGCCGAAACCAAAAAATTTTTTCAGTTCTTTGTGGATGTCAATTTCGTTTGAATTCATTCTATATTTATATGGTATTTTGCGTAAATTTGCATTATATAAAGATACAATTTTCTTTTACAACCACAAATTTTATAAAAATTCTGTTTTGATTCAAAAAGATACCATACTCGCTTCAGCACGAAATACCATTAAAGCTGAAAGTGAGGCAATTGCAAAACTCTCTGATTTTTTAAATGATGATTTCGCGAAAGCGGTAGAAATTATTTACCACTCTAACGGTCGATTAGTGATAACAGGAATAGGTAAAAGTGCGATTATTGCTCAAAAAATTGTCGCCACGCTAAATTCCACAGGAACGCCATCGGTATTTCTTCATGCCTCCGAAGCCATCCATGGTGATTTAGGAATGGTTCAAAATGGTGATGTGGTAATTTGCATTTCTAAAAGCGGCAATAGTCCAGAAATTAAAGTTTTAGTACCACTTTTAAAAAGATTTGGAAACAAATTAATTGCCATTACCGGTAACTTAACTTCTTTTTTGGCGAAACAATCCGATTTCGTTTTAAACGCGTATGTTGAAACAGAATGTGACCCGATTAATTTAGCGCCAACAAATAGCACTACAGCACAACTCGTTTTAGGCGATGCTTTAGCCATTTGCTTAATGCAGCTCCGCAATTTTAAAGCCGAAGATTTTGCCAAATTCCATCCGGGAGGCGCTTTGGGAAAAAAATTATTGCTTCGTGTGGCAGATATGCTTGATGCTTCGCATAAACCAGAAGTAAGTCCGGAGTGTTCGGTTAAAAAAGCCATCGTAGAAATTTCTCAAAAACGACTTGGGGTAACCGCTGTTGTGGAAAACGAAAAAATCGTGGGCATTATTACCGATGGCGATATCAGAAGAATGTTGAATAATTACGATAATTTTTCTAACTTAACTGCTTCGGACATCATGACCAAAAATCCGAAGAGCATTAAATCTTCTGATATGGCGGTTGAAGCTTTAAATTTAATGGAAGATTTTTCAATCACTCAATTGATTGTAACCGAAGATAACAAATATCTAGGAATCATTCATTTGCATGATATTTTAAAAGAAGGAATTGTTTAAAAAATAATGGCGAAAACAAAAAAAAATCCGGGAGAGATGTCTTTTCTCGACCATTTAGAGGAATTACGCTGGTTGCTTATCAGAAGCACTTTGGCAATTGTAATAGCAGCTGCAGTAGCATTTTACTTTGCTGATTTTATATTTGATAACATTATATTTGGACCTAAAAATCCTGATTTTATCACTTACCATTGGTTTTGCGAAGCAAGTAAATTTTTCGGCGGAACCGGTGAAGGTTTTTGCAATAATCAGGTTAATTTTGATATTCAAAGCCGAGTTATGTCGGGGCAATTTAATGCTCACATCTGGACCTCAATTACTGCTGGCTTTATTTTGGCATTTCCTTTCGTATTGTGGCAAATGTGGCTCTTTATCAGTCCGGCTTTGTATGATAAAGAAAAAAAGCAAGCCAAACTTTTTATCGCCATTTCATCAATTTTATTTTTCTTAGGAGTGTTATTTGGTTACTTTATCATTTGTCCGCTGTCTATCAATTTTTTAGCGGGATACCAAGTAAGTCAGCAAATTGAAAATAATATTGATATTGACAGTTATATTTCCTTGGTAAGAAGCACTACGATTTCTTGTGGTTTAGTTTTTGAATTACCTATTGTAATGTTTTTCTTATCTAAACTGGGATTAGTGAACCCGTCATTCCTTCGCAAATACCGAAAACACAGTTTGGTAATTATTCTTATCGTTGCGGCAATCGTAACACCACCAGACATTGTAAGTCAAATAATTGTAACAATTCCGTTAATGATTTTATACGAATTTAGTATCCTGATTTCTGGTTGGGTACTTAAAGCAAAATTAAAAAATGAGCAACTTAGTTAAAGAATTTAATGATTACCGCCAAGTAATGAATGATAAATTGCTGGCAGACGATAATAAAGTAATTAAAAGAATTTTTAATCTTGACACCAATGCTTACATGGAAGGCGCTTTGGATGTGAAAACCAAAGAACTTCTTGGCTTAGTAGCTTCAGCCGTTTTGCGTTGCGATGATTGTATCAAATATCATTTGGAAACTGCCTTCAAACAAGGAATTTCTCGTGCCGAAATGATGGAAGCCATGAGTATTGCTACTTTAGTTGGCGGAACGATTGTCATTCCGCATTTGCGTCGTGCTTATGAATTTTGGGAAGCATTGGAAAATAATCAATAATAACCCTGATGCAATTATTTGTTAATTCAAATAAGCGATTGACAAATTTTAATTTTATTTGTGCCATAAAAAGTGACTTTGCGATAATTCATTATCTCAAAAATTTTCCATTCAATGATGAAGTTAAGAGCTGAAAATTTAATCAAAACATACAAAGGCAGAAGCGTTGTAAAAGGCATTTCCGTGGAAGTTAATCAAGGCGAAATTGTGGGGCTTTTAGGACCAAATGGTGCCGGAAAAACAACTTCTTTCTACATGATTGTAGGATTAGTAAAACCTAACAGCGGAAAAATTTTCTTAGACAAAACAGAAATTACCGATTATCCAATGTACAAGCGAGCTCAAAACGGTATAGGTTATCTTGCCCAAGAAGCCTCGGTTTTTAGAAAACTCAGCATTGAAGATAACATTATGAGTGTTTTGCAATTGACCAATCTTACGAAAGATGAACAAGAAGCAAAAATGGAAAGTTTAATCTCAGAATTTAGCTTGAATCACATTCGTACCAACCGTGGCGATTTACTTTCAGGTGGCGAAAGACGCCGAACCGAAATTGCTCGCGCTTTGGCAACAGATCCAAAATTTATTTTGTTAGACGAACCCTTTGCAGGCGTGGATCCCGTTGCTGTTGAAGATATTCAGCGAATTGTAGCACAACTCAAAAATAAAAATATCGGAATCTTAATCACGGATCATAACGTTCAGGAAACCCTCGCCATTACTGATAAAACTTACTTAATGTTTGAAGGTGGAATTTTAAAAGCTGGAGTTCCCGAAGAACTTGTGGAAGACGAAATGGTAAGAAAAGTATATCTCGGACAAAATTTCGAACTCCGTAAAAAGAAACTTGATTTCTAATAGATATATGATTTACGATATTTGATTTAAAATTTAGACCATCATAAATCAAATATCATAAATCAAATATCATAAATCATAAATCGTTAATCAACCGCGTAATACAACAGCTGTTTTTTCGTGCCGTTATAAACATTTACGTCCACCAAACCTTTAATTCCGGGAATTGTAGCCTGCTCGCTAAATTGCCAAAACAACCAATCATCCTTAATTTCTTCTACGAAATAATTATAATTGGCAATCCAAAAATAATATTCCGAAAATTCTTCCTCTAAAAAATCCCGGTAATAACTTTCTCCCGAATATATAATCGGCTTCACTTTGTAATGTGCTTCCACCTTGTCAAGCCAGCGTTGCAACCCCACTTTTAAACTGTCAATTGATTGATTTTTAGGCAATTGCTCAATATCCAAAACCGGAGGCAAATCACCTTTGATCAATTTTACGGTTTTAATAAAATTTTTGGCTTGTTCCAAAGAATTTTCATTTGGGCGATAATAATGATAAGCACCACGAACCAAATTATGTTTTTTTGCCGATTTCCAGTTCCGCAAAAACTTCGCATCCACCCTATTTTTTCCAGCCGTAGCACGAACAAAAACAAATTCCAGCGGATATTTTTGCTGAATATTCCTTGCCTTTTCCCAATCAATCATCCCTTGATATTCCGAAACATCAAACCCGAAAATTTTCCCTTCATGTCCTTCTAAAACATCTTTAATTCTAGCTTCAGCCAATTTTTTCTCCTTCGGCGAAAGCTTTTTATCGGTTTTAAAACTAAAATAATACGCCAATGCCACACGATAATGATAGCCCAAACCACCCATAATCGCAACCGCCAAAATCCACAGCAAAACCTTCAGCCGCAAGCCCGAAAGCCACGGTCTTTTGACCACTTTCCGCGACTTTGCTTTTGCTTTACTCGACGCTTTTTTCATGATTTAAAAATAGAAAAATTTTCCAGAGTTTTTTTTTGGAGCAACACATTTGGCACCTTTGCCATCCCTATTCCTGCTTTCCGCTGCAATCTCCCGCAATTCCGCAAGCTTCATTGCGGCAGGATTTCCGCTACAATCAGGGCTAGGAAATAATCAAAAAGGCATTTTTGGAATCCTTCGTAACAAACGGCAACTTAAAAATCGCTGGCTTTTACCTTCGTTTTAGAAAAATTCAATCCCACCGAAAGGCAAATGTAAAAGATAATAATCAACGGTACGGCTAACATTTTCAAAAAAATCAACATTACCAATGAGGCCAATAAAAAGAAAACAGGTAATTGCATTTTTTTCCAAGTAAATTCTTTAATCTTCAAAGAAAAAAGCGGAATTTCAGCGTTCATCATATAAGCACTTAAAACCGCAATTCCCAATAAAAAATAAAAATTCTCGAACATTTCGCTGATAAAAGGAAATTTATTTTGCATTGCAATAATTGGTAGCGACATTATAAAAAGTGCATTTCCAGGTGTTGGTAACCCAATAAAACTATCGGTTTGCCTTGTATCAATATTAAATTTTGCCAAACGATAACACGACCCTAAAGTAATTAAAAATCCTGCAAAAGGCAACGCAAAATCGCTCCATTCATAAGCCGGAAAACCAAGCGATTGATGCATCATTTTATACATAACAAATCCAGGAACTACGCCACTTGTCACCATATCCGCAAGCGAATCGAGTTGTAATCCCAAAGCACTAGGAACTTTTAAAATTCGGGCAAAAAAACCGTCAAAAAAATCTAAAAAAATTCCAAGTGCCACAAACGAGAATGCCAACAGGAAGTCATTATGGGTTACAAAAATCAAGGCAAAACAGCCCGATAAAAGATTGAGCAACGTAATAAAGTTAGGAATATGCGCTTTGATTTTCATCTGTTTTTTTTGTTTCTGCACAAATTTAATACAATAACTTGACAGTTTACTACGTTCTTTTGTCAAGATTTTTTACCAAACCGAAAAGTAGTTTTTGGCTCGATAAAAATTTATACTTTTGGAAAAATTTAAAAATCGCTATTTTTAACCCTTCAGGCTTTGAAAAAACTCATTATTGCCGCATTTTTATCCGCAACAATTTTTGTGCAAGCGCAAACCGTTCGTAAATATTCAAACGAGTTTATGAATATTGGTGTTGATGCTGCTGCAATGGGAATGAGTAACGCTGTGACAGCAAGCGTTGCCGATGTAACATCTGGGTATTGGAATCCCGCAGGTTTGGTAAATCTTGAAGATAAACAAGTGTCGCTCATGCATGCGAGTTATTTTGCTAACATTGCTCAATATGATTATGCCGGGTTTGCCATGCCAATCGACAATGAAAGCGCTTGGGGACTTCATCTCATCCGTTTTGGGGTTGACGATATTTTAAACACCACACAATTAATTGACAGCGAAGGAAATATTGATTATAACCGAATCAGTCTTTTTTCTACAGCTGATTACGGCGTGACATTTTCTTACGCCCGAAAATTAAAAATTCCAGGACTACAATACGGCATTAATGCCAAAGTAATCCGTAGAATTATTGGAGATTTCGCCAGTTCATGGGGATTTGGTTTTGATGCCGGTTTACAATTTGAACGTAACGATTGGAAATTTGGCTTAATGCTTCGCGACATTACCACTACATACAACATTTGGAATATCAACGAGGAAGAATTCAACAAAATTAAAGATGCTATTCCCGGAGAAAATCAAGAACTACCCGAAGATTCCGAAATTACCATGCCAAAAGCACAATTTGGAATTGCCAAAAAATTCATCATTCGCTACGATTACAGCATTTTAGCGGCGGCAAACCTCAACATGAATTTTGCCCAAACTAATGACATTATTTCTACTGATTTTGTAAGCATTGATCCGGCAATTGGGGTAGAATTTGGTTATACCGATTTGGTTTTTCTCAGAGCTGGAGCGGGAAATTTCCAAAATGTTATGCAAATTGATGGTACAGAAAAAATAGGTTTCCAACCAAACATTGGCGTGGGTTTTAAATACAGAGGTGTTCAAGTAGATTACGCTTTAACTGATATTGGCGATCAAAGTGTGGCTTTATACTCCAATATTTTTTCTGTAAAAGTCGATTTAGGAATTTTCCGCAGGTAACTTTGTTTCGTGAGTAAATAATACAATTTTTTCGTCAAATCGTGTAAGCAGATTAAAGATAAAAATAGTCAACTTTATGATTATCAATCTTTAAACTGCCACCAATGAAAAAAAAATACACAAACTCCAGCGAACCTTTCAACAAAAAACAGCAAGATTTAGCACCCGAAAAATCTTTTGGTCATGACCAATACCTCACCACAAATCAAGGTGTTAAAATCAATGACGACAACAATTCGTTGAAAGCTGGAGACAGAGGACCTTCCTTATTAGAAGATTTTATTTTACGCGAAAAAATAACCCATTTTGACCACGAACGCATTCCGGAAAGAATTGTTCACGCGAGAGGTTCTGCTGCTCATGGATATTTTCAGCCTTACGGCAACATTTCTCAATATACCAAAGCTAGATTTCTTCAAGATCCCAATTCTATCACGCCTGTTTTTGTTAGATTTTCGACCGTTGCAGGATTCAGAGGTTCGACCGATTTGGCTCGTGACGTTCGTGGATTTGCCGTAAAATTTTATACTGAAGAAGGGAATTATGACTTGGTCGGAAATAATGTTCCCGTCTTTTTTATCCAAGACGCCTCAAAATTCCCGGATTTAATTCATGCGGTAAAACCCGAACCCCATCACGAGATGCCGCAAGCAGCATCAGCTCACGACACTTTTTGGGATTTTATTTCCCTCATGCCAGAATCCATGCACATGATCATGTGGGCAATGTCTGACCGTGCGATTCCCAGAAGTTACCGCATGATGGAAGGTTTCGGCGTCCATACTTTTCGCTTTATCAATGCGGAAAATAAATCCACTTTTGTAAAATTTCATTGGAAACCCAAATTAGGAACCCACGCAGTCGTTTGGGATGAAGCACAAAAAATTTCTGGAAAAGATCCAGATTTTCATCGTAGAGATTTATGGGAAGCCATCGAAAACGGCAATTATCCGGAATGGGAACTTGGCGTGCAATTGATTCCGGAAGAAGATGAGCATAAATTTGATTTCGACTTATTAGATCCTACTAAAATTGTTCCGGAAGAATTAGTTCCGGTAACGTTAATAGGTAAAATGGTACTTAATAAAAATCCGGACAATTTTTTCGCCGAAACAGAACAAGTTGCCTTTCATCCGGGTCACGTAGTTCCGGGAATTGATTTTACAAATGATCCGTTATTACAAGGTCGATTATTTTCATATACTGATACACAATTGTCCCGTTTGGGAAGTCCAAATTTTCATGAAATTCCCATAAACCGTCCCATCAATGCCATGCACAATAACCAACGTGACGGTCACATGCGACAAGAAATCAATACCGGAAGAGTCAGCTATTTTCCCAACTCATTAGGTGGCGGTTGTCCATACCAAGCCAAAATGGCTGAAGGCGGTTTCACCAGTTATGAAGAACGTATTGACGCCAAAAAAATTCGGGAACGAAGCGAAAGTTTTAAAGATCATTTTAGCCAAGCCGTTTTATTTTATGAAAGTCAAAATGAAACCGAGAAACAACATATTGCCAATGCTCTAAAATTTGAATTGAGCAAGGTAGAAACGGTTGTCATTCGCGAACGGATGGTGGGATTATTGGCAAAAATAAACGAAAATTTAGCGAAAGAAGTAGCGGCAAGTTTAGGCATTGTCATCAAAGAAATTGAAAAACCAATCAACCAAGGAATTGGTGCCGATACCGATTCTCAAAAACACGAACCGACAACTGCGAAAAAACCTGAAACACTTTCCAAAGCGTTAAGCATGATCGAAAATCCTACTAATCCAAATGATATTGCAACGAGAATGATTGCGTTTTTGTGTTCGGATGGGGTGAATGAAGATTCTGTAAATATCATGAAAAATGAATTGGAATCTAAAAATGCTGTAGTGAAAATAATTGGCACGAATGCCAATTCCATCAAATGCGATTCTGGAAACACTTTAAAGGTTGATTTTAACCTGCTTTCAACTACTTCTGTTGTATTCGATGGCGTGTTTATTCCTTCGGGAAAAGAAAGTGTGGAAAAATTAGTACAGCAACCCCAAACAGCAGAATTTATCAATGATGCGTTCAAACATTGTAAACCAATTGCCGCTGAAAATGAGGGAATTCATATTATTTCTAATTCTGATATTGGTAAAAATATAACATCAGACCAAAAACTTCCGGCAGGTGTTTTTTCGGAAAAAGAAAATAAAACACAACTCACTGAAAACTTCGTCAATGCTTTGGCGAAACATCGCATTTGGGAACGTGAAAAAATTTTAAATTAAAAAAAAAAAGATATGAAAGCAGCTGTTTTTCACGGTCCGGGATCAATAAAATACGATACCGTTGACGATCCAATTATCAAAGACCAACAGGACATTATTTTAAAGGTGACTTCTACAGCCATTTGCGGAAGCGATTTACATATTTTTTCAGGAGGGTTTCCGCAACCGCGACCGATGGTTTTAGGTCATGAATTTATGGGAATTGTGGAAGAAGTAGGTCGTGGTGTTACTAATCTCAAACGTGGCGATCGTGTGGTTGTGCCGTTTCCCATCGCTTGTGGTGGCTGTTTTTTCTGCAACCACGATTTGCCCGGACATTGTGAAAATTCCAATCCGGAACATTACGGTCCCGAAGGAGGTTTGCTCACCGAAAAAGGTGGCGCTTTGTTCGGCTATACAGATTTGTATGGCGGTTATGACGGCGGTCAAGCCGAATATGTTCGAGTGCCTTACGCTAATTTCGGCCCCAGAAAAGTGCCGGATAATTTAACCGATGACCAAGTTTTATTTTTAACTGATATTTTCCCAACAGGTTATTCCGGGATCGACTGGGGTAATGTAAAAGGAGGTGAAACCGTGGCGATTTTTGGTGCAGGTCCCGTAGGAATTATGGCTGCAAAAAGTGCATGGCTTCGTGGTGCTGCTCGAGTTATAATTGTTGACACCGTAAAATATCGATTAGACAAAGCCAGAGAAACTGCAGGTTGTGAAACGATTCAGTGGGAAAATGGTGCCAAAGATGTTGTGGAACAAATCAGAGATTTAACGCAAGGTCGAGGGGCTGACGTATGTGTTGATGCCGTGGGATTTGAACCCGATAGAAATTTATTAGATCGTGCAAAAGCCGTCATTAACTTTGAAAAAGGTTCAGTAAAAGTGTTGGAAGCTTGCATGAGTGCCGTTCGTCGAGGCGGAATCGTGTCGGTTTTGGGCGTCTATCCTACCACTTATGACAATTTTCCCATCGGGCAATTTTTCGACAAAGGCATTAGCATTCGTGGCGGGCAAGCTCCAGCCCACAAACATATTGACAAACTTTTGGGTTATGTTACCGAAGGTAAAGTAAAATTGGAGGACATCATTACTCATCGTTTACCTCTCTCCAAAATTTCACACGCATACGATATTTTCGATAAAAAAGAAGATGGTTGTGTAAAAGTGGTGCTCGATCCTTGGGCATAAAATTTAAAAGGCGGAACTGGTTTCCGCCTTTTTTTTGTAAAACAATTAAGCAAAAAGTAAATTCTTTTAAGGATATTTGCGCTACAATTTACGCTTATGTCAAAGATTTTTCTGTTTCTTTTTTTATCGCTTACGCAAATAGTTTCCGCGCAAAATACCCTAAGCGAAAATGCCCAAGTAAGCATCCTAACTGTTGGAACTGCTAACGAATCTCACACGCTTTACGGTCATACCGGTTTACGCGTGAAAGATCAAAAGCGCGCTATTGACATCGTTTATAATTTTGGTTATTTTGATTTTAACACGCCTTATTTTTTAGCAAAATTTGTAAAAGGCGATTTGCAATATTTTGTAGCCACTAATTCTTACGCTTCCTTTTTAGAAAATTACCGTCAGGAAAATCGTTCGGTTTATGAGCAAACGCTAGATTTAACGCTTGCGCAAAAGCAACAATTATTTGATAATTTAAACCAAATATTATTTTCTAACGAGCGCTTTTACACTTATAAATTTATTGATAGAAATTGCACTACGATGGTAATTGATGAAGTCAATAAAGTTTTGGGAGGCAAAATCATCGACACTAAAAAACCAGTTAACGAAACCTATAGAGAAATTTTAAATCCTTACCTGAGCAAAAATTTTTACCAGCAATTAGGTGTAAATATTATTTTTGGGAACAAGACTGATCAACCTGCCGAAAAGTTATTTCTTCCACTTGAATTGCTCGAAGTCCTTAGAACCACAAAATTTAACGGAAAACCACTCACCACCAATACCGAAATTTTATTTGAAGCACAACCCGTAACTTCAAAATCAATTTGGAATAATCCAATTACCTATGCGATGGCGATTTTGTCAGTAATCATTTTTAGAAAAAAATACCTCACGGCTTTCTTTTTTATGTTATTGGGAATATTTGGGGTATTCCTTTCATCAGTAGGTTTTTATTCGTTACATGAGGAAGTTTTGGCTAATTACAATATTTTGCTTTTCAACCCAATCCACATTTTGACGGCAATTTTTCTACTTCGGAAAAAACAAAAACCTCTAAAATTAACGGCTATTGTCACTTTAATTTGCTTAGCTATTTATTTCACTATTGTGATTACCCGTGACCAATTTTGGCTATTATTTCCTGTTATGATAACGGCTGGATATTTTTTATTCAGGTTCGCTTTCGCAAAAAATACTCAGGTCATAAGGTGATTATTGACCACGATAAAATAAAATAGTGGAAATGGTTTTGATGGTAATGTTTACATCAAGAAAAATACTGCGATGCTTGATGTAATATAAATCATATTGGAGCTTGATTAAGCTGTCTTTGATGGAATCTCCATAAGAATAATTCACTTGAGCCCAACCTGTAAGTCCCGGTTTAATTACGTGCCTGGTTTGGTAAAAGGGCATTTCTTCGGCAATTTGTTTTACAAAAGCTGGTCTTTCTGGTCGCGGTCCAATGATTGCCATATCATTTTTGAGCACGTTAAGAAATTGAGGGAATTCATCAATTCTGGTTTTTCTTAAAAATTTTCCAAATGGTGTAATGCGATGGTCATTTTGAGTCGCAAATATTGGGGTACCGTTTTCGGCATTACGAACCATTGTCCTAAATTTGTAAATCTTAAAAGGAATTCCGTTTTTTCCAATACGTTCTTGAGTGTAAAAAAGCGGCCCACGATTACTTACCAAATTTCCAATCAAAACAATCGGTAAGAGACAAATTCCTACCAAAATTCCGCACAATGATATCAATATTTCCATCATTCGGGCAAAAATAAGGTACAAACGATTTTGATTGCTTCGGCTAAATGGAAAATAACGGTAGAAATCTTTGCCAACGTATTGAACCGGAATACGTTGTGTGATATTTTCGTACACCTGTGTATATTCGCGAATGATAAAACCTTGCTCTAATAAATTTAATAATTCGTTATAAATAGCTACGGTAATTCCATCAGTTTTTTGAGAAGCAATAACAATTTCCGAAATACCATTGGTACGACTAAACATATTCAAATCTTCGATAGATAAACATTCTAAAGTTGAGCTAGAATCTGTATTCTTTCCTGTATTAATAAATCCTAATATTTTATAATGTGGATCAACTTTTTGCAGAGATTGTGTCAGTTCATCTAATTGACTACCATCACATACAATCACAACTTTTTTAAGAAATCTTTTTGAGCCTAAAAAAGTTTGGTAAAATATACGCCATATTAAAAGTGATGAAGTAATCGCTAAAAAAAAGTAAACAATTTGTAAACGATTAGATGGTAAAACTGGGGTTAATATTGGTGTTAATAAAAACACTAACACCGTTGTGGCTGAAGTGAGTAATATACTTCTAATGATTTGAAACTGGTTAGAAGCTACTTGCAAATTGTAGATCTCAAAAACGGTTCCAATGACGTTAATATACAATCCTAACAATAAAATAGATTGTACACTATTAGCATCAAAATACCTAAAATTAAGCAATTTAGACACCACTAGTAAGGCAAACGCTACTGCAATTACATCGAAAATACGAAGCAAAATTTTCCTTTCCGAAATTTCAAAATGTATTTTCTTCTTGTGGTTTTGCATTAAAGTAAAATTTGTATGGAAAAAACAGTTGCAAGTTAATGCTTTACATTTAAAAAAAGTTTATTTATGTTAATATTTTCATCCATTTTTGTTTTACATTTTCCCAAGAAAAATCATTTGCCTTGATCTTAGCATTGGTTGCTATATTTACAGCTAAATCTTGGTCTTCGATTAATAATGAAAGTTTTTTTACCAAGTTATCTACATCATTGTCAGCCACTAATAACCCCGTTTTCCCGTTTTCAATAAGATATGGAATGCCGCCAACATTGGTAGAAATAATAGGTAAACCAAGTAACATACTCTCTATTAAACTTACAGGTAAATTATCATAATGAGTGGTATTGATAAAAAAATCGTACTCTTCTGCTAGTTTCGCCCATTGTTTTTGGGTTAGCTTTCCAGTAAATTTAACCTGAATTCCTAATTTTTGGGCATACAGTTTAGCAGCTTTTAAGGAACCATCTTTTTCTGGTCCAACCATGCAAAGTGAAGCTTCGGGGTATTTTTTCTGAAGCAGAGAAAGCACTTCGATTGCCATTTTTGGATTGTATATGGATGCAAATGATCGCACCCACAGTAACTTTGGTTTAAAAACTTCTCTTTTTTTAAACTCGTAATTTTCTACTGAAACGGTATTTGGAATAGCAACCGTATGGGGAAATTTTTCATAAAAAACAGAAAATAAGTAACCCGAAGGCGCCACGATTTTATAAGCTTTTCCAAAAAGAATTTTGCATTGCTTAGAATTCGTTTTAAGTCGATTTGGTAAATTTCCACCGTGCAGAATTGGAATATATTTTATTTTCAGCAGGATGCATAATTTTGCGCTGTAAAAAGCATACCAAAAGTTGGTTGTGCTGTAAGTATCAATCAACACAAAATCAATTGTTTTACGGAATTTGCAAATACTGAAAAGCATTTCGGCAAAACGTAAAATTTTATTTTTTTGGCTCGAAACCGACCGTACCGAAAATCCTTCGCTCCCCAACAGTGGCGCTAAAGTTTCAACCGTAGTAGGTGAAAACCCATGTGCCGAAAGTTTATTCCCTATGTAAAGCAGGTTTTTCAAGACCGGTTATTTTTAAGAGTGAAAGTGCATAAATAAACGCCGGAGAAGCCGTTCGCATCGCGGCATGATTGATGGTTAATAACCAAAATGCAAAAAATGAAAATAATAAAATATGCTGTTTATTATCGATTGATAATACGAGCGGTGTAATTAACAAAATCAGTATTGCAAAAATCCCGAACATCCCATGTTCTGCCAATAATCTAGTGATTTCGTTGTGCGAAGCAGCTACAATCCCGGTTTGTTCTTCCCGATATTCTTTGTTTTTTCCAACCCCAATCCCAAATATGGGGTTCTCTAAAAACATGGCTAATTCAGTTTTTGCAATTTCCTCTCTACCTCCTAAAGCATCAGCCTTTTCACGTCCTGCAGCATCTTGATTGGCATACCTTTTATCAATTAAACCCGAAGTTTGAATTGAAGTATAGGTCCAGATTCCTACAGCCAAAAATCCGGTGAAAATTGAAATCATTAGGATACGAGTTCGCATGGCGTTATTGCCTTTCCTAAAAATCATCAACAGCAATAAAACAATCATCACCACACCGGTAATCACTCCTCCACGAGAGAACGTTACAATTGCTCTAAAGGAAATGACTACTAACAATGCTAAATGAATAATTAAGAATATTTTAGATTTAGACTGAAATAATACTAAGGTCGCAAATAAAAACATGCCCAGTCCTAAAATAGTAGATACTTGATTAGGTCCAAAACCTCCTGAAGTTTCAAAATTTGAGGTCGTTCCGGTAACTACATCCCGAACGCTTGGATTGTACAATAGTAAGTACACCAACATCGAAAAAATGGGCAATGCTAACGCCACAATGATGTTGAGCATTTGAGCAAAAGTTATTAGGCGTCGATAACAATAAATAGCCGCAATTCCCAGTGTTACAGGCCCTACGATGTTAAATGCAATGGCTTTACGGATATTGGTTTCAATATTTAAGGAAGTGATGGAAACTACAACTGCTGGAATGAGCAACAAAATAAATAACCAGTAGGCCATAGCGTTTCTGGAGAAACCACTGTAAAAAAACCCAATTAAACACAGCACTAAAACTTGATATTTCGTAATTTCATTGAGTAAATTTCCGCCTGTCATCCTGAATAAAACTTCACCACCAACCAAATAGGCACACACGATTAAAATTTCATTGTTCCTATTCTGATTTTTAAAAATGTACAGCAACCCCAATCCAAAAATTGCCAAGCTAATAGGTGTAGCAAGAATAGGCATAAAATATAGCAGCACACCTAAAAAAGCATGAACACCTAAAAGTAAAAAATAATTGAAATTATTGCTTGGCACTTCTAATAAAATTAAAATAAGAATCGGACACCGCATCAAAAGTAAAATTGTTTTTTACTTTTTGAAAAAGATTTTTGCCAAATTGTTCTCGTAGCGATTCATCTTCAATTAATTCAATAACTTTTTCGGCAAAAATAGAGGCCTCGCCAGACGGCACTAAAAAACCTGATTTACCATTTTCAATCACAACATCAATCTGACCGACTTGGGTGGCGACAACTGCTTTAGAAAATTTTCCATATTCTAAAACAGAAACGGGCAAACCTTCTGATTCCGAAGTTAAAATACAAATTTCTGCTTGATTGATATAATCGTCGATTTGAGTATTAAAATGAAAAAATACTTGACTTTTCAAATTACTATCATCAATTATTTTAACAAGATTTTCAGAATACGCATCTTTAAAATCCTTTCCTATGAAATGAAAAGTCCAATTCGGATATTTTTCAGACACAATTTTCGCCACTTCAAGTGACAGAACATGATTTTTGGGATATTTTAAATTTGCAATTTGGATAATTCTTTTACCATTTTCGCCAGGTAAATGAAGACCCGTCAACCTTTTTTGTTCCGAAATAAAGTTTTCCAAGAACATAATATTTTTACAAGATAAATATTTCTGTGCCCAAATTTTGAGATGCTCATTTACTACAAGAATTCCCGTAAAAAACATTGAACATATTTGTAGAACATATCTCGAAAACTGAGGCATATTACTTCTATTCCCATAATGATCATGCCAAAAAATTTTTAGCTTGGGCATTAAAATTTTCAATAAGACAGCTGTAAAAAACGAAGACGAATGCGCTTGAATAATCTCAACTTTATTTTTTTTTACAAAAGATTGTAAACGATATAGCGCCTTAAAATCTAATGCACTTTTTTTACACATGAAAAAATACGCTGCTTCGTTAGAAAGTGTTTTTTGCAAAGGTCCTTCAGCACGAGTACAAACCAATCCTGAAAATTCAACTTGTTTTGCCAAAACATTTGCAAAATTAACTGCCATTCTTTCGGCTCCACCCGCCTCAAGCGAATCGATGAGTTGCAGAATTCTCATACGCTTAAAATTTTTTGTATTTCTTTTTCAAAGACATCTAAAGTATAAAACTGCGACCAATTTTTCGCCAATTGACTCATTTGATTAAATTGGTCTTGATCATGCAAAATAGTTTCAATTTTTTCGACATCTGTTTCCTGATTGAGTGTCAACAAAATACCTCTTCGCCCATTTTCCAACATGTTTGAAACACACGAAACCGGAGTTGCTAGTGGAATACAGCCCCAAAACATAGCTTCGGCAACCACTTTTGGCCAACCCTCACTTTTGGACGGAAGCAAAAGAAAATGGGCATTTTGGTAAGCCTTTCGCACGGTCATTTCATCTTGATTGCCGTGTAAAGTTACCTGATTTTTTAAATTATTTGTTTCGATATAATTTTCAAGAAAAGCTCTTTCCGGTCCTTCTCCATAAAAATCAAATTGAATTGGAAAACCTTTTTGAAACAGTTGATGAACAATTTCCAAGGCGTACATCGGGCGTTTTCCGGCTGAAAGTGTTCCGGCAAAAACAAATCTTATAATTTTAAATGTTCTTTGAGGCACTTCTATTTTATCTGATTCCCGATAAGTGGCGGTAAAAAAAGATTTAATGTTTTGAGACTGATGTTCCCATTCGCCATAAACCAACACCTGCATATTTTTCGTTAAAAAAGTATTGCTTAAAATATATTTTTGCAACTTGTAACTCCACGGTTGCTTGGATTGAGAATCCCAATTTCCGGCATATTTTGCTGATTTTTTCTTCTTCGGAAAAAAAATTTGTACCAAACATCCCAAAAGCCCAATATTTCCGGGACATCGCAAATGAATATGATCGGCTTTTTGCATGGTGCGGAAGATGCTAAAAAACATTTTCGGCAACAAAAAAATACTTCTAAAAAAATGTTTTAGACTTTTAAAATAAAGGGTTGGAATTGTGATAAAAGTCAGTTTTGGAGCTTGATAAGCAATATCAATTTTATCAGGTTTACCTGACTGTAACGGAGCAACCAAAATAACTTCGGACACATTTTGAAACCACAAATTCATTTCTTTCACGTAAGGTCCGTAACCAAAATATTTTTCGTTGCTTTTAGTATGAATAACGTGGGTAAAAACAGCAATTATCATCTTTTTATGGAAGGTAAATCGTTACTATTTTCATTCACCAATGTAATTTTGCCTCCACGATGTTCGTCAAAATCGAAACTTTGATAGTATTTTTGATAAAAACTGATTACATTTTCACTCAATTTCTCATATTCTTCGCCGCTCATGTTCAAGGATTTGTCAATAACTTCATGTAAATTATCGCTATAAACCAAACAATTTTCGCCGTCTTTCAAACTTGGATTCAACCAATGTGGATAATTTACAATTGGAACCGTTCCAACAGAAAGTGCTTCTAGAACATTATGACACAAAGGCATTGTCATTCCTGGAGTACATAAAATGAATTTTGCCGATGATAAATAGTAACGCCATTTTTCCGATGGAATTGCTCCATTACTCCAACTCATAACTACAAGTTTATCTAAAAGAATACCTGAATTTAATTGGCCAACAAATTCATCTCCAGTCAAAAAGATTGTTTTTTGATGTTGTTTAATACTTTCTAAAATTTGGTAGCGATTTTTAATTCCAAATTTTTCCTGCATTACCGGTGTATCATAAATATTTTTTGCAAAATTACCGCTAATCAAAATCCCGCAAAAACGACCATTGTATATAGTATTTGTATCAGCAAGATAGTTTTGTGGATGCATAATATATGGCAATACTTCGGGTACAAATTCATCAGAACCATACACTTTTTCGTAATTAAAATTTACCAAAAAATCTGGATTTCCTAAAGTGGAGAAAGACCTAAGTTTAGAGATTTTTTTGAATGGTCTTTTGAAATAAAGTTCAGGATAAACCGAAAACCATTTGGCTAAAACAAAATAACGGAATAACGAAAATGCCAACACTATTTTAGTTTCTGGAAATGATTTTTTCAAAAAAACAAATAGATTAAGATAGGTCCTCACTTTAGTTCTATGTGGCAATTTGAGGTAAATTACAGAAGTGGAACCATCATAAAACCTTACATCAGAATGAAATTGCTGCACTTCGTTAAACTTCTTTCTTATTTTTTTTCTTAGCAATTTCAACATACAAACTGAGGTGCTTTTTTTAAATGTGATTAATAGCGTTTAAAAGTAAACATTTTAGCATATTAATCGAAAAAAAGTTTATCAAACAGCTTGTATTTCCTTACTCTAAACTTGCTTATCTTTGCCGATGATCCGCACAATCCGCAATTTGATGAAACTACTATATTTTTTCGCAGCCTTTTTATTGCTTTTCTCAAGCAGTAATACTTTTGCCCAACGCAATCCGCCAAAAGGCGATTACAAAACATTCAACAAAAAAGTTTTAGACAACCAGCAGACTTTCGCCACTCAAGCCTGTAATTCTAACACCACCATTTGCCAGAGTGGCGTGGCGGGTCCGTTTAATTTTGAAGCAAGTGTGCCCAATTTTCACAGAGGATGCCAAATTGGTGAAGAAGGTGCTTTTAAATTCGCCTTTATTTTATTGAATATTTCTACTAACGGTCCGCTGAATTTATTGGTGGAAGGCGACGGAGGTTTTGGATACCTGGATGTACTTATTTTTAATATTCCCGATGGCGAAATTCCGTGTAACGCCATCATCAATCCTGCAAATATGTTGAGTTGTAACTATGCTGCAAATGAAGGTGGTTGTGTACAATTTGGAAATTCTTTTCCATGTAATTCTCCTGTAAGTGCTCCAATGGTAACTGCCGGTTCTCAATTAATGGTTGTAGTTCAAGATTATTCTAATGCTAATAGTTCGTTTACAATACAGTTAGGTCCAGGAGCACAAACGGCTCCACCGGATGCTACAATTGATCCAGTTGCACCTATTTGTCAAAATAACGGATTGGTAACCCTTACCGCTGGAACTAATGGTGGTCTTTGGTCGGGTCCTGGTGTTTCACCCGAAGGAATTTTTGATCCCGCAACAGCAGGAATCGGTATTCATACTATAAATTACAGCGTAGGAATCGCTCCTTGCGATGCTAATGCTTCTACAACAATTGAAGTGCTTGAAGCGCCAATAGCAAATTTTTCATTCAATAATGCTGCCATTTGCGCCACACAAACCTTGGAACTTCTGGGAACTGCGGTACCAACAGCCACATATTTATGGACAGGACCTGATGGCTGGACAAGTACACTTTTAAATCCGGTTCGACCCAACATCGCTGCTTCCATGAGTGGTTTTTATACCTTTGAAGTAACATTGCCAAATGGTTGTTCTGAGACTGCTTCGCAGAACCTTATGCTCGACCCAAATTCTATTGTTATCACGCAAAACATTACCGCTAATTTGGACGCTTCGGGAAATGTAACCATTTCGCCAAATCAAATTGACAATGGCTCTACCAATTCTTGCGGCATTACTAACAGACAATTAGACCGTGATACTTTTAGTTGTGCAGATTTGGGTGACAACACTGTAACCCTAACTATTACGGCCGCAAACGGAAACGTGAGTACGGCAACAGCAGTGGTTACAGTAGTAGATAATATTTCGCCAGTTTCGCTTACGCAAAATATAAACGTGGTGTTAGATGCTGCGGGACAAGCCACGATTATACCTTCACAGATTGATGCGGGCTCAAACGATAATTGCGGAATTGTGGCACTTACCTTAGACAAAGACACTTTTTCTTGTGCAGATATTGGAAACAATACGGTAACCCTCACAACAACTGATAATGCGGGAAATAATTCTTCGGCTACAGCAATCGTAAATGTTTCCGAAAATACGCCGCCAATTGCCATTGCCCAAAATATAAACGTAACGCTTAACACTGATGGTGTAGCAGTCGTAACTCCCGCAGATATTGACAATGGTTCCTCTGATAATTGTGCCATCAGTTCTATGACGATTAGCCAAGAAAATTTTTCGTGCCTACATATTGGTATTAATAATATCACGCTAACCGTTACAGATATTTCCGGAAATACTACTACAGCTTCGGCAACAGTTACAGTTGAACCTATTCCTTTGCCCACAACAAGCAATACTACTCAAGAATTTTGCCGAGTGAACATGCCAACCGTTGCCGATTTAACGGTAAATGAACCTAATGTAAGATTTTTCAGCACCTCGGATAGTACTGTTCCTTTTCCGCCGGAAACACCTCTTTATAGTCAAACCTATTACGCGGCATTTGTGTTTGGAACATGTGTTGGAGAAAACCGTTTGCCAATTACAGTAATAATTTCTGATACCAATCCGCCAACTGCTTTAACCACGCAAGAATTTTGTTTGGAACTCAACCCTACCGTTGCTGATTTAGTAGCCAATGAATCCTCAATTGTGTGGTACGATGTTTCCGAAAACGGAACTGCTTTGGCGTCAAGCGAAACTTTGCAAAACAATACTTTGTATTATGCCGCTCAAATAGAAAACGGTTGTGAAAGTAGCCAGAGGCTCGAAGTTTTGGCGGTGGTAAATGAATGTGATGTTTTTGTGCACAATGCGGTAACGCCAAATAATGATGGTAGAAATGATTATTTTTCGATTAGAAATATTGAAAAACATCCTGAAAATAATTTGCAAATTTTCAACCGTTATGGTTCTTTAGTTTTTGAAACAAAAAATTACGGAACGCACAATAACTATTTTAAAGGAATTGCCAATAAAGGTCCGAACGTTGCCACAGGAACTCAATTGTTACCACACGGCACTTACTTTTATATTTTTAATTACATTGGAATCGACGGTATTTCAAAATCTAAATCAGGTTATTTACACCTTACTTATTAAACCAATATGAATTTTTCCAAATATATTTTGCTAACGTTAGGACTTTTTTCAATGGGCAAATTACAAGCCCAACAAGACGTTCAATTTTCTGACTATCGCTTAAATATTTCTTCATTTAACCCTGCCTTTGCCGGATTTTATGATGGTAGCATTATGCTCATTCACCGAAGCCAATTTGTGGGAATTGATGGAGCTCCCGAAAGTCAAAACCTCAACATTAATGCACCAATTGATGAAAAAATGGGATTGGGTTTTAATGTAATTAACGATAAAATTGGGGTAACAGATGAACTCTCATTTACAGTTGATTATTCGTACAGCGTTTTTTTAAATGATGATGGCGATATGCTTTCCTTTGGGCTAAAAGGTGGTTTTAATAATATTAATGTCGATTATTCCCGTTTAGACGAAGCCGATGCAGACGATGCTTTACTGGCAAATAATATTGAAAACCGTTTTGCACCGAGAATTGGAGCTGGAATTTTATACACTAATAAAGTGTGGTTTGCCGGATTGTCCACGCCAAATTTCATCAGCACAAATTACAACGCAACCGTACAACAAGCCGAAGCCAGCACCAAACCGCATCTTTATTTGATGACCGGTTTTCAAACTTCATTGACGGACGAGTTGATTTTAAAACCTTCCATTTTGGCAAAAGGCGTTCCAGGAGCTCCCATTGCTTTTGACATTGCTGCTAATTTCGATTTTAGAAATAAATTTCGTTTCGGGGCAGCTTATCGATGGGATTCAGCCATTACTGGAATGGTAGGTATTCAGTTTTTTGAAAATTTTCAGGCCGGTTATGCGTATGACCATAATATCAGCGACATCAGTAAATTTGCCCCAAGTTCTCACCAATTTTATTTAAAATACACATTTAAAAGAAACGATCAATCCCGTCGTGAGTGTAATTGTAGCGTTACTGATTCAGGAAGTTTTTTAGGGTTTTAATTAAAAAATAGCTAAAAAAATTTGGCATTTAAAAATTAACTACAACAATCACTCCTAACTCCTCCCCGGTTTATCAAATATTAAACTTACCCATCCCGAAAGACGACCAATGGTTTCTGTAAAAGCTTTCTTTTTTTCAGAAGTGGTTAATATATTTGTAGCACGAATTGCCGTTAGTAAAATGGTTATTGCATGCCATTTAAACCAATCTTTAATGTTGGGGTTTAGATTTTTTACTCGCCAAACATACCAACCATTTCGAACCACCATTTTACCATATTGGTACTGATTGGGTCTTCCGTCTGGAGCATGATGATGTTCTAATTGTGCTGCAGTATTAAGGTAGAGCAAACCTGTTTTGGCAAGACGAATGGAAAAATCTGCATCTTCATATAATCCGTAACCTTCAAAATAAGTAGAAAATTGAGACTGGTCAAAAATTGATTTTTTAAATGAAGAAACACCCCCCATAATTTGTTCGACGGGATAAATTTTTCCGGAAGGAGGCAAAAAACTGACACTTCTGCCATGAGAATAGTTTGGCGAAAAACCAGGCGGAACATTAGAATCTAATCCTAGTTTTTTACGCATTTTAAAACGTGAGCTTTCTTTCCGACAAAAACCGTCGTAGCAAAAATATTGATGAGAAAGTGAAGAATTTCCAGAAGATTCAAACCACGTTGTTTCATTTGTGATGTAGCCACCAACTGCTAAGGCGTTTGGAAATTGCTGGTATGTATTTAATAATTCTTTAAAATAATGCTCGGACAAAATAGTGTCATCGTCTAGAAAACAAATAATTTCGCTGGTGCTTGCCACTTTGGAAATCCCAAAATTGCGTTGGCGGGTTAAGCCTCTGTCAGCAGGATCTACTCGAAAATATCGCAATCCTTTATAGATTTTTTTTTGCAGCATCTTTTCTGTATCTACATCCAAACTGCCGTCAACAATAATTATTTCGTTAGGGTATAAAGATTGTTTGATTACCGATTGCAGTAAAAGTTGCAAGGGTTCCGGACGTTGATAGGTGCAAATAATCAGTGAAAATTCCATAGGTTAAAATGTTTTCAAAGATAACGAAGCAAACTCAAGTATAGCGAGCTTTATAAAAATTAAGATTAAAGGAAAAACTCTTTTAATAAAAACTTATTTTAGTGTTGATTTTTTTTCCAAAAAGCAAGCCCATTCCATACTCGACTTCCACCTTTTTTTAAACTCACGAAAATAACGGACTGGATTTTTTATAGATTGGCGTGAGTAGAATTTAAAAAACAAAATTGTTTTATAACCCATTAATTGCTGTGGAGTTAAATGCGTTTTTTTAAATAACATTACTGTTGGGGAAGGTTTGGGCTGAATTGTTTCATTTTGCCAAGGCAAAGTCGGTTTAATGCGGAAACCACCCATTGGTGCTTTTAAATGCAGGATTTCAGGAAAAGGCAAATAGATAACATCATATCCGGCATTTCGTAATTGCATGCCAAAATCCATGTCTTCGCCATAACCAAATTCAAGAGCCATGTTGAACTTTATATTGTTAAGGCAATGCCGCTTAACAATACTCGTTCCAGAACCAAAAGTGGACCATTGAATAATCTTTTGATAGATTTTTTCCTCACCTTGCTGCAGACAGCTGATGGTGGCAATTTTATTTCCCGTATTGTTGATATTTTGTAACAAATTATAGAGAAAATTCCGCTCAAAACGGATGTCATCGTCCGCCATAAAAACCCACTCGTGAGCAATTTTTGACAATGCCACATTTCTGGCATTACAAGCCCCCGCTTGATGGGTAAAAATATGTTCAATTTCAAACGGCCAATTTTCTTTAGTGAGATAATCTAATTCGGAAGTGCTGTCTGGCAATGGATTTTGTTCCACAATAATAATTTTCTTAGGTAAATGCGTTTGTTGGCGAAAATCACACAATACATTATATAAATACGGTTTCCTGCCGATGGTGGGAATTATGACATCCACAGTATTTTCGGGAGTTCCAGCCATAGTCGAATTTATGGGAAGATGTTCTAAAGAAATGGAACGGGTTCTTTTACCCAAGAAAGCAGTCCTGAAAAGTGCGACGACTGGAAATTTTCGTTCGTATAAAAAGAAATTTAAAAACAACAAAAAAACCCAACGTGTCCTGTAATGCTGTTTTACAAAGCGGAACAATTGGTTTAAACTCGCATTTTCGTGCGGTTGGTTAGGTAACGATTGAACAAGCATTCGCGGTTCTGAATAACACAATAAACCTTGTGGCATCAGCATTTTAGCAATAGAACAAAGCAGATAATCAAAATTATCTTCAGCATTAAACTTTATCTCATTTAAAATACTCGCATGAATTCCGCCTGCCAAACTACTCATTTGCCAAGTAGGATATTTCACAACTTTTTTTACCTTAATGAAGGGAGATTCTTCTACATAACCAATGCTGTCAGGGAAATATAACTGACTTGGATGATACGATGCCATAATTTTTTGATGGTGAAAAATTTCAGGCAATTGCTTTAAATTTAAATTTTCTTTTTGAGATTCATGACACCAAACAATCAAATCGTTAGGAAACATTTTAGCCAAAATAAAAAGTGTTTTTCCTAACGAAAATTTAGCGAGAGAAACAGAAGTTCTATTCGTTTGATGAAACACACGTGTAACTTTTTGGTCTTGATGATAAAAAATGATCATAACTGGCTTTTATAAAATTCAATGTTCTGTTCGGCAATTTTTTCAATATCAAATTTTGCTTCCACCCGTTCCCTCGCTTTTTTCCCGATTTCTTGTGCCAATTCGGGATTCTGCAAAACTTTTACGATAGCCTTGGCATATTGTTCATGATCACTCGGATAGATTAAAAATCCACTTTCTGAGTCGATAATCAATTCATTTGCCCAACCAATATTGCTATTTACTACTGCTTTTTGCATTGCCATCGATTCTATGGTAACCATCCCTAAAGTTTCGGCATAAGTAGGAAAGATACAAACATTTGCCTTTTTAATATATTCTTGAACTTCATGATAAGGTACTTTTCCTAAATACTTGATTTTATTTTTTAAAGCGGTATCGCAATTTGACTTTAGTAATTCCCAAGTAGATTTTGAATTGGTTTTAACATCTGCAGAATCTCCACCAATTAGTATTAATGTTACATCGGGATATTGTAAGATAACATTTTTCATAATTTCAGGTAGTTCCAGTACGCCTTTTTTACGAATGATGGTACCGTAATATAAAATCAGTCCGGGTTCAAAAACTCCTGGATTTTTGTTACTAAAATGCGACAATTGTAATCCATTATATATTATTTGTATTTGCTGACTTTTAATTTTAAACAATTGTTGTGTCAATTCTCCAGCAAATTTTGTGGGGGCAATAAATGCTTTGGCGCTCTTCAATGCTAATTTTTCAAACCAAAAATTTTTAAATTTCTGTTTTCTGTTTTCTAAATGGCAAAAATAAGCATCACTCCCATGGAAGCGGATTACTAACGGAACCTTAAACTTCATAAAAGCGGTAATTCCTGTCCAATCTGGAGCTTCAATTAAGTCAACTTTTTCTTGAATAGTGAGTTGATTGAGATAATTTTGAAGGTGTTTCCGATAAAAATACCAAGTAAAAAAACGGTATTTTTTATGGGGAATCAAATGTATAGTAACCCCATTTTCTTGGAACACGGCAAATTCTTTTTGTGAATAAACGACAACTGAAACACGAACGCCATTTTTTGCTAAAGCCAATGCCAAGTTCTTGATGCTTGTGCCAATTCCGGCGGCATGGTTAACTTTTTGGTGAGGATATTCTGGAGTTAGAAAGGCGATGTGCATTGCAATTTAGATTATCAAATACATTATAAGGTTGATAGCAAGGTTTTAAAATTCAATACTGTAACAATTATTATAGACAATGTTATTACAGCATCAACCTTTTTTTCGCCAATTATTTTAGCTAAATTACCTAATGAACAAATTATACTTACTGGAATTAATATTTCGTAACCAATTAACCAGCGCATTTCAATAAATGTAATACATACAGTTGAAAATGTAATGAATACAGTTAATAAAAATACAAACGAAACTTTATAGATAGACTGAAATGACTTTGAAATAACAAAAAACAAGGGCACAAAAGGTAAAAAACCGTAAAATCTAAGCTCCCACAAAAAGCAGAATACAAAATTGTATAGTGATATCAGTAATAGTAAAATTGGATCTTTGAGTAACACTTTCAAAAAGCTATCAGGAAGCGAATCTTTGCCATTTATATCCAAATAATCGTTAACAACGTTAAATTTACAGTCTTTCCAAATGGCATCTCGGTGAATTTTTGCCTCTCCTGCTTGTATCTTTTTTAAGCCCAAATAATTCCGCTGCGTCCAATTTGCTCCCGTAGGAGGATTTTTGTCATAAACTGCCAATTTATTCTGTTCTTTAAGAGAAGGAAAGTGAAATAGTCCCGTAAAAATGACAAAAGTTCCAACCCATATTGCTAACGATCTAAATAATGTTTTAAGGGAAATTTTTAAAATTTTTCCTAAATACAAATAAGCTATTAAAAATGAGAATATCAGGACCACTGCCGTCGGTCGAATAGAAAGCGCTATTGCTAAAAACAGTCCAATTAAAAAAGATTTTTTTACTCCAAATAATTTTTCGCCATTATCTTCAAAAACAAAATAAATAATTGATATTACAAAAACACCTAAAAAAGTATCGTCAGATGACGCAGCATACGATTTCAAATTTAGTAACTGAAACATAATAAAAAGCAACAAACATAAAAACCAGTAACGCTTAATTTTGATTTTAAAACGATTTATTAATTTAACTGCTATGAAGACGATTATAATTTGTGAAATAATATTCGTCAAAAAAAATGAAAACGAAATACTTCCTGTAAAGAAATAAAAGAAAGAAATCACTCCATTATATGACATGCTGAATCCTTTAACATTTCCATTGTAAAAACCTAAGCTATAAAATTTTTTAAACGCCTCCATGTAACCATCGTTAGGATGTGCTGCAAATTCTAACAATTGCTGATTTTGTAACACAAGAAGTATGAGACAAATTATGGCAGCTCCTGAAAGCGTAAGCCACTGAAAAAGTGTTGTTTTATTTTCTTTTAATGTTGATTCCGGCATGACATTACACTTGTTGTTGCTCAATTACCATCGCAATTCCATTCCATATTTCCCGTGATGCTGTCATTGGTCTTGGTCCGGCAATGACTTCAAACCAATTTTGTGCATGTTTAACAGTTGTTTCGCTGTTTTGCAAAATATTCTTTATTTTTTCTGCAATTTCTTCAGGCGAATGTAACCACACGACCGCTTTGCAATGTGGCATGGAGCGAAAATGAATGTAATTATAAATTTTTTTTACTGACCAGCCTGGAAGTTTTTGTTGTGCTGCATCATAATTAATAAATGCACAAGGCTTTTGATGGGCCACGTAATCAAACACCATTGATGAACCTAAATTCACTACCATTTCAGTATGTTGAATAATATTTTGTTGCAAAACCACGTCTTCGGCAGTTGGTAAGATGGTATTCCAGCCTTCTCCAATTTTTTTCCAAAGCGGATCGATTGCTACAATTACATCCGAATTTTGCTGAATCACTTCATTAAATCTTCCAGAAAAATCAACCGGACAACGCCTGAAAATAATCCCTAAACGTTCGCCATTTTCGTTTAACTCTCGGATTGCTTTTGCGGTATCGGCTAAATACTGCGGATCATCTGGCGAGGTGGTGACATCGTCTCCGGAATAACAAATATATTTTGTTTTTACATCAAGATGGTATTTTTCAAAAAATTCTTCTTTGGAAAACAATGTTTCTTTTTTAAAATGCGCTTCGAACTGTGGCGTTCCACTTACCACAATTTGTTTTTCTAAAATATAGGGATAATAGTCAAGCAACTCGCGTTTCATGTGTTCGCTCCAAACAAAATAATAATCCGTTTCCACCACCATAGTTGCTTTGGGCAAATTATCCCAAGAAAAAATAAAGGTTGCCGTAGGAATCCCAAGATCTTTTGCCGCCAATAATGGTGCAATTGCTAATAAAGGTCTTTGATTTGTACAAAAAACCATCGCAGGTTTTTTACTTTTTAAAGTTTCAATTGAACGGCGGTAAAAGGCAGTTTTTCGCTCTTTTTTTTCAATAACTTTTCGAACGTTCCGTAAGCCTTGTTCGGAATTACAAACAGCAGTAATAACTTGAGTGGCAATATTTTTGATGCTTGTTTTTAAATTTTTATAGGAAAAAGGAAAGCGGTAAGTATCATAAACGGCATCACCACTTTTTTTAATATTGAGGTTAAGCTCAATCTGTTTCCTGGCATTTTTGAAGATTTCCGTTAATGGATGGGCTTTCGCTCCGTGGATTTTAATTTCGTCGAAACCCAAAGCACTTAAATCAAATGGGGTGTTATTCCAAAAAGTAACCTCAAAACCTTCTTGTTTTCCTATTTGATAAAAATCAGAATAAGCAAAGTTTCGAAGTCCAATACCATCGGGAAGGAGTATAAATATTTTTTTAGACATTACCAACAAATTTAATCCAATCTTGATACAATAAAGTAGCAATAGCAAAGTCGCGAGGTTTATCAATATTTACCACCCAATCAGCATCCATAATGTACGCTTTTTTATGTTCAGGCATTAAAGATTTTTGTTTCAAAAAAACAGCGGTTGTTACAGCATAAAAACAGCCATTTCTATGGAATAGAATATCCAAATCTTGTCTTCGCTTGCTTTCTTCATCTTTTGCATACGAACTCAAATAATTTTCTTCGGATTTATGGTACATTCGGGCAGGATGAGGTTCTTCAACCTTTGCAACACTCACAACTCCTTCTAAATCGGCATCATTTTCAAACATTTCAATAATGGCATCCAAATCTTTTTCGGTTCTAAATGGAGATGTAGGTTGTAACAATACAATCAAATCATAACTATTTTCTAATGTTTCAATGCAATGATTTACTGCCGTGACAACATTACTGTCATCTTGCGCTAAATTTTCGGGACGTTTAAGAACTGTAATTCCTTGGTTTTTTACCACATCAATTACCGCATCACTGTCCGTTGTTACAACAATTTCACTGACCTTATTTGATTTTTTGGCGCAATCAATAGCATGAATAACCAATGGCTTATCACCCAATACTTTAATATTTTTACCGGGAACACCTTTGCTTCCGCCTCGAGCAGGGATAATGACCAACACTTTCATTAGTAAGAGATTGTTTTGTGGAACTTCAAAGGTACTGATGCTAATAGATTTGCAATGGTTTTGCCTGCATTACCATCTCCGTAAATTTTAGACGGAGTTGCTTTTCCAGTTTTAATAATATTTTGTACCGCCGAAATAATCGCTGCCGCATCATAATTTACATCCGTAACATTATCGCCTCGTTCTCTCATGTTTTGACGCGTTCCAATGTTAACGACCGGAACACCAAGATAAGCACATTCTCTAATTCCAACGCTTGAATTACCGATAAGTAACAAAGAATTTTGTAGCAAATTAAGAAAATCATCTCCTTCCATGTTTTTAAAAAAATGAATGTTCTCTGAAGCATTATTTTCCCTAAATGACCTGATTCCTGCCGAAGTACCATCGGCTCCAGCATCTACATTGGGCCAAAACCACAAGGTTGGAATATTGAGCTGATGAACCGCCGCTAAAGTTTGTTCGATATGCTTTCGTGAATTTTGGTATTCTGTGGTAACCGGATGTTGCATCACCACAAGATAACCCGAAGACAAATCCGGCTTAGCTCCTACGCCACCATATTTCTCATAAGGATCAAATTGCAACTCCGTAAATTGTGATATGGCTTTGGCAATATCAATAGAAGGACAACCAGTATTATAAACTACATTTTCTGCTTCGCCTAATTTAATCACGCGCTCCTTCGCACCCGCAGATGCAACGAAGTGGTAATCCGCCAATTTAGTTATGGCATGTCGTACTTTTTCGTCAATATTTCCAGTCACTTCTCCACCTTGTATATGTGCCAATGGTATATTCATATAAGAAGCCGAAATAGCTGTTGCCATGGTTTCAAATCGATCCGCAACAGTTACTACAATATCAGGTTTGATATTATCAAAAACTGTAGAAAGCTCTAAAATTCCAATACCGGTCGTTTTAGCAGCAGCGGTAAGGTTTTCTCCTTCCAATACATTAAAGACCTTGGCAGTAACAGTAAATCCGTCTTTTTCAATAAAATTAACAGCAGAACCATATCGCTCTAACAATGCCGAAGCTGCCACAACAAGTTGAAGTTCGAGTTGGGGATGATGGTCTATCGCTTCTAATACGGTTCGTACCCTACTGTACGAAGGTCTCGCAGTAATAACTACGCAAATTTTTCTTGGGTTCACAATTCAATATCTTCAAAATTTAAAAAATCCCATTGATTTTTGACAAACTTAAGTTTTTTGCCAATAACTTGCTGAAATAATCTAGCATCAATACCAAACCCTTTTGGCTTCTTGGCTTCTAAATCGTCAAACTGCAAGACATGTCCTGCTGGTAACGCCTTATTGACTGCTAACGATTTTTCAAATATATTTTTTAGGGATGAAAAATGATGATTATCACTTTTATCTACAGGATTTGATAAGGCAACCGAAACACTTCGGACACTATGAACCAATAGCTTAATTTCATCAATAGTCAACGACGAAGAAGAATCCGGACCGAACTGTCTTCGGTCGAAAACTGCATGAAATTCTAATATTTCAGCACCAAGAGCCGTTGCAGCGACACAGGCAGCAATCGATGCAGAATGATCAGAATAACCTATCGCAACCTGATAACGGTTTTTTAATTCTCCAATAACATTTAAACCGTATTGGTTAGGTGGTGTAGGATAAGCTGTGGTGCATTGCAAAATCGAAAATGGCACATCCGATTTTTTCAAAAAAGCGACCGTTTCGTCAAGCTCTTGATAGTTACTCATGCCTGAAGACAAAATAACAGGCTTTTTAGTTCGAGCGATTTTTTCTAACAGAAGTAAGTTATTCACCTCCCCCGAACCTATTTTATACTGGGTAACACCAATTTCTTCAAGCCAGTCCACCGCACGATTACTAAACGGAGAACATAAAAAATCGAGACCTACTTCATCACAATGTTTTTTGATTTGTTTCCATTGCTCGATTGTGAAAGACATCCGTTCCCAATAATCATATCTAGTAGCATCTTCTAAAGAAAACTTAACTCTAAAAGGCTCGTGCTGGCTACTTTCGGCTTCAGCAATATGCATTTGAAATTTTACGGCATCAACCCCAGTTGGCGCTAAGGCATCAATATAAGAATGAAGGAGTCCTAAACTGCCTTCGTGAGCCTGACCGATTTCGGCGATAATATAAGGTGTTTTCATATTTCCATAGATTTTTTTGCCGAAGCGATAATGGCATTCATTCCTTCATTCCAACTTTCTTTTGAATAAAATCCATCGGGAATAGTAATTTCGGGTTTGGGTTGTTGTAAAAAATCTTCCATAGCTTTAACCCATTCCAATATAAAATGTGGGTTTTCAATTAATTTACCTAACTTGCCGTATTGCAACACTTCGGGAACTCCACCCATTGCTGATGCTATACAATAATTTCCACAATGTAAGGCTTCAATTAGGCTTAATCCGAAACCTTCATGATTGAGTGTTGGGAAAAGATAACAATCTGATGCTTGAAAATATTCGGGTAATAAATCATTTTCTATACGTCCTAAAAATTTGACACCTTTGATAGTTTGATTTCGTGTGGCTCCAATGACCCAGAGCTCCATATTTTTTTCTTCGGAATAAATCCTGTTCCAAACATCTAAAATTAAATCCAATCCTTTTTTAGGACGGTCTTGTGAACACCAAACAAAAATGGTTTTATTGCTTACTTTGAATTTAGCTTTGAGTTGCTGTTTTTGAATTTCGGTTACTTTAAAAAATTTTTGTGTGTCAATACCATTATGCAAAACTGAAAATTTTGCTGGTAAAATAGTATAGTAATCCCGATGAGCTTTATAACTATCGTATGTTAATAAAACCATTTCGTCTATAAAGTTAAAAAATTCTCTTCCTGCAAAGTTTCCGAAAAATGGTGGAAATCCGTGGTAAAAGAATTGTATATAAAATTGTTGACGTAGTTTTTTGCGCTGAAGCCATTTTTCTAAATGCGGAACAATTCCATAATTGTCAATCACTTGCAAAATATACTTTTCATTGGGTTGGACTACCTCTTCTAAGGCGTTGAAATAATCTGTATATTTCTTTTTAAAAAATTTTTGCCCCAATTTCGTACTAAAATCATTTTTTACCAAAGCATAATCAACTCCTTGAAACTTAATTTCGGGTGGACTACAAACGATATAATCTATGGAATGAGCATTTTGCAAGTAATTTTTATACAATGTAGTCCAGCTTCCAATTTTGGAATACGGCAGCGGAAATTGAGATAGAAGAATTACTTTTGGCATCTTTTTATTTAAATGGGCAAGCTGCTAATAAACCTTTTTGCAATTGATTTATTTTTTGTGCTTTGGGTAATGAATTATAATCTGAGATGAGTTGTAACCAAGCAGTTTCTGTTACTATTTCTTGTATATATTTTGGGGCATAATTATCAATCTCTATGGACTCAAAATAATCTTGATATTTGATACCGTCACCAAAAATTTTATCCGAAAACTTTACATATACTGCTGGAATTCCGTAGGCATGAGGCACGATAACTCCATGTAATGAAGAAGAAATTATATTTTCACATTCCAAAATTTCATTACAAACGGATTCTACATTATTTGTCATCAAATCAATAACTTTAATGTGTGGCGAATTAGCGTATAAATTACAAATTGTTTTATAATCTACATAATGAGGAATGATGCCAACCTTGTATTTTTTATCAATCTTGGGATTATGGTACAACGGAAGCAACAAAGCCGGATCACCATAAATTTCAGGAACATTATATCCTTGTGAAATTAAATGTTTTCGGGTTTGTGGCCCGCGAACTGCAGTAAATATTGCGGGCTTCACAGGATGGTCTTTCGTGATAATGCCACTTCCCCAAACCGTACATTTGCCGTTAACTTGACTTAAGATACTTCCGGCTGTAAAGTATAAGTTAGTATTCTTAGAAAACAATCCTCTCTTTTTAGGATGCAACCATTTTACTGGTTTATTTGATATTTTTTCAACTAAATATTTCCCCACTAAATCACCAAAATTTTCTTTGTCTTTATGACCTAAGTAAATTTCGCTCCACCAAAATAATTTTATTTTATGATCCTTAAACATATTTGGCCAATAATTAAAGTTCAATTTTAAGTAGCATTCCACTTAAATCTGTGTTAACCCGATAAATGTATGGTTTTGAACTGTAAAATGAAAGAAGCTGTAAAAGGATTTTATCATTCACTTCTTTTAGGTTATAAAATGATTTAGTTTTATAGCCAAACGCTTTTTTAAATTGATGTTTTAAAGTGTTTGGTTCTTGGCTTTTTTTAATTGTGATTTCTACTAATTGATTAGTTGCCAAAGGTAATTGACCGTTTAATAGATAGTCAATGTATTTTTTTTCGTTAGTAATGTTAATTTTAAAATCTGCTGCTTTGTCCAATAACGCATCATTGTCTAAAATTACACCCCATCCATTTTGATGATTGTTTTTCGGATTCCGTTCGTTTTCGAGCAAGTGTAAATGGTTGATTTCGGCTATTCTACTTAGTTGCAAACTTGCCGTTAGTGTAGCGCTTTTTTGCGAATTGAAGTTTGGATGCCATTGGTGTAGCATTAGTGTTTTATCAGCATAGAAAAAAACTTCGCAATTTGCTTTTTTCAATCGATTGTGAAAATCCGTATCCTCTGCTCCCCAAAAATGAAAAAATTCGTCGAAACCTGAGATTTCTTTGGCTTTTGAGATTGGGAAAAGCGTCATACCGGTCGCTTCATGATTAGAATAAAACTTTATTTGGTATGCTTCAAACGCCTGATTTTTTTTTGATTCTGTTTCTGAAAGAAAACCTACTTTAAAATAAACCGCTTGATTAGGATTTTTAAGACGGGTTAACTCTTGACTAAACTGGGGATGAAAAATCATATCCACATCTGCTACAAAACCATACTCGGTTTGTATTTTTTTAATTCCAAAATTCAAGGCTTTAGATTTGTTCCAAGGTTGGTACCTTGTGGGCAAATAATAATATTTTGCAAAAGTATATTCATTTAAAAGTGATTGCACTTCATGAGATATAGCCGCATCAGAACCGTAATCTAAAAAATAGACTTGAAAATTTTGTGCTGTTTGAGCACGTAGGGAATCTAAAGATTTTTTAATTCTTGAAATTTCGCGGTTTCGATATGGGTAAAGGATTGTGAACATTTTTTTTTGTGGCTAGGATGACATACTAAAAGTAATTTTGCGATTCGTTTTTAGATAAGCCCTTATATTTCAGCAAAAGATTCATCACACGCCGTTTTAGAATAAACTTACTAAATAATTTCGTTTTAAACCAATAATTAAAAGGTTGGGATTTTAAAAAAAAACGAGGTGGCAAATTCGCCTGGCTTATATCTTTCTGGGAAATCGAATTAAATACTTCGTCCATCCAGGGCTCAAATACATTTCCCATATGATGTGCAAAATTGTCTTCGGTTGAAAGCCGCCACAAGTCACGTTTGACAACTGGCAGGTCTAAAATTTCTTTTTCACTATCACCTCCTAATTGATAATTAGAATGTTTACTTTGTAATTTATCAAAAATTTCTCCTAAGTAGGTTGTAGCAAAATGTCCGGCTCCAACTACCGCTTTAAAGCTTCCGTTTGAAACAGTTAAATATTTTTTTAAATGATTCTCATTATAAAAATTAGGGTTTCCAATACTATTGGCAAACATTTTTAACGCTTCTGGATTTCTAACTGATGTAAATTGTAGCTTCTTACTTAATAATAGATTGAACCAAATATTAGACGTATGTGTTTTAAATGATTTTGATGAAGGTGTCGGACAAACCGCTCCTGTTTTCGGAAAATACCGAAACACATCATAGGTTGCATTTTGCCAACCGTTTAAAAACAAAACATCGGCATCTACCACACTAACAAATTGAAACCGATGCCCACAAATTCCTTTAATGACGGAGTTTAATTTACCTATGGATGTTGTATGAAGTAACTCTTGAATTTTACCTTTTTCCAAAAGACTATTTAAATATTCAATCACTGCTGGACAACTGCCATTGTTGATAACCGAAATATATGTTTTTTGATGAGAGGTGACTATTAATGACGATAAACAGTATTTCAAAATAACCAAACTGTCTTTAAAATAACCTTCAAGAATCGGAATATAAACTGGAACAATTACTTGATGAAAGTAATCGCTTTTTTTTACTATTTTATCTTTATTTGGATTGAAACCTACTCGCATTTTTTCAAATCCCGTTAAGGATTATTTCATTTTGTCAGTTCGAAAATATTTTTCCAACGAATTTAAAATAATTTTTGATATTTCCGTGTTTAAGTAAGGCAAACTGTACTTTGAAAAAATGGTTTAAATTTTTCTTGTTACTTAGGTACGATCGAGTAAGCTGTTGTAAAAAAATTTCTTTTTGCTCCTTCGCAAACGTAAAACCATGGTTGTTTAATAGGTAATAATGATATAAAAAGGAAGCATCGTATTTTTGGCGTGTATTTCTATAATTCCCAGAAATACTAATCCTCGAGATGCGGATATAAATTACAGCATCATTACATGTGAAAATTTGTTTTGAACCAGCAACTTCCAAAACCGCCAAAATATCAGAATACCATCCTAACGGAAAAGACTTAAATCCACTTTGGGAAAGTTCAGAAATTCTAAAAAAATATTCACTTAACGAACTTCTTGTTTTCCGCTCTAAAAAGTCATATCTAGTTTCAAACTGTGGATGCGTGTAAATTTCAGAAAAAGCATTTGAGTTTTCATCGATTTTTACCGATGCAAAACGGCAAACATTACTTTTTTTACGTAGTTGCTCATTCTTATAAAATTCTTCCACAACATTTTTCCCTAAAACATCATCATCTCCTAAAATATTGACCCATTCTTCATCATCAATTAAAGCGATACATCTTTCCCATTGTTGAGTTAAAGAAGTCCCACCCAAATTACTTTTAAACCGATGATAAATAAAATCAAATTGCCCCTCAAACTTTTTAAGCGCTATTTCGGGATTTTCAGGACTGGCATCATCACCAATGTAAACCTTGAATCGTTTGTTCGTCTGGTCAGCTAATGATTGTAAAGTTTCCTCAAAAAAGGTAAGTTTATAATATGGAATTACTATGGCTAACAAAATTTTACATTTTTTGTTTTAACAATTGTGATAATGAATTTTTCATTCTTTTATCATCAGACCTTAGTTTATTTCGGCCTTTTTCTCCTTCGACATAAAGGTTTGGCAAGTGATGAATGATATTATCTTTAAATTCTGAGATGCAAATTAATTTTTCCATACCACCATATAAGTAAATATCAGTATTAACCTTGCATTTTACACTGTACTTGTTTTCGCGCTCTAGTTTGAATCCCAATCTTTTTTTTAGTTTTCTTTTTAAAGTGGCAAGAAAAGTTTTTTCGTTTACCAATGCTACAAAATTTATTTTGCTTCCTATGTTCAGCAGTTGTTGTTTAGTAAGGATAAATGAGGCTTGATGAACATTGTTAAAGTGAGCGAAAATTTTGTTGTCATAAACTTTAACTGATTTAAAATCCCAGTCAAAATCGGCATGATAAGCGGGGTAATAATAATATCCGTCTTTCTCCTCGAATTGAATTAAACCAGGAATTTTATTTTTGGGTAAAATAGCTGTATATTCTAGGTGTTTGTCGATATGTTTTTCGAGAAATAAATGATCATTTTCTCCATATATGAATAGTTCATAATCATTTCTATTTTCCCAAATTGTTTTGCGGCATGTTAAGGGTAACAATTGGTAATCCTCTAATTGGTATATATTTACCTTGTCAATCAACTCAATATCTAAGTCGATATTGGAGTGTACGATTATTGTAACCTTGTATTTTTTAAAGCTTTTAAGCTCGTCAACCACTTGCTTTAAATAGTTGAGTTGTTCATCGCCATAATTAACTAATACTGCTAGAATTTTTTTCATAATTTTTAGGCAGACAAGTATTTCAACAAAATTACATTTAAGCAATTTAATGAACTACTTACAATGAAGTTGAATATTTATATTTCTCAGTTGCAATAACACATACCTCTTTGTAACCTTTATACACTTCAGTAAATATTTTGATATTTTTTTGATGAAGAACAGAAATTAAATCTTTTGCAGTTTCTTTCTCTCCTAATCGTTGATAGTCATCAATGATAATGATAAATTCGTGTCCGTTACTAAATTTTTCTGCCAATAATACAATATCATATCTGGAATAGTTTTTACTACCAAAAGGACCATCTACGATATATAAATCAAAAGGTTGGGAAATTGTAGCAGCTAAATTAGTATAGGCATTTGAAGGCAAGTTCTTGATTTCAACCTTCTGTAGATTATGAATTTTAATTGTAGTATTGGGCGAGATGCCATTCAAGGTTTCAAAAGTATTTCGCCAGTTTTCATCTTGTTCAATTACAATGTGATTGGTATTCGTTAACTCATTATTTAAATAAGCCATTATAAATTTTGTCGATTCTCCAAGACCCATTTCTACAATAGAATGTGGTTTATAATCATTTAGGATACGGTTCAACAAATAAAAAAAAGTATAATTTCCAGCCCATCTACCCACATTTAATGGCATTTCCTCTAACCACTTTTTCCCCCTAATGCTATCATGATAGATATGTGCCCACTCATTCTCACGACTCAAGCGTAAAATTTCGTTTTGGTCTGCTAATTGTTTTTTAATTGCAGTTTTTATTCTTGTAATCATTGATAAGCTACTTTAAAATCAGTTAAAATTTTACTTTGAATTGGCGGTACTTGTTTTCCGGTTCCGTAAAAATCACCATCAGTTATTTCGAAGCTAAACGCATTTTGGATATAATCACTAAGGGCTTTATTTACTTCAATATATAATGTTACATAGTACAAACCTTTATTCAAATTGAGCTTTTCAATATGAAATGTTACTTTAGAAAAAATATCATTAGTATTTTTTTCGACCAAATAGTCGCTCATCCATAGAATCCTTTGCCCTAAAGCATCATCAATTCTCAAATCAAATCGAATTTCGGAAGGTTTTTTATTAAATTTATTTTCCAAAAGGACTTCTAATGAGAAAGGCGCTCCTACCTGTGGCAAACTATTTTCTGTAGCACCAAAAACACAAATGTTTTTAATTTTGACAACTCCGTTTCCTTTTCTATCGGTTACGTGTTCCAATGTTCCCTCAGATTTATTGCCCTCCAAATAATTAATGATAGCATCTTCTACGCCTCCCATAAAGTCAATTGATCCATTTTTAATCACAATTCCCCTGGTACACAAACTCTTCACCGCCGCCATGTTATGGCTTACAAAAAGTACAGTTCGGCCTTCGCCTCGGGAAATGTCCTGCATTTTGCCAATGGCTTTTTTCTGAAATTCTGCATCACCTACAGCCAAAACCTCATCCACCACCAAAATTTCGGGTTCTAAAAAGGCAGCTACTGCAAATGCTAACCGTACTGTCATCCCGGAACTGTATCGTTTTACAGGAGTATCAATATACCGTTCGCATCCGCTAAAAGAAATAATTTCGTCTATCTTACTTTTAATTTCTTTTTTGGTCATGCCCAAAATGGCACCGTTGAGGTAGATGTTTTCACGTCCTGTCATTTCGCCATGAAATCCTGTTCCTACTTCTAGCAACGAGGCAATTCGTCCTTTAGTTTTGATCGAACCAGTTGTAGGCGAAGTCACGCGGGAAAGAATTTTAAGCAACGTGCTTTTTCCGGCACCATTTTTCCCTATAATACCCAAAACTTCACCTTGCCTCACTTCAAAACTAACATCTTGCAAAGCCCAAACATAGTCAGACGAGCCTTTCGTACTCCTGTCATTGATTTCTCCAACCTTTAGATACGGATCTTCCTTACCTCTAACCGAAGCCCACCAACGATTTAAATCATGCGAAAGTGTTCCCGTGCCTACTTGACCTAAACGATATTGTTTGGAAATATTTTCTGCTTTTAAAATAATGTCACCCTCCATGGTACTTGAGATATTAGGCTTAAAATTCTGCCAAATATAACAAATCTGTCCTAGACTGCATCGTTCGCCATCACATTCTTATCAAAATGTTAAAATGAACATTTTAAATTTTTACACTAATCCTACCTATTTAAATTTTCTTGTATGCGTGATATGATTATAAAATTCCAAGTTTAAAGTTTAATGCTTTAGCTTTATTCCCGAGAGTTTACAATATAACGTTTCAACACTCTTCAAACCTAGAAATCATTAACTCTTTCAATCATAAATCCTAAACCATATTTTCTTACCTTCGCCCTCATAAATGAAAAAAAGAAAAAGATGCTGTTTTTCACGAAAAAGAAAGCCATTTTAGCCGAATTAACCGAAGGATTGGTGGACATTCACTCCCACTTAATTCCTGGTATTGATGATGGCTCAAAGTCTTCCGATCAATCCATGTTATTAATTGGTAGTCTGAAAAAAATTGGCTTTACTGAATTTATTGCCACCCCTCACATCATTAAAACCGTTTGGGATAACAGTCCAGAAACCATTTTACCTGCCCAAAAAATCCTAAATGATGCATTAAGCAATATTGGACATGATTTTCAAGTTAGAGCAGCCGCAGAATACATGATGGACGATTCTTTTCTAAATTTGCTTGATACCAATACCCCATTATTGACTTTAAAAGACAACTATGTTTTGGTTGAAATGTCATACATAAATCCGCCAATTCAGTTACACGATATTATTTTTAAACTGCGTTTGGCGGGATATCAACCCGTTTTGGCTCACCCTGAAAGGTATTTATTTTACCATAACAATATTTCAGAGTATAAACGATTGAAACAATCCGGTTGTTTGTTTCAGTTGAACCTGCTTTCCACGGTAGGATATTATGGCGAAAAAATAGCAAAAGTTTCCGAGCAATTATTAGCATCCGGATTATATGATTTTGTAGGTTCGGATGTGCATCATGAAAACCACGTTAAAAGTTTTCAGCGTCGTATTACTTTCAAAGATGCCCAATCTTTAAAAGATTTAGTACGCAATAATAATCAATTCTCTTCCCATTAGCTTTAAACTGAAAAGGGTTAATTTCTCCTATCTAAAACTATGTTTTTCAAAAAAATTTTCAACCAGCCTATCAATTACAAAATAGAAATATTGGCTGGACTTACAGTAGCGATGACTATGATTCCTGAATCGTTGTCTTTTGCCATCCTTGCCGGATTAACCCCTTTAACCGGTTTATATGCTGCCTTTTTAATGGGATTAGTAACAGCCATTTTTGGTGGTCGTCCTGGAATGGTTTCTGGTGGTGCTGGTGCAACGATAGTGGTCATGATGACCTTGATTTCAAATCATGGAGTGTCTTATCTGTTTGCCGCGGTAATATTGGCAGGTATTCTTCAAATGGTCGTGGGTATTTTTAAATTTGGAAAATTTGTCCGCCTAATTCCACAACCTGTAATGTTTGGGTTTTTAAACGGTTTAGCCATCATTATTTTTATGGCACAAATCTCCCAATTCAATAGCAAAACTAACGGTATCACCACTTGGCTTCAGGGAACCGAATTATACACCATGGCAGGACTAACCTTATTTACGATTGTATTAGTTTGGTTGGTACCCAAATTAACCCGTGCAGTTCCCGCTTCTTTAATTGCAATTGCCGTGGTATTTGCCTTGGTATTTTTCTTAAATATAGATACAAAGAAAGTGGTGGACATTGCCACAGTAAGTGGTGATTTGCCTTCTTTTGCCATTCCCAAAATTCCATTTACTTTTGAAACGCTCAACATAATTTTTCCTTATGCTTTAATCATGGCAGGTGTTGGACTGATTGAATCGTTGCTGACCTTAAACATGACCGATGAGATAACCAAAACCAAAGGAAATGCCAATAGAGAAGCGCTAGCACAAGGATTGGCTAACATGACCAACGGTTTTTTTGGTGGAATGGGCGGTTGTGCGATGGTGGCACAAACTTTAGTAAACCTAGAAGCTGGAGCCAGAACGCGTTTGGCGGCAATCATTGGGGCTGTAACCATTTTAGCAGTCATTTTGGTCGGAAGTTCTGTTATTGAAGAAATCCCGGTAGCAGCTTTGGTTGGCGTGATGATGATGGTAGCCATTAGCACTTTTCAATGGACTTCTTTTAGAATCATCAATAAAATGCCAAAATCGGATATTTTTGTAGGAATATTAGTCGCCGCAATCACGGTTATTTTACACAATTTGGCTTTAGCTGTATTAGTTGGGGTTGTGATTGCAGCGCTTGTTTTTGCGTGGGACAATGCCGTAAGGATTAGAGCGAGAAAATCAATAGATAGTAACGGTCGGAAGGTTTATGAGATTTTTGGTCCTTTATTTTTTGGGAGCAGTACAGCTTTTGTAGAAAAATTTGAACCTGAATCAGACCCCAATGAAATCATCATTGACTTCCAAGAATCACGAATTGCAGACATGTCGGCCATTGAAGCCGTTAAAAAAGTAACCGAACAATACAAAGCAATCAACAAAGTAGTGGTTTTAAAACACTTGAGCCCGGATTGCATTCAATTATTGCAAAATGCTTCGGGTTATGTAGAAGTTAACATCAGCGAAGATCCTACTTATCGTGTCATGCCGGAATAATCATTTTATTTCGCTATTCAAAATGATCAATTCCAAAATATAAACAGTTTGGTTTGAGGTTGCCCATCACTGGTTTTGTTTCATAAAAATAGCGCTTACGCAAAATTTAAGTATGCTGAGTCCATTTTGCGAAAGCGGAATTCTTCAAATTTTGAGCGTACATCTGTAAAATTTTGGCAAAAAAAACCGCTCCAGATTGAAGCGGTTTGAGTAATTTTTGCGTAAGCGAAATATTTATTTTTTACCAAAAAACTGACGGTACCATGGTTTTTTCTCTTCTTCTACACCGTAACCGTAGCCGTAACCGTAACCATATCCATATCCTTTTTTCATGATTTCGGTATCGTTAAGAACTGTTGACATGTTTGGTAATTTACCTTCGTTATAGAAATTTTCTGGTACAACCAGCATACGTTTGTCAAGATAATTGGCACGAATTACATAGATAAATGCGTCAGCGTTTTTAGCAATTAGTACGGTATCAGTTACCACGCTAACTGGTGCGGTATCTACAATGATGTAGTCATACTGTTCGCGAAGCGTGTCAAACATCCGGTTTACTTTATCATTCATCAATAATTCGGCGGGATTTGGTGGAATTACCCCTGATGCCAGTACATCTAAATTTTCAAAATTTGGAAGTTTATTGATAAATGATTCGAGATTGGCATCTGGTTTTGAAAGGAAATTGGTAATTCCTTGCGGATTAACAGGCATGTATTCGGACAATTTTGGGTTTCGAATATCCATACCTACTAGCAAAACTTTTTTGCCACTTAAGGCAATAGTAGCCGCAAGATTTACGGAGATAAATGTTTTTCCTTCACCTGGAATGGTGGAAGTTACAAAAATTGTTTTTCCTTTTTGATGTGTAATTCCTGATAATATGAATTCTAAGTTTGTGCGAATAATCCGGATGGCTTCCGCAGAGCTTGAACGACTTGTAGTGCTGATTAATTCGTTATGCGAGTCTGATTTAGGGACATCTCCTAAAAACGGAATTTCAAAACGTTTTTCTAAGTCTAAACGGGTTCTTACTTTAGTGTTCAATAAATTTGACAAGTAGATTACAGCAAATGGTATTAGTAAACCCATAATTAACGCTCCAAAATAAATAATCATTTTTTTAGGCGAAACTGGCACTTTAGAAAAGCTTGCTTCGTCAATAATTTTGGCGTTTTGCTCGGTGGCTGCAAATGTTAAGGCTGTTTCTTCTCGTTTTTGAAGTAAATATAGATAGAGTTCTTCTTTTACTTTTTGCTGACGTCCAATAACTCTAAATTCACGCTCTAAAGTGGGCACTTGCGATTTTTTGTTACCAATAATATTTTCTTGGCGACTTAGGTTATTTTTAGTGATATTTAACGCCGATTGCATTTTTTGCAAACTTTGGGCAATATTAGCCTTTAAAGATTTGATTCGAGCGACCGTATTGGCAACTATAGGATTTTCGGCAGTTGCAGTTGCTGATATTCTTTTATATTCTAAAATTAACTGGTTATATTCTGTGATTAGGGCTGAAGCATCACTGTCTGTTGAAAGCAAATTAGTGGGAATTAAATCTTCAGGACCGCTTGAACGCAAGTATTCGCGCATACTGGCGACTACATTTAGTTGGATTTCTGTATCAATAACTTTTCTTTCATATTCAGAACCGCTAGTTAAATATAGCTCTGCTTCTCGAGGTATATCGGTTAGATTGTTGGCGCGTTTGAATGCTTCCGCATCTTTTTCAACGTCGGTTAATTCTTCGCTTATGAGTTTCAATCTCGTGGAAATAAACTGAGAAGTTTTTTCTGCCACCATGTTCTTCGCCTCAACTGCATCATCGTTATAAATTTCTACCAACTTGTTTAAGTAATCGGCAGCTCTTTGCGGAACGGCATCATCAATAGAAAGTTCTAACACGCTTGTAAATTTTCCTACTGGGGAAACTTGTAAAAGTGAGCGATATTTAGCGGTAGTTTGTGCGATTGGAAGAATTACGCAATCAATTTGAAAATTGGGTACAGATTTAATATCATTTAATGAAATTGATAACATTCCTTGAGGGGTTTTTATCAATTTTCCAAATTCAAATGTACCAAGTTCATTTTCTTCGCTTGTTAACAACTTAAATTTGTTAGCTTCTTTTGTAGATTGAATCGTAAAAAATACGGTTTTTTCTTCGAATTGTTCATTTGGACTGAAGATAGCCTTGATAGGAGAATTAGTGTATAAATCAACCGATTTTACGCGACCATTAGAGATGTAATAGACATTTAAATCGAGTTCATCTACTGTTTTTCCTGCTAAGGTTCGAGATTTAAGCACTTCAATTTCATTGTCAACGTTATTTTTAGGACCGCTTCCAGTGAGTTCGGAAAGTACACTTAATTCTGAAGCTACTCCTCCTCTTCGATCATCTTTTACAAGAATTGTTGAGGTTGCGTTAAAAATGGGTGTAGCATAACGCAAATACAAAAATGCTAACGTTAAAAATACTATGATTGACACGATAAACCATTTCCAATGGATGCGGTATTTATCGATTTCTGTTCTTAAATTAAATTCTGGTTCGGTGTTCGTTCGGGCGTCAGTATATTCAGTCATATTTATCTAATAATTAGCGCAATCACGGTCAAGAGTAATGATAAGGACGAGATGATGATGGATGTGTTTGGTCCTACTGCAGATGCGTTAATTCGTGTTTTGTTAGGTTCTACATAAATAACATCATTTTGTGCAAGGTAGTAATAAGGGGAGTTTAAAAAATCAGCTTGTGTAATATCTACTCGAGCCATTTCTTTTTTCCCTCCATTGTCTCGGATCACTAAAATATTATTTCGTTTTCCGTAGCCTGTTAAGTCACCTGCCATACTCAAAGCTTCAGGTAACGTGATGCGTTCACTATTAATTGGAAAAACACCTGGGCGGTTAACTTCTCCTTGTACAGTAATCTTATAGTTTAGGATTCTTAAGTTAATTTCTGGATCTTTTATGTATTTCTTTAAGGCCTCTTTAATAGTAGTAACGGCTTGTTCGCGTGACAATCCTGCAAGTTTCATTTTACCAACCATGGGGAAAGAAATTTCTCCTGCAGCATCTACAAGGTAGGAATTCATAGGTACGGATTCATTTCCTAATCTCATACTGCTAATGTTGCCATTGGTAGATTGGTTAAATGGTGCTGTGACTTCAGGATCAATCCCCATTACAGTAATCATTAATAAATCATCTGGATGTATTGCTGTTTGATACTTTTGCTCATTAACAGCATTAACAACTTCCTCAATATTTTGATAATAATTATATCCTTTTTTAGATGCACAGCTTGTACTGATGAGCAGTAACGCAATTCCTATAAACAGTAGAATTTTATTTTTTTTCATTTAATTTTTTTAGAAATATTTATTGACAGCAATTTTTTAAGTGTTCGATACTGACTTTTCGTCTAAGCTTGAAAACTCGGAGTTCAAACTTTTAAATTCTGGTACAATTTGTTTCATTTGCCATACCAATTGTTCGTTACTAACATCAGTACCCGAATTTATAATTTCTTCCACAGCCTGACTAACAAATTCATAATTGTCAAAAACTTCCTCAGCAATCATAATTTTTTTGTGGTGAGTGGGCAGGGTTTTGGCTGCATCGTTTAGTAATTCTTCAAATAATTTTTCTCCCGGACGAAGTCCAACAATTTTTATTGAAATATCTTTATTAGGAATATATCCTGCTAATTTGATCATTTTTTTGGCTAAATCTATAATTTTAACCGGTTTGCCCATATCAAATATGAAAATTTCTCCTCCTCGTCCCATAGCTCCTGCTTCAAGAACCAATTGACAGGCTTCTGGTATGGTCATAAAATACCGAATGATTTCGGGATGTGTGATGGTAATAGGACCGCCTTCTTCTATTTGCTTTTTGAAAAGTGGCACAACAGACCCGTTAGAGCCCAAAACATTTCCAAATCGAGTGGTAATAAATTTAGTAGTATTACCGTTAAGTGCTCGATTTTTAAAATAAAGTGATTGTACATATTTTTCGGCGATTCTTTTTGAAGCCCCCATAACGCTACTTGGGTTTACCGCTTTGTCAGTAGAAACCATTACGAAACGTTCAACCGCGTATTCCACGGCTAAATCAGCCATATTTTTTGTACCTAAAATATTGGTAAAAACGGCCTGACAAGGATTTTCTTCCATCAATGGCACGTGCTTATATGCTGCAGCATGATACACCACTTGCGGACGAATGTCTTTAAAAATTTGATCCATTACCGTTTTATTCCGTATGTCTGCCAGAATATTTCGGATTTGCACATCAGGATTGATGGAGGCTAACTCTAGGCTAAGCGAATGTAAAGGTGTTTCGGCCTGGTCTAAAATAATAATTTGTCTGGGATTAAAATTTATTACCTGTCGCACAATTTCGCTTCCTATGGAACCAGCGGCTCCAGTTACCATAATGGTTTTATTTTGCAGTTGTGCAGAAATTGCTTTCATATCCAAAACGATAGGTTTTCTTTCTAACAAATCTTGGATTTCAAAAGTTTTAATATTTCGAGCAATGTCTTCTTGGTTTTCCCAGTCAGTCACTAACGAGACTGTAAATACTTTGTAATTAAATTCTAAACAATCCTCTACTATTGCCATTCTTTCCTGCTTGGTGAGCGATTTATCGGCAATAATTACAGCTCTAGCTCCAACGGAACGCATCATCACCGGAACTCTGTGTTTTAGAGGAATAATGGGTAAATCAAGAATACGCTTTGAAGCATTTTGCTTGCTTTTTTCAATAAATCCTAAAAGTTTAAATCTCGCGGGACTTTCTGCGCGAAGTGCATTTGCGACAGCAATGGCATTATTGTTAAACCCATAAATGAGTATAGGTGTAACTTCGGCTTCTTTGCTTACGTTAAAATAACGTTCAAACGTTTGTTTTACTACTATTCTATAGAAAAACAAGAAGAAAAAGGACAATACTGTATTAAGAAAAAGTCCTGTGTTTAGATATAATTTAAAATCGTGATCCAGTAAAAAGACAAAATTGACGAACACCAATGTGATGAGTGCACAAAGTTGTGTAAAAAATAATTTCACACCGTCTATATAGGATGAGTGGCGAATAATTCCACTATAAGTTCTAAAAACCCAGAAGAAGAATATATTGACTACAAAATAAACGCCTAACGCTTCTGCCAAAAAATCATAGGGAATAAAGATCAACTTCATCCCTCGCAATAACAAATAAGTAAGTAACCCGGTTAGAATGACTATTGAAATATCTATTATCAAAATCACCCATCGGGGTAAGTAACCTAAATTTTTGAAATTAAATTTCAAGTTTAAACTGCCCGCCACTTCTGAGGCATTGGACTTAAATTTCTGATACGGATTCATCCAACTCCATTAATTTAATTCTCGGGGGGAAATTTTACGCAGCAAAGTTAGCCGAAAAATTGAATATGTTAATATATTTCACCCTTAATTTTCGCAAAGTTTTTCGTTTAATTGATGTTTTTGAGCGATCGTGCCTGATTCTGTACTCAACAACTTTTTTATGGTGTAATTGCCAATAATCCTTAATGATGTTTTATTAATTTTACTACAAATTTGTATTAAATACTTCATTCAATACCTTTTGAATGCGGCATCTATCTTTATCTGAAAGATTTGACCCAGATGGTAAGCACAAGCCGTTTTGAAACAATTTTTCTGCAACATTTGAGCCGTAGTAAGGATATTGTTCAAATATGGGTTGCAAATGCATTGGTTTCCATAATGGACGACTTTCAATGTTTTCTGTCTCAAATGCTAACCTTAAAGTTTCGCGTGTGATGCCGTTTGTTTTCTCAGGATCAATTACAATTGCTGATAACCAATGGTTAGAGAAGTAATCCGATGAAGGTTCTTTCAGGATTGTCACTCCTTCTATTTTTGAAAAAAATTCTGCGTAAAAATCATGCATTTTTCTTCGAAGTGCAATGTGCTTGTCCAACACCTCCATTTGCCCACGACCAATTCCTGCCGAAATATTACTCATGCGGTAATTATATCCTACTTCGCTGTGTTGATAATGTGGTGCATTATCTCTGGCTTGAGTGGATAAAAAAACTGCTTTGTCTTTAATCGCTTTTGTTTTTGTAACCAAAGCCCCACCTCCTGACGTGGTGATGATTTTATTTCCGTTAAAAGAAAGCGCTCCAATTTCGCCGAAGGTCCCACATTTTTGCCCTTTATAGCTACTTCCCAAAGCTTCTGCACTGTCTTCTAAAATTGGGATATTGTATTTTTCAGCAACTGCGTGAAGTGCTTCTTTTTGATAGGGCATTCCATATAGATGAACGGCGATAATTGCTTTTGGTTTTGAGCCTTTTTCCATTCGGTCTTTAATTGCTTCTTCAAGCGCAATAGGGCAAATATTCCAAGTTGTGGATTCGCTATCGATAAAAATGGGAGTTGCTCCTTGGTACATAATTGGATTAGCCGATGCCGAAAAAGTCATACTTTGGCAAATCACTTCGTCACCTGCTTTTACACCTAAAATTATCAAACCTAGATGCAATGCTGCTGTTCCGGAACTTAATGCACCAACATAAGAATTTTCGCCAACATATTTTTCTAAATCATTTTCAAATCCGTTTACATTTGGTCCGAGTGGTGCTACCCAGTTTTCTTCAAAGGCTTGGTTAACATAATTTTGTTCGGTACCACCCATGTGGGGTGATGACAGCCATATTTTTGATTTATCCATTTTGTTTATTTGGTGTAAAAGTTTTAATTATGATTTTTAAGTCTCCAATAAATGATCGATTATAGTAATATTCAAGATTCATTTTTACTTTATCGGGGAAAATAACCTCGTCGTTGTATTGCAGCGGATTGATTTGATTGGCAAGTAATTGTTCTTCGTTTCGATATTTAATAGAAGCTTCACTGGTAATTCCTGGTTTCAATTCTAGTATTTTTCTGTTTTCTCCTTGCAATGTATCGTAGTATCCTGGAATGTCTGGACGCGGACCTACGCAAGTCATTTCTCCTTTTAAAACATTGATTAACTGTGGTAATTCGTCTAATTTTGATTTTCTTAAAAAACGTCCAATACCAGAAATTTTTCTTGTTTTTGGGTGAACGGTTTTGAATTTAAAAATCGTAAATGTTTTTCCGAACCTCCCTACTCTTTTTTGCAAAAATAATCCGTTTGAATTAGTATCAATAGTACATACTAAAAAAATTAATATAGCAAATGGTAAAATAACCAGAATTGCGAGTAATGCGACTATGAAATCAAAAATGCGTTTCAATTAACTTTCGGAATTATATTTGATTATTTTTCCCGGATTGCCAACAACTACGGCAAAATCTGGTACATCTCTTATTATTACGGTTCCTGCTCCAATTAGCGCATTTTTTCCAATAGTTTTAACTCCCGTCATAACTGTTGAGGCTATCCCATGGTAAGCATATTCCTTTATTTCGATTGAGGCTCCAATATTAGTGCCTTGTGAAAAAAAACAACCTGTGGCAATATTTGTATGATGTGCTATATTTACTCCCATACTTATCATGACTGAATTTTCGATAACTGTGTCCGGCATGATATATGTTCCGGGTAAAATATATACAGCATCTCCTATTTTGACGCTCTTATGGATTACAGTTTGCGGATGTATAAACGAAGGCGTTTTGAAGCCTGCTTGTTTTAATTCTTTTAGAATTTCTACTCTTAACACATTATTTCCTATAGGTACAAAAACTGACACGGCTTTATCAACCTTATTCAAAAGAAAATCCCTATTTCCTATTACCTTAATATTTTTTATACTCGAATTTAATAGGGTTTCATTGTCATCGATGTAACCTATGATGTCGTAAAAATCCTTTAAATATTCGGCATAGACTTGTCCATAAGTTCCAGCACCAACGATAATACACTTACTTTTCATTGCTAATTATTTCCATTAAATCTCTCGGTTGTAGCTTTGCCTTCTTGAGAAATACCTTCTCTTATTAAAACTTTTTTTACAGTTTTAAAAATAATTTTAAGGTCTAATAAAAAAGATATATTGTGAACGTACCAAACGTCATATTCAAATTTTTTTGTCCAAGAAATGGCATTTCGCCCATTGACTTGTGCCCAACCAGTAATTCCGGGACGTACGTTATGCCGTTTTTTTTGTTCTTGATTATAAATTGGGAGGTAATAAGTTCTCAAGGGTCTCGGGCCAATTAGTGACATATCTCCTTTAAGAACATTTATTAATTGTGGAATTTCGTCTAATGATGATTTTCGGATAAATGATCCCGTTTTGGTCATACGGTCTGAATCGGGTAAAAGATTTCCTTGGTCATTTTTTTTATCATTCATGGTTTTAAACTTAATTATTTTAAATATTTTTTCGTTTAAACCAGGTCTTTCTTGCAGGAAGAAAGGTTTTCCTTGATTAGCAAAATAAAGTGCAACCGTTACCAAAAGAAATATTGGACTTAAAATTATGAGTCCGATGAAGGCTAATACGAAATCTATTAATCGTTTAAAAAATTGTTTGTACACTACGATAAGTTTTTATATTCTTTTAAAATTTCATTCCAAATAAAGGCCCGCTCATAATTTTGAATCATAAGGTCACGGCTTTGAATCCCCATATTTTTTGACGTGCTTCTGTTCTGGATGCACCAGCTCATTTTATCTTGTAATTTTTCGGAATTTTTCACAGGAACAATCCACCCATTTTCGCCATCTTTAATGATTTCATTACAACCATTGATGTCTGACACTATACAATTTAGTTGCATAGCTGCAGCTTGCATTACTACATTAGGAAAACCTTCGCGATAACTCGGAAAAGTCAAAACATCTGCGATACCGAAATAGGGTTTCACATCGGTTTGATAACCAACTGAAATAATATTTGGATTATTATTTATGCTATTCATAGTATTAGAACTTAGTGGATCCAATTCAGGCTCATAACTTCCCACCAAAATTAATTTTGCTCGTTCCGAGTTGAGATTTTCGAAAGCAGCAACCAACTCATTTAGCCCCTTGTCACCTACCAATCGCCCCACAAAAATGAACACAAAATCTTGTGCCGAAATTCCAAGTGATTCTTTTAATAAGGCTTTTTGCTCATCAGCGTTTAACGCCGGATTAAATACAGAGGTATCAATTCCGTTTGAGCTACCGTTGCCTAAAACTTTAATTTTAGAAATTTTGGTAAATTTTTGTTCAATTATAATATTTTTTAACCCATATGAATTGGGATAGATTTTTGTAGCACAACTATAGGTTAACTTTTCTATAAAGTTTAGTAATTTTCTTTTGTTTCCTGTAGCCACAAGTAATGGCATTCCGGCAACGGTATGTAATCGATGAGGCACACCACATATTTTGGCAGCCATCATCCCTAATAATCCTGCTTTTGGCGTATGGGTATGTACAATATTTGGTTTTTCTTTTCGAAAAATTTTTATCAGTGCAAGCAAGGCTTTTAAGTCTTTAATTGGCGAAATCGTCCGGGTCATTTCCACCGGAATAGTAGTGACGGCTTCATCTCGTGAAACCTCATCCAATATTTCTGATGGACTGGATATCCCAATTACTTCAAAACCATTTTCCGATATAAATCCCAGCTGTCCTTTTAATAGTCCACGCAAAGATTGAGGAACGGTGGTGATACGGATAAGTTTTGGATTATTCATTGAGATTCGGTTTTATTTTTTATGATTTCTAACATTAAAAATTATAATGATGGCTTAGTAAATTTAATTATTTAAGTTGCTGAAACTTTACAATTGACTTTCGCTCTTTTGCTGTAATTAATGGTATCATTAATATAATAGGAAGTAATTTGGCTCTATGTCGAATATTGGTTCCAAAGTTAGAGGCTCCAAACGAAAATGCAAATGCCATGATAAAGATGGTAACAAATAAAAATTTCGCAGCATCAGATTTTTCATGAATTAATTTATTTTTAAAAATATTAAAAAAAAGTACAAGGTAAAACAAGGCATCTATCAATCCGATTGCTTGCCCACCAGATCGAACAAGAAATGGGATTAAGGGTGCAAATAAAAAAGCTATAATCCTTACAGGAATTAGCGCAAGGTCAGTAATTGAACCTTTTAATACCAGCCAATCTGGATAATTTGATCCGGCATCTTCTTTCATTGCTCCTCCTCCGTCCGAAGCTATTTCTATAGCACTTTCAAACGAACCGCCAAATTTACTTAAACCAATACCAGTAGTGTTAATAAAAAATAACCCGCCAATCGCTAGACTCACTACTAAAACTTTGGAAAAAACACCAATCTTTTTCGCAAATATCGTAAGATACAAAATTGCTCCTAAAAATAGCGCAAAAACAGCTGAATGAAAGATGGATGCTACTGCTCCTGTTAATAAAAAAACGGTAAAATTTAAAGCGTTTTTATTTTTTAGATATTTTATAAAATAGAGCAAAGACAAGGAAATAAAAAAATGAATAGGCTGTTCCCTTAAAATGATGACCGACATAATTGCCATATTGGGAAATAATCCTGCAACCCAAGCAGCTCTATTGGCAAATTTGTAATTTTGGGTAATAATGTAAACAGCTCTATGTATATTAAAAATGGTACATAATCCCAAAATTAAATATACAAAACCCCATATCATAGGCTCACGTCCAACGATGGAATAAATTACAGAACCTATATAACCGTTAAGCAATGCTCCGTTCATAAAAATTTCCTGATAACTATGCCCATAATTATCATTAATCATTCGATAAGCCCAACTGTCAAACATAATGGTATCTCTACCGGCTTGCGGAAGATTGGTTACAAAATACTGTATATACCAAAGCACCAACCTAAAAAGGAATGCAATGGATAAAATTGTTATTATTTTATTTTTTTGCAATATCTTAAATTTATTGGTTTTGAAATTCTTTAATAATTGTATCTAAGTTTACTTGAATATTAAATTTTGTATCCACTAATTGCCGCCCATTTTCCCCATGAATAGTGGTTAGATTTTTATCTAAAATATATTTTTCTATAAATTCAAACCACGCAGTGTCTTCTACCAAAAATCCATTGTAATTATCTTGTACCACCTCAACATTCATGCCTACTGGCGAGGCTAACACTGCAACATTGCAACCCATATACTGAATTAACTTGTACGAACATTTACCCAATTCCCATGGGCTAAGCTCCAGCGGCATCACACCGATATCAAATTTATTGATTTCTAAAACTTCTTGATTTTCGCTCCAAGGTATATAATTTATAAAATCTATAGTGTCCGGATAAGGTTTTGCACCAATAATATTGACGTAAAAATGAGGATAGCTTTCTTTAAGTTGATAGAATGTAGGAAGTAGTTTTTCTACATATTTATAAGTAGAGGGCGACCCAATCCAACCCAAGGTAAAGTTTGCTTTATTTTTATTATCAATTTTTTTATACTTACCAATATCTATTACCGTAGGTAAAAGTTTAATATTTTTCGCCCCTGCTTTTTGGGCTCTTTCGGCAAGGTAACTATTTCCTGCAAAAACACATTGGCTGTTTTTCATCACGATATCAATTTTATCATGAAGGAATTTTTTGATAAATGGATTGCGGGACAAATCGTATTTATGAAAAATAGCATCGTCATAATCTACATAATATTTTTTGCCCAAGCGGTTTAAGGCAATTTCAATCCAAGCAGGAAAATACGGAAATAATTCTTTTTCGATTACTATAAAATCATACCTAAAAATAAAAAGAAGACTTAAAAACCTTTTTACATATCCCAAAAATAGATAAAGAAGTTTTAGTTTACTTTTTTTATACAAATAGGATAAATATTGGTTACCAAAAAGGGCTTGATGTGTTATACGAAAACCTTGTTCTTCCAAAAACGGAAAAAACTGAATACTTCGAAGTCTGCTGCTTGCTCCAAGTTTAGTATATTTCGTAAAGTATATTACTTTAGGCATTTTTTTCGGTAAAATGATTAACGGATGAAATAGAATGTTTAACTAATTTTTTTAACAATTAACTTACTAACGTAATTGAATACGCCAAAAATCCGGTGCGAATACATTTTTAGTATCGTGAAAACCTGCTTAAATGCTCGTTGATTAAAATAATCTATTAGGATTAAGGCAACTAGTTTATCTAAATAACGTTTTTCGCTTTTAGATTTTCCGGTATAGTCAAATTTATGAAACCGTTTTTCTAACGGCATGACATAATGAACACTTCGATTTTCTGCGGCAATGAAATAAATGGCTGTAACTGTTGGGGTATAAAGCAATTTAAAGTTGGTAAACAAATTGTACCAAAATTTTACATCTTCGCCATATTTAAGTTGCTCATCAAATAAACCGGTTTCCATCACTTTGGATTTTTTAACCAAAAGCGTTGAGGAATTAAACCTTGGATAGGGGCTTGTCATAAACGCACAATAATCTTCTACAACTATGACTTTTTGGAGCTGAAATTTCTCGGCTTCAAATAATTTTGAGTTTGATTTATAAAAGCTGGTTCCTATTCCTGCTACATCTGGAGCATCATGTTCCAAAAGTCCGGCAGCTAAAACCTCTAGATGCTTGTGATGCCAAATGTCATCGCCGTCTAAAAAAGCAATGTATTCATTTTTAGCATTTAAAATCCCTTGATTTCTTGCAGACGAAACGCCTCCATTGGGTTTATCGACCACAACAATTCTATCATCAGAAAACCTTTGTACCACTTCCAGACTATTGTCTTTAGACCCGTCATTTACAATAATTAATTCAAAGTTTGTAAAGGTTTGCGCCAGTACAGAATTAATAGTATCTGTAATGCTTTTCTCTTTGTTGTACAACGGAATTACTACAGAAATCATAACGTATAAGTTTGTGTAAAATTTAAACGTGCTCTTTCAATAGTTTCGGCTATATAAAGCGGTTGCTGAATGTTTTGATCAAAAACAATATTTTCTATTTCTTTGGCAATTTCCTGCGGCGCGATTTCTCCATCTCCCAAAAGATATTGTTTTGCTTGCCCTACATCATTTAAAAAATCGGTGCATTTTCTATGATATTCAAGTAAAAAGAATGGCGTATTGCTATAACAGGCAAAGATACTGGCATGAAGCCTGGTGGAAACAACGGCATCACATTCGGCAATTTTCAAGAACATATCTTGTACTTTGGGCAAATACGGTATCACTTCAAAGTTTAAATCGTTAGTTATATTGAGGCGATTTATTATTTCGAAGGTTAGCTTTTCGTCACCCATAATGTCATTTCCGTTAAAGATAAAAAACCTAAAAAGTATATTTTTATGGATTTTTAATTTGCCAATCAACGATTCTATAAATTGATTTCTATTCGCTTCTTTGGCGAGATTACCTCCGGTATAACTTTCATAATTACAAATGCTTATCCCTACAATTTTTTGTGGTTTTGTAGTGATGCTTGATTTATTAAACTGGTATATTTCCGGCATTAGTGCTGCTAAATCAAATGCTTTTACAGGCTGATATGGTAAGTTATAACTTTGGGCTAACTTAAAAGAATATTCGTCTCGTAGTGCCAAAAAATCGAGCGTTTTTAGGTAAGCAATGGTATTTTTTTCGGCTTCAGTATTTCGGAAAGGTCCTAATGAAATGCCTATGGCTCCGGTTTTTCCGCTAAATCCTAGTTTTTTTTTCAATTTGGCATAAGTACGGAGGTCGGTTTTTTTTAAGGCAGAATGAAAGGTTGATCCTCCTGCCGATGCAAAAACGTCGCTAAGAAAAACATCTTTTACGGCTTTGGCGAAATTAAAATGATTTTTATGCGGTGGATAAAAGGTGGTTGGGGTAATGGTTTTGGGAAGGTCTTTCGCAAAAAAGAATTGCTCTGTGGATTCCCAATATTTTTGAGCTCCCCAAGCAGACACTTCTACAAAAGCATCATCTCCAGAATTTTTTACACCGTAATAACCGTTAAATATCGCTTTCATACTGTTTTACAATGGGTTTTATGTTTCCTTTAGATTTTTCGTTCATATAAAATTTACCTTCAGCTTTCAATCTATCATATTTGTCTAGGTCTCTATATTTTATTAATTTTCCCGGATTACCGCCAATAATCGCACCTTTTGGAACATCCTTAGTAACGACTGTTGACGCTGCAATTATGGCGCCTTCACTAATCGTCACGCCAGGTAAAATGGTTACGTCGCCACCAATCCATACATTTTCTCCAATTACCACTTTTTTAGCGATTGTTAATTCGTCATACGGAATAATAGTGTCGCTATCATAATTATGATTACCTGTATAAATCTTTACTCTGGGTCCAACTAATGCCCCATCTTTAATTTCAACTTTTCCATATGTTGAAATCCATGAATGAGGACCGATGTAAGCATTTTTTCCGATAAATAAATTTTCAGGTTTTGTCACATCTATCGGATAAGATATAACAGTATTAGTTCCTCTTGCTCCAAGTCGTTTCATCACTTTTCTTGAAGTTAATTTCCAATATAATTTTACAATTTTATCAAACATTCTTTATAATATTTAAAAATAGAATAGGACAACAACCCAAAAATAGCTATTACTGAAAATAATCTTATAATGATGGCTTCATAATAATAAGTGCAAACAAAAGCTAACGAAAAAAGTAAAATCCAGATAGCGAAGTTCCATTTGCTGTAAAAAACTATTTTAGGCACAATATTTTTTGAAATAAAAAAGGGTACAAATAGTACATAGTTAATGAGGTATGAAATCATATACGACAATGCAAAACCCCAAGCGCCATAAGATTTTAGAAAATAAAAGACAACTAAGTTAGTCAATGCCCATTGTCCCATACTGAAAACGCTAAGCCACATTTTATTTTTTATAATCAAATCTCTGCTGACACCTCCTCGATTGGCAATTACCAAAGTTGAAATTACAGACATTCCGAGAATGGGCACAATTTCGGTATCTACATATTTATCACCAAGTATGGCGGCAACAATTTCGGGAAAAGATAAGATAGGAAATGCTAAGAGTATTGAAATAATCCATCCTCCAAAATAGTTAAAAAACTCTTTTTTAGGTGTTTTTTCTTCTGATTTTGACAGAAAAATTGGCAAGAGTACGTTACTTATTGATCCGTTAAACATTTGAATAGCAGTGGAAAAAATAATTACGGCACTGTACAGTCCTAATTGTTTATAGCCGTTGGGTTGGTTTACAAGTAAAGTATTTAAAAACCAAATCGTAGGAGCTACAATTATTGTGCTGAGTGAAGCAGGAATGGCAAACTTGTAGATGGTTTTTACATTGTCACGCCAATTGTGTAAATTGATACTTACGTTGTGAAGTTTACCTTCGTCTCTAAGTAATTTTTGCAATACTACCGAAACTAAAAATATTGCGATTAAATTTCCCAAGAAAGCACCTGTAACACCACCGAAATAGCCTCCTATCGTTAATCCCGAAAAAAGAAAAATACCTTGCAGTATATTAGAAAAGGAATTTTTTCTATAAGCTTGAAATCCTAAAAGAGCTCCCATTTGGGTACCGTTTAACGCTACAAACATTAACGTAAAACTCCCCATAATTAAGGGCAGTTGAAGGCTTTCGTTGTTTAAAATATTTTCTACAATAAAACCCGAAAAAAGTGCAATTAAAATTGAGACTACCGTACTTAACAATAAAACTAAAGAAATAGACGCTCCTAAAATTGATGAAGTACCCGCTTTGTCATGATCTTTACGTTCAGATACATATTTAGTAGTAGTAAGCCCAATTCCTAAAGAAGCAAAAATTAAGAAGTTATCAATTGTGGATTTAATCATTCCAAATTCGCCATATTCAGAAACTGTTAAAATACGAGCCAATATAATAGAGGCTAACATTAACAATCCTCTGGAAACAAGGGTTCCTAATGTCATCCATAAGGAACCATATAAGAGTTTTTTTATAAAACTGGATTGATTAATTCTACGAAATATTGACGGTATTTTCATGTATGTTTTTTTGGCTAACTATTACAACTTTCCGTTGACCTCTACTTCTAAAACGCCTTTTACATCATATACAATTGCATTGTCTTTTTTGAGTGTATCGAAATTTAATGTTTTAAATTCATTGTGTGCGACTCCTAAAACTACAGCGTCAAATTTTTTCCCATCAATTAGCGTGGAATGAGATTCTAAGTTATATTCGTGTAACAGTTCTTGTGGATTTGCCCATGGATCGAAAATCGTAACATTTACAGAATATTCTTTCAAAGCTTTAATCACATCTACAATTTTAGTATTTCTAACGTCCGGACAATTTTCTTTGAAAGTAACCCCTAGCATCAGGATTTCTGCACCATTTACTTTAATTCCTTTTTTAATCATGCATTTCACTACTTGCGAAGCGACATATTCTCCCATAGAATCGTTTAAGCGTCTTCCCGCCAAAATAATTTCGGGATGGTAACCGTGTTCCTGCGCTTTTTGTGCCAAATAATAAGGATCTACCCCAATGCAATGACCTCCTACCAATCCTGGTTTAAAGGGTAAAAAATTCCATTTGGTTCCCGCTGCTTCTAAAACGGCATGGGTATCAATGTCCATCAAATTGAAAATTTTAGCCAATTCATTGACAAATGCAATGTTGATGTCTCTTTGCGAATTTTCAATCACTTTGGCTGCTTCGGCTACTTTTATGGTTGGTGCTAAATGCGTTCCCGCTGTGATAACTGATTTGTACAAATCATTTACTTTTTCGCCTACTTCTGGTGTGGAACCTGAAGTTACTTTCAATATTTTCTCGACTGTATGTTCTTTATCGCCAGGATTAATTCTTTCAGGAGAATATCCTGCAAAAAAATCGACATTGAATTGTAAGCCCGAAGTTTTTTCTACTACCGGAATGCAGTCATCTTCTGTCGCTCCAGGATAAACGGTTGATTCGTAGATAACGATATCACCTTTTTTAAGAACTTTTCCAACTGTTTCGCTGGCTTTGTAAAGTGGCGTTAAATCCGGACGGTTGTTTTTATCAACTGGAGTTGGTACAGTAACAATATAATAATTACAGTCCGCAATATCCGCCAACGATGATGAACATAACAATCCATGAGTAGTTTCGTTGAGCGTTTTTACGAGTACTTCTTGTAAAACTTCATCTTCCACTTCCAGCGTGTTATCAGTCCCGGAATTTAAACTGTCTATACGGGATTGATTAATATCAAATCCCACTACCGGATATTTTGTAGCAAATAATCTCGCCAAAGGCAATCCAACATATCCTAAACCTATAACTGCAATTTTTGGTAAGCTCATTAAATGTATTTTGATTTTAAATATAGTGTTGTTATTATTTTAAATTTTCCCAATACCAATCGACAGCTTCTTTTAAACCGGCTTTTATTACATGAGTGGGTTTGTATCCTAACAATTTATTGGCCTTATCAATACTAGCCAATGAATGTGGAATATCACCTTTCCTATTTGGACCATATTGTATTTCGACTTGAGCGATGGCTTGATCCTTTTCGCTTAAAAATTCTTTTAAATAGTTAACCAATTCGTTTAACGTAGTTCGATCTCCAACCGCCGTATTATATACCGTGTTGATAGCCAAAGGATTATCAGTCGTCATGGCAAGCTCATTCATTTGTACCACGTTATCTACATAAGTAAAATCGCGCGAAAAATCTCCTGTTCCGTTAATTACCGGACTTTCATAATTCATAAATTGTTTTACAAACAACGGAATTACAGCTGCATAAGCTCCGTTTGGATCTTGACGCCGTCCGAAGACATTAAAATATCGAAGTCCAATGGTTTCAAGCCCATAAGTTTTACTAAAAATATCGGCATATAACTCATTGACATATTTTGTTATGGCGTATGGCGATAATGGTTTTCCAATGATATCTTCTACTTTTGGCAACGCTTCAGAATCTCCATAGGTAGAGGAACTTGCTGCATAAATAAACCGCTTTACATGAGCATCTCTTGAGGCGACTAACATGTTTAAAAAACCAGAAACATTTACGTCATTACTTGTAATGGGATCATTGATAGATCGAGGAACCGAACCTAATGCGGCCTGATGCAAAACGTAATCTACATTTTTTGTAGCTTCATGACACGTATCTAAATTTCTAATATCGCCTTCAATCAATTTAAAATTTGGATTCGCAAAGAAAGGTTCAATATTATGTCGATGACCAGTTGCAAAGTTATCCAAGCATACTACTTGATACCCTTTACCCAAAAAATGTTCGCATAAATTAGAGCCTATAAAACCTGCTCCTCCTGTTATTAATATTTTCAACATATTTTTTATTAGTTATTGACTTCTAGCGGTCAAATTACTTTACTTAAACTTACAAAACCTTTCGAGACAATAGGCAAACTTAGCACCTCATCTGCTAACATTTCCGTAATAGGCAAATGAACAGCATGGTATTCTTTGTACGCTTCTTGTTTGTGGGGAGGAATAGGATAATGGATAAGCGTTTCTACTCCATTTTCCCGTAAAATACGCTGAAGGTATTCGCGGTTTTTGCTTCTAACTACAAACAAATGCCACACGTGTTCTTCGCGGTTTTGCGGTAGGGACGGCAAAAATACGTCAGGATTTTGAATTTGCCTACAATATTGTTCAGCAATTTTTCTGCGAGCTTCGTTTTCAGCGTCCAAATATTGCAACTTTATATTCAATATCGCAGCTTGAAATTCATCAATCCTACTGTTTAATCCTTTGTATTGGTTAACATATTTTTTTTGAGAACCGTAATTGGCAATTGCCCTGATGGTTGTAGCAAGTTCTTCATCTTGACAACAAACGGCTCCAGCATCACCCAAAGCGCCTAAATTTTTCCCCGGATAAAAACTAAATCCGGAAGCATCTCCCAAGTTACCTGACTTTTTATCTTGAATAATTGCCCCAATCGCTTGTGCATTATCTTCAATGATTTTAAGGGAATACTTTTGTTTTAATTGTGTGATTTTTTCCGAAAAAACCGCGCGACCATAGAGATGAACTAACATAATGCCTTTTGTTTTTTCGGTTATATGGCTTTCGATTAAATTGATATCGATATTATAAGTTTCTAAATCAGGCTCCACAAAAACGGGAACCAAACCATTTTCGGTAATGGCTAAAATAGATGCTATAAACGTATGAGCTGGAACAATTATCTCGTCGCCAGGTTTCATGAACCCTAACTCTATGTAGGCCCTAAAAATTAACCTCAACGCATCGTATCCGTTACCACAACTTATACAATAAGGTGCTCCAATATATTGTGAAAGATTTTTCTCGAAAGCCGCTGTTTCATTTCCAAGCAAATAATGACCACTGCGAAACACCTCTAATAGCTTTTGCTCAATCTCTTCTTGGTGAACGAGGTTTTTTTGTTGTAAATCAAGAAACTTAATCATCTTTTTGAAATTAAATTTATTTCATAATGATCTAAAACTAAAGCCCTTGCACCGAACATTTCTTTTTGCAATAGCAAGCCTTCGTTTAAATCTCTACCATTGTTTTCGGTGGAAATACCAAAGCTAAAATATTTTTCCGAATCAGCATATTTTTTGAGCAATTCGAAAATCAAGTAGTCTAAAGCCCCTATTTTTTTACCTTCAACGCTACTTGCCATATATTGTGTGTGCACCACATTTTTAAATTGGTAAATCACAGTTCCCGCTAATAATTTTTCAGAATCGTAAACCCCAAAAAATTTAATATTTTCAGGAAATGAACTTCGAAGGTAATCGATTTCTTGTAATGTATGAACCGGCTTTACGTCAAATTTTTGTAAAGTTTTTTCTAAAAGTTCCCAAAACAGATTTGCTTCAAAAATTTCCCGAACCTGTAATTTTTTTGCCTTGCCTTTTCGTACATTTTGTTTTTTAGTTTCAGAAAAATTTATTGCGTTTTGCAGATTGATTACAGAAGATAAATCTCTGCGAAAAAGTACTGCATCGTCCAAAAACATGGCATAAAGATCTTCCTCTGAAGCTATTTCCGAAAAAATAGTGGGAATTTTTTTATAAATTATCTTTTCAAAACTTAAGGATTGGTACTGCTTTTTGAGCAAATTATAAACTTCAAAAACTTCTGGCGTTGTTATTTTTTTTGCCAAAATTAATCCTCCAAAAGTAAGTCCTTGGTGAGAATAAACAACGTTTCCCATAACATTGGCAGGAAAAACAGCCACTACTTTATTTTTTTTATAGAAAATTAATGAAGCATCTTCAAAACGATGTTGATGGTATTCCATGTATTTTCGGTGAAATAAAAAAATGCCGTTTTTGCTGTTTTCAACAAAATTATTCCAGCCATCTGCATATTCTGGTTGGTATTTTTTTACCGAAATCATAGTGTCCGAAATTTTTGAAATGAATGATAATCCCGAATGTAGTCATCTTCTGTAAATTCGGCGGAAGCCAAAACCAAACAAATGCTACCGCTAGAAAAATTATGAATTTCACGCCAAACTCCCGGTTGCAAAAACAGTGCTTCGGAAGGATTGTTTAAAAAAATTTCTTTTTTATTAGTTCCGTCGTCTAAAGTTACGGTGAAAGACCCGCTAACGGCAATGAGATATTGCGCTAACTTTTTGTGTGCATGTCCACCGCGTTGACTTCCAAAGGGAATGTCGTATAAATAATAAACACGACGAACAGTGAATGGTAGCTGCAAATTGTTTTCCAAAGCCACCAGCTTTCCTTCGCTACTCAAGACAGTTGGTAAGGAGATTTTGTGGCAATCGTCAATAGTTTGCATTTTATATTTGTTTTAAAAAATCGTCAAAGTCTCGAATATAATCATTTTCATCGAAAGCAGCATCACTAACTACTAAAACCACAGCATTTGTCGAAATATTGTGTATTTGTCGCCAATGCATTTTGGGAACTAAAACACCTTTGTTTGCCCGATTTAAAGTAAATTTTTCTTCAACTTTTCCATCATGGGTTAGAATCTCAAAACTACCCGAAAGCGCCACAATTAGTTCGGTTTGATTTCGAAAAGCGTGCCCGTTATTTTCGCCTCCCGGAATATCATAAATCCAGTAAGTTCTTTTTATTTCAAACGGAATTTGATTAGGAAATTCAAAAAACGACAAATTCCCTCGTTCATCGGGAATTTGTGGCAACTGGATGATATGTGCTTTTTGTGAAATCACTTTTTTCGGTTTGCTAATCTCAACAAATATTGTCCGTATTCGTTTTTTTGAAGTGGTGTTGCTAGCTCAATTAATTTTTCTTTAGAAATATACCCCATTTCGTAAGCAATTTCTTCTAAACAAGCTACTTTTAACCCTTGTCTTTTTTCAATGGTTTGAATAAAATTAGAAGCTTCCAATAAAGACTCGTGGGTTCCGGTATCAAGCCAAGCGTAACCACGTCCCATGAGTTCTACTTTTAGATTTTTCTCCGCCAAATATTCTTGGTTTACTGTGGTAATTTCTAGTTCACCTCTCGCACTTGGCTTGATTCCTTTGGCAATTTTAACCACAGAATTTGGATAAAAATAAAGTCCGACAACGGCATAATTACTTTTAGGGGCTGCCGGTTTTTCTTCAATTGAAATTACATTTCCTTGCTTGTCAAACTCTGCCACGCCATAACGTTCCGGGTCTTGAACGTAGTACCCAAAAACAGTTGCTTTTTTGGCAACCGTTACATTTTGAACTGCGGTTTTCAGCAATTCGGTTAAACCGTGACCATAAAATATATTGTCGCCTAAAATGAGGCAAACATCGTCATTCCCAATAAATTTCTCCCCTATAATGAACGCTTGTGCCAAACCATCAGGGCTAGGTTGTTCGGAATATTCAAGTTTGATTCCAAAATCAGAGCCATCGCCTAAAAGGTTTTTGAAATTAGGCAAGTCATGAGGTGTAGAAATGATCAAAATTTCATTAATTCCCGAAAGCATCAATACCGAAAGCGGATAATAAATCATTGGCTTGTCGTAAATTGCCATTAACTGTTTTGAAATCGAACGGGTTAACGGGTACAATCTTGTTCCTGAACCTCCTGCTAATATGATGCCTTTCATGTATTTTTAATTTTTATTGGATTGTAATTTTTGAATCACTTTTTGTAAACTATCTTTATAAAAAGGAATTTCTACTTGATAGGTTTCACTAATTTTTTTAGTATTTAGTAGCGAAAATGCTGGTCTTTTTGCCGGAGTTGGGTATGCCGTTGTTGGGATTCCAGTAAGTTCACAGTTTAAATTTGCCAGTTCTTTAATATCTTTTGCAAAATCATACCAGGAAATTTCACCTTTGTTCGAATAATGATACATTCCTGGATGCCAAACGCCCGAATCGATTATTTTTAAAATGGCTTTCGCCAAATCGCCTGCATATGTTGGACTTCCTATTTGATCATTCACAATGTTTAAGCTATCTCGCTCGTTCATGAGCTTCATCATCGTTTTTACAAAATTATTCCCAAATTCCGAATAAACCCAAGCGGTTCTGATGATAATGCTGGTAGGATTTTCCCTCATTGCAGCTTCTTCCCCACGCAATTTACTTTCGCCATAAAAATTGATTGGTGCAACTGCTGCGTTTTCGTCTAATGCTTTTGCCGAATTTCCGTTAAAAACGTAATCGGTAGAAATATGCAATAAATTTGAATTTTTTTTAAAACAATATTTTGCCATCGCTTCTACAGCTGTGTGGTTGACGGCTTCTGCTGCGGCTTTGTCAGTTTCTGCTTTGTCAACGGCCGTGTATGCGGCACAATTTATAATTATATCTGGTTGTAAATGTTCTAAATATTCCGAAATATAGAAAGAATCTTCTAAGGAAAAATTTTCACGGGTGGCAAAAACGAATTCGTAGCCGGATAGGTTGCGAGAAATTGCGTTAATTTCACTTCCCAGCTGACCGTTTGCTCCAGTTACGAGAATTTTTTTCATAAAAATGGTTTTAAATCCGCTAAGGTTCCAGCGATTTGGTCTTTTTCAGAAACGATAGCGTCTCTTGAATTTACTTTCCAATCAATTGCTAATGCCGGATCGTCAAATTTAATGCTTCTTTCGCTGTCTTTATCGTAAACTTCATCAATTTTATAGGCTACAACTGCTTCTTCGCTTAAGACGGAAAATCCGTGTGCAAAACCTTTGGGAATCAACAATTGTTTATGGTTTTCCTCAGAAAGTACAATGCTAAAATGCTGTCCAAAAGTGGGTGATTCCGGTCGAACATCTACGGCAACATCCAAAATTTCGCCCTGTAAAACTCTCACCAATTTACTTTGAGCAAATGGTGGTAATTGCAAATGTAAACCTCTGATGACATTTTTTTTGGAGGAACTTTGATTATCTTGAATAAAAACTAAGTCAATCCCATTTTTAGTATAAGCATTTTGATTGTAGGCTTCGAAAAAATAACCTCTGTCGTCCCCAAAAATCTTTGGCGTAATAATTTTTAATCCTTCGATTGTGGTTTGTTCAACTAACATTAATTGTATTGTTTTGTATAATAATTGGCGTATTCTCCACTGGTTACATTGTTTAACCACTCTTGGTTATTCAAAAACCAATCGATGGTTTTTTCTAAACCTTGCTCAAAAGTAACGGATGGTTTCCAACCCAGTTCGCGGTTAATTTTTGTAGCATCAATTGCATAGCGCAAATCATGACCCGGACGGTCTTTTACGTAAGTAATTAATTGTTCGGAAGTTCCTTTTTCTCTGTTTAATTTTTGATCCATTTGTTGACAAAGCAGCTTCACTAAATCAATATTTTTCCATTCGTTGAAACCTCCAATGTTATAAGTTTCGTGATTTTTTCCTTTGTGAAAAACCAAGTCAATTGCCACAGCATGATCCTCTACAAAAAGCCAATCTCTAGTATAATTTCCGTCGCCGTAAACTGGTAAAGGCTTATTGTTGATGATATTATTGATAAAAAGCGGAATTAATTTTTCCGGGAAATGGTTAGGACCGTAATTGTTAGAGCAATTGGTCAATACATAAGGTAAACCGTATGTTTCTCCGTATGCTCTTACAAAATGATCCGAACTCGCTTTAGATGCAGAATAAGGAGAGTTCGGGTCGTAAGGTGTTGTTTCGGTAAAAAGACCGGTTTGACCTAAGCTTCCATACACTTCATCAGTACTAATATGGTAAAATCTTTTGCCCTCAAAATTCTCTTTCCAGGTGTTTTTGGCGGCATTTAATAAGTTCATTGTTCCGAAAACATTTGTTTTCACAAAAGCCAAAGGATCTGTAATTGAGCGATCCACGTGAGATTCTGCTGCTAAATGTAAAACGCCATCAAATTGATATTTTTCGAATAATGAATCGATAAAAGCGGCATCAGTAATATCTCCCTTTAAAAAAGTATAGTTAGGAGCTTGTTCGATATCCGAAATATTTTCGAGGTTTCCAGCATAAGTTAGGGCATCTAAATTAAAAATGTGATAATCTGGATACTGGTTTACAAATCTTCTCACTACGTGAGAACCGATAAATCCGGCACCTCCGGTAATTAAAATATTTTTCATCGAAACAAAATTAAATTTTTTGAATGGTTGGCAAAATTAATGGTTTTCTTGCGGTATATGTTACTAAATTAAAAACATTTTTTGATTTATTGTGTAAACTTATAGTAAAATCTGTGAGGCTTTATTGACATCAAAAATGTTTCCTTCAATCGATTGTTCGTTGGTAAAAGCCTCCCTATTTTTCTTACTACACATATTTTTTTTGAAATTTATTAATCAACTTATGACCCAATTCCGTGGTATATAAATCCTATTTCTTTTAATTTTTCGGCATTTAGAATGTTTCGTCCATCAAATATAAAAGCAGGTTTTAACATCTTGTCATAAATTTTTTGCCAGTCATAATCCCGAAATTCGTCCCATTCGGTTAGCACGGCTACAGCGTGAGAATTTCCCATAGCTTCGTAAGGATTTTTTGTAACGGAAACGCTGCTTTTATTTTCATCAACGGTTCTGTTTCCTAAATAATTTAAGTCATTATAAATTTGATGTGCTTCTACTTTGGGGTCATAAACAGCAAGTTGGGCTTGCTCGTTAATTAATTCGTCTGCTACGTATATTGCTGCGGATTCACGGGTATCATTTGTATCTTTTTTAAAAGCCCAACCTAAAAATGCTATTTTTTTTCCGGAAACGGTATTATATAAGGTAGAAACTATTTTTTGTGCAAATCGACGCTTTTGATGGTCGTTCATGATGATCACCTGTTCCCAATAATCGGCTACTTCAGTTAATCCATAAGATTTTGCAATGTAAACCAGATTCAAAATATCTTTTTGAAAACAAGATCCTCCAAAACCGACAGAGGCTTTTAAAAATTTCGATCCTATTCGGCTGTCCATTCCAATTGCTTTTGCCACTTCATTAACGTTTGCACCGGTTTTTTCGCAAAGTTCAGACAATGCATTGATCGAGGAAACTCTTTGTGCTAAATAAGCATTTGCTGTAAGTTTTGACAATTCTGACGACCATAAATTTGTGGTTAGAATTTTATTTCGATCCACCCAATTGGCGTACACTTCAATTAATTTTTCGACGGCTTCCTGACCTTCCGGCGAAGGATCTCCGCCAATTAAAATTCTGTCCGGGTTTAATAAATCTTGAACTGCGGTTCCTTCAGCTAAAAACTCTGGGTTGGAAAGAATTTGAAAACGAACACCATTTCCGGTATTTTCCAAAATATTTTTAACCGCTTCGGCAGTTCTCACCGGAAGAGTAGATTTTTCGACAACAATTTTATCCGAAGTGGATACCTTGGCAATTTGTCGCGCACAAAGTTCTATGTATTTTAAATCTGCCGCCATACCTTTTCCCGAACCATAGGTTTTTGTTGGCGTGTTTACTGAAATAAAAATCATTTCGGCTTCGGCAATGGCTTTTTCAACTTCGGTAGAAAAAAATAAATTTCTGCCTCTGGCTTCGGCTACGACTTCTGCTAATCCTGGCTCGTAGATAGGAATTTGATTTACATCGGGGTGGTTCCAAGCGGCAATTCTTGCCTCGTTAAGATCTACAACGGTTACTTGAATTTCGGGACATTTTTGCGCAATAACAGCCATAGTTGGTCCTCCAACGTATCCGGCTCCAATGCAGCATATTTTTTTTATTTTCATTCTACTACTAAATTTTGTAATTTAATTAATCATGCCGTTGGATAAATTTGACCATAAAACATTGGTAAATTTATACGGTGTCTATAAAATTCTTTTCGGTTTTGTTAAATATCACTAATCCGAACAAGAAAATAAATACAGAAAATGTTATTGAATAAATGATTCCAAAGGTGTTAAATTCTCCTTGACCTAAAAAAGAATATTTGAAAAACTCAAAAATACTGGTTAATGGGTTCAAGTAAACAAAATTCTCGTATCCATAGGGTCTTAATTTTTCTACCACCAACGAAGTTGGATAAACCACTGGTGTGAGGTACATATACAATTGAATTCCAAATCCTACTAAAAAGGACAAATCTCGATATTTGGTAGTCATGGATGAAATTACCATTCCGAAACCCATTGAAATTAACGCCATTAAAATTAACAATATTGGAAGGAACACAACTGTCCAATTTGGTCTTAATGTGCTGTCTTGAAAAATAAAATAACCTAATGCTATCAAGAAAAACAAAAACTGAATACCAAATTTAAGTAAGTTAGAAACCGTGACGGACATGGGCATTATGACTCTTGGAAAATAAACTTTGCCGAAAATATTTTGGTTAGATTTAAAAGTGTCGGAGGTAGATTTAAAACAATCCGCAAAGTAGAGCCAAAGTGTATTTCCTGCTAACGCAAATAGAAAATAGTTTACGCCATCCGATTCAATTTGGGCAATTTTATTAAAAATAACAAATTGAACCACTGAGGTTAAAACGGGCTGAATTAGAAACCACAATGGTCCTAAAATGGTTTGTTTGTAATAGGTAACAATATCGCGTTTTACAAATAAAAGCAGCAAATCGCGGTAACGCCAAATTTCGGAAAAATTAAACTCAAAAAGATTTCCTTTTGGACTAATTTCATACAGCCAATCTTTATTCTCGAGGCTTTGATTTATTTTTTCTTCCATTTTGATTTTAACTTGGTAAATGTTCCTCTTGGTTCGTCTTCGTGATAACCATCGCTGTAACTTCCATAGCCGTAGCCATATCCATAACCGTATCCATAACGATTTTTATTTTCAAATCCGTTAAAAACAATACTAATATTGGTTAACTCGCCTTTTTTATATTTGTCGTTGACCAAATTTAGCATGCCTTTTTTAGTTCTATTTTGTCTTACAACGTAAAGTGTTGCATCACAGTGTTGCGCGAGTTCGAGTGCATCCGCCACTAATCCTACTGGAGGAGTATCAAGAATAATATAATCGTATTGATTGCGAAGTTCTTCAAGCATTTCTTTTATTGAATCGCCTAAGATTAATTCTCCCGGGTTTGGCGGAATTGGACCTGAAGTAATGACATCTAAATTATCTATTCCAGATTTTTGTATGATTTCGTTGAGAGATTTTTGTCCAATCAAATAATTAACAACGCCAAAAGTATTGTTGAGGTTGAAGTCGCCAAAGATTTTTGGCTTTCTTAAATCCAAGCCTACGATAACGGTTTTTTTATCGCTTAGCGCAAAAACTGTTGCAATATTTATAGAGCAAAACGTTTTGCCTTCACCACTTATTGAAGAAGTAACCATCAAGGTTTTTGCACCTACTACGTTGTGCTTTTTATACATAAATTGTAATGATGAGCGAATGGCTCGAAAGGCTTCCGAAAGGGCAGATTTAGGCTTTTCGTAAACCGTTAAATTTGATAAAGTGGTTTTTTTTCCTACCACTCCCAACAGTGGAATTTTAGTAAGGGCATTTAAATCTTCAGGAGAATTTACGCCGTTATCTAGATATACAATGATAAATGTTACCAATAACGGAAAAAGCAAGCCTAAAAATAATGCCATTATATAATTGACACTAGTTTTTGGCCCGATAGGGCCGTTTCCAATATCTTTAGCCGGATCAATAAAATGGATATCTGAAAGGTTTGCGGCTTTTACGATGTCGGCTTCATTTCTTTTTTCTAAAAAAGTATTGAATATTTTTTCTGCCAAATCATAATCTCGGGTAATTTTAAGCAAATCTTGTTGTTCTTCTGGAAGGCGTCTTATGGTGCTTTCTGCTGCTGAAATTTTGCTATTCACTAAGGATAGATCATTTTGAATAACCGATTTTGCGGCAGCGATATTTTCTAACAAAACTTTTTTGATGGCTTCCATTTCGTTATCAAAATCACGGAAAAATTTCTCGTTTTTAACCGCATAAGCTTTTTCCGATCTTTGAACTGATAATGCAATTAATCTTGAGACATTTCCTACCACGTTTGGATCATCGATTCCGGCAACTGCTGGAGCGGGAAGTTTGCTATAATCTTTACTGTTGCTAAGATAATTTCGTAATGTGTTATAATAAGCTAGTTTCCGGTTAATTCCATCGCGTTCTAAATCCAAAGTCGAGAGTTTTTCTGAAAGTTGTTCACCGTTACCTTCTAATTCAAAAACGTTTTTCCCTTTCCTAAAACTTTTTAATTCACCTTGAGCTCCTTTTAATTGACTTTCCATTGATACAAGTGTACTGTCAATAAATGCAATTGTGTTGATGGCAAATTGATTTTTACTGTCGAGTTGATTTTTTCTCAAGACATCAACCGTTGTATTAAGGTAGTCCACTAATTTGGCCTTGTTAGTTCCTTGAAGGCTCAATTTTAGAATTGAACCGCCTTTAGCATCCGGTTCAACACTAATTCCTTTATAGTGACTAACCGTTCCGTTGAAATTATCGAATCTTATAAAATATTCGCTATCCTTATAATTGTGAGCATCAGGATTAAGCTCCAAAGTCCAATTTAAAAAGGGTAATTTTACTGGTGAACCTACACGGAAACGTTTTTTATATTCGCCCGAAGCCGTCTTAACAGGATTGTATGTCTCGGTGGCATAAACCACCGTTTCTGCTGATTCTGAGGTAAAATCTATACTAATTTCGTATTCCGTTTCAGTTATAAATTTTATTTTAATTGGCTTTCCCGCTAGTTGAGGCGCTTTAGTATCTATATTTACTTTGAATGGCGTATTGCCGTAAACATCTACATAATTATATTTTCCTTCTTGTAGATATTGAATGTAATATTGAAGTTTTGCGACTACTAATTCATTATGGCTTCGGGATCTGAGTGTAGTAATCACAGTTTGCACTTTATCCGAAGTTCCTCCCCAGTTAAAAACTAAACTGGTATTTGAGGTAAAAAAAGGATTACTTTCATCGCGAACGGTAATCAAGCTCTCCATCCCATAAATTTTTTCTTTTCTGGTGTTGACTTGATACGCTACAAAAAGACAAATGGCAAGACTAAGCAAAAACCATTTCCAATAGCTGAGAATTTTCATCAAAAAACCCTTAAAATCAAAATGGTTTTGATTGTCAAAAAGGGCAAAATCTTTCGAGTCTAACATTTTTTCAAAAAAAATTATCTGTTAATAAGCAAAAGTACGGTGGTAACAAGAGAAATCATTGTCATTACCAAACCAAGGGTTTGCAAGCCAGTTGTTCCGGTTCCCCAAGTTTTTTGCTTTAATGGTTTGACGTATATATAATCGTTAGGTTGCACATAATAATAAGGAGAATTCATTACTTCTGCATCTGTCAAATCTAAAGAATGCATTTCTGTCCCTTGAGGATATTGCCTTACAATTACTACTTCTTTCCTATTTCCCACGGTTGTAATATCTCCGGCATTGGCAACCGCTTCAAGTACAGTAACCCTGTCTTGAAATAAAGTTTGAGTTCCGGGACTGTTGATTTCACCGTTGACGGTAAACCGAACTCCAGCTAATTTTACATTTACAAAGATATTAGCAACCTTATTGAAGTACTCATCTAATAATTGTTTTTCAATTTTAGCCCGAATTTCCTCAACCGTAAAACCCAGTACATTTACTTCTCCTAATACCGGAATTCGGATATTTCCATGATCGTTTACCGTATAACCATCAAAATATAGCTGTTGTGTACTTTGACCCTGATTTCCCCCACCTCCAGGTTGCGTGTTAAACATTTCCACTAAAGCAGCGTCTAAAGCTTTAATTTTAATACTCAAAACGTCGTTTACTTGAACACGATAAGGTTTTAAAGCTACTGGATTTACGGCAGCAGTAGCTCCATCATTTTTTTTCTGCAAATAAATTAGGTCTTGAGCCGGAACGCATGACGTAAATACAACGCCAATAGCCAAACAACACAACACAAATATTTTTCTCATTGTTAAATAATTTCGAAACAAATATAGTTTTTCATTTAGAAAATGCTAACCCTTTCTAATTATTTTTAAGCGAATTTTCAAAAGGAATTCGATGCAAGATGCTTCTCCCAAGTGTAGCCTCGTCCGCATATTCCAGCTCATCGCCAATGGGAATTCCTCTGGCAATGGTAGAAGTTAACACAGAAAAGTCTTTGATTTGCTTGTAAATATAAAAGTTGGTGGTATCACCTTCCATGGTCGCGCTTAACGCAAAAATAATTTCGCGGATACCCCCAGTTCTCACTTTCTCCACTAACGAGTGGATATGTAACTGACTCGGGCCAACTCCATCAATAGGAGAAATTTTTCCTCCTAAAACGTGATACACTCCTCTAAAAGTAGCAGTATTTTCTATCGCCATCACATCTCTTATGTCTTCCACTACGCAAACAAGTTCATGATCACGTTTTGGATTATTACATATTTCACAGACTTCAGTGTCAGAGATGCTGTGGCAATTTTTACAGAATTTTATTTCGTCTCGCATATTCAGTAATGCTTCGGCTAAAAAATGCGTCTGGTCTTTAGGCTGCTTAAGCAAATGCAATACGAGTCGTAATGCAGTACGTTTTCCGATTCCTGGGAGTTGAGAAATTTCAGCTACTGCTTTTTCTAATAATTTTGATGAAAATTCCATGACGCAAAGTTAATCAATATTTCATACTTGAAGCATGGCCGTGTTGTGTAATCAAGAGTAAATTTTTCCAAAAAAAAGACATACCCTAATATATCTTTAAACTTTAAAAAAAAATTCATTGCTTTAGATTTTAGATTAATAATCAAGACAATTAAACGATTAATGTGAAAGATTTTAATCTTTGAAATGTGTTTTTTAGCCACTGAAAATCAGCAATTAAAATTATATTTTACAGTAGTTTGTATTTGTAGAAAATATTTGTACTTTTGCAACCCCTTTATTGGGGATGGAATGTTTAATTAAAATAAATTATTGTGAACAATTTAAGCTACAAGACAATTTCAGCTAACAAAGCCACCGTACAAAAAGAGTGGATTGTTGTAGATGCTGAAGGGCACAACTTGGGCCGTCTTGCTTCTAAAGTGGCTATGATCCTTAGAGGTAAGTACAAACCAAGCTACACCCCGCACGTGGACTGTGGAGATAATGTAATTATTATCAACGCAGAAAAAATCAACCTTACCGGTAACAAGTTGGATGACAAAACTTACATCCGCCACACAGGTTACCCAGGAGGACAAAGAATCCTTTCTGCTAAAGTACTTCAGGCAAAAAATCCTGCAGCGTTAGTAGAAAAAGCGGTAAAAGGAATGCTTCCAAAAAACAAATTGGGTGCTCAACTTTTCCGTAACCTAAATGTAAATGTAGGTTCTGAGCACAAAATGGAAGCTCAAAAACCTAAAACCGTTAACTTAAACGATCTAAAGTAATGGCTACAATTCACAAAATCGGCAGAAGAAAAACTGCAGTAGCCCGTGTTTATGTAACAGAAGGAACTGGAAACATCACGGTAAACAAAAAAGAATTTACAACTTACTTCCCAACCGCAACATTGCAGTACAAAGTTTTACAACCGCTTTCAATGACTGAAAACGCTGAAAACTTTGACGTAAAAGTAAATGTTTATGGTGGAGGTACAACCGGACAAGCAGAAGCAGTTCGTATGGCGTTAGCACGCGTAATGTGTGAAGTAAATACCGAGAACAGAGCTATCTTGAAACCAGAAGGATTATTAACAAGAGATCCAAGAATGGTAGAGCGTAAAAAATTCGGACAGAAAAAAGCGCGTAAAAGATTCCAATTCTCTAAACGTTAATATTTATTCACTATTTATAAAAACTAAGTTTTTGTTGCAAGCCTGCTGAGGCAGGAAGTAGTTTAGCATCTAAATGAAACCAGGATTGAAAGATTAAAAGATTGAATAATTAAAAAATTACCAACTGAAATTTTTAAATCATTAAAATCCATAAAGGGACATTGCTAATTCAACAGAACGTAAACTATTATTAAAATGGCAAACAAAGTAGAAGTTAAAGACTTACTGGAAGCAGGTGTTCACTTTGGACACATGACCAGAAAATGGGATCCAAATATGGCTCCTTACATTTATATGGAACGTAATGGAATTCACATTATCAATCTATATAAAACCGCAGCTAAAATCGAAGAAGCAAATGAAGCTTTGAAAAAAATCGCTGCATCAGGTAGAAAAATTTTATTCGTAGCTACCAAAAAACAAGCGAAAGATATCGTGGCTGAAAAAGCAGCTGCAGCTAACATGCCTTACATCACTGAAAGATGGCCTGGCGGTATGTTAACTAACTTCGTTACTATCCGTAAAGCAGTTAAAAAAATGGCTTCTATCGATAGAATGAAAAAAGACGGTACTTTCAACACATTATCTAAAAAAGAACGTTTACAAGTTGATCGTCTTCGTGCAAAATTAGAAAAGAATTTAGGTTCTATCGCTGATATGTCAAGACTTCCAGCGGCATTGTTCATTGTAGATATTAAAGCTGAACACATCGCGGTTAAAGAAGCTCAAAAATTAAACATTCCAGTTTTTGCAATGGTGGATACAAACTCAGACCCACGTGAGGTTGATTATGTAATCCCAGCAAATGATGATGCTTCTAAATCAATCGAAAAAATCCTTTCTTTAGTAACAGCTGCTGTAACCGAAGGCCTTTCTGACAGAAACACAAATTCTGAAAAAGAAACTGAACAACCAGCAGAAGAAGTAAAAGCAGCACAAACAGAAGCAGCTCCTACTTCAACCGAAGAATAAATCAAATTTTAAATTCCAAATTTTGAATTCCAAATTCCAAAATCAGATTTTTAACCATCTGATAACGTTGGAATTTGGGATTTGAAGATTGGAATTTTTACTTTTAACATTAAAAACAAAAAAAATATTATGGCAACAATTACTGCTGCAGACGTAAATAAATTAAGAACACTTACAGGTGCCGGAATGATGGACTGTAAAAAAGCTTTAGTAGAAGCTGACGGAGATTTTGAATTGGCTATCGAAAACCTACGTAAAAAAGGTCAAAAAGTAGCAGCAAACAGATCTGACAGAGAATCTACCGAAGGTGCTGCAATTGCTGTTGTAAATGCAGATAAAACACAAGGTGTTGTAATTACATTAAACTGCGAAACTGACTTCGTAGGTAAAAACGAAGGCTTCGTAAAATTAGCCACAGACCTAGCAAACCTTGCTTTAAACTACAACTCAAAAGACGAATTTTTAGCAGCTGATTTTAACGGAATCACTGTATCTGAAAAATTAATCGAGCAAACTGGTGTAATCGGAGAAAAAATCGAAATCGGTACTTTCGAAAAATTAGAAGGTGCTTTCGTAGGATCTTACATCCACGCTGGTAACAAAATCGCCACTTTAGTAGCGCTTTCTGCTAACGTAAACGGTGCTGAAGAAGCTGCGAGAAATGTAGCCATGCAAGCTGCTGCCATGAACCCAATCGCACTTAACGAAGAAGGTGTTGACAGCGCAATCATCGAAAAAGAAATCGAAATCGCTAAAGATCAATTGCGTCAAGAAGGAAAACCAGAAGCCATGTTAGACAATATCGCTAAAGGAAAAATCCAACGTTTCTACAAAGACAATACTTTGGTAAACCAAGATTATATCAAAGACGGACAAATGAACGTAGCAGGCTACGTAAAATCTGTTGACGCTAATCTTACCGTAACAGGCTTCAAAAGAGCAGCACTTGGATAATCGTCCAACAACTCATATTAAATCGCCTCGCATTTATTGCGGGGCTTTTTTTTTGGATTTTTTAGAGCAACACAACAGGCATTTTTTTAATCGTAATTCCCGCTTTCCGCTACAATCTTTATCCATTACCTTCGGGTTTCACCCAAGGTAATCAATAAAGGATATCCGCTGCAATCGGGGCTACTGGAAAACTTCAGGCATTTTTTGAAAATTCGCCTACAAAAAATAATGAAAATCTCTACCAAAATAATTAAATTTCACAAAACCTTTCAGACAAAACAAAAAAAGCCGTTTCAATCAAAACTGAAACGACTTATCTTATTTACCAGGCTTGATCAACAACGCCCCAGCATATTTTCGTTTAATTTCTTGCAAATGGCGTTCCGCTTCAATTTTGGTTTTAAAATTCCCAATCCACACTTTATAAACCGGCGTGTAAAACACAATCGTACCATCCATCTTTAAATCCTTTTTTACTTCATTCAAAGTTTTTTTGGCTGTCTCGCTATCACCACTAAAAACCTGAATTTTATAACGCTCATTTACCGTCAACGAAGCATTGATTTTTCGCTTTTCGGTAAGCATTTGCTCAAATTTTGGATTCTGGATAACCTTAATGTTTTGCTCTTGAGCAAAAACTGAACCCATCAATAAAAGACAAGTTCCGATAAAAAAATAAAGTTTTTTTGGCTTTAAAATTCTCATAATGAAGTTAGTTTTAAACAAAGGTACTACATATTAATTATACACAATTTAAAAATATTATTTAGAATTGATATAAATTGAATATTAAGACTTCTTTAGGGTTTTGAGAATAGTTTCTAAGTCGTATTTTTGTGCGAAGTTTTAAAAGGGGTATTATGTTTTAACTGTATTGAATACAAAAAAAACCGTACCAAATTAGTCGATAATCATTATAAAATATGAAAAAGGTGGGTCACCATAATTCGATTTCGAAGATTCTCTTATTAAGTTTAGCTTTTTTGCTAACATTTTCCGTTTCATCTATTGCTCAAGAAGCTGCTGCAACACCAGCTCCTGAAGCCGCACAAGCTGCAGCTCCAGCCGAAGGTGCTGCCGGTGATGCTGCTGCAGGAAAAGCATTATTTAATGCCAATTGTGCTGCATGCCATAAGCTTGACGCAAAAATGACAGGACCTGCTTTACGCGGAGTTACAGAACGTCGTGACCGTGATTGGTTACACAAATGGATCAAAGACAGTCAGGCTTTGATTAAATCTGGAGATGCAGAAGCTGTAAAAATTTTCGAAGAGTATAATAAATCTGTGATGACTGCTTTCCCGCAACTGTCTGATGCAGATATTGACAACATTTTAGCTTATACTGCTGAACCAAAAGCCGAAGCTCCAAAACCCGAAATAGGTGGTGCAACTACTGGTGGGACATCGCAAGACGGTCTTTCTAACAATATAATTTTAGGAGCTCTTGTGGTTGTAATGGCAATGCTAGTAGTAATGTTGTTTTTGGTAAACAATGTTCTTGGAAAAATTGCTCGTGCTAACGGAATCGAACCAGTTAAAAAAGAACCAACTACTCCAATCTGGATTGCTTTTGCTAAAAATCAATTTTTAGTATTGGTAACAGCCATTTTACTTATGTTGGCTTCAGGATACTTTATTTACGGATATTTGATGCAAGTAGGTGTTGACCAAGGTTACCAACCCATTCAACCCATTCATTATTCGCATAAAATTCACGCTGGTGATAACGCTATCGACTGTAAATATTGCCACTCTTCGGCTCGTGTTAGTAAAAATGCAGGAATTCCGTCGTTAAACGTTTGTATGAATTGTCATAAAAACATTTCGGAAGTAGCAGAATCTACCGCGACACCAGAACACAGCAAAGCATTCTACGATGGAGAAATCCAAAAATTGTACGATGCTGTAGGTTGGGACAAAGCAGCTCAAAAATACACCGGAAAAACCCAACCAGTTAAATGGGTTAGGATTCACAATCTTCCAGACTTTGTTTACTTCAACCACTCTCAACACGTTTCAGTAGCAGGAGTTGAATGTCAAACATGTCACGGTCCAGTAGAAACTTACGAGTTCATGGAACAATTTTCTCCATTAACAATGGGATGGTGTATTGATTGTCACCGCAAAACTGATGTTAAGATGGAGGGTAACGCTTACTATGAAAAAATTCACGCAGAACTTGCTAAAAAATATGGCAAGTCTAAACTTACAGCTGCTGAAATGGGTGGTTTAGAATGCGGTAAGTGTCACTATTAATCAATTATTAAAGAAGCAAATATTTATATACATGTCATCAAACAAAAAATACTGGCAAAGTGTTGAAGAACTAAAAGATAATAGTTCTATTGTTGAGACGCTCAGAAACAACGAATTCGCGGAACCAATTCCTGTAGAACAGTTTTTAGGAGATAAAGAAGCATTATCAGCATCATCAACATCACGACGTGATTTCTTGAAATATGTAGGATTCAGTACTGCTGCTGCATCATTAGCTGCTTGCGAAGGTCCAGTTATTAAATCAATTCCGTACGTAGTACAACCGGAAGAAATTATTCCGGGAGTAGCAGATTATTATGCAACTACAATCGCAGATGGATTTGATTTTGCAAATATCCTAATCAAAACCAGAGAAGGTCGTCCGATTAAAGTTGAAAATAACACCACTGAAGGCGCTAAAGTTGCTGCCAATGCAAGAGTTCATGCTTCAGTACTTTCTTTATATGATAGCGGTAGATTAAAAGCCCCTAAAATTGCTAAAAAAGCTGCTTCTTGGACGGATGTTGACACTCAAGTAAAAGCTAGCCTTGCAGAAGCAAAAGCATCCAGCAAACAAGTTGTGCTATTAACAGGTACTATGGCAAGCCCATCAACTGATAAGTTAATTGCAGAATTTATTGCCAAAAACCCAACAGCCAAACATATTATTTATGATGCGGTTTCAGAAACCAATGCGTTAGATGCTTTCCAAATGGCTTATGGAGAAAGAGCTTTAGCCGATTACGATTTTTCAAAATCTGAAGTGATTGTATCAGTTGGAGCAGATTTTTTAGGAGATTGGCAAGGTGGCGGTTTCGATTCTGGTTACGCAAAAGGTCGTGTGCCTCGTAATGGAAAAATGTCGAAACACATCCAAATTGAAGCGAATATGTCAATGTCTGGAGCCAATGCAGACAAACGTATCCCTTTAACTATTACAGATCAAAAACAAGCTTTAGTAAAAATATACAATGCCGTCACCGGAAATTCTGTGGGCACTCAAAAAGTAGCTCGTGAAGAAGAAGTGATGAAAGCCGCTCAACAATTAAAATCTGCTGGATCAAAAGGGGTTTTAGTAAGTGGTTTAGATGATATCAATGCACAGTTATTGGTTTTTGCCATTAACAATGCCTTACAATCGGAAGCATTTAATCCTGCTGGTGCAAGATTGACCCGTAAAGGTGATGCTAAAGCAGTTGCACAATTATTGCAAGACATGAAAGCGGGCAATGTACACACTCTTATAATGAGTGGCGTGAATCCGGTTTACACTCTAGCCGCATCAAAAGATTTTACTGAAGGACTTAAAAAAGTAAAAACTTCTGTTGCTTTTTCTTTAAGAGAAGATGAAACGGCTTCGCAAACAACTATTGCTTTGCCTGCTCAACACTATTTAGAATCTTGGGGAGATGTTACAATTTCTAAAGGAAATTACAGCATCATGCAACCAACTATCAGACCATTGTTTGACAGCCGTCAATTTCAGGATGCATTGTTAGTTTGGAATGAAAATCCAACCTCATATTACGATTACTTAAAAGCATTCGGAACTTCGCAAGTTTCGGGAATTACTTGGAATAAATTAGTGCACGATGGTGTTTCATCAACACCTGTAACTAGTTCTGGCAGCGGAAGTGCTGATTTTGCAGGAGCTGCTTCAACTTTGGCGCAAGCCAAAAAACAAGGAGATTTTGAATTAGTACTTTATACCAAAACTGGCATGGGAGACGGACAGCAAGCCAACAATCCATGGTTGCAAGAGTTTCCTGATCCAATTACCCGTGTTTCGTGGGACAACTACGTTACCGTTTCCAAAGCAGACGCTGAAAGATTAAATCTTGAAAATTATAATGTAGCTAACGGAGGTTTAAATGGTAGCTATGTTAATATTGAAGTTGCCGGTACAAAACTAGAAAACGTTCCGGTAATTATCCAACCAGGTCAAGCGGTTGGAACGATTGGGGTTGCTTTAGGTTACGGCCGAAAAGAATCTTTAAAAGAAGAAATGCAAGTTGGGGTTAACGCTTATACTTTGTATGTTAATGCTAATGCAAACCAAACTGCAAAAATTACCAAAACAGGTGGCGAACACGAATTTGCTTGTGTACAATTGCAAAAAACTTTAATGGGTCGTGGCGATATTATTAAAGAAACTACTTTAGACACTTTCAACAAAGAAGATGCTTCTGTATGGAATGTAGCACCAATGGTTTCATTAGACCACAATCCTGTAAAAGCAAACACTGTAGATCTTTGGGAATCTTTTGACAGAAGTGCCGGTCATCATTTTAAATTATCAATTGACTTAAATTCATGTACAGGTTGTGGCGCTTGCGTTATTGCTTGTCACGCAGAAAATAACGTTCCAGTTGTTGGAAAAGCAGAAGTAAGAAGAAGCCGTGATATGCATTGGTTACGTATTGACAGGTATTATTCTTCTGAAGAAACTTTTGAAAAAGACAACGAGAAAAAAGAAGGATTTGAAGGATTATTTGGAGACAAAGGTTCTTTGGGTGGATTTGGAGAAATGGAAGATCCGTCAGACAATCCACAAGTAGCTTTCCAACCAGTAATGTGTCAGCACTGTAACCATGCTCCATGTGAAACAGTTTGCCCGGTTGCGGCAACTTCACACGGCCGTCAGGGACAAAACCATATGGCTTATAACCGTTGTGTTGGAACAAGATATTGCGCAAACAACTGTCCTTATAAAGTACGTCGTTTCAACTGGTTCTTATACAACAAAAACGAAGAATTTGATTTCCACATGAATGATGATTTAGGCCGAATGGTATTAAATCCGGACGTTGTAGTTCGTTCACGTGGGGTGATGGAGAAATGTTCAATGTGTATTCAAATGACACAAAAAACAATTCTTGATGCAAAACGCGATGGCAGAGCTGTTAAAGATGGTGAATTCCAAACAGCTTGTTCAGCAGCTTGTACTTCTGGATCCATGATTTTTGGAGACGTTAACGACAAATCAAGTGAAATTGCAAAATTGGAACAAGATCCAAGAATGTACCATTTGTTAGAGCATGTTGGCACAAAACCGAATGTATTCTACCACGTAAAAGTTAGAAATACCTAAATAATTAATTAATAAGAAACAATATAAAGGATTATGTCGTCTCACTACGAAGCACCCATTAGAAAACCTTTAGTTATAGGTGATAAAACTTATCACGATGTAACAGTAGATGTTGCTGCTCCTGTTGAAGGAAGAGCCAACAAACAATGGTGGATTGTCTTTTCAATCTCACTAGTTGCTTTTCTTTGGGGATTAGGTTGTATCATTTACACTGTCTCTACCGGTATCGGAACTTGGGGACTAAATAAAACTGTTGGTTGGGCTTGGGATATCACGAACTTCGTTTGGTGGGTTGGTATCGGTCACGCCGGAACGTTAATTTCAGCCGTATTGTTATTATTCCGTCAAAAATGGAGAATGGCAATTAACCGTTCAGCTGAAGCGATGACTATTTTCTCGGTAGTTCAGGCAGGTTTATTCCCGATTATTCACATGGGTCGTCCATGGTTAGGATACTGGGTTTTACCTATCCCGAATCAATTTGGTTCTCTTTGGGTAAACTTTAACTCACCATTACTTTGGGACGTATTTGCAATTTCTACGTATTTATCCGTATCATTAGTATTCTGGTGGACTGGTTTATTACCCGATTTTGCAATGTTACGTGATAGAGCTGTAACCCCGTTTACTAAAAGAGTTTATTCCATTTTAAGTTTCGGTTGGAGTGGAAGAGCAAAAGACTGGCAACGTTTTGAAGAAGTATCATTGGTTTTGGCAGGTTTGGCAACACCACTTGTACTTTCGGTTCACACGATTGTATCCTTTGACTTCGCAACTTCAGTTATTCCAGGATGGCATACGACCATCTTCCCTCCTTACTTCGTTGCTGGAGCAGTTTTCTCAGGATTTGCTATGGTAAATACGCTTTTGATTATCATGAGAAAGGTTTCAAACTTAGAAGCATACATTACGATTCAGCATATCGAATTGATGAACATTGTGATCATGATTACAGGATCAATCGTAGGGGTTGCGTATATCACAGAACTTTTCGTAGCATGGTATTCTGGAGTAGAATATGAGCAATATGCTTTCTTAAACAGAGCAACAGGACCTTATGCTTGGGCATATTGGGCAATGATGACCTGTAATGTATTCTCTCCACAATTTATGTGGTTCAAAAAATTAAGAACAAGTATTATGTTCTCGTTCGTAATCTCGATTGTGGTAAACATCGGAATGTGGTTTGAGCGATTTGTAATTATCGTAACCTCACTTCACAGAGATTACCTTCCATCATCTTGGACAATGTTCTCTCCTACTTTTGTTGATATTGGTATTTACATCGGAACAATAGGATTCTTCTTCGTGTTATTCCTTCTTTATGCAAGATCTTTCCCTGTGATTGCACAAGCAGAGGTTAAAACAATTTTGAAATCTTCAGGAGAAAATTACAAACGAGAAAGAGAAAACAACCATTCACATTCACACCATGAGTAATAAAGTTATACACGCAATTTATAATGACGATGACGTGCTTATGGATGCCGTTAAAAAAACACGTGCAGCTCATCATCATATCGAAGACGTTTTTACACCATTCCCGGTTCACGGTTTAGATAAAGCTATGGGTATTGCACCTACGCGATTAGCAATTTGTGCTTTTCTATATGGATTAGTAGGTTTATCAGTTGCAACTACAATGATGAACTATATCATGATTTCGGATTGGCCACAAGACATCGGAGGAAAACCAAGTTTTAGCTACATCCAAAATATGCCGGCTTTTGTACCTGTAATGTTTGAGATGACCGTATTTTTTGCAGCTCACTTAATGGTTATCACTTTTTACATGAGAAGTAGATTATGGCCATTCAAACAAGCTGAAAACCCGGATGTAAGAACTACAGATGATCATTTCTTGATGGAAGTTTCCGTTCACGGAGATGAAAATGAAATGGTTTCGTTTTTTCAAAATACCGGAGCAGTAGAAGTTAAAGTAATAGAAAAGCATTAATAAGGAATATGAAAGGTTTATATAAAATAACACTTTTAGTAGGGATTGCGGTTGCTGCTGTTTCTTGCCAAAATAAGAAAAAGCCAAACTACCAATATTTTCCAAACATGTACGAATCAGTGGGTTATGAAACTTATTCAGAATCTGCTGCTTTTAAAGGAGGAAAAGAAGGACAATTGCCTGCACAAGGATCTATTCCAAGAGGATTTGAGCCTTACGAATACCCAAATACAACCGAAGGTTACGAAGCGGCAAAAGCCAGCCTACAATCTCCATTAGATTCTATTCAAAGAAATAGCGATAAAGGAGCACAACTTTACGGAATTTACTGTGCTATTTGCCACGGTGAAAAAGGAGACGGTAAAGGAAATCTTGTAAAAAGAGAAAAATTCCTTGGAGTACCAAGTTATGCCGATAGAGTAATCACTGAAGGTAGTGTTTTCCACGTTGAAACTTATGGTTTAAACGCAATGGGATCTCACGCTAACCAATTATCTCAAGAAGAGCGTTGGATGGTTGCGGCCTACGTGATGAAACTTAAAAGTGAATTATAAATTGTAGAACAAACTGATCTTAATAGATATGTACACATTTTCCAGCAAATTAAAAACGTTTTCGTTTATCCTGATGGTCTTAGGAATTCTTGGGATAGGATACGGTTTTTTAACTGCACCAAAAGATATTGCGGAAGTTGAACAAATTCTGAAAAAAGAAGCTGAAGCACATCACGGACACGGTGATGCTCATCACGCAGATGCACACGCTTCAACAACTTCAGAAAAAGCTCATGCACACGCAGAAGCTACTCACGACACTACAAATGCACCTCACGCAGAACCTACTGCTGAAGCGCATGCCGTTGCAGAAGCCCATACAGATTCAGTTGTTCACGTTAGCGATTCTGCAACAGTTGCAGAAAAAGAACACGAAACTCACGCTGTTACAGCAGCTGCACATCACCATGATGCTGCTGGTCATGATGATCACGCTTCACATGAAAAACATTTAGAGCACGTTTTGCACCAATTACAAAATAAACCATGGGCTGCTGTTTACGTTGCCGGCTTATTTTTTATGTTGATTTCACTTGGAGTTTTAGCTTTTTACGCTATTCAACAAGTGGCACAAGCAGGATGGTCTCCGGTTTTATTCCGTGTGATGCAAGGCATAACAGCTTATTTACCAGTAGGTTCGATTATTGTATTTATTTTATTGGCATTGGGAGCTTTCCATGTTCACCATTTATTTGTCTGGATGGATCACGAGTTGTTAGACCCAACAAGCCCAAAATATGACAAATTGATTGCAAATAAATCAGGATATTTAAACGAATGGTTCTGGTTAATCAGAGCAGCTGTTTTCATCATCGGATGGAACTTGTATCGTTATTTCTCAAGAAAAAATTGTTTGGCACAAGACGAAGCTTCAGACAATGCGTTCTATAAAAAGAATTTCAAAATTTCAGCTGGATTTTTAGTATTTTTCATTGTAACTGAGTCAATCATGTCTTGGGACTGGATTATGTCCGTTGATCCACACTGGTTCAGTACATTATTCGCTTGGTATGTATTTGCAAGTTTCTTTGTAAGTGGAATTACTGTTATCGCAATGGTAACGCTGTACCTAAAATCCCGAGGTTATTTAGAATATGTAAATACTAGCCACATTCACGATTTGGCAAAATTCATGTTCGGTATTTCAGTTTTCTGGACTTACCTTTGGTTTTCACAATTTATGCTAATCTGGTATGCAGATATTCCGGAAGAGGTAACTTACTTCATTACCAGAATTGAGCAATACAACTTGCCTTTCTTCGGAATGGTAGCCATGAACTTCTTATTCCCTGTTTTAATTTTAATCAATACAGATTTCAAACGCTTAACTTGGATTGTAGTAATGGCGGGAATTGTAATCCTTTGTGGTCACTACTTAGATTTCTACAACATGATTATGCCAGCAACCGTTGGAGACCGGTGGTTTATTGGTATCGCAGAAATCGGCTCAATTTTATTCTTCTTAGGATTGTTTATCTTAGTAATTTTCACGGCTCTTACAAAATCGCCATTGGTTCCTAAAAACAACCCATTCATTGAAGAAAGTAAACATTTTCATTATTAATATTTAAAGGTAAAAACAGATGACAAGTTTGTTGGTAATTGTAGTTTTAGTTTTATTGGCTGTCGCAGTTTGGCAGTTGACTAAAATTTTCGACTTAACTCAAGTTGGAGGTTTGCGCGACAATTCGCAAATCGCTAATGATAAAGATAATAATGTTAATGGTTATTTAATGTTCGGATTCTTAGTGTTCATTTACATCACAATGATTTATTGTGTTGCCAAATTCGGACACCTTCCGTTAATGAGCAATCCAGCTTCTGAACATGGAACTGATGTAGATAACCTCATGTGGATTTCAATGATTTTAATTTTCATTGTACAAATCATTACACAAGCATTACTACACTATTTTTCTTTCAAATACAGAGGAAAACAAGGGCAAAAAGCTTTATATTTTGCTGATAATGACAAATTAGAATTTATCTGGACCATTATTCCAGTAATCGTTTTAGCAGGTTTAATTCTATATGGATTATACGCTTGGACGAACATTATGTTTGTGGATGAAGACGAAGATGTAATTGTAGTAGAGCTTTACGCAAAACAATTCTCGTGGGAAGCAAGATATTCTGGTGAAGACAACGTTCTTGGAAAAGCAAACGTTCGTTACATCAAAGGAGTAAATACTACAGGTGTTGACGTAACGGATCCAAATGCGCAAGACGATCGTGTTACAAACGAGTTACATTTGCCGAAAGGTAAAAAAATCTTATTCAAAATGCGTTCGCAAGATGTATTGCACTCTGCTTACATGCCGCATTTCCGTGCACAAATGAACTGTGTTCCAGGTATGGTGACGCAATTTGCCTTCACTCCTACTAAAACAACTTCCGAAATGCGCCAACATCCGGATATTGTAGAAAAAGTAGCACATATTAACGAATTAAGAGCGAAAAAAAGCCAAGAATTAATCGCTAAAGGTGAAACGGCTTTAGATCCTTATACGTTTGATTTCTTGTTGCTATGTAATAAAATTTGTGGCGCTTCACACTACAATATGCAAATGAAAATTGTAGTGGAAGACGAGAAAGATTTTAATGCTTGGATGAAAGAACAACCAACTTTAGTATCTGCTGTGAAAGCAGAAAATGCTCCGGAAGAAACTGAAGTTGTAGGTCCTACTGCTCCAATTAAAGATTCAGCTCATGCAGCAACTGGAGTACCAACCATCCCAACGGCACGTTAATTAGTAGTATTTAAATAAAATTTAAACCAGAATATATGTCAGCAGTAGCTCACGATATGGATCACGCACACGATCACGAACACGAACACCACCACAAAGATACTTTTATCACAAAGTACATCTTTAGCTTGGATCACAAAATGATCGCCAAACAATACCTAATTACAGGTATCATCATGGGAATCATTGGTGTGGGAATGTCATTGCTTTTCAGAATGCAGTTGGCTTGGCCGGAAGAATCTTTCGGTGTTTTCAAGTTTTTCCTTGGTGATAAAATGGCTCCTGATGGTGTCATGAAAAACGACGCATACCTTGCATTAGTTACCATTCACGGAACCATCATGGTTTTCTTCGTATTAACGGCAGGATTAAGTGGAACTTTTAGTAACTTATTAATTCCATTACAAATTGGAGCTCGAGATATGGCTTCTGGTTTCATGAACATGATCTCTTATTGGTTATTCTTCCTTTCGAGTGTCATCATGGTAATTTCTTTATTTGTAGAATCAGGTCCGGCATCTGCAGGATGGACAATTTATCCGCCACTTTCCGCATTGCCTCAAGCCATTCCAGGTTCTGGAGCAGGTATGACACTTTGGTTAGTTTCCATGGCAATATTCATCGCTTCATCATTAATGGGATCACTTAATTACGTAGTTACCGTAATCAATTTAAGAACTAAAGGAATGTCGATGACAAGAATGCCTTTAACCATCTGGGCATTTTTCATCACAGCAGTAATTGGTATCGTATCATTCCCTGTATTGCTTTCAGCTGCGTTATTATTAATTTTTGATAGAAGTTTCGGAACATCGTTTTACCTTTCAGACATTTATATTGCAGGAGAAGTATTACATTACCAAGGTGGTTCACCAGTATTATTCGAACACCTATTCTGGTTCTTAGGTCACCCTGAAGTGTACATCGTATTATTACCAGCTTTAGGAATCACATCAGAAATTATCGCAACCAACGCTCGTAAACCAATTTTCGGTTATCGTGCCATGATTGCTTCAATCCTTGCTATCGCATTTTTATCAACCATCGTTTGGGGTCACCACATGTTCATCTCAGGAATGAACCCATTCCTTGGTTCGGTATTTACCTTTACAACACTATTAATTGCAATTCCATCTGCAGTAAAAGCCTTCAACTACATCACCACGTTGTGGAAAGGAAACCTGCAAATGAACCCTGCAATGTTATTCTCCATCGGATTGGTTTCTACCTTCATCACTGGAGGTTTAACCGGAATCATTTTGGGAGACAGTACACTCGACATTAACGTTCACGACACTTATTTCGTAGTCGCTCACTTCCACTTAGTAATGGGTATCTCGGCACTCTACGGAATGTTTGCCGGAATCTACCATTGGTTCCCTAAAATGTTCGGAAGAATGTTAAACAAAAATCTAGGATACATCCACTTTTGGGTAACAGCAATCTGTGCTTACGGCGTATTTTTCCCAATGCACTTCATCGGAATGGCAGGATTACCACGTCGTTACTACACCAACACCGCATTCCCGTTGTTCGACGATTTACAAAACGTAAACGTATTGATCACCATGTTTGCCTTAATTGGTGGCGCTTTCCAATTGGTTTTCCTTTGGAACTTTTTCCACAGCATTTTCTTTGGAGCAAAAGCAACCCAAAATCCTTGGAAATCTAACACATTAGAGTGGACTACACCAGTAGAACACATCCACGGAAACTGGCCAGGAGAAATCCCAGAAGTACACCGTTGGCCTTACGACTACAGCAAACCAGGCTTCGAAGAAGATTTCGTGCCACAAACAGTTCCAATGCGCGAAGGCGAAGAAGAACTTCACCACTCATAAAACACAAAACCCGGTTCCACAAGAATCGGGTTTTTTTTGGCTATATCATAAGTCGTATATCAACAATCATAATTTTTTTTTTAAGACCAATACATCAGGCATTTTAATAATCCATGTTCCCGCTATCCGCACTATCTTTTGCTCCGCTACGCTACACAAAAGGATAGTTGCTGCTATCGGGGGTAAGAGAATACTTGAGGCTTCCGACAGCTTCGGGATTAAACTTTAGGAAATCACAAATGCCACAAATCCTTCCCGATTTTTTTCTTTCCCCAAGCCACAACTTTCACTCCGGGCGAATAACCACATAAATTCGGTTTTGAGCCAAACAACTTTTCAAAACGTGGATAATGCAATTCTAAATTTTCAATAACCGCTTCTTTCAATGGCCATTCTTGGTGGTGAATTTCATATTCATTAATATAATTTCCGGCATCTTGAAACAAGGCATATCTTTCCGTTAGCCAAATATCCAAAGGTGTTTTTTCAACCGTTTCCCCTACTTTAAATTTTATGTCCAAACGATCTTTGAACACCTTATTGCTCGACCGATAATATTCCATCGTCCGTTCAATTTTCGAAAACCGATACGGTAACTCCGAAATAAATTTGGCAACCCTACACGAAATGTCCTTCCCGCCTTCCATACTCAAAAAATAAACACCCGTTTTGTTTTTTCTTTTCACATACGTTCGGATATTGATTTCAAAAAAATTAGAAACCGCCCCAAAAGCCGGCAAAAACCGCGGCCGAATTTCCTCCATCGCAAACGCCACCACTGAAACCCAGGCTTTTCCTTCAAATAAATCAATTTCTAATTCCTTCGGAACAAATTTTTGCAACGCTTCCAATTCCACTTCCCAATGCAAAAAAATAGCGTCATTCCATTCCTGATAAAAACGCCAAGGCGACTGCGGTATTTCCCAAGGTCTGTGATCGGATTGTTGTAAAATTTGCTTTATTTTCATAAAATTAAAACTTTAAAATTTTTCCAGCTTTTGACAAAAAATCAAAAAAACACCTAAATAAAGATAACAATCATTCCCAAAAATTCCTATCTTTCTGTCATCAACCAACAAAAGAAACTATGGCAGATAAATTTCCCGAAACGCAATTACTTCAAAACGAAGAAAAAAAACGATTTGAATTAAAAATGGACAACCACATCTCGTTTATCGAATACATTGTCAACAACGAAAATATTATGTTCCTCACCCATACCGAAGTTCCCACAGAATTAGAAGGCAAAGGCGTTGGTAGCAGCTTGGTGGTTAAAACACTCGAATTTTTAAAAGAAAATAATTACAAATTAGCACCACTTTGTCCATTTGTCGCCGCTTATGTAAAACGCCATCCGGAATGGAAATCTATATTAGCGAACGGGTACAACATCGGTTAAAAAAACACCCAAGTTTCCTTATCTTTGCCAAATGAATGCCAATTTAGATCCCACAAACGAAGGTTACAATCCGGAAGAATTAGACCTTGAAAAAAAGTTGAGACCGCTCTCCTTTGACGATTTTACAGGTCAAGCCCAAGTACTCGAAAATCTTCAGGTTTTTGTGCAAGCCGCCAATTATCGAAACGAAGCTCTCGATCACACCCTTTTTCACGGACCTCCTGGATTGGGAAAAACGACTTTGGCCAATATTTTAGCAAACGAATTAGGGGTTGGCATCAAAATTACCAGCGGTCCGGTTTTAGACAAACCCGGAGATTTAGCAGGATTGCTCACCAATCTCGACGAACGCGATGTGCTTTTCATTGACGAAATTCACCGTTTGAGTCCCATTGTTGAGGAATACTTGTATTCTGCCATGGAAGATTTTAAAATCGACATCATGATAGAATCCGGACCAAACGCCAGAACCGTACAAATCAACCTCAACCCATTCACCTTAGTTGGCGCGACCACACGTTCGGGATTGTTAACGGCTCCAATGCGAGCCCGTTTCGGAATCCAAAGTCGCCTGCAATATTACACTACCGAATTGTTGACCACCATCGTTCAGCGAAGCTCCGAAATTTTAAAAATGCCCATCACTATGGAAGCCGCAATTGAAATTGCGGGTCGAAGCCGCGGAACACCAAGGATTGCCAACGCGCTTTTACGTCGCGTACGGGATTTTGCCCAAATCAAAGGAAACGGAAAAATCGACATCGAAATCGCCAAATTTTCACTTCGTGCGCTTCACGTAGATGCTCACGGACTCGACGAAATGGACAATAAAATTCTCAACACCATCATCGACAAATTCAAAGGTGGTCCCGTTGGGCTTTCCACATTAGCAACCGCCGTTTCCGAAAGTGGCGAAACCATCGAAGAAGTTTATGAGCCGTTTTTAATTCAAGAAGGTTTTATTATCAGAACACCTCGGGGCCGAGAAGTCACCGAAAAGGCATACAAGCACCTTGGAAAAATAAAAGGTTTCAACCAAGGAGAACTTTTTTGATTTAAGATTTTTTAGAAGCTAATCCTGCTTTTCGCTACAAGTCCTCGTTTTAAAAATTAATTTTGCAAGCCACAAAAGGAGCTTCTCCCGAAGTGTCGGGAGTCGCTCTTTTGCAGCAGCAAAAAATAAAATTTTTAAAACTCCGGGCTTTCCGCTGCAATCAGGGCTAGGGCAAACTGCAAGAAAAGACGCATGATAGAGAGCAAGACAAAAAATACGAGTTTCATCAAATCCGAAGCCAAACGGCTTGGGTTTATTTCCTGTGGCATTTCCAAAGCCGGATTTTTAGAAGAAGAAGCGCCACGATTGGAAAATTGGCTCAAGCAAAATCACCACGGCGAAATGTCGTATATGGAAAATCATTTTGACAAACGCCTCGACCCGACTCTTTTATTGGAAGATTCTAAAAGCGTGATTTCGTTGCTGTTAAATTATTTCCCGCACGAACAGCAAAATCCAGATTCGTACAAAATTTCAAAATACGCTTACGGACAAGATTATCATTACGTCATCAAAGAAAAATTAAAAGAGTTACTTTATTCCATTCAGGAAAATATCGGCGATGTTTCCGGTCGTGCCTTTGTAGATTCGGCTCCTGTTTTAGACAAAGCTTGGGCTGCCAAAAGCGGTTTGGGTTGGATAGGAAAAAATGCTAATTTGTTGAGCAAACAAGTAGGTTCTTTTTTTTTTATTGCCGAACTCATCGTTGATCTAGACCTCGAATACGACAATCCCACAACGGATCATTGCGGTTCTTGCACCAAATGTATCGATGCTTGTCCCACACAAGCCATCGTCTCGCCTTACGTGGTGGACGGCAGCAAGTGCATTTCGTATTTTACCATCGAATTGAAAGAAAATATTCCGCAAGAGGTAAAAGGACAATTTGACGATTGGATGTTTGGTTGCGATGTTTGCCAAGATGTTTGTCCGTGGAATCGTTTCTCAAAACCGCACAATGAACCTTTGTTGCAACCCAACGAAAATCTTTTGAAATACTCCAAAAAAGATTGGGAAGAAATCACCGAAGAAACTTTTCGGGCTGTTTTTAAAAATTCTGCTGTAAAAAGAACCAAATTTGCCGGATTGCAACGGAATATCAATTTTTTAAAATAACCTTCACAAAAATGCCTTCGTTACAAAGGAATGTTTCCGTGTTTCCTTTTCGGCGGCACCACTTTTTTGTTTTCTAATATACTAAAAGCTTTAATCAATTTGCGTCGTGTGTCTTTTGGCAAAATCACTTCGTCTATAAAACCGCGTTCGGCAGCACGATAAGGGTTGGCAAATTTATCGGCATATTGGGCTTCTTTTTCCAATAATTTCGCTTGCGGATTTTCGGCTTGGGCAATTTCTTTTTTGAAAATAATTTCACTGGCACCTTTGGCACCCATCACTGCAATTTCGGCGGTTGGCCACGCAAAATTCATATCGGCACCAATATGTTTGGAATTCATTACATCATAAGCACCACCGTACGCTTTTCTGGTAATTACTGTGACTCTCGGAACCGTTGCTTCACTTAAAGCATACAACAATTTCGCACCGTGAACAATGATGCCGTTCCATTCCTGATCGGTTCCCGGAAGAAATCCCGGAACATCGACCAACACTAACAACGGAATATTGAAGCAATCACAAAATCTTGTAAAACGCGCCGCTTTCACGGAACTATTCACATCCAAAACTCCGGCCAAATACAAAGGCTGATTGGCAATAATGCCAATGCTTCGACCGCCCAAACGGGCAAAACCTACAATGATATTTTCGGCAAATTCTTTGTGGATTTCGTAAAACGAATCTTCATCAATAATCCCTTTAATCACGTCGTGCATATCATAAGGTTTACTGGCATTTTCAGGAATAACATTGGACAGTTGTTCTCGAATTTCATCGCCAAAATCAAATGGCAAATGAGGCGCTTTTTCAGTATTATTTTGTGGCAGATAACTTAATAAATGTTTTAAATCTTCCAGACATTCCACATCGTTTGTAGAAGTGATATGCGCCACTCCTGATTTAGACGAATGCGTATGAGCTCCTCCTAATTCTTCCGAAGTAACGGTTTCGTTGGTCACCGTTTTCACCACATTTGGTCCTGTAACAAACATATAACTGCTGTGTTCGACCATCATGGTAAAATCTGTCATCGCTGGCGAATAAACCGCGCCACCGGCACAAGGCCCCATAATGGCAGAAATTTGCGGAATCACACCGGACGCTTGCACATTTCTATAAAAAATATCGGCATAACCACCCAAAGATCGCACGCCTTCTTGAATTCTCGCACCACCAGAATCGTTTAAACCAATCATCGGAGTTCCGGTTTTAAGCGCCATGTCCATCACTTTACAAATTTTTTCGGCATGGGTTTCCGAAAGCGCTCCTCCAAACACGGTGAAGTCTTGGGCGAAGATGTAAACCGCTCGACCATTTATGGTTCCGTACCCCGTGATGACACCATCGCCATAGTATTTTTCCTTTTCCATTCCGAAGTCAGTTGTTCGGTGTGTGACCAACATTCCGATTTCTTCAAATGAACCATCGTCTAGTAAATATTCTACCCGCTCACGGGCTGAGAGTTTCTTTTTGTCATGTTGTTTGGCCAATCGATTGGTTCCACCAGCTTGATGAGCCAACGCAATTTTATCTTCTAAAACTTTAATTTTATCTTTCATGAGTATTTGGCAAACGTAATTGTTGTTGGTCTTTTACATATTGTTGTAAGGCGATGAATGCTGCAATTTGTGCTTCATTGTCCTGCTCTTTTTTCAGTTCATTTGCATTATAATGTAATTTCACAAAATGTGTATCAAAATTCCCTGACTGAAAGGCTTCGTGCTCCATGACAAATTTCCCGAAAGGAAGTGTTGTTTGTACTCCTCGCACTTTGTAATTGTTGATTGCATGTGTCATTAATGCAATGGCTTCTTCCCTATTTTTACCGTACGTGATTAGCTTGGAAAGCATTGGATCATAATGAATTGGAACCTCCATTCCCTCGCGGAAACCATCGTCCACTCTAATTCTTTCGCCTTTTGGCGGTTGGTAGTTTTCTAATTTTCCCACACTTGGAAGAAAATCATCCAGCGGATCTTCGGCATACACCCGTAATTCTATCGCATGACCTTTTATTTTTAAATCTTCTTGGCCGAATGGTAATTTTTCGCCTCGAGCAATTTTAATCTGCAGTTCCACCAAATCTAAACCTGTGATAAGTTCGGTTACCGGATGTTCCACTTGCAAACGGGTGTTCATTTCCAAAAAGTAGAAATTGAGTTTTTCATCCAACAAAAATTCTACAGTTCCGGCTCCTAAATAATTACATGAACGCGCCACTTTTACAGCAGCTTCTCCCATTTGTTTTCTGATTTCGGGCGTTAAGACGGAAGAAGGTGCCTCTTCCACCACTTTTTGATGTCGTCTTTGAATGCTACATTCCCGTTCGAACAGATGCACAATATTGCCATGACCGTCGGCCATTACTTGAATTTCGATGTGTCGTGGAGAGGCAACGTATTTTTCAATAAAAACCGAACCGTCTCCAAAAGCAGATATGGCTTCGCTGATGGCACGGTTCATTTGCGACTCGAGGTTTTCAGCTTTTTCCACAATTCTCATGCCTTTTCCACCGCCTCCAGCAGAAGCTTTGATGAGGATGGGATAGCCAATTTCTGTTGCAATTTCTTTGGCTTTTTCCACATCTTCAATGGCTTCGTCTATACCTGGAACCATTGGAATATTATATTTTTTTACAGCTTCCTTGGCTGCTAATTTGCTTCCCATCACCCGAATAGCGTGTGGCTTTGGTCCGATGAAAATTAATCCTGATTGTGTAACTTTTTCCGCGAAAGCTGCATTTTCACTTAAGAATCCATATCCTGGATGAATGGCCTCGGCATTGGCAGTTTGCGCTACTTTAATAATTTTTTCGCCGACCAAATACGATTGGCTCGAGAGCGATTCTCCAATATGGAAGGCTTCGTCGGCAAAATGTACATGAGGTGCGTTCCTATCAGCATCCGAATATACTGCCACGGTTTTAATGCCCATTTTGCGAGCCGTTTTCATAATTCGAAGTGCAATTTCACCTCGATTGGCGATGACTATTTTTTTCATACAGCTATTCAAATTCAATTAATAATTGGCCTTTTTCTACTGCATCTCCTATCTTTACCGCAATAGATTTAATAATTCCTGCACGTGGAGAATGGAAGCTGTTTTCCATTTTCATCGCCTCAAGGATTAGCAAAGGCTCGTTTAACCCCACTTCCTGCCCTACTCGAACAGCAATTTCCAATATCATTCCTGGCATTGGTGCGTTGATGGAATTGATTTCTTTTTTACCGCCTAGGGTGAATCCCATTTGCGCAATGAGTTGATCAAGTGGACTGTGCAACGCCACTTCATATTGGTTTGCGTTTACTTCTACTGTATAGGATTTGCTAGAATAATTAGCTTTGGTGATTTGAATTGAGTAGTTTTTATAATCCTTGATAACGTGAAATCGATTATTTCCAAGATCGTTTAAAACAATAGTTTCCTGTTCTAAATCTATACTGGTAAATTCGCGATTATTTACTATAACATTAAAATTTGACTTCATATTTTTAGGCTTATGAACGTAAATATACCAAAATTTAATGAACTAAGTGAGATGATTTTTCATAAGAAGTTTTTTGGCTTTTTTGCCTAATGTCTTCAGCTTTTTTATTATTGTCTTGTAAAATCTTTTGATTATTTTTGATAAGTTAGACAATCTTAAATCATAATTGTTTCTAACGAACTTAACTTAACTGATAAAAATGGCGATACCAATTATCAATTCATTAGCAAGTTGGATTTTAAAAAAAAGAATCCATCAAATAGAATTGTTTTTAAAATACCCGAACGAAGTTCAAGAAGAATTGTTACTAAGCTTAATTAAATCAGCCGAAAATACTTTTGTTGGTAAAAATTACGGCTTTTCGTCAATAAAATCTTACAATGAATTTAGCAATCGCGTTCCCATTTCTACCTATGAAGATTTGGAACCCATGATTGAAAGAACCCGTTTAGGCGAACAAAATGTTTTTTGGCATACGCCAATTAAATGGTTTGCCAAATCTAGCGGCACGACAAATGCGAAGAGTAAATTTATTCCGGTTAGTAGCGAAGCTTTGGAAAATTGCCATTACAAAGCCAGTAAAGATTTGCTGAGTTTGTATTTGAACAACAACGAAGAATCCCAACTTTTTACTGGAAAAAGTTTACGTCTCGGCGGAAGCAAACAATTGTATGAAGACAACAATACTTTTTTTGGAGACCTTTCGGCAATATTGATTGACAATATGCCAATTTGGGCAGAATTTAGTTCTACGCCAAGCAACAAAGTTTCGTTGATGAGTGAATGGGAAACTAAAATTCCGGCGATTATTAAAGAAACGATTCAGGAAAATGTGACGAGTTTTGCAGGCGTTCCATCGTGGATGTTGGTTTTGATGAACAAAACTTTAGAAGCCACCGGAAAAGAAAATTTGTTGGAAATTTGGCCTAATCTCGAAGTTTATTTTCACGGAGGCGTGAGTTTTGAGCCCTATCGCACTCAATATAACAAAATTATTCCGAGCAAAGATTTTCAGTATTATGAAATTTACAATGCTTCCGAAGGATTTTTTGCCATTCAGGATTTGAATGATTCCAGCGATTTGCTGCTGATGTTAGACTACGGCATTTTTTACGAATTTATTCCGATGGACACCTTTGGAACTCCGGAACAAAAAATCGTGCGACTTTCCGAAGTGGAAATCAATAAAAATTATGCGGTCGTGATCACGACAAATGCTGGTTTGTGGCGTTACATGATTGGTGATACCGTAAGATTTACTTCGTTGAATCCGTTTAGAATTCGCGTAAGCGGCAGAACCAAACACCATATTAATGTTTTTGGCGAAGAATTAATGGTGGAAAATACCGATCGTGCGATTGCCAAAACCTGCAAAACCTTGAATTGTGAGGTGATGGATTACACCGTTGCCCCGGTTTTTATGGAAGGAAAAGAAAAAGGCGCTCACGAATGGATGATTGAGTTTAAGCACGATCCGGAAGATATTGAAGCATTTCGGGAATTATTAGACAAAAATTTGCAAGCTTTAAATTCGGATTATGAAGCGAAAAGACACAACAACATGACCCTTAACTTGTTGGTTTTAAATGTTTCCCGAAAAAATTTATTTTACGACTGGCTTAAGGAAAATGACAAATTAGGCGGACAACACAAAATTCCGAGATTGTCTAACCAAAGAAGTTATTTAGAAGAACTGAAAGCCATGCAATATTCGGCAACATTGTAGCGTTATGGTTGTAAATTTTTAAAAATGAACAAATTACGCTATTTTTTAGCAATCGTATTTTTATTTTCTTTGGTGTCTTGCGGACCGAAAAGGTTTAGTTGTGGCCCGAAAAGAATTTGCAACACCACAGAAAAATCAGATACAAAAAATCCCATCGCGTTGATGGGATTTTCATTTTACGGCAATGCCACTTTCATTTGATTTTTTAGAATAGAAATATCGAGTTTGGAAACTTCTTCGCAATATTCGCCATCCACCTGAAAACTCACCGGCCGATTGGTTTCGATAAAGGCATTTTGGGTAGAAATAATTTTGACATCCCCACTTTCCACCGGAATATTTCCGGCTAAAATTTTGGTGAAAACCACAATATCCAAATTTTTCAAAATTACAATTTCAAAATTTCCGTCGTTCATTTTCCCGTCAGGATTGATAACCACTCCGGTTCCGTATTTTTGCGAATTGGCAATCACAATCATCCGTGCTTCGGTTTCAATGGTTTCATCATTGGCGGAAATTTTTGCCAAAAACGGACCATTTCTTTCCGCTAAAGTGGTAATCGCTTGCAAAGCATAGCCTAATTTCCCGCGAATAGAACTGTTTTCGTAATTTTTCACCAATTCGGCATTTAGACCAATGTCGCTCAAATGCAAACTTTTTTTACCGTTGATGCACACCATGTCCATTTCCATGGCATCATTTTCCATGGCAATTCTAATATTTTCCTGCATATCATCGGGCAAATCCAAATCTACTGCCAAACCGTTTGCCGAACCTGCGGGTAAAATTCCTATAATTATATCTGAATCATGCAAAGCTTCGGCCACCATTTTTATCGTGCCGTCGCCTCCCGCCACTAAAACTCGTTCGGCGTTTACTTTTTTTTGTAGTTCCAAAATGTTTTGGTCGTCATCATCTCCGGTAGTTTCATACACTTCCAAATCAATATTTTTTGAAGCGGCAAAATCGCTGACAGCCTCGATTAATTCGGCTTTATCTTCATCACCCGAAATTGGGTTTACCACTAACAAAACGGTTTTATTCGGTTTCATACTTTTTAATTTGCGACGATTTTTGTAAATTGTTGTATCGCAATCTAAATATACATCTTTTTTTTATGAAGCCAATCTTAAAATTATACCGCGGTTATGCAAACGATCAGGAGCTCATTGTGATGGGACATGTGTTTAAACCCACAACCAAAACTGATTACGATTTTCAGAAAAAAAATTTTAAGAATGCCGTTTCGGTAATTCGTATGTTTCGGATTAAAACCCAACAAAATGCGTCGGTTTATTTGGAACACAACGGTTTAAAAATTCACACCAAAACCTTAGACGACGGTTATTTTAAATTTTGCATTCCGCTGAATAAAGATTTGGCTTACGGCTGGAACGAATATCGGGTGAGCATTTACCACAATCAAAAGGAAATTTCCGTGAAAGGAATGTACATCAGGCCTTACGAAGGAGATTTGGGTTTTATCAGCGATATTGACGATACTTTTTTGGTTTCGCATACGCGTAATATTTTTAAAAAAATGTACATTTTATTGTTTAGAAATGTAAACGACCGCAAAATTTTTGAAGATGTTGTACCGCATTACCAAGCCTTGAGTTCTGCCGGAAGAGATAGCGATGCCGAGAAAAATGCGTTTTTTTATGTGTCGAGTAGCGAATGGAATTTATACCGTTTTATTACGAAATTTGCAGAGTTGCACGAATTGCCCAAAGCCGTTTTGCTTCTAAAAGACATTAAAACCAGTTTGATGGATTTTTTCTTTACAGGAAGAGGTGATCACGACCATAAATTTGACAAAATCAAACATATATTAGAGTTTTATCCGCATTTAAAATATGTTTTGCTTGGCGATGATTCCCAACACGATCCTTTTTTATACGAAGATATTTGTAAAATTTTTCCTATAACCGTAAAAGCTGTTTACATCCGTCAAACCGGAAGTTCGAAAAAACAAAAAGCCATTGACGCTCTAAAAAACATGGAAAGCATGGGAGTTGACACTTGTTATTTTAGAGAAAGCAGTGAAGCTTTGGCGCATTCTGAGAAAATTGGGATTATTTCGGAGAAAGTATAATTATCTTCTAAAAACATCTCGAAATTGATACAGTAATCTTTCGATCAATCGTAAATCTTCTGTCACGATATCTGCGGTTCCGGTCATTTCTTGTTGAAAAGCGATGTTTTTGTTGTAAGATGTTTTGAGTTTATTTGGCAAAGAAACATCTATTAAAATATTTCCTCCCTTGTCCGGAGTTAGCGAAATTGACTTTACTTTGCCTTTGATTACACCAAATTCACGGTCAGGGTAATTTGCCAATCGAATATTTACATCTTGATTTTCCTTAATCTTTCCTGAATTTTGAGCTTTGGCTTTCACTTTTCCAATAAAGCTATCTTCTTCACTCGGAATTATCGTGAAAACATTGTCTACCGCATTGATGGTTTGATTTTCTGTCCAAATTTGCAAAAATGACACGTTACCCTTGATAGATGACTTCAGTACATAGGCCAATTCCCAATCGGAAATTGCTTTCTTTAATTGCAATCCAAAAGCAGGGTCAGAAATTTGAATGAATTCAATCTGAGCCTTTCGAACTTTAATTTTGTAAAGAACCACATAATGGTCGTTGTTCCAATGTAAAATACAAGGTAATGGTGCCTAAGCTAATTTATCTAACGAAAGTTTAACTCCAAGTGTTCTAAAACCCAGTTGTTCTGCGGCGTCGCTTAACGATAATAAATTACTCCCTTCTCGGGTAGTTTCAGATAAGTGGCGAAGCTGCTGAATCTTAAGATTTTTACCGTAGTGTTTTGCGATAATTTTTAAACATGTAGGTCCGCAATCTTTGGAATCAGCTTGTTTATAGAAAGGGAAATTAGGCATTAATTTTTTTTAAGAGATGTATAAAAGGCACTTCCATCAATACAAATCGACTTCCCATCCAATCCCAATATTTTCTATTTGAAATTTTTTGCTTATTGGCGTAAGATTTATGTCAGATAAATTGTGCCAAGTATCACCTTGCCTAAAAATATTTCTGAAATAAGTTAACTGTTTGTTTACTTTATCTGTTACGATTATGTAAGGCATTAACAACCGATGATTCGGTTTGGTGTTTGATGATTCATTTGTTAGGTCAACATTCTGTTTGTCGCCAATATTTTCCAGAACCACAAAAAACCCTTCTTTTGGGATGTTGATGTATTTTTTTTTAAATCAATTTCAAAGTTGTCAGACAAGCCATGTGTGCCACCCACCAAATTCTGGATTCCATTTGTTTTCAATTCTGGATTTTCTTTTTGAAAATCCTTCAATGATTTCAATTTAGTCATAATATTAAAATTTAGTTAATATTATTGTTTGTTTACGCTTACTCCGTATTTTTTTTTCAATCTCCATATTTGCTAGTCAACAGAGTCCAATCCGACGGATTTTCTGACAGAATCGACCTTTTTTTCATCTATTAGTGGCATTAGTTTGTAGTCATCATCTCGATATGAACCATATAGTTGTTTTTTTTTCTCATTTATCAATTTTCGATCAACTCGTCCAGTAAATAAGCTAGGTTCACATTTTCCCTTTTTTGAAAGGTCTGTAAGAATTGGGAGATAAAAATTGAAAAAACTGGAATCTGCGACATGTTTGAAAAATCCACCTAGATTAACATAATTTTCGTCAAATCCACTTCCACCGATAACTCCCTTATGAGGGAAACCATACTTTTTAATTATGTTTCTTAGAGTAAAATCGTTAACATTATCTACCTCTCGCAATTTCTCTATATCGATGTGTTCTATCAATCGTACTTCTTGGTCCCGTCTCATAATTTCAGCAACCTGTTTCCGAATGTCAATTTTTATCTTCTTCCTGTATTTTTCAGAAAATAATTTTAAATCCGAGGAATTCCACCCGCTTAATCGAATTGACTCCATAAGTAGACTATCTGCTTCAAAATCAATAACTCTGCTTCCATATTTTTCAAATGAAGTTCGAACTAAGTCTTTTACATTTTTTGTATTATTTGTTGCTACGGAAGTAGCAATATATGCTTCATACTCGGAATATACCTCTCTATTAATAGGTTTAAACTTCTTAAACAGGCTATCTAAAATTATGTAGCTCTTTGCGTAGTCTCCCTCTAAATACAAACTATCTGCCTCATATACTTTTACATAATAAGGAATATAATTAACCTCACGGTCTAACTTGATTTTAGTTGTCTTACATGAAATTAGAGATAAACACGATAGAACTGCAAAAGCTACTTTTTTCAACGTTAATATTTTTATACAATTTTATTTAATAAACTTTTAAAAAACTATTCTCATCACGACTAATTTGTTAAAATTTAAAAATAATTCAATTATTGTTTATATTTGAAAGAATAAACACACAAGTTGAAAAATAAACACAATATGAACTTAGAATATAACATACGTGCCAACATTATTAAACTCCGAAAAACCAGCAAAATATCACAAGAACAAATGGCAGATGAGCTAAATATGTCACAATCACAATATAGCAAAATCGAAAAGGGGACTTAAAAATTAACTATCGATGTATTAAAGAAAATTAGACAAGCACTAAACGTAACTTTAGAAGAAATTATTAAATCTGAAATCATAATAAATAATCCAGAAAAATTAGTGATTCAGGACAGATTATCCTTATAGCATAGCCATAGCAAAGCCATGGATACTTTATGTTTTATCCCACTTTGTTAAAAACATTAACATTTAAGAAGAATAACCTAAAAATTTGATTACCCCTCCAACTCCAACTGTATCATTTCCCAATCTTCTAAAAGTTGGTCGAGGTCTTTTTTCTTTTTGTTGTAAGCGGTAAAAAACGCGGCATCTTCAATGTGTTTGTCGTAGTTTGAAGCCAACATTTTATCGTCGTTTTGGATATCGGTTTCCAACTGTTTGATTTGGCTTTCCACTTTACTCAACTTGTTTTGCAACGCCTTGTTTTTCTTTTGTTCTTCATACGAAAGCGATTTATTTTCCTTTGGAGCTTCGGTTTTCACCACGTCTTTCTTTTCCACTTCACGCATATTTTCGAGGTTGTGTTGTTCGAGGAAAAAATTAATATCGCCTAAATATTCTTTTATCTTTTGATCTTTAAATTCATACACAATATTCGACATTCCTTGCAAGAAATCACGGTCGTGAGAAACCAGCAAAAGCGTGCCTTCGTATTGTTGCAAAGCGGCTTTCAAAACATTTTTAGATTTGATATCTAAGTGGTTTGTAGGTTCATCCATCACCAAAACGTTAATTGGCTGAAGCAATAATTTACAAAGCGCCAATCGGTTTCGCTCACCTCCGGAAAGCACTTTTACCTTTTTTTCCACATCATCACCTCTAAACAAAAAAGCACCCAACATATCGCGAACTTTCGAGCGGTTAGAATCGTTTGCGGCATCTTGCATGGTTTGCAAAAGCGTGATTTCGCCGTCTAAATATTCGGCTTGGTTTTGGGCAAAATATCCCAATTGCACGTTATGTCCTAATTTGATGGTTCCGGTGTAATCGATGTCTTTTACAATGGCTTTGATAAAAGTGGATTTTCCTTGGCCATTTTGCCCCACAAAAGCAATTTTACTTCCTCTTTCCACCAAAAGCGAAATGTCTTTTAAAATGGTTTTGTCTCCGTATTTTTTGGTCACTTCTTCGGCTTCAACCACCACTCTACCTGGCGTTATTGAGACAGGAAAAGAAATATTCATCACCGAATTATCATCTTCGTCAACTTCAATTCGCTCTACTTTATCCAACTTTTTTATCAGCGATTGTGCCATCGAAGATTTCGTAGCACTATAACGGAAACGCTCGATTAATTTTTGGGTTTCCTCAATTTTTTTGGCTTGGTTTTTTTGTGTAGCCAATTGCTTTTCGCGAATTTCCTGACGCAATTCTAAATATTGTGAATACGGTTTGTTGAAATCGTAGGCTTTTCCTAGGGAAATTTCGATGGTACGATTGGTCACATTGTCCAAAAACATTTTATCGTGTGAAACAATCACCACGACACCCGGGAAGGTTTTGAGGAAATTTTCCAACCAAATAATCGACTCAATATCCAAGTGGTTGGTAGGTTCATCCAGAAGCAAAATATCGTTAGATTGCAAGAGTAATTTTGCCAATTCAATTCGCATTCGCCATCCGCCGGAAAAAGTTTCGGTTTGGTTGTTAAAATCTTCTCGTTTGAAACCCAAACCTAACAAAATTCGTTCGGTATTTCCTACATAATTGTAACCGTCGAGCAACTCAAACCGATGCGTCAAATCTGACAAATCTTCAATTAATTTTGAATAGGATTCACTTTCATAATCGGTTCTTTCTACCAACTGTTGGTTGATTTCTGCCAATCTTTTTTCTACAATTTTAATTTCTGTAAAAGCTTCATAGGCTTCCTCGAGAACGGTTCTACCTTGCTCAAAATCAATGTCTTGTCGTAAAAATCCAATTTTCACTTCTTTTTCGGTTGCAATGCTTCCGGAATCTGGCGCAATGTCTCTGGCTAAAATTTTAAGCATGGTTGATTTTCCCGCTCCATTTTTGCCAACAAGACCAACGCGATCTCCTGAATTTAGACGAAAAGTGATTTCTTCAAATAAATAAGTTCCTCCAAAAGAAACCGATAAATTGTGGATGTTTAACATGATTTGATGATTTGTAATGCGTAAATTTGTAGCATATTTACTACTCCTAAAATATTTTGCAAATGTTTAAAAAAGGAACCAAACTCAATAGCATTTTAACAGGAACGTGCCCGAAATGCCAAAATGAAAAAATGTACGTCAATCCTAATCCATTTGTTTTAACCGAAGTTTTCAAAATGCATGAGCATTGTGGACATTGTGGGCAAAAGTACAAAATTGAACCGTCATTTTTCTATGGTGCGATGTATGTAAGTTATGCAGTGGGAATCGCATTTGGTGTTGCAGCATTTATTGTTTCGTATTTTTTATTTAATAGCAATTTAAAAACAGCTTTTATTGCCATTATTGCCACTTTGGTCATTTTTATGCCGATTATCATGCGACTGTCAAGAAATATTTGGATTAACTTTTTTGTGGATTATGATCCAGCCGAAGCCAAAAAATAACTACCAAATAATTTTCTTGAATCTTTTGATATTGGCTTCAATATCAATTTCAATATTTTTTTCGATGGAATTATAAAGTTGAAGCGCCAAATGCGGTCCAATCATCACACCTCTTGTTCCCAAACCGTTTAAGATATGCACGTTTGCATGTTTTGGATGCGTTCCTGCCAAAGGTTTTCTATCTTTGGTAGTCGGGCGAATTCCGGCTACATGGTCCACGATTTCAAAATCTAATGAAACGATGGATTTTAAACTTTCCATCAATTCTTTTTTTCCTTCAACCGTTGGTTCGTTCGTTTTGTCGTCCCAATTGTAAGTAGCGCCAACTTTGTACAAATCGTTTCCCAAAGGCATGATAAAAACGGAAGATTTGATAACCGCATCGAGATTGAGGTTTGGAATTTTGACTAAAAGTAATTCGCCTTTGGTTCCTACAATGGGTAAATTATTAAAAAAAGGATTGTTTACCACCCCGAAACCTTCTGCAAACACAATATTTTTCGCCTGAATATTCTGGTATTGAACGTAGTCGGGAAAAATTTGCAATTCGGAAAATTGAAAAGAATTTTCTTGAAGGAAATTATTTTCTTTGAGCCAACTTTGATATTTTTTAAGTAACAAAGCGGTATCAACATATCCGGTTTTCAAGATTTCACCAAAACCAAAAGGAGCTGTAATTCCGTTATAATTTTTGTGAACAATTTCTGGCGAAAGAAAGTCCTCGAGGTCACGTTTGTCACTTGCATGGATGAAATCATTTTGTTCTTCGGCTGAAAATATTTTTCTAAAAATCCGAATGGGGATATTGACTTTTGTTCCTATCCTATTTTCAACAGCTTCATAAAACGAATCCAATAATTGCAATTGTTCGCTTGCTTTCCATGCTTTTGTATATCTTTTTAAAATAACAGCATTGTACATTCCACCGGCAACGGTAGAGGAATTCTGCGAATGATTATCAAACAGAATAATGGTTTTATTATTTTGAAGCGCGGTTTCGGCGAACGATATTCCTGCCAAACCCGAACCCACAATTATATAATCGATCATAATACAAAAATAAAAAACTCCCGCTGTTAAGCAGGAGTTTTACGTTGTAATTGGAGAAAATTTTGATTAATAATTCCACATATCTTGTTCGAAATTGCGGATATTATCTTTGATTCGTTCAGACTCGAGCAACTGCATTTGTGCGTTGTCTTTGATGTATTCTTCAATTTGTCTGTCGCCCATTACGTTTTCAACCTTGTAAATTGTAGCGTTAAAACGTCTTGAATTTAGCAAGTGGTCAAAAGTAATTGGCATTGCAGAATTTTTGTTGTTGAAAGCTTTTCCTTCATGCAAGACATCTCTTACAGCTGGGAAATAAACCCAAAACAATTCGATTAAATCTTCTTCTTCAGAACCCATTGTATAAACATCTGGAACTACAGGACAAATTCCTTGCATACGGTATTTCAATTCACCTTGACGTTTGTCAAAATACCAGTATCCTTTGATTTTATACCCTTTAACATCAGCCGGAAGAATATCAGTTCGAACAATATATTCTTCTGAAATTTGTTCACCAGCATTGTATTGTTCACGTCCAGCATCCGAAGTATCAATTTTAGACATTGACATCTCGATGTCCCTAAGTGTCTTTTTAGTAATAAAATAACTGTCATCATAAACTTCAGTAATTGTACCATCTTTCATACCGTCAACCAATGTTTGGTACAATGACTTTCTGCCTTCCCCAAGATTTCCTTCAACCGGAAAATACATTGGAAAATTGATTCTCTCGTCAAGATCAACAAACTCCCAAACCATTTTTCCCATTAATACATCACGATCGTGAACATATCCATACGGAAGTGGCTTGTCGTTATCCGACTCTAATTGAGCGGCAGTTTTTTTCCCGATATCCTCAGGAGTTTTTGCATTAAGTAAGTTTGACTGTGCAAAACCAGTTGCGGTAACTAAACCGAATGCAATCATTAATGAAAATTTTCTCCAATTCATTTTTTTAATCTTATTAGTCTTTAGAGTGTATAACTCAAACTTTAATAAATTATTGTGTGATTTCGTATGCAACCGGTGCTGTTTTAGGCAACATGATTGTACTTCCTACTAATTTTGTCTTGATTTCAGAAATCACTACAACATCACCTCTACTTGCTTTTTGAACAGCAGCCTTAGCACGAGCGTCTAACTTATTACCAGAAACAACGATAGTAGGCTGTCCAGGAACTTTAATATTAAATCCAACCACATCTAGGTTTACATCAAAATCAAAATCCTCCAAAATTGCATTTACAGTTTGTACTTCAAGGTTAGATTTTGGACCTTTAACGGTACCTGTTTCTTTACCTCTTAAAGCACCTGTTGGTCCAGGAATATTTTTGATGCGGAAAAGTTTTTTATCACTTGCTGTTTTACCGTCAGACATTTTACCTGTAACATTAATTACAACTTCACGTCCTGCTCCAGGTCTCATTATATATTTCCCTGAACCACCAGCCTTGCTTAATCCAGCTGCAGATGCATTTACATTGTTGTCAGAAATACCAGCAAATGAAATTGTAATTGGGTTATCAACACCACGGTACACCACGTTCATTTTATCAGCAGAAATAGTAGCTGAGTTTGGACGCGGAACTACTACGTATTTTCCTTGGAATTTCAACGGAATAGTTTTTCCATCTTCCACGAAAGTAAATTGACCGTTAATGTTTTGTTCTCCAATACCACCTGCAGTCATTCTAATTACAGCTTGCCCGTTTTCTAGTTTTCCAGGACCTTGGAAAGAAGTTGGTTTAGTATTTTCGTCATATCGACCTAACACTACTTTACCAGTTACCGCTTCACCTTGGAAATAAGCATTTTTGTCTAAAACAACAATCGCTTGGTAGTTGCTGTAAGAAGCCGCTTGAACCGCAGCTTTACCTAAAGCAGCATTGATTACATCAGTTTCCGCTTTTTTAGCATCGTTTTGCCAAGCAGAAATCTTCGCAACTGAAGCTACCTGAGGATATCCTTTAAAGTGGTAATCTAAAAATTTGACTTTAATACCTTCTCTGTTGGCAACATCAGCAGTGCTGAAAGTTTCGTCAACTTGTTTTAAAATTGCTGCATATTTTTTTTCAGTTCCTAAAGCAGCTTTCATTTCTGCTTTGTAACTTTCGATAGCTGCGATAACTGCATTTCCTCTTGGAGTATAATTATCTCCAACGAATAAAGCATTGTCTAAGTTGTCAGCTTTATCTTGAATTTCGTAGTTTGTTGCATCTTCAGCATCTGTTCCTTTTGAAGCATCCGCTTTTAGACCTCCTAAGAAATCATAGAATTTTTTAGTAGCTGCTTCCACTTTATGAGCTGTTGCCGCAGCAGCAGCAAACTCTCCACCAGCTTCGCTTGCTTTAGCATCTAAAGCCTGCATCATCGATTGGTTATTTTCGATAGCTGATTTATTTGAAACTTCAAATTTTTCGTTCATCAATCCGAAAGCAGATAAAACTTCTTTCGACATGTTCATTGCCAACATTGCGATGAAAACCAGATACATCAGGTTAATCATCTTCTGTCTAGGGGTTAATTTTCCTCCTGCCATTGTGTGTTTATTAGTTTACTTTTTTAATTAATAATTGAGTGATAAACTAATTAACCTCTGTTGCTCATTGCAGATAACATACCTCCATAAACGTTGTTCAAAGAAGCAATGTTAGAGCTCATTAATTGCATTTGTTCTTTCAATTTAGCAGCGTTGTCAGCGATTTCTTTGTTAGCTTCAGCGTTTCTAGAAGCGCTATCCAATTGTACTTTGTAAAGACCATTAAGTGCTTCTAGAGAAGCAGCTGCATTAGTCATTTCGTCAGCATATTTTCTTTGAGAAGCGATAGCATCTACTGTTGGCGCCATGTTTTTAGCTGCACCTTCAAAATTTTTGATAGAATTTCCTAAAGAAGCCATCAAATCACCGTCAATTTTAGCCTCTTTCAACAAGTTGTCTAATTTTTGAGATAATAGTCCTTGAGCTTCAGTAGGGTTTTCTTTTTTCAATTCTCTCTTTTTAGCTTCGCCACCTGCTAGCTCAGGATATACCAATGACCAATCTAATTCTTGATCTACTGGTTCGAACGCCGAAATAGCAAAGATCAAAGCCTCAGTAATCAAACCAATCGATAACATTAACGTTCCATTTAAAGGTCCGATTTCAAAGTGAGTGATTTTGAATAACGCTCCGATAATTACAACTGCTGCACCCATACCGTAAGCGAAGTTCATTGCTTTTTTGCTTAAAATTGCCATAATAAATAATAGTTTTTAGTTAGTTAAGAAATATAAATAGTTAAAAGTTGGTTACAAATTATCGTGCTGTGTTTCCTGTGTTTTGAGTTCCCATGTAATCTTGAACTGTTCTGAAACCGATAAAGCTTCTGGCAGAATCTGCGTATTCAAAATCACGAGTACTAACTTGTAAGAAATAAGCAACATCTTTCCAAGAGCCACCACGTATCACTTTACGTTGGTTTTTTACATCTGGGATATTCGGGTTCATGGTTGAAACATATTCATAAGCTGCAGCATCGTAAGAAGTATTTGTCCATTCTGCTACGTTACCAGCCATATTGTAAAGATTATAATCGTTCGGATCATAAGATTTTGCTTCTACTGTATATAAAGCACCATCTGCCGCATAATCTCCACGGTTTGGTTTAAAGTTTGCCAAGAAACAACCTCTGTCGTTTTTAGCGTATGGACCACCCCAAGGGAAAGTTCCTGACTCTAGACCACCTCTTGCAGCATATTCCCATTCTGCTTCACTTGGTAAACGGAAAGAGTTGATTTGGTTTCTACCTTTTTTCTTTGATTTGATGAATGCATTTTTATAAAGCGTTCTCCAAGCACAAAAAGCTTTCGCTTGTTTATGACTTACACCCACAACTGGATAATCGTCATACGCTTGATGCCAAAAATAATCATTATGCATTGGCTCATTGTAAGAATAAGCAAAGTCTTTAATCCAAACGGTTGTATCAGGATAAATTTCTATTGGCTCAGTTTTTTTGTAGAAATCTTTTCTTCCTTTTACTTTAACAGCTTCGTTAAGGTTTACTTCAGAATAACGGAATTTCAATTTAGAAACATCAATTGTTCTTAAACCATTATACGATTCTGCTGCAGGCAAATACATTGAATCCATCACCTCAACATAATATTCATCCGGATATTTTTGAGGATCAGTGATTAATTTAGCCTTTTTATTGATTTTTCTTCCCGCATACGGATCATCACCTGTACCTAAACTATAGTAATTTTCATACATATATTTGTCGTAAGGAGACATTGTTGCAGGATCTGTATCATCAAATGCAAATTCACCAATTCCACCGCTTCCAGCCGTTTGACCGAAATCTTCGGCGGCTATTGCCAAACGCATTCTGATTGTAGAATCTTTTACCCATTCTACAAATTGCTTGTATTCGCTATTTGTAATCTCGGTTTCATCCATGTAAAAAGCACGAACGGTAACCGTTTTGGTTGGAGCATCCTGCACGTTAGCTAAATCGTCATCCGATTTACCCATTATAAAAGCACCTCCAGGAACTAAGGTCATGCCGTAGGGTTTCTCCGGATGCCACTTTTTGCCTTTAACACCTACCAATTCCCCTTTATCGCTGGAGCCACAGCTGGATAAAATTGACGCTAATGCTGCAAATGCAATGAACTTCTTCATATAAATTTGGGTTATTATAAATTCTTTAATTTTTAAGGGCGTAAACCTATCTATAATTTTTTTAAAAAGCAATTTTTTTTTCAAAAATTGCTTAATCAAACTATAATATTTAAATAAACTTTTGTTAAAAAAAATATTTAAGGTTTTTATGCCGACAATCTATTCCGTTAAACTACGTTTTTTCGCTGAGCTTTCCACCATCTTTCCGGGATTTCAGCCGAGCATGCACCTAAATAATCTTCATGTGTGCAAGGTAATAACGTATTTCTTTTTAATTTATTATTAACATTTGAAAGAAAAGGTATTTCAATCCACCATCTTTCTGTCTTATTGCTTTTGTAAAAAACTAATTCTTCTTCGTCCAAAGGAACAATATACTTGGTGTAATGGTCTCTGGTTCCGAAAGGATATTCATTAGACCGATAATGGTAACCTTCGATAAAATACCACAAGATCTGCGCAATTAATACAGCTTCTTGTTTTGAATTATTATGATTAAATATACCAAAAACCGAAACTTTATCACTAATTCCGGCATATCTGGCTAAAGAACATATCTCTTTTCCATTAAATCCGTTGGGTGTAAATGTAACAAAATTACCCGAATCACAAGATTTTACTGACGTTAAATCTAAACTCACAATATCGGCATCACGAAAAACAGGCTCTGCAATAGAGATATTACTGGAAACTTCTCCCAAACGATAAGCGTCAAAAAATAATTTTTCGGTCAGGTCGATTTCTTCTTGCGAGTTGTAGTAGGTTTGATAACCTACATTACTAAAGTTAAACAGATTATTTGGCTCTTCGACTATTATTTTTGTCAAATACGAATTAGAAGTTAACTTTTCTGCTTTTCCGAAATCAAATTTACTATCAATAGCCACTAAATTCACCATTTGTTCTAATTGATCAAAACCTCTGTAAATGGGATACGTCAAATCTTGCGAACCACCAATAATAATCGGGATAATTTTATTTTTAAGAAGAAATGCTACTGTTGTTTTTACAGCAAAATAAGTATCTTCTACAGAATTTCCGGGCAAAATATTCCCTAAGTCAGCAATTGAAGCCTCCCAATTTCCTGGAAAAAGACTATAAAATTCTTTTCTAATGTGCGACAACTTGGTGTTTTCGTGCTCTAAATGTGCGCCTCGATTTTCCTTAACGCCAAAAATGGCAATTTTTATTTTATTCAAATCCGGAAAATCTTCATCAGTATGTAAAACCACTTTACTTCCCAGATGTTGCGAAGTCAAGTTTTTAATGGTTGCGACAGTTTCCGAATCAAGCGGTGAAAGAAAATCGAATTCCATTTGTTATTTCTTTTTAGCAGTAGTTTTTTTCTTAGCTGCAGATTTTGTTTCGGTTGTTTTTTTTGCCGTTGTTTTTTTTGCTGCTGTTTTTTTTGCCGGCGTTTTTTTCTCAATCAAATCTTTAATCTCATCAAGCGTCATGGCAGTTGCATCAACGTCTTTACTCAACTCAATTTTAATTTTCCCCTTAGTAATCACCGATCTTCCCCAACGCGCTTTTTCAACCTTAATTCCTTCATCTTCCCAATGATGAATCACTTTATCGATATCTTTTTGCAGTTTATCTTCAATTAATTCAATAATATCCGTTTGAGAAAGATTATCAAAGTTATATTTCTTATTCACGTTGATAAACATGCCGTTCCATTTGATAAAAGGTCCAAAACGCCCCACTCCCTTTTGAACGGGTTCATTTTTATAAGTAGCAATTGGTGCATCGGCTTGCTCTTTTTCGGCAATCAATTCTTTGGCACGTTCAAAAGTTACATCCAAAGGATCTTCGCCTTTCGGCAACGAAATAAATGTTTTACCAAACCGCACGTAAGGACCAAAACGGCCGTTGTTCACTTCCACTTCCTCTCCTTTATGTGTTCCTAAATTTTTAGGTAGCAAAAATAAATTTAAGGCTTCTTCTAAAGTAATCGTGCCGATATTTTGGTCAGATTTTAAGCTGGCAAAAGATTTTTCTTCGTCATCTGGTTCGCCAATTTGTGCCATCGGACCAAATTTCCCTAAACGAACACTGACTGGTTTCCCGGTTTTCGGGTCTTTTCCTAAAATTCTCTCGCCTGATTCTCTTTCGGCATTGGCTTCAACATCTTTTACCGTAGGATGAAATTCGTTATAAAATTCCTGCATCATTTTTGCCCAATTCATGTTTCCTTCGGCAATTTCATCAAAATCCTGCTCAACTTTTGCAGTAAAATTATAATCTAAAATTCGTTCGAAATTTTTCACCAGAAAGTCCGTAACAATCGTCCCAATATCCGTTGGAACCAACTTTCCTTTATCAGAACCAGTTGTTTCAGTCAGCAATTTTTCACGTAACTTTCCAGATTCCAATGTTAATTGTGTGTAATTTCTTTCAACACCTTCCAAACTACCTTTTTCTACATAATTTCTGTTGATAATGGTAGAAATTGTTGGTGCATATGTTGAAGGACGGCCAATTCCTAATTCTTCTAATTTTTTTACCAAAGAAGCTTCGGTGTATCTTGAAGGCGGACGAGAATATCTTTCGGTTGCCGTGATATAACTATTGAGCAATTTTTCACTAATTTTTAAAGCCGGAAGCATCCCTTCTTGCTCTTCATCTTCATCATCGTTTCCTTCCAAATACACTTTTAAGAAACCTTCAAAAAGCAACACTTCTCCCGTAGCAGAAAAAATTTCGGGATGATTATTGGCTTCAATCTTCACATTGGTACGTTCTAATTCGGCATCAGCCATTTGCGAAGCTAAAGTTCTTTTCCAAATTAAATCATACAAACGCGCCTGATCACGATCCACATTTACCGTATGAAGCGACATATCCGTAGGACGGATAGCCTCGTGTGCTTCTTGAGCTCCTTTACTTTTTGTGGTAAAATTTCGAGGTTTAGAAAATTCTTTTCCGTAAGAACGAACAATTTCGGCTTGTGCAGCATTCATCGCCTCTTGTGAAAGATTTACACTATCGGTTCTCATATAAGTGATCAAACCGGCTTCATATAACCTTTGTGCCAATTGCATGGTAATCCCAACCGGAAGGTATAATTTCCTAGCGGCTTCCTGTTGTAATGTAGAAGTTGTGAAAGGTGCTGCTGGCGATTTTTTGGTAGGTTTTGTCTCGAGATCCGCTACTTTATAAGTTGATCCTATATTTTTTTGCAAAAAATCCTCAGCTTCTTTTTTAGTATTAAAATTTTTTGGAAGTTTTGCTTTAAACGTCTTACCCGCTTCATTTGAAAATTCTGCTGTAACCGAATATGTGGCAACGGCATTGAAATTCTGGATTTCGCGTTCGCGTTCCACAATTAATCTTACCGAAACCGACTGAACCCGTCCAGCCGAGAGTCCGCCTTTAATTTTTCGCCATAAAACAGGAGAAAGCTCATAACCTACTAAACGATCTAAAACCCGTCTTGCTTGTTGTGCATCTACTAAATCATAATTGATATCACGTGGATTTTCGATTGCTTTTTGAATAGCAGATTTAGTAATTTCATGAAACACAATACGTTTGGTGCGTTTTTTATCCAGTTTTAATTCTTCCGCCAAGTGCCAAGAAATAGCTTCTCCCTCGCGGTCTTCATCACTTGCCAACCAAACCGTTTCGGCATTTTTTGATAAATCTTTGAGTTTTTTCACCAAAGCTTTTTTATCCGGAGAAACTTCATATTTAGGTTTAAAACCGTGTTCTACATCTACACCAATTTCTTTTGAAGGAAGATCCGCAATGTGACCGTAGCTCGATTCTACTTGAAACTCTTTTCCTAAAAATTTCTCTATGGTTTTTGCCTTGGCAGGCGACTCAACAATTACTAAATTTTTTGCCATATCATTTTTTCTATCTGAGGCAAAAGTAGGCAAATTTTTAAATCTTCATTTATAATTTAATTTTATACCTTAATATATATACCATATTGAAAGACTCAAAATCTTGTTTTATCACTAATTATAAACGCTTTAGTCTTTAGATAAAAAATAAAAAAAAGTTGTGTTTATAAAAATTAATATTACCTTTGCACTCGAAAAGGAAAAACCTTTCTACATAAAAATCATTAAAATAATATTGGCATGTACTTAACTAAAGAAGTAAAAGAGCAAATCTTCGCAAAACACGGTGGAGCTGCTACAAACACTGGATCTGCTGAGGGGCAAATCGCTTTGTTCACACACAGAATCAGTCATTTAACTGAGCATTTGAAAAAAAATCGTCACGACTACAATACTGAGCGTTCGCTTGTTCTTTTGGTAGGTAAAAGAAGAAGCTTGCTTGATTATCTTAAAAAGAAAGATATCAATAGATATCGTGAGATTATCAAAGAATTGGGTATCAGAAAATAATTCGATACAAAAAAGAGGTGCAAACGCGCCTCTTTTTGTTTTATAAAATATTGCCGAAAAAAGTTTGGTTTTTCATTGGGTTTTAGACAACTACACAACAACAACACACAACAACACAACTAAAACCCATTGTTTAATCAAAAAGAAAGAAATTTATGATTCCACAAGTTTCAAAAGAAATTATCGATTTGGGAGATGGACGAAGCATCTCAATCGAAACAGGGAAATTGGCAAAACAAGCAGATGGTTCAGTAGTTGTTCAAATGGGCAACGCCATGCTTTTAGCAACTGTAGTATCAGCAAGAACAGCCGCTCCTGGAATTGATTTTTTACCTTTGACGGTAGATTATCGCGAAAAATTTGCAGCAGCAGGACGTTTTCCTGGCGGATTTTTCAAACGAGAAGCAAGACCAAGTGATGCAGAAGTATTGACAATGCGTTTGGTTGACCGCGTTTTGCGTCCGCTTTTCCCGGACGATTACCATGCCGAAACGCAAGTAATGATCCAATTAATGTCTCATGACGAAGAAGTGATGCCGGATGCTTTAGCTGGATTGGCCGCTTCTGCAGCATTAGCGGTTTCAGACATTCCGTTTTCAACATTGATTTCTGAAGTTCGTGTAGCCAGAATTGACGGAAAATTTATCATCAACCCAAGCAAATCACAATTAGAACAATCAGACATTGATATGATGATTGGTGCTTCAAAAGATTCCATTGCGATGGTTGAAGGAGAAATGAAAGAAATTTCTGAAAAAGACATGGTTGAAGCCATTAAATTTGCGCACGAAGCCATCAAAAATCAGATTGTTGCTCAAGAGAAATTAAAAGCAGCTTTAGGAAAAGAAATTCGTACTTATGAAGAAGAACGTAATGATGAAGCGATAAAAGCAAAGGTTTACGAACTTTCTTATGATAAATATTTTGCAATCGCTCAAGAAAGTTCTGCAAAACATGAACGTTCGGAAAAATTCAGCGTTATTAAAGATGAAGTTAAAGCTGCTTTTACCGAAGAAGAATTACTTGAAAATGCAGATTTAATCAGCAAATATCTTTACAAATCTCAAAAAGAAGCCGTTAGAAACGTAATCTTAGATTTAGGAATTCGTCTTGACGGAAGAAAAACAACCGAAATCAGGCCAATCTGGTGTGAAATTGATTATTTACCGTCTGTTCACGGATCTTCAATTTTTACAAGAGGAGAAACTCAGGCTTTGGCAACGGTAACTTTAGGAACTTCAAGAGAAGCTAACGTAATTGATTTACCTTCAGATCAAGGTGAGGAAAAATTTTACTTACATTATAATTTCCCTCCTTTCTCAACTGGGGAAGCAAAACCTTTGAGAGGAACATCAAGAAGAGAAGTTGGTCACGGAAACTTAGCACAACGTGCTTTGAAAAACATGATTCCAGCGGAAAATCCTTACACAATTCGTGTGGTTTCTGAAGTTTTAGAATCTAACGGTTCGTCATCAATGGCAACAGTTTGTGCCGGAACACTTGCTCTAATGGATGCTGGAGTTCAAATGACAAAACCAGTTTCTGGAATTGCAATGGGATTAATTTCTGATGAAAAAACTGGAAAATGGGCTGTATTGTCTGATATTTTAGGAGACGAAGATCACCTTGGAGATATGGACTTTAAAGTAACCGGAACTGCTGACGGAATTACCGCTTGCCAAATGGATATTAAAATTGAAGGTTTGGCATACGATATCATGGAAAAAGCTTTGGAACAAGCAAGAGATGGACGTCTTCATATTCTTGACAAAATCACCGAAGTAATTGCACAACCAAAAGCAGAAGTAAAACGTCATGCACCAAAAATCATTACCAGAACCATTCCTGGAAACTTTATTGGAGCGTTAATTGGACCTGGTGGAAAAGTGATTCAAGAACTACAAAAAGCAACCGGAACTACAATTGTAATCAACGAAGTTGACGAGCAAGGAGTTGTAGAAATTTTAGGTACTTCGCCAGAAGGAATTGATGCTGTGTTGGCAAAAATCGATTCCATTATTTTCAAACCACAAATGGGCGAAACTTACGAAGTAAAAGTAATTAAAATGCTTGATTTTGGAGCCGTGGTGGAATATACTGCAGCACCAGGAAACGAAGTATTGCTTCACGTATCTGAATTGGCTTGGGAAAGAACCGAAAATGTTGCCGATGTTGTGAAATTGGGCGATGTTTTTGAAGTGAAGTATTTAGGACTTGATCCTAAAACTAGAAAAGAAAAGGTTTCTAAAAAAGCTTTACTACCAAGACCTCCAAGAGATGAAAACCGTCCGCCACGAGATGAAAACAGACCTCCTCGTAATGAAAATCGTCCACCACGTGAGGACATAAAAGAAAATTAATTTTTTAAATAAAGGTTAATTCACCTAAACCCCCGTTTCATTCAGTTGAAGCGGGGGTTTTAAATTAGTTTAAAAATTCCAGCTTCCGGAAATTCCAAAGTTCAAAGACGAACTTCCGAAATTATTTTCGACCTTTGAATTAAAAAAATCATAAGGCGAATAATGATAACTGCAATGCACTCCAAAACCATAATACATTATTTTCAAACCTTGCGTGACCGCAAAAGTATTTAGAGTCGGTTTTAAATCTTTGTAGGCGTCACCATCGGGTTTGGTGTAATGTAAATATTTCCAACCCAAACCAGTATTTGTTTCAATGTGAAAATTTTCGTTCTTAGATTGTACTAGAAATCTCGAATACCGAAAACCCAGCAAAAATGAAGTTTTACTTCCTTCTAAATTTAAGATTTCATCGCCAAATTGATAATTCACATTTTTTCCACTAATAATACCTCCCAATTCCGCACCAAAATCGATAAACTGTCGTTTGGCTACTTTGGTTCTCATATAAAAAGCGGTATTAATCGAACTTTGGTATTTATCTGACAAATTTCCGAGTGGAATGCCATAACTAATTTCCAAAATATTGCGTTTGTACAAATCGATTTTCGGGAAAACAATCGTGTCTTGAGCATTCATCTGAAACGCAATCAAAACAAAAAATAGCCATTTATTCATTGGGTAAAAGTTTAAAATTAGCATTTGAATGATAAGAAAATCCCGCTCCAAAAAGCAGCAACATTCCTTCGTTTACGTTGTGTTTTCTAAACATAACTTGATTTTCATCTGGCAAATAAATCGTGTATTTCGTCATTTCTTTTGTGATAAAAAGCACTGGAAACGAAACGGTTTCATAATTGGTGTAAAACACAAATCTTCTGCGGTATCGTTGTCCCGGAATTATTAATACCACCGATTTTTCATTTAAACAATTAAATTTTAGCTGTAATTCTTTTTCAAAAATTGCAATGTGAATCGGTTTTGAATAATCAATATTATCGATGTTTGACAAGTTTTTTAGCAAACTACTCGTGAGGATTCTATCATCATGAGTATTCTTAATTGTGTCCAAAACATCAAAAAATCGTCCTGAAAAATTTTTCGACATTCGTCTAAAGTTGTCTTTGTTGATTTCTTCTCGCACGCTACACGAAGAAACGCACATGGCGAGAACCAAAACATTTATGATTTTAAAAAGTTTTTTCATAATCATCTAATTAAAATTTTAAACCAAAATTATTGCAGTAAACACAAATTGTGTCGCTACAATCAATTAAAAAATTTTATACATTTGTGAAAATCGCAAAAAAGATGAATAATCAAGCTATTTTATTGGGAACGATTCGGAAATCATTAAGCAAAAATTCTTCTATAATTGAAGAAATTGCTACCATTTTGCAAATCAGTTATGATGCTTCACACCGAAGGGTTTCGGAAAAAAGTAAATTTTCAATTGAAGAAACGGTAAAACTTTGCCAGCATTTTTCCATATCCATGGATAAAATATTTAGCCAAAACAACCAGAAAGTAATTGTCGAAAAAACAAAAGAAATTCAATCTTTAGCGGACTTGAGCTTGTACTTTAAGCAATCTGCCGAAAATTTAAAATCGTATGAAACCAGTTCAAAAATGTTTTATTCGGCCAAAGACATTCCGCTATTTTACACTATTGGCGGGACTTTACTGTCCAAGTTCAAATTATACGTTTGGATGAATTTATTGATTGCTCCCGAAAACCAGCAACGTTTTGAAAAATTTACCGTGGACCAATCGCTTTTAGAATACAGTTCGCAATTGCAAAAGGTTTACGAAAACGCCGAAGTGCATGAAATTTGGAACGATACCACCATTAACAGTACTTTACAACAGATTTTATATTTTTTCGAATCAGGATTATTGTCTCACGAAAATGCAACACTTTTATATGAAGATTTGAAAAATTTGTTGCATAAAGCCGAAGCAAAATCAAGTAAAAATGCGTCGAGTTATCACTTATATTATAACGAACTTTTGATTCTCAATAACAATGTTTTGATGTCAAATCTAGAAAAAAAGTCGCTTTTCGTTCCTTACACCATGCTCGGATATTTTATTACCGAAGACAGTTCCACTTGTAACAATGCTTCAGAATATTTTTTGCATCAAATCAAAAATTCAAAATCGTTGAACCTTTCTGGAACGCGTGATCGCAAATTATTTTTCAACAAGGCCAACCAAAAGGTAGATTTTTACCTACAAAAAATCAATACCACCGAATTCGATTTGTAAAAAAACAAACACCTGAAAAAAAATTTCAAAACATTTGTAACTTTTTTGCGTTAGCTTACGTATAACAATCTGAAACTAAATTTGAAGGAACAATTTAAATGAGACAACTCAAAATTACCAAGCAGGTAACAAATCGTGAGACTGCTTCCCTGGACAAATACCTACAAGAAATTGGTAAAGTTGACCTTATCACGGCAGATGAAGAGGTAGAATTAGCACAAAGAATTAAAGCCGGTGACCAAAGAGCTCTTGAAAAACTTACAAAAGCCAACTTGCGTTTCGTAGTTTCGGTAGCAAAACAGTATCAAAATCAAGGACTTACACTTCCAGATCTTATCAACGAAGGAAATTTAGGATTAATTAAAGCCGCACAACGTTTTGACGAAACCCGTGGTTTTAAATTTATTTCCTATGCCGTTTGGTGGATTCGTCAGTCTATTTTACAAGCATTGGCAGAGCAATCACGTATCGTGCGTTTGCCGTTGAACAAAATCGGTTCGATCAATAAAATCAACAAGATGTACGCTTTGTTAGAGCAATCTAACGAAAGACCACCATCTGCTGAAGAAATCGCCAAAGAATTAGACATGACCGTGAACGACGTTAAAGAATCCATGAAAAATTCTGGTCGCCACTTGTCAATGGATGCTCCTTTAGTGGAAGGCGAAGATTCAAACCTTTACGACGTATTGCGTTCAGGCGAATCTCCAAATCCTGACAGAGAATTAATCCACGAATCTTTACGTACCGAAATCGAGCGATCTTTGGAAACTTTAACCCCAAGAGAAGCCGATGTTGTAAGACTATACTTCGGTTTAGGCGATCAACATCCAATGACTTTGGAAGAAATTGGCGAAACTTTCGATTTAACAAGAGAACGCGTTCGTCAAATTAAGGAAAAAGCAATTCGAAGGTTAAAACACACTTCGCGAAGCAAAATTTTAAAAACCTATTTAGGCTAAAATATTTTCCATTTCGGAAATACCGCAACAAACAGTTTCAAAACTGTTCGTTTTTTGATTGATGATTGAAACTCCGGCTGATTACCGGAGTTTTGCTTTTTAAGGTAGCAAAACTCCAGTCTGTTCGCTATCGCTCGGGTATCCGGAGTTTTGCTTTTTAATGTTCAGGGTTGAAAATTCCAAATCAAAAAAATCCTGTAATCTGTGGCAAAAAGCCAAGCAAAATTCCGACAAATCTATTTGCTACTTCGCGCCTTTGAGAGAAACATTGCGAACATTGCGGTAAAAATAAAATCCGAAATTCGTACCTTTGCAAAAATTTTGAATATCCATCCTGGACTTTTGAATTTTCAATTAAACACACAACAACTACATCATGAAAAACACACTCATTGCACCATCGGTTCTTGCCGCCGATTTTGGAAATTTGCAACGCGACCTCGAAATGATCAATAGCAGCCAAGCCGATTGGTTTCACATCGACATTATGGACGGCGTCTTTGTTCCTAATATTTCCTACGGAATGCCGGTTTTAGAAACCATCCAGAAACACGCCAAAAAAACCATCGATGTTCACCTAATGATTGTTGATCCGGATCGTTATATCAAAACTTTTGCTTCGCTTGGCGCCAATGTTTTAAGCGTCCATTACGAAGCGTGTAACCATCTTCACAGAACGCTTCAAGCCATCAAAGCCGAAGGCATGAAAGCGGGTGTTGCCATCAATCCGCATACACCAGTTTCTTTGCTAGAAGATTTGATTAACGACATCGATGTGGTTTGTGTCATGAGTGTCAATCCAGGTTTCGGCGGACAATCTTTTATTGAAAATACTTACAAAAAAGTAAAGCAGTTAAAAGAAATTATTGTTCGCAATAACGCGGCGACTTTAATTGAAATTGACGGTGGCGTGACGAATAAAAACGCCAAACAATTAGCAGAAGCTGGAGCTGATGTTTTGGTTGCCGGAAGCTATGTTTTTAAAGCCGAAAACCAAATCGAAACCATTGCTGATTTGAAAAAAATCGCTTCAGTTTAAAATTTCAACATAAAAAGCAAAGCCTGCAGAAGTGTATTTTGCAGGCTTTTTTTATTTAAAAATTCGAAAATTATTGGTGATTGATCATGCGTTTTACCTTTTGAAATAAATCTGGGAAATGGTTTTCGAAGTCTTTTGGTGATTCAAAAAAATGTTCTAAAATTACCGCCAGAAATTCATACTGATTTTCAAAGGCATATTTGCGGAAATAATTTTTTTCGATTAAACTGGTAGTAAAATTTTCATCCTTTAATAATTTGGTAATCGAGGTAAATTCGTCGAAAAAAATGCTGGCATTCACATCACGACTTTTGATGGAATGCAAGTGAATCACATGGGCAAATTCGTGCAAACCCAGATTTACATTGTCGTTGGCAGATTGATGACCTTCGATAAAATGTTGCCACGAAAAAGCAACAGTTTTCATCTTAGGATTAAATTCACCTTTGTGATGCGTTAGGTTTGTTTCGGAAAAATAAATATCCGGATAAATCACGATGGTTTTTAAAAGTCCGGTTAAGTAATTCCGGAAGCCAAAGGTAAGCATGACATAAGTTCCGGCGATTAAAAATTTCATTCCTGCCGTGACTTCAATATCTTTTCCAATGAATTGATGCCGTTTTAAAAAACACTTAACGCGATTCTCAAAATAGCGTTGTTTTCTAGGTGACAATCTTTTATAAAACGGAAATTCTTTGAGCATAAAGGATTTTTGCTCCGGCGAAAATTTGGATGGGAAAAGATAAAAATGAACTAAAAGTGGTTTTTTGAATAGGATGGCGTAAGCCGGTTCAATGAATTTGATGAACGCCAAAGCGATTAATACAAACCCGACAAAAAACGCTAAAATGGTGGAACTTTCCATAAAAAATTTCAGAAGGGTTAAGATAGAACTAATTTGCGGGATTGAAAAGTTTTAATGTGGAAAATAAAAAAAACCGTAAAATCAAAAGTTTGATTTTACGGTTGTGACCCCGGAGGGATTCGAACCCCCAACCAACGGAGCCGAAATCCGTCATTCTATCCAGTTGAACTACGAGGCCATTTTAGGATTGCAAATATAGCCGATTTTTAATGAGAAATTAGTTTATGACAATAATTTTTTAACGATGGTGGAGATTGTTTTTCCATCGGCTTTGCCGGCTAGTTGTGCTGAAGCCAATCCCATTACTAATCCCATGGCTTGCATTCCCGATGCGTTATTTTCGGCGATAATTTTAGAAACTACTGCTTCAATTTCGGTTTCGGATAATTGTGCGGGAAGGAATTTTTCGATGATGGCGGCTTGTTGAATTTCGGGTTCTGCGAGGTCTTCGCGTCCTTGTTCTTTGTAAATGTTAGCCGAATCTTTGCGTTGTTTTACTAATCTTTGTAAAAGTTTGATTTCGTTTTCTTGTGAAATTTCTTCTTTTGATCCGGTTTCGGTTTGGGCTAATAACAATGCGGATTTTACAGCTCTTAAGGCTTCAAGACTTAGGGTGTCTTTGGCTCGCATTGCGTTTTTAATTTCGTCGTTGATTTGGTTTTGTAAGCTCATTGTATTTTTTTTTGATTGCCTAAAGTTTAAAAAATGCCTTTTGCTGGTTTGATAGCCCCGATTGAGGCGACTATCCTTTTTTGATTGCCTGGATTTTTCCGAGGCAATGAAAAAGATAGTGCCGAAAGCGGGAGTTTCGATTAAAAAATGCCCAAGCGATTGGCTCCATATTTTCGAAAGCGAAGATAAAAAAATAACCCGGAATTTCAATGAAAAATCCGGGTTACAGGGTTTTGGTTTGAGTTAGTTAATCCACATTGTCGTGAAGAAACGAGTTGTTGGAACGCAATTGTAAATCGTCGTTGCTGTCGGTTCCTAAAGACATTCGGGACTTGCTATTGTCTGCCTGTTTGCTGGTGAGGTCGATTCCCATTCGCTTGTAGGCTGGTTCTTTTTCGAATTCGTCAACGCGTGAAGGGTTGTTGTGGAATTTGTAATTAAATTCTTTCATTTTTGCTCTTCTCTCGTCGGCTCTTTTTTTCAGGGTTTGCTCGATTGTCATTTCTAATGGAGAAATTTCTTCGAAGCTTGGGTTGTTGAATTTTGGTGTTTCTACTTCTTTTACCTGAAGGTCGAGTTCTTTGTCGATTGGGGTTTCGGTTTTGGAAACTGGCTTTGATTGCATCAGTTCGTTTTCGATTTCCATGTAATCTTCCAAAGAATATTTGATAACGCCGTTTTGGTTTACTTCGGTAACGGGTACCACTTGAACAGGTTGGTTTACCTGAATTTCGTTAGTATCATCGCTTAAGTCGAAGAAAATCTTTTCTGGTTTTGGTGTTTCGGCTGCGGGTTTTGGAGCTGGAACATCAAAGGAGAAGGTGGTTTGTTCTTCTTCTTTTTTGTTGATAATAAACTGTGGTTCACGCACTTCCATTTCTCTTACTTCATCTGTTGTGATGTAAAATTCGTGTTCGCTGATTGGCGATACGATTTGAAATTCTACGTCGATGTTTTTGATGAATTCGGTAGTTTTCACTAAATCAGATACTTCTGCAACCGGTTCTGGTTTTGCAGGAATGATTTCTGGTTCTTCTAAAGAGAAAATTATTTTTTCTTCAACTACCGGAATTTTTTTTTCTTCAATCACTGGTGCTGTAAAGTCGAATGACTGAACGGGTTTATGAGATAAATCATGTCCCATTCTTTGCTCATCTTCAAGGGCATGAATAATTTTTTTCGGTTCTGTGTTTACGATTTCGGCTTGTTGTTCGATGTTGAAACCTGTTGCAATAATGGTTACTGCAATTGATTCGCCTAAAGATTGATCTTCGCCAACACCCATGATGATGTTTGCGTTGTATCCCGCTTCGGCTTGGATGTGATCGTTGATTTCTCCAATTTCGTCAATGGTGATTTCGTTGGTTCCAGAAACGATAAGCAACAATACGTTTTTGGCACCTGTGATTTTATTGTCGTTAAGCAATGGCGAATCTAAAGCGGCCACGATGGCTTCTTTGGCTCTGTTATCTCCAATGGCGGTTGATGATCCCATGATGGCGGTTCCGCTGTTAGACAATACGGTTTTAGCATCTTTTAGGTCAATATTTTGTGTGTAGTGATGTGTAATTACTTCGGCAATTCCCCTTGAGGCGGTTGCCAAAACCTCATCAGCTTTTGAGAATCCTGCTTTAAAACCAAGGTTTCCGTAAACTTCGCGAAGTTTATTATTGTTAATTACAATTAATGAATCAACTTGCTTTCTTAATCTTTCAACACCTAAAAGTGCTTGTTCTGAACGTACTTTTCCTTCAAATTGGAATGGGATGGTTACGATTCCTACGGTTAATATGTCACGTTCTTTAGCTAATTGAGCAATTACTGGTGCTGCACCAGTTCCGGTTCCACCACCCATTCCTGCTGTGATAAAAACCATTTTGGTATTGCTGTCAAGCATTTTTTCGATGTCAGCGATACTTTCAATTGCTGATTGTTGTCCTACTTCGGGGTTTGCTCCTGCTCCAAGACCTTCTGTAAGGTTTACTCCTAACTGAATTTTATTGGGAACAGCGCTATTTTGCAACGCTTGAGAATCGGTATTACAAACGATGAAATCTACTCCTTTTATTCCTTGTTGAAACATGTGGTTGATTGCGTTACTTCCGCCACCTCCAACGCCTATTACTTTGATTACATTGGATTGATTTTTAGGCAAATCGAATGCAATATTTCCAAAATCTGAGTTGCTTGTCATAATATTTGGTTTTTTTTTTAATTTCTTTTTCTACTTATTTTATTTGGCTGATACTACTTTATTCAGCATTATCTAAAAATTCTCTTATTTTCTCTAAATATTTGTCGAGGATTGATTTTTTTACTCTTTCTCCTTGACTTTTGTTTGGTGTCATTGGCGATTCGTGCACTTCTTCGGCTACAACCGGTTTTTCAACTTCCGGTTCCACTTCTGTTGCCACTGGAGCTACATAAACTGGTTTGGCAAGTTGTGGCATGTTTGGAACCGCGCTATTGGTATTATTTCTAACGGAATTCATTACCAATCCAACTGCTGTTGCATATAACGGACTTGAGATTTCTTCGTCAGAATTTCCTGCCAAATGTTCATTAGGGTAACCAATTCTGGTGTCCATTCCTGTGATGTATTCCACCAATTGCTTGATGTGTTTTAGTTCCGAACCACCTCCGGTCAATACAATACCTGCAATTAACTTTTTACGTGGATCTTCGTGACCATACGCTTTGATTTCGGCAAAAACTTGATCGATGATTTCTACGACACGTGCGTGGATGATTTTCGAAAGGTTTTTTAAAGAAATTTCTTTTGGTTCTCTTCCTCGTAATCCCGGAATTGACACAATTTCGTTGTCTTTATTTTCACCTGGCCAAGCAGAACCAAATTTTACTTTTAATAATTCGGCTTGCTTTTCGATGATGGAACATCCTTCTTTTATATCTTCCGTAATGACATTTCCTCCGAAAGGAATAACAGCGGTATGACGAATAATTCCGTCTTTAAAAATAGCCAAATCTGTTGTTCCTCCTCCAATATCAATCAAAGCAACACCTGCCTCTTTTTCTTCCTGACTCAAAACCGCATCTGCAGAAGCCAACGGTTCTAAGGTTAATCCCGAAAGATCTAAACCAGAACTTTTGATGCATCTTCCAACATTTCTGATAGAAGCTGCTTGACCTACCACAACGTGAAAACTTGACTCCAATCTTCCGCCATGCATACCAATTGGTTCTTTTATTTCGCTTTGACCATCAATTTTGAATTCTTGTGGTAAAACGTGAATAATTTCTTCGCCTGGAAGCATTGCTAACTTATGCACTTGATTCACTAACAAATCAATGTCATTGTCGCTAATTACTTCGTCAGGATTATTTCGGCTGATGTAATCGCTGTGTTGTAAACTGCGGATGTGTTGTCCGGCGATACCTACCACTACATCTTTAATTTTATATCCAGAATTTTCTTCTGCTTCATGAATTGCTTGTTGGATGGATTGAATGGTTTGAGTAATATTATTTACAACACCACGAGCCACGCCAAGGCTTTTAGATCGTCCAACGCCTAAAATCTCCAGTTTTCCATACTCATTTTTCTTTCCAATCATTGCGACAATTTTTGTGGTCCCAATGTCTAAACCTACTGCAATGTTCTCTTTTTCCATAACTTAATTTTTGGTGCAAACAACTTGTTGCGTGAACTTAAGATTTACTGTCTTATAATTTTTTATCAAAGTGTCTTGAACAGCCCGTTGAAAAAATGCTTTGTAATTTTTAAATTTCTTTTCGATGTTGATAGGTTTTCCAAAATCAATCACGTAGTTAAAATTACGCGAGCTCATTTTAAGGTTTCCGGACGGCAAAATGTTGACGCCAATGATATTTTTTTGTAAAAAATCATCATCATGAATGGTTTGTAAAACCCGAGTGATTTTTTCATTTTTTAACTCGTGTAAAGCACCACTTATCAGCGGAACTCGCGCTGAAAAATTATCCGAAACAGGCATTCTACCACCTTGATAATCAACATAAAAAGAACTATTATCGTTAAACACTCTGGCAACTGGAGTTTTCTGCTCCACCACAGCTTTTAACACACCATCAACACTCACATATACCTCTGTTTTTTTAATCATATTGTGACTGTTGAGCTTTTTCTCCAAATTACTCAAATCTAATTCAACTTTTTTGAAGCCCAAACGCCCTCGATTTTTTTCTATTAACAATTTATTAACCGATTCTTTCGTTAAAAACGGATTGTTTTCTGACACAAACTCCACCTTAGTTTTTAAAATTTTTCGATTCTCATTTCTCTTTCCAGAAAATGAAAACAAGAAGATTGCCACACCAAAAATGACAAGCAATCTAATATTTGTCCAATTAAATTTTTTCATCTAAAGCGTTTTTAATTGGTTTGACCATCTCCCCTATATCACCCGCACCAATGGTAACAATTACGGTAGCATCGGTATTTAAAATTACGGAAATTAAATCGGTTTTTGCAATAATTTTCTTGTTATTATTTGTTATATTTTCCAACAATAAATGGGAAGTAATTTCTGGAATTGGCAATTCTCTTGCAGGATAAATATCAAGCAAAATCACTTCGTCAAATTGTGAAAGACTTTCAGCAAATCCTTGTAGAAAATCGCGCGTTCTGCTAAAAAGGTGTGGTTGAAAAACAGCTAACACTTTTTGCCTTGGGTATAATTCTCTAACGGCTTGATGCACAGCATTAATTTCTGTAGGATGATGTGCATAATCATCAATATAAACTAAATTATTTTTTTTGATTTGATACGAAAAACGCCTTTTGACGCCTTTGAAAGTAGCTAAAGCTGCTGCGATATTTTCTGCCGAAACTCCGTAGGTAAATGCCATGGCATAAGCCAAAAGTGCATTTTGTAAATTGTGTTTCCCGGGAAGATTGAAAGCAACGTTTCTGAAAATTCTTGAAGGCGTTGCCACATCAAAGAGGTAACTGCCGTTTTCAATTCTGACATTATGGGCGAAAAATTTTGGAGTAGCGTTCGGCTGAATGGTTTCGCCTTTAACTGCTACATCAACGGTAATGCCTTTCAACGGAAGACCTTCAATGACAAATAAATTATTTTTGTTGGTTATTTTTTCGGAAAATTCTACAAACGACGCCTCGATTGCAGTAGCATCTCCATATATATCCAAATGATCCGCATCCATTGAAGTCACGCAAGCAATATTTGGATGAAGGTGTAAAAACGAACGGTCAAACTCGTCGGCTTCTACAACCGTTACCGTTTTTCCTGAACCAATTAAATTTGAATTATAATTTTCTACAATTCCACCTAAAAAAGCGGTAACATCTACGCCACTTTGGTGTAAAATATGTCCGAGTATACTGGAAGTTGTGGTTTTTCCGTGTGTTCCGGCAACGGCAAAACAAAAAGTGTCTTTGGTAATAATGCCTAAAACTTCGGCACGCTTTTTAATCGTAAAACCTTTTTCTTTAAAATATTCCCATTCTGAAAGTTGTTTTACTGCTGGAGTATAAACTACAAGTGTATTTTCAACCGTATAATTTTCAGGAATTAAACTAATATTATCTTCAAAATGAATTTGCATTCCGTCAGCAATCAATTCATCAGTCAACATAGTTGGCGTTTTGTCATAACCCGAAATATTTTTTCCAATGTTTTGAAAATAACGAGCCAAAGCACTCATCCCGATGCCTCCAATACCGATGAAATAAACGTTATGTATTTGATTGAGATTCATTTTTTTTTGTTTGCTAGTTTCTGTGTTTTCAGAGTACCTTTCACTGAAACTTTTTTATGTACTTTATTGAATTAATTTTTCTATTTCGTCCACGATGTCTTTTGTGGCATTCGGTTTCGCTAATTTTTTTATGTTTTGACTTAAGCTAATTTGTAAATTTTCGTTGTTTAACAAGTGGCTAAATGTTGACGTAAATTTTTCGTTTAGTTCATTTTCTTTCAACATCAAAGCACCGTTTTTATCCACAATGGCTTTAGCATTTTTAGTTTGATGGTCTTCGGCTACATTCGGTGACGGAATGAAAATAACTGGTTTTCCTACCAAACAAAGTTCTGAAACCGACGAAGCTCCAGCCCGAGAAATAATGTAATCTGCGGCAGCATAAACCAAATCCATTCTGTCGATAAAAGCTTTTACCTGAATTTGATCATCGGAATATTTTTGATAATCTTCGAAATAAAATTTCCCGCACTGCCAAATTACCTGCACATCTTGGTTTTTAAAATTTGGAATTTCTTGCTCAATCAATTGGTTAATTCGGCGAGAGCCTAAACTTCCGCCAAGAACCAAAACTGTTTTTTTATTTTCTGAAAGTCCAAAATATTGAATGCCTTCTTGTTTTTTATTTTCAATATCTAACAAATCCTGACGAACGGGATTTCCGGTTTGTATTAATTTATGCGCCGGAAAAAATCTTTCCAAATTATCGTATGCCACACAAATTTTATGTGCGGTTTTACTCAACCACTTGTTAGTGATTCCCGGAAAAGAATTTTGTTCCTGAATTACCGTGGGAATATCAGCAAATCCAGCAACACGAAGCAACGGACCACTTGCAAAACCTCCGGTTCCGATGACAACATTTGGTTTAAATTCTCTAATAATTTTTCGTGAAGCCAGTAAACTATCGAATAGTTTGACGGGAAAGATAGCGTTATCAATGGTGAATTTTCGTTGCAAACCTGCGATCCACAAACCTTTGATAGGATAACCTGCTTGTGGCACTTTTTGCATTTCCATTTTATCTTTGGCACCCACAAAAAGAATTTCGCAATCCGGAAAACGCAATTTTAATTCATTGGCTATTGCAATTGCAGGATAGATATGTCCTCCGGTTCCGCCACCACTTAGTATGAATTTTAACTTTTGCATTTTATTTTTGTTTTATTCTTTTTGCGTACATTAAAATGATTTTAAGATTTTTTTTTACAGAAAATCAAAATTCTCAAATCCTATACCTTAAATCACTTCCCTATCACGGCTTTCATAGGGTTATCCGAATGGTCTTCGACGGCATAACTTTTTTCAACTTCTTCGTTAGTATATTGTTTTGTGGTTTCCAAAATTTCTTCGGTTTCACCATTTATTTCTCTATCAATCAAACGTTGCAAAGCTTCTTCGCGTTGTTCTTTTTCGGCTAATTCTTGTGCAATTTCTTCTTCTTTTTTGGTGACACTTAAAATAATTCCCAAAGAAATACAGGTCATCCAAATTGAACTTCCTCCGGAACTAATTAAAGGCAAAGTTTGTCCGGTTACGGGAAGCAATTCTACCGCAACACCCATATTGATCAAGGCCTGAAAAACGATGGGGAATCCAAGCCCTACGACGAGTAATTTTCCAAATAAGGTGTTGGCTTTATGTGATGCAATCAAAAACCGAATGAACAAAATGAGATAAAGCGACAAAATTAGAATGGCGCCAATTAGTCCGTGTTCTTCAACGATAATAGCATAAATAAAATCTGAAGAAGATTGCGGTAGAAAGTTTTTTTGCACGCTTTTTCCAGGACCAAGTCCGTAAATACCACCTGTGGCTATGGCAATTTTTGCTTTCTCGATTTGGTAAACATCTTCGTCCGGTTTGTCACTTGTGAAGTTTTCCACACGGCTAATCCAAGTATCTACACGGTTTGGAAAGGCATCTGGAAACGCTTTGGCAAGCAAAATAAAAAATGTGAGGAAAATGATTCCGGCGCCTAAAATAATTCCGATGTATTTTACGGGATATTTTCCTACGAAAACAAGCATCAAAACCATTGAGAAGATTAATGCGGTTGTAGAAAAGTTGGCCGGAAGAATTAGTGCTAAAATGGCAAATACTGGTAACCAAAGGTTGATTAATGATTGCTGAAAAGTATCTTCGACCTCTCGTTTTTTAGAAAGATAACGCGAAACATATATCATTAAAATCATAAACGCCATGGTAGAAGGCTGGAAACTAATTCCTACGAAAGGGATTTGTATCCATCTACTTGCGTTAGCACCACCAATGGTTTTTCCTTGAAATAATGTGAAAGCTAATGTCGCAAAAGCGATAAACATTAATGGCGTTGCCAATGCTTTATAATAATGATAAGGAACTTTGTGAACCCAATATACCATTAGAAAACCAATACCTACGTGAGCAAAATGTTTCACTAAAAAGCTAACAGTATTGCCCGAACCATTTGCTCCATGTGCCAAGTTACTACTTGCGCTATAAACTGGCATAAACGAAATCAACGCCAAAAGTGCGATAAACGCCCAAATGACTTTGTCTCCTCTTAAATTGTTTATTAGTTCTTTCATAACTTGGTTTATTTTTTAGCAGGACGCCCTAGCCCCGATTACAGCGGAAATCCTTTTCTCTCGCTCTTTTTGCGAGGGAAAAGATTGTAGCGGAAAGCGGGATTAGCTCCAAAAAAATCATTCTATAAATTTTGCACGGCTTGCTTAAATTGCCTTCCGCGGTCTTCATAATTTTCAAATAAATCGAAACTTGCACAGGCAGGCGAAAGCAAAACTATGTCGCCACTTTCTGCCATTTTTTGAGCATATCTCACTGCGTCGTTCATGTTTTGAGCTTCGATCATTTCGTCCACAACATCGCCAAAAGCGTCGATAATTTTGGCGTTATCAATTCCTAAACAAATTATTGCTTTTACTTTTTCACGAACCAAAGGCATGAGTTCGTTGTAATCATTTCCTTTGTCAACACCTCCAACAATCCAAATGGTTTGAGCATTCATACTGTCTAAGGCAAAAAACGCCGCATTAACATTGGTGGCTTTAGAATCGTTGATGTATTGTACATTTTGAATTTTTAAAACTTTTTCTAATCGATGTTCAACCCCTTGAAAATCAGAAAGACTCTCGCGAATGGTTTGTTTTCTGATGCGTAAAAGTTGGGCAACAGTTGTGGCTGCCATTGCATTTTTTACGTTGTGTTTTCCTTCTAAAGCTAATTTGTCGGTTGGCATGGTAAATTGGTGGTTATTGATGTTGATATTAATGGTTTGGTCTTGGCAAAATGCACCGTTTTCAATAATTTTTGTCATCGAAAATGGTAATAATTGCGCTTTGGTTTTATTGAGTTTGAGCCAATTGGTAATGGTTTCGTCATCGGCATCAAAAATTAGGTAATCTTCATTGGTTTGGTTTTCTGTTATTCTAAATTTGGCTGCAATATATTTTCCATAATCATAATCGTAACGGTCTAAATGATCCGGACTGATGTTAGTGATAATGGCAATGTGTGGTTTGTAATTGATTATTCCGTCTAACTGAAAACTGCTCAATTCCAAAACATAGACATCGTGTTTTTCATCGGCTACTTGCCAAGCAAAACTTTTTCCGATGTTTCCTGCCAATCCTACATTTAATCCAGCTTGTTTTAGCAAATGATAGGTAAGCATTGTGGTGGTGGTTTTACCGTTACTTCCGGTAATTCCCACGGTTAAAGCTTTGGTGTATTGGTTGGCAAATTCTATTTCGGAAATGACCGGAATATTTTTTGCCAAAATCTTTTTTACCATTGGCGACTTTTCCGGAATTCCCGGACTTTTCATCACTAAATCGGCATTTAAAATTAAATCTTCGGTGTGCTTTTCCTCTTCCCATTTAATTCCATTAAGGGTAAGCACTTCCTTGTAATTATTTTTTATTTTTCCGAAGTCAGAAAGAAAAACGTCATAGCCTTTCTTCTTTCCTAAAATTGCGGTTCCAACCCCGCTTTCTCCACCTCCTAAAATGACCAATTTTTTTTGCATGTTATCTCAATTTTAGGGTTACGATGGAAAGAATGGCTAATAAAATTCCTACAATCCAAAAACGGGTTACAATTTTACTTTCGTGGTAACCCTTTTTTTGATAATGGTGATGAAGTGGCGACATAAGAAAAATTCTTCTTCCTTCTCCAAAACGTTTTTTGGTGTATTTGAAATAGGAAACTTGTAGCATTACTGATAAATTTTCTGCCAAGAAAATACCGCAAAGCACCGGAATCATCAATTCTTTTCGAACAGCAATGGCCAGAACAGCAATGATTCCGCCGATGGTTAAACTTCCTGTATCTCCCATAAAAACGGATGCCGGATAGGTGTTATACCATAAAAATCCTACCAAAGCTCCCACGAATGCTGCAATGTAAACCGTCATTTCACCGGAATTTGGGATGTACATTATGTTCAGATAATTGGAAAAAATAATATTTCCGGAAACAAATGTGAGAATCCCGATGGCAACTACGGTGATGGCGGAAGTTCCTGCAGCAAGACCATCAATTCCATCGGTTAAATTGGCGCCATTTGAAACCGCTGTGATGATAAAAATGACCACAGGAATGAAAATTAACCAAGCGAAATCCTTATAATCATTGCCTAAAAACGATAAAATTTCGGCGTAATCAAATTCATTATTTTTAAAAAAAGGAATCGTTGTTGCGGTAGATTTTTCTTCTAACGGAGCTGCCGAAACCGTTGTTTGATTGGTTGAAAAAATATTGGTGTTTCCGGTATCAGTTCTTACGGTAACAGCTGGGTGAAAGTATAAAACCGTTCCCACAATTAAACCTAAACCAACTTGCCCGATTACCTTGAATTTTCCTTTTAAACCTTCTTTATCTTTTTTAAATATTTTGATATAATCGTCAATAAAACCAATGGTTCCCATCCAAAGGGTGGTGACAATCAACAAAATCACGTAAATATTATTCAGCTTCGCCAATAATAATACCGGAACTAACGTTGAAAAAATAATAATCAATCCACCCATTGTTGGCGTTCCCGCTTTTTCGTTTTGTCCGGCAAGACCTAATTCTCGAACGGTTTCTCCTACTTGCTGGCGACGCAAAAAGTTGATGATTTTTTTTCCAAAAACTGTTGACAACAACAATGATAGTATAATTGCAAGTCCTGAGCGGAACGTGATGTATTGAAAAACACCGGTTCCGGGAACGTCTAAACTGTTTAAATATTCAAAAAAGTAATAAAGCATAGTTTCTTTATTTGTTCAGTTGTTGTAAAATTTGGGTTACTATTTTCATATCGTCAAAATCGTGGCGAACGCCGTTAATTTCTTGATATGTTTCGTGTCCTTTTCCGGCAATTAAAATTATATCGCCTGAATTTGCCAGTTGACAAGCCGTTTTGATTGCTTGTTTTCTATCAATTATTGAAAGTGTTTTTTTATAATTTTGAGCTTCGACTCCTTTTTCCATTTCTTCAATGATGGTTTCCGGATTTTCGGTTCGGGGATTATCTGAAGTTAAAATGGCTTTGTCGCTTAAGGTTGAAGCAATGTTTGCCATCAAAGGTCTTTTGGTTTTATCTCGATCACCACCGCAACCTACAATTGAAATTAATTGTTCATTTTTGGTTCTGATATCGTTAATGGTATTGAGCACATTTTCGAGCGCATCTGGCGTGTGGGCATAATCGACGATTGCTGTGATATTTCCCTCTGAAATAATAAATTGAAATCTTCCCGAAACGCTTTCTAATTCTGATAATAACCTCAAAACCTCAATTTCTTCTAAGCCTAATTGAACAGCAGTTCCGAAAATTGCCAACAAATTATAAGCATTGAACGTACCTATTAATCTTACCCAAACTTCTTGTCCGTTAATTTTCATCAATAGTCCTGACAATTGGTTTTCGAGAATTTGCGCTTTGTAATCCGAATAGGTTTTTAAAGCATAAGTCAACTTTTTGGCTTGTGTATTTTGTAACATTACCAAACCATTTTTATCATCGATATTGACCAAAGCAAAAGCATTTTTGGGCAAATGATCAAAAAACGATTTTTTGACATCACGGTACTCGGCAAAAGTTTTGTGGTAATCTAAATGATCGTGCGAAAGATTGGTAAAAACACCTCCGGCGAATTGCAAACCTTCGGTTCTTTTTTGTGCAACACCGTGTGAACTCACTTCCATAAAACAATATTCCACACCAACGTCGTTCATTTCACGCAAAAATTTATTGATGGTAAGCGAATCAGAAGTGGTTAATAAGGACTTGTATTCTACCTCATCCACCACATTTTTTACGGTAGAAAGCAATCCCACTTTGTACCCCGCTTTTTTAAACAATTGGAACAAAAGTGATGCAATGGTGGTTTTTCCATTAGTTCCAGTAATACCAACCAACTTGAGGTTTTGCGAAGGATTATCATAATAATTGGAAGCCATAAATGCCAAAGCCGCATTGGTATCTTTTACCAAAATATAGGTTACATCCGGCTGAATATTTTTTGGAAAAACATCGCAAATCACTGCAACTGCTCCATTGTTTACAGCAGTTTCGATATAATCGTGACCGTTAGCCAAAGCACCGCGAATGGCAACAAAAGCATCACCAGAAGCAATCTTTCTGGAGTCGAAATCAATTTTATTGATGTTAACTTCAGTGCTTCCTTTTACCGCTTCGATGGCAACTTTATACAATATTTCTTTTAACGATTTCACGATAATTCTAATATTATGGTTTTATTTTTTTCGATTGGATTTCCAGCCGGAATTGATTGTTTTTTCACTTTTCCTGAACCAATTATTTTAACTTTCATTTTCAAATTTTCAAACAATGCGATTGCATCCATTGCCGGCATTCCATGTACATTTGGCACTTTATGGCTACTGGTTAAGTTGCCGTAATTGGCATAACTTTTTTCCTGCAGATTTACTTTTTGCTGTAAATTTTTGATTTCATTAGTAGAAGGAACATCTGTAAAAATCTTTTGGGCGATTCTTTTAAAAACTGGTCCCGAAACGTCGGCTCCATAATATCCTTTACTTTTCGATGGCTTATGAATGATGACAATGCAAGAATATTTTGGGTTATCCGCCGGAAAATATCCTGCAAAAGATGAAGCGTAATACATGGCATCAGTATGCTTTCCTTTGCCATAATCCACTTGAGCCGTTCCGGTTTTTCCTGCCATAGAAAAATCTTTGGAATATAATTTAGAACCCGTTCCACGTTTTACCGTATTTTCTAAAATCGCTCTTACTTTTTTAAGGGTTTCATCCGAACAAATCTTCGGGTTAATAATTTGTTTATCAAAAGATTTGATGGTTTTGTTCCAATTTTTTATTTCTTTTACAAAAATTGGTTTTACCATTTCGCCATTATTTGCCACAGCATTATAAACTGATAACATTTGCAAAGGTGTAACCGAAACGTTGTAACCAAAAGCCATCCAAGGCAAAGTGGTTCCGTACCAATTTGGATCTCCAGGTTGCGGCACAACAGGTCTTCCTTCTCCAGCAAATGGCAATCCTAACGGTTTGTTCAATCCATAAGAATTAATGCGATCGATAAATTGTTTCGGGTTATTTTTATAATTTTCATAAACCGCCTGAACCAAAACTGTGTTGGACGAAACCTCGAAACCTCTAGCTAAAGAAATTTTGCCATAACCACCCTTTTTTGAGTCTCGAACATGACGATTTTTAATCACGATGTCGCCGCCTTTGGTATCGTAAACATGGCTTGTATCTACTTTTTTATCATCGAGCAAAGCGATTAAATCAATTAATTTAAAAGTTGAACCAGGTTCATGTGATTCGGCAACGGCATAATTTATTTTTTCGTAATAATGACCGTCTGAAGCGCGACCCAAATTAGAAATCGCTTTTACTTCGCCAGTGTGAGATTCCATCACGACAACGCAACCGTGTTCGGCTTCATAAAATTCTAACTGCTTTAGCAAAGCATGATGTGCAATATCCTGGATGTAAACATCAATGGTTGAGACCACATCATAACCGTCTTGAGGTTCTAATTGATTATTATCGCTGATAGGTTTCCATTGGCCTTTGGCAATTTTTTGTTTCAAAATGCGTCCGTCTTTGCCATTTAAGTAATTTTCGAAAGCACCTTCGATTCCGATTCTGGTGGGTTTTCCGTTTTCGTCGAAACGTTCATAACCAATTGTTCTTTCGGCAATTTTACCAATAGGATGTTCTCTCACCGTTTTTTGTTCGGCAATTATTCCACCTTTGTTTGGGCCTAATTTAAAAAGCGGAAAACTTTTGATCCGCATATAATCAGTATAACTTAAGTTTCTGGCAACCAATAAATAACGGTTTTTGTTGGCTCGTGCTTTTCTAAATTCGTTTAAATAAAAAGAACTTGGTTTTCCCAAAAGAACCGCGAGTGAATCGGCAAGATTTTCGACATTTTTTTTGAAATGTTCTTCTTTTGGTGCAACGGCATCAAAACGAATATTGTAATTTGGGATAGAAGTAGCCAGCAAACTTCCGTCAGCTGAATAAACATTTCCTTTATTTGCCGGAATCACAAAGGTTTTCACGGTTCGCTGTTTGGCTAATTCGCGGTAATAATCGCCTTCAACCCACTGAATATTTGTGAGTTTAATAACGATTCCAACGGACATTACCAAAATTGCAAACGCAACCCAGTAAATTCTGGAAGAAATATTTTTTTCTTCTACTGCCATAATTTTTCAAAAAAGTTTTTTTCTTTTTTCTCTACTACTTTAATTTTTTTGGGTGGAACGGATGACGGAAAAATTCCTTTTGGTTCCATTTTTTGTGAAATAGTTGATTCCATTTTTAATTTCATCAACTCTGATCGACGGTCCACAAATTCTGACCGAAGCTCTTTTACTTCTTTGTCTAATTCTGTTATTCTGTAGGTTTTTTGTTCGTAATTGTGAGAGTTGGCAATCATCAGCAATGCTAAAAAAATTAAAAAGATGATGAACTGCCAGTTTTTTGCGGCGTCATCATTAATTAAAAATTTTGCTTTTAAGATGCTGTACATTCCTCCTTTCATTTTTTATTTATGATTTTTGATTTATGATTTATGATTTATGATTTATGATTTTGGCTCCAAACTTCTTACTTCAAACTCCAAACTCCCTACTCTAAACTCCTTACTCTAAACTTTTTCTGCGACTCTTAATTTGGCACTTCGGGCACGATTGTTAACGGCAATTTCGGCTTCGGTTGGCACAATTAATTTTTGAATAATTTTAAACGGAACTGTAAAATTCCCAAAAAAATCGCGTTCTGGTTCACCCTCGAACAAACCGTTTCGCATAAATCTTTTTACCAATCGATCTTCTAATGAATGATAGGAAATCACACTCAATCGACCGTTCTCTTCTAAAATTTCGAGCGATTGCTGTAAAAATTCTTTCAAAACTTCCATTTCCTGATTCACCTCAATACGAATCGCTTGATAAATTTGAGCTAAAATTTTATTGCTTTTATGAGCCGGTAAATATTTTGCCAATACATTTTTAAGTTGCTCAGTATTTCTTATCGGATTTTTTTCTCTGGCTTCCAAAATGGTTCTAGCCAAAGCAGGTGCATTTTTGAGTTCGCCATAATCGAAAAAAACACGTCGAAGCGAAGTTTCGTCGTATTCATTTACTACATGATAAGCCGAAAGTTCACTTTTTTGACTCATTCTCATGTCCAATAATGCGTCAAAACGGGTTGAAAATCCACGTTCGGCAACATCAAATTGATGTGATGAAACACCAAGATCTGCTAATATTCCGTCCACTTTTTTAATTCCGTGAAAACGTAAAAATCTTTTGATAAAGCGAAAATTCTCGTTTATTAGAGTGAATCGGTCATCGTTAATAACATTAGCAAGCGCGTCTTCATCTTGGTCAAAGGCAAATAATTTCCCTCTTGACCCTAAACGACTCAATATTTCACGGGAATGTCCACCACCACCGAAAGTGACATCCACATAAACTCCATCAGGATTAATGTTGAGTCCATCAACGGTTTCTTTTAAAAGTACAGGGTTATGATATTCCATTATTGTCATCGTTTAAATTTCCCATTACATCTTCTGCCAAATCTGCAAAATCGACATCGTCATTAGAAAGCGAAGCTTCATATAAATCTTTATCCCAAATTTCCACTATATTTATCGCTGATGACAGCACTAAATCTTTAGAAATATTAGCAAATACCACCAAATCTTTAGGGATGAGCAACCGGCCTAGACTATCAATTTCTACCATTTTTACTCCGGCAGTAAATTTCCTGATGAAGTCATTATTTTTTTTAACAAAGCGGTTGAGCTTGTTGATTTTTTCCATCATTTTATTCCATTCATGCATCGGGTATAATTCGAGGCAAGGCTGAAAAACCGAACGTTTTAAAACGAACCCATCGTTTAGCGAATCGGTCAATTGCTTCTTCAAAGGAGCCGGAATCATGATCCGTCCTTTGGCATCAACCTTACATTCGTATGTTCCAGTAATGGTATTCAACGAGTTACATTTTAAATTGTTCAATAGCAAAAATAAAAAAATTATTACCACAATTTACCACAATCTACCACTTTGTTAATAAGTTTTACCACTTGATAGGAAATTCTGACAAATATTTGAGGCGGTTTTTTTTTGAAGCATTTTAGCGATTATCAGTGTTAAAGCGATTTGGAGTTGATTTTGCAGCGAATTTGTACCTAAGACGAGTAAATTTTGCGTAAGTGGAATTTTTTAAAAAATAATAAACACCTGAAAGTCAACACTTACAAATATGAAAATGGATTTTAAAGCGAAGCATTATAATTTTCCCGATAAAATTATATATTTGTGTACCTCGTAGATGAGGTATCACACTATGAAAGAGAATTTAAAGAAAGACGGCAAATATACCTACTTTGAAGCTGGAGAAGGAACTCCAATTATCATTTTGCATGGCTTGATGGGAGGTTTGAGTAACTTTGATGGTGTTGCAGAATATTTTCCGAAACAGGGGTACAAAGTGGTTATCCCAGAATTACCGATTTATACCCAAAGTATTTTAAAAACAAATGTGAAGGCTTTTGCCAAATTTGTAAAAGATTTTATCACGCATAAGGGATACGACCGGGTGATTTTGTTAGGAAATTCTTTAGGAGGTCACATTGCATTGTACCATACGAAAATGTATCCTGAGAAAATGCTTGGACTTGTAATTACCGGAAGTTCAGGACTTTATGAAAGCGCGATGGGCGACAGTTATCCAAGACGTGGTGATTATGATTACATTCAGAAAAAAGCTGAAGATGTTTTTTATGACCCGAAAATTGCCACCAAAGAAATTGTGGATGAGGTTTATGCTGTGGCAAATGACAGAATTAAATTGATTAAAACCCTAACAATTGCCAAGAGTGCGATTCGTCATAACATGGCGAAAGATTTACCGAAAATGCATGTTCCAACTTGTATTATTTGGGGGAAAAACGATAAAGTGACACCACCGGAAGTTGCAGAAGAATTTCATGAATTGTTGCCGAATTCTTCCTTATATTGGATTGACAAATGTGGGCATGCCGCTATGATGGAACATCCGGACGAATTTAACCAATTGATGCACGACTGGCTCAAAAAAACCAATTTATAAAACTTGAAACCGTTTTCTGACAATTGAAAGCGGTTTTTTTATTTTAATTACCTTTGCCAAAATTTTTTTATGAAAGTTAACACGGCAGAATTTATCATTAGCAACAGCAACGTTGCCAAATGTCCCGCAGAAAGAATCCCGGAATACGCGTTTATCGGACGGTCGAACGTGGGAAAATCGTCATTAATCAATATGATTACGGGCAATAAAAATTTAGCAAAAACTTCTGCAAGACCAGGAAAAACGCAGTTAATCAACCATTTTAAAATTAACAGCAATTGGTTTTTGGTAGATTTGCCAGGTTATGGGTATGCCAAAGTTTCAAAAAAAACCAAAGAAGTTTTTCAGAAATTTATTACTGAATATTTCGAGAAAAGAGAACAATTAGTTTGCGCTTTTGTGTTGATTGATATTCGCCATGAAGCCCAAAAAATTGATTTGGAGTTTATCAATTATTTAGGTACGATTGAAGTTCCGTTTGGAATTATATTTACCAAAGCTGATAAAATTGGCAAAAACAAAGCAGAAACGAATGTTGCTGCTTACAGAAAAGCACTTTTGGCGAACAATTGGGAAGAAATGCCACCTTACTTTATCACTTCTTCAACCGAAGGAACGGGGAAAGACGCGGTTTTACAATATATTGATGACATTAACCAAGAGATGTTTCAGGATCAAAATAATTTTATTTAAAAAAAGCGGATTATTGAAAAATCCGCTTTTTTTATTTTTTAATCAAGTCCATTTTTTCGGCAAAATAATCGCAGAAATCACGCATGGTGTCTGCCATTTTTTCGTCTCCCGTTGCTCTCTGGAAATTATCTGCCATCGCCACTAAGCTTTGGTGATAGAATTTTTTCATTTCGTCCACCGGCATATCTTTTGTCCATAGATCAATTCGCATGGTTTCCTGAACATTGCTATCCCAGAAGGAAAGCATCATAGCTTTTGCTTGTTCTTTCGCAAGACCACCATCTTTTGCGGTCCAGAATAATTTTTCGGGCACTCGATTTTCATCAAGTTCTACGGTAATTTTTATGTCAGATTTAATGATTTTCGACATTATTTTTTGGGTTTGTATTTAGAATTTTCAAAAATTTCTTTTGCATCTTTTTGCAATAAGTCTTGCAAAGATACATCATTGTTTTTCATATAGGAGCGAACAATTTGCCAACCTATAAATTGCCCAATTCTTCCCGGAGATTCGTTATCAATTTCCAAATAAAATTTAGAAAACGGAGCCGGATTTACAAATCTTCCAGGTAATTTTGGGTCGTTGTCGTACAATAAATTTTCGTCCACAAAATAACGCCAAATGTAGCCTTCGTTTTCTTGAGACCAATTTAGTTCTTCATTGGTATAACCTATTTTATCAGCATCAGAAGCTTCCGGAATAATTTGATCTTTGAAATACAACATTTTTCCGTGGTAAATTAATAAATTAAGCAAATTTTTCTCCGTTGGTATTGCTGTTTTGGTTTCGGCGAAAGCCTGAACAACATCGGGCAAGATTTGATTTTTTTCGAAATTTTTTCTTTGGTATTGCGGAAAACCTTCGTAATAACGGTGGTCTTTACCGAGATAAACATCCAGAGAAATTAGGAGTAAAGTATCGGCATAAATGATACGAGATTCCACATCTACTTCAGAAATAAGTGTTACTATTTTAGGTAAATTGGTCTGCGGATAATAATACTTCAGGTGTTGAAAAGCGGATTCTAATTCAGTAGTTTCTGCGGAAAAATCGCCAAAAGTTTTTTGTACTTCGTCATGAACTTCGTTCAGCAAAGGATCTTTCTTTTTAGCAAGCCACACCTCGTCAGGTTCTCCAGCAGGAAAAAAATAGGGGAATTTAGCCTTAATTGCCGTTAATTCTGTTGGAGCCGATTCGTAGAAAATTTTATCAAACCGCTCTACCTCTAATTTTACCGGAACTTCTTCTATTTGTTTTTCGATTTTTGATTTTTTATCACAATTGACAAAAGCTATTATCAAAAAAAGCAATAATGAAATTTTCTTCATTTAGGTTTTATTAGTGTTTTTCTTTTAAAACTTAACCGTTACTTTTGATTAGTTTTTTTAACTTTAGTAACGGATACAAATATAAGGCGAACAAATATTATCAAAATAAAATAAGATGCAAAAAAACAATACATTTCAAACAAAAAATATTGCTAACCACATCATTAATTGGTTAAGAGATTATGCTCTAAACGCAAAAGTAAATGGTTTTGTTGTGGGAATTTCCGGAGGAGTAGATTCGGCAGTAACCTCATCACTTTGCGCCGCAACGGGATTGCCAACGCTTTGTGTGGAAATGCCTATACATCAGGCTGAAAGTCATGTTTCTCGAGCAAAAGAACATATTGCGCAATTAAAATCTCGTTTTAGCAACGTTACTTCGGCAGAAACTAATTTGACCACAGTGTTCGACTTGTTTCAAACAGTTGTACCAGCAAGCAATGATGATAAAAAATACCATCTTACTCTAGCAAATACTCGTGCTAGATTGAGAATGATGACTTTATATTATCATGCTGGAATAAATAGTTTATTAGTTGCCGGAACGGGAAATAAAGTAGAGGATTTTGGGGTGGGCTTTTTTACAAAGTATGGTGACGGTGGTGTTGATTTAAGTCCCATTGCGGATTTGATGAAATCTGAAGTTTTTACATTGGCAGAATATTTACAAGTGCCAAACTCAATCTTAATTGCAGCACCAACAGATGGATTATTTGGCGATGATAGAACTGACGAACAACAATTAGGGGCAAGTTATGACGAGTTAGAATGGGCAATGGAACAGCACCAAAATGGTAGAGAAAAAGAAGCTTTTACGGGTCGTGAACTCGAGGTTTTTTCAATATTCGAAAGGCTTAATAAAAGTAACCAACATAAGATGGAACCAATACCAGTGTGTAAAATTCCAAAAGAATTAAAATAATTTATATAAAATTTAATATAATTATGAATTTTTAACTAAATTTACTAAATATTTAAAATAATTAACTTTAATTTAAAACGACATGATAAAAGTTTGCATTGCCGACAACCATCCTGTTGTGCATTTTGGTTTAAAGAGTTACTTCCGCGACAGGGACATTACAATTTTGGCACACGTAGAAAATTACGACGAATTAGAAGAAGTACTTGCTAACAAAAATATTGAAATTTTAATTCTAGATCTCGAACTCAAAGGACTCTCAAGTATTAATCTTGTGAAATCTATGAAACGTGATTATCCTAATCTTAAAATTGTGGTTTTTACTAGTTTGTCCGAAGTGATGTTTGGACCAAATGCGGTTAAAGCTGGAATTAGCGCTTTCATTAGCAAAACTTCTAAGATGGATAACTTAGTCAACGCTGTAAACAAAGTAAAAACTGGCAACCAAGTAATCAGCGAAATTGTGAGAAAAAATCTTGCAATGATGGGTAAAAAAGCTAAAAATGACAGGCTCTATCGTAAATTATCATCAAGAGAAATTGAGGTTTTAAGATACTTAAGTGACGGTAAAAAGAACAAGGAGATAGCTGAAATTTTAGACCTAAACGAAAAAACTGTTAGTACTTACAAGCTAAGATTATTAGCTAAACTAAATGTAACTAATCTTGTAGATTTAGTAAACAAAGCAAAAACCTTAGAAATTGTTTAACTATAGCGCGACATTACTCTTCCTAATTTTTCCGAAAAAAAATTGACTAACTGGTAATAATCCATTGCCATAGAAAGTATCTCACTGTTATCGGCATCGACTTCAGTTGAAATTTCTTGTTTTAAATCTTCGATTATTTTATTTACTAAAAACCAACGGAGCGACAAAATAGTTTCCGATACATATTGCCCTATCGTTTGGTCTTTTTGTTTCACAATAATATTTTGACCTTCCCAATTGTGCAATACTTCCTTTTCCTCTTGCATAAAAATATCAGTAACCTCTTGAGCTAATTCCACAGGAAGTTGCATAAGATAAGTTTCTACGCTGAAATTTTCGTTTTGATGAAAATAATTAATAAGATTATTATAAATCTCTTTAAAAATAGGATTTGTAAACTCCACCTCATCTTCCTGAAGACTCAAATAAATTCGTTGATGAACTAGATATTCTTTCTTCTCTGTTACTTTTTGAATCTCACCTTCATCATTAGTTTTCAACAAAACATCCTCAAATTCTTCTTGCTTGTTTCCGTACAACAATAAAATTTCGATGATTTTTCGTTCCAATTCATATAAAACATCAATTTTAGAAGCCTGCTGAAAATTTTCATTTTTCACTACTTCAAAAACTTTTTGCTCTTGTTTTATCTTTTTATCTAATTCCGAAATATCTTTCTGAACCAATTGTGCTAAAGTATTCACCAAAACCTGCTCCGAAATATCCATAATTCTAGCGGTTTCCTGAATGTAAATTTCCCGCTGAATCCTGTCCGGAATTTTAGAAATAGAAGAAACCATGTCTCTAATCAGTTCTGCTTTTTTAATGGGATCATTTTGCGATTCTTTCATTAGAAGTGAAGCCTTGAACTGAATAAAATCTTTGGCATTTTCCTCCAAATATTTCACTAAATCCTCATGCGAATTTTTTCTGGCAAAACTATCCGGGTCATCGCCATCCGGAAAAGTACAAACCCGAACATTCATCCCTTCTTCTAAAATCAAATCAATTCCTCTCACAGAAGCTCTCAAACCTGCGGCATCACCGTCAAAAAGAACTGTAATATTTTTCGTCAAACGATTAATCAACCGAATTTGATCTGGAGTTAAAGCCGTTCCCGAAGAAGCCACAACATTCTCAATACCAGATTGATGCATCTGAATCACATCGGTATAACCTTCTACTAAAAAACAATTATTTAGTTTGGCAATTGCTTGCTTGGCATGAAAAATTCCGTAAAGCACTTTACTTTTGTGGTAAATATCGCTTTCGGGAGAATTGAGGTATTTGGCCGCTTTTTTGTCGCCGGTTAAAATTCTTCCGCCAAAACCTAAAGTTCGCCCGGAAATACTAAGAATAGGGAACATCACGCGACCTTTGAAACGGTCAAATTGTTTTTCGTCTTTTACAATTGTCAGTCCGGTTTTTTCTAAAAATTCTAATTGATAACCTTTTCCTAAAGCTTCTTTGGTGAAAGCATCCCAGGAATCTGGTGAATAACCCAACTGGAATTTCTTAATGGTTTCGGCAGTGAAACCACGTTCTTTAAAGTAAGAATAGCCAATTGCCTGACCTTCCTCATCGTTCAATAAAGTGTTGTGAAAATATTTAGTTGCAAATTCCGATACCAAAAACATACTTTCTTTTTCGTTTGCTTCGGCTTTGGCTTCGTCCGTTTGTTCGGTTTCTTCAATCTCAATATTGTATTTTTTTGCCAAATATCGAATGGCTTCCGGATAAGTGAAATGCTCGTGTTCCATTAGGAAAGTGACGGCATTTCCGCCTTTTCCGGAACTAAAGTCTTTCCAAATTTGTTTAACGGGCGAAACCATAAATGACGGTGAACGTTCGTCAGAAAAAGGGCTCAAACCTTTAAGATTACTTCCGGCACGCTTGAGTTGTACAAAATCGCCAATGACTTCTTCCACGCGAGCGGTTTCGAAAACGGTATCTATGGTATTGCGAGAAATCATGTTGGCTTGTTTTGAGCCTGTAAATTTACTTTTTTATTTGTTGTGTAGAAAATTTTTTGGCTTTCGCCAAATTTTCTCGTGCTGCTTTTTTACTGACGATTAAAATATGAAATGACCTTTGTTTTTAGCCCCGATTGCAGCGGAAATCCTTTTGTCAATTGCCCGGATTTTAATCCGGGGCAATTGATAAAAGATTGAAGCGGAAAGCGGGACGACGATTAAAAAAATGCCAAAAGTGTTTGCTCCAAATAAAAAAATACCTACAAAATAATTTTGCAGGTATTTGTTAACTAACTATTTAACTACTAATTAAGATCGAAACGAATTCCGAGCGAAACGTTATTTTGGTCGATTGTGTTGTTCTCAAAAATGGGATTGAGGTCATATTTTGCGTAGAGCGAAATTTCGCCGTAACCGATGTAAGCGCTCAAACCGTAGATAAAATCGTTGACGTTGTAATCGCCACGGCTTCGTTCGCGAACTTTGTTACCGTTTTCCTCGTATCTAATCACGCTTTTCGATTTGATATTTCCTCCTGCATAACCGCCAATCCCGATGCGAAAACTTTCATGAGTGCGAAAATAAGTGCGTTCACCGGTGTTTTGTTTTTTAGTGAAATCAAACTCTAAATGTACGGGAACTACTACATAAATATTTCTTAACTTACTGTCTTTTAAGTTTAAAGGATAATTTTCAAGCGTGGTTTGATCTCCTTGGTTTACGAAAACCCGATTGTCTGTTGGACGAAGCGTGTTTTTCATCAATGAAACTCCGTATTTGGCGTGTAAAAGGTTGTGATTTTTAAGAATTCGGGTGTTGAAAGTGATTCCGGTTTCGACAAATCGAGAGCCCCAAACCTTGAAATCATTGCCTTCAATTGAACCTAAATTGCCGTCTTCCAATACGTTATTGAACCCGAAAGCGAAAACAAATTGGGAGGTTGTGCGAAATTCGCTGATGGTTTTTCTCACGCTGTCACGTACTTTTTTGTCGTTTTCCCAATTGTCCCATTGATAGGAAAGTTTCACGCCTTTTTGACTTGGTAAAGTGCCTTCAACTTGTTTTTTTACCAGTTCGGTAAGTTTTGCTTCTTCAAGAGCTACGCGAGTTTCGATGTTTTTTGCACGTTTGTCAGCCAGCTGCATTTTGCGTTCGTCGGCTTGTTCATTAGTAATTTTGTTGTCATCAAGGTCATTATTCACCTTTTCAATCTCCATTTTTAGGGAATCTTTTTCTTGTTTAGTAATGACTTGAATTTGTTTGGCAATTTTTTTCGCCTGTGTTTCAAAAGATTCTTGTGCGAAAATTTTGGCGGTAAAGAGGCATAACATTGCCACTGCGTAAAAAATTATTTTTTGCATGATTGATGGTGTTAATTATTGTTCGATTTTTGATTTATTCGTAATTGCGATTTGCGAGAGAGGTTTTTACGGTTTCGTAGTTTTTATTAATGGAGTTGACTAATCGATTTTTAAAATCTTCATTTACCTCATCATCAGCATTTTGAAGCAAATTTTTAGCATCTACTTTAATATTCGATTTCGTTACATATTTATTAATTCTTTCGGCTTGAAGACGGGTTTCGGCTTCCGCCAAAAGTTGATCGGCTTCGATGTAGCGGTTTGACGGAGTTATTGCCGGCGTTTCTTCAAAGTTGACTTCTGGAGCAATTTCTGGAATTTTAGATTCTATTATTATCGCTTTCGCAAAAGTAGGAGCTGCGGCAATTTGGCTCTTATTTTTAACAACCGGAACTATATCTGGGGTTACCGATTTCTCTATTTTTTTGGGTGCTTCGGTTACCGTTTTTTCTACCGGAATTGTTTCTGAATTATTGAAAAAAACCGAACCTAATCCTACAAAAACAAAAATTGCAGCGGCAATGTACAACCAGTTTTTATTATTTTTTTTGGCGATTTTTTGTTCGTTTTGATCCAACATGGCGTTGAGTTTGTCCCAAGCCATTTCAGTCGGCTGAATTTCCCGGGAACCCAGCTTTTCTCTAAAATCCTGCTCTAATTTATTCAGTCCCATTTTGAAAATTCTTTATTTTGTTAATCTGTTGTTGTAATAATTTTCTGGCGTGTGATAATTGCGATTTTGATGTTCCTTCCGAAATGGACAACATCTTTGCAATTTCTTGGTGTTTAAATCCTTCGATGCAATAAAGGTTAAAAACCATTTTGTAACCGTCCGGCAAACTATCAATCAACAATTGAATTTCTTCAACATTAAAATGGCTTTCCGTATTGTTATGGCTTTCTTCGAAAAAATTTTCGTCTTCTGTGTATTGTAATTTTTTATTACTTCGAAGAAAGGAAATGCATTCGTTTACCATAATTCGCCTGATCCAGCCTTCAAAACTTCCCTTATGCTCAAAATTTTTTAAGTTGGCAAAAACCTTCATAAAAGCTGTAATCATCACATCTTCGGCTTGATGCAAATCTTTTACATATTGCCGGCAAATCCCTAACATCTTTGGCGAAAATTTTGAGTACAATTGCTGTTGTGCCTGACGGTTATTTTCCGCCGCTTGCAAAATCAATTTTTTTTCGTTTTGATGTAAATTAATTACTTTCAACTTTTTTGTTTTAAGGAAATTGAATTTGTATCCGATTTCTATTACATAGACGATTGCGGATTTAAAATGGTTGCATGGAAGTGAAAAAAATTAGAAAATTTGTTAATGTGGGTAATTAAATAAGACTTAACTATCGATATTTAATCACTTTTTTTCTAATTATCTATTTTTCTAATTATCTAATAATCTAATGATCTAATAATCTAATAATCGAATAATCTAATAATCGAATAATCAAATCTTTCTATCAATCACATAGTTCACCATCAAAACTAAAGCCTCTTTATATGGCGAAGGAGGAAAATTTTCAATTAACGACAAGGCTTCCCGCTGAAATTGAATCATTTTTTCTTCAGCATACAGTAAGCCTTCTTTTTCTTTTACAAAAGTTATAACCTCTTTGACGCGTTTTTTATTCTTATTGTGGTTTTTGATGGAATTGATGAGCCACGATTTTTCTTTTGGCGAACAAGTATTTAATACATAAATTAAGGGAAGTGTCATTTTTTGTTCTTTAATGTCGATTCCGGTTGGTTTTCCGATAGCATCATCAGTATAATCGAACAAATCGTCTTTGATTTGAAAAGCCATGCCAATCAATTCACCGAATTTTCGCATTTTTTCGACCAATTCTGCATTTTCGGGTAACACAGAACAAGCACCAAGCGAACAACAAGCGGCTATTAATGTGGCGGTTTTTTGGCGAATGATTTCGTAATAAACGTCTTCCGTAATGTCAAGTCTTCGGGCTTTTTCTATTTGCAAAAGTTCACCTTCACTCATTTCCCGAACGGCTACGGAAATAATTTTGAGCAAATCAAAATCGCCGTTGTCGATGGAAAGCAATAAACCTTTTGAAAGCAAATAATCGCCAACGAGGACGGCAATTTTATTTTTCCACAAAGCGTTTATCGAAAAAAATCCGCGACGACGATTGCTATCATCCACGACGTCATCGTGAACTAAAGTTGCGGTGTGAATCAATTCGATTACTGAAGCACCACGATAAGTTCGTTCGTTGATTGTTCCACCCGAAACCATTTTGGCGGTCAGAAAAACAAACATGGGTCGCATTTGTTTTCCTTTTCGGTTGACGATGTAATAGGTGATTCGGTTGAGCAAAGCCACTTTTGAAGACATTGCCTGATGAAACTTTTTTTCGAAAAGTTCCATTTCGTGCAAGATGGGCTGCTTTATTTGCTCTGTGATTTTCATTGAAGCAAAGATAGGAATTTCGGATTTATGATTGAAAATTGAAGATTGAAAGATTCCGGCAGTTTTTCCAAACGCTTAAAAAATGCCTAAAGTTTTTTTTAGCCCCGATTAAAGCGGAAATCCTTTTCTCAATTACCCCAGTAATTGAGAAAAGATTGAAGCGGAAAGCGGGAAAATGGTTTAAAAAATGCCTGACGATTGGCTCCGAAAAAATAAAAAATTATCCTTCTTTATTGGCCAATTGACCACAAGCGGCATCGATGTCTTTTCCGCGGCTTCGGCGAACTTTTACCACGATATCGTTAGCTTCCAAGGCTTGGATGTAAGCATTTATCGAGGCTTCTGAGGCTTGCTGAAATTCGCCATCGTCGATTGGGTTGTACTCGATTAGGTTGACTTTGCAAGGAACATATTTGCAAAACTTGACCAAGGCATCGATGGAAGCCTTGTTGTCATTGATGTCACGCCAAACGACGTATTCGTAGGTAACGCGACTTTTGGTTTTAGAATACCAATATTGTAAGGCTTCGCGCAAATCTTTTAACGGAAAATTTTCGCTAAACGGCATAATTTTGCTGCGAATTTCGTCGATTGCAGAGTGAAGCGAAACGGCCAATTTGAACTTTACTTCGTCGTCCGCCAATTTTTTAATCATTTTCGGGATTCCGGAAGTGGACAAGGTGATGCGTTTTGGTGACATGCCCAAACCTTCGGGCGAAGTAATTTTTTCGATGGCTTTTAGAACGTTGTTGTAGTTCATGAGCGGTTCGCCCATTCCCATAAAAACAATGTTTGAAAGTGGACGGTTGTGGTACAATTTACTTTCGTTATCGATGGCAACCACTTGGTCAAAAATTTCGTCAGGACCCAAATTTCGCATTCTTTTAAGTCGCGCTGTTGCGCAAAAATTACAATCGAGACTACAACCTACTTGGCTGGAAACACAAGCCGTGGTACGGGTTTCGGTAGGAATTAAAACGGATTCTACCACCAAACCATCGTGCAAACGAACGGCATTTTTCACGGTTCCGTCTTCGCTTTTTTGCATCTGATCGACTTTGATGTGATTGATGACAAAATTATTTTCGAGCATTTCACGTGTTGGTTTTGCCAAATTGGTCATGTCGGCAAAAGTATGGGCAGATTTGCTCCACAACCATTCGTAAACCTGATTGCCACGAAAGGCTTTTTCGCCATTTGCCACAAAAAAATCACGCAATTGTTCTTTGCTTAACGCTCTGATGTCTTTCTTCTCCATTTGCATGGTGCAAAGGTAACTATTACTTTTAATACCTGCTATATTTTTATAATTTTGCCTAAAACCAAACGATTATGCATTTTATTTCTCCAGAACTCGAACTTTATGTGGAACAACACTCCGAAAATGAACCCCAACTTTTGGCGGCTTTAAACCGGGAAACGCATCAAAAAATTATGCAACCGAGAATGTTAAGCGGTCATTTTCAAGGGCGTGTTTTAAGTATGTTGTCGAAATTAATTCGGCCGAAAAATATTTTGGAAATTGGGACTTACACGGGTTATGCCACGCTTTGTTTAGCGGAAGGTTTGGAAGAAAATGGTTCGGTTGATACGATTGATAATAACGAAGAATTGGTTTCGATTCAACGGAAGTATTTTGATTTATCAAATTGGGGAAACCAGATTTTTCAACATTTAGGAAATGCTTTGGAGATAATTCCTAATTTGAACAAAAAATTTGATTTGGTTTTTATAGATGCTGACAAAGACAATTACATCAACTATTTTGAAATGATTGTTCCGATGATGAATAAAGGCGGCATCATTTTATCGGACAATGTGCTTTGGAGCGGAAAAATTTTGGAACAAATAAAAACGAACGACAAAAAAACACAAGTTCTTTTAGAATACAATAAAAAACTAAAAGAAGACCCGAGAGTGGAAACTGTTTTATTACCTGTTAGAGATGGCTTAACGGTTTGCCGGGTTTTGTGATTAAGTTAAAGGTTCGTCGTTAGTGGGGTGATCCACTTGTTCCTTTTGCGGAAAATATTTATTTCGAAGAAAAATATACAACTGCATAATTAACGTAGCAGTTAAAATTCCCCAAACGTATCCGGCCAAAATATCGCCTGGATAATGCAGTCCTAAATAAATCCTACTGTAAGCAAAGATGAATGGCCAAATGAATATGAAGCCCATGAATTTTACGTAGGGTTTCAAAACTCTGAACAAAAAATACGCTGCCGCCATAGAATTTGATGCGTGGCCCGAAATAAAACTGTAAGATTTTCGTGTTTGAACCGCTCTAATCAAACCGTCGAGGGAAGGATCACTTCCGGGACGAAGGCGAAGGAAATAATTTTTAAAAAAATTAGTGGTTTGATCGGTTAAAGTGATGAGCAATGCCAACATCAACAAAATCAAAACAGCGTGACGCCAGCCTAAATGTTTGAAAACCAAATAGGCAAAAATGGCAAAAACTGGAATCCAGTTGATTTGTTTGGTGATAAATGCCCAAAAACCATCAAAGGTTTCAGCACCTAAATTGTTTAAAAAAATAAAAATATTTCTGTCTAACTCCAGTAATGTTTCCATCAAATTCTAGCGTTGTCTTTTAATTGGACCTTGAATCGACTCGATATCATCTTTAACTTCGTTGATTTCTGAGTTGATATCTTCTGTAATTTTGTCTAAGCCAAAACTTCTGTCGTTAGAGTTTTCCATGATTTTGGAAAAATTTTCTTTAACTTTTTGTACTTCGTCCGAAATTCCGCCAGTTAATGAATTTTTGTCTAGTCCATTTTCTTCGGCTGTTTTATGTATTTCGCTTTTTAAATCGTCAGTAGCGTTGCGTAATTGTTGCATTCCTTTGCCCAAACCTCTTGCTACTTCTGGAATTTTATCGGCACCGAAAAGCATAATAGCTACGATGATAATAAAAAACAATTCTGAACCTCCTATTCCAAACATAGTCTTTCTATTTTTTTCAAAGATACGTTAAAAATGTACGTTTGGCTTTTTTTGAACTCAAACCTTACTAAAATTTTAACGCTTAATCAAATTTAGATTTTAACTGCTCCTTCGGCCAAGTATTATTTGAAACATCAATATCGGCAGTTTGCTCTTTTGGATCCAACTGAATTTTTGTCACTTTTTTTTCTGTGGCAAAAACTCTCCCTACAACATCATTACCTTTTCGCCAAATTTGTACTGGAAAATTAAAATCTTCTGAAGTACCATCATCATAGGTTAATTGTACCAAAATTGGCATCAACATATCGCCAGGTTTTTCAAAAGTTACTTCATAAAAGTATTTTGGCTGACGTATTTTTGCTCGTTCTTCCAATGAATATTTTTGGTTAATGAAATCCTGTAAAAGCGTTACATCGGCGGAAGCCAAATTATTTTTATCTTCTACGAAATATACAAACGGCCCGGCTTCCTGATTAAATCTGCCGCGTCTTATGGAAACTTTTTCTAAATCTTCTGGTTTTTTATCGGTTACACGATATTGTTTTACGTCTTTTATTCCAAGGTCAACATAGTTGGTGGAATAAAACCAGCCTCGCCAAAACCAGTCTAAATCTACAGCGGAAGCATCTTCCATGGTTCGGAAAAAATCTTCTGGAGTGGGATGTTTAAATTTCCAGCGATTGGCATACGTTTTAAAAGCAAAGTCAAAGAGTTCGTGTCCCATAATGGTTTCGCGCAAAATATTGAGTCCCGTTGCCGGTTTTGCGTAAGCGTTGGCACCAAATTGATGAATGGTTTCGGAATTAGACATTATGGGTTCGAGGAAATTTTGGGCACCTTTCATGTACGGCACGATATTTTTTGCCGGACCACGTTGCGAGGGATAATTTGGGTCTAAATCTTTCTCGGCTAAATATTGCAAAAAAGTGTTGAGGCCTTCGTCCATCCAAGACCATTGGCGTTCATCAGAATTGACAATCATTGGAAAAAAATTGTGTCCCACTTCGTGAATAATCACGCTTTGCATGCCATAACGAATTCTGTCGCTCACAAAACCTTTGTCGTCCGGACGACCGTAATTCCAGCAAATCATTGGGTATTCCATTCCTTGATCTTCCGCTGAAATTGAAATGGCTTTTGGATACGGATAATCAAAAGTTCTGGCAGAATAACATTTTAAAGTATGAGCTACGGTTTTGGTAGAAAGTTCTCCCCATAACGGATTGGCTTCTGGCGGATAAAGCGAGATTGCCATGGTTTTTCGAGATGATAACTGCACCGCCATCGCATCGTAAATAAATTTTCTGGACGATGAAATCCCAAAGTCTCTTACATTTTTGGCGCTAAATTTCCAGGTTTTTTTCTTGTTAGAAAATCCTTTTGATGCGGCTTCTGCTTCGGCTTGGGTAACAATTTCAATAGGTTTATCAAATGTGTTTTCGGCGAGTTTGTACCGTTTTAGTTGTTCTTTAGTAAAAACTTCATCTCGATTAAGCAACTCTCCGGTGGCTTCCAAAACGTGATCTGCTGGTACGGTAATATTTACATCAAAATTTCCGAACGGAAGCGCAAATTCTCCCGATCCCCAAAATTGCATATTTTGCCAACCTTCAACATCGTTGTAAACCGCCATTCGAGGGTAAAACTGTGCAATCACGTAGATATTATTTCCGTCAGAATCAAAATGTTCGTAACCTGATCTTCCACCATAAACTCTGTAATTATTGATGTTGTACCACCATTTTATCGAAAAAGAAATTTTTTCTTTAGGTTTTAATGGTTTTGGCAAATCAATCCGCATCATGGTTTCGTTAATCACATAACGCATTGGTTTTCCCGAAGCGTCCCGAACATATTCGATATTAAAGCCGCCGTCAAAATCTTCTTCGTTATATTTTTTGGCAAAACCAGAAGGTGTCAACGCTTGATCCATTCTTTGGTTTTCAACCAATGGACTTTTTGAAGAACGCGCGTTTTGATTTTGATCCAACTGAATCCATAAATATTCTAAACCTTCAGGAGCATTATTATGGTAAGTGATGGTCTCTTTTCCAAAAATTTTGGTGTTTTTATCGTCAAGTTCAATGTCTATTTTATAATCTGCCTGTTGTTGATAATAAGCAGATCCGGGAGCTCCAGAAGCTGTTCTGAACATATTTGGAGTTGCCATTATATCGTACATTTGACTGAAACGATTGTTGTCATAACGTCCGGATTCTCGTTTTTTTTCAGACTCTTTTTCTTGGGCAAAAATTATTGCTGGAAAAAGTAATAAGAGGCAACAGATTTTTTTCATTTTGTTGAATTGAAATAACGATGAAAATTACGGTTTTTGATTGAGAGCCGAAAAGAAAGCTAAAATTTTAACAATTCTGACTGGTTTGCATCAGTAAGCATAACACTTTTTTTATTTCCTGAAACGTTAATGTGGAATATGTGTTGCTGGTCATAAAGTTCCATCAATGCTGTGTTTTTTATCTCGATGTTTTGAATTTTCGCTACATCTTTTATCAAAAAGTAACAAATAAATACGCCATCTTCTATTTCGGTGTTGACTATTTGAGGCGTTCTTGAAACTTGGTTTACTTTTACCTGCAATTTTTCGTTGAAATATTTTTGAAGAAATGCTACGAAATCGCTTTTTTGTTGAGAAGTTCCAAGGTTAAACTTAGTGTTAAATCTTTTTTCTAATGCCAATTCAAGGTCGTCGATAAAGATTCTAGATGTAATTTCTAATCGGTTTTTGGATGCAGAAAAATTTACTTCGTTAATAGAAACGTAGAATTTATGCGTGGTGAATCCAGAAGTTGCCGCAAAGACCAAAATCAAAAATACCCATTTTTTCATTTGATAAATTTACAATTATTGTTCGGAATTTAATTTTAGGTAATCTATGGAAAGTTTGGTAAGTAGCAACTTTGTTCGTTCTTTATTTTTTGATTTTAGATGAGTTCTCAATTCATCATTTTCTACTACGTAAAATTTGAATGCCTCAATCTTTTCCTCAGAAATATTGTAAGTTTTCATTAAGTATTGATCGTCAAACCAATTATTTATCTGTTCGCGAGCCATTTCTCTTTTTTCAATTTCAACTTCCTTCACTAACATTTTAGTTCTTCCGGTGATCAGGTTAATAATGGCATCAATTGGCAGAATTCCGCCACCCGTTGTTGCGGTATAAAGTCTTCTTTCGGCTGGGGTATATTGTCTGGCAGGTTTTGATAGAATTCCCGCTTTTACCGCGTCAATCCTGTATTCTGTAATGGTTACTTCATCAATTTGTTGTGGCTTAGCAACCATTTCCACCACGAATTTTCCTAATTTAAATTCGCTTTCAGAGATAATTTTTCGTTTGTATTCCAAATCTAAAGAAGATAAGATTATGAGATCGTCTTCCTTTGCCAAAATTTGAAACTCGCCGACTGCATTAGTTATCGCTGATTTTTCATTTACTAAATTTACCACATTAATACCTTCAAGGTTACCAAATGCATTCACTTTTCCCACAAGCATTTTTTCTTGTGCTACCGAAATTTTAATTAAAAATAAAAAAATTAAGAAAATAGTTTTCTTCATAAACCACGTCGAATTTTGAATCTTTGAGAAATTTGTGTAAGTAAAAATGCAGCTTTTATTCGGTTTTTTTCTTGAAGAATTTTGCCAAAATCATCTTGTTCAACAGCAAAATATTTAAATTCTCCCACGTAATCCTTAGGAATTTGAAGAGAGGTAATGATATATTTTTCATCAAAAAGATTTTCTAAAGAGGCTATTGCCATTTCTTTTCTCTCGATTGCCAATTCTTTTTTTAGCAATTTAGTGCGACCTGAAATGGCATTTAAAATAAAATCGGTTGGCATTAATATCATTCCTGGCCCTAAAAATAATTGTGCCTCAGATGCGGTTTTTAAACGTCTTTCGGCTGGGGTATATCGTTTTGCAGGTTTAGATAAAATTCCCATCTTTACCGCATCAAGCTGTTGGTTAAAAATGAAAATTTCATCAATATCTATAGGTTTTGGTTCTAATTCAATCAAAACTTTTCCTGACAACACTTCGGCCTCTGAGATTATTTTTCTTCTATACCGATAATTTTCTGAGGCAAATACTAGTAAATCATCGGCTTTCGCCAAAATTGAAAAGGTTCCATCATTTTCAGAAATTGTCGTTTTATCATTCACTAGATTGATAATTTCGATTCCTTTCAACGGGCTAGTTCCAAAAATAATTTTTCCAGAAATTAATTTTTCCTGACCAAAAGTTGTGGCGGCAATCCAAAATATAACTAATAGCCCAATTTTATTCATCCGCATGAGCATCTTTATAAACGGCGGCCAATTTTGCCAACTCAATTTCGAGTTCAAGAGATTTTTCAATTTCAAGGAGCGTTCTAATATCGTCATCTTCTACTGCAAAGAAACGAAAACCTTGAAGGAATTGTTTTTTAATTCTATAATTTTCGAGCAAGTAATCATCAGGAAAATAGGCTTGCAATTTTGCCATAGCCTTTTCTCGCCGCTCCACCGCTAATTCCTTTTTCATTTCTTTTGTGCGTCCGGTAACGGCATTAGCAATGGCGTCATTGCTTACCATAATTCCTTGATCTAATCTAACAGGTGTTGCCCCGGTACGTAATTTCCTTTCAGCTCTAGAATAATGTTTCACATCGGAGCCAGTTCCATAGTTAAGAGCATTATTTTCGACTATAACCTCTTCCAATTGAGTGACTCTGGGAGTTAACGTCACAATGATTTTTCCGGCTTGATATTCCATGATGGTTAGTGTTCTTCGCGTTATTTCAAAATTAACACTCGAAAAAACGAATACATCATTCGGTTTGGCCATAATCGAAAACTCTCCTTTTACATTGGACTTTATTGTAGCAGCGTTAGAGAAAGAAAAAATCTCAACACCTTCCGCAGGATAGGCTCCAGCCATCACAATACCGGTTAATTTTTTTTCTTGATATTGCGCCATAATACTATAATATAACGCAAAAAATAATATGGTGTAGAATTTTTTCATAGCTGTAGATATTTAATTTTGTAAAAATATTCGGGAAAGATCAAAATAAATTGTCAAAGAGGTGATAAATTTGTGTTAAACAATTTACTACCATGAAAAACTTAATAGTAGCTTCTACCTCCACTTTGCACGGTGAAAATTACCTTGCGTATCTTTTTCCAGAAATAGAAAAGCTCTTTCAAAACTGTGACACAATTTTATTTATTCCCTTTGCAAGGCCAAACGGAATTTCTCACGATGAATATACCCAAATCGTTTCCGACGCTTTCTCTAAAGTTAATAAAAAAATACAAGGTTTACACGCATTTTCTAATAAAATTGAAGCCATTGAAAAAGCTCAAGGAATCTTCGTTGGAGGCGGAAACACATTTGTACTTCTAACAAACCTATACCATTTTAACTTGCTTGACCCATTAAAAACTGTAATTGAAAACGGAACTCCTTACTTAGGAACCAGTGCCGGGAGCAACATCACGGGACTTTCGATTAAAACCACAAACGATATGCCAATTGTTTATCCACCAAGCTTCGATGCACTGCAAATTTTAAATTTTAACCTCAATCCACATTATTTAGACCCACTGCCAGGCTCGACACATATGGGAGAAACCCGAGAAACTAGAATAAATGAGTTCCATACCCAAAATAATATTCCCGTTCTTGGCTTACGTGAAGGAAGTTGGCTACGAGTAACTGATAACAAAACAATTCTTGAAGGAAATTTAACAGCTCGACTCTTTACAAAAGCGTACGAACCAAAAGAAATTTCTCCTAAAACCAATCTTGCAGATTTAATCTCTTAAAAAATTTTGGGCGTGTCCCTCCGCAAGCTCCGGGTCGGGCTTTTCGTTTCAAGTCCTCCCTCGTCGTTCCTCCTCGCTGTGGGCTTTTCACTTCAATCCCTCACGCAAGTAAGTGCACACCAAAAAAAACA
>NZ_JAABLM010000005.1 GCF_009915155.1 Flavobacterium ichthyis | reverse complement strand
AGCTGAAAGAGTAAATGGAATCCTGAAAGAAGAATTTGGACTGCATGAAATCTTTGAAAACTATCAAAACTTATACAAACAAGTCATACAAGCAATTGATTTGTACAACAACTTAAGGATACATATGACTATTAATATGGTAACTCCAAGTCAAGCACATCAACAAAAAACAATACAATTAGAACAATGGAAAAAAATAAATCGTAACAGAATTGATCCTGTCACGATTTAACTATATTTGATTTATTAACGAGTCAACCGTTTTTAGGATAACTCATGGATACAGAAACACATTTTTTGCTAGATAAATTCCCTCCAAACCATAAAAAAATCCCGGGATGACCGGGATTGTATTTTAAGCTTCTTCGCTTGTTTCCTTATTTCCTCTAATAAATTTCAAAATCAGCGGAACAGTAGTGATCAACACAATGATGATGATAATAATTTCAATGTGGCTTTTTAAGTCGATGCTCCATTTTTTCAAAAATAATTCATACAAATAATGTCCTGCCATAATCAACCCGAACGACCAAACAAATGAACTCAAAATGTTGTAAAACATAAATCGCTTTTTATCCATTTGAACAATTCCGGCAATGATTGGTGCAAATGTTCTCAAAATAGGTAAAAATCTGGCAATGATAATTGCTTTGCCACCATATTTTTCAAAAAACACTCGGGATTGTTCCAAATATTTTTTCTTCCACCAAAAACTATCTTCTTTTTTATAAAGATACCAACCACTTTTGGCGCCAAACCAGTAACCTACACTGTTTCCCAAAATTCCCGCAAGAGCTACTAAAGTTGCCAACAAAGCCACATTTCCAAAATCGCTTTCAATGGTTGTGAAATTTTCTACCAATTCGCGGCTGTAAATTCCAGCTAAAAAAAGCAAACTATCTCCAGGTAAGAAAAACCCCGCAAAAAGACCCGTTTCGGCGAATACAATAAATAATACTACGTATAACCCAATACTCACGCCACCAATTTCCATGGCAATGTAAAATTCGGGGTTTATCAGCTGTTTCCAATCAAAGTTTTCCATCAGAAAATAAAAATAAAATAAAAATTAATGTGTGTTTAGGGTAATCGAGTTCATTTTTTTCAAATCGCCAACAATCCATAAAATATCGTTTTTCTCCAAAACCTCGTGAGATTCAGGGTTTATCAGCCTTTGACCCTCGCGTTCAATGCCTACAATCAAACCGTTAGTTTTTTCGCGAAGTTGCGACTCTCTGATGGTTTTTCCAATAAAATTCGGATTTTTCAGTTCAAAAGTTTTCAGCACCATTTCGCTGTGGTTTTCAAGCGCCGGAATTTTGTTTTGGTTGAGATACACTTTAAACTTATCAATCTGTCTGTCAGTTCCAATAATGTATAAAATATCGCCCGGAAAAATCGTCTCATTTCTATTAGGAACGTTAATGGTTGTGTTGCCTCGAACAATTGCTGCAATGTTAATTCCTAACTTTTCCCGAAGCGATAATTCCACCAAAGGCTTGCCTAAAAACGATGCATCTTGTTTAATTTCAAAAGTGGTTATGTGAGCATCCCAAGGCGAAAGTTCGCGTTTACTCATTTGCGCTTCCACGTTTTCGCGGTCGTTCAGGTTTTCGATAAAGCGATTTTCTAATTTATCGTAAAGGTTTTGTAATTTCTTCGGAAAAATTAAATACGTCACAAACAATAATACCAAAGCCGCAAACGAAATAAAATTTGAGAAGAAACTATTCAGCAACAATCCTATGAAAAACACAGCAAACAAAATTCTGATGAGTTGCAAAATGTAAATCGGACCCTTAAATCTTTTCTCTTTTCGCAGTTCTGCATAAGCTTCCACGGCAATTTTTCTTACCGATAAAGCCCACAAAAATGGCGAAATCACCACCAAAGTTGCCACCGCAATCGCAATATTTCCCCATTGCGAACCATTAATCATCGGCAATAAAATTCGGGAAGAAAGTAAAATTAACGCAATGATTAAAACTGAGTGAATAGTGATTTGCAAAATATTTGCCCTTAAAAATTGCACCCAGTTACTCGTAGCTTTAATCGTTTGCGAACTAGAACTGTAACTTTCAATGGCGTTGGTTATTTTTTTCGGCAAAATTTTCTCAAGCTTATTGTAAGTTGGTACCGAAAGCCTAATCATGAACGGCGTTGTAAAAGTCGAAACCGCCGAAACTGCTACTACAATTGGATACAGAAAATCGCTCGTCACGCCAAGACTCATTCCTAAAGTAGCAATAATGAAAGAAAATTCTCCAATTTGTGCCAAACTCATTCCGGTTTGCAAAGATTGTTTCAACGGTTGACCCGAAATTAACGAACCTATTGTAGAGCTAAATGTTTTTCCAAAAACCGTTAGCAACGTAATAATTGCTACCGGAAAAGCATATTCTACCAGCGTTTCTGGGTTAATCAACATTCCAACCGACACGAAGAAAACGGCTCCAAATAAATCTTTTACCGGCTTTATCAAATGTTCAATTCGTTCGGCTTTTGTAGTTTCGGCAATGATGGATCCCATGATAAACGCCCCAAGAGCCGGCGAAAATCCTGCTTTTGTAGCCAAAATTACCATCGTCAAACAAAGCGCTAAAGACACAATTAGCAACGTTTCATCACTTAACAAATTTCGGGCTTTTTTGAGTAGGGTTGGGATAAAAAAGATGCCACCCACAAACCATAAAATCAAGAAGAAAAATAATTTTAAAACGCTGTAAAATAATTCCATTCCCGAAAATTGTTGGCTAACCGCAATCGTTGAAAGTAACACCATCATTAAGATTGCCACAATATCTTCTACAATTAAAGCACCAAAAACAATTCCGGCAAATTTTTGGGTTTTCACTCCTAATTCGTCAAACGCTCGAAGGATAATGGTGGTGGACGAAATCGACAAAATCACACCCAAAAAAATACTGTCCATAAAAGACCAACCCATCAAATTTCCGCACCAATATCCCAAGAAAACCATAGAAATTATTTGTACCAATGCCGTGATGGATGCGGTTCCGCCAACTTTCATCAGTTTTTTAAAACTAAATTCTAATCCCAATGAAAATAGTAAAATAATCACCCCAATTTCGGCCCAAACTTCCACATTTTGCTTGTCTTGAACTGATGGGAAAAAGGTAAAATACGGCCCGGATAAAAAACCCGCAATCAGGTAACCCAAAACCAAGGGTTGTTTTATTTTTTTGAAAATTAAAATCGCAACTCCAGCGGTTAATAAAATTAATCCCAAATCGCTAATCAAAGGATAGAGGTGATGCGAGGCTTCGGCGGTTTTTTCTGCAGTCATATAAAGTTAAGTTTAGTTCGTTGAAAATTTTTTTCAAGTTGATTTTAAACGAATGTTACTTACCAAAAGGCAATAAAATGATAAAAATGATGCAGGTTTTTTGGACGAAGATGGACGGTTTTTTCGGCAAAAAATAAATCCGGAAAATTCTCAAATTGTGCAACACAGAAGTTTTCTGCGACCTGAAATTGGTATAACGAACCAAAAGGATTTCTTGCTTTTACGGCTTTCGCCAAAGTTTCCATGATGGTTTCACCTGAATTATTTTGCGACTGGAATTTTTCTTTCGAAGAAAATTGTAAAACCTTCTGGCTTAATTTTTTAGGCGAAAGGTACTCCGAAGCATTTACCTTCAACGAAACCGTGTTGGCATTTGCCGCATGGCAGAAAATTCCGGCGAAAGCCAGAAACAAAAAAACGAGTATGTAAATTCTTTGTTTTGCCATTTTCGCAAAAATAATACAATCGGTAACAACTGAACGCTGTTTCAGATTTAAAGAAATGTTAATTTGTTAAAAATCACAATTTATAATCGATATGAATTGCAGTTGGGAATTGGTCAAAAAAACTACGGAATTAAATTTTAGATATATTTGTAAAAATAAAACTTACAAAAATGGACGCTTATAAATTTATTTTAGAATCACATTCAGGGATTGCTTATGTGGCAATTCTTACTTTAATTGTTGCTATAATTAATTCATTTATAGGGCTTTCTGCTAAAAATGAATTCAATCCTAAAGATCGTAGAATTGCAATGTTTGCTTTGATTGCTTCTCATATCCAATTGGTTTTAGGTATGGCACTCTATTTTGTTTCGCCTAAAGGATTTTCACTTTTTTCGAGTTTGGGCATGAAAGAAGTCATGGGAAATTCTGAAATAAGATTATTAGCAGTTGAGCATCCTTTTGTCAATATTTTAGCCATTATTTTTATTACAATTGGTTGGAGTAAACATAAAAAAGCAGTGGAATCTTCTTCGAAATTTAAAAAAATAGCTATTTTTTATGTGATAGGAATTATATTATTATTGTCCCGAATTCCTTGGTCTCAATGGTTCGCATAAAATGAAAAATCAAAGCCCGTTTTTGGGCTTTTTTTCATTTAGGTATGATAATTGTTAAAGGTTTCATAATTGTAAAATAATGAAATGCCTATAATTTAAAAATATCCGTCATGAAAAAAAAGATTACGATTATTCTTACCGTATTGTTAGTTGCCATTTTAGCGAATGCAACCCTGCTGCAACAAACACCTTCGCAAAAAATTCCGCCTCAAAAAACGCCACAAAAAGTTGCAGTTGACGTCAAAATAATGCAGGATTCTCTTAAAAAAGCCATGATGTTGGATAGCCTCAAAATTGAGGAATCAAAAAAATACAAACTTTTTAAAAAGAACGCTAATGCCTCATATTACGCCGATAAATTTACCGGACGTCGTACTGCAAGCGGAAAAATTTTTGACAACAAAAAATATACTGCCGCACATCGGAAATTGCCTTTTGGCACTAAACTTCGGGTTACCAGCGAAAAAACCGGAAAATCTGTAATCGTTGAAATCACAGATAGAGGTCCGTTTGTAAAAGGAAAAGATATTGATCTGTCTAAAAAAGCGTTCATGGATATCGCTCCAAGTCGTTATGGCGGTGCAATGAAAGTTACTCTTGAAATTGTGCAATAAGATGAATGTAAAGTTGTTAGTATTTTTATTTGGAATTTTTTTGGCAGTAGGATGTTCTTCTGCCAAAAATTATGATTCTGGTAAAATGTATAAAAAAAATGTAACCGCTTGTTTTTACGCTGATAAGTTTAACGGAAGAAAAACCGCAAGTGGCGCAACTTTTAGCAATAATAAATTGACTGCAGCTCATAGAAAACTACCATTTGGGACAAAAGTTCGCGTGACCAATTTGAGCAACAATAAATCAGTTGTGGTAGAAATTAACGACCGTGGTCCTTTTTCAGGAGGTTTTGAAATTGATATGGCAAAAAAAGCCTATCAGGAAATCAGCGATCCAAAAAGTCGCGCCAAAATGCGTGTGAACATAGAAATTTTGCGATAAGATTCCGTCCCTTTACCATCTCCTGAATTTTAATTAACAAAAATTTAAGTTCGTTTAGTTCGGTAATTTCCGAACCAGTTTTATCTTTGCCAATATTTTTAGCAAAGAGAAGATGAATATTGAAAAAGAACGAGCCGAACTTATTGAACAATTTGGGGTCCACTTTGAAACCATAATGCACTTGCCGCCATTGGCTTCGCGCATTTTGGGAATTTTAATTTTAGATTCTTGTTCCAAAAGCATCTCTTTCGATGATTTGATCGAGATGACTGGAGCGAGCAAAAGCAGTGTTTCCACAAATTTGAATTTGCTCCAAAAGATGGGCAAAATTCATTACTTTACCTTAACCGGCGAACGCAAAAAATTTTACCGTCCTGCACCTTTCAGTGAACGATTTGATAATTATTTGAAAATGATTGCTTTTGAAAAAAAAATCATTGACAAATTACTGGATTATCGAGGGAAAACTGCCCATTGTAGCGTTGCACAAATCGAAATGCACCGCACCAATACTTACAAACAACACGTGATTGAAATGGAAGCGTTATTGCTCAAAACCATCAATCAATTTAAAGAACTCGAAAGTAAAAAACCCGAATAATAAACCCCTATTTATATTTTTTCATAATGAAAAACAAGTCAATTTTTACCACAATCGCTGCTGTTTTAGTTTTAATTTCCTGTGGGAAAAAAGAAGAACTAGCACAACAAGCGCCACCACCAATGCCTTTTCCGGTGCAAACAATAACGCAACAAGATGCTACAGTTTACCAAGAATACACTGCTAATCTCGAAGGTCAACAAAATGTAGAAATTCGTCCAAAAGTAAACGGATTTATTCAAAAAATTTATGTGGATGAAGGACAAGTAGTTCGCAAAGGACAATTGCTTTTTAAATTGGAAACCCAAACTTTAAATCAAGATGCTGCTGCTGCAAAAGCTGCTGTAAATGCTGCTCAAGTAGAAGTGGACAGATTAAAACCTTTGGTTGACAGAAAAATTATTTCAAACGTACAGCTTGAAACCGCCAAAGCCCGATTGGCACAAGCTAAAAGCAACTACGGAAGTATTGCAGCAAACATTGGTTTCGGAACCATCACTTCTCCGGTTGATGGCGTTATTGGCGGATTGCCGTATCGCGAAGGTAGTTTGGTTAGTGCCACAAGCGAAATGCCTTTGACCACAGTTTCTGATACCAAGGTGATTCGTGCGTATTTTTCTATGAACGAAAAACAATTGCTTTTTTTCAACAAAACTTTTAAAGGAGCGACTACAGCCGAAAAATTAAAATCTGCGCCAGAAGTATCATTGCTTTTGGTTGATGGTTCTGAATATGATTTAAAAGGAAAAATTGCAACCATGAACGGATTGGTAAATCCAACTACCGGAACCACGGAGTTTAGAGCCGAATTTAAAAACCCTGAAGGAATTTTAAGAAGTGGATCTAGCGGAATTGTACGATTGCCAATTGTTCAGCAAGACGTAATTGTCGTGCCACAAAATGCCGTTTTTGAAATGCAAGGAAAACAAATGATTTATGTTGTAGAAAATGGCAACAAAGTAAAATCAAGAATTATTAAAACCAACGGAACTTCGGAACTTAATTTTATCGTAACCGATGGATTGAAAGCGGGTGAAAAAGTGGTAGTAGAAGGTGCTTCAAAATTAAAAGATGATATGGAGATTGTACCACAAGAAGCGCAAGCCAATAAAAATGCTTCAACCGCAAATGATTCTGTTTCAACCTCAATCCCTACCAAATAATTTTCAAGAACAATGCTTAAAACATTTATAGAAAGACCAGTTCTTTCCACCGTGATTTCAATTTTAATTACCATTTTAGGTATTTTAGGGTTGACCTCACTTCCAATAGAACAATATCCTGAAATCGCGCCACCCACGGTTCAGGTTAGCGCAACATACACCGGAGCGAATGCCGAAACGGTTTTAAATTCCGTGGTGATTCCGTTAGAAGAAGAAATTAATGGAGTGGAAGGCATGACCTACATGACTTCTTCTGCAGCCAATGATGGTTCGGCAAAAATTACCGTTTTTTTCGAATTAGGAGTGAACCCTGATATTGCTGCAGTAAATGTGCAAAACCGTGTTTCGAGAGCTACTAGTAAATTACCTCAAGCCGTTGTGCAAACAGGAGTTACTACCTTCAAAAGTCAAACAGGAGCATTAATGTTCCTTTCAATGTTTTCCAACAATCCGGAATATGATGGAACTTTTGTCCAGAATTATGCCAAAATTAATCTTGTTCCACGACTGCAACGTGTAAAAGGTGTTGGTCAGGTGAACGTTTTTGGTGCCAGAGATTATTCGATGAGAATTTGGCTTGACCCCGAAAAAATGACCGCTTACAACATTGCTCCAAAAGATGTTCAAGCAGCTTTAAACGAACAAAATGTAGAAGCCGCTCCAGGGAAATTTGGTGAAAATGCCGAAGGAGTTTACGAATATGTAATTAAATACAAAGGCCGACTTTCTACCGCAAAAGAATACGAAGACATCGTGATCAAATCTGCCGGAAACGGAAATTTTGTTCATCTTCGTGATGTTGCCGACGTAGAATTAGGAGCGTTTAATTACGGTTCTAAAAACTTTGGAATGGGACATGAAGGAGTTGCTGTGGGAATTTTCCAAACTTCAGGTTCCAATGCCCAAGATATTGTGGAAGAGGTGATGACAATTATGGAAGAATCTAAAGCGGATTTTCCCGAAGGAATTGATTATGTGATTCCGTTTAATACCAAAACCTTCCTCGACGCATCAATCAGCAAAGTAATTTCCACTCTAGTTGAAGCATTTATCTTGGTATTTATCGTAGTATTTTTGTTTTTACAAGATTTTAGATCAACGTTAATTCCGGCGATTGCGGTTCCGGTTGCTATTGTAGGAACATTTTTCTTCTTACAACTTTTCGGGTTCTCGATTAATATGTTAACGCTTTTTGCTGTGATTTTGGCAATTGGTATAGTGGTCGATGATGCCATCGTGGTCGTCGAAGCTGTCCATGCCAAGTTAGACGAAGGTGCCAAATCTGGGAAAGAAGCAACGCTTTCTGCCATGAGCGAAATTACCGGAGCGATTATTTCGATTACTTTGGTGATGTCGGCGGTATTTATTCCGGTATCATTTTTAGGTGGTCCTTCGGGCGTTTTTTACCAACAATTTGCAATCACTTTAGCAGTTTCCATTTTGATTTCGGCAGTAAACGCTTTGACTTTGAGTCCGGCTTTGTGTGCACTTTTCTTAAAACCACACAAAGAACATCATGGTAAAAAGAAAAATTTAAAAGAAAGATTTTTCATAGCTTTCAACACGGGGTTCGATAAAATGAATGCCAAATACGTAAAATCGCTTGGGTTTTTGGTAAAAAGAAAATGGGTAACTGTTGTAGGATTAGTCGTTTTCACCGGAATTACTTTATTACTTTTCCGTGCCACACCTTCAGGATTTATTCCAAATGAAGACCGTGGAATTATCATGGCAGATTTAACCATGCCTCCCGGAACCACGCTCGAAAAAACCCAATTAGCAGTCAATCAATTAGATTCGGTTTTTCAATCAATGCCTTTGATTAAAGCCAGAATGAGTGTGGTAGGTTTTAGTTTGCTTAATGGAGTTAACGGAGGTTCTTATGCGTTTTCGGTTATTAGTTTAAAGGATTGGTCAGAAAGAACCGATGACAATCAAACCGTTGATGCCATCGTTGGCGAATTATTTGCCAAAACTGCCGGATTTAAAGATGCTAAATTATTGTTTTTCACACCGCCAAGTGTTCAAGGATTTGGAACGGCAGATGGATTTGAATTTAAAATTCAAGACAAAGGCGATGATAGCTGGCAAAAAGTAAGTCAGGTTTCAGGAGAATTTTTAGCGGCGTTAAATGCCCGTCCGGAAATTCAATATGCCATGACCAATTTCAATCCGAATTTCCCGCAATATCAAATGGATATCAACGTAGAAAGAGCCAAAGATGCCGGAGTAGCCATTTCGGATATTTTTAATACAATGCAAGGATATTACGGCGGATTGTACACTACTGATTTTAACCGTTTCGGAAAACAATTCCGTGTGATGATTCAGTCTAAACCGGAAGATCGCGCTGACGAAAATTCTATCAATCATATTTTTGTAAGAAATGCTAACGGACAACAAGTTGCCATTAGTCAATTTATCAATTTAAAAAGAATTTATGGACCCGAAGCTGTGGCACGTTTCAACCTTCTAAAAGCTGTGAATGTGAACGGAAAAGCCAATCCGGGTTACAGTTCTGGAGATGCTATCAAAGCCATTCAGGAAGTTGCCGCGCAACATTTGCCACAAACCTACGGTTATGAATTTTCGGGGATGACAAGAGAGGAAATTTTAGCCGGAAGTCAAGCTATTGGTGTTTTCCTTTTGAGTTTAATTTTCGTTTATTTTTTATTAAGTGCACAATACGAAAGTTACTTAGTTCCATTGTCCGTATTATTATCCTTACCCGTTGGAATTGCTGGAGCTATTGGATTTATCAAGCTTACCGGACTCGAAAACAATATTTATTTCCAAGTAGCTTTAATCATGTTGATTGGTTTATTGGCTAAAAATGCCATTTTGATTGTTGAATTTGCCATTCAAAGACGACGTCACGGAATGGACCTGACAGCATCTGCTATTGAAGGGGCAAAAGCACGTCTTCGACCAATCTTGATGACCTCGTTAGCATTTATATTCGGATTATTACCGCTGGCATTATCTTCGGGGGTTGGAGCTGTCGGAAACCGATCAATTGGTATGGGTGCCGTTGGCGGAATGCTAATAGGAACCATTTTCGGAGTATTTGTCATTCCGGTTTTATTTGTGATTTTCCAAAGTTTGCAAGAGCGAATTTCTGGAAAACCAACGCTAACCGAAAACGAAAACAACGCCATTTCACCATTAAACGAAAATTATGAAAACTAATATATTCAAAGGGTTTCTATTCTTGGCTTTGCTTGCCGTGATGCAATCGTGTTTTAGTGCCAAAGAATACCAAAGACCCGAACTCAAAACAGAAAATCTTTACCGTACATCCGTTTTAGAAACGGACACAGTTTCTTTAGCCGATGTTTCTTGGGACAAAATTTTTACCGATCCGCAATTGCAAAATCACATCAAAAACGGATTGCAAAATAACCTCGACATCCAAATTGCCATGCAAAATATCGCGGCTTCACAAGCATCGTTAAGACAAGCCAAAGCAGCGTATTTACCTACTTTTTCCGTTGGAGCAGATTGGACACATCAAGAAATTTCTAAAAATACCCAAATTGGTCGATTAGTTGCCGGAAGTGGCGGTCCAACCAATGTTGACCAATACCAACTTACCGGAAATTTAGGTTGGGAAGCTGACATTTGGGGAAAAATTCGCAGCGGAAAACGAGCAGCCAACGCTAATTTTATGCAAACCGTTGCCGCACAACAAGCCGTAAAAACACAGCTTATTGCCAACATTGCCGCTACTTATTACCAAATGCTTTCCGTAGATGCGCAAATTAAAATTGCCGAATCTACCTTGCAAAACCGCAACGAAAGCGTGGAAACTATTTTTGCCTTAAAAGATGCCGGAAATGTAACCGAAGTTGCCGTAAAACAAACCGAAGCACAAAAATTTGCCACAGAAATAATCATCGCAGATTTAAAAAACAGCCTCATTGTTTTAGAAAACAGTTTCAATATTTTGTTAGGCGAAAATCCAAAACCAGTGGAAAGAAGCACTTTCGAAACGCAAAATTTGCAACCCAAAATTACGTTAGGCGTTCCCGCCACTTTACTTCGTAACCGTCCAGATGTTGTGGCGGCAGAATATAATTTAATCGCACTTTTTGAACAAACCAATGTTGCCAGAAGTAATTTTTATCCTACATTTCGCATCACTGCAACCGGAGGTTTTCAAAGTATCGATTTAAAAGATTGGTTCAGCACCAACTCACTTTTTGCCAACATTGTGACCGGTTTAACCCAACCGATTTTTAACCAACGACGCATCAAAAGTCAGTACGAAATTGCCCAAGCTAACCAACAAGCCGCTTATTTGCAATTCGAACAATCCTTGCTCAATGCCGGAAACGAAGTCTCAAACGCTTTGGCAAATTACGAGAACGAAACCTACAAAATTACCGTTCGCGAAAAGCAAGTGGACGCCCTCAAAAAAGCCGCCGATTATTCTGACGAGTTGTTAACCTACGGTTTGGCCAATTACCTCGAAGTGTTGACCGCCAAAGACAACGCTCTAAACGCCGAACTCAGTTTAATCGACAATAAATACCAGCAATACAATGCCATCATCCAACTTTACCGCGCTTTAGGCGGCGGATGGCAGTAAAAAATAATTTAGGTTCATGCCAAATTATATTGATTTTGTTTTTGTTCAAAAACCACCAAACATTCGTGTTTTGGTGGTTTTTTTTCAAAAAATATTTTGGGCGTGCCCTTTTGCTTCCCCGAAGTGTCGGGAAGCAAAAGGTCGGGCTTTCGCCACTCGCTGTTTTTTTGGTGTAACGAAGTGGAGCCAAAAAAACGAGCTCAAACAAAGGCTCAATCCCTCACGCGAGCTACCAAAATGGAGAGAAATTCCAATTTTAAAAATCCCAAATTCCAATCAAGAAGGAAATTCGAATAAATAAATTCCAAAAAACTTTGCGGCTTTGCGCCTTTGCGAGAATCCTTGCTCCCAAAGCTTCGGGATTGCGGTAAAAAATTATCAATAAATTCCAATTTTAAAAATCCCAAATTCCAATCAAGAAGGAAATTTCAATAAATAAATTCCAAAAAACTTTGCGGCTTTGCGCCTTTGCGAGAATCCTTGCTCCCGAAGCTTCGGGATTGCGGTAAAAAATTATCAATAAATTCCAATTTTAAAAATCCCAATTTCCAATCAAGAAGGAAATTTCAATAAATAAATTCCAAAAAACTTTGCGGCTTTGCGTCTTTGCGAGAATCCTTGCTCCCGAAGCTTCGGGATTGCGGTAAAAAAAAGAAATCAATGACAATTTCAAAATTCAAAAAAACCTTTAAATCATGAAATCTGTAGCAATTTAAATTCCAATCAAAATCCGAAATCCGAAATCATTCCACAACTTTCCCATTGAATTTTTTTCCGGCTACCAGATCATTTAAAAACGTCAAAATTGGCGCAGGATTTTTTTCAAAAAGCCAACCACTAAAGCCATGACCTCCACCCGAAAAAGTGTAGAGAAAAACATTTTCGTTAAGCGAAACCGCATGATCATAAATAGATTTCGACCCAAAAAGCATCAACCAGTTTGAAGCATCCGTTGAACAATTGTGATGAGCTGCCGTTCCATAAGGTACAACTGTATCTTTATCGCCGTGAAAAAAAAACATTGGCACCACATTTTTTTCAGTAATCAAGTTCAAATCCATAATTGCCCCCGCTCCCGAAACAATTCCGGCATAACGAAAATCTTCCGGAATATTTACAGATTGATATAAATTCATTTTTTTAAAATCCCAAAAACCGGCATGCAAAACCGCTTCGGCACCTGCACTTGAACCCGAAATAAATATTTTTTCAGAGTCAATTTTGTGTTTTTCGGCATTCTTCAAAAAATAAGCTGTTGCCATCCAAACCGCATTTGCCGCATGCTGAAACGATTTTATCTTATCAGGCAATTTGCCATTGCAACCAAAATTTTTTCCTTTTGCGTAAAGCGTATAGGTAATCGTCGCTGAAGCGTAACCATTTTGAGCAAGATATTTACAAAAACTGTCGCCATTTTGCCGTTCGCCACCAGAAAATCCGCCGCCGTGAACAAAAATCATGAGCGGTAAATTGGCAACCGATTTTTTCTCAGGTAAATACAAATCTAAATCAAGCGAAAGGGTATCGTTTTTAAAATAATTGATTGTGGTTTTTCTTTGGGCAATCGCATTTCCTGTAACCGCAAAAAGTAGTAAAAGAAGTAGGTTTTTCATCAAAAATAAATTTAAATTTCCCAAGTAATATAAGGGTTTTGGCAAAGATAAGCATTGTAATATTGAACATTTCCGGTCACTTCTGCACCAAGCCAATTAGGTTTTTCGAAAATTTCATCCTCGTGAGCAAGTTCGATTTCGGCTAATAGCAAACCTGCGTTTTCACCATAAAATTCATCAACTTCAAAGGTGTGATTGCCTACCGGAATTTCGTAGCGCGTTTTTTCGATGACGCCCTTTTCGCATAATTGTAATAACATTTTGGCTTCCTCTACTGGAATTTCTTTTTCCCATTCAAACCTTGTGGTTCCGGTTAGGTTTCCTTTTCCTTTAATAGTTAAAAATCCTTTTTTGCCTTTGATTCTTACCCTTACAGTTCGTTCAGGATGTGTTGATAAATAGCCTTGCGCAATTGCGGTGGCTTTTAACGCATTTGTTTTGAAGGAGTTGTCTTTGACCAAGAATTTGCGTTCAATTTCCTGCATTTGTATAAATTTTATGCCCTAAAGTAGGAAAAAAAATAAAGTCAATTTGTACATTTACACATAAGTTTACCCCGAAAGTTTATGAAGTTCAAAAAGAAGAGACCTCAGTTCTCAATTGATACATTTTTAATTCACTATTTCGATGAAAGCCAGCTTTGGACACAAACCGAAGATGAGTTAGAACTTTTGGTAAAATTGGTAGAAATTATTCGTCCGGATAACGTGAAAAATGTAAAAATGGTGCATTTGCATTTTTTAAACGATTTTTTGCGCGACAATGATTTTATCAGGCTTCAGCTTTCCTATTATATTAAAAAATTGTTGCAAGGTAAACGTTTCAACAAATTTTTGGCAGATGCCGGAATCCTGCGCGACGTGGATTTTATTTTTGAAATCAGGAAAAGACTTTTTTCGAAATTTTTACCGCATCAACCACAAAAAGATTCGTTAGAATACGTACTCAATCAGGTGTTTTATAAGAGTACGGATGCGGTTTGGGTGAATAAAATTCCCATCATACAACTCGAAGAATTTTTTGATTTGATGACCTTTGGTGACCTTTACGAATCCGTCGCCGAACAATCACCACTTTCCGAAATGTTGCATGCTATGAACATCATTACCCAAAGAATTTCGGGTAGAGCGATGGAAACTGACGTGATTAAAATGGTTCCGGAATATGATAATTTTGAAAGCCCATTTACAGCATTTGAAAAAGAATTACACCAAGTAGGTGACGCCATTAGAAAAACAGGAGCATCGCATTACATCAATTCATCTGATTTAAGCTATAAACAATTGCTCATTTTGCATAAGCAATGTACTGATTTCGTACAAAAAGCTTTCACTAATTCTACTAAATACGGGATTTCACTTCGGGTAAACCAAAATTTATTGAGAATTCGCCAACAATTATATCGTTTGCAAGTATTGATTCCGTTGTTGGTAATAGATCGTGAAGAAACCAAAAAACTTCACACCATCAATTTGGCATTGAAACTCATTAAGTATAATTGTTACAAAAACGATGTTCGTGATTTAGTGAACGAAAGTACCCAATTATTGTCATACGAAATTACCCAACATACTGCAAAAACAGGCGAAAAATACATCACCGAATCCCGTATGGAATATTTAAAAATGTTCCGTGCCGCTTTAGGGGGTGGATTAATCGTAGGAATTTTATGTATTATAAAAGTTTTGTTGGGCAAAATTGAAACCAGTTCCTTTGGACATGCATTTTTATACAGCCTGAATTATTCGGTGGGTTTCATAGCCATTTACCTTTGTGGATTTACTTTGGCTACCAAACAACCTGCCATGACAGCGACAGCTTTGGTAAGTGCCTTAGAAAAAGGTATCAAGAAAAAAGGCAATGATAGCGAAAAACACGAAGCCTTTGCAGTACTTTTTGCCCGAGTATTTCGCTCGCAATTTATAGCATTTGTAGGAAATGTGATCATGGCGTTTCCCGTGGCTTTATTAGGAATTTGGTTGATTGACATTATTTTTGCCTATAATATCGCTGCCGCAAAATGGCACAAATTATTAACAGATTTGAGTCCGATACATTCTGCTGCGATGTTTCACGCGGCAATTGCAGGAATCTTTTTGTTTTTATCCGGAATTATCTCGGGAAGCGTTGCCAACCGCGACAAACATCATCATGTTTATTACCGCATTCAAGAACATCCTTGGCTAAAACGTCGTTTTGGAAAAGTAAAAACTATGAAGATAGCTTCACTTTATGAAAAAAAATGGGCAGGTATCATCTCTAATTTTTGGTTCGGAATTTTTATGGGATCCACCGCGTCGATTGGTTTATTTTTCGGACTCAATTTAGATATTCGCCATATCACTTTTGCCAGCGGAAACTTGGCCTTAGGATTGTATGGTGCAAATTATTTGGTGGCCACTTCTACCGTGATTTGGGGTATTGTAGGAATTGGCGTGATTGGTTTGGTTAACTTCTTAATGAGTTTTGCCTTGTCATTAGGCTTGGCATTTCGGTCACGAAACATTCCACTTTCGGAATTGCGGTTTGTATTTGCATCCATTTGGAAACATTTCCGAACGAAACCTTCCAGTTTTTTCTTTCCCTTTGAACGTCAAGTCAAGTCGGTTTTAGTACCCAATAATTCCGAAACCACGAAGAAATAAATTTTGTTTTGGAAGATGATGGAGCCGCAGGAACTTCGAAAAATTATTCATGTTGACATGGACGCTTTTTATGCTTCTGTGGAGCAAATGGACAATCCGGAATTGCGTGGCAAAGCTGTGGCTGTTGGCGGAAGCGAGGTTAGAGGCGTTGTTTCGGCGGCAAGTTACGAAGCGAGAAAATATGGAGTAAGAAGTGCGATGAGTGGTTTTTTGGCCAAAAAAAATTGTCCGCATCTTATATTTGTCAAACCCAGATTTGAACGTTACAAAGAAATTTCCCGAAAAATCCACGCCATTTTCCATGATTATACTGATTTAGTCGAACCGCTTTCGCTTGACGAAGCCTATCTGGATGTTACCGTCAACAAAAAGGGAAATCCGAGTGCTTCGTTGATTGCCCAAGAAATCCGCCACCGCATTTTTACGGAAGTTGGTCTCACGGCTTCGGCGGGAATTTCTATTAATAAATTTATTGCCAAAGTCGCTTCGGATTACAACAAACCGAATGGGCAAAAAACGGTGAATCCCAACGAGGTCATTACTTTTTTAGAGGAATTACCTATCGGGAAATTTTATGGTGTGGGGAAAGTTACCGTAGAAAAAATGTACCAGTTGGGCATTTTTACCGGAAAAGATTTAAAAGAAAAACCGTTGGATTTTTTGGTGAAACATTTTGGGAAATCCGGAGCTTATTATTTTTCTGTGGTTCGTGGGGTTCACAATAGTGCGGTAAAATCGGAACGCAAAGCCAAGTCAGTTGGAGCAGAACATACGTTTAACGAAAACCTGACTTCGGAAATATTTATGATTGAAAAGCTCGAACACATTGCCGAAACCTTGCACAAAAGACTCTCTCGCCACAACATCGCCGGAAAAACCATTACCCTAAAAATAAAATACAGCGATTTTACCCTCCAAACCCGAAGCAAAACCTTGCCGTATTTTATTGCTGACAAAAGCCTGATTCTAGAAGCCGCCAAAGAATTATTATTTCAGGAAAAGATGAAAGAATCCGTGAGGTTGCTGGGGATTTCCATTGCCAGTTTAAACACCGAAGAAAAGAAAACCGTTGCGGTACAGTTAAAGTTTGATTTTTAGGGTTGGTTATTCCTGATTAAATAAGGTCAAACCAAGTAAAATAATCCCCACGACCAATATAACAATGACTCTCACAGACAGCATATTTTCGTAAGCAGAATCCTCGAATTTGATAATTGGTTTTTTCTTTAGCTTGAAAAACAGCACAATCGCAAAGATTACGATTATTATGATTGCTTGAATATGCTGTTTTTGCATAATTAACGTTTATTTTCCTTATTGAGGCTTACTATAATTTCTAATTATGGATAAGCCACGCGAAGAATTAGCGCGGGACACGAATATTATATGTATAGATTGATGCCGGCAATAAAGAGAGGTTGAGGTCAAAATAGATAGGTTCAAAACTATCTAATTGGTTAAAAAACGTATAAACAGATGTTTTTTAGTATTATTTTCCCTCTTATTTGTCTGTGAAAATAAAGAATTGGAGCTATTTTTACTTCACGCCTACTCATGAACCTTTTGTACAACATTCATTGCAGTGTCCCCACAAAAAAAGGCCAGCAATTGCCGACCTTTTTATCTATTATCTGAAAAAATCAATCCCTACTCGAAAATTTTGCCAACAAACGCAAAAATTCAATGTACAACCACACCAGCGTAATCATCAATCCCATTGCACCAAACCACTCCATGAATTTCGGCTGACGGCGTTCGGCACCTTTTTCAATCATGTCAAAATCCAAAAATAAATTGAGTGCCGCAATCACAATTACCACCAGGTTAATCCCAATTCCCATCAACGAATTGCCGTGATGAACAGGCGTAAAACTCGTAAACATCGACACCAGCCACGCAATTAAATAATACGTTGCCACCGCCAAAGTAGCCGCAATCACTATCGATTTAAACTGTTCCGTAACCTTTACAATTTTATATTTGTACAATCCCAAGCAAACTAAGAAAGTGACAAAAGTTGCCCCAACCGCCTGAATCACAATTCCCGGATACATAGCTTCAAAAACTGCCGAAAGTCCTCCAATAAAAAGTCCTTCCACCACCGCATAAGCAGGAGCTAAATACGGAGAAAGTTGTGGTTTAAATGCCGAAATCAACACCAAAACCAGTCCTGCAATTGCACCTCCAATGGCAAAAATCATGGTGTTATAACCGTTAAAAGACATCGTCCAAATCACCGTGGCCGACATCAACAACAGCACCAGCATCAAAAAAGTTTTGTTGATTGTGCCGGAAATTGTCATTTCTTCGCCATAAGAGATCCACTCGGCATTTTCCGCATCTGCGGTTCGGGTCACGGCTTTTCCCGCAAAATTTTTGTTTCCTAAAAACGGATTGTTCGATTTAAATTTCATGTTTGATATGTGTTTTAAGGTTTGATTTATTGTTGAGGAGCGGATGGTTCGGGCATTTCAGTAATCCATTTTCCCGCTGCTTTTCCAAAGCTTTTGTGCCGAAAAATCGGCGGCACAAAAGGCTTTTCCCTTACATCGGGGCTAAGAAGAAAACCATTTTTACACTTGTAATCTTCCGTCATCCGGACACAAATATAATTAAAACCCCTGAACAAAATAAAAAAATCCGCTGTCGTCAAACAGCGGATTTCTTACAAATATTATTATGAAAGATTATTCCATTTCCGATACACGAAGTGTATTCACCATTCCTTTATCAACCACCGGCATTGCGGCAAGATTGATCAAGAAATCGCCTTTTTCCACGAAACCTTTTTCACGGGCAATCTCGTTTACGTCAGTTACGGTATCGTCCGTGCTTACAAATTTATCGTAATAAAAAGAATGCACACCCCAAAGCAAGTTCATTTGCGTCAGGATTTTTTTATTTGAAGTAAATACTAAAATGTGTGACTGTGGTCTCCACGCCGAAATCTGGAATGCCGTGTAACCACTATTAGTCAACGTACAAATGGCTTTTGCTTTAATCACATTGGCCATCGAAGCGGCGTGGTAACAAATCGATTTGGTAATAAAACGTTTCGTTCTCACTTGCGGAACATTTTGCGGAACTTGGATTAACGGCGAATCTTCAACTGCCTCAATAATTTGCGACATTTTTTCAATTACTTGAACCGGATAATTTCCTACAGATGTTTCTCCCGATAACATCACAGCATCTGCACCATCCATCACCGAGTTTGCCACGTCGTTCACTTCAGCACGTGTTGGCGTTAAGCTGGTAATCATCGTTTCCATCATTTGCGTAGCAATAATTACCGGAATTCTGGCTGTTTTAGCACGTTGTACCAATTTTTTCTGAATCAACGGAACTTCTTGTGCCGGAATTTCTACCCCTAAATCACCACGAGCTACCATCAAACCATCGCAAAAAGCAACAATTTTATCAATGTTTTCAACGCCTTCCGGTTTTTCAATTTTGGCCACAATTGGAATTTTATGGTCAGAATGTTTTGAAATCAAATCTTGTAATTCCATCAAATCTTCTGCGGTTCTCACGAAAGAAAGTGCAATCCAATCTACTTGATTTTCAATGGCAAAAATGGCGTCTTTAATATCCTTTTGAGTTAAAGCAGGCAATGAAACTTTGGTATTGGGCAAGTTTACGCCTTTTTTAGATTTTAACGGACCACCTTGTACCACAACGGTTTTTACCTCAGTATTACGGTCTGTTTCAATCACTTGAAAAATTAATTTCCCATCGTCAAGCAGGATTCGCTCACCCGGATTCACATCCGAAGGAAATTGTTTGTAATTCATGTAAACGCGTTCTGCAGTTCCCAAAATATCTTCTGCAGTGGTAAACGTAATAATGTCACCTGGAGCAACCACCACGTCTTCTTTCATCACCCCTACACGAAGTTTAGGACCTTGCAAATCGGCTAAAATTGCAGTGTTATAACCAAATTCGTCATTTAATTCACGAATCATGTCGATTCTGGCCTTCACATCAGCATAATCTGCATGGGAAAAATTGATTCTGAAAACGTTCACACCAGCTTCAATCATGTCTTTCAAAACAGGTTTGGTACTACATGCGGGTCCGAGTGTGGCTACAATTTTCGTTTTTTTTCTTGTCAACATATTAGAAAATTAAGTTGTTTTTCGATTTTATTTTTTCGGCATCTACTTCATAAGCCGCCGAAATCCAGTCTATTTGTTTTAGTTTTTTGACGATTTCTTCCGGGTTGAAATAATCATCGGTATTTTCAATTTTTAAAAAATAATCCACTTTTTTTAGCTCAGGCAAAAGATGAATTTTCACGTTATCGGCTGTTTCATCATCGGCAAAAAGTGTATTGCTTGCCAAGGCAGAAACCGCTACGTTTTTCGTGTTTTCTACCAAACTCCAAAACATATCTTTTTGAACATCATCATAACTAAAATGAGAAAACGCTGCTTCGCCTTCTTTATTTTTCAGCTTGATGTCGTTACCGCATTTTTTTAAAAGAATAGGTAATTGGGAGTTGATGAAATACGCCAGTCGAAAATCTTCTAAAGTGGTATGAATCGCAATTAAAGTATAATCTACCTGATCAAACTCGCCGAGATTTAGCTTTAACGTACCCATGTTTAAAATTAAATAAGTCGTAAAGATACTTATTAATTTTCAGCAATTCTACAATAAATAGATTGCTTAACGTTAATTTATCAACGAAAACGATTGAGTTTTAAGGATTTCTGTTTTTTTGTCAAGAAATAAAATCAGGAAAGTAATGATTTTGCCAAAAATGATTCAGAAATGATTTCGAAATAAAATTACTTATTATCAATCCGCTCCTGAAAAGCAAAATAAGCCCTTTTGGAAGCAATTTCTTCGGCTTTCTTTTTAGAGGTTGCTCTGGCTTTTGCCACCACTTTTTTGTCAATCGACAATTTTACGCCAAAATGTTTTTGGCCATCGGCTCCGTTATCTTCAAAAACATCGTAATTAAAAACCTTCTTTTCTTTTTGGCACCATTCAATCAACAAACTTTTGTAACTGGTGATTTTTCCCTCCAAACGAGAAATATCCACGTAAGGAACGATGACTCTTTTGCGGATGAATTTTTCGCAGTAAACATAACCTCTGTCAAGATAAATCGCGCCAACCAAGGCTTCAAATATATTGCCGTGGATGTTTTCCCCAAAATGTTGCGTGGGAACTTTGCTGTCGATAAACCGGATGAGGTCCAAATCACGACCTAATTCGTTCAAGTGTTCCCGACTCACGATTTTCGAGCGCATTTTGGTCAAATAACCTTCGTCACCAGTTGGCACTTCATTGAATAAATGTGCTGCAATTACGGAACTCAACATGGCATCGCCTAAAAATTCAAGGCGTTCGTAGTTAAGCGGATTTCCTTTAGAATCTGTTTTATTTGAAGATCTATGGGTAAAAGCGCGGCGGTAACATTCCAGATTTTGTGGGGCAAAACCTAATATTTTTTGAATTTCATTAAAAAAAATCCCGTCTTCTTCAGAACGGGAGTTTTTAAATATTTTTCTGATAATACGCATCAGTGAATTATAAATCTAATTTTTTAACCAAAACGCAAGCGTTGTGACCACCAAATCCAAAAGTATTACTCATTACAACATTCATGTCGCGTTTTTGCGCTTTGTTGAACGTGAAATTTAATTTAGAATCGATGTTTTCGTCGTCAGTAAAATGGTTGATGGTTGGCGGCACAATTCCATGTTTGATAGAAAGAATGGAAGCGATTGTTTCGATTGCTCCTGCAGCACCAAGCAAATGTCCTGTCATTGACTTAGTAGAATTCAAATTTAGGTTGTAAGCGTGATCTCCAAAAACATGTTGAATGGCTTTAGATTCTGCAATATCTCCTAAAGGTGTCGAAGTTCCGTGCATATTCACACCATCAACATCTTGCGGACTTAATTCGGCATCTCTCAAGCAGTTTAACATTACGTTTCTGGCGCCAAAACCTTCCGGATGTGGAGCTGTAATGTGATGTGCATCTGCCGACATTCCGCCACCGCCAATTTCGCAATAAATTTTTGCGCCTCTAGCAACCGCATGTTCGTATTCTTCTAAAATTAAAGCGCCAGCACCTTCACCTAAAACAAAACCTTCACGGTCTTTGTCCATTGGTCTTGAAGCTGTTTTTGGATCATCATTTCGGGTTGAAAGCGCATGCATTGCGTTAAAACCGCCCATTCCGGCAATAGTTACGGCAGCTTCTGAACCTCCGGTAACCATTACATCGGCTTGACCTAATCTGATGTAGTTAAAAGCATCGATTAAAGCATTCGTAGAAGAAGCACAAGCAGAAACCGTGGTAAAATTTGGGCCCCTAAAACCATATTTAATGGAAATGTGTCCTCCTGCAATATCGGCAATCATTTTTGGAATAAAAAACGGATTGAATTTTGGCATTCCGTTTCCTTTGGTGAAATCCATTACTTCTTGCTGGAATGTTTCTAAACCACCAATTCCGGATCCCCAAATTACGCCAACTCTGTCTTTGTCTAATTTTTCAAGATTAAAATCTGCATCACGTACTGCTTCATCCGAAGAAACAATGGCATATTGAGCATAACGGTCCATTTTACGGGCTTCTTTGCGATCAATAAAATCTTCTGCATTGAAATTTTTTAGCTCGCAGGCAAATTTAGTTTTGAAATGTGTAGTATCGAAATAAGTAATCGGAGCTGCACCGCTAACACCATTGATTAGTCCGTCCCAATATTCTTGAACCGTGTTTCCAATGGGTGTTAAGGCACCTAAACCTGTTACCACAACTCTTCTTAACTTCATACTCGAATTATTTTTATTTTGAATAATATAAAAAATACCCTTGCTTTTCTTAAGGCGTAAAAAAAAGACAGGGGCATTACATAAATATCTTACTTGATGTTACAATCAATAAAAATTGATCCTAAAAATAACAACTCCCGTGAAAACATAAGTTGTCACGGGATTAAGCTGTTATTATTTTTTGGCGTCTTCTATGTAAGAGATTGCTTGACCTACAGTAGCAATGTTTTCTGCTTGATCATCTGGGATCTGGATGTCAAATTCTTTCTCAAATTCCATGATAAGCTCAACAGTGTCTAATGAATCAGCTCCTAAATCGTTAGTGAAGCTCGCTTCTGTTACAACTTCGTTTTCGTCAACTCCTAATTTGTCTACGATAATCGCTTTAACTCTTGATGCAATGTCTGACATAATTTTTTAATTTTTGAATTTTAATTGTTGGCAAAAATAAAAAACTTTATTTTAAAACCACATTTTAGTTAATAAATGTGAGGACTAAATTAAAAAAAATATTTCATAAACCGGTTTATTTTTTCTCTATTCTCACTAATTATTCTTTTTTTTGTAGTTCAATAAATCTCCTTCAAAATGAAAAGAATTGTAGTATTTGCTTCGGGTTCGGGCTCTAACACTGTTGCAATTATCAATTATTTTAAAGAAAAATTAACTGCCGAAGTAGTGGCCGTTTTTTCGAATAAACAAAATGCCAAAGTTTTGGAAAAAGCCGAAAATTTAGGAGTCAAAACCTATGTTTTTGGTCAAAATGAAGTAGAAAATGGCTGGTTACATCGTGAAATTTTGTCTTTAAAACCGGATTTAATTGTTTTGGCAGGTTACTTATGGAAATTTCCAACAGATATTATTACTGATTTTCCCAATAAAATTGTAAACATCCATCCGGCATTATTGCCTAACTATGGCGGAAAAGGCATGTACGGCATTCATGTCCATACAGCAGTTTTAGCTAATAAAGACGAATATTCCGGGATTACAGTGCATTTTGTAAATGAAAATTACGACGAAGGAGCGACTATTTTTCAAGCACAAGTTTTAGTGAATGATTGCAAAACCCCGGAAGAAATTGCCCAAAAAGTTTTACAATTGGAACACAAACATTATCCGGAAGTAATTGAGAAATTGCTTGTGTGAAATTCCAATAAAAAAGTACCAAATTCCAAATTCGAAGAATTCTAAATCTGATATCATAAATCCTAAATCCCAAATGTCCTACCAAGTTCACATATATACAGACGGTGCCGCAAAAGGAAATCCAGGACCTGGCGGTTATGGCGTGGTGATGGAATTAGTAGGCACAAATTATAAAAAAGAATTTTTTGAAGGATTTAGATTAACTACCAATAACCGCATGGAACTTTTGGCGGTGATTGTGGGTTTAGAAAAATTAAAAAATCCCAATACAAAGGTTCTCGTGATTTCCGATTCGAAATATGTGGTCGATTCCGTGACAAAAAACTGGGTTTTTAGTTGGGAAAAAAAAGATTTTGTGGGCAAAAAAAACCCGGATTTATGGAAACGCTTTCTGAAAATTTACCGCCAACATCAAGTGGATTTTCGTTGGATAAAAGGCCACAACAATCATCCACAAAACGAGCGTTGTGACCAATTAGCCGTCATGGCATCTACGCAAAAAAAACTCAACATCGATACGTTTTACGAGCAACAAGACGAAAAAATGTTCTAAAAATTACAATTTTTGGCGAAAGCCTAATTCTAACTTTTTATCAACTTCAATCTAAAATTTAAGTATCTTGCTTTCGCAAAATATTCTCCAACAAAAAAAATAACCGGTATGAAAATAATCTACACGCTTTTAGTCTTAATACTTACGATTTCCGGACATTCTCAAAAAACTACCGAAGAAGTGACTTCGGCGAAACTCAATCGAACCAGACAAATCAGTATTTCGCTTCCTGCGGCTTATGAAAAAGAACCCGACAGGGAATTCCCGATTTTAGTAGTTTTAGACGCCGAATATTTATTTGACGCATTTTCAGGAGCGCTTTCTTATGCTAATTATTGGGATGATTTGCCGCCAATGATTGTCGTAGGAATTCATCAAAATGCCAATGGAGAAAGATTTGATGACAGCGCATTTAGTTCCGAAACCGGTTTGCCGGAAGGTTCTGGCGCTAACTTTTTCGAATTTATTGGAGCAGAATTGTTGCCAGCTATTGAAAAAAAATACCGTGTAGCTCCTTTCAGAATTATTGCCGGACATGACACTACCGCCGGTTTTATCAATTTTTTTCTTTACAAAGACCAACCGCTTTTTAACGCTTACATTTCGTTAAGTCCGGAAATGGAAGACCAAATGCCAGAGCGAATTTCGCAAAGACTTTCTGTAGCCAAAACGCCCATTTTTTATTATCAAGCTACGGCAGATGGTGACGTAAAAAGAATTCGCAAAAACGTGGAAGCCTTGGATTCAGCAATTAAAGTAACAACAAACGAGAACCTAAAATATCAATTAGATGATTTTAAAAATGCGTCTCATTATTCACTCGTTTTACACGCTATTCCTAATTCATTATACCATATTTTTAGTGTTTATCAACCCATATCTACCAGTGAATTTCAGGAAAAAATTGTGAAATTAAATGGTGGTTATGTAGATTATTTGGTTACAAAATACGATGGAATCGACAAAGCTTTAGGGATTAAAATGCCTGTAAGATTAACCGATTTTAAAGCCATTGAAGCTGCTATTTTAAAAAATAACGCTTACGCAGAATTTGAAAAACTAGCGGATATTTCTAAAAAAAATTACCCAAAATCGATGTTAGCTGATTACCAATTAGGCATGATGTACGAACATCAAAATGATTATAAAAAAGCTTTCAGACATTATCAAAATGCTTTTAGCAAAAACGAAATAGGCGATTTAACCAGAGATATGATGCTTGAAAAAGCCAATGAAATGAAGTTGAAACAATAAGATGACAAAACTAAAAACCACTTTTTATTGCCAAAATTGCGGCACTCAATATTCTAAATGGCAAGGACAATGCAATGCTTGCAAAGAATGGAACACCATTGCCGAAGAAATCGTTCAAAAAGAAGAAAAAAAAGCGTGGAAATCCACTGAAATTTTCGACTCAAAACGGGTACCAAAACCTCTTCGAATTCACGAAATTGATAGTACTGAAGAAATTCGGTTAGATACTAAAGACGGCGAACTCAATCGCGTTTTAGGTGGCGGGATTGTTCCCGGTTCGTTAATACTTTTGGGCGGCGAACCCGGAATTGGGAAAAGTACATTATTGCTTCAAATTTCGCTTAAATTACCTTACAAAACTTTATATGTTTCAGGTGAAGAAAGTCAGAAACAAATAAAAATGCGGGCCGAAAGGATTAATCCGCTAAACGACAATTGCTACATTTTAACCGAAACTAAAACCCAAAATATTTTCAGGCAAATTGAAACCATTCAGCCAGAAATTGTCATAATCGATTCTATCCAAACCTTACAAACGGATTACATCGAATCATCGGCAGGCAGCATTTCGCAAATTCGGGAATGTACGGCAGAACTCATAAAATTTGCAAAAGAAACCAATATTCCCGTGATTTTAATTGGTCATATTACAAAAGATGGAACCATTGCCGGACCAAAAATTTTGGAACATATGGTCGATACCGTTTTACAATTTGAAGGCGATAGAAATCACATTTACAGAATTCTACGTTCGTTAAAAAACCGCTTTGGTTCCACCTCCGAACTCGGAATTTATGAAATGCAAGGTACAGGTTTGAGAGAAGTTTCGAATCCTTCGGAAATTTTAATTTCTCACAAAGAAGAAGAACTTTCCGGAACCGCAATTGCCACCACCATGGAAGGAATGCGGCCGATTATGATTGAAATTCAGGCATTAGTTTCCACCGCGGTTTATGGAACACCACAACGAAGCACTACAGGTTACAATGCTAAAAGACTCAACATGATTTTGGCAGTTTTGGAAAAAAGAGCCGGATTTAGATTAGGGGCAAAAGACGTTTTTCTCAACATCACTGGCGGCATTTCGGTTGATGACCCGGCAATTGATTTGGCAGTTGTCGCTTCCATTTTATCTTCAAACGAAGACATTCCGGTTGGGAAAGATTTTTGTTTTGCTGGTGAAGTTGGACTTTCAGGGGAAATTCGTCCGGTAAATCGTGTGGACCAACGCATTCTCGAAGCCGAAAAATTAGGATTTTCCACGATTTTTGTCTCCAAATACAATAAAATAACCGTGAAAAATGCGGGAATCAAAGTGCGATTGGTTTCAAAAATTGAAGATGTGGCGGCAGAATTGTTTGGATAATTTAATCTTTAGGTTATTGAAAATGGTCTATATTTGTGAATAGTTATCCTTTCAAATGAAAACCAAAAAGCAAAAAATAATATTTGTACTCAAAATATTTGCCGTCATTCTTTTTTTAGGCGTTGCAACGCTTTTTTTCTTCCGCGAATCTTTTTTGGATAAAGCCATAGAAAAAGCTTCCGCAAAAATTAAAAACGATTATGATAGCAAATTAGTAATTGAAAACGCTGAATTTGAAGGATTTTCGGGTATTTCCTTTGATAATATTTCTTTAGTTCCCAATAACGCGGATACACTTTTTAGCGCCAAAAATATTAAAACCAATATCAATTTTTGGAAATTATTAACGGCTGACATACAACTCGGGACTTTGTTTGTAAACGATGGTTATGTGCAATTGGTTCGAAACGAAAAAGGCAAAAACTTTGATGCTTTTCTCAAAAAAAATAAAGACGTTGACACCACAAATGTGGAAACCAATTATGCCAAACGCGCTTACCGAATTTTAAATCAAGTGCTAAATTTAGTGCCAACGGACATGAATTTGCAAAATGTTTCGCTTCGGGTGGAAGATATGGGTCGAAAAGTCCGATTAGACATGAGCAAATTAATTTTGGCAGATAAACAACTGGAAACTAGCATTAAAGTTACAGCGGATAATTTTAATCAAACCTGGAAAATTAAAGGCTTTGCCGATCCACGAAACAAACAAACGGATCTTCGGTTTTTTAATGTCGATACGGGAAAAATTCGGGTGCCATACATTGATGAACGGTATAATTTAAAAGCCGGTTTTGATTCCATTCGGCTAAATGTTTCGAATATTGAAATGGACGGAGGCGAATTGTACGTTGACGGTTTTACTTCCATCCGAAATTTTACGGTAAACCATCCAAAAATTGCTAATAAAGATGTGGTTATCAACAATGCACATTTTGATTACCGTTTTTTATTTGGTAAAGATTTTGTAGCCATTGATAGCACTTCCTCGGCAAAATTGAATAATATCAAAGTCAGGCCATTTGTTTTCTATCAAAAATTAAAAGAAGAAAAAAACGAGATTTTTGCGATGAAAATAAAAATCCCAAAGATGACGGCTCAGGCTTTTATTGAGTCGCTTCCGCAAGGACTTTTTACCAATTTTGTAGGCATGCAAGCCGAAGGAAACTTCAGTTATTCGCTTGATTTTCATTATGACAAAAAAAATCCTAAAGCTTTGATTTTTGATAGTAATTTGCAAAAAGAAAATTTAAAAATTACAAAGTATGGCGAAGCCAACCTGGCAAAACTCAACGGCGAATTTGCTTACAGTGCTATCATCAATGGGGTTCGCCAAAGGCAAATAGAAGTTGGGGTAAGAAATCCGAATTTTACCCGACTTGACGAAATTTCGCCTTACATCCGCAAGTCGGTTTTAACCACAGAAGACCCATCGTTTTTTTCGCATCGTGGTTTTATTAACGAAGCGTTCAAACAATCCATTATTAAAAATATCAAAACCAAACGTTTTTCGCGTGGCGCAAGTACCATAAGTATGCAATTGGTAAAAAATGTTTTTTTAACCAGAGACAAAACACTTTCGCGAAAATTAGAAGAAATTTTGCTCGTTTACATCCTTGAAAATAACCGAATTGTCAGCAAAGAACGCATGCTGGAAGTGTATTTCAATATTATTGAATGGGGACCAAATGTTTACGGAATTGGCGAAGCTGCTTATTTTTATTTTGGCAAATCACCATTACAGTTAAACCTCAATGAATCTCTTTTTTTGGCAAGCATCGTTCCGCGTCCGAAAAGTTTTGCCTGGCAATTTGACGAAACTGGAAAACTTCGCGCATCGGCACAAAAAAGAAATGATTATCTCACGAATCTTATGATGCGTCGTGGTGTTTTAATTCCCGAAGATACACTGCAAAAAGATTTTCCGGTAGAAATTATAGGTCCAGCTCGTTCGTATCTTCGGATAAAAATACCTGATTCTACCGCTGTTGATTCGCTTTTAGTAGATGATGAGTTTGATTTTTAGAAAAAAATGGCGGAAACTTAATTTGTTTGGTATGAATCTGTGTTTTATCTTTAATCAGACAAACAAAAGAAATGGCAACGCTAAAAATCATTCTGTATCTATTCTCCTCACTGGCTATACTATCGGTTTTGATTCCATTTGTCAAGAAAGATTTTTGGGCTTTCCGGATTTTTGATTATCCAAGGTTACAAAAATTAACGATTATCGGTGGCATTTTAGCATGCTGGATTATCTATTTCCGAAATACAGAAAATTGGGTGGTACTTTGCACAATAGGAATTTTGGCAGTGGCATTTTTTTATTTGTTATATCTTATTATTCCGTTTACAGTTTTGGGAAAAAACATGATTGATAAGGTTTCGCCTCAAGGCAAAAAAACTATTAATTTTTTGGTTGCCAATATTTATCAGTATAATTCTGAATACCAAAAGTTGCTGAATTTGATTAAAAAGCGTAATCCGGATATTGTGTTTTTGGTGGAAACCAATCAAAAATGGTTGGAAAATGTAAAAGCACTTCGGGAAGATTTTCCGTACTCCATTGAAATTCCACTGGAAAATACTTATGGACTTTTGTTTTACAGTAAATTACCGATTAAAAACCAAGAAATTAATTATTTGATTGATGAAGAAGTTCCGTCAATTATTGCAGATGTCGAATTTGATAACCAACTTGTTCGCATTTATGGATTGCATCCCACGCCACCAGTTCCTCAGGAAAATACTCATGCTACTGACAGAGATGCCGAAATTTTATTGGTGGGAAAAATGGCAAAAGAACACAACGGACCTTGTTTGGTGATTGGCGATTTGAATGATGTGGCCTGGAGTTATACCACGAAATTATTTTTAAAAACCAGCGAACTTTTAGATCCACGACGAGGTCGGGGAATGTACAGCACTTTTCATGCAAAATATTTACTGCTTCGTTGGCCCTTAGATCATTATTTTGTAAGCAGCCATTTTAGGCTAGTAGATATGAAAGTGGAAGAAAACATCAATTCTGATCATTTCCCTATAAGTATTTGTCTTACTCTAGCTAGCGAAGATGAGGAAGACAAAATGGTTGCTGATTACGAAGATAAAGCATTGGTAGAAGAGAAAATTAAAGCCGGGAAAACGGACAATCCGCTATAAGTTAGTAAAAAATGTTTTAATTTTAAGAGATATTTTGAAATTATAAGTGTTTATTTAGCAATATGTTTGCATTTAATTTGTTAATTTTATACAGAACAAAAAAATTCACTGCTATGAAATTAACATTACTTATTTTATTTTATATGCTTTTATGTCCGTTCCGAAATTCGGCGCAAGATGTTGGCATTGTGACGTTCGCCACTGGATTTACAAACCCAGTTGATATTGCTTCGGCAGGAGATGCACGATTATTTGTAGTAGAGCAAGCAGGAAGAATTAAAGTACTCAATCCTGATGGTAACACTAATAGTACACCTTTTTTAAACATTACTTCATTAGTTTCTTCTGGTGGAGAGCGAGGTTTGTTAGGATTAGCATTTCATCCTAATTATGCTACAAATGGCTATTTTTATGTGAATTATACCAATACTTCAGGAAATACTGTAATAGCAAGATATTCAGTTTCTACCACTAATCCCGATGTGGCTAATCCCGCAACAGCTTCTACGATTATAACGATTAACCAACCGGAATCCAATCACAATGGAGGAACAATAAAATTTGGTCCTGACGGTTATTTGTATATTGGAATGGGTGACGGAGGTGGAGCTGGAGATACAAACAATAGGGCTCAAAATATTAATTTATTATTAGGAAAAATGCTTCGCCTTGATGTAGATGGCGGTGCTCCGTATGCTATTCCTGCAGATAATCCTTACGCTGGATCAATTCCAGGAGCAGATGAAATTTGGGCAATCGGGCTCAGAAATCCATGGAAATTCTCTTTTAATAGAAGCAATGGCGAACTTTGGATTGCTGATGTAGGACAAAATGCTTTTGAAGAAATTAATCGCGTAAGTAGCACGCTTCCAGGATTAAATTATGGCTGGCGTTGTTATGAAGGAAATGCCGTTTACAATAGTACAGGTTGTCCTCCGCAAAGTAGTTTGGTTTCTCCCGTTGCCACTTATGGACGAAGTCAAGGTGCATCCATAACAGGAGGTTACGTTTATACAGGAACGCAATTTCCAGCATTAAGCGGAAAATACTTTTTTGCGGATTATTTCCGAAATCGTTTAGGTATGGTTAATTCCGATAATTCTATTACTTACAGTAATAATTTTACAGGGAACAATAATTTTTCCACATTTGGACAGGATGCCAATGGAGAATTATACGTAGCTGCCAATTCACAAGGAATTATTTATAAAATTGTCGATAATAATTTAAGTAATGATCAATTTACAGTCAACGGTTTTAAACTTTATCCGAATCCTGTTGAATCCGAATTTACTATTGAAAATCAAAGTAACATCCGTTTACAAAGATTTACGATTGTAGATATGTCTGGCAAAATTCTTCTAGAGCATACGTTTGATGATTCACCAAAAAGTATGATTAATGCTGGAAATCTGGACGTTGGGGTTTATGTAGTAACCATTGAAGATATTGATGGTAACCGATATGTTTCAAAATTTAATAAGAAATAAACTTGAACCATAAAAAAACAAAAAGCGCCTTCGGGCGCTTTTTTATATAAAAACAAAAAGTATCAAAAATAAAAAAGGCGGAATTTCTTCCACCCTTTTTGCCCCAAATCTACCATAAACTTAACCTACTAATGCTATGGTCTTACAAATGTACGTAAGGAGTTATGATAGAAAAAATATTTTAGACTAAAGCCGTAAATAATCGATGAACTACATTTTTTTGTGATATTTTAATAGGCTCTGGCATCTTTGCCTTCATAAAAATTCATAAAAGCACGGTTTACCACACGGTTTCCGCCAGGTGTTGGGTAATCGCCTGTAAAATACCAATCGCCTAAATTTTTCGGACAAGCTTTGTGTAAATTTTCAACGGTTTGGAAGATGATTTTTACTTCGGCTTTGATTTCTTCAGAATTAAGCATTTCTGCAATTTTATCAGAAATTTCTTGATCTGTGAAAGGTGCGTAAATTTCGGTAACGTAATTCACCACATCGGCATCTTTGAAATTTTCTTGTGCTTTGCTTTTTTGGTAAACTTCATCAACAATATGATATAAATTATTTTCTTTAAGCAATTCTAAAGCAGCTTGAAAAGCAATTAATCCTTCCAATTTTGCCATATCAATTCCGTAACAATCCGGATAACGAATTTGTGGAGCGGAAGAAACAATCACAATCTTTTTTGGATTCAAACGATCCATCATCTTCAAAATACTTTTCTTTAAAGTTGTACCACGAACAATGCTGTCATCTATAATTACCAAATTATCTTCCGGTTTAATTACGCCGTATGTTACGTCATAAACGTGCGCCACTAAGTCGTCTCTACTGCTGTCTTCGGTAATGAAAGTGCGGAGTTTGGCATCTTTAATCGCCACTTTTTCGGTACGAATTTTTACTTCTAATAATTGTTGTAGCGATTCTTTGGTAAGCGTGTTTCGGTTGTTAAGAATAAAGTTATTTTTACGCATGTTCAAGAAATCCTGAGCCGCTTCAACCATACCGCAAAACGAAGTTTCGGCAGTATTTGGAATGTATGAAAATACCGTATTGTCGGTGTCTTGATTTATGGCTTCAAGAACAGCAGGTAAAATAAGCTTGCCTAATTCTTTTCTTTCTTGATAAATTTCGGCATCACTACCACGAGAAAAATAAATTCGTTCAAAAGAACATGCTTTTTTAATTGTTGGCATTAAAATTTGATCAATTGAAACGTTTCCATTTTTTTTAATGATAATGGCGTGACCCGGATTTAATTCTTGCACTTTTTCAAAAGGAACATTGAAAACCGTTTGAATTACTGGTCTTTCCGAAGCCACTACGGTAATTTCATCGTCTTCATAAAAATATGCCGGACGAATTCCCGCTGGATCACGGAAGACAAAGGCATCACCGTGACCGAAAAGTCCCGCCATGGCATAACCGCCGTCCCAGCCTTTTGCGGCACGACGTAAAATTTTGGCAACATCTAATTTTTCGGCAATGATAGGCGAAGCTTCCCGCTTAGACAAGCCTTCGTTTTTACAATCTAAATATAAATCAGTTACTTCTTCATCGAGAAAATGACCAATTTTTTCCATCACCGTCACGGTATCCGCCATTTCTTTTGGATGTTGACCTAACTCTACTAAACTGTCGAAAAGTTCTTTTACATTGGTCATGTTAAAATTTCCTGCCACGATGAGGTTTCGGTGCATCCAATTGTTCTGACGTAGAAAAGGATGGACGCTTTCGATACTATTTTTGCCAAAAGTACCATAACGAACATGACCTAAAAAAAGTTCACCAATGTATGGAATGTTGCGTTTTTGCGAGGTAACATCATCTTGATATTCAGGATGTTGTGATAATTCCTCTGAAATTCTCGAATTGATTTGTGCAAAAATATCTTGAATAGGTTGCTGATGATTGGAACGAACTCTGCTGATATAACGTTCACCCGCTTCCACATCAAGTTTGATGCTGGCAAAACCGGCACCATCTTGTCCACGATTGTGTTGTTTTTCCATCAACAAATACATTTTCTGGATTCCGTAGAAAGCAGAGCCGTATTTTTCTTTATAAAATTCTAGCGGTTTTTTTAGCCGAAGAAGGGCAATGCCACATTCGTGTTTAATTGCGTCACTCATAATGTTGTTGTGTTGTTGTTACCGAAATAAATTCGGGTATTTTTTGTGGTGGTAATTTGTCAATTTTCGTATCAAAGATACATTTTGAGACCAGTTAAATTTAATAAAAAAGCCTCACAATGAGGCTTTAATTTTTCGTTAATCTTCCAAAACAATGTCAAATTGTGTGAGCGATTTGAATTGTTTTAGTCTTTTATTTACTTCAGATTTTTCGAGTTTGGCCATTCTTTCTGTTCCAAATTTTTCTACGCAGAACGATGCTAAATTAGAACCGTATATGATGGCATTTTTCATATTTTCGAAAGAAATATTTTCGCTTTGCGTAATAAATCCTGCAAAACCGCCTGCAAAGGTATCTCCTGCTCCAGTTGGGTCGAAAACTTCCTCAAGCGGAAGTGCTGGTGCAAAAAATACTTCGCTATTGTGGAATAAAAGCGCTCCGTGTTCGCCCTTTTTAATCACCACATATTTTGGTCCCATTTCATGAATTTTTGCCGCCGCTTTTACTAACGAATATTCGCCCGAAAGTTGACGTGCTTCTTCATCATTAATGGTAATCACGTCAATGCGTTTCATCACTTCTTTTAATTCAGGAAGGGCACAATCCATCCAGAAATTCATGGTATCTAAAACCACTAATTTTGGTTTTTTCTCCATTTGATCCAAGACACTAATTTGAATATTTGGGTGCAAATTTCCAAGCATCACCACATCAGCATCTTTAAAATTCTGAGGGACTTTTGGCTGAAAATCTGCCAAAGTATTCAATTGTGTGTCCAAAGTGTCGCGTGAGTTCAAATCGTTATGGTAACGTCCACTCCAGAAAAAAGTTTTGCCTCCTTTTACAATTTCTAAGCCAGAAATATCGATATTTTTTGACGTTAATAAATCTAGATAATCTTGCGGAAAATCGTCGCCAACCACCGAAACGATTGCGGATTTTAAATTAAAAAAAGAAGCGGAAAGTCCTATATAAGTTCCGGCACCACCTAAAATTTTATCAGTTTTTCCGAAGGGAGTTTCTATGGCGTCGAAAGCTACAGTTCCGACAATGAGCAATTTGTTCATTTCGATTTTTTGAATTAAGCCGCAAAGATAATTTTTTTAGTCGAAAGATTAAAGAGGAAAGGAAAAGGTTTCAAGTTTCAAGTTTCAAGTTGACAGCGATTATTGTTTTTTGTCACGGATTTAAGGATTGTTTTTGATACCTGTTTTGAAATTGTCATTGATGTTGAAAAATCTTTTAATCCAATAATCTCAGGCGAAATTTTGGATTTTGGATTTTTCTAATTAGAATTTACGACATTAGTTCGTTCAGTTTATCAAAAACCAAATGACTTTCGTACCCTTTACGAAGTAATGCGGCGGTAAATTTTGCTTTTTTCTTGGCTGAATCACGCTCCGAAAGGTTGTTCCAAGTTTTGTTTGCTAACTTTTCAAAGGTTTCAAAATATTCTTCTTGAGAAAATTCTTTTAATGCTTTGTCAATGGCGTATTTGGAAATTTGACGGGCTTTTAGTTCTGCCACGATTCGGATTTTTCCCCAGTTTTTAATGCGGTGTTTTCCACGAGCAAAACTGCAGGCAAAACGTTCTTCATTCAGAAAATTATTTTCGATTAAATGAACAATTGCATTGTCAATAACTGTTTGTGAGGTGGTAAGCGATTTTAATTTTGTCAAAACTTCCTGGTGGCAACGGTCTTGGTAAACACAGAAATATTCGGCTTTGCGTAGGATTTCTTCATACGAAAGTGGAATTTGCAAAGATTTATGTGGCATCGAATTGTTTTTGGTAAATGTAAAAAAAATTTAAATGTCATATGTAGCACTCGAAAATGTTAACGAATTTGATAAAAACTAATTCATAGAGATTATTCATAAAGATTTTAGGTTGAAGTGTAAAAAATGTACAAACTATCGCATTTACCTATGATGCTTATAATTGTTTCAAGAAAGTTAAAACGATGTTTAATATCGATAAAATATGTTGTTTTGTCGATTTTTATTTAGTAAAAATATTAAAATGATGTTAAATAGTTAATTTGCTTATTATTTCCAAATTCCGGCGTTTCCCCAACCAGTGTTTTGAAGTAAGTATTTGATTTAAAACTATCATGCTTATGAAAACAAAATTACAGTTAGGAATAGTGATTCCTATATCAAAAAAATATTCTTTCTCTTTGCTGTTGTTGATGTTGAGCATCGGTGTTTGGGGGCAAACAACATTAATTTCACCAACAGTAAATAATGGGGGATTTGAGACAGATTTAACGGGTTGGACAACTGTTCAGTCTGGTGTAGGTAGAGGCGCCTGGTATAGTGGGACAGCCACATTCTACGATGGTTCGAAATCTGCTTACATATCGAATGATGGAGGTGTAACAAATGCGTATACCGGTAATCAAGAAAGAATACAGCATTTGTACCGCGCTATTACTTTTCCAGCGGGAGAAACTATCATTAATTTATCATTTTATTGGAAAGCTAGTGGAGAAAGTTCTACATTTGACTATGATAATTTAAAAGTATTTGTTTCAAACACGCTTCCGACAGCTGGAACAGCAAATTCATCTGCCGATCGTGTTGGTCTCAATTGGTATAATTTGCAGACAACATGGCAAAATGCGTCGGTAACCTTACCTACAAGTCTGGCAGGTACAACGAGGTATTTAATTTTTCAATGGAAGCATGATGGATCAACTACAAATAATCCTCCAGCCGCTATTGATAATATTACACTGACGTCACAAGCTCCACCTTTGTGTTCTGGAACACCAACGGCTGGTACGGTTACCGTTGCACCGTCATCGGGATCATCGGGATCAACTTATGGCGTTACGGCCACAGGGTATTCAACAGGTTCAGGTTTAACGTATCAATGGCAATATAGTGACAATGGTTCAACATGGATTAATCAAGGAACTGCAACAAGTTCTTATGTTGCATTAACGGGTTTGACAGCGCCTGCATTTGGAGTGGTTAGAACTTGGCGTTTGGTGGTAACTTGCACGGCTTCGAGTAGTAGCGCAAATTCCGGTACGGGAACATTTACTTCTACTTATTGTACGCCAACATCAAGTAATACTAGTGATTATATTTCAGGATTTTCAACCACTGGTGGGGTGTCAAATATCAGCAATACGCCAACATTTTTATCTGGATCAGGATATGGTAATTTTTATACAACATATTCAGCAAGTCAGTATGCAGGAAGTACATTAAACTTTACAGAAACTTACCAAGGTGGTAGCCATGGTTTAAGCATTTGGGTTGATTTTAATAACAATGGTATTTTCGAAACATCCGAAAGATTGTATAACGCCACATCTTTAGCAACAAATTTTTCGGGAACCATCACGATTCCTGCCGCGACTGTTGCAGGTAATTATAGAATGCGGGTTAGGGCTTGGTGGAATAATTTAAATCCTGATCCATGTAGTAATATTGCGTATGGTGAAGCGGAAGATTATAGACTTACAGTTCTAACATTACCTCCCTGCTCAGGGACGCCAAATGCTGGAACAGCTTTAGTGAATGGTGTGGCAAATGCTTCGGCTTCCGTTAACGCAAGCATTACATTAAGTGCTTCAGGTTTAACAACTGGTTCCGGATTGTCCTATCAATGGTATTCATCAGCAAATGGTTCTACTTGGACACCTATTTCGGGGGCGGTAACCAGTACTTACACTACAACCGCTGTTGCAACAGAAACTACCACTTATTATAGACTTGTTACCACTTGTGCCAATGGAGGGGCAACAAATACGTCCTCAAATGCAACTGTGGTAACATCGTTGGCTTATTGTGTTCCGTCAACGGAATCGCCTTCGTGGACTTATATAAACAGAGTATCTTTCCTTGGAACCTTAAATGATGTAACCAATACCAGTACTTATTCTTCCTCACCTGCGGGATATCAAAACTTTACAGGTTTGGCGAACAAAGCTATACAGATTCAGCAGGAAGCAATCAATGTCTATGTACAATCAAATTACGGATCTCGCATTAAAGCATGGGTAGATTGGAACAAAGATGGTGATTTCACTGATACCGGTGAGGAAATTTTTGATTCTGTGATTGGCTTGACATCTACAACATTTGGTTTCGTAGTTCCTGCTTCTGCTGCAGCTGGAGATTACAGAATCCGTATCAGAAATTACACATATTATGACGGGTGGGATTATGCTTACGATTACGACTTTAGTCCATGCGAACCATTCCTTGATTCACTTGATGAAGAAGGGGAAGCTGAAGATTATTTATTTACTTTAGTAACAAGGTGTCTTGCAGATATTGAAACCGTAACCAAAGGCGAAAGATGTGGAACGGGCTCTGTAATTTTACAAGCCTCAACAGTTTCTTCGGGAATTACCGAATTTAGATGGTACACTTCGGCAACTGGAGGTACACCACTAACGAGTGCAAACGTATCTGGATCGACAACCTTCAACACACCATCGATTTCTGCCACCACAACTTATTATGTTGCGGCGTTTAACGGAACTTGTGAAACGCAAATCAGAAGAGCAGTTGTTGCGACCGTCAAGGAAGTTCCCGATGTGACTTTTTCACCAGCTTCACCTGTGGCTTGTGGAGATTCTACACCAATTGAAGTGTCCGCCGATGACGATTTAGAAACAGTTTATTTAGTCGATGAGAATTTTGACGTTGGTAATCTTGGAGCTTCTGCTTTTGCTAATACCAATATCGTCAATAATGGTGGTTCAATCAACCAAATTTCAAGATGGGAAAGTAAGGCCAGTCCTTTTGTACCTGTTGATGGAGAAGATTCATGGGTACCGGCTATTTCTTCTGGTTACGGGACTGATAAGTTTGTTTTTAGTAATTCTGACGTAGGTCCTGGATATACAATTGACCATGGTTTAGTATTGCGAAATTCTATTAATACAACTGATTTTCAAAATCTCACAATGAAATTTAGAATGTATTTCTCAAGGTATAATAATGATGGTGTTGGACCAACCGCAGAATATGTTTCTGTAGAAGTGTCAACCAACGGCGGAACTACTTATACGTCATTGGCCACACCTCGAGTTTATACTTCAGATGTTGGAACTCCAGGAAACTTCGCAACGGAAACAGTCGATTTAAGCGCATACATCAATCAAACCGATTTAAAATTCAGAATACGATACTATTCCAATGGCTGGCGAGACGGTGTTGCGGTTGACGATATTCAAATTTATGGTTCTAAAACATTAGAGGCTTCCTACTCATGGTCAGGTTCTGATATCTCTGTTTTTACGGATGCAGCAATGAATACACCTTATGTTGCTGGTACATCAATTGATAGGGTTTATATAGTTCCTAATTTATCATTACTTGTGCAACCTTCTTTTGACATTAATGTTACTTCAACGCTAACTAACGGTTGCCCATTGGTAAAAACTATTCCTGTTACTAATAATTCAAAAGTATGGGATGGAACAAATACCGCTTTTAATGACCCAAATAACTGGAAACCTATTGGAATTCCTAACAATACTAACTGCGTTATAATTCCAGACACAGGATTTGAACCAGTAATTCCAGCAGCCTACGACGGAGTTGCTAAAACAATATCAGTGAAACCAAACGCTCAATTAACCATCTCAAGTGGCAGTAGTATTACGGTAACTGATGAGGTTTTAATCTCTAATAATAATACCCCGTCAAACCTTTTAGATGATGGGAAAGTATTGATTGAAAATACTGGAAGTTTAGTACAAGTTAACAATCCACCTTTAGATATTAGCGGAAATTCTGTAAATAATAATATTGGCACCATCGAAATGAAACGCATCACCACTCCAATGTACCGTTACGATTTTACTTATTGGTCCTCACCTGTTGAAGAATCACCAAGTTTTACGTTGAATACTTTGTCGCCAAACACTTTGCCTGATAAATATTTTAGATGGAATGCGCTTACGCAAAATTGGCAAACCTTGATGAATGGTGCCTCTGCAATGGATGAAGGAATTGGTTACATCGTGAGAGCCCCTCAAAGTTATGCCATTGAAGGTCAGGCTGGAGCCACACCACAAGCTTATACAGCTACTTTTACCGGAAAACCCAATAACGGGATTATCACAGTAAACGTAGTGGGAGGAACTGATAAGTGGAATTTAATTGGAAACCCTTATCCATCTGCCATTGAAGCAAGAGATTTTATATTACATCCAAGCAATGCTAATTTAGATGGTACACTTTATTTTTGGACGCATAATTCACCTCCAGCAGCGGCAACTCCTGGGGCTAGTACTTATGATTATTCGAGTGATGATTATGCTACTTACAATTTAACAGGAGCTACGGCAACGGCTGTTTCCCTACCTGCAGATTCAGGAACCGGATCAGGGAATAATAATAACGCTCCAGACGGCAGCATCCCGGCAGGACAATCATTTTTTGTACAAGGACTATCTGATGGAGATGCTGTTTTCAGCAACACGATGAGAACCACAGGTCCAAATTCAAATTTTTACCGCCAACAAAATAATACTACCGAAGGTAGGGTTTGGATAAATTTAATCAAAGGAACACGTTTTCACCAAACATTGATAGGTTATATTGACCAAGCTACCAATGGCCAAGACCGAGGCTTTGACGGAAAATTAATGGGCGGCAGTTCTGCCAATATATCTTCGTTGATAGGTACAGAAAAATATATTATCCAAGGGCGAAGCTTACCGTTTGACATCATGGATGAAGTACCGTTAAACGTTTCGTTTGTCACCGCCGGAAATTATAAAATAGCCATTGACCATTTCGATGGATTTTTCAACACTCAAGATATATTCTTGAAAGACAACAGTTTGAATGTAATCCACAATTTAAAAACCGCCCCTTATGAGTTTACAACTGCAAACGGAAATTTCAACAATAGATTTGTACTGGTTTACCGCAATTCAAGCCTTGACAAACCACACTTTGATCTGGCAGAAAACCAAGTGTATGTTTTAAATCAAAGCGAGAAATTATTGGTAAAATCAATCGAAGAAAACCTAAAAACCGTAGTAGTTTACGATTTATTAGGCCGAGAAATCCTCCGTGCTACTGATATTCAAAACAAAGAATATCTTATCACCGGACTTTTAGCCACGGAGCAAACGTTGCTTATCCAAATCGAACTCGAAAACGGTATGAAAACCACTAAAAAAGCAATGGTAGTGAAATAAGAATAATCATGGCGATAACTTTTGAAAATGAGAACTGTATGAATTTTTCTTACAGTTCTTTTTTGTATCTGACGACAGTAATATTTTCATTTAATCGATTTTATTTGCATTTCATCGATTAAAAGAAAATTTAACATACCATTTACAATCAACAATTAATTTTGGTCTCAAATATTTCAAAACGGTATTTCCCCAACCTTAGTTTGAAGTAAGTGATTGTTAATTTAATTATGATGCTTATGCAAACAAATTACTTCTGGGTAAAAGGAATTCTTACGCCAAAAAACTTTCTGTTTTCTTTATTATTTTTATGGTTAAGTGTCGGGGTTTCAGGGCAAACTACAGAACTTTTAATTTCCGAATACGGAGAAGGCTCATCTGGTAATAGCAAATATATTGAACTCTATAACGGAACTGGAAGTAATATAGACTTGAGTAACTATAGAATTAGAATAGGCGTGAATGGTAATGCTCTTTCATCACAGTTTACCCTCTCAGTTATTTTATCAACAGGTTCTACTTATATTATTGCAAATAATACTGCAGACGTACCTAATGCGAACGTGACTTGGTCAAGTGCAACATGGACTGGTAACGACGCTATCGCATTGGAAAAAAATATTTCCGGGACGTGGACTTTAATCGACGTCATTGGAACTATTGGAAATGATCCAGGAACAGGTTGGAATGTTGCCGGAACTACGAACGCAACTGCTAATAATAGATTGACAAGAAAGCCATCGATTTGTTCGCCTAATACAAGTTGGATACTTAGTGCAGGAACAAGTTCCGCAAACTCGGAATGGATTGTTTCAGCATATACTACTGGTTCAGCTAATGCAGGTCATAGCAATAGTTGCGTTGCCTGCACCTCCCCAACCACACAAGCTTCTTCCTTTACAAATTCTGCTATCACACAATCAACTGCTACGGTAGGATGGACAAGAGGAACCGGTGACAATGTTTTAGTGGTGGCTAGAGCAGGAGGTGCCGTAAATGCTGATCCCACAAGTGGTACAACTTACACGGCCAACAGTACATTTGGCTCCGGAACGCAAATTGGTACGGGTAATTTTGTGGTTTATAACGGCAATGCGAACTCCGTAAATGTAACAGGTTTAACACCTGGAACTACCTACCATTTTGCTGTTTACGAATACAACACCACCGGCACTTGTTATCACCTGACTGAATTGACTGGAAATTTTTCCACACAACCGCCTCCAAGTTTAGCGGCTTCGGGGACACTTAACGAAGCAACACTTAATGGAGCAACTGTTGGTTTGACACTCTCGAACGAAACATTTGCAGACGCTACTTTAAACGCAGCGAATTTTACGTTGAATAATGCACCTCCAGGGGTTACGATTCAAAGTGTAAATTATCTGAGTCCAACTTCAGCCAATGTCATTTTAAGTTATGACAATACTGATTTCGATGGAAATGTTTCCAATTTTAGTATTAGAATCAATGCTTCGGAATTGGTAACATCGACCAGCAATTTAACCTCAAATAATTTGACGATTACTGCAGTTAACGAATCATTAACATTAAGTGCAGGTAATTTGGCTTTCGGGAATGTTTGTAATGGTACTTCCGCAGATTTATCGTTTACAATTTCTGGAACTAATTTAAAATCTGGAACAATCAATTTGTCTGCCGTAACCGGATATACATATTCAGAAACATTGGGAGGTGCTGCCATTACAGGTTTTTCACATGTAGGTGGGACTTTGGCCACAAAAACCATTTATGTTCGTTTGACTCCAGTAGCTGCAAACCAAACTTATGATGGAACAATTACAGTTTTGGGCGGAGGTGCCAGTGCAACTAAAAATTTCACTGGAAACTCGACCGTTACAGCGCAATCTGTTACTACTAATGGAAGTTCGGCTAACACAATAGATCACCAAAGTGCTAATTTACGGGCATCAGCAACAACATTAGGAACTTGCCCGGCAAGTACTCAACGCGGTTTTGTTTATTCGATTGCCTCGGTAAATGGCACTCCTGAAATAGGAGGTTTCGGTGTCAGCCAATTATTAGAAACAGCCGCTTTAGCTTCAAATGCATACTCAGAAAATACTGGTAATGTTTTAGCAGAAGGAACTACTTATGCCTATCAAGCTTATATTTTTAATGGAACCAATTATGTTTATGGCGGTGTTCAAACTTTTACAACAGGATTTAATAGTACTATAAATACTGTAAACAACACAAGGGCATGTTTAACAGATGATGGAGGTATCATTTCATGGGATCCTGCTACTACGGGTGTTTCCCCAACTGGTTATATGGTTTTTGCAGTTACGGGAGCAACTACCCCAAGCGGTACACCAACAACTGCTTTAGCGGATCATGCAAATGCAAATAGTAATTTTTCAGCCACCACTAACACTGCAACGCCTGCAACTTTAGGTAAATTATTATATAAAGGAAATGCAACATCCGTTAACATTACAGGATTAACAGAAAACACGAATTATTCGTTTTTGGTTCTAGCCTACCAAGATGGAGGAACTGTTAGAAGATTTAATAACGCAGCAGGAGGAGGTCGAGCTTTAGATTTCATCGCCCAAGACGATGTACGGAACTTGACTGCAACACCGGGAACCAATCAGGTTACATTAAACTGGAACGTTCCTTTACCAACTGCTTGTTGGGACCAATTAATTATTGTTGCCAATCAAGGTGCAGTAACTTTTACACCATCCGGAACTTATACTAATGGCGATTTTGGATATACCGCTAATGGTGTAGTATATGCAACAAGTGCCAATGTCTCGACCAAAGCAATCACTGCTCTAACCAATGGATTAAATTATTGTTTTAAAGTTTTTGTCAGAAGAGGCTCGGTTTGGAGTGATGGTATTGAGGTTTGTGCTACGCCTGTTTTATCGTATTGTTCTTCATCAGGAGCCATTAATAATTCTGGGATTTTAAATGTCAATTTTAATACAATTAATAATACCGCTACTTCTAATCCTGGATATACTGGCAATTTATCTATTTCAACTTCAGTTGCTCTCGGAGAAACATATCCGTTAAATGTAAGAGTTCATACAAACGGTAATTATACTTCGTATGTTAAGGCATGGATTGATTGGAATCAAAATGGAACATTCGACACGAATGAAAGTTATGAATTGGGAACCGTAACTAATAGTTCCAACGGAACTCCAAATGCTGCTCCATTTGATATTGCCGTTCCGGAGAATGCAGTTTTAGGAACCACAAGAATGAGAATTGCTGCAAACACGGATAATGGTCTGAATAGGTATTCCACACCTTGTGAAAATTTTACTTACGGCGAAGTAGAAGATTATACTATAAATATCGTTCAACCGGCAACAGCAGAAATTAATGTAAGAGGTAACGCCATCAGCATTCCCAATGGGTTTGACGCTCCTTATGGTTTGAACAATACGCAGTTTGCACCAACTCCATTAAATACAGATTCTGTATTGCAAAAAGAATTTACTATTGAAAATTTAGGCCTAACGGATTTAAATCTAACTGGAACACCAATCATTCAAATGACGGGGGATAATCCATCAGATTTTATTGTTACCCAACAAGCTACAACACCTGTGGTATTTGGAACACCGACAACCTTTAGTGTAAAATTTCGACCAACCGGTTCGGGGCTTAGATCCGCTATTGTGACAATTTTTAACAATGATGCAACCGGCAATGAAAATCCGTACACCTTTAGAATTGAAGGAAACGGTACTTGTGCGACACCTGTCATTACCGCAACGCCTACAACCGGACCCGCCAATACTTTAGTTACATTTACTTCTTCTACTAATAATCTTACAGGCGCAACTGTAAGATATAATGGAGCGGTCATGTCAGTAGTGAGCCAAACAGCTGAAAAAATTGAAGCATTAGTACCTGTCAATGCTGCAGATGGATATTTTACCATTCAATTGGCTACCGGCTGCGAATTCGTTCAACCATTTAACGTTATTAATAAAGACGTTACAAGTTGTCAATCCTCTACTGGGGTAACAGCATCTAACCTTATTATTTATGAAGTTTTTGATGAAAAAGGACTTTCTGGCGGTTATGTGAGTATCTACAACGGAACCGCAGCTGCAATTGATTTATCAGGATACAAGATAGAACGAGCAGGTGATTACGGAGGAAGCTACAGTACATATGCCAATTTATCTGGAACATTAGCGTCTGGAGCAATTGCTATAGTTGGAGTTTCAAGTTCTTCATGCGGTATTACCGTAACCGGAAACGGTAGTTTTGGAGCTACTGGATTTAACGCTAATGATGGTTTACGATTGGTACAAGGTGCAACAGTAATTGATGATGTTGACGCACCAAACTATGTGGGATATTATTTAAAAAGAAAAACGGCTTTCCTCACTCCAAATTCTGTCTATGATCAATCACAATGGGAAATTCAAGCCATAAACGATTCAGAATGTGTATCGAATTTTGGAATTGCACCAATAATAACTTATCCGCCATTGATTACCGTTCACCCTACATTTACCGCCACTTGTGATGGAAATCCAACTACACTTTCGGTAACCGCCTCAGAAGGTGTTGCAGGAGGAAATACGCTTCAGTACCAATGGTATATTTTAGAGACTTCGGGTTGGACTGCTTTGGCTAACGGCGGTGTGTACTCTGGCGTCACTTCCCAAAATTTAGTCATTTCTTCAGTTTCAGCACTTAACAATTCACAATTTTACGTACAAGTTCGCGAAAATACCGCCACTTGCTACACGGCTTCTAACGCTGTTCAGATTAAATTTGACGTAACCGAATGGACCGGAACGTGGTCTAATGGATTGCCAGACATCACTAAAAATATCGTGTTTTCTTCAAGTTATGATTCAGCAAGCGATGGTGGAAGCGTTTCTGCTTGTGAATGCGAAGTAAAAAATGGGGTGATTTTAGATTTTGCCTCAACTGATTATTTAGAAATTGAAACAAGTTTACATAACAACGGAACCATCCGATTAGAAAACGCAGCAAGTTTGGTACAAAATGTCGATGGTATCACCAACACCGGAACCGGCACCATCGAAATGAAACGCATCACCACTCCAATGTACCGTTACGATTTTACTTATTGGTCCTCACCTGTTGAAGAATCACCAAGTTTTACGTTGAATACTTTGTCGCCAAACACTTTGCCTGATAAATATTTTAGATGGAATGCGCTTACGCAAAATTGGCAAACCTTGATGAATGGTGCCTCTGCAATGGATGAAGGAATTGGTTACATCGTGAGAGCCCCTCAAAGTTATGCCATTGAAGGTCAGGCTGGAGCCACACCACAAGCTTATACAGCTACTTTTACCGGAAAACCCAATAACGGGATTATCACAGTAAACGTAGTGGGAGGAACTGATAAGTGGAATTTAATTGGAAACCCTTATCCATCTGCCATTGAAGCAAGAGATTTTATATTACATCCAAGCAATGCTAATTTAGATGGTACACTTTATTTTTGGACGCATAATTCACCTCCAGCAGCGGCAACTCCTGGGGCTAGTACTTATGATTATTCGAGTGATGATTATGCTACTTACAATTTAACAGGAGCTACGGCAACGGCTGTTTCCCTACCTGCAGATTCAGGAACCGGATCAGGGAATAATAATAACGCTCCAGACGGCAGCATCCCGGCAGGACAATCATTTTTTGTACAAGGACTATCTGATGGAGATGCTGTTTTCAGCAACACGATGAGAACCACAGGTCCAAATTCAAATTTTTACCGCCAACAAAATAATACTACCGAAGGTAGGGTTTGGATAAATTTAATCAAAGGAACACGTTTTCACCAAACATTGATAGGTTATATTGACCAAGCTACCAATGGCCAAGACCGAGGCTTTGACGGAAAATTAATGGGCGGCAGTTCTGCCAATATATCTTCGTTGATAGGTACAGAAAAATATATTATCCAAGGGCGAAGCTTACCGTTTGACATCATGGATGAAGTACCGTTAAACGTTTCGTTTGTCACCGCCGGAAATTATAAAATAGCCATTGACCATTTCGATGGATTTTTCAACACTCAAGATATATTCTTGAAAGACAACAGTTTGAATGTAATCCACAATTTAAAAACCGCCCCTTATGAGTTTACAACTGCAAACGGAAATTTCAACAATAGATTTGTACTGGTTTACCGCAATTCAAGCCTTGACAAACCACACTTTGATCTGGCAGAAAACCAAGTGTATGTTTTAAATCAAAGCGAGAAATTATTGGTAAAATCAATCGAAGAAAACCTAAAAACCGTAGTAGTTTACGATTTATTAGGCCGAGAAATCCTCCGTGCTACTGATATTCAAAACAAAGAATATCTTATCACCGGACTTTTAGCCACGGAGCAAACGTTGCTTATCCAAATCGAACTCGAAAACGGTATGAAAACCACTAAAAAAGCAATGGTAGTAAAATAGTAAATTGTTATTAAATTTTAAGATTATATTGATTATTAACTTTAATTTGAAGGATTGTAAATTTATTGTAAATTTACAATCCTCAAATTTTTAAAAGCCTAAGATTAAAATTTAAGCCAATGAAAGCAAAAGTACTTCTGCAATTTTTTATAGCAATAGTTTTATTATTTCCTGTTCAAGGACAAGAGCCTACAGTAGTGTATTCTAGCATGATTTCTTCTAATAATTCTAGGGTAGAATTAACTATTTTTCCAGAATTTAGACAAGGTAGAATTCAGGCCGAAAATGGTGGATACCAGTATTGGAGTTTTCATATAGGAACAGTATTTGGTCCGGATTATTCCGTAAATTGGCGTCCTTATACAACGGGTAATTCGTTAAATGCAAATGACTTTATCCCAACAAGTTTTGATAATGGTGCTAGATACAATACCACAAACGGAGGTCATGACGGAGGAATCCAAAATGTCGTGGTCGGAAGATATTATACCTTTAACATTACAGACAACGCTTCGCAAAATAACACAATGTGTGTTTTGGAAACTTCCTACGAACCGAGAGTAATTACAATGGTTTCTCAATTGCCCGAAGCTAGTTGCGTTAGGCCTGGTCAACCTGTACAAATTCATTTTGAGTTAAACGGTGTTCCTTCTACTGGAACTACCAATTTAGATCGTGAGATTTTTATTGTTAGATATTCTAACGATAATTTTGCTACTTCGCAGTTTTTGCAAGCAACAATTTCAGGAACTCATGGAACTGCAGAAATCCCTGGATTTGCATCGGGTAATATATCGTATTACGTTTATTCAACCAATTTGTCTTTTGCCGAAATTACCAACAGAACCGGGATGTACAACCACAATTTGGCACACGACATGAGTACGCTAAATTTAAATAATAACGGGGGTGGTGGCAATTATCCTTACACCCCAGTAGCGGCCACTTTTTCAGGAACTTGGGATCAGCCGCTTGATGGAAGACCCATTGTTTTTGCAGCAGATTATGATTCGGATATAGATGGCGGAAGCGTTAGCGGTTGCTCTTGTGCGATAAACGCCAATGTTGAAGTTACTATTAGGAATGGTCATTCTCTAAATCTTGAGCATGGCATCAACATTCATGCATCAGGAGTTTTAAACATAGAAAGTGGAGCCTCGCTTTTTCAAGAGGATGATTCTGCAGAAAATATCGGGATGGCGACTATTAAAAGAAATACTCAACCTGTCTATAGATATGATTTTACATATTGGTCGTCGCCGGTAACTGAAACCTCGAGTTTTACTTTAGGAGATCTTTCTCCTGATACACTCGTGGACAAGTATTTCAGTTGGGATGCCCTGAATCAAGATTGGTTTTCGGAATCAAACGCAACAATAATGGAAGAAGGAAAAGGCTACATTGTTCGTGCACCTCAATTTTATGATATAGAAGGACAACCTGGTGCTATAGCCGAAATTTTTGAAGGATTTTTTATAGGAACACCAAATAATGGTAACGTTTCAACACCTGTTGAAGTGGGATGGAATTTAATAGGAAATCCATATCCGTCAAGTATTTTCGCTGACGATTTTGTGGATGCAAACCCTGATTTAAACGGAACATTTTATTTTTGGACGCACAATTCCCAACCAACTGCTTATAATTACAATGTTGATGATTATGCCTTATATAACCGTACCGGTTCAACCGGAAATCCTGCGGGAACCTCTGGCAACACAACTGCTCCAAATGGTTACATAGCCTCTGGACAATCTTTTTTTATTGAAAGTATATTAGCAACCGATGTTGTTTTTAATAATGCGATGAGACGTGTAGATAATAATGATGTGTTTTTTAGACAAGGAGATCATGATAAAAGTCGCATTTGGATAAATTTGTTTGGGAACAATGGGTTGAGTCAAGCCTTAGTTGGATACCTTCCGGGTGCCACAAATGGTATTGACAGGTTATACGATGGAAAAAAATTAGGAGGGAATGCGGTAAGCCTTTATTCAATTAATCAGCAAGAAGAGTTAACAATCCAAGGAAGACAATTCCCTTTCGAAGAAACGGACCAAGTTCCCCTTGGCTTTAAGGTTAACAATAACGGAAATTTCACCCTGCAATTAGAACGGTTTGACGGTATTTTTTCTAACCACAATATTTATTTAGAAGACAGGCTTCTCGGAACAATTCACAATCTAAAAATTAGCCCTTATCAATTTAACTCCACGGCGGGAACTTTTAATGATAGATTTTTGCTACGTTACAATGAGGCATTGAGTAATCCGGAATTTACAATCGACAACGAGATCAGTATTTTTAATGTTGACAAAGGTTTTTTAATTGAGTCAAAAGAAATTTTAAAAGCCGTTACCGCCTTTGATTTATTAGGAAGACAAATTTTTGCCGTGTCAAACTTAAGTGATCAAAAATACTTGATAGAAGATACAAAAATTTCTGGACAAGTTTTGATTCTGAAGGTTCAGCTTCAAAACGGTGCAATTATCAATAAAAAGGTGATTTGGGAATAGAAAACAAAAAAAAACAATTAAAAACCCAGAACTTTTACAGTTTTGGGTTTTTTCTTAATAAGGTAGATTTAATTTTTTATGTGTTGTAACAATTGCTTTTTGATTTTTGTAATCAATCCAATTTTGTCCTTTCCATTTTCGCATTAAATTATCGAAATGGCGCATAATCATAATATTGTATACTGCTTTTCCTAAATTGCTTACTTTTCGCGGAAACGCACGCAAACTCATCGAAAACCCTGGGGTTAAATATTTCATGTAATGCCAATAACCTTCGGGCATATACAACATTTCTCCGTGATTTAAATTACAAATTAGTCCTTTGGCTTGTTTTAATGCTGGCCATTTTTCCAAATCAGGATTGTCGAAGTCGATATCTTCACGCGATATCAATGCATGCGGTACTTTATATAGATAAGGTGTTTGACTTGGATCGAATAATATACATTGCTTTTGTCCATGGAAATGAAAATGTAAAATATTGGAATAATCAATATCGTAATGAATAAAAACCTTCGAATTTTCACCTCCAAAAAACAACATTGGTAATTGTTTTACTAGTTTTAAACCAATATCTGGCCAACGAAAATCGCTTTTTAAGGAAGGTACTTCTTTCATCAAATTGTAAAGAAAAATCCGATAATTGGTAGGCTTCGACTGAAGAAGATCGATATAATCTGCCATTTTCATTTTGGCGTGAGCCTCGTTAAAACCATCTTTGTAGGAAACGGGTCTGTCGTCGTACAACGGAACCGTCTTTTCTCCTGCGATTTCTTTAATATAATTCAATTTCCATTTTTGGTATGCAGGCCAGTCTTCAGTGAGTTTTTCTACCACAACCGGACGCTGTTTTTTTACATAATTGTTATAAAAATCTTCTTTTGAAATTGTTTTTACGCGTTCAATTTCAGTTAAATTCAATGGCATGAATGTTCTTATTTAGATGAATTACAAATAAATTACCAAAGGCAAAGTTACTAAAGGATTATGGAATCGTAAAGATTGTGATCATAAAATTGCTACATCGGGCTAATTAAAAAAGACTACCTATTAGGCAGTCTTTGCTATAGTGAATTTTTGGTCAATTAATCCACTTCATTAATTTTTTCCACTTTATCCTTCCAATATTGCATCATAGCGAATGCGATAATTGCCGAAGCCGCAGTGCCTTCTAACAAAAGCATAAAAGCGAATTGATACATTCCTGGAGGAGAACTTGCATCAGTAACGGGTATAAGATATGCTTTGGCAAATGTGGCAAGATATACATCACCACCTTTAATTTCTACAAAAATCATAAATGCAATCAAACCTAGTATAACACTTACCATCGCAGTAAAAAATCCTGCGAAAAGGTTGGTCAGATAGCCGTGAATACCGTCAAGATAATTAGATTTTATAGTGCGGTTCACACCGTAGATTACAAAAATAAAATTGAGCAAACGCAGGTAAACTTGATCTTTAAGTCCGAGTGCTTCAATTAGTAAAAAATAAAGCGCCAAACCTATAAAAATAATGATTCCGTTAATAATTAATCTGTTGATTTTCATTGTGTTTGTGTTTTTAGGTTATCGTGGTTGGTTTTTTTTCGAAGAAAACGAAAAATAAATTTTCATCGAGGGATAACTTAAAATTACAAAATAATATCGAATTGAAATGGTGGGTCAAAAATAAATTTAACAGTTTTAATAAAATTTTAGTAAAAATCGAAAAGTGGGCATTTTAGTTTTATTGAGTATTTTCGTCCAAAGAATCGTAAAGTAAAATCCAATCATTGTGGAAGAAGTAATTCCACTCCGCATTGGCTAAATCCACTTCAGGATTAATTAGGGGTTTAAACGGACGTTGGTTGACAGATACATTGCATCGCACGAAAACTGAAACTTCTATACCTTTTTGCGTAAATTCTTTTTTAATTCTTTGTGCCATTTGCCATATTGCATCGGGCTTGTCGCCAACCATTGCCATTTGTTTCGGGGTGAGTTTCTCTTGTAAGCGGTATTGAATTTTTTTTCCGGTATTTTTATCAATAACTTTAAATGAAGAATATCCAGTTCTTGACCTAAGCATCATTCGCCAAGATAATCGATGGCCTTCTTCTGTCCAAAGGACATCGCCTTTGATGAACCAGTGTCTTATGGGGAGTAACAGTTGTATGATAAAGTAAGGGATGAAAAAAAATTTTAGTATAGATATTCTTTCAAAATCTGCATTTTTAGCCACAAAGGGAAGCTTTTTGACGAAGAAAATTTTCCGAATCTTTTCCGGCGGATAAAAGAAAACTACGAAACTTAAAGCAAAGAATGGGAAAATCCCAATTTGCAGCGTAAAGGCATTAAACAAGTGAAAAATTAATGCGGCGATGAAAGCAAGTGTGCGTGTTTTTTTCCATAGCAATAATGGAATAATGAACAAATCGAACAATATTCCGGAATAAGCAATGAAAAGGTAAAACCATCTTTGATTGAAAATATTTTGTACAGGTTCATAAGGCGATTTGTTTGTGAGTAAATTTTTAGTAAATGTACCATCTAACCAATCCGGATAAAATTTAGCAACAGTTGCAAAAAAGTAAACAATTGCCACTTGTAAAATCATTACGTACGAACACCAAGCCGGCATTGAAAGTTTTTGATACTCACGATTGTTCTTTGCGTCAAGTGATGCATAACGATTTGCGGGAAGAAACAGCATCATCATACAAACCAAAATCAGCATATAATAGTGATTGTTATATGAGGTTTTTTGCATCAGGTAACTTCCTGTCCATAAAATGGTGTACAAAGCCAAGCTCAATTTATATCGAAAACCAAGCATTACCATAATGCCCAAGCATCCCATCATTGCAAAATAAAAATACATACCATTTCCGGGAAGTGGTTGCAGCCAGTCAAAACCTATGTGGTTAAAGGTAAACTGCGGTGTGATAAAATTATCTTTCACCCATCCGGTTAATATTGCGCCAAAGGTTTCGGCTGCCAATAAAAAGCCAAAAAATATCCGAAAAATAATTAACGGAGCATTGTCAATAGGAGTGAAAAGCTTTTTAATCATTAAGTTTAAAATAATTTTCGGTAACATCTCGGTCTTGCTCCAGCTGTTGCTTTAGAGCATCAAGAGAACTGAATTTTTCTTGATGACGTATTTTTTTCAAAACCGATATTTGAATCTCTTGATTGTAAATGTTTTCGTTAAAATTTAAAAAGTGCACTTCTATCGTTTGATGATTTTCGCCAACAGTAGGATTTGTACCAATGTTCATCATGCCATGTAAAACTTTACCCTTTATTTCACTTTTTACAATATAAACTCCCTGAGCAGGAACAAGTTTGTAATTTTCGGAAAGTGAAATGTTCGCCGTAGGGAAATTAATGGTTCGGCCTAATTTTTTTCCTTCGACTACAATGCCAGTGAAAAAAAAGTGGTATCCTAAATATTTATTTGCCAACTCAATTTCTCCTTCATTAATAGCATTTCGTATCTTTGTTGAGCTAATGGAAATATCGTTAATTTCTTGAGCTTCAATTTGTTCTACTTCAAAATTATATTTTTTACCAAAAACAATTAGGTCATTTATATCAGCAGCTCTTTTTTTGCCAAATCGATGATCATAACCAATAATTATTTTTTGAATATTAAAAGTTTCAACCAAAACTTTTGTCACAAAATCTTCTGCTGACATCTCTGAAAATTCTTGACTAAAGGGGTGTATAATTAAATTTTGTAATCCCGTTTTAGCCAAAAGCTGGGCTTTTTCGTCAAGGGTATTGATAAGTTTGAAATCACCTTGTTGTAACACCATACGCGGATGAGGAAAAAATGTGAGCACAAGTGTTTCGGCATTAGGATTGGAATTTAATTTTTCTAAAATTTTTGTGTGTCCTAAATGCACGCCATCAAAAGTGCCAAGGGTGACAACGGTTTTTTTTTGGGTAGAAAAGTCAAATATATTATGGTAGATTTTCAATTTTATTAAAGTAAATTTTGACAAAAATAAGACTAATGTACGAAAAACAACGAAAAAGTTTGGCAGCATTTTAATTAGATTAAATTCAAGATTTACAGCCAATATTTGCTTAGTTTTTAAAATAAATAGGATTTGATTGTTGAAAATGAATGAATTGGTTATATTTGTCTTCTATTATTACTATACCTATGAAAAAAATTTTACTGTTATTGTTAGTGGCTTGCAGTTCATTAGGCTACTCACAAAGAGGCTTTTGGTCTGTTACTAATGAACAAAAGTTATCTTCTCTAGAAAAATTAGAGCGAAGCTCAATGCCTAGTCAATATCATCTATTTCAATTAAATATTGACGGATTGAAACAATCACTTTTACAAGCTCCAGATATTAATTCTGGAACGGATTCAAACGTTATTATTGCGTTCCCTAATGCTGATGGAAAAATGGAGCAATTTAAAGTTTTTGAATCCTCTGTTTTAGAAAAAGAATTGCAAGAACGGCATCCCGAATTGCGATCTTTTGTGGCAAAAGGAATCGATAATCCCGCACTTACTATGCATTTGAGTTCTACGCTTTTTGGAATTCATGGAATGATCAGAGGAAACGGTGAAACTTACTACATTGATCCTTATACTGATAATTTACAAAATTATATTGTGTATAAAAAATCTTCGTTGATTCGACCTAAAAATAAAACGCCATTCATGTGTGACACCGATCAAAGTGAAGCACACCAACGATCTTCGGAATTTCCTAACCAAACATTTGCAAATGATGGGGTTTTAAGAACCTATCGTATGGCAATGACTTGTACAATAGAATATTCTGCATTCCACGTGAATAGGGCGGGAGTATCAGGTGGTACTTTGGCGCAGAAAAAATCAGCTGTTTTAAATGCTATGGGTGTTACAGTAACCAGATTAAATTCCGTTTATGAAATTGATGCAGCGGTTCGAATGGTATTAATCGCTAACAACGAGAATATCATTTTTATTGATTCGGATAGTTTTGATAATAATAATCCGAGCAATTTTTTAAGTCAAATTCAGGCAGTAGTTGACGGAATTATTGGGGCTGGTAATTATGATATTGGTCACGGAAACTGTACTTCGGATAGTGGTGTTGCAATATTAGGTTCGGTATGTTCGTCTAGCAAGGCCAGAGGTATAACCGGACAAACAAGCCCTGTTGGAGACCCTTTTGATATCGATTATGTGGCACACGAGGTAGGACATCAATTTGGGGCGACTCATACATTCAATAATTCTTGCGGCGGAAACAGATCAGGAACTACTGCGGTTGAGCCTGGAAGCGGAAGTACTGTAATGGCTTACACAGGTATTTGTCCACCAAACGTGCAAAGTAACTCAGATGCCTATTTTCACGCCGTAAGCTTGGCACAAATGTTTACATTTGTTCAAGGATCCGGAAGTTGTGGTGCTATTACCGCTACCGGTAACACCGCTCCAGTAATTACACCTTTAACTAATTATACAATTCCAAAAGGAACAGCTTTTATTTTAAAAGGTAATGGAACTGATGCAAATGGCGACGCATTAACTTACACTTGGGAACAAACTAATCCAGGAACAAACTCTAACACTGCAACCGCTACAACTACAGCTTCAATCCCGAATTTTCGTTCAGTAGCGCCATCCGCAAGTCCAAATCGATACATGCCTGATCTTTCAAGTGTGTTGGCAGGAAATTTATCGCCAACTTGGGAAGTTATTCCAAATGTAGCTAGAACCATGAATTTTGCTTTAACGGCAAGAGATAATAGAGCTAACGGAGGTCAAACAGCTCGACAAAATATGACCGTAACTTTTAATGCGGCAACTGGTCCTTTTAAAGTAACCTCTCAAGCCGCTGAGGCAATCAGTTACGCTCAAAACTCAACACAAACCGTAACTTGGGATGTTGCAGGAACTAATGCAGCGCCAATTTCAACTGCCAATGTAAACATTTGGTTATCTACTGATGGAGGATTAACCTTTTCTACTCCTTTAGCAATGAATACGCCAAATGACGGAACTGAATCTGTAACAATCCCGAACATAGCTGCTCCGTTTTGTAGAATTATGATAGAAGCTGTAAACAATATTTACTACGCCGTTAATGCTAATAATTTTTCAATTGGATATACAGTTACCACTACTTGTCAAACCTATACAAGCAATACTGCTGTTCCAATTCCAGATGGAACTGCCGCAGGTCCTGGTGCTGTTGTAGGTTCTACAATAAATGTTCCAGCTACCGGAAATATTTCGGACATCAATGTAAATGTAAATGTTACTCATAGTTGGTATTCAGACTTAACAATTGCTTTTAACCATCCAGATAATACACAAGTTGGCTTGATGAGCGGAAGTTGTAATGGAGCCACTTCAGGATTTAACGTAACTTTTGATGATGCTGGCTCAGGAATTGTTTGTGCAGCAAATCTTACCGGAACATTTGCACCATTAACATCTTTATCTGCGCTGAACGGAAAACCAGCCACTGGTAACTATGTTTTATTAATTCGTGATAATGCGGCTCAGGATACAGGAACGTTAAATTCTTGGTCAATTGAAGTTTGTACCCAAACAGTAACACTTTCAACAGATAATTTTGGCTTGACAGATTTTAAAATTTATCCAAATCCAAACAACGGAAACTTTAATGTCCAATTTGCGTCTAACTCCGGAAACGACGTTCAGGTTTCAGTTCATGATATGGGAGGAAGACAAATTTTTAACAAAACCTATCAAAGTGCTTCATTGTTCGATCAAAACTTAAATTTAAGCACCGTTCAAACCGGAATGTATATGGTAACAGTACAAGATGGCGAACGCAAAGAGGTGAAAAAAATAATTGTAAATTAAGTAAATTCTTTACAATTGAAAAACGCTTCTCATTCTCGAGAAGCGTTTTTTATTTTAAATCAATATTGATGTTGTGTAAAATTTGATCAGGCACAATATCTGGTAGTTCGATTGAAACATTTTGGCTGTCATAAGAAAACTTTCCAGAAAGCACTTGATAATTCCCGGCTTTTCCTCGGCAGAAACACATAACACCGAAAACAAGTTTTATTTCTTGTAAATTTTTATCTTCCAAATTTATTTTTGCCATATTTTGATCCAGTTCAAAAAGAACCTCCTCTCTGTAACCTGCATCAACAAGTTCGGGCTCGGTAATTTTATTGTACTGATAAACATATACATTAGAACCCACATTATCTTCAAACGCATAATATATTTTATCAGTCACGTCAGTATTTAGCACCAATTTTTTATTTTCAAAAACTTCAAATTTGCAAGTTCCAGTATTCGGACAATTAGAAATTGTCACTTTATTTTCCTCCATCGATTTTTTTTGAGAATGGCACCCCATTAACATTATCATCAAAGATGTAGCAATAAAAATTTGTTTCATAACCAAAAGTTTTTGTTTAAAGGTAATGAAAATTATTTTCCATTGAATGCTGTCATCGCATTTCCCAAACCCGTAAGTACAAACGACCGGATAGCTTCGGCTGAAACTTCTAAACGCTCTGCAAGCAGCATTTTTTCGTCGTCAGTCCACTCGCCTAATACATAATCTACTTGTTTGCCTTTTTTAAATTCATCACTAATACCAAATCTAAAACGAGGATACTCCGAAGTATTTAGAGTTTGCTGAATGCTTTTGAGCCCGTTGTGTCCGCCATCACTTCCTTTTGGTTTAATTCTAAGCGTTCCGAAAGGTAGGTTCAAATCGTCTGTAATTACCAAAATATTTTCAAGCGGAATATTTTCTTTGTCCATCCAATATTTCACTGCTTTACCACTCAAATTCATGTAAGTGTTTGGTTTTAGTAAAAAAACGGATTTTCCTTTAAATTTAATTTCGCAAATAGTTCCTAATTTGGAAGTTTGGAATTCGCTGTTTTCTTTTTTTGCTAAATGATCCACGACTTTAAAACCAATGTTGTGGCGTGTGTTTACGTATTCGGCACCAATGTTTCCAAGGCCAATAATTAAAAATTTTTTCATCGTGTCAATTTGTGGAGTTTGCCTTTTCTTATATAAAAATTTTAACCAATTCTTCATTTGATAAAAATATAAAATACAGAAATGTTTTCCATAAAAAAAAGCTCCTGATTTCTCAGAAGCTTTGTGTGAAAGTACCTGGAGTGGGAATCGAACCCACACACCTAAGTACACGAGTTTGAGTCGTGCGCGTCTACCAATTCCGCCATCCAGGCAATAGATGTGTTAATTGTGGGTGCAAATTTAGAAATAAAAACATATAAAACAAAAAATACTAAGCAAAAATCTGTAATTATCTCAATTTAATTTTTAAATTTGCACCTCGGTAAAACAACACAACAACTAACTAACTACATTTGAGTAATTTATAGGTGAAAATTAATTGTAAAAAATTAATTTTTATAAATTTTTCAAATAAAAAACAACTGAAAAATGCCGTATCAAGAACCGGAAGCCAAGATTTTTGCCTGTTCCCAAAGTGTGCATCTTGCAGAACAAATTGCTGCACAATATGGTGTTCCGCTAGGGAAGGTAACGTTCTCAAAATATAGTGATGGAGAATTCCAGCCTTCATTTGAAGAATCTATTCGTGGATTGAGGGTTTTTTTAGTTTGCTCAACATTTCCAAGTTCTGACAATTTGATGGAACTTTTGTTGATGATAGATGCAGCTAAAAGAGCTTCTGCCCGACATATTACAGCCGTAATTCCTTATTTTGGATGGGCTCGTCAGGATAGAAAAGACAAACCAAGGGTGCCGATTGGGGCAAAATTGGTAGCGAAATTACTTGAAACGGCTGGAGCAACAAGAATAATGACCATGGATTTACATGCAGATCAAATTCAGGGATTTTTTGAGAAACCAGTTGATCATTTGTTTGCGTCAACAATCTTTTTGCCTTATGTAAAAAGTTTAGGTTTGCAAAATTTAACTATTGCATCTCCTGACATGGGTGGTTCTAAAAGAGCTTATGCGTATTCTAAATTTTTAGAATCGGATGTAGTGATTTGTTATAAGCAGCGTAAAGCGGCAAATGTGATTGAAAGTATGGAGTTGATTGGTGAAGTGACCGGAAAAAATATCATCTTAGTGGATGATATGATTGATACGGGTGGGACTTTGGCGAAAGCGGCTGACTTGATGATTGAAAAAGGAGCGTTAAGCGTTCGGGCGATTTGTACTCATGCTATTCTTTCGGGAGATGCTTATGAGAAAATTGAAAAATCGCAATTGAGTGAATTAATAGTGACAGATTCTATTCCTTTAAAGAAGGAGTCGAAGAAAATACGGGTGGTAAGTTGTGCTCCGCTTTTTGCAGATGTGATGCGAATGGTACAGAACAATAACTCAATTAGTGGTAAGTTTTTGATGTAATTGAAAATGCCACTGTTTGTGATGAGGAAAGTTTTTTCATTGCAATTTTATTTTGAAAAGCAAATTTTGTGGTTAGCACGGGGTTTTGCGTTAGGGATTGAAGCAGAAATCCTTTTTGAGCTATTCGGGCGAAAAAAGATTGTAGCGGAAAGCCCGGGCCGAAGGCAACGCCCAAATAAAAATGAAGAATTTTTTATTAATTATATATATTTAAAATGAAGTCGATTACAATTAAAGGATCAGAAAGAGAAAGCGTGGGCAAAGTTGCTACTAAAGCCTTACGTAATGCTGGAGCGGTTCCTTGCGTTTTATACGGAGGAGATCAACCAGTGCATTTCTCAGCAGAAGAAAAAGCATTTAAAAATTTGGTTTACACTCCTAACGCACACACAGTTGTGATTGATTTAGGTGGAAAATCTTTTAATGCGATTCTTCAAGACATTCAGTTTCACCCTATTAGCGATTCAATTTTGCATATTGATTTCTTCCAGTTGAAGGATGATAAAGAAATTACTATGGAAGTTCCTGTGAAAGTGGTGGGTAACTCAAAAGGTGTTATGGCTGGAGGGGTTCTTCGTTTGAACCAAAGAAGATTAAAAGTTAGAGCTTTGCCTAAAAACTTACCTGACTTTGTTGAAGCTGATATTACTGAACTTGAAATGGGTAACAAGTTATATGTTACTAAATTGAAAACTGAAGATTTCAAGTTGCTTCACCCAGAAAATACTGTAGTGGCTCAAGTGAAGATTTCACGTGCTGCGATGAAAGCTGCTCAAGAAGCTGCAAAAGCTGCAAAAGCTCCTGCGAAAGGAAAGAAAAAATAATATTGCAATTATTTTTAATTGAGAAAGCATCGATTTATTCGGTGCTTTTTTTTTTGCTTGTATTTTTCTTCAATAGATTACTTTCGTTACATGACGAAAATTCAAAAATATTTGGTACACACTGGTAGTTAATTTATAAATTATGATACTTAAAAGATACCCAAATTGGAAAAAATTATATTCACTTTTAATTTGTAAGTGTCAGGCTAACAATTAATTAAGTATTAATATTTAAAATGAGTATATGTGTGTGGATTATTATTGGGCGAAAAAATTATTCTGTGCTTTCTTTGTACTGTTCAGTTGAATTACTGAATGTACTGTTTATATAAGCCAAACAGCAGATTATTAAATATGGTTACTTGTTCCGTTCTAGGATTTGATTGGTGGTAGGTCAAAAAAGTAACCTAAGATGGGATGATGAAAATTTTATTTGGGGAAATTAGTTTTCGTATAATATCATCTCATTAACACAAAGGAGTTGCGTCTTGCAACTCCTTTTTTATTTCCATCTAATTTGGTTGTATTGAAGCAACTTTGACAATTGCTATTTTGATTTCTGAGCGGGTATTAGATCATTTTAGAACTTGCATGTAAATATTTTATTTTTTTTTAATTTAAGCGTTTATTTAGGGCTTTAAGTGAGGTGTAGGAATAAAAAAACAGGCTGTATCATTTAGATTCAGCCTGTTCTGTTGTAATCATTATTGTGTTATGCCAATAAGTCTAAAATGCTTGTAGGCATAATTCCTATTGCAATATTTAAAATAATTGCAACTATGGCGACGGCTCCGTACGCAAACGGAACGGGTTGCGTTGGTTCTGTCGCATCTTTGGTGTACATTGCCAAAATTAGTTTGAAATAATAACCAACACTTATGATTGAATTGATAACTGCTATTATTACTAAAATTAAATGGTTAGCCTGAAGCATTTCTGAGAATAAAAATACTTTAGCAAAAAAGCCTGAAAAAATTGGAATTCCAGCCATTGATAACAAAGATGCTGTTAAGATAGCGGCTAAAACAGGATTTGTTTTTCCTAAACCATTAAAGTTGTAAATGTCTTCGTTTTCTTTTTCTCGAGTAACGTATAGTATCACTGCAAAAGCTGCGATACCAGCAAAAGCATAAGCTGCTGAATAGTATAATAAAATTCCAGCAGTTGAAGAAACGGCCAACAAGGTCATCAGCATAAATCCGGCATGTGATATACCAGAAAATGCAAGCATTCTTTTTACGTTAATTTGGCGCAAAGCCATAATATTCCCAATTGTCATCGATAATGCTGCTATCGTTACCAACACAAAAACTGATGTTTCTGGTAGGTTCACGTTCATCACGCTGACTAATTTGAATGAAGCTGCCATAGCCGTGACTTTAGCTAAAGTACTCATTGTTGCAGTTGTTAATGCAGGAGAACCTTCGTAAACATCTGGAGCCCAAAAATGGAAAGGTACAGCGGCAATTTTGAACAACATTCCTATGGAAAGCATGATTGCTCCAATATAAAACCAATCTTCTACATCTGCAGAAGTTCCAGCTTCTTGAATGACACGCATATCGAACGAACCAATTGCTCCGTAAATTAATGCGATTCCAAAAAGTATAAATCCAGAGGCAAAAGCTCCCATCAAGAAATATTTCATTCCCGCTTCGTTACTTTTTAAGTTCAACCGATTACTTGCGGCTAAAACATACAATGAAATTGAAAGGATTTCGATACCTAAGAAAAACATGGCCAAATTTCCGAAGGAAACCATCGCAACAGCTCCAGAAAGCATGAACAATTTGATTCCAACGAAATCAGAAATTTTATGGATTTGTTTTATATGAAAATCTGGATCCATTGAAATGAGGAAAATAGCAAGAATGATAAACAAGCAGCTGAAAGCAGTTGAAAAATTATCAACCACCACCATATTGTTATAATAACTTGCAGGCGAATTAAATTCGGAAATTGTAAACGCTAAAGTGGCTAAAAGTCCAATGATTGCTACAGGAACGATCACTTTTCTAGCGTTGAAAATTTCAGCTATCAGGCATAAAACTCCTAATCCGGTAATAGCTATTAATGTGTACATTTTATATTTTAAACTAAATTAATATCGGTTGATTACTCTTAAAGTTTCCTGTAATGTAGGAGAAATTATGTCGATTATTGGTTTTGGATACAATCCGAAAAACAACAATACTGTGATGATGATGACAAAAGTCAATCCTTCGTTAAAGGTTACATCTTTGAAAACTTTATCTTTCATATCTCCTAACATCGCTTTTTGAAACATTCTCAACATATAGAAAGCTCCTAAAATAATAGTTGTTCCTCCTAAAACTGCCATGGTCACGCTGCGTTGTGCCAAACTAAACAACAATTGGAATTCTCCAATAAAGTTAAATGTTCCTGGTAATGCAACTGACGCTAAGACTAAAATCATGAACATGGAAGCAAATTTTGTGGCTTGTAATCTAATTCCGCCCATTTCTTCAATATTTTGGGTTTCATATCTTCTGTAAATAATTTCGGCAGCGAAGAATAAACCAACAACCACAAAACCGTGGGCAATCATTTGTAAAACCGCACCTTGTAAACCGTCTATGGTTACCGTATAAAGTCCAGCAGCGATTAAACCAACGTGAGCCAATGAGGAATATGCCAGCATTTTTTTAAGGTCAGTTTGTTTCAAAGCTACAATAGAACCATAAATAATTCCAGCAACACTGATTCCGATAAAAATATATTTGTATTGCAAAGCTGCTAATGGCGCTAACAATAATTGCCAACGAATAATACTATACAAAGCCATCTTCAGCATAATTCCTGAAAGCAACATGGTTCCCATACTTGGCGCTTTTTGATAGACTTTTGCCTGCCATGTATGAAACGGAATCAAAGGAATTTTAATAGCATAAGCGGCAAAGAACGCTAGGAAAATCCACAATTGTTCTTGGTTAGTGAATTTTACATTCATCAAATCGCCAATGAGGAAACTGCCTGCTTTTTGGTACATATAAATAAAGGCAATCAACATAAATAATGATCCGGCGAAAGTGTAAATGAAAAATTTCACTACGGCTTTTTTAAGGCTTTCCGGGTTTCCATTACCCCAAATTAAAGCAATAAAATAAATTGGAATTAAAGCCAATTCCCAGAAAATATAATACAAAAATCCATCTGCAGCCAAGAAAGTTCCCGCCATAGCAAACGCCATGAATAAGATTAAGGCATAAAGATTTTTAGCATTTTTAAATGTTTTTCCGAAAGAAGAAAAAATTATAATTGGCGTTAATGCGGTAGTCAAAAGCAACATGGCTAAAGATAATCCGTCAACTCCAAGAGCAATGAATATTTTCGGACTACGGATCCATTGAAATCCTATGCCAATATTTTCTCCCGCTTGAAAAAGTGTGTATAAATAAATGGAAGCTCCAAAAGCTACAACGCTAAAGAACAATGCAATTTTAGAAGCCAATTTATTGCCCGACAAAAGTGTGACAATGGCTCCTATTAAAAGTATGATTAAAATTAAAGATACGTTCATCAGTATAAATTATTTTGCTAGAAACAAATAAGCGATAATTGTGGTAAACCCAATGACAAAAGCCATTAAATAAAAGCCAATGCTTCCGTTTTGAAGTAATCTCCCTTGATGGCTGATGGCATTTGTTGCTTTTCCAAAACCAAAAATAAGGTTAGAAAGTGCGGGTTCAACATAGTTTTTAAATAAACTTCCTAAAGCATAAATTGGTTTTACAATTATTGCCATATATATTTCATCAACATAAAATTTATGATAAAGAATTTTTGCAAAACCAGTAATTTCGTGGTCTTCCGCCGGTACTTCCGCTTTTTTGATGTATTTAGAATACGCTATTCCAATGCCGATTAATGCACCTAAAACGGCAACTCCCATCAAAATAAATGTAGTTGTATCGATGTGGTGTTCGTGTCTTTCGCCAATGAAAATAGGTTTCAAGTAATTGTTTAACCAACTATTTCCAGGGAAACTGATAAATCCTCCAACGGTTGACAAAATAGCCAAAACAATTAGCGGGAAAGTAATCAAAGATGGCGATTCATGTAAATGTTTTTCTTGTTCTTCAGTTCCTCTAAATTCTTTGAAAAAAGTAAGGTACAATAATCTAAACATGTAAAAAGCAGTCATGATGGAAGCCACCGAAGCGATAATCCACAAAATTTTGTTTTCGTGAAATGCTACCATTAAAATTTCGTCTTTTGAGAAAAATCCTGCGAAAATTGGCAAACCTGAAATCGCTAAAGTTGCAATCAAGAATGTAATGTAAGTCACTTTCATATGTTTACGAAGACCCCCCATTTTTCTCATATCTTGTTCGCCATGCAAAGCGTGAATTACAGATCCTGAACCCAAGAACAAGCATGCTTTGAAAAAGGCATGTGTAATAACGTGGAAAACAGCAATTTCATAAGCGCCAAGTCCTAACGCCAGAAACATTAATCCTAATTGCGAAACAGTAGAGTAGGCCAAAACTTTTTTGATATCATTTTGTACCAAAGCGATAAATGCGGCAACTAATGATGTAATTGCTCCCACAACAGCAATAATCATTTGAACATCAACGGTAATGTCAAACAAGAAATTCAATCTCGTAATCATAAAAATTCCTGCCGTTACCATTGTCGCCGCGTGAATTAATGCCGAAACAGGAGTAGGTCCCGCCATTGCATCTGGAAGCCAAGTGTAAAGCGGAATTTGTGCAGATTTTCCGGAAGCTCCAATAAATAAACAAAATGTAGCAATGCTTATCCATTTCAAACTTACCGATTTTCCACTCACAATAAAATTTTCCATAGAGTCAAATTCTACTGATCTGAAAATGTATCCCAAAATAAAAATTCCAATCAAGAAACCTAAATCTCCAATTCTGTTCATGATGAACGCTTTTTTTGCGGCATCATTGTAATCTTGGTTTTTGTACCAAAATCCGATAAGGAGGTAAGAACAAAGTCCAACACCTTCCCAACCAATAAACATCATCAACAAGTTAGAACCTGTTACAAGCGTAATCATGAAGAAAATAAACAAGTTTAAGTATGAAAAAAACTTGTGTATATTCTCGTCATCGTGCATGTAGCTGATAGAATAAATGTGAATCAAAGTTCCGATTCCAGTGACGAAAAGCAACCATAAAATAGAAAGTTGATCAAGCAAAAAGCTAAAATTTACATTAAAACTTCCGAGTTGCATCCATCGGAATAAATTAATCGTAACGCCTTGTTTGGTTTCATTAATTTCCAAAAAAAAGATGATGGAAACGATGAAAGAAATCGCAATTGCAACCGTTCCTAACCAACCCGAAGCGCTTTTGCCTAAATTTTTTCCAACAAAAACATTTAATAAAAACCCAGCAAACGGGGCAAGAATCAATAATAAAAGTAAACCTGTATTCATTTGCTGTTATCCTTTTAAATTTTTGAGTTTATCAATATCAATCGAATGAAGATTTCTATAAATTGAAACCAAAATAGCCAATCCCACCGCTACTTCTGCTGCCGCAACCGCCATCGAGAAGAATACAAAAATTTGTCCTGCCGCATCTTGATGATAAGTAGAAAAAACTACCAAAAGCAAGTTAACCGCATTCAACATAATTTCGATAGACATAAACATAATAATGGCATTTCGTCTAAACAATACTCCAAAAATTCCGATACAAAATAAAATTGTAGCCAAATAAATGTAGTTGTCAATGCCTATTTGCTGTAAAACATTTTGCATAATTAACTGCTTATTTTTTCTTCTTTTTTAGATAATAAAACCGCTCCAATCATCGATACTAATAACAATACCGAAGCAAATTCAAACGGAACCATAAAACCTTCTTTTTCGTCAAGCAATACTTGCCCTAATATTTTTATCGATTGATAATCTTCGCCCGAAACATAATATTCCTCAATCATTGGTGCCGATTTTATAAAAGCGGCCAACAATACAAATGCTACCAAACAAAACGAGGCAACGGCTGCAATTATCGTCAATCCGTTTTTATGTTTTTCGTCTTCCTTATTAAGATTCATAAGCATTATTGTAAAAAGCAATAAAATCATAATTGCTCCAGAATATACAATAATATGTACAACTGCTAAAAATTGCGCATTGAAAAGCAAGTAGTGTCCGGCAATCGAAAAGAAACAAATCACTAAGTAGATTGCACTGTGAATTGGGTTTCGGCTAAAAATGGTCATGAACGCCATCGAAAGCGTCAAGGCCGACAAAATATAAAAAATCGTTGTAATCATTAGTTCGCCATTTTCACTTTAGAGTTATTAATTGCTTGCTCTAACGGCATCACCAGCTTGTCTTTCCCGTAAATAAAATCATTTCTGTCCGAATTTGACTTCACCATCATTCTCGATTTTGTAAGATAAATCGCCTGTTTTGGGCAAGCTTCCTCACACAATCCGCAGAATATACAACGCAACATATTGATTTCGTAAATAGACGCATATTTCTCCTCACGATATAAATGCATTTCCTCCGGTTTTCTTTCCTCCGCTTTCATCGTAATCGCTTCCGCCGGACAAGACAACGCACAAAGACCACAAGCCGTACAGCGTTCTCTCCCTTCATCGTCCCGCATTAACATGTGTTGTCCACGGTAAACAGGACTCAATTCCCGCACTTCTTCCGGATATTTAATTGTTACTTTTCTGGTAAATAAATGTCGGATTGTAATAAATAAACCCTTAACAATCGCCACCAGGTAAAGGCTTTCCCAAAAATTCATCTTTTTGTTGGAAACCTCTTTTTTTCTTCCCGATAATGATATAGTTTCTACTGACATATCAAAAATTTAATACTTTTCATTTCTATCTTTTGGAGCGAATCGTCGTTTCGTTTCCAGTAATCCATTTTCCCGCTTTCGCCTTTATCTCTCCGCTATCGCTTCGAGGATACCGGCTCAATCGGGGCTATCAAAACAATCTTTTCGCCTTCTTTTTACTTTTGGTTTTTAAAACCTATTGTCACTCGTTCCGGTTATTGGTCTTGCTTTTCCATCAATTCATCCAAATAACTAAAAACCAATTCTATGTTTTTATCTTGGTTGGTCAACTTCTTTTTAATGCTTTCCATTTCCGACTTCAATGATAAATTATCCATCAAAAATTCCCACATTTTTACAAAAACCTCAATAATTTTTATGCTCGTTTCTATAGCTTTATCACTATTTAAAACGCTTGCCAACATCATTGTTCCGTGTTCGGTAAAAACATTCGGCAAAGCTGACGAAAATTTTAGTTTTTTGAGGTGGTCACAATTTGTGACCACCTCTTCTTTTTCGTGATCTGTTAACTGAAACATGAAATTTTCAGGAAACCGATTACTATTTCTTTTTACTTGTTGATTGAGCTGTTTCGTAGTTACTCCGTAAAGTTCTGCTAAATCGCGGTCAATCATCACTTTTTGTCCTCTAATGAACAATATTTTGTTCAATATAGTTTCGGACGGAATTATTTGGCTCATACATTTTATTAAAGGCGTTTAAACTAAAAATTTCTACTTATCAAAAAACAAAATCACCAAAGCTGTTACCACAATATTTGCAATTGCAAGCGGAATTAGCATTTGCCAACCCAATCGCATCAATTGGTCATATCTAAATCTTGGGATTGTCCATCTTACCCACATAAAGAAAAAGATAAATACACAAATTTTGGCAAACAGAACAAATATTCCAATAATATTAGCTGGATTCACGCCCCAATTTTCAAGAGCCCATTCCATACCTGGATAATTGTAACCTCCTAAATAAAGCACCGCCAAAATTGTAGATGAAATAAACATCGCAGCATATTCGGCAAATAAATAAAAGCCCATTCTCATTGAAGAATATTCCGTGTGGTAGCCTCCAATCAATTCGGCTTCACATTCCGCTAAATCAAATGGCGTTCTATTAGTTTCTGCAAAAGAGCATACTAAGAAAATAATAAATCCTAGAGGTTGGTAAAAAATATTCCAGTTCATCCCAGCCTGATTTGCAGAAATTTCGCGTAAGCTCAAAGTGCCTTCCATCATCAACAACGCAATAATGGCTAGTCCCATCGCTACTTCGTAAGAAATCATTTGCGAAGCAGCTCTCATGGCGGACATCAACGAGAATTTATTGTTAGAAGCCCATCCGCCAATCATAATTCCGTAAACTCCTACTGATAAGACGCCAAAAACATATAAAAGCGCTACGTCAATATCTGTAGCTTGTAAAATAATATCTCTGCCAAATAAATGTAATTTATCTCCCCAAGGAATCACGGCACTTGTCATCAACGCCACACTCATGGAAATTGCAGGACCTACTACAAACAAAAATTTGTTAGGAGTATTCGGCAAAAATTCTTCTTTAGAAAATAATTTCAAACCATCTGCCAAAGGTTGCAAAATTCCACCTTTTCCGGCACGGTTGGGACCTACACGATCCTGCAACCAAGCCGCAATTTTTCTTTCGGCAAGCGTTTCATACATTGCAAAAAGCATGGTAATTGCAAAAATAATGACGATGAAAATCCCTTTTTCTATAATAATCGCGCTATCCATCTTGATTAAATATTACCTTCTTTAAAAGCTTGTTGTTCTTCTTTTTTTAATGGAATGGCAGCCATACTGATTTTTTTACGGTCTTGCTCACGTCCTTTTAAGATACCTTCTTCGGTTTCAATCACCACGGTATCAAGTTTTCTGGTGTAATTATTTTGGTTAATTACCGAATCTTTTTCAAATTTTCTTGGTCCTTCAATTACCCAATCTTTCACATCTTTATGGTCAAAACGACATTCGTTACAGATGAATTCTTCCACTTCGTGAAATTCATCTTTTCTTCCTGTAACCCGTTGAATTTCGTTTCCAAACATCCAAACCGTAGTTTTCCCACAACATTTATCACAATCTCTGTGAGCATTGTAAGGCTTGTTAAACCAAACGCGTTGCTTGAAACGGAACGTTTTATCGGTTAAAGCACCAACCGGACAAACGTCAATCATATTTCCGGAAAATTCATTATCGATTGCTTTAGAAATACAGGTAGAAATGTTAGAATGATCACCTCTGTCCATCACTCCGTGAACTCTGTTGTCCGTTAACTGGTCGGCTACCATTACACAACGGTAGCACAATATACAACGATTCATGTGTAATTGGATATTTGGCCCAATATTTTCCGGTTCGAACGTTCTTTTTTCTTCCACGTATCTCGTTTGAGATTTTCCGTGTTTAAAGCTTAAATTTTGCAAATCACATTCTCCAGCTTGGTCACAAACCGGGCAATCTAAAGGGTGATTAATCAGCAAAAATTCGGTTACCGATTTTCTGGCTTCCAAAACTCTTTCGGATTGAAGACTGTTTACTTCCATTCCGTCCATAACTCCGGTTACGCAAGAGGCAACCAATTTTGGCATTGGAGTAGGATTGGCATCACTACCTTTTGAAACTTCCACTAAACAAGCACGGCATTTTCCACCCGAACCTTTTAGTTTTGAATAGTAGCACATTGCCGGCGGAACAGATTCTCCACCAATCATTCTGGCAGCTTGCAGGATTGTGGTTCCTGGTTCTACTTCTATGCTTTGACCGTCTATTGTTACTTTCATATTTTTTTATGCGCTAAGCTTTATGCTGTAAGCGTTAAGCTTTTAGCTTATTGCTTATAGCTTACTGCTATTTTAAACTGTTTGTTTCGCTACCAAATGTTTTACATTTTCAAACGGTTCGGCAACAAAGTGATCTCTGTTTTTAATTTTTTCCGGGAAACGAACATGGTATTCAAATTCGTCTCTAAAATGGCGAATTGCCGCGGCAACTGGCCAAGCAGCAGCATCACCTAACGGACAAATGGTATTTCCTTCAATTTTACTTTGAATGCTCCAAAGCAAATCAATATCTTCTTCACGGCCAAAACCGGTTTCAATTCTGTGTAAAACTTTTTCCAACCAACCCGTTCCTTCACGGCATGGCGAACATTGACCGCAGCTTTCGTGGTGGTAAAATCTTGAAAAATTCCATGTATTTCTAACGATACAAGCGGTGTCGTTATAAACGATAAATCCGCCGGAACCTAACATGGATCCTGTTGCAAAACCGCCATCGGCAAGAGATTCGTATGTCATCAATCGGTCTTCGCCATTGGCTGTTTTAAAAATTAAATTTGCCGGCAAAACAGGAACTGAAGAACCTCCTGGAACAAATGCTTTCAAAGGTCTGTCGTCAATCATTCCGCCTAAATATTCGTCAGAATTCATAAATTCATCAACTGATAAACCTAAATTGATTTCATAAACGCCTGGATTTTTAATGTGTCCCGACGCCGAAATTAATTTTGTTCCGGTAGAACGACCAATTCCGATTTTAGCATATTCTGCACCCGTATTATTAACAATCCACGGCACTGCTGCAATAGATTCTACGTTATTTACAACGGTTGGATTGGACCAAAGTCCGGAAACAGCTGGGAACGGTGGTTTAATCCTTGGATTTCCTCTTTTTCCTTCGAGTGATTCGATAAGAGCCGTTTCTTCTCCACAAATGTATGCACCACCACCACAATGAACATAAAGGTCTAAGTTGTAGCCGGTTCCTAAAATATTTTTCCCGAGCCAACCTGCAGCATATGCTTCTTTGATGGCACGTTCCAAAATTTTATAAACCCACATGTATTCGCCTCTAATATATATGTAAGATAGGTTGGCTTCTAAAGCGTAGCTTGAGGTAATCATTCCTTCTATTAATAGATGCGGAATGTATTCCATCAAAAATCGGTCTTTAAAAGTTCCGGGTTCAGATTCGTCGGCATTGCAAACTAAATGGCGTGGTTTCCCCGATTTTTTATCGATAAAACTCCACTTCATTCCTGTCGGGAATCCTGCTCCACCTCTTCCACGAAGTCCGGAAGTTTTCACTTCTTCTACCACTTCATCGGGAGTCATTGCTTTCAGAGCTTTTTCTACAGATGCATAACCGCCTTCTCTACGGTACACCTCGTAAGATTTTATTCCTGGAACGTTTATTTTGTCTAATAATATTTTTTGCGACATATTATTTATCGTGTAAAGTAACCTTATTATTTTTACAGTCGTCAATTAACTGATCTACTTTTTCAGGTGTTAAATTTTCATGGAAAAAATCACCTAATTGCATCATTGGAGCATATCCACAAGCACCAAGGCATTCCACACCGCGAACCTCAAACATTCCGTCTGGTGTAGGTTCACCCACTTTTACGCCTAATTTTTCGCAGGTGTAATCCATTAAATTTTCTACGCCACGAAGACAACATGGCGAAGTTTGGCAAAATTCGAACATGTATTTTCCAATTGGTCGTTGGTTAAACATGGTGTAAAACGAAACTACTTCGTAAACTTCAATGGGTTTTATTTCGAGAATTTCTGCCACTTTATCCATCAATTCGATGCTTAACCAATTGTCGTGAGCATCCTGAACATCGTGTAAAACCGGTAGCAATGCAGATTTTTTCTTATCTTCCGGATAATGGCTCAACAGCTCCTTGATTCGCTCCATTAAAGCGGGAGTAAAGTTGATTTCTTGTTTGATGTGCGAAATTTTCATTTTTATTTCTGAATTAAGATTTTGGGCTTGACCCAAAATTCAAAATTGATATTTTTTTTGTTTTAGATTTTAGACAATGAGAAAATATTATATCTTAAATCAAAAAATTTGTTAAGCGTCTAATTCTCCGGCAATTACATTTAAACTCGAAAGTGTGGCAATGGCATCTGACAACATTTGTCCTTTTACCATATCATTGTAGGCTTGATAATAAATAAAGCATGGTCGTCTAAAATGCAATCGATAAGGCGTTCGGCTTCCATCTGTAATTAAATAAAATCCTAATTCGCCATTACCTCCTTCAACCGGATGATATACTTCTGTTACTGGAACCGGAATTTCTCCCATCACAATTTTGAAGTGATAAATCAAGGCTTCCATCGTGTTGTAAACGTCTTCTTTTGGAGGCAAATAATAATCCGGAACATCAGCATGATATGGACCTTCAGGCATTTTTTCAATCGCTTGCTTGATGATTTTCATACTTTCCCAAACTTCTGCGTTTCTCACACAAAATCTGTCGTAAGTATCACCTGATTTTCCTACGGGAATTTCAAAGTCAAAATCTTCGTAAGAACTGTATGGTTGCATCACACGGATGTCATAATCCACTCCGGCAGCTCTTAGATTTGGACCTGTAAAACCATAACTGATAGCTTTTTCCGCAGAAATTGCACCAACGTTGATGGTTCTGTCCATGAAAATTCTATTTCTGGTCAATAAATCTTCAAATTCTTTCCAGACTGGTGGAAATTCTTCTAAAAAGGTATTGATTTTTTCCCATGCTTTTGGGCTCCAATCTCTTTCAAATCCGCCAATTCTTCCCATGTTTGTGGTTAAACGAGCGCCACAAATTTCTTCGTAGATTTCGTAAATTTTTTCACGAAATTGGAACACGTATAAAAATCCGGTTAAAGCTCCGGTATCAACACCCATAACCGAACTGCAAATGATATGGTCGGCAATTCGGGCTAATTCCATCACAATGACACGCATGTATTGTACGCGTTTTGGGACTTCAATATTTAATGCTTTTTCCAATGTCATCCACCACCCCATGTTGTTGATTGGCGCAGAACAGTAGTTCATTCTGTCCGTTAGTGGTGTGATTTGGTAAAAAGGTCTGTTTTCGGCAATTTTTTCAAAAGCACGATGAATGTAGCCAACGGTTCCTTCTCCATCTAAAATTCTTTCACCGTCCATTAATAAGATGTTTTGAAAAATTCCGTGGGTTGCAGGATGTGTTGGTCCCAAATTCAGAATAGACAGTTCGCTTCCATCTTCATTTTGCTTTTGCTTAATGATGTCTGCATAACGTTTTTCTGGTGGTAATAATAAATCTGACATTATTAGGAATATTATTTTTGGGAATTAACAATTGTCTGTAGTTCTACCGAAAAATCGGTCGTCTTTGTCGGTTCGGCCGCCGTCTTCTAAAGGAAATTCTTTTCGCATAGGGAATGAAACCATTTCGTCCATATTTAAAATTCGCTTCAGTTGTGGGTGTCCTTTAAAAATGATTCCGTAAAAATCATAGGTTTCACGCTCTTGCCAGTTGGCTCCTAAAAACAGTGGCGTAACTGAATCGATTTCTAAATCATTTGGGTTTAAAAAACATTTGAAACGAATTCTTACGTTATCTAACCAATTGTGCATGTGATATACTACTGCAAACTGTCTATCTTCTTCAGCGTCAGGATAATGAATACCACAAACGTCTGTTAAAAAATTAAAACGAAGTTGTGTATCTTCTTTTAAAAATTTCATTACTTCAAGGACAGATTTTGAATCTACCTCGAACGTAAAAATATCGTGTTGAAGGGCAAAATTTGAAACAATAAGTTCAAAATTATCGACCAATTTATTTTGTATGTCCGAATGTTCTAATGCCATGTTTTTTTAAGAAATTTTGTATGATGCCAATAATTCCTGGTATTCCGGAGAACTTCGTCTTCTCACAGATTCAGATTTTACGAGTTCTTGTAATCTCATAATTCCATCTAAAATTTGTTCAGGTCTTGGTGGACAACCCGGAACATAAACATCTACTGGAATTACTTTGTCGATTCCTTGCAAAACGGAATAGGTGTCAAAAATTCCACCCGATGAAGCACAAGCTCCAACGGCAATTACCCATTTCGGTTCAGCCATTTGCTCATAAACTTGGCGGAGAATTGGCGCCATTTTTTTGGCAATAGTTCCCATTACTAAAAGCATATCGGCTTGTCTTGGCGAAAAACTCATACGTTCTGAACCAAATCTTGCCACATCGTAATGAGCTGCCATGGTTGCCATAAATTCAATTCCGCAACATGATGTAGCAAAAGGCAACGGCCAAAGCGAATTGGCTCTCGCTAATCCTACAACATCACTCAATTTTGTAGCAAAAAATCCTTCTCCTTGAAAACCCTCTGGTGCGTCAACTGTTTTTATTTTAGAATCACTCATAATCTTTTTCGTTTTTAAATTTTATTGATGAACTGTAATCGCACACATTTTCATTTCGAAATTTACAATCGATCATTAAAAATAAATTTATTCCCACTCGAGTCCTTTTTTCTTGATTACGTAGTAAAAACCTACCACGAGTAAGAACATAAAAATCCCCATTTTTAGCAAACCTTCAAATCCCATGTCGCGGAAATTTACCGCCCAAGGATACATAAAAATGACTTCTACATCAAACAAAACGAAGAGAATGGCTACCAAAAAATATTTAATGGAAAAGGGAATACGTGCATTTCCTACAGATTCTATTCCACATTCCCAGTTTTTGTCTTTGTTGGCAGAATTTCTTTTGGGCCCTAAAAAGCTCGAACCTACAATCGTTAAACCCACAAACCCCACGGCAAGTCCCATTTGCATTAAAATTGGAAGATAATTGATTTGACTCGAATCCATCCTAAACTACTTTTTTAAAAATATTCACAAATATACAAGCGAATATTGAATTGACATACTTTGCTTTTACTTACCTATTAATATATGTGCTAATTTTAATTTAGAACGAATAAAAATAGTGTCTATGTAATTTTTGGCTTATAGAATTTTTACTGCTTTTTAGCAAAATGCTTGTTAGGTCCGTAAAAAAAAATTTAATTTTTTTATATATCGGTATATAACTACAAAAAAAAACCACCTAAATAAGGTGGTTTTAAAACGAATACTAATGTTATATTTAGTCGGCAAGTAAAGCAACCTGAGCGGCAACTTTACCTTTTCGTCCTTCTTCTTCTTCATAAGATACTCTATCTCCCTCACGAAGTTCTTCGGCTGTAATACCGGTAGCGTGAACGAAAATATCTTGTCCTGTTTCTTCGTCAGTGATGAATCCAAATCCTTTAGATTCAATAAAAAATTTAACTGTACCTGTACGCATTGTAATAATAAAAAAAGTTAATAAGGGCAAATGTACTACTATTTAAGTTACCAAATGCGTTTTAATGTTAATAAATTAAAAAAAAATTATTTTTATTAAAATTCGTTTTGTAATATTTAGCGAAATTTTCCCGAAAACGTTTTAATTATATCCATTTTTATTCTGAATATGTTAAAACTTTGAGTTTCTTTTATCGTCTTTCTACAAAGTTTCTTTTAGCCACTTGAAAAACTCTTTTTGCCAAACTTGTGCGTTCTGCGGTTTCAAAACCCAATGATTTTCCTCCGGAAAATGGATAAATCTACTTTTAATTCCTAACAGTTGTGCCGCTTGAAACGCTTCCTGACCTTGCCCGATTGGTACTCTAAAATCTTTTCCACCTTGAATTATTAAAATAGGGGTATCCCATTTTGTCACCATATTAATCGGGTTAAACTGTGAATAAGTTTTTTGTGCAGCAGCATTATCTTTTTCCCAATACGCACCACCGGCGTCCCAATTATTAAAAAAAACTTCTTCGGTAGTGCCGTACATACTTTGAAGGTTGAAAACTCCGCAATGTGAAATAAAAGTTTTAAATCTTTTTTGGTGAATGCCCGCCAAGTAAAATACGGAATAACCGCCATAACTTGCACCAATGGCTCCTAAACGCGTTTGGTCCACAAATTTCTCTTTGGACACTTCATCAATCGCTGAAAGGTAATCGTCCATCACTTGTCCGCCCCAATCTTTACTAATTTTCTCGTTCCATTCCACGCCATGTCCCGGCATTCCTCTTCGGTTTGGCGCTACTACAACATAACCTTGAGCTGCCATCACTTGAAAATTCCATCTAAAAGAATAAAATTGTGTCAAAGCCGATTGTGGCCCTCCTTGACAATATAATAAGGTAGGATATTTTTTATTTTTGTCGAAGTTGGGTGGCAAAATGACCCAAACCACCATTTTCTTTCCGTCAGTTGTAGTAATATATTTTTTTTGAAATGTACTCAGGTCTAATTTTGAATAAGTTTCGGTATTGACGCTGGTGAGTTGTTTCCAAGAATTTTTCTTCAGGTCGAAGGCAAAAATTTCATTGGCATGATTAAAATCAGATCTTGTGACAAGTACGTTATTTCCTGAGAAACCGATAATTTCATTGACGTCAAAATCGCCGCTGGTAATTTGAGTGACATTGATTGCAATCCTGGTTCTACCCGGGAAATTCACTTGAAAAAGTTGTTTGGTTCCGTCAATTGGCGCCACAAAAAATATTTTTTTGCCATCTTGACTCCATTTGAAACTATCTACAGTTCCGTCCCAATTGGCAGTGAGATTCATGTCGATATTTTGGTAGCGTACGATAATGTCGTTTTTATCAGCTTCGTAACCATCACGTTTCATTTGCAACCAAGTCAATTCACCATTTGGAGAAAATGTAGGATGCGTGTCGTAACCCATATTTTTTTCGGTTAAATTTTTCGTTGCTTTTGTAGCCAAGTCGTATTGGTACAAATCCGTATTGGTAGAAGTGGCATATTTTGTTCCCTGCAATTTTTTCGAAACATAAACAATGCTTTTTCCATCGGGAGACCAAGTGAAATCTTCATCTCCGCCAAATGGTTTTTGAGGCGAATCAAAAGGTTCGTTTGGCATGATGTCAGTGAAATTTTCTTTGTCGTTTATTTTTGAAAAAACCACGTGGTTGTGCGTTCCATCGTTCCAAGTGTCCCAATGGCGGTAATCGAGTCCGTCGTATATTTGCACATCGGATTTTTCCATCTCCGGATAATAATCTTTTCCCAAAACTTTTTCTACTTTAATTTCTTTGCTAAATGCAATGAGTTTTCCATCTGGCGAAATATTTTTATCGGTAACCAAATTTTCATATTCTTTAATTTCGGTGGCTTTTCCTCCGGAAACAGGGATTTGGTATATTTTCGATTCCGATTTATTTTCGGCAACATCAGGAATGCTTACTTTGTAAATGATATTTTTTCCGTCTTTAGAAAGGCCTAAAGGGGAAATTCTGCCTAATTGCCAAAGTAGCTCGGGTGTCATTACTGTTTGTGCCGAAGTCGAAATGCCCATCATGGTGAGAGAAATTAAAAAGATTTTTTTCATTGGAAATGAATTTTTTTTTTTTGAAAGGCTAAAAGTAACGATTTTTTCCAAGACGAAAAATGGAAAACCCTTTAGCCCTGACGGGAGGGAAAAACATTTTTATCCCGCTTGGCGGTTACTTTCGTTTGAGGGAGAAAAATTTTTGGAAGGACGGCAGGAACGATGATTACTGAAATGCCCGAATGATTCGCTTCAGAAAAAAACGATTTCGCTGAATATTTTAAAAATTATCGTTATTTTCACGGACTAAAAATTGAGAATTATGAGGAAACTCGCGCTTCATTGGCAGATTTTACTTGGCATGCTGTTCGGGGTTGTCTTTGCATTGATATTGGTGCAGTTCGATTGGGGAAAATCTTTTATCTCAAACTGGATAAAACCTTTTGGTAACATTTTTATCAACGTACTGAAATTAATTGCTGTACCATTAATTTTGGCGTCTTTGATTAAGGGAATTTCTGATCTTAAAGATATTTCGAAACTTTCCAAAATGGGCGGAAGAACCATCGGGATTTATTTGTGTACCACTGTTTTGGCTGTTTCTATCGGTTTGGGAATCGTGAATATCGTAAAACCGGGAAGTTTTATTACAGCCGAAACGCGAAATGAACTTTTGAATAGTTATGCAAATGAAGCTAATTCTAAAATTGAAGATGCGGCAAAACAAAGTCAAACCGGACCGTTACAAGCGTTAGAAGACATTGTTCCGAGTAATATTTTTGCAGCCGCGTCTGACAATGGCAATATGTTGCAAGTGATATTTTTTGCCATATTTTTTGGAATTGCCATGATTTTGATTCCGGAAGAAAAATCAAAACCGGTGAAAGCTTTTTTTGATGGGTTTAACGATGTAATTTTAAAAATGATCGACCTCATTATGCTGGCGGCACCAATTGGGGTATTTGCACTTTTGGCAGCTTTGGTTGCCGAAGCGCCAAGTGTTGATTTGTTTAAAGCATTGGCCATGTACAGCGTTACCGTGTTGGTTGGTCTTGCATTGGTAATTGTAGTTTATTTGATATTATTGAAAATATTTGCCCAAAAAAATCCTTCTTATTTTTTAAAAGGAATCGCACCTGCGCAACTGTTGGCATTTTCAACCAGTTCGAGTGCGGCAACTTTACCGGTAACTATGGAGCGTACTGTAGAAAATTTGGGAGTTGATGACGAAGTCGCCAGTTTTGTGTTGCCAATTGGTGCCACAATCAATATGGATGGTACCAGTTTGTACCAAGCCGTTGCGGCAGTTTTTATTGCGCAAGCTTTTGGGATGGGATTAAGTTTAGAAGCCCAATTGGGAATTATTGCTACGGCAACATTAGCTTCTATCGGAAGTGCTGCAGTTCCAGGTGCCGGAATGGTAATGTTGGTAATTGTATTAGCGCAAGCCGGAATTCCCGAAGCTGGTTTGGCACTTATTTTCGCAATTGATCGTCCATTAGATATGTGTCGAACTTCGGTAAATGTGACAGGTGATGCCGCCGTTTCTGTAATTGTGGCAAAATCAGTAAATAAATTAACTTAAACAAAATGGAAAATTTCGACTGGCTTCAACTACTCAATCCTGAGTTTTACATCAATCTAAAAGTATCGGGAGTTCCTATTGGGATTTACGTGGTGCTTTTCATCGTTTTTGCCGAAACCGGACTTTTTGCAGGATTTTTTCTTCCCGGAGACAGTTTGCTTTTCCTTTCGGGAATTTACAGCAGCGAACTCGTTTCCACACTTTTCACCGTCAATTCCGGATTGGTAAACGTGACCATTTTATCCACACTTATTGCTATTGCGGGAATCATAGGGAACACCTTTGGTTATTGGTTTGGTGCCAAAAGTGGGTATTATTTGTACAACAAAAAAGACACTTTTTGGTTCAAGAAAAAATACCTAATCGAATCGAGAGAATTTTTTGAAAAACACGGCGGTCGTGCCATAATTTTTGCGCGTTTCGTGCCTATTATTAGAACTTTTGCTCCAATTGTAGCCGGAATCGTACAAATGGAAAAGAAAAAATTTATGTTCTACAACATCGTAAGTTCTGTTTTGTGGGCGTTTTCGCTGGTATTTGCCGGACATTATTTGTACGGATTTTTCTTGGAAAAATTTCAAATTGACCTCAAAGCCCACATCGAATTCATCGTTTTGGGAATCGTTGCCATCACCACCGTTCCTTTGATTCTCAATTATATCAAGAAAAAAACCACCATCAAAAAAGATCCTGAAGCAGAATAATTTTGAGCCACGAAAGGGTAGTGAATTTTATCGATTACCTCGGGTTTAGACCAGAAGTAATCGATAAAAAAACCATTTTTGTTTCAGTAATTTTTTGGCTTTTTTACATTCAGTAAACATAAAATAATGCAGGCAAATTTAAGTTTCTGGGAACTCAAAAACTGGTTTTCCAACGTCGATTTTACCATTGTAGGTTCAGGGATTGTGGGCATAAACGCCGCTTTGCGATTGCGCGAAAAATTTCCTTCCGCCAAAATCATCATCCTCGAAAAAGGATTTTTACCTCAAGGAGCCAGCACCAAAAATGCTGGTTTTGCTTGTTTCGGAAGTCTTTCAGAAATTATTGCCGATTTAAAAAACCACTCCGAAGAAGAAGTTTTGCAACTCATTAAAAAACGTTGGGAAGGTTTGGCATTGCTTCGCAAAAAAATTGGCGACCAAACCTTAGATTTCAAGCCTTACGGCGGTTACGAACTTTTTTTCAAAGAAAACGAAAGTCATTTTCAGGAATGTTTGCAAAAAATGCCTTTTGTAAATGAGTTGCTTCGCCCGATTTTTAAAACGGATGTTTTCAATAAACAAATCGACCGATTCAATTTTGGAAATATTCACGAAACCTTGATTTTTAATCCTTTTGAAGGTCAAATTGACACTGGAAACATGATGCAGGTTTTTTTAAAATTAGCGGCTCAAGAAAATATTTTCATCCTTAATAACCAAACCGTTTCCCAATTTACCGAAACCAATAATGGCGTTGAAGTTCTGACTAATGATGTGAGTTTTTACACCAAAAAAATATTGTTTGCCACCAATGGTTTTGCTTCGCAGCTCACCAATGGCGAAGTAAAACCCGCAAGAGCACAGGTTTTAATCACCAAACCTATCGAAAATCTCGACCTCAAAGGAACGTTTCACATTGACGAAGGTTTTTATTATTTTAGAAATATTGGCGACAGAATTCTTTTTGGTGGTGCCAGAAACGTAGATTTTGAAGGAGAAACCACCACACAATTTGGTGAAACAGAAATAATACAAAACAAGCTTGAAGCAATTTTAAAAGAAGTAATTTTGCCAAACCAGTCTTTCGAAATCGAACACCGCTGGAGCGGCATCATGGGAATGGGTTCGGGCAAAAATCCTATTGTTCGCCAACTCTCAGAAAATGTTTTTTGTGGCGTGAGGTTAGGAGGAATGGGAGTTGCCATTGGAAGTATCATTGGTAAAGAACTCGCAGATTTGGTTTAAAATTATAATTTATGCTTCGCAAAATTTTTAAATTTTTATGGAAATGTGCCCTTTGGTTTATGGGCGTGTCGGTGTTTTTTGTGATTTTGTTCAAATACGTTCCGGTTCCTTTTACGCCATTGATGGGAATTCGTGCTTTGGAACAAAAAGCTGACGGAAAAGAAATGACTTGCAGCCATGATTGGATTTCGCTCGATGAAATGTCAGAAAATTATCCAAAAGCGGTAATTGCCAGCGAAGATGCTACGTTTATCGATCATCATGGTTTCGATTTTAATGCCATTCAAAAAGCATTTAAAAATAATGCAAAAGGAAAAAAACTAAAAGGCGGCAGCACGATTTCCCAACAAACCGCCAAAAATGTTTTTCTATGGCAAGGCCGAAGTTATTTACGCAAAGGTCTGGAAGCTTATTTTACCGTTTTAATCGAAATTTTTTGGAGCAAAGAACGCATCATGGAAGTGTACCTCAACAGCATTGAAATGGGTAATGGCGTTTACGGCGTTCAAGCGGCTTCACAACATTGGTACCATAAAAATGCGGATCAGGTTAGCAAACGCGAAGCTGCCGGAGTTGCCGCCATTTTGCCCAATCCTAGAAAATACAAAGCCAGCAATTCTTCCGGATATATCGAAAAACGAAAATCCAGAATTATGCGTCACATGCGTTACGTAAAACTCGATTATTAAATAAAATGCGCAAGAAAATTCCCCATTTTCTACTGATTTTTTTCACCTCTACTTTTGCGCAACATCGAGCAGAAATTGGTATTGCCGTTGACAATGATTTGTTTACATCATCCGTTTATGATCGTTATTATACCAGCGGAATAGATATTTTTTACCGGTATCTCAATGAAATTCCTTCGGAGGAAATTTTAAAACAAACAACCGAATTCCATTTCGGACAAAAAATTTACAATCCCTATACCGTTGAAGCCGCTGACATCCGAAAACATGACCGTCCGTTTGCAGGATTTTTATATGGCGAATTTGCTTCTTCTAAATTTTATCAAAATCAAAGTTATTTTAAAATTGGAACACAAGCTGGCGTGATTGGTCCGGCTTCTGGAGCCGAGGATTTTCAGAAATTATTTCACAAAACTTTTGGTTACAAAAATGTTGAGGGTTGGCAATATCAAATTCAAAATACTTTAGTATTGCAGTTAGAATCGGTTTACGCCAAATTGATAGCTTCGGGTGAAGATGTTGATTTTTTGGCTAAAGCCAATGTTTCTGCCGGAACTGCTTTTACACAAATTTCTGCTGGACCAATAGCACGATTTGCTTTGTGGAAAAAATTGTTACCCATGCACGAGTCAAATTTGCTAAATGCTTCACTTCAACGAGAAAAAGAAGCCTACAAAACCCAAAAAGAATTTTATTTTTATGTTAATCCTTCACTAAATTATCAGTTGTACGACGCTACCATTCAAGGTAGCTTGTTTAACGATCAAAGTCCGGTAACTTACAATTTGATTCCTTTTCGCTTCAATGCTGAAGCCGGATTACGCTACCGAAGCAATCATTGGAATTTACATTATCTCTTTATTTACCGCGGAAAAGAACTTAGCAACTACAAGATTGAAGGTTATTTCTATGGTTCGATTGGTGCGAGTTACTTGATTTACTAATTTTTTTTCTTATCTTTAAAAGAAAAAGGAAAGATGAACCACCACCAAAACCCACAAGTTTTAGAAGCCATCCAGCATTTGCGAGACAATGGTTTCATGGTAGATTTTCAAATTGAAGAAAACTGCCTCAAGATTAGCGATGCTAAATACAAATGTGAAGAATTTGAGATTCTGGAAGTTATGAAACACAAAAGCGAAGCCGACCATGATCAAGATACAACCATTTATGGTGTTCAGTCTGTGGATGGCGTGAAAGGAATTCTCATTACGACCAATGGCATGGAAATTGACGGAAGATCTCCAGATGTAATGAAAAAATTAGAGTTGCATTAAAAAAAGAGAGGTTCAGCAAAATGTTGAACCTCTCTTATTTTAGAAAATAATTTTACAATAAAGCATCGAGAGCTTCAGTGTAATTTTGTTTTGGTGCTACGCCAACTTGACGTCCTACCACTTCACCATTTTGGAATACCAAAACAGTTGGGATGTTTCTCACACCATATTTTGCAGCAAATTCTTGATTTGCGTCAACATCTACTTTTCCAACAACAGCTTTTCCGGCATATTCATCGCTAATTTGGTCAATAATTGGTCCTACCATTCGGCAAGGTCCACACCAAGCAGCCCAAAAATCTACCAAAACCGGTTTGTCTGATTTCAATACAACTTCTTCAAAAGTTGCATCAGTAATTGCTTGTGCCATAAATTTTTTGTTTTTAGTTTAAAGTACAAATTTAGCCAAATTAAGTCATAATAAATGTTAACAAAAATTGGTTTTGGCTATTTGTGTATTATCAAATGTTATTTTTATCAAAATTTGGAAAGCGATTCCGAAATTTTTTTACAGTTTTATAGATGAAGCGATTAATTAAGCTTAAAGTTTACTTGCAACTTTTCAAGTTCGGCAAGCAATTCACCCGAAATATTGATTTTCAACTTCCGGCTTGGCATTGAAAGATACGTAATCACTTTTGTTTCTTCCACAATTGTAGGAATTACTACTGCGTTTTCGGCTAATTCATCTTCTGGATTTTCTTCCAAAATTTCGGCTTCGGGAACTTCCTCAAAAACTTCGCGCGTTATTTTCTCAGTTTCCAAAACTTCAAATGCTACGTTGTGTTCGCCACGATTGTTTTGAAAAATTTCACTCAATTTGCTAATTATTTCTGAATTTAATTCTTTTATATTCAAATGAATAATCAATTTTTTTGCGAAAGCAGCCATAATATCCTGCAACTGTTTTACCTCAATAAATTGAATTCTCGGATCGCCTTTTTTACCAGTTTCGGCATTAGCCCAACCTTCGCGAACTAAAATTTTAAAAAATGTAAAATTATTCGGAATTAAGAAATGACGGAACTTTAAATATTCTTCCCCAAAAATCCTGAACTCGCACGATTCATCGTAGCCTTCCAGCACAAATGTTGCCCAACCTTTGTTTTGCTTGGTAACTCTGTGTTGAACATCCGTAATAATGCCGCCGAAACTCACATTTTTATTCACGTGTTGGTCGAGATTTTTTAGTGATTCCAGTTTCGTTGGGCAAAAATATTTCATCTCAAATCGGTAATCGTCCAAAGGATGTCCGGAAATATAAATCCCGACTACCTCTTTTTCCTTTGCCAATTTTTCCATCGTGCTCCATTCTTCGCAAGACGGCACAACCGGTTCCGGAATTTCGACTTCGCTGGCTTCGCCAAAAAGACTTACTTGCGCAGAATTTTCGTTCTCCTGAAACTTGGATCCATATCGCATGGCTTTTTCAAAAAACATTCCGCCTTCACCGTCGTTATGGAAATATTGAGCTCTATGAGTATTTTCGAAACAATCAAATCCTCCTGCATATGCGAGATTTTCAATCGCTTTTTTATTTGCCGCACGAAGGTCAATGCGTTTTGCCAAGTCAAAAATCGACTTGTATTTTCCGTTTTTTCTGTTTTCTACAATGGTTTGAACCGCTCCCGAACCGACGCCTTTAATCGCTCCCATTCCAAAGCGGATGGCGTAATTTTCGTTTACCGTAAATTTGTGGAATGACTCGTTTACATCCGGACCTAAAACCTGAAGTCCCATGCGTTTACATTCTTCCATAAAAAAAGTAACCTGCTTGATGTCGTTCATGTTGTTCGATAAGACTGCCGCCATGTATTCGGCCGGATAATGGGCTTTTAAATAGGCAGTTTGGTAGGCAATCCAAGCGTAGCAAGTTGAATGTGATTTGTTGAACGCATAACTCGCAAAGGCTTCCCAATCCGTCCAAATTTTATCTAATTTTTGAGCGTCGTGACCATTTGCCATCGCTTGATCAATGAATTTTGACTTCATTTTATCAAGCACTTCTTTTTGTTTTTTACCCATTGCTTTTCGCAAAACGTCAGCATCACCTTTAGAAAAGTTCGCTAATTTTTGCGACAAAAGCATTACCTGTTCCTGATAAACGGTTATTCCGTAGGTTTCGGCAAGGTATTCTTCGCAAGCATCTAAATCGTAAGTAATTTCTTCTTCGCCATTTTTTCTTCTGACGAAAGACGGAATATATTCTAACGGTCCCGGACGATACAAGGCATTCATGGCAATTAAATCTCCAAAAACATTGGGTTTTAATTCCTTCATGTATTTCTGCATTCCGGGAGATTCGTATTGGAAAATTCCAACTGTTTCGCCACGTTGGAACAACTCATACGTTTTTTGATCGTCAATGGGAAAAGTATCCGGATCGAGTTCAATTCCGGTTCGGTATTTTACCAGTTTTACGGTATCTTTAATCAAGGTAAGGGTTTTCAAACCCAAAAAATCCATTTTAAGCAAACCGGCACTTTCCGCAACCGAGTTGTCAAATTGGGTGACGAAAAGTTCAGAATCTTTTGCGGTGGTAACCGGAACGAAATTGGTAATATCGTCTGGTGTAATAATCACACCACAAGCATGAATTCCGGTATTTCGAAGTGAACCTTCTAAAACTTTTGCTTGCTGAATGGTTTCTCCAGCCAAATCTTCGGCTTTAGCAATAGCAATCAACTCTTTTACACGATCAAATTCATCCGAAGATTTTAATGCTTTTCGAACTTCGCCTTCATCTTCTAATAAAAAACGCGCCAAATTCCATTTGGAAGGCATCATCCCAGGAATTAATTTGGCAATTTTATCGGCTTCAAAAAGAGGTAAATCTAAAACACGTGCGGTATCTCGAATGGCTGATTTTGTTGCCATTTTACCATAAGTGATAATTTGGGCCACCTGACTTTTACCATATTTTTGAATCACATATTCCATCACGCGACCGCGACCTTCATCGTCAAAATCGATATCAATATCGGGCATCGACACACGATCCGGATTTAGGAAACGCTCAAAAAGCAAGTCGTATTTGATGGGATCGATGTTGGTAATTCCCAAACAATACGCTACCGCAGAACCAGCTGCAGAACCACGACCAGGACCAACCGAAACGTCCATTTTTCGGGCTTCGGCAATGAAATCTTGCACAATTAAAAAATAACCCGGATAACCAGAATTTGAAATAGTAAGCAATTCAAAATCCAATCGTTCCTGAATTTCCGGTGTGATTTCGCCATAACGTTTTTGAGCGCCAACCATCGTGAGGTGACGCAAATAGGCATTTTCCCCTCGAACGCCACCATCTTGTTCGTCTTCGGGAACTTTAAATTCGAGCGGAATATCGAACTTTGGCAACAATACATCACGGTAAAGCGAGTAACTTTCGACCTTATCAATAATTTCCTGAATATTAATAATCGCATCGGGCAAATCTTTAAAAATTGCCTTCATTTCTTCCTGCGACTTGAAATAGTATTCCTGATTCGGCAAGCCATAACGGTAACCACGACCACGACCAATTGGTGTGGCTTGTTTTTCGCCATCTTTTACGCAAAGCAAAATATCGTGAGCATTGGCGTCTTCTTTGGAAATATAATAGGTGTTGTTTGTGGCAACAGTTTTGACGTTGTATTTTTGTGACAAAGCAATCAGCGTTTGGTTCACACGGTTTTCATCGTCTTGATTGTGGCGCATGATTTCGATGTAAAAATCTTCGCCAAATAAATCTTTCCACCAAATTAGAGCTTCTTCCGCTTGTTTTTCACCTACATTTAAAATTTTTGAAGGGATTTCTCCGTACAAATTCCCGGAAAGTACAATCACATCATCCTTGTATTTTTCTACAACCGATTTGTTAATTCTCGGAACATAATAAAAACCTTCAGTATAAGCAATGGAGGCCATTTTGGCCAAATTATGGTAGCCGTTTTTATTTTTTGCCAGAAAAACCACCTGATAACCATTGTCTTTTTTAGTCTTTTCGGTATGATCTTCGCAAATATTAAAAGTACAACCCACAATAGGTTTTACAACCGTTTCTGGTGGTTCTTCACCGTTTTCAAGAGCCGTTTTGTTTTTGGCTTCAGCAGCTTTGTTGTGGTTTAACACGGCACTCACAAACTGAAAAGCACCCATCATATTTCCGGTATCGGTAATGGCAACCGCCGGCATTTTATATTTTACTGCATTTTTGAGCAAATCATTAACGCCAATGGTTGATTGCAAAACCGAAAACTGCGAATGATTGTGCAAATGCGCAAAAGAAGCATTGTCAAAATCAACTAAAGTTTCCTGTGAAATTGTAGTGTTAGTGGTAACTTTCGACTTCTCGAGTCTTTTTCTAATTTCGTCCGAAGCCGCCTTTAAATTAATGTGGCGAAGCCCGATTAACTGAATTTCCTTCGGATTATTCTCGTTGAAATTTTTAAAATAATCGGCCGGAACATCAAGTTGTTCTTTGGTAAAAGCTTCTTTTCGAATTAATTCTAAAAAACATCTAGTGGTGGCTTCCACGTCGGCAGTTGCGTTGTGGGCTTCCGCAAAAGGAACGCCAAACAAAAACTGGTGTAACTCCGTTAATGTAGGCAGTTTGAATTTTCCGCCTCGACCTCCGGGAAGTTTTAAAAGTTCAGCCGTATATTCGGTACAAGTGTCCAAAACAGGCATTTCCTGCAAACGGTTCGCTACACCCGAACGGTAGAACTCGCTTCCCATAATGTTGACGTCAAAGCCCACGTTTTGCCCGACAATAAATTTCGCCTTTGAAAGCGCAATGTTGAATTTTGCCAAAACTTCCTGAATAGGCAAACCTTGTTCTTCGGCTAAATCCGTAGAAATACCGTGAATTCTTTCGGCATCATACGGAATGTCGAAACCGTCCGGTTTTACCAAATAATCCTGATGTTCGATGAGGTTTCCCATCTGGTCGTGCAATTGCCAAGCAATTTGAATACATCTTGGCCAGTTGTCGGTATCAGTAATTGGCGCGTCCCAACGCTTTGGAAGTCCGGTGGTTTCAGTATCGAAAATAAGGTACATGGCTAAAATTCAAGGGTTTAAAAAAAGAATAATTTTCTTTGCGAATCTTACAAAAGTAATTCTTTTTTGTCGGTTTTTGAAGAGAGAGTTATTAACTATTTGGGGAATTTTAGTCGGGAATTTTCCTTCGTCGTTTTTACAAATAAGGAGAATTTTAGGAGGAAGAATTATTTTTTGGGCGTTCCTTCGGTCGGGCTATCCGCTATATCTTTTATCCATTAGCTGTGGTAGCAACCACAGCCAATGGAAAAAAGGATGCCGCTGCTATCCCTAACGCGAACCGTGCTAACGTGAGATATTTTTTTGAAACCAGATAGCGCGGATTTTCAATCCGTGCCTACAATTTTTTACTTTGAAACTTTTCTTCAATTACGTTTTCAGATTACTCGCAACCTAAACATAAATTTGCAATCCCAAATTCTCTCGGTAAGATAAGAATTTTATAGCTCGCTACTTAAAAAAATTTTCCCCATAAAAAAACCACGCAATTGCGTGGCTTGTATTTTTTTCGCTATTGCTAACGATTAATATTCGTTACGGTTTCTGTTGTATCCTCCGTTATCGCGGTCGTTTCTTCTAAAATCACCACCACGGTTGTTGTTAAAAGGTCTTCTTTCTCCTTGTGGTTTCGGTTCTGATTTGTTTACCACTACTTCACGACCTTGCATGTTCGATCCATTTAAAGCTTCAATCGCTTTTAACGCCTCATCGTCGTTTGGCATTTCAATAAATCCAAAGCCTTTGCTTCTCCCTGTTACTTTGTCTGTTACGATTTTTACAGAGTCAACCGCTCCATAAGCCTCGAAAGACTCTCTTAAATCTGCTTCCTCCATTCTAAAGGGAAGGCTTCCAACGAAAATATTCATATTAAAAAAATTATAATTAAAACAAATGTATGTTTTTTATTTTATGAAAATAGCTAAAAAAAATTATTTTAATCGATATATTTTCAATATATTACAACAATTCTTTATTCAATCACACCGCTAACAATTGGAATTTTGTAAAAAACACCTCTTTGAAAATTAACATTGGTCGTATCAGTGGTAGATGGCGCGTTAAAATAAAATTTTCCGGTTACAGTTCCTTCTTCAATTTTTTCTATGGTTATTTGGCCATCGCCGCTTCCAGATCCCGTTGTAAAAATTTCCGACAGGCCATCTGCTTCATAAGAATAAGTGGCGGTACTCTCAACTCCGGTTCCTAAAGTGTAAACGCCCGGAATGGTTCCTGAAGTTTTTAATTTTAAAATTTCAAAAGGCGTATAACCTTCAATTACCATCGATCCATCAATGATTGAAGCTGTAAAATCCGAAGCTCGCCAAGCTGTTCCGTCTAAATTTGCCTGAAATCCCGGATTGCTGAAACTGGCGTCATTTTCGCAAGAAACTAAACTGAAGGCTACAATCAATAGGGCAAAAAACTTTTTCATAATATAATAGGTAGAAATTTATTTTTAATTATGTCTTGACAAAAATAGGTTTTTATAAGACACGTGCTAATTTATTTTTCAAAAAATAGAAAAACGGCAACGGAATCAGTATAAGCCTTGTGGTTTTAATAATTTTTTGAAGCAGAGTAGTTTGTGTGAGAAACTTTTGTATATTTGCACCCTTAATTAACCGAGGTCGAGTACCTCAAATTTAATCATTTAAGATTATGTCTGTAAAAATTAGATTACAAAGACACGGTAAAAAAGGAAAACCTTTTTACTGGGTTGTAGCGGCTGATGCTCGCTCAAAAAGAGATGGTAAATTCTTAGAAAAAATCGGAACTTACAATCCAAACACAAATCCTGCAACTATCGATTTAGATATTGATAGCGCAGCAAAATGGTTGCACAATGGAGCTCAACCAACTGATACTGCAAGAGCAATCCTTTCTTACAAAGGTGCTTTGTTGAAACATCACCTTGATGGAGGAGTTCGTAAAGGAGCTTTAACTCAAGAACAAGCTGACGAAAAATTAGCGAAATGGTTAGACGAAAAAGCAGGAAAAGTTGACGCGAAAAAAGACAACCTTTCTACTTCTAAAGCTGATGCTAAAGCAAAAGCACTTGCTGCTGAGAAAAAAGTAAACGAAGATCGTATTGCTGCTGCAAAACAAGCTGAAGCTGCTAAAGTAGAAGAAGTTGCTGCTGAAGAAGAAGTGGCTGATGTTGAAGCTACAACAGAAGAAGCTCCTGCTACAGAAGAAAACAATGAGGAAACTCAAGCTTAATTTTTTGGGCGATAATGCATAAAGAAGATTGTTTCTATTTAGGTAAAATCGCAAAAAAATTTAGTTTTAAGGGCGAAGTGCTGGTCTATCTTGACACAGACGAACCCGAACAATATGAAGATTTGGAATCAGTGTTTGTGGAACATGGCAAACATCTGGTTCCATTTTTTATTGAAAAAAGTACCCTACACAAAAACGATTTTCTTCGCATTAAGTTTGAAGATGTCGATACCGAAGCCGAAGCCGACGAACTCATCGGCAATGCGGTTTATTTACCCCTTGAAATGTTACCAAAACTTTCCGGGAATAAATTTTATTTCCACGAAGTAATTGGTTTCACCATCGAAGACAAACGTTTAGGAAATGTTGGGATTATCCAATCCATCAACGATTCTACAGCCCAACCTTTGTTTGAGGTTTTAAAAGGAAAAACCGAAATCTTAATCCCCATGATTGATCATTTTTTGGTAAAAATTGATCGTGACAATAAAAAAGTCATCATGGATTTGCCAGAAGGATTGATCGAGATGTATCTTTAAGGACACTTAGATTATTAGATTTTTAGACCTCTTAGACGTTCGCAATCTCTATTTTCTATTCTCAATATTCAATACTAAAATTTTAATTCTAAAATGTTCCAATTCAAACAATTCACTATAAACCAAGATCGTTGCGCGATGAAAATTGGTACCGATGGCGTTTTGCTTGGAGCTTGGTCACCCATTCCGGAGAATATTTTTAGTGTTTTGGATGTTGGGGCAGGAACTGGCATCATTGCCTTGATGTTGGCACAAAGAAGTTTTGCCGAACAAATTGATGCGTTGGAAATAGACGAAGAAGCTTACGAACAAGCAGTTGAAAATTTTGAAAATTCGCCTTGGGGACATCGACTATTTTGTTTTCATGCGGGTTTGGACGAATTTGTGGAAGAACCCGAAGATGAGTACGATTTAATCATTTCGAATCCGCCGTTTTATAGCGAAAATTATTCTTCAGGCGATGAAAAGCGTGACCAAGCCCGATTTTCGGAAGCCATGCCTTTTGAAGAATTAATTGATGCTGCAGCTTTGTTATTGTCGGAAAACGGAATTTTTTCTGTCATTATACCTTTTAAAGAAGAAGAAAAATTTATGGCTTTGGCAAAAGAAGTTGATTTGTTTCCGATGAAAATCACACGTGTAAAAGGAACACCAACTACCGAAATCAAACGCAGTCTTTTGGCTTTTAGCCGATTTGAAACTGAAGATTTTCCAGTAGATGAATTAGTAATTGAAACTTCACGACATATTTATACAGCAGAATATATTGCCTTGACGAAGGATTTTTATTTGAAAATGTAAATTTTCAATTTCTCTTGTTTGGCATGTTCAATTCCTCATTTCCGCAATCTACAAACCCGTCATCTTCCAATGGTGCTAAACCAATTTCCATTCTTGCTTGGTTTGTTTCAACTTTGGTTTGAATACACGGTTTGCCAAACTGAGAACCGTAAAAAACCCTTCTTGTTTTTTTATTTTTGCTTTTCGCCCAATAATATTTGTCTAAAATTGTTGCAAGAAAAGAAGCATCGATACTTCCTTTTTTTACCTCGTTCAAAAACAAGTCAAAATATTTTTGCTCGTTCACTAATCGATGTGGATTGTGAAGGAGTACGGCGGTAAATGCCGCGACAACACATTCTTGTTTTAAATTTTTTTCGCCTACAAGTGCTTTATTTGGATATCCGTTTTTCTGTAAGAATGATACAATTCTATCAAAACTTAAGGAGTCAATTTTAGGCATCAACTCTCGTCTGTCAACTTTGAGGTTGAAATCTCGAATTCCTTGGTCAAATCCATAAATTTTGCAAAGTTCAAATGCTAAACTGTCTTGTTTAAAAGTAGTTTCGGTAACTGTGGAGCTTTTTTGTAAACTGTATTTTTTGCTACAACTTGTAACAGTAATTGAAATTAAAAAAATAGCGACAATGGTTTGAGAAAATTTCATCGAGAGGTGTTTGTGATGCAATTTAAGTAAGATTTTACAAACGGAGAAATAATCGTCCGGTTACCTCTTGCAATAGGGATAGCAGCGGAAATCCTTTTTTGTTTTCGCAAAATTTGGAATGAAGCACAAAACGTGCTAACAAGAAAGATTGTAGCGAATAGCCCGGCCGTCCCGAAACTTCGGGAGGATTGCCCAAATTAAAAAAAACCGAAAATATCTCGGGAAAATATCACTTTCAATTGTTGAAATGTTAGAAATGTTTAGCTATTTTTGCGAAGATTTAAAAACTTAACAATGAAACCAGATCTTTTTCAGGCTCCAGATTATTATCTTTTAGACGAATTATTGAACGATGAACACAAGATGGTTCGTGATGCCGCACGCGAGTGGGTAAAACGCGAAGTGTCGCCAATTATTGAGGATTATGCTCAAAAAGCAGAATTTCCGAAGCAAATTATTAATGGTTTGGCAGAAATTGGTGCTTTTGGACCTTACATTCCGGAGGAATATGGTGGTGCTGGTTTAGATCAAATTTCGTACGGATTGATCATGCAGGAGATTGAAAGAGGCGATTCTGGCGTTCGTTCTACGGCATCTGTGCAATCGTCTTTGGTAATGTATCCGATTTGGAAATATGGAAACGAGGAACAACGTATGAAATATTTGCCAAAGTTGGCTTCGGGAGAATTTATCGGGTGTTTTGGTTTAACAGAACCGGATCACGGCTCGAATCCGGGTGGCATGACTACAAATTTTAAAGACAAAGGTGATCATTATTTATTGAATGGCGCCAAAATGTGGATTTCGAACGCACCATTTGCTGATATTGCGGTGGTTTGGGCAAAAAATGAAGAAGGCAGAATCCACGGTTTGATTGTAGAAAGAGGAATGGAAGGTTTTACCACTCCAGAAACACACAACAAATGGTCACTTCGTGCTTCGGCAACGGGAGAATTAATTTTTGACAATGTGAAAGTTCCCAAGGAAAATTTATTGCCAAATAAATCCGGACTTGGAGCACCACTTGGTTGCTTAGATTCGGCTCGTTACGGAATTGCTTGGGGTGCAATTGGTGCTGCAATGGATTGTTATGACACGGCTTTGAGATATTCTAAAGAAAGAATTCAGTTTGACAAACCAATTGGTGCAACGCAATTACAACAAAAAAAATTAGCCGAAATGATTACCGAAATCACCAAAGCGCAATTATTGACTTGGCGTTTGGGTGTTTTGAGAAATGAAGGAAAAGCAACTTCTGCTCAAATTTCTATGGCAAAAAGAAATAATGTGGATATGGCAATTAACATTGCAAGAGAAGCAAGACAAATGCTTGGTGGAATGGGAATCACCGGAGAATATTCAATTATGCGTCACATGATGAATTTAGAGTCAGTAATTACATACGAAGGAACGCACGACATCCACCTTTTAATTACAGGTATGGATGTTACCGGTTTTGCTGCTTTTAAATAATAGCAACTTTATTAAAATCTTAAAAAGCTTCTCATTCAAGAGAGGCTTTTTTACATTTGTAAAAAATTGAAACTATGAATACTGAAACAATCAATGAGAGCATTCAAGCTCATAAAGATATTTTATTAAACCATCCACTGTATCATAAAATTCAAAGTATTAGTGATTTGCACCAATTTTTAGAATGTCATGTTTATGCCGTTTGGGATTTTATGTCGTTGTTAAAAGCGCTTCAAGGTAAATTGACATCGATTAATACGCCTTGGCTTCCGGTTGGAAATCCAGAAATTAGATATTTAATCAATGAAATTGTTTTAGCCGAAGAAACTGATATTAACTTGGAAGGAAAAAGACAAAGCCATTACGAAATGTACATTGATGCTATGAAGGATTGTGGCGCAAATGTAACTGAAATGGATAATTTTCTAAAAAATGTAATCAGCACTCAAAACATATTTGTCTCGATTAAACAAAGTAATTTGCCTTTAAAAATTAAAGAGTTTCTTCATTTTACATTTACGGTGATTGAACACGGAAAATCCCACGAAATTGCGGCTGCATTTACCTTTGGTAGAGAAGACCTAATTCCCTCAATGTTTACAGAAATTCTAAAGAATTTTCAAAATAACTTTCCCGAATTAAATTTAAGCAAATTAACCTACTATTTTGAACGACATATCGAACTTGATGCTGATGATCATGGACCTATGGCAATGAAAATGATTGCAGAATTATGTGGCGATGATTTGAAAAAATGGAAAGAAGTAGAAGAAGTTTCTATTTTGGCTTTAGAAAAAAGAATAGGATTATGGGAAGCCATCGAACAGAAGTTGACAACTAAAGCTCAAATGGTCTAATCTTTACAACTCTCAAAATAACTACAAAAACTTTCCTCAATCAGGAAAGTTTTTTGTTTTTTATTTACTGCAAAAAGGATTCAATTGTTGATATTTTATTTTTTTTAGAAATTTAGCGAACTATTATAACTTTTATATTACATTAGCGCCCTAAAATTTTCCAAAAAATTATAATTTTAAAATGAAAAAAACTACCCTTTCACTTGTTGCGGGAATGGCATTATTAATTTCCACAACAGGATTTTCACAAGAGCGAACCGCTTTTGGTAAAAAAATTAAAGCGATACATCCTACCACCGGAATTGTAAGATGTGTATCATCTGAATATGAAGAACATCTACAGGAAATCGATGCCAAACGTGCCACAACCGCACAATTTGAACAATGGCTAGCACCAAAAATTGCCGAAATTCAACAAAATAGAGTAGCAGGAAGAAATACTAATGCGGTAATCACTATTCCTGTTGTTGTACATGTTATCCACAACGGTCAATCGGTTGGAAATACTGCTAACATCTCTGATGCAAGAATCTTGTCGCAAATAACAGTTCTAAACGAAGATTACCGACGAATTCAAGGAACTCCAGGATTTAACAATAACCCGGTTGGAGCAGATGTTGAAATTCAATTTTGTATGGCTCAAAGAAAACCAGACGGGACCGCTACTAACGGAATTGACCGTATTAACTTCGGAGTTGCCAATTTTTCTACCTATAGTTCACTTGAAAATAATTTAAAACCGCAAACAATTTGGGATTCTTCAAAATATTTAAACATCTGGGTAGTACAATTTACCGATAATTTAAATGCAGAAATGGGAGGTACCTTAGGATATGCTCAATTTCCAAGCAATTCTGGTCAACCAGGACTTAACAACAATGAAGGTGGCGCCACAACCGATGGTGTTGTGATTGACTGGAGATGTTTTGGATCCTCAACATATTCGCCAAGTACAGGAAACGCAACCCGCTACTTTAACACTTACGATAAAGGACGAACCACCACGCACGAAGTAGGTCATTTCCTAGGTTTACGACACATTTGGGGAGATGGAGGTTCACAAAATTTAGGAATTATTGATTGTTCAGCTACAGATTACTGTGCGGATACTCCTGTGGCAGGCTGGGATAACTATGATTGCCTTCAAACGTATGACTCTTGTCCTACTTCACCCGGGAATGACATGGTAGAAAATTATATGGATTATACCAATGATAGTTGTATGAACATTTTTACACAAAATCAAAAAGATCGTATCACAGCAGTGATGAACAATTCACCCAGAAGAGTTGCATTAAAAACATCTAACGCTTGTGAACCACCACTAAGTACACCATCATTCGAACTATTACAAGGTATTAAGTTATATCCAAACCCGACAAGTAATTTATTAAACATTACTGCAGAAAATAACCTTCCAGACGCCTACAAAATTTACAATAGTTTAGGACAAGTTATCGTCGAAAAATCAATTTCAACAGCCGCGGATTTACAAGTCAATACTTCAAACTTTAGCAACGGTGTTTATATGATCAAAATCGTCAAAGACAACGAGTCAAGAACAATTCAGTTTGTAAAAAATTAAAAACAAATTAGCTCAGATACAAAAACCGGCATTTACTGTCGGTTTTTTTTTTTGAAAGCGAAAATTCCGCCATCTCCAGCCATCATTTTCCTGCTCCAACCACTCGCTTTAAATCGGTTTTTCAATTACTTTTTTAAGAGCTAAAATCCCTAATTTTCGGGAGCACGATAAGAGCTATTTCAAAAACCAATTTAATTTTTGCCAACGCCAATTCCAACCTTTGCCGAAACACAATCATTAAAATTTTTAAAATCATTCAATCACTTTCAATATCTTTGAGAGATGAAGATAGAAGCACAAAACCAAACCATCGCCGGATTTCAACATCTGGAATTATTGGCCAATCAAATTGTGGAAGGATTTATTTCCGGAATGCACAAAAGCCCGTTTCATGGTTTTTCTGCGGAATTTGCCGAACATAAAACCTACAATGCTGGAGAATCCACGAAGCACATCGATTGGAAACTATTTGCCAAAACCGATAGACTGTACACCAAAAGATTTGAAGAAGAAACTAATTTGCGATGCCATCTCATTATCGACAATTCTTCATCCATGCATTATCCAGTTTTGCAGCAAAATCAAAATTTTTACCAAAATAAAATTGGATTCTCCGTTTTAGCTTCAGCGGTATTGATGAATTTGCTCAAAAAACAGCGCGATGCCGTTGGATTAAGTATTTATTCCAACCAATACGAATATTATGCTCCCGAAAAAGGAAGCGATCGCCATCATCGAATGCTGCTCAACACCCTCGAAAAAACACTTGAAAATCCCGCTACACAAAAGGCTACCGAAACAGTTGAATTCTTGCATCAGATTGCCCAAAAAATTCACCGCAGGTCTATGATTGTACTGTTTACGGATATGTTCCAGCCCGGAAAAGAAGAACAATTACTTACCGCTTTACAACATCTTAAACATAATAAACATAAAGTAGTACTATTTCACGTTGTCGATCAATCCACCGAATTAAATTTTGATTTTGATAATTCACCACGCAAATTTATCGACAAAGAAACCGGCGAAGAAGTCAATCTTTTTGCCGAAAACATCAAAACCGAGTATAAAAAAGCGGCCGAAACCTACTTCAAAAAAATTGCTTTGGCTTGCGCACAAAACAAAATTCGGTTTGTTCCGGTTTCCGTAGGAGAAAATTTCGAAAAAATAATGACAACTTATTTAGTTGAAAAACAATCTTTTGGATAAATCTTCAAAAAAAATTTTGAATTTTTTCTCAAAAATACTTGCAGAAGTGAAAAAGCGTTGTATATTTGCACTCGCAATTAAGCGCTGGTTTGGTAGTTCAGTTGGTTAGAATACATGCCTGTCACGCATGGGGTCGCGGGTTCGAGTCCCGTCCAGACCGCTAAATTGGGAAAGCCTTTCGAAAGAAAGGCTTTTTTGCCCAAAATAATATTCAAGATTAGTTGTGTTGTTTAAGGTACGAAAGTACCTGGTTTAGTAGTTAGACCAATGAAAAGCTTTCCATTGAATTGGAGGGCTTTTTTGATTTTATAAACTTCCTAAAACCAAACTTCCCTAAAATCCCACACCTTGTACATAAACAATCCCAAAAACGCCATACAAACCACAAACTTCATAAAAGCCGAAGCCAGAAAGCCCATAAAAGATCCAGTCGCCGCTTTCAAAGCACGTTTCTGATCTTTACTGTCAAACATCATTTCGCCAATAAAAGCGCCCAAAAACGGACCAATTACAAATCCAAACGGAATTGGCGCCAATAATCCCACAACCAGCCCAATATTTGTGCCCCAAATGCCATATTTGCTACCGCCAAATTTTTTCGTGCCTCTCGCCGGAATCACATAATCTAAAATTCCCGCCACAATCGCAATCAAAAGCGTAATCCCCAAAAGCCAATATTCCATTTCAATCCCATCGCAAAAATAAAGCAGCAAAAGTCCCAACCACGAAAGTGGCGCATCAGGCAAAACCGGTAAAAAGCTTCCAATCAAGCCCAAAATCACACAGATTAACCCCAAAAGTAGAAACACGTAGTCCATCAAAATTTTTATTACTATTTTTGAAACAAATAACGCAAAATGCCTGCCAAACAAAAAATACTTTTTCTCTTTTTAGCAATCGCCAGCATCGCCTTAAACGGTTGTCGCCAACCAGAAAAAGCATTGTCTGAAGATCAACTGCTGCAAGACGAACTCAAAAAAATAAATTTCAACCAAGTGGACGAATTCCCATCCGTTGCCGCTTGCGACTCGCTCGAAAACCTCGAAAGCCGCAAACAGTGCTTCTTTGACTTCCTCACACTCACGCTCCAAGAAAAACTCGACATCGACAAAATTTCCGTTCTCTACCCAGAAATCGACACCATACAGGTAAAAGTAACCGTCTTTCCCGATGCAACATTACAATTCGAGCCACAATTTCCGTCCGATAGTTTAACCTACAACAAAATCAGAATCGACAGCATTCTTCACGCCAGATTAGCTGATTTCCCAAAAATAAATCCCGCACTCAAAAGGGGAATTCCCGTAAAAACCCAATTCATTTTGCCCGTAATTCTCAATGTAGAATAATTTTTTGGAGCTAATTCCTGCTTTCCGCTACAATCTTCGGTGAGAAAATCTTTTTTTGCATCGCCAAAAAAGGAGCTTCTCCCGAAGCGTCGGGAGTCGCTCTTTTTTGTCGGCAAAAAATAGATTTTCTTCCCCAAAGGATTTCCGCTTCAATCAGGGCTAGGGTAGTAGTGCTTCAAAGAAACTCCGCAAAAAGATTCAAATCTAAAATCTAAAATCTGCAATCTAAAATTTCCTCCCTTTCCATTCATATTTCCCAAAAAAAGAATAAAAAGCGACAGCCGTACTAAAAAAAGGATACAACAAATTGCTAAAAATAAAATACCGAATCATTCTCGGCTGGATGAATTTTCCAGTTTGATACAGCAATAAAAAATCGACAAATATTTTTAAGGCGAATAAAAGATACCAATTCCAGAAGGAGAAAAAAGAAAAAAGAGTTAAGAAAAAAGAAACTATAATTGCTAAATTTCCAGCAAAAACAATCAAGGCTAGCATTTTTCCGAAACTACATTCATAAGAAGAAGATTTTGAAGCCCAGCGAACTCTTTGGTAAAATAAAGCTTTCCAATCGTTCAAAGGTTTTGTAAAAACAATCGCAGAAAAGGCTTTCAAATACTGCACTTTTTCTGGAAACTGTCGGATGGCTTTTTGCAATAAAAAAACATCATCACCACTTGCAATTGTATCATTTCCTTCAAAACCATTTAATTTTGCAAATAAATTTTTGGTATACCCGAAATTCGCACCGTTACACATAAAAGGTTTCCCGATTCCAAAACTGCCAATCGTAGCACCTTGCAAACTCATCAAATCCATCTGCTGAAATTGATGCAAAAACGAACCTTCGGCATCATACGAAACGGCTCCAGCAATCATTTCGCAATTTGTTTTTTGAATGAAGCTATCAAATGTTGAAAGCCAATCGAGATGGACAAAACAATCGGCATCGGTTGTAATGATCCAATCGTTTTTAGCAAATTGCATTGCAGTTGTAATTGCATCTTTCTTCGGAGAATTCGATTTTCTTTTGTTGTTTAAAGTCTGAAAAGAATAGCTCAAAGCTGGAAAATTTTCAATAATTTCCACCGAATTATCTCGCGAATCATCGTTTACAAAAATAATTTCAAACAAATCTCGGGGATAATTCAATTGAGAAAAAGAGTGCAATAATCCGGGTAAATTTTCGGCTTCATCTCGAAATGGAACCAAGATTGAGAATTTAATTTTAGGCGAAATTTCTTTCAATTTATATTGCAAAACTTTTTTGAAACCAAAAGCCAATCGCAAGATAATAACCGCATAAACCGCAACAATTCCGAAGAAGATATAATTTAAAATTTCCATTTTGACTTAAAATTAAAAACGTAATAACTTCCAATTATTGCCGGAAGCACCACATTTAAAAACCACATTAAAGTACTGATAAAAACCACAATCCATTCATTAACTCCTAAATTTCCAAAGAAATAAACCGCAACACTTCCTTTTACCGCAAAATCTAAAAATTGAAAAGTGGGTAAGGATGATGCTAAAAAGTAAACTGCAAAAATGGTGGCCATCAAAGTCCAATAAGGCAATTCGACATCAAAAGCCAGAAACAAAAAATAATATTGATGCGAAAAAATCAGATACCGACAAACTGCCAAAAAAATATTTTTCTGATGAATTTCTTTCGGGATTTCATTGATTTTTTCGAACAATCTTTCATTGGAATAACCTTTGATTGTAATTTTTTTGAACAGAAAAATTAATGAAATGGCTAACAAAAAAAATATCACAATGAATATCCACAAGTTCGAAAAGCCCCCTTTTGGGGTTTGGGGGCTGATGAGCCCAATGGTTCCAAAAAGAATCGTCAGAATCATTTGGATTCCGTTGCAAATTAGGTTCAGGAAAACTACTTTTTTGGCATCGTTCTTTTTAAAATACAAAGCTTTTGCACCGTAGTCGCCAATTCCATTTGGCGTAAAAATCGATGCAGTTGAAGCGCTCATAACTTGTTCGGTTGCTTTTCCTAATGAAATTTTTTCAATCACTTTTGCTAAATTCTGCCATTTTAAAATCTCCAAAAAGCGATTGAAAAAACTGAAGGAAAGGATAAATAAAATGCCCCAGAATGATTTCTTTCGGTTTAATAATTCCAAAAATTGCTTCCAATCTAACTTTTCATTGTTAGCCAATTGCTCGTAAATAAAATAAAAAGCACCGCCAACAATCAAAAGTTTGACTAGAAACGTGAGGAATTGTTTAGCTTTGTGAGGAATTGCAATCATCGTTGCAAAAGTAAACCAAACGGATTACAATCCTGCAAGGTTTTTACAACCTTGTAAGTATAAAATACTAAAAAAAGACCTACAAGGTTTTGAAAACCTTGCAAGGAAAAACAGAAATGGCAAACGAACGTATTATATTAGGAATTGACCCAGGAACAACCATCATGGGTTTTGGGTTGATAAAAGTCATCAATAAAAAGATGGAGTTCATTCAATTGAACGAATTGATTTTGAACAAATATGACGACCATTATATGAAATTGAAAGTCATTTTCGAACGGACAATCGAATTAATCGACACCCATCATCCCGATGAAATTGCGATTGAAGCACCTTTTTTCGGGAAAAATGTCCAGTCGATGCTCAAGTTAGGTCGTGCCCAAGGTGTGGCGATGGCGGCCGGACTTTCACGTCAAATTCCAATCACTGAATATGAACCAAAGAAAATAAAAATGGCCATTACTGGGAACGGAAATGCGTCAAAAGAGCAAGTAGCCAAAATGCTGCAACAACTTTTAGGTTTGAAGGAATTGCCTAAAAATCTTGACAGCACCGATGGTTTGGCGGCCGCGGTTTGTCATTTTTTCAATTCAGGAAAAGTGGTTGGAACGAAAAGTTATTCGGGTTGGGATGCTTTTGTAAAACAGAATAGCCCCCTAACCCCCAAAGGGGGAAATAGCTTGTCAATAGATGTTCCTGGAAAAAAGAAGAAATGACAAACTCTTTAAACTATATTTCCAGTTTTATTTCCTCCTCTTTAATGATGTCGGGTGGGGCTATCTACATCCATATCCCTTTTTGCAAACAGGCTTGCCATTATTGCGATTTTCACTTTTCTACTTCGATGAAGCGGAAAGCGGAAATGGTTTTGGCTTTGGCCAAAGAAATCCAAATGCGGAAAAATGAGCTTTTCGACTCCCAACTCCCAACTCCCAACTCCCAACTCATTGAAACTATATATTTTGGAGGGGGAACACCATCTGTATTGCAAGTTGAGGAAATAGAATTCTTGATTGAGGAAGTTTACAAGCATTATAAAGTTGCTGAAAAACCAGAAATAACACTTGAAGCAAATCCTGATGACTTATCAGAAAATCGAATTATCGAATTAGCAAATACACGAATTAACCGTTTGAGCATCGGGATTCAGTCGTTTTTTGAAGACGATTTACAGCTGATGAACAGGGCTCATAATTCGGCGGAAGCCAAAAAATCATTGGAAATGGCAACCCGATATTTTGATAATATTTCCATTGATTTGATTTATGGAATGCCAGGAATGAGTAACGAGAAATGGAGAGCAAACATCGAAACGGCTTTGAGTTTTGGCGTCCCACACATTTCCAGTTATGCCTTGACGGTTGAACCCAAAACAGCTCTGAAGAAACTAATTCAAACCGGAAAAATAGCCGAACCCAAAGACGATGTCGCTCAAGAGCATTTTCATATCTTGGTAGATACTTTGCAGGAAAATGGTTTTATACATTATGAACTTTCCAATTTCGGAAAGAAAAATTACTTCTCGAAAAACAATTCGGCTTATTGGTTGGGAAAAAAATACATCGGAATTGGACCTTCGGCTCATAGTTATGACGGAATTTCAAGAAGTTGGAATGTTGCCAATAACATCATTTATTTGAAATCTTTAGAGGAAAACAAACTACCATCTGAAAAAGAAATACTCACTCAAACCGATCGTTATAATGAATATGTTATGACCGGTTTGCGAACGATTTGGGGAATTTCGCTGGAAAGAATTCAAAATGAATTTGGACAAAAATACTTGGATTATCTGTTGAAACAGTCTCAAAAATTTCTTTCAGATGATTTACTTTCGATTGAAAATGATGTGTTGAAAACGACAAAAAAAGGAAAGTTTTTAGCGGATGGAATTGCGAGTGATTTGTTTTTGATAAATTTGGAGTAGTCTAACCGCAAGGTTCGCAAAGTTTTACGCAAAGTTCGCTAGGCTTTGGGTTTGTTGTATAAAATCTTGTGAGCTTTGTGTTTTATTATATAAACAATGATAGCACAAATAAATAATTTCAAAGTCGATTTTTCAAAACCTCTCGATATTTCCATCACGTTATCCAATACTGATGAAAACCCGATTGCTTGGTACATCGAAAAACCTGTAATCGAACCCGTAGTTTTGGGTTCCGAGGATTCGGAATGGATCGGAAAAGTTTCGGAAGGAAAATCGTCAACTAATTTTAATAATATTTTCTTCAATCCGCATGGTCACGGAACTCACACGGAATGTTTGGGACATATTACTAAAGAATTTTACAGCATCAATAAAAGCTTAAGGACTTTTTTCTTTTTAGCTGAATTGATTTCGGTAGAACCAGAAAAACAAGGCGAAGATTTTGTCATCACAAAAGCACAAATCGAAAAAGCGTTAAATGGAAAAACGCCAGAAGCAATTGTTATCCGAACTTTGCCAAACGAAAACGAAAAACTTTCCAGAAAATATTCCAACACGAATCCGCCTTATTTGGATGAAAAAGCTTCGGAATTCATTCGCGAAAGCGGAATCAAACACCTATTGATTGATTTGCCAAGTGTGGATAAGGAACACGACGAAGGGAAATTGTTGGCTCACAAAGCCTTCTGGAATGTGAAAGATGTCAATAATTTGAATGATGATGCAAGATTAGATTGCACAATCACTGAGATGATTTTTGTAAAAGATGAAATTCTAGATGGAAGTTATTTGTTAAATCTACAAATTGCTTCGTTTGAAAATGATGCTTCGCCGAGTAAACCAGTTTTATATAGTTTGGAGTAGGGAGTTTTGAGTAAGGAGTTTTGAGTAGGGAGTAAGGAGATAAGTTTTATTTTATTAGAATTTATAGATAATATTATGGATTATAAAGATTTACTAGCTTATAAAAAATCATTTGTTTTAGCTATGATGATTTTTGATGTTTCAAAAAATTTTCCAAAAGAAGAAAAGTATTCCTTGACCGACCAAATAAGAAGAAGTTCAAGAAGTGTTACCGTTACCATAACCGAATCCTATAGAAAAAGAGTTTATCCAAAGAATTTTTTGAGCAAGCTAACTGATGCAGAAGCTGAAAACTCTGAAACTCAAGTTTGGTTGGATTTTTCATTATCTTGTGGTTATTTGGAAGAATCAAAGCATATAGAACTAACAAGTTTAAATAATGAAGTCGGAAAATTAATTTATTATATGATAAAGAATCCTGAGAAATTTGGGTCAACAAAAGTTTAACCGTAAAGACATGACTCCAAACTAATAACTCTAAACTCCCAACTAAAAAAATGAACATCCAACAATATTTCGAATTTTGCCTTTCCAAAAAAGCCGTAACCGAACATTTTCCGTTTGATGAAGATACTTTGGTGTTTAAGGTTGGCGGAAAAATGTTTGCCCTTTCTTCTCTATCTCAATGGGAAAAAGGCACGCCATCCATCAATTTGAAATGCGACCCAGAACGTGCCGAAGAACTTCGAGCGGAATTCAACGACATCCAACCGGGTTATCATATGAGTAAAATCCATTGGAATACGGTTGCTTTACATGGCGATGTTTCGGATAAAATGGTGCGGGAATTGATTGACCATTCGTATGATTTGGTTTTTAAAAGTTTGACTAAAAAACTACAGAACGAAATTAATTTAGGCGATTCGATAATTTGAAAATTAGAGAATTAGACTGTACATTTACAAAAAAAAGCAACTCAAAAATGAACGAACATATCAGAAAATTTTTAAACGAGGAACAAGATCCAAAAGCGATTGAAAAAATCACTTCAAAATTGACGGATTTATTGATGAAAAATGAAGAAGTGGGTTACATTGGAGTTCAAAAAAAGCCTGTAACCGTTTTTCCTGACAGCATTGTTTTGACCAACAAACGCATCATCATCTGCAAGCCTAAAAATTTAGGGTTATCGATGGATTTTACCGATTATACTTGGGACGACATTGCAGGAACGATGGTAAAAGAAAACCTTTTGGGTTCGGAATTTTCGTTTACCACCAAAACCGATTTGACGATTTCTATTGATTACATTCCGAAAATTCAGGCAAGAAAAATTAACACCTTTGCCAAAGAACAACTGGATATTTTGAAAAATGGAAATGTGGTAAGTAATGAACCAACCGTGGAGGAACCGCAAACTTTTTTGGAAGCAGAGTTAGAAGAAGATATTTTTCCGAAAACACTTGAAAACACTGAGGAAATCGAAAATATTGAAGAAGTAGAAACCGAAGAAGTTTCGGATTTTGCCGAAATTATTCCGGTGGAACATTCAGGTTATCGTGCCGAAAAACAATTCCCTGATGAAAAACCTTCCAAAACAATCGGACTGGAAAATCTTACGCAAGATGAATTGTTCGAAAAGCTTCAGAATTATAAAAAATTACTCGACAACGGATTGATTTTGCAAGGGGAATATGATGCTTTGAAAAAAGAGATTTTAAGTTATTTGTAAGTAAGTCAAAAGTTAAAAGTAAAAGTCGAAAGTGAAGATGTGTAGTGCTAACTTTCGACTTTTTATTTGTACAGCATCTTCTTTAAGATGTTTAACTTTCAAAGTTTTGACTCAAAAAGTTCGCTTTTGCTTTTCTACAAAGTTTTTCGATTGAAGTTCCAATAATTCGTGGGCATTTTTTCTTTGCAAATGGTATAGTTCCCTATCCGAAGCAATGTCTTCATAAACTTTGTCGTGCATTTGAGCACTTGTTTTTACCAATAATTCACGTTGGTACTTGTCTTGGTTGAGGGTAGCTTTGAGAGCCGTTTCCAAATCTTCCAATTTATAATCGTATTCGCCTTTTGGAGATAATAATTTGGCAATAATAGGAGAAGTTTCGATGGCTAAAAACAAAAGCATAATGAAAAATGAAGGCAACCAAGGCAGTTTGTTTAAGGCATTGATTCTTGCCATTAATCCGTCGAAACCATCAATTATAGGTTGGGTTTCCGATACTTTTTTATCCAAATCCGTTTGTAACGTTTTAGACGATTTTTCCAATTCGGCAATTTTCGCAAGATTGATTTTTCGCAAGGTGTCGAGTTCGGCTTTCGCCAAATCGTGCTTGGCGATTTTTTCTTTAAAAACCGGACCTTTTCCTAGTTTTTTTGTTCCAGCAGTTCCTTCGGCTTCGGCAATGTAGGTTTCATATAAGGTGTTGACTTCCTTTTCTTTCTTTGCAATTTCCGATTTCAAGTTGTCCACTTGGGCTTTGTTTTTATCCAAATCCGATTTGAAATAATTGGCCACTTCTTTCTTGTTATTCAAGGCCATTGCATTTTTTTCCTTCAATAAAACGGTGTTGATTTCCTTCTCGAAAATTTTAATTTCCAAAGGTTTTGAAATTACAATCGCAATGATAACCGCTAAGGCAATTCTGGGAGTCGCTTGAAGAAATTCGTTCCAAAAAGAATCTCTTTTTCGAATGGTGGATACGATAAAACGGTCGAGATTAAAAATTAGTAAACCCCAAACGAGTCCGAAACCAATAGCGGGATAAACGCTGTCGAAAACCGTAAAAAGTGCATAAGCACTGGCAATATAAGCCATAACGGCTGTGAAGAAAACGGTTGCTCCAATACCGGCGAATTTAGTTTGTTCGCCTTCTGAGCAATTTTCGAGTAGCTTTTTATCGGCTCCCGAACACAGGATAAAAAATTGTTTTAACATGATGATTGATGATTTATACGCTGAAAACGTGTACAGCGTGTGATGATTGATGATGTTTGCAAAGATAACGCCAGATTTTTTGTTTTGGTATAAACGGCTGGTATCTTTTGGTTTAAATGAAATAACCACCCATCTCTGAACGGTTATCTTTCTATTTAGTCTTTAATTGAATAGGTAAATAAAATTGAACTCTCACAGGTTTTCCGTGTAGTACTCCTGGTTTCCATCTCGGCGAATTTTTCATCATTCTCACCGCTTCTTCTTTTTTTCAGAAATTTCCTTGTTATTGGGGTTTGCGTTAGGGATTGCAGCGGAAATCCTTTTTTAAGAGGCCTTTTTCTGGCCGATAAAAAAGATTGAAGCGGAAAGCCCGACCGCCTTTTTCTGGCGGGAACGCCCAAATTATTTTCGTTACAATTTTTGATTTATGATGAAGTAAAACCTTAACAATTATCACTAAATTTGCGACTTTAAAATTTCAATCATGTACAGAAGTCATAATTGTGGAGAGTTGAACGCTTCACACATCAACAAAGAGGTTACACTTGCGGGTTGGGTTCAAAAATCGCGCGACAAAGGTTTTATGAATTGGGTTGATTTGCGTGACCGTTATGGAATTACGCAATTAATTTTTGACGAAAGTCGCACGGATAAAGCCGTTTTTGAGTTGGCTAAAACCCTTTCGAGAGAATTTGTGATTCAGGTAAAAGGGACTGTGATTGAGCGAGAAGCCAAGAATAAAAATATCGCAACGGGTGATATTGAAATTTTAGTTTCGGAATTAAATATTTTGAATACGGCTTTGACGCCTCCGTTTACGATTGAAGACGAAACCGATGGTGGCGAAGATATCCGAATGAAATACCGCTATCTTGACATTAGAAGAAATCCAGTGAAAAACAGTTTGCTTTTCCGTCACAAAGTGGCAATGGAAGTGCGAAAATATTTGTCGGATTTGGATTTTTGTGAGGTAGAAACGCCTTATTTGATTAAATCGACTCCGGAAGGTGCTCGAGATTTTGTGGTGCCAAGCCGTATGAATGAAGGGCAATTTTATGCTTTGCCACAATCGCCACAAACGTTTAAACAGTTGTTGATGGTAGGCGGAATGGACAAATATTTTCAGATTGTGAAATGTTTCCGAGATGAGGATTTAAGAGCTGATCGTCAGCCGGAGTTTACGCAAATTGATTGCGAAATGGCGTTTGTGGAGCAAGAAGATATATTGAATGTTTTTGAAGGATTGATGCGTCATTTGTTGAAAGAATTAAAAGGCATTGTCCCGAGTGATTCGGGAGAAAAATTCCCGAGAATTACTTATGATTATGCCATGAAAACGTATGGAAACGACAAGCCGGATATTCGTTTTGGGATGAAATTTTGTCCGCTAACTCCAGAAGGCGGAACTTTTGAGCCAAAAGGTTTTCCTGTTTTTGATAATGCTGAATTAGTTGTTGGAATTAACGTGGAAGGTTGTGCAGATTATACGCGAAAACAAATTGACGAACTGATTGAATGGGTAAAACGTCCTCAAGTTGGCGCAACTGGAATGGTTTACGTTCGATACAATAATGACGGGACTTTAAAATCTTCGGTGGACAAGTTTTACAATGAAGAAGTTTTAAAAACTTGGGCAGAAAAAATGAACGCAAAACCGGGCGATTTAATGTTGATACTTTCGGGTCCGGCAAATAAAACAAGAGCACAACTTTCGGCTTTGAGAATGGAATTGGCAACGCGTTTAGGATTGCGTAATCCGGAAGTTTTTGCACCACTTTGGGTAGTAGATTTCCCACTTTTGGAACAAGATGAAGAGAATGGAAGATGGCATGCTATGCATCATCCGTTTACATCTCCAAAACCTGAAGACATGGCTCTGCTGGAAACCGATCCCGGAAAAGTTCGTGCCAATGCATACGATTTGGTTTTGAATGGAAACGAAATTGGAGGTGGTTCTATTCGTATCCATGATAAAGCTACGCAACAATTAATGTTTAAATATTTAGGTTTCACCGAAGAAGAAGCCAAAGCACAATTCGGATTTTTGATGGATGCTTTCCAGTTTGGAGCACCACCACACGGCGGTTTGGCTTTTGGGTTAGACAGATTGGTTGCCATTTTAGGTGGACAAGAAACCATTAGAGATTTTATTGCGTTCCCTAAAAATAATTCTGGTCGCGATGTGATGATTGATGCACCTTCGGTAATTGATGAAAAACAATTGGAAGAGTTGCATATTTCGGTTAAGAGTTTGTAATTAACCATTGACGAACATAAAAAAACCTCGAAATTTTCGTTTCGAGGTTTTTTGTTTTTATTAAAACTCAGCGTTTCCGGGAGTTCTTGGGAACGGAATTACATCTCTAATGTTCGTCATTCCGGTTACAAAAAGCACCAATCTTTCAAAACCAAGTCCAAAACCACTGTGAACCGCAGTTCCAAAACGACGCGTGTCTAAATACCACCAAAGTTCTTCTTCGTCAATCCCTATCACTTTCATTTTTTCGAGCAAAACATCTAAACGTTCCTCACGTTGAGAACCACCCACGATTTCGCCAATTCCAGGGAATAAAATATCCATCGCAGCTACCGTTTTTTGGTCTTCGTTCAAACGCATGTAAAACGATTTAATGTTTGCCGGATAATCATACACAATTACAGGCGATTTAAAATGTTTTTCCACCAAGAAACGCTCGTGTTCACTTTGTAAATCGGCACCCCATTCCTCAATTAAATATTGGAATTTTTTATTCTTATTCGGTTTTGAATTTTTCAAAATGTCAATCGCTTCGGTGTAAGAAACACGCTTGAAATTATTTTCCAATACGAAATTCAACTTCTCAAGCAAAGCCATTTCGCTTCGTTCCGCTTGTGGTTTTTGCTTTTCTTCTTCCAATAAGCGGCTTTCCAAAAACTTTAAATCATCACCACATTTATCCATTGTGTATTGAATCACGTATTGAATAAAATCTTCGGCAAGATCCATATTGTCATGCAAATCATTGAAGGCAACTTCCGGCTCAATCATCCAAAATTCTGCCAAGTGGCGTGAGGTATTTGAATTTTCGGCTCTAAAAGTGGGTCCAAAAGTATATACCTGACCTAAAGCCATTGCAAAAGTTTCGGCTTCCAATTGTCCAGAAACCGTCAAGTTAGTATGTTTTCCAAAAAAATCTTTCTTGAAATCGACTTTTCCTTCTTCGTTTTTTGGCAAACTGTCTAATGGCAATGAAGTCACTTGAAACATCTCTCCAGCACCTTCGGCATCAGCACCTGTAATCACAGGCGTATTCACGTACACAAAACCTTTTTCCTGAAAATATTGATGCACTGCAAATGCCAAAACTGATCGCACACGCATAATCGCCCCAAACGCATTCGTTCGAACACGCAAATGCGCATTTTCGCGTAAAAATTCAAGCGAATGTTTCTTAGGTTGCATCGGGAATTTTTCTGCGTCAGAATCACCTAAAATCTCCACATTTGTCACTTGAACTTCAAATTTTTGACCCTTTCCTTGGCTTTCCACCAACGAGCCTTTCAACGCAACCGCAGCACCAGTCGTAATTCTTTTCAAAACCTCCGCAGGCGTATTTTCAAAATCCACAACACACTGAATATTATGAATCGTTGAACCGTCATTTAACGCAATAAATTGGTTGTTTCTAAACGTTCTAACCCAACCTTTCACATAAACATCTTGCATGGTTTGAGCACTATTAAGTAACTCAATAACTTTAGTGTGTTTCATCTTTTTTTGATTTCTAAATCTTTATAAAATATTTTTTTGGAGCCTTCTGAAGCTTCGGGACTAGGCATTTTTTTAAACTTGGTTTCCCGCTTTCGGCTTTAGGCTTCCGCTTCGCTCCAGCGCTATCGCCTCTCCCGACGGTTCAGGACGGGGCTAAGGGAAAACTTCAGGTATTTTTTAAAAGCCAATTCCCCACATAGCCGATAAACAAACCGCAAATATAATAAAATTTCAAGCTTATTTCTGGGCAAAAAATCTAGTGAAATACCCCACAGAAATTAAAAACCCAAATTCAAAATCAGCGTTAATTTAATGGAAATATTGTCTTCAAATCGCGACAATTGGTTCGGGCCGTATCTATAAAATCCGGCTATTCCGAAGGCTTTGTAAATTTGATTCAACTCAATCCCGGATTCAAAATATCCATCCCGAAGTGTCTTATACTCAATTCCCAAATGCTGCTCTTGCTTTTCTAAATCTCCCCAAGCCATTCGTGTTACAAAAACCGGCGAAGGTTTAATTCCTTTGTAAATCTGAAGTCGCTTAAAACCGTGTTTCAATTGGAAGATCACAAATTTACTCGAGAAAAATTCGTTGAAATACATAGTTTCAAAAGCATTTTTCCCAGCAATAGTCATTCGTTGAAGCAATCGATCTTTAGTTAAACTATTGGGGGAAGTATTGTATAAATGCGTCAATGGAACATCGCCAATCGCATAACCCGCTTCCATCAATAACATGGTTTTTTGACCGTTGAGGTATTTTTTTTCCCAATCGGCTCTAAAATCAATCTTAGAAAAATCAAAGTCATTGCCTAAAATTCCGCCTAAAGTTTGCGTAAACTGAAACGTAAATTTGGGGTAGCGTTTTTCAATTTCTAATTTACCCGAAGGCGTTTGCATAAAATCGCTAAACGGATTCCATTGCAAAGCAAAACTTGCGGTTGTCATCGTAAAAAAATCGTAAGCACGAGTATCTTTCACGTAAGTGTAATTAAAAAGTGGCGTAATTTCAGCATGTGAAAGTTGCCAATAACTCTCGGTTTTTGGGATAATTTTGGTTTCAATGTAACCTTGCCAAGTTTTGTGGTTGTAAAAAGTACTCAAGTTGATTGGTCGCGGATCGTAAATTTTAAAAACCCGTTTATCAGTGGCAAACGAAGTACTTGCAATTTCTTTTACATCATCCGTAAAACTCGCGCCAATCCACGAATTAGAAAAAATCCCAACACGAACTGCCGCTCCAATACTGTATTTTATTTCGTTGTCTTTGGTACCGTAAGCCGTGTAACCTTTTAGCCTAAAATATTCTGACAGGCGATTGTTAGTCGTTCCTCCGGCTCCAAGTCTAAAACCTTCATAATTATTGTAACTCAGTAAATAACGCAGGTCTAAATCAAAAAATCCAATTGGAAGATATCCGTCCAGAATTTTTCTTCCGAAGCGCAATTTATTTTCTAAATTTTCTTTTTTTACAATGCTGTCAAGGGCCTCGTAAGTGGCGATACTTCGTTGATCCAAAGGTTCTTTGCGGTATTGTTGCCAAAAATTTTCATCGCGTTCGATGGCGTTTTTTTTGATTTCGATAGCCACGGCGGAATGTGTGATAGTCACCGGTTCGTTAAAACTAAAATCAAAATTTTCTGATTTTGAAATTAAATACGTAAAATCCGAAGCATCTTTTTCACGGGTTCGTTTAGCATTATAATCTCCTTCGAATTTAATGGTTCCGCCTAAAATTTTAATGTCTTCCTCATTTTTTCCTTTCACTACCCGGAACTCTTTTTCTGAAGGAAACCATATTTTTTCGTTGGACAAAAACTTAAAATAATGCGTTGCCGCAATGTCCATAACACCACGAATTCTGGTAACGGCTTTGGCAATGGAAAAATTTTCGCTATCGATATACAAAATACCTTCTAAACCTGCCGCTTTGCGTTTTTTTGCCGGTTTAAAGTGAATGACAAAAGCCTCTCGATTATCGATTTTTACGGTATCTAACAATTGATAACGGTAATCTTTAAATGCATCATGGGCAATAGGACTGTTATATTTAGTTTCAAAAAGTTCGTAATGTTCATCGTAAATAGAAAACGACTGAAGGTTAAAAGCGATGATTTCGTAAATAGGACTTTTGAAACCTGACATTTTGGTTCCCAGAATATTTTCTTTTAACTTATTTCCATCGAATAGAAAATCCGACACTTTTTCGGTTTGGAACAAATGGCGTTTGTCCACAATTTCTTTATAAAGATATTCAGACGAGTCAATTTCTTTGAACTTTTTTTGCTCATTTCGAGTTACAAAAATCGAATCAATTTTTCCCTTAATTGAGTCAGAATGTGCCGAAACAATGAGTTTGTTGTAACTTTTAAATCGAAAACTATTTAGTTTTTTTTGCGGATCGTTTTGCGATTTTAGCGATTGTGTTTTTTTGATTATATTTTTGGCAAAATTTTCGCCGGAAATGTAAACTTCATCCAATTTTTGAAGTTTGGCAATCAAGCTGATTTCTTCAAAATTATTCGGATTGTGAATGACTTTAGTTTCGTAACCAATGTAGGAAATAATCAAGCTTTGGCGGGAATTATTTTCAATGTCAAAATTTCCATCTATGTCTGTAATGCTTTTGTTATTACCAAAAGTTACCGTTGCAAAAGCCAAGGGTTGCTGAGAATTTTTGTCTTTTACAGTTCCCGAAAGCCGAACCTGTGCCGCAATCATAGTCGGGAAAATACAAACTAAAAACAACCAAAAACCTCTCATAAACTAATGCGATTCCATAATGGGGAGTCACCGCGATTGCAAAAGTACGGGTAAAATGATAAAAAAAATCCACCGTTAAGTGGATTTTAATATTTTGAAGTGTAAAGATTATACTTTCATAATTTCAGCTTCTTTCGCAGCCAGTAAATCATCAATTTTCTTTACATAAGAATTGGTTAAGTTCTGCACTTCTTCTTCAGCAGACTTACATATATCTTCAGAAGTTCCTTCTTTTTCTAATTTTTTAATATCGGTATTAGCGTCTTTTCTTACATTTCTAATTCCAATTTTAGCATCTTCTGCTTCAGATTTGGCTTGTTTTACCAAATCGCGACGGCGTTCTTCAGTTAATGGTGGAACACTAATGATGATGTTATCGCCATTATTCATCGGGTTAAAACCAATGTTGGCAATCATAATTGCTTTTTCAATAGGTTGCAACATATTTTTTTCCCATGGTTGAACGGTAATCGTTCGGGCATCAGGAACATTAATATTTGCCACTTGCGATAGCGGCGTTTGTGAACCGTAATAATCCACAAAAATTCCACCTAACATCGCTGGCGAAGCTTTTCCAGCTCTAATATTTAAAAATTCTTTTTCAAGGTGTGCAATCGAGTTATTCATCGATTCTTTTGCACTGTCTAATATAAAATCAATTTCTTCAGTCATTTTTTTTTAGTTTTAGGGTTTAAGGTTCAAAATATCAAGAGAAAATTTTGAACAATAAATATTTAAACTTTATACGTTTACTACAGTTCCTACGTTTTCGCCTGCACAAATTTTTTCTAGGTTTCCTTTTTTATTCATGTCAAAAACCACAATTGGCAAAGCGTTTTCCTGGCTTAAAGTAAAAGCGGTTGAATCCATTACATTTAAACCTTTTTTAATCACATCTTCAAATGAAATACTCTCGAATTTTATAGCATCGGCATTTTTTTCAGGATCCGAAGTGTAAATGCCGTCCACGCGAGTTCCTTTTAAAATCACATCAGCGTCAACTTCAACACCTCGTAAAACAGCAGCGGTATCGGTTGTAAAATAAGGATTTCCGGTTCCGGCTCCAAAAATTACAATCCTGCCTTTTTCAAGGTGACGAACCGCTCTTCTTTTAATATAAGGTTCTGCAATAGCTTCAATTTTTAAAGCAGTTTGCAAACGCGTCAACATTCCGTGGTCTTCCAAAGCACCTTGAAGCGCCATTCCGTTAATGACAGTGGCCAACATTCCCATGTAATCACCTTGAACTCTGTCCATTCCGTTGGCGGCTCCGGCAACGCCTCTAAAAATATTTCCTCCTCCAATCACAATGGCGATTTGCACGCCTTTTTCGTGAATTTTTTTAATTTCTTCGGCATATTCTGCAAGCCTTTGAGGGTCAATTCCGTATTGTCTGTCGCCCATTAAAGCTTCTCCGCTTAATTTCAGGAGGATTCTTTTGTATTTCATTAGTTGTGTTTTAAAAATTTTTCTGAAGTTTCGAAACTAAATTATAAATTTTCTTCGAAAGTTGTGCAAATATAGTTATTATCTGTTTTTTTAAAATATCATCTTTCAAAAAAATCACTTCGATATTTATCTGTATTTTTGCAAAAATTTTTCAACTGATGAAAACTATTATTAGCGATAGCTTGCAAAACGCTTACACTTATCTTGAATACCGAAATTTAGTTTCAGATTTGATTGTGGCTGAAAAATCGACAGGAAACGTGCAATCTGAAGAAATATTGCATTACAGCAAGTTGAACGAAACCCGGATGAATCGTTTGGATAAAACCATTATGATAACTCCAGAAAATGTGGAACGGTTGAAATTATTACGAAAAGAATACCTTTGGTTAGTGATTTCTGAAGGATGGTGTGGCGATGCTACTCAAATTTTGCCGATCATGCATAAGATGAACGTGATTTCGGACAATATCGAGTTTAAGGTAGTGCTTCGAGATGAACATGAGGATTTGATGAATTTATTTTTAACTGATGGCGCTAAATCAATTCCGAAATTAATAGTTTTAGATGCCGAAAATCTTGAGGTTTTAGACACTTGGGGACCAAGACCTCAAGCCGCCATTGATTTGGTAAAAAATTATAAAGCGACTCACGGCATCATCGATGAAAAAATTAAAACCGATTTACAAATGTGGTATTTGAACGACAAAGGTTTGAGTACGCAAACCGAAATTATAGAAATAATGCGTTTGGCAGAAATTCAGGAATAGATTTTTCTATTTGAATTTTTAATTCAAATTCAACGTTCCTAAAATTTTTATTTTATTAGAGGTTGACATTCCACCCGGATTACAACCCGGTTTTCCCTCCGGAATTTCACTGCCAATGGTTTTGTAATAATCTACCCAAGCCGGAAAAAATTCTGTCGTTCCAGGTTTTTTGTAAGTCATAGGAAACAATTGAAAAAACGGTTTGTCGTTGTTCGCTTTTTTGAAAGCGTCGTAAATCAATTCAGAGCAATAATATTTTCCATTGTCATAGACATAATCATCATCATACGGAACACCCATTTGCGCAAGCGAAAAATCAATAGTTTCCGGAATTAATTTTTGATATTTTTTCTTTACACGTCCAATGAACATTGGCTTTTTTGTGTTTTTTGAAAATTTTTCCAACGGCGTCAATCGCACTGCCGAACCTGCTGCTTCAATGATAAAAATGCTGTCGTTTTTTTTCAACACCAATCCCATGTGGCTAAAATCATTGTCTTGATAACCTTGTGTTACAGCTTCAATCGCGTCGCACAACGGACCACAATCCATATCTTGAAAAATTAAATCCCCGGTTTTGAGCTGGGAAACGTTGATTTGTGCATTTGAAATTATAGAAGAAAAAAGGAAGAGTAATAAAATTCTGAAAGAAATCATAGTTGTATTTTTTTTAAGTCGTGGTAGATTTTTGGGGAATGACTGCTGTGAAAAGCCCGTAAAACCTCAATTTTGGTCTTCACTCTATAAACAATGAGATAAGATCCCAAAATAATATTTCTGTATTTGTGAGATTTTGTTGGCAAATATCGGCATTCTGGATGAAAGTAGTATTGGTTAGAGAGGTTGTTGACTAATCTTAAAATTTCTTCGAAGAAAAAATCGGCAGCGTTCTGACCAAAAGTTACCAATCCATACAAATAAATTTGTTGGACATCTAAGTAAAAAAAAACGCTGATCGCGCTACTTCTTTAGCGATTTTTTCCATTCTTCAAATCTCGCTCTAAATTCACCATCAGTGTAAAACTCACCTTTTTCAGCTTCTTTTATCAGCGCTTTGAATTTTTTTTCCGACATCGGTTTTCCAGGAATGGCAAAATTTTCTGGATTTTCTTTTTTCGTTTTCATCATCGTTCTTATGGTAAAGATAAGAAAAAATTAGTTTGCTTTTTCTTCCGAAATTAATCGTTCAAAATCTTCCAAACCAATACCATTTTCTACGTGATAATCGCCAATTTTGGTACGTCGTAAAGCCGAAAGATGGGCTCCAGACCGTAACGCTTTGCCAAAATCAAAAGCTAAAGAACGGATGTAAGTTCCTTTGCTGCATTTTACCCTAAAATCAATTTCGGGCAACGCAATCCGGGTGATTTCAAATTCGTGAATGGTAGTTTTTCGCGCGGCAATTTCTACGGTTTCTCCTGCGCGAGCGTGTTCATATAATCGAACGCCGTCTTTTTTCAAGGCCGAAAAAATAGGCGGTTTTTGGTCAATTTCACCTAAAAATAAATTTACTGTATCGTGAATTAAATTTTCCGAAATATGTACTGTTGGAAATCTTTGGTCAATTTCAGTTTCTAAATCATACGATGGAGTAGTGGCGCCAACAGTGAAAGTTCCGGTGTATTCTTTGGATTGACCTTGTAATTCGGGGATTTTTTTGGTAAATTTTCCCGTGCAAACAATCAATAAACCACTTGCCAAAGGATCTAACGTTCCGGCGTGACCAATTTTTATTTTTTTGAGTTTCAGTTTACTTTTTAAAACCCATTTCAATTTGTTTACCGCCTGAAAAGACGTCCATTGCAACGGTTTGTCGATGAGTAAAATTTGCCCTTCTAAAAAATCTTGTGCCGAAAACTGCATTATTTTTGAAAATAAATAAAATAAATGAGAAGCAAAGTTCCTACAATAATTCTGTAATATCCCCAAGGTTTGAAACCGTATTTTTTAATCACGCCAATGAAAAATTTGATGGCAATAATTGATACGATAAAAGCAACGATATTTCCAATTAAAAACAATTTTAGATTGTCGCCAGATTGCATCAATAATTCATAACCTTTTAATTGGGTTTCACTATATGTTTTTAAAAAAACCGAATAGCAAGTTACGGCTAACATAGTTGGAACTGCCAAAAAGAAAGAAAATTCTGCGGCTGTTTGTCTAGTTAAACCTTGTTGCATCCCGCCAATAATTGAGGCTGCGGATCGACTTGTTCCCGGCATCATCGCCAAGCATTGCCAAAAACCTATGGTTACCGCTTTTTTGATGGTAATTTCTTCCTCCGATGCAATCACAGGATTTTTAAAATAATTATCAACGAAAAGTAAAATAATTCCGCCCAAGATTAAAACAATCGCAATGGGAATCGGGTTTCCCAAAACAGCATCAATATAATCATCAAAAATATAACCTAAAACAAGCGCCGGAATTACAGCACAAGCGAGTTTGATGTAAAAATTAAATTTTGAGAAATCAAAAAACTTTTTCCAATACAACGCCACTACTGCCAAAATAGCTCCAAATTGAATTGAAACCTGAAAAAGTTTGGTAAAATCGTCCTCCTGAATCCCGAAGTACGAACTGGTGAAAATCATGTGTCCTGTAGAAGAAACCGGCAAATATTCTGTTAAGCCTTCAACGATCGCGATGATAATCGCTTCTATTAAATCCATAAAGTCAATTTGATCATTAGTCAATTTGATTCAAAATCGGCAATTAATAACTTACCAATCCGTCAAATTTTCTAATTGTTTTTATTCTTTTTTAAAATGGCGTAAATCGTAATCCCGAAGCCGATTAACACCGTAGTTGGCGCCAAACGAATTCTTCTAAAATTAAAAATTTCTTCGTTAAAAACATTTGGGTCATCACTTCCGCCGCCAGACATTAAGATAAATCCAAGCGTGATAACCGCAATGCCTATCAGTAAAAATTTATAATTTCCTTTGTCAAAAAGAAACTCGTGTTTGTTTTTAGTATCCATAAAATATTTTGTTAAGTAAAATGCCCACTTTGGGGTTTAGGGGGCTTAATAAAGATCATCCGTTCTTAGGTTCAAAAATCTTTGTGTTGCAAAAAATGTACTGAACCAAGTAATTAAAATTCCTAGTAGCAAAACCCCGAGCAAAACTAAGCCTGTCAACATTTGGTCTTCCATAATGCGAAGCGCCGGAAAATTGGTTTCTACATAATATAACACGCCAATTAAAGCCAAAATAGCCAGAACAGCACCCGCAATTCCTAATTTAATACTTCGCCAAATAAATGGCTTTCTGATAAAAGATTTCGTCGCTCCAACCATTTGCATTGTCTTGATAATGAATCGGTTAGAGTAAATAGACAATCGCATCGAGCTGTTAATTAACAACACCGCTACAATCGCCAAAAATCCACTGGCAATCAAAATCCAAAAACTCACCCGCTCAATATTATCGTTCACCATATCCACCAAAACTTTATCGTAAACAATGTCCGAAACCATTGTGTTCGCCTTAATTTCACTCTCAAATTTCTTGATGCTATCGGCCACAATATAATCCGCTTTTAAGTGAATGTCGTAAGAATTTTCTAACGGATTTTCGCCCAAAAACGCCATAAAATCTTCTCCAATAATATCCGTATGTTCTTTTGCAGCTTGATCTTTGGTCACAAATTCGTACTGCTTCACAAACTTGGATGTCTTCAATTGCGTGTCGAAAGCATTTAAAACGCTGTCATTTGCTTCATTTTTAAAATAAACTGACATTGCAATTTCCTCCTTAAAATCGTCCGACAATTTTTTAGAATTAATCACAAATAAACCCAAAATTCCGAGCAAAAAAAGCACCAGAAAAACACTCAAAACCACCGAAAAATAGGATGAAATTAGTCGTCGTTTTTGAAATTTCTCAAAAGATGAAGCCATACTTAAAAATTTAATGCCGTAAAAATAGTAAACATTTCCGTAAACGCAGTTTATAACGCACAAACTTTTAACTTTCGTACAATAAATGTAAATTTGCGCGTCAAAAAAAATTTTTTTTTGATTAGGAGCCAATAGTTTAGGCATTTTCCCGAAGCTTCAGGACATTTTCCCGCTTTTCGCTTCAATCTTTTTATCTATTACCTCGGATTTTCATCCAGACAATTGACAAAAAGGATTTCCGCTACTCCCGAAATTTCGGGACGGGGTTAATCAAAAACTTCAGGCATTTTTTAATCGCCCGAAACAAAAATTGCACATAAACGATACCTAATAAATAAAACCGCAAAATCATTGTTCCAATCAAAAACTTTGAAACTTTGCAACCCAAAAAAAACAATAAACTGGAATGAAATACAACCCGAACGAAATCGAAAAAAACTGGCAAAAATATTGGGCCGAAAACCAAACTTTTGCCGCAGAAAATAATTCAGATAAACCAAAATATTATGTTTTGGACATGTTTCCGTATCCATCAGGAGCTGGATTACACGTTGGTCATCCGTTGGGTTACATCGCCTCAGACATTGTGGCAAGATACAAACGTCACCAAGGTTTTAACGTATTGCATCCGCAAGGTTATGACAGTTTCGGACTTCCGGCAGAACAATACGCCATTCAAACTGGGCAACATCCCGAAAAAACCACCAAAGAAAATATCGCACGTTACCGCGAACAATTGGACAAAATCGGTTTTTCTTTTGATTGGAGCCGTGAAGTGCGAACCTCAAGTCCCGAATATTACAAATGGACCCAATGGATTTTCATCCAATTGTTTAATTCTTGGTACGATAAAGATGCCAATCAAGCCCGCGATATCAAAACCCTGATCATGAATTTCGAAGAACACGGTAATGCTAAAGTCAATGCCGTTTCAGACGATAATATCCCAGAATTTTCCGCCGAAGATTGGAAATCTTTTTCAACTGAAGAACAACAAGAAATTCTCCTAAAATACAGATTAACTTACCTTGCCGAAACCGAAGTGAATTGGTGTCCGGCTTTAGGAACTGTTTTGGCAAACGACGAAATTGTAAACGGCGTTTCAGAACGTGGAGGACATCCCGTAATTCGTAAAAAAATGACGCAATGGAGCATGAGAATTTCCGCTTATGCCGAAAGATTGTTGCAAGGTTTGGATACCATCGATTGGACCGAATCGTTGAAAGAAAGCCAACGCAATTGGATTGGGAAATCTACCGGAGCTTCGGTAACTTTTAAAGTAAAAGATTCCGCCGAAGAACGTGACACTGTAGATTATATTCTTTCTGGAGATGATACAAACGAATATACCATTGAAGTTTTTACCACAAGACCAGATACTATTTTTGGGGTAACCTTTGTGACTTTGGCACCAGAACATGATTTGGTTTCAAAAATCACCACACCAGAACAAAAACAAGCCGTGGAAGCCTATATTGAAGCAACTGCCAAACGTAGCGAACGTGAAAGAATGGCAGATGTCAAAACCATTTCGGGCGTTTTTACCGGAGCTTATGCTGAACATCCGTTTACCAAAGAAGCCATTCCGGTTTGGATTGGTGATTACGTTCTCTCAGGTTACGGAACTGGAGCCGTGATGGCAGTTCCTTGTGGCGACGAACGGGATTACGCTTTCGCCAAACATTTTAACATCGAAATCAAAAATATTTTTGATGATGTTGATATTTCTAAAGAAGCATTTACCTCAAAAGATAACGTAAAAATCGCCAATTCCGATTTTTTAAACGGATTAAATTATAAAGAAGCGACCAAAAAAGCCATTGAAGCTTTGGAAGAAATTGGGCAAGGAAAAGGAAAAACGAACTACCGTTTGCGTGATGCGGTTTTTTCCCGCCAAAGATATTGGGGCGAACCGTTCCCGGTTTACTACGTAAATGGCTTGCCACAAATGATTGATCCGCAACATTTGCCAATTCGCCTTCCGGAAGTAGAAAAATATTTGCCAACAGAAGACGGACAACCGCCTTTAGGAAACGCAACAGAATGGGCTTGGGATAGTAGTGAGAATAGAGTAGTGAGTAATGAGTTGATTGACGATAAAACTATTTTTCCTCTTGAACTCAACACCATGCCAGGTTGGGCTGGAAGTTCGTGGTATTGGTTGCGTTATATGGACGCTCATAACGAAAACGACTTTGTTTCAGACGAAGCACAAAATTATTGGCAGAATGTCGATTTGTATATAGGAGGAAGCGAACACGCTACCGGCCATTTGCTATATTCTCGTTTCTGGAACAAATTTTTAAAGGACAGAGGTTTTGTCAACCAAGAAGAACCGTTTAAAAAGTTGATTAATCAGGGGATGATTTTGGGGATGAGTGCAAAATTATTCAAAGCTCGAGCTTACATAGGTACGTCAAAAAAGCGAACATATGATAGGGAATTATTGTATGCATTGTTTGACAATGAAGGAATTTTTTATATTTCAACAAATTACTTTCAAGATAATTTTGAAAAAATAGAAGAGAATACCTACACTTATAAATCTTTTGACATCAAAACTCGAATCAATGATATTCGCACTTACTTTGAGAATCAACCTGTCCAAAGTTCTCAAATAATGAATTCGATAGACGATAATGATTTTAATTTATATTTAGAAGTTTATCGTCCATATGTCGATATATCGCAATTAAAAAATGGTTCAGAAACTGAGCTGGATATCAAAAAATATGTAAATTATTGCGAAACAATTAGTACAAGTAATATTTTGCATGAGATATGGATTGATGATAACGGGAATTTGTATAATTGTCAAGACCCTGAATTATTTAACGCTAAATTTATCGTTTCTAGAGAGGTGGACAAGATGTCCAAATCAAAATTAAATGTTATTAATCCAAATTTAATTTGCGAAGAATATGGAGCGGATACTTTACGTTTATACGAAATGTTCTTGGGTCCGTTAGAACAAGCAAAACCTTGGAATACTGCTGGAATTACAGGTGTTTTTGGTTTCTTGAAAAAATTGTGGAAATTGTATTTTGACGATAATGGCTTGATTGTAAACTCTAATCCAGCAAAACCAGAATCGCTCAAAACCTTGCACAAAACCATCAAAAAAGTGCAAGAAGATATTGAGAATTTTTCTTTCAACACATCGGTAAGTTCGTTTATGATTGCCGTAAATGAATTAACCGCGCAAAATTGCCACGAACGTTCCGTGTTAGAACCGTTGGCCATTTTGATTTCGCCTTATGCACCACACATCGCCGAAGAATTATGGAAGCAATTGGGTCATACCGAAAGTATTTCAACCGTGCCTTTCCCACGATTCAATCCGGAATTTTTGGTGGAAAGTAACAAAGATTATCCGGTTTCGTTTAACGGAAAAATGCGTTTTACCATCAATTTGCCTTTGGATTTAACCGTTCAAGAAATTGAAAAAATCGTCATGGAAGATGAAAGAACCCAAAAACAGCTCAACGGAGTTGCTCCAAAAAAAGTGATTATCGTTCCAGGGAAAATCATCAATTTGGTGGGATAGTTTTCTGCCACGAATTCACGAATATAAATAATTGTGAATTCGTGGTAAAAGTTACCGCCACAGATTTACATGATTCTCACAGATTAGAAAAATCAAAAATCCCATAATCTGTGGCGAAAAAAACAAAAAAATAATTCGAGAATTCATAGTAAAAAACGCTACGTAAAATTTAAGGCAAAATTAACACTGACATATCTTCACACAAAAAAAAACCTTGCTAAATTGGCGAGGTTTTTGCTTTTACAAAAACAAAGAATTTTATATTTTTCAATCATCAAATCTTTAAATTAAAAAAAAATGATAGGTTATTATATTCTCATCGGAGTTATCGCCTTAGTAAGTTGGGCTGTTAGCGCCAAACTTCAGAGCAAATTTGAACATTATTCAAAAGTCCATCTCCGCAACGGTATGAGTGGTGCCGAAATCGCCGAAAAAATGTTAGCAGACCACGGAATTTCAGACGTTCGCGTGATTTCCACTTCCGGTCGATTAACGGATCATTACAATCCCACCGACAAAACCGTAAATTTAAGCGAAGCCGTTTACAACCAAAGAAATGCCGCTGCAGCAGCCGTTGCCGCTCACGAAGTAGGCCATGCCGTTCAGCACGCACAAGCTTACAGTTGGTTAACGATGCGATCTAAAATGGTTCCGATGGTAAATGTAGCCGCGCCAATTTCTCAATGGTTAATTATTATTGGTTTGGTTTTAGGAGCTGCAGCCGGATTTGGAGCTGGATTTTACGTTGCAATCGCCGGACTTGTTTTAATGACCATCGCCACGCTTTTCAGTGTCATCACGCTTCCTGTGGAATACGACGCGTCCAACCGCGCTTTGGCTTGGCTAAAAAATAAAAATATGGTAAGCCAGCAAGAATATGCTGGTGCCGAAGATTCCCTAAAATGGGCCGCAAGAACCTACCTTGTTGCCGCAATCGGAGCCATCGCTTCACTTCTTTATTGGGCTTTGCAGGTTTTCGGCGGTAGAAGGGATTAATTTTTAACTGTAATTTACAACCTATAAACCTACAAGATTTTCAAAATTTTGTAGGTTTTTTTTATTTTTTTGGAGCCAATCGTTCCTGCATTTTTTAAACGAAGTTCCCGCTGTACATTTCAATCTTTTCTTTTTTAAGAAAAAAAAGAAAAGGATTTCCATTTCCATCGGGGCTAACAGACAGGTGAGGGCATTTTGAAGCAATGGTCAGAAAAGAAATCCCAATGTTGCAATCTCCAAATTCCAAATCAATGAACTCCTAATTTTAAACTCCAAACTTCCAACTCATAACTGGATTTGCCTTTCAATTTGAGTATCCAGCGAAATAAAAGTTTCCGTTCGGGAAACACCTTCAATCGTTTGGATTTTAGTATTGAGCAACTGCATGAGGTGTTCGTTGTCACGGCAAATTATTTTTATCAAAATAGACCAGTTTCCTGTGGTGTAATGACATTCCAGCACTTCAGGAATTTTTTTTAGGTCGCGAACCGCTTCTAAGTTTTTGGCAGCTTTGTCCAAATAAATTCCTACAAACGCCATAGTTTTGTAACCCAAAACCTTCGGGTCTACTACAAATTTTGATCCTGAAATCACACCAGATTGTTCAAGCTTTCGCAACCGTTGATGAATTGCTGCCCCCGAAATTCCAACTTTGTTGGCAATTTGTAAAATTGGTTTTCGGGCATCAGCCATTAGTTCTCTCAAAATTTCTTTATCGATTCCGTCAATTTCAATTTGTAAGCTGTTTAATTTCATTGCCTAAAATTTTAAACCAAATATAGTGATTTTAGGGTAATTTTTAAATGAATTTTAGGATAGCAGTTAACCATGATAAACCCGCGATGCAATAATTTTTCCATCTTTTATTTCCAAAACTTCAGCCACAAGCATTTCATCTTCGCCCTCCACCATTCTCACATATTCCATAAAAACCCTGTCGCCATTGGCGGTTAATGAAGTTACTTTGTAATGTAATGATGGTAATCTTTCAAAAGCATCTTGCCACCAATTGCGCAACGCATTTTTGCCTTCAACTAAACCATTAGTTTCCGGATGCCGAATTTTTAATTTCGGACTGTAATGTTTCGCATCTTCATCATATAATGATAAAAGTTGCTCAAGATTATGATTGTTAAAAGCGTCAAACCAGCGAAAAGCCACAGCTCGTAAAGCATCTGATGTCATTTTGTTTTTTTAATATTAAATAAAACCGCAGAGTACAAATTTAATTTTGTTACCCTACGGTTCACTGTTTTTTTTATATTTTGTTCCTAAAAAACTAAATATTTTTAAGGTTAATAACCTCTTGATCCGTTAAAAAACGCCAATTTCCACGAGGCAAATTTTTCTTCGTTAATCCAGCAAAAGACACGCGGTCAATACGTAAAACATCATAACCAAAGTTCTCAAAAATATTGCGAACTACCTTTACATTTGCTGTCTTCAAAGACAATCCAATTTCCGTTTTCGGTTGGTCATCTATGTAAGAAATTTCTTCAACACGTAAAAAATGATCTTCCATTTTCACGCCTTTTGAAATTTTTTCTAAATCTTCGTATTTCAGATTTTTATCCAAAGACACCTGATAAATCTTCGTAGAACGTTGCGTGCCCGCCGAAAATTTCCGAATCATGTCGTTGTCATTCGTAAACAAAAGTAAGCCAGTTGTGTTTTTGTCCATCCGGCCAACCGGTTTAATTTTCGCATTTGTCGCGTTTCGCACCAGCTCATAAACGTTACGGTGTTCAAAACCTTCGTCCATAGCAGTTGTAAAATTTTTAGGCTTATTCAGCAAAATATATTCCTTCTTTTCCGGACTCAAAATCGCCCCGTCAAAGTTCACCTCATCGCCCAATTTCACCTTGTAACCCAACTCCGTTACCGGAATTCCGTTCACTTTGACATTCCCCGATTGAATGTAAATATCCGCATCTCTTCGTGAGCAAACGCCCGAATTTGCTATGTATTTATTCAAACGAATCTCGTCTTGATCTTTTTTTACCGCCTGTTTTTTAGGAGTATTTTCAGCCTCGTTTTTCGCTTTAGATTTTTGCGAACGCTTCGCCATTGGCGGTTTCGATTTGTCAAAATTTTTCCCGCCGCTACGGTTTGAGGAACCTTTTTTTCCTCCGTCATTCTTGTTCATCACGCTAAATTTGTGCAAAGATACACATTTGAAATTTCATATTTTCAGATAATTTTTTAGGAGCGAATGGCTTAGGCAAATTCCAAATCCATGTTCCCGCTTTACGCTTCAATCTTTTTATCAATTGCCCCCAGATTAAAATCCGAGGCAATCGATAAAAAGAATTTCCGCTTCAATCGGGGCTATTTGAGAAAATTTGTTTTGTATCTAGAAACTTTTTTACAAATGTGCCAACAGCACTTTTTTCCCATGCCATAAAACCGCTGGATCAATCAAAATGATACAAAAAACACCTGCTACAATCAGCATTTTCAATACATTATGCAACAATAAAAAATCGGGTTTTGCAACTGATATCCATAGTTTTATCGACACAAAAATTAAGGCAATCAAACACGCATAAAAATAAATCACCATATAACCTACTTCGTAAATATCTACCAATAAATAAACCGGAAAAATGGTCAAAATGCTCAAAACCGTAATGGCAATTTTCGAAGTTTTTTCGCCATAAACCACCGGAACGGTTTTGTAATCGGTTACAAAATCGCCCTTCATGTTTTCAAGATCTTTAATCATTTCACGTATTAAAATAATTAAAAATAAAAATCCGGCGTGACTAAAAATAATGCCTAATTTCTGCCAATCGTATTCTTCATATTGTCCTTTAAAAAAATACAGCAGGATTCCGAAAAACGGAAAAATAGCCAACAAAGCTGCGGTCAAATTTCCAATAATCGGATATTTTTTTAATTTATGCGAATAAAACCAAATCAAAAAAATATACACCGAATAAAAAACGCTCACACGCCACGATACAAAATATGCCAGGAAAACAGCGAGAAAATTCAGTGAAAAATAAACGTAAAGTTTGGTTTTTTGACTTACCAATCTGTCCAACATTGATTTATTGGGGCGGTTGATGAGGTCTTTTTGAGCATCGTAAAAATTATTGATAATATATCCCGAAGCAATGCAAAAACTCGAAACCAAAACCAGAATAAACAAGTTTAAATCGAGAATCACATCTAAAGCACGAGCATTTTCGGGCGTTAAAATAAATACCGCCGAAAGGTATTGCGCCAAAACAATAATGGGAATATTGTAGCCTCTTACCACAGAAAACAAACTGATAATTTTCATTACGAGAAGTTTGTTTTTTCTGCTTAGCATTTTTTTGGGGTAAAAGGTTTTAGGTAATAAGAATTTGCCGTTGAAGTTGAAACGTAACTCTTTTTACTTTGTGAATTCCGACTTAAAGACTTTCATCTAAAATTGATATACGACTTCCAACTTATAATCTTTCAAAGCTTCTTTGGCTTTTTGCAAATCGCGAGTAAATCCTAAAATATAACCGCCACCACCAGAGCCACAAAGTTTCAAATAATAGTCATTAGAGTCGATTCCTTTTTGCCAAATACCGTGAAATTGCTCGGGAATCATTGGCTTGAAATTATTTAAAACCACTTTAGACAATTTTTTGGTGTTCGAAAGTAAGCCTTTGATGTCGCCATGCAAAAAGTTGTCGATGCTGGCGTCTGTATATTTCACAAATTGATTTTTTACCATTGTACGGAAACCTTTGTCTTTCAGGCTTTCCATGAAAAGTTGCACCATTGGAGCGGTTTCTTTCACTTTCCCCGAATCTAATAAAAATACAGCTCCTTTTCCGTCTAAAGTTTGTGTAGGGATTCCGGTAGCTTCAATATTATCGTGAGAATTGATTAAAATGGGGATGCTCAAATAGCTGTTTAACGGGTCTAAACCTGAACTTGTTCCGTGGAAAAAGGATTCCATCTTAGAGAAAATCTGCTTCAGTTTCAGCAATTTTTCTCGGGTTAAATTTTCTAAAACCGTGATTTTATTTTCGGCATATTGATCATAAATAGCAGCTACCAAAGCGCCACTACTTCCAATTCCGTAACCTTGCGGAATGCTGGAATCAAAATACATTCCGGCATCAATATTTTGTTTTAAAGTAGCAATGTCAAACCTCACCAAATCCGGATTTTCTTGTTGCATTTGGTCCAAATAATCCACAAAATGTTTCAAACTTTCGTTGGATTTTTTGGCTTCGTCAGAAAGAATATCTTCGACTTTTAATCCGCCATTGAAAAAATTGTAAGGAATGGCCAAACCTCGAGAACCTCTGTTAATGGCGTGTTCTCCGAAGAGTAATATTTTGGAGTAAAATAACGGTCCTTTCATATTTATTTGATGTCTTTCTTAATTTTGTTTGGGTTTTGTCTGGTGTCGAATATTGAAATAATTTCTAGTTGGATTGAATTTATAAAGAAAAGTTGCTTTCTTTGATACAACACACTTATGAATTTTTTTGCCCTCTAGTGCTAAAGGCATATTTCTGCATTTATTGAAGCAACAACGACTGAATCACGAAATTTTTTCATAAAATCAACTCTCGCATTTACAGAAAATTTAGTCTCGATATAAAATGATATTTCTGTAAGATTTTTTTGAGCCTTTTTTGAAATTATTATTTGACGGGTCATTTGAGAAATTGTTCCATAAATGAGTGAAATTTAACATAATCTCCATTCTCAATATCGCGTTCTCCTTCCTCAATCTCCGCTTTTTGCGCATCACTCAATTCGTCCCACCAATCTTTTTTTTCTTTTTGAAAAATCTTTTTGATGGATTCAATCACAGCAAAATCATTAGTGTCTGCAAGCTTTTTGATGAGCTCTAATTTTTCCAACTGAATATCCATAATCCAAATTTTTATTAAAGATACAAAAATTATAATTGCTTGGCACCAAAACCAATTTCGTCACAAATATATTGCGAGTTTTGGCAATAGCCAACTAATTCAGCCTTAATAAATTCCAAAACTTTTTCGCGAACGTTTTCGGGATATAAAACGTGAACATTCGCACCAGCATCAAGGGTAAAACAAACCGGAATTTCGGTTTTATTTCTAAATTTCCAAATCTTGTTGATAATTTCCAAAGTGTTGGGTTTCATCAAAATAAAATACGGCATCGAAGTCATCATCATCGCATGCAAAGTCAAAGCTTCGCTTTCTACAATAGCAATAAATTCTGATAAATTTCCGGATTGAAGTATTGTTTTTATTTTTGACAAATTTTCGTGCGCTTGCGCAAAACGGCGATTTGCAAACGGATGGTCGTGCATCAGATCGTGACCAACGGTGCTCGAAACTTGTTTTTCGCCTTTGTCAACAAGCAAAATCGTGTCTTGATAATTATTGAAATTCTCGTGAATAGTTTCAGGAAATTCCACTCCAAATAAATCCGAAGCATTTTCAAATGAAGCATTTTCGCCCCAAATTACTACATTTCCTTTCACACTTCGGCAAGCACTTCCAGAACCTAATCGCGCTAAAAATGACGCTTTTTGGAAAAAATATTCATCGGACATTTCAGTCCCGCCACTTCGGGAAAGCATTTTCTCCAAACTCATCAAATTCATCGCCAAAGCAGACATTCCCGAAGCCGAGGATGCAATTCCAGAACTATGCGGAAAGGTATTTTCGGTATTGATGGTAAAATGATATTCTTTTAAAAAAGGCAAATATTTCTCGATTCTTTCAAAAAACTTCTGAATTTTCGGTTTGAAATCTTCTTTTGGTTTTCCTTCAAAAAATAAATCAAACGAAAAATGTTCCGACGGCTCTTTCTTGTAAAAATCTAAAGAGGTAATCGTTTTGCAATGGTTTAGCGTAAAACTAATCGACGGATTTGCGGGAATCTGGTTGGATTTTTTTCCCCAATATTTCACTAACGCAATGTTACTTGGAGCGCTCCATTTTACCGAACCTTTTTCAACCCAATTTGCATAATTGTCCGGAATAAAATCCTGTTCAAGAATCATAAAAAATATTTTTTGGCAAAGATACTTTATTTAACTTCAAGTTTCTTACAGGTTGGAGTAAGCAATGGAAAAAATAAATTGTATTTTTGGTAAAAAAGAAGATGAATAAATATACACGAATATTGGTTTTGGTGGCAACTTGTTTGGTTGTGGCGTATTTCTCGAGTTTGGTAACCCAGGAAAGCGTGAATACATGGTACAAAACCATCGAAAAACCAAGTTTCAATCCGCCAAATTGGATTTTTGCTCCCGTTTGGAGTACGTTGTATGTGATGATGGGAATTGCCGCTGGTTTAGTTTGGCATCAAATTAATTCACCCAAACGGGAAGAGGTTAAACGCGCCATGTTATTTTTTGCAATACAATTAGGGCTGAATGCCTTGTGGTCTTACCTTTTTTTCGGTTTAAAAAATCCGCTTTTGGCTTTAATTGAAATTATTTTGCTCTGGTTGATGATTTACGAAACCTACCATAAATTTTCAAAAATCAATAAATTTTCGGGTTATTTGTTCATTCCTTATTTGCTTTGGGTAAGTTTTGCAACAGTTTTGAACGCCAGTATCTGGTGGTTGAATCGGTGATTTAAGATTTCAGATTTAGAAATTTATTTTTTGCCACTGATTAAAGGATTAAAATGATTTGGACTTGAAAAAAATCTGTGTAAATTGTCGAAATCTGTGGCAAAAACTCAAATAGCATTCGCTACAATAAATCCGCTTGTCCACGCATTTTGGAAATTAAAACCTCCTGTAATGGCGTCGATGTTGACAATTTCTCCTGCAAAAAATAAATTTTCGTGGAGTTTGCTTTCCATCGTTTTGAAGTTGATTTCTTTTAAATCAATTCCGCCGGCGGTGACAAATTCTTCTTTAAAAGTGCTTTTTCCGTTCACCTGAAATTGCGCATTGGTCAATTGATTTGCCAAGTTTTGCAGTTGGTTTTTGGTCAAATCTGCCCATTTTGCATCGTCAGCAATTTGCGAAGCCAAAACCAAACTTTCCCACAAACGGTTGGTGATTTCAAACGGCGATTTTTTGGAAACCGTTTTTTTCGAATGTTCCAATTTCAATTCTTTCAACATCGCTTCGGCATCGCCAGTTTCCACATCGTTTAGCCAATTCACAAAGATGGTAAATTGATAATTTTTTTCGGCCAAAATTCTCGCTCCCCAAGCCGATAATTTCAAGATTGCCGGACCACTCATTCCCCAATGCGTGATAAGCAAAGGTCCGTTTGAAGTCAATTTTGCATCTTTCACTTTAACCGAAACTTGTGCCGAAACTCCAGGAAGATTTTTAATCCGCGGATCTTTAATATTAAATGTAAAAAGCGACGGAACCGGATTCACAATTTTATGCCCGAAGTTTTCCAGCATTTCCCAAATTTTTGGATTGCTTCCGGTGGCCAAAATTAATTTTTCACAGAAATATTGTGCGTTTTGCGTGTCGATTTTCCAGAAAAAATTGTCAGCGTTTTCAGATTTATAGACTGATTGCACGCTTTGTCCAGTCAAAACTTCAATCCCTAATTTTTTTGTTGCTGAAACAAAACAATCGATAATCGTTTGCGAAGAATCTGTTACGGGAAACATCCTGCCATCATCTTCAATTTTAAGTTCAACACCATGTTTTTCAAACCATTCAATTGTGTCGCCAGAGCAAAACTGATGGAAAGGACCGCGAAGTTCTTTTTCACCACGTGGATAAAATTTCACCAATTCGTTGGGTTCAAAACAAGCGTGAGTGACATTACATCTTCCGCCACCAGAAATTTTTACTTTGGTCAAAACTTCCTTGCCACGCTCCAAAATGGCGATTTTTAGTTTCGGATTTTTCTCGGCAATATTGATGGTCGAAAAAAATCCGGCAGCACCACCGCCAATAATAATTACGTCAAAATGTTTGCTCATATTCTGTCGGGAAAATCTGTGATGATTGCGGTTATATTTTGTTTTTTCAGGGTCTCAATATCGTTGATTTCATTAACCGTCCAAGTGAAAATTTCAAAATTTTCGTCCGTGATTTTTTTGATATTTTCTGGCGTGAGCAACGTGTAATTTGGATGTATGGCTTTCGCCAAAATTTCTCGTGCCACTTCTATAGCGGTTTCCAAATCGTCTTCAGTTAGAACGCCGAGATTTAGTTGAGAATTTAAACGGAATATTTCTCGTAATTCGTCATAATCAAAACTCGAAATTAAAAAATCATCATTTGAAAATTGATGGTTGGTGATTGTATTTTTAATAATTTTTAAAACGGGTTCAGCGGTGTTTTTTCCTTTTAACTCAATGTTGATGAGTTTTCCGGGAGGTACAATTTCTACAACTTCTTGTAATGTTGGGATTTGAAATTGATTTTCTACTTTAAGTTTTTTTAAATCTTCTAAAGAAATTTCGCTTACCAATCCGGTTCCGTTTGTAGTACGATCAACTGTGAAATCGTGCATGACCACCACTTCTCCGGTTTTGCAAAGGTGAACGTCAAGCTCAATTCCGTCAGCATTTTGTAAAAAAGCTTTGAGAAAGGAGGGAAGTGTGTTTTCTGGCAAATGTCCTTTGGCGCCGCGATGTCCAATGTTGAGTGTTTTTTTCAAGAGAAGATTTTTGGCAAAATTACGGTTTTATTTTTTTGTTTTTGATTTGCTTTTTGGTCACAGATTCAATGATTTGTAGAGATTTTGACAAGGCTAGAAATGGAGATTAAAAGAAGCCTGAAGATTGTCCTAAAGTTTTGGTATAGCCCCGACAGAAGTGGTATCCTTTTCTTTTTTTAACCAAAAAAAGAAAAGATTAAACGGATGGCGGGAATATGGCTTATTTTTTAGCCAGAAGATTGGCTCCAAAAAAAAATCCCGGTTTTTGACACCGGGAAGTTGATTAGTTTTGAACGAATTTAATGGTTTTTTGTTTGCCGTTATTGAAAATTGTGGCGATAAAAATTCCGGGTTGAAGGTCAATTTTTTGTTGCACGGTTTCGGATAAGTTATTGATTTCAATGGTTTTGACTTTCGAACCGTTGAGGGCGAAAATTTCTATTTTAGATTTTCCGGCTAAATTGGTCGTGATTTCACCGTTAGCAATTTGGAAAATATTCTTGTTGCTGAAATTTTTTGTGGATAAAAAAACGGCTGGCGTCATGCCGTAATCTGAGCCTTTTAAATCAGCGGATTGGCGGTCTCCTGCTGCGTTTCTTATCAGGAAGTAATAATCATTTACGGTAGTTCCTGATGGTATTGGTGCAAAATTTGAGGTGGTTTCTTCAATGTAATTTCGGGTAGCGATGTTGAGGTTTGCCACGTAAGCATTGGCGGTTGCGTCCCAAATTAGTGGCGTTAAGGTTGCAAGATTTGTCCAATCGTCGTGGAAATCCCAAGTGGCGGCATCGCCATCAGTTTCGAGTCCGGAATAAAGGTATAAGTTAGGATCCGAGAGTGGATCGAAAAGTGTGTAATCTCCGGCAGAACCGTATGTTACGGTGATGTTTCCGGTGTTGATGTTGAACGGGTTTGGCGAAATCACGATTTGTGAATTGCCAACAAAATTGCCTAATAAAAAGGCGGCAAATAATAATTTTGTTTTCATGGTTTTGATTGTTTTAAGTTATATTTAATTGGTTAAAACCCAATATTGCCAAGGCTTGAAACTGTGTTTTTGGTCTTTTGCAAGCGTTACTTTTTCACGTGTCATATAATTGGTGAAAGTGCCATCGATTGGTGCTGTAAATTCTTGGTCTTTTTGGGATAAATTGGCAATGTACATTACTTTTTTACCTGCTTTTTCTCTTTCGAAAGCGAAGATATTTTCGTCTGCCGAAGTTGTTAAACGTTTGTAGGAAGCCGATTTTTTTCCTCCGTTTAAAGCTTCGTTATTGTTTTTTAAAGCTCCGAGTTTTTCATAAATCGGGAACATTTTTGCCTTTGTTTTTGGGATAGAATCTTTCTCGAAAAATTTCAATCTGCGGTTTAAATCGTATTCCTGACCGGTATAAATCAACGGCATTCCTGGCATCACATAGGTCAAGGCTGTGAAAGCTTCGACGCCGTCGCCCATTCTTTCGTATTCGGTTCCGTTCCAAGAATTTTCGTCGTGGTTGGAGGTAAAATTCATAAAGAAATCGTCTTTTTCATATTCCTTTGCAATTTTTGCCATCAAAGCGTCTAAATCTTTGACGGTTTTTTTGCCTTTAGCGATGTCGTTCATCACGTGATGGGCTTCCCAACCGTAACCCATTTCAAAGAGGCCATCTTTTAAAAGATAGTTTTTGTTGGATTCCATCAGCATAAAAACAGGTTTTACTGTTTTCAATTCGGCGATGGCTTTTGTCCAGAATTCGGCTGGAACATTGTCGGCCACATCACAGCGGAATCCGTCGATATTTTCTTCTTTTACCCAGAAAAGCATTTCGTTTTTCATGGCTTCGTGCAAATCCTTGTTGGCATAATTCAAATGGGCGACATCGGTCCAACCCCAGGATTTTCCGGTTTCGGGATTTATTGGGTCGGTCACTTCGCCTTTGGCATTTTTGTGGTAATATTCAGGATGTTCGGTAATCCATTTGTGGTCCCAACCGGTGTGGTTCGCCACCCAGTCCATGATGACATACATTCCGTTTTCGTGAGCGGTTTTTACCAAATTTCGAAAATCTTCTTTGGTTCCCATATCTGGATTTATGGCTGTATAATCAGAAATTGCATAATAGCTTCCCAAATATTTTGCTTTTTCTTTTGGATCTTTGATTTCAGAAACCAAGCGTCCGTCGGTGGTTTTTCTGTTTTTCATCGAAATCGGGTAAATTGGCATCAGCCAAATGACTTTTACTCCTAATTTTTTTAATTCCGGGATGTCTTTCGTGAAGGCGTTAAAAGTTCCTTCCGGAGAATAGTGACGGATGTTTGCTTCGTAAATTACTGCGTTTTCAGCAATTTCGTTAGAAAATGGTGCAATGGTTTCTGTAGTTGCAACTGTTTTTTCTTCTGTTTTTTTATCGTCTTTGCAGGAGATAAAAGCGGAGAGGGTGATTGCTAATAAGAGTGTTTTTTTCATAATTTCAACATTTATGTTTTTTGAACCATTTAGAATAAAGTCTTGTTGTCATTCCGAGGAACGAGGAATCTCCGTTAAGTATTCACTTTGTGAAGATTCCTCGTTCCTCGGAATGACAATTTTGGGTATTTTTCTATTTCAATTCCAAAACCAAAACCGATTTCCCTTCCAAAGAAATTTCGTTTGAAACATCGACTGATTTTCCAGAAAGCACATCTTTTCCTGATTTGAAATCCTTGATATTTTCTTTGAAACGATTGGTTTTAATGGTTTTCGCTTCCGCGGAATTGTTCATCACGACCATAACGGTTTCTTTTTCATCGTATCTGAAATAGACATACACGTTTTCCTGCGGAATGTAATGCGTCATTTTCCCGAAGTGAACCACTGATTTATTTTTTCTCCATTGGAATAATTTTGAAGTCACATCGAAGAATTTATTCTGCTCTTCGGTTCTTCCTGATTTTGTGAAAGCATTATTTTTGTCGCCATCCCAACCTCCTGGAAAATCCTGACGGATATCGGCATCGCCTTTTCCTTTGTCGCCTGCCATTCCAATTTCGGAACCATAATACAACTGCGGAATGCCACGAACGGTAGCCAATAACGCCATTGCCATTGTGTATTTCTTGATGTCGTTTTTATAAATTTGATTGAAACGTCCCGTGTCGTGATTTTCGGCAAAAATTAGAAGATTATTGACATTTGGATACAAGAAATCGTTCGTGAAATTATCATAAACCTTGATCATTCCATCGTTCCAGCCGTCTTTGTCTTCATTAAAAACGTTTCCGAAAGCATCGTGCAAGGTGAAATCCATCACACTCGGACAATAGGAATTATAACTTTGAATTTCAGCGATTTTGCTGTCTTTTTGCCAATAACTCATTTGGGCTTGGTCGTGCATCCAAACTTCTCCCACAATGTTGAAATAGGGATATTCATCTGTGATGGCTTTGGTCCATTTTGCGATTCCAACCTTGTCGTTATACGAATAGGTATCGACTCTGAAACCATCTAAATCGGCATATTCAATCCACCAAATGGCGTTTTGGGTGATGTAGTTCAGCACCAACGGATTCGATTGATTCAAATCGGGCATTGAGGGAACAAACCAACCGTCCATACAGTTTTTTGCATCAATTGCAGAAGCATTTGGGTCGAATTGTGTCGTCATACGGTAATTCGATTGTGAATAACCTGGAAATTGGTGAACCCAATCATAGGTTGGCAAATCTTTATACATCCAATGTTCGGCACCCCAATGGTTCGTCACATAATCCTTGATTAATTTCATCCCTCGTTTTTTCATTTCTGCCGAAAGGCGAACATAATCTTCATTGGTTCCATAACGTGGGTCGATTTTGTAAACGTCCGATTGACCATAACCGTGGTAGGAATAACCTTTGTCATTATCCTCACAAAGTGGCGTGCTCCAAAGTGCCGTTACTCCTAATTCTGAAAGATAATCTAGGTTTTTGATGATGCCTTCGATGTCTCCGCCGTGACGACCTCCAGGCAAACTTCTGTTGGCTTTTTCGTTGGTTGAAGAATGGCTGTCGTTGTTTGGATTTCCATTGGCAAAACGATCAGGCATAATCAAATACATCATATCCGATGAATCATAACTTTTGCGAAAGCGAGAATTTGGTTTTCTATCTTTTAAAGAATAATTTTTGGTAAAAGCTACCTTGTTTTTGGTTTTAAAAGAAAAAACAAAATCAGACGCCGGAAGGTTTTTAGTGTCGATGGTTACGAAAATGTAGTTAGGATTTTCGGTTTTGACTACGTTTTTGATCACGACATTATCAGAAACCGAAGCTTCATATTGTGCGATATTTTTTCCGTAGAACATAATTTGAAGTTCTGGATTGTGCATTCCGGCATACCAGAAGGGTGGTTCTACTTTATCGATTTGGGCGAAAGTGGAAAAGGATAAAAGTAAAAGTAGGAGTGTTTTTTTCATTGTTGTTGTTTTTTTTCGAGTAATGATACGCGAAGTTTTATCTTATTTATTTTCTCGCAAAGACGCGAAATCGCAAAGTTAAATTCAAAACAAAATTTTGCGTCTCTGCGACTTTGCGAGATAAAAATATTTATACCGTAACCAAAGTATTCGGCTCGACCAAAACTGCTTTTCCATTCACAAAGACAGTAAGCTCTTTCGTTCCTTCCAAATTGAAGTGGGTTTCATTGGCTTTTACAGAAACTTGTAAAATTTGGTTTCTGAAGTTGATTTTAAACGAATAACCCGTCCATTGTTCTGGAATTCTTGGTTCGAAATGCAGGGTTTCATTTTTAACACGCATTCCTCCGAAACCTTCGACGATACTCATCCAAGTTCCCGCCATTGAGGTGATGTGCAAACCTTCCTCAACTTCTTTGTTGTAATCATCCAAATCCAATCGGGATGTTCTTAAATAGAAAGTATAAGCTTGTTCCATTCTTCCCAAAACCGAAGCCTGAATCGAATGAACACAAGGTGAAAGCGAGCTTTCGTGAACCGTAAATGGTTCGTAAAAATCAAAATGTTTTTCCAATTGTTCTTTCGAAAAATGGTCTTCGAAGAAATAAAATCCTTGCAGAACATCGGCTTGTTTGATGTATGGCGAACGAAGAATTCTGTCCCAAGACCATTTTTGATTGATTGGTCGTTGGCTTTTATCTAAATCTTTAACTGTGATTAATTCTTTGTCTAAGAAACCATCTTGTTGCAAATAAACGTCGTGTTCTTCTGAAAAAGGAAGGTACATTTTGTCGGCCACTTTTTTCCATTGTGCCATTTCGCCTTTGTCTAAATTTACTTTAGACATAATTCTCGAATGGTCGGAAGCATATTCTTTTTCTACTTTTTCGATTTGTTCCAAAGTGTAATCAATACACCATTTGGCCAAATAATTCGTGTAGAAATTATTATTAACATTGTTTTCATATTCATTCGGACCTGTAACGCCAAGGATTACAAATTGGTCTTTATGAGTTGAAAAAGTGGCTCTTTGGTGCCAAAAACGGGCAATCCCGATTAAAACCTCTAGGCCTTTTTCCGGAATGTAGCTGTAATCTCCCGTGAATCTGAAATAGTTGAAAATCGCAAAGGCAATTGCACCATTTCTATGTATTTCTTCGAACGTAATTTCCCATTCGTTGTGGCATTCTTCACCGTTCATCGTAACCATTGGATACAAAGCGGCACCGTTTGTAAAACCTAATTTACCAGCATTTTCAATGGCTTTATCCAATTGATTGTAACGATAGGTCAATAAATTTCTCGCCACTTGCTGGTCTTTTGTCGCCATATAAAACGGGATGCAATAGGCTTCTGTGTCCCAATAAGTCGAACCGCCATATTTTTCTCCAGTGAAACCTTTCGGACCGATATTTAAACGAGAATCTTTTCCTAAATAAGTTTGGTTCAGTTGAAAAATATTAAAACGAATTCCTTGTTGTGCCTTAACGTCACCATCGATGGTAATGTCTGACATTTCCCAGATTTTTGACCAAGCTCTTTTTTGGTTTTCTAGAAGATTTTCGTAACCAATTTTTAAACCTTCGGTAATTACGTTTTGGGCAGCAGTTTGCGTATTTTCGTGGTTTAAAGAAACTGTGTAGCCTCCTAGTTTTCGGAAAGAAACGGTTTCTGTAATTCCAACTCTAATTTCATATGAAAACTGAATTTTATCAGAAGTTACTTGAACTTCCGAAGGATTTTGCTTTTCTGCAATTCCATTTAATAAAATGGAATTTTGCATAAAGGTTGTAGCTGTAAAATGTGTTTTGAAGGTTCTTGCCGTAACAAAACCTTCGTTTTCTGCATATTTTACCTCAAGTGGTTCCCAGAATTTTTCTTCCCAGTTGGCATCTTCGTTATGAACTCCGGCATCAACATAAGGTTTAAAAATAATCACTGCATCACCGTTTAATGGTGTGATTTCATAATTGATAAGACCCAATTCGTCAATGTCTAGAGAAAGGAAACGGGTAATTTTAGCAGAAATTTCCATTCCGTTTTGCAAAACGGCTTCAAAAGAACGATAGTAAACCCCTTCTTTCATGTTCAGTTCACGCTTGAAATTGGAAACCGATTTACATTTGGCCAAATCAAAATTTTCACCGTTGATTTCGATGTCAATTCCAATCCAGTTTGGAGCGTTTAATACTTTTGCAAAATATTCCGGATAGCCATTTTTCCACCAGCCTACTTTTGTTTTGTCCGGATAGTAAATTCCGGCGATGTAACTTCCTTGAAAGGTTTCGCCAGAATAATGTTCTTCAAAATTAGCACGTTGTCCCATAGCTCCGTTTCCGATGCTGAACAAACTCTCGGATGATTTTACTCTTTCGGCATCAAATCCTTCTTCGATGACGGACCAATTGTTAGGTATGATATAATCTTGGTTCATTGTATTTTTTGTTTAAAGTTTAATGTTTAAAGTGGAAGGTTGCATAACTTGAAACCTTAAACTTTAAACCTCTAACAGTAATTTATTTGATTAATGATTCGATAAATTGCTCATCGATATGTGTAAAATCGGGGAAGATGAATTTCGCTTCGTGCAAAATTGTGGCTTCGCCAATTCCAACACTTGTCATTTTAGCAAAATTTGCGGCTTGAATTCCGGCTACAGAATCTTCAAAAACAATGGCATTTTCCGGTGTGACATTCAAGAGTTGAGCTGCTCGAAGAAAAACTTCTGGATCCGGTTTTGCATTAGTGACATCGTTTCCATCCACAATTGCATCAAAATAACCTATGATGCCTGTTTTTTCTAAGATGGGTCGTGCATTTTTACTGGCAGAACCTAAGGCAATTAGCTGATTATTTTCTTTCAGAAATTTTAAAACCGGAAGAACGCCGCTTAAAATTTCGCTTTCGTCCATATCTACCAAATAGGATAAATAATCTTCATTTTTTTGAACGAGCCATTTGTCTTTGTGCTCTTGATCGGCTTCGATTTTTCCTAATTCAAGGATGATGTCTAGCGAGCGAACCCGACTGACACCTTTTAACTCTTCGTTGTGTTCTGGGGTAAATTCGATACCAAATTGGTTGGCAATTTTTTGCCAAGCGAGATAATGGTATTTGGCGGTGTCAACGATTACACCATCAAGGTCGAATATGAATGCTTTTTTATTCATTAATTGTAATTTTTGTGCTTTCGTGTACACGTAAAGTAAGTAATCCGGCAATTATCATAGAAAATCCACCGATGATTAAGGCGTAAATTGGTTCGTCATTAAAGAATTGTTTGACGATAAATCCTAAAATTGTTGCTGCTACAATCTGAGGAATGACTACAAAGAAATTAAAAACTCCCATGTAATAACCCATTTTTGCTGCTGGAAGTGATCCCGAAAGCAAGGCATAAGGCATTGATAGAATACTAGCCCAAGCGATTCCTACTCCAATCATGGGAAGAAGTAAAACTCCTTTATCTCCAATAAAATAGATGGAAATCAAACCAATTCCACCAGCAACTAGAGCTAACAAATGCGTCATTCTTATACCGACTTTTTTGGCGATTACGGGAAGTAAAAATGCGACAGCTGCAGCAACTCCGTTGTAAACGGTAAATAAAACCGAAACCCAATCGGCTGCATCGTTGTACAGTTTTGAAGTCGTATCGGTAGTTCCAAAAACGTGTCCTGTAACGGCTTGTGTAGTGTAAATCCACATTGAAAATAAAGCAAACCATGAGAAAAATTGCACTAATGCGAGTTTTTTCATTGTGGTTGGCATGTTTTGCAAATCGGTCATAATGATGGTAAAACCATTTTTTAGTTTTTGGGTTCTCATCACAGAACTCATTACAAATAAAAGTCCAATGACAATCAATCCGATAAAGAGAATGTAAAGTTCTTTGGTAAGGCTTTGTTCATAAATATAGTAGGAAACTAACGCTCCAATTATAGTCATGAAAACACCCAAACTCAATTGCTTGTTGATGTTTTTCTTGGTTTCAAAATCCTCCACTTCCACTGTCCCCAACGCTTCCTTTTCCTGTTGTTCAAAAGCATGGAGTTCTTCTGGAGAATATTCTTTTGATTTAAAAACGGTCCATAAAACCGCTAGAAGAAAAACCACTCCACCAATGTAGAATGACCATTTTACAGAATCTGGAATGATTCCTGCTTCAGCAGTGTTACTAACACCAAAAAGATTTGTGAACAAATATGGAAGGAGCGAACCAACAACAGCACCTGTTCCGATAAAGAAACTCTGCATGGCAAAACCAAGGGTTCGTTGTTTTGTTGGCAAATTATCTCCTACGAATGCTCTGAAAGGTTCCATCGAAACGTTGATAGAAGCGTCCATGATCCAGAGGGTTCCGGCAGCAATCCATAATGTTGGTGAATTGGGCATGATGAACAAGGCAATTGAAGAAAGAATCGCCCCAATCAAAAAATAAGGTCTTCTTCTTCCTAATCGTGTCCAAGTTCTGTCACTGAAATAACCAATAATGGGCTGAATTACAAGTCCTGTTACGGGAGCTGCAATCCATAAAATTGGAATTTCATCAACTTTTGCACCAAGGGTTTCAAAAATTCGAGAAGTATTTGCATTTTGCAGAGCAAAACCAAACTGTATTCCTAAGAAACCGAAACTCATGTTCCAAATTTCCCAGAAACTTAATTTACGCTTTTCCATTATCGTAATGATTGTTAATACGATAAGCGTTATTGCTTATCAAACTTAATTTTGTTTTCGAAGTAAAAATTTAAGTGTGATAATGATTGCAAATATATATAGATTTATGATTTACGGTATATGATTTATGATTTTAACATTTTTGAAATGGGCGTTAATATTTTTTTAAATTACTAAAAATCAAATAAATATATAAACTACAACGTTGGCGTAGATTCTCGAATTACAAGATGTGTTTCGATGACTTCGGTTTTGTAATGTTCGTCATCTTCTTGTTCTGCTTCTAAGCGATCGATTAGCATTTTGGCTGCTTTTCCGCCCATTTTAATTCCGTTTTGGGAAACTGTTGTAATGCTTGGCGAAGAATATTTTGAAATGATTCCATCAGTGAATCCGATGATTGAAATATCTTCCGGTACTTTCAAATCGGCTTTTTTTGCAGCTTTAATTGCAGTTACGGCAAAAAGTTCGTTTACCGCAAAAATGGCATCGATTTCGTTATTTGAGATTAACGCTTCAATTTGAAATTCGCAATTGTCGATGTCTTCAATTTTAATAATTAATTCCGGATTTATTTCTATGTTATTGGTTTTTAGAGCTTTGATGTATCCATCGGTTCTCAATTTTCCAACGCTAACATAATCTACAGTTGTGATGAGCGCAATTTTTTTAAAACCGTTATCAATCAAAGACTGAACCGCATCGTAAGCAGCAAGATTGTCGTCTATTATGACTTTGTCGCACAAAATATCGTTGGTCACACGATCAAACATCACCACTGGCATTCCTTGATTAATGACTTCAGTAATGTGGTGAAAATCTTTTTTGTGTTGGGTTTCTTTTGAAAGTGACATGATGAATCCGTCAATGCTTCCGTTGGCCAACATTTCCATGTTAATTACTTCTTTATCAAAAGATTCGTCGGACAAAGTTACAATTACGTTGTAGCCGTTTTCATTGGCCACATGTTCAATCCCGCTAATCACTGTTGCGAAAAAATGATGTACAATTTCAGGGATGATAATGCCGATTGTTTTGGTTTTTTTATTTTTTAAACTTAACGCAATCAGATTAGGTTTATAATTGTATAATTTGGCGAAAGCCTGAACTTTTAGACGTGTATCTTCACTAATTTCTGGACTATCTCGCAACGATTTTGAAACCGTAGAAATGGATACATCTAATTCTTTTGCAATTTGTTTGAGGGTAACTTTTCGGCGCATGGAATCATAAATTTGCCAATAAAGGTAAACTTATTTTTTTGGAATGCAGATTTTTATCCAAAATTTCAATCGTATTCGTAAAGTTTTCAACACGCAAACGTTTTCGGTGGGTGGATTCACGAAAACGTTTTTGTGGATTCATTTATTTACATAATTTTAACATCCGAAGTAAAAATTTAAGGTAAACACATTCAATTTTTAACCTAAACAAAATGTATGAAAACAATTTCTAAAAAGTTGTTGCTTTTACTAGTACTGTTTCCGTTAAGCATGTTGGCCCAAAGTACTGTTACAGGAACTGTAACTGATTCAAATTCAGGGCTTTCGCTTCCGGGAGTAAGTATTACGATTCAAGGTGGAACCAGTGGTTCAACCACAGATTTTGACGGAAATTTCTCACTTTCGGGTGTAAAACCCGGAGACGTCATCGTATTCTCATTTTTGGGATACCAAAATGCCACTGTTAATTATAGTGGACAATCAACTTTAGCTGTTAGCATGAGCGAAGATGCCTCTCAATTAGAAGAGGTGGTCGTGATTGGGTATGGTACTGTTCGTAAAAAAGATGCGACAGGTTCGGTAGAAGTGGTGACTTCGGAAAAATTTAACCGAGGAAACAATGTAACGGCTGAAAATCTTTTAAACGGTAGAGTTGCGGGACTTTCAATTAATACCGGTGGGGCTCCAGGATCTGGTTCAACAATCAGAATTCGTGGAGGTTCTTCGTTAAGTGCAAGTAATGATCCTTTAATTGTAATCGACGGTTTGCCTATAGATAATGCAAATTCTGGAGGTTCAACGAGTATTTTAGCTTCGATTAATCCAAATGATATCGAGTCTTTTTCAATCTTGAAAGATGCTTCTGCAACGGCAATTTATGGTTCGAGAGCGTCAAATGGAGTAATCATTATTACAACTAAAAAAGGTGGACGTGGTGGATTACAAGTGTCCTTTAATTCATTAACTACGTTAAATACTTTAGATCGAAAAGTGGATGTTTTGTCTGCAGATGAATTTAGAAGTGTTGTAAATCAATACGGAACACCAACTCAAATTGGTTTGTTAGGAACTGCAAATACAGATTGGCAGGATGAAATCTTCGCTAATTCATTTTCGGTTGATAACAATTTAAGTGTTAGAGGTAATTTGTTCAATGCCATTCCTTCAAGATTATCAGTAGGTTTTACAGAAGTTCCGGGATTGTTGAAAACAGGAAAGTTTGAAAGAACGACAGCTTCCTTGGCGTTAAATCCTTCACTTTTTGACAACCATTTAAAAATTAGCGTGAACGCAAATATTTCTTGGCAAAATAACCGTTTTGCAGATGAAGGAGCTATCGGAAACGCTATTAGATTTGACCCAACACAATCAGTTTACGACCCAACTTCAATTTTAGGAGGATATTTCGAGTGGTTTGAGCCAGATGGAGATCGTGTGGCAGTTGGAGCACAATTCAACCCGGTTTCTTTGTTGGAGCAAAGAAGAAATATTACCAATAACAGAAGAATTTACGGAAATGTACAATTAGATTATAAATTGCATTTCTTCGAAGATTTGAGAGCGGTTGTAAATTTAGGATTAGACAAACAAGATGGTAGCGGAAATAATATTTTGGCACCATTTAGTCCTGCCGGAGCGCAATCAGGAAATATCAGTGCTGGGAATTATGTAAATTACGGAGCTGACAATTATTTCTGGGATGATCGTCAAAACAAATTGTTAGATGCTTATTTAGTATATAATAAGGAGATTGGTAAAATTAATATCGAAGCGACTGCGGGATATTCTTACCAACATTTCGAAGCAGAACAATATAATAGTGGAAACGTATTGAGTCCAACGTGGGATCCAATTGCAACACCAGACATTAATACAGAAGCAGATGTCAACCTTCAATCCTATTTTGGGCGTTTGAATTTAGGTTTTGATGATAAGTATTTGCTAACTTTTAATTACAGAAGAGACAATACATCTCGTTTCTCACCGTCAATCCGTGGAGGAGATTTCTATGGAGCGGCATTTGCTTGGAAAATTTCTGAAGAAGCTTTTATGGCAGACTTTAAAAATCTTTCGGACTTGAAACTACGATTAGGATATGGTATTACGGGTCAACAAGATATTTCGGCAAGAATGGCTTTCATTCCAAGATATTCTACCTCTACAAGTCCACAAGCACAGTACCAATTTGGAGATTCTTTTGTATCATTCGGTCGTCCGCTAGGATACAATACTGGATTAAAATGGGAAGAAACCGTGACGTATAATGCGGGTATTGATTTCGGATTTTTCAATGATAGGTTAACAGGAGCTGTTGATTATTTTTACAAAGAATCAGGTGATTTATTGGCTTTCGTAGGTTATCCTGATGGAGCTAACTTAAGTAACGAAGGGTTTACCAACTTAGGTAGTTTTACAACTCAAGGACTTGAATTTAGCGTTGCATACGATATTTTTAAATCAGAAGATTTTACATGGAATGCCAACTTCAATATGTTTTACAACAAAAGAAGAGTAGAAGAATTAGCCAATGGCGAATCGGTTCCCACCGGAGACATTGACGGTGGTGGAGGTAACAGAATTCAAGTTCACACAGAAGGTTTTGCGCCAAACGCATTTTTAGTGTATGAACAAGTTTATGATGAAGCAGGTCGTCCGGTTGAAGGTGTTTATGTAGATAGAAATCAAGATGGTATAATAAATGCTGATGATTTGTACAGATATAAAAAACCAAATGCAGATTATACTTTTGGTTTCATGAACAATTTATATTACAAAAATTGGGATTTGTCTTTCGCAATGCGTGCGAGTTTAGGAAATTATGCGTATAACAATATCACTTCTACAAACAGTTACTTACTTTCAGGGGTTCGTTACCCAGATGTGATCAGTAACCTTGGAAGAGATTTTTTTAACACAGGCTTTTTAGCGGAAGGGAATAATTATTATTCAGATTATTATGTGCAAAATGCATCATGGTTTAAAATGGATAATATTACGTTAGGTTATACCATTAACGACCCTGTAAGAAATGAAAAATCAAGACTTAGAATCTACGGAGCGGTACAAAACGTATTTACAATTACTGATTACGATGGTATTGACCCTGAAGTTCAAAACGGAGGAATTGATAAAGCTGTTTATCCAAGAGCAAGAATGTTCATGTTAGGTGTGAATTTCGACTTCTAAAAAAAATGAAAATGAAAAAAACAATCGATTTATTAGGAAAAAAAGTGATTCTACTGCTCATGTTAATGACAGTTGTAATTTCCTGTACGGATGATTTAAACGTGTTGCCGGAAGACGATGACGAGTTTACATCCGAAAAATATTACCAAGATCCACAAGCATATCGCATGTTTTTGGCAAAATTATATGCAGGTCTAGCAAGAGCTGGAACTGGAGAAGGAGATGGTGGGGAAGATATTGGAGGAATCCGAAATGATTTCAGTGTTTACATGAGATCCTATTTCACCATGCAACAATTACCAACAGACGAAGCTATTATTGCTTGGGCTGACGGAAATTTACCATCAATGAACAACCACACCTGGTCAGGAAACAACGAATTTATCTATGTAATGTTTTCAAGATCATTGTACCAAATTAGTTTGGCAAATGAATTTTTGAGACAATCAACACCTGATTTAGTAGCAAGCCGTCCGGTTGCACCAGAAATTGCAGCCGATATGACTTCTTACCGTGCAGAAGCAAGATTTTTGAGAGCACTTTCATTGTGGCATGCTATGGATATGTTCGGGAATGTGCCTATTCTAACTGAAAATGATCCGGTAGGATTTTATTATCCACAACAACGAAGCAGAGAAGAAGTTTTCAACTTTTTGGTAGAAGAGTTACAAGCTATAGATGCCGACTTAAAAGCTTCTCAGCAAAACGAGTATGGACGTGTGGATAAAGTGGCAGCCAGAATGTTATTGGCAAAACTTTACCTTAACGCTCCAGTTTACATTAACCAAAATAAAAATATTGAGGCTTCCCAAGCTTTGGCTGACGTTTTGAACTCAACTTATACCATTGCAGATGTTCCTTATAGCTATTTGTTCATGGCAGATAATGACACTAATGGAGCACAAAACGAATTTATTTTCCCTATCCGTTTCGACGGTCTTTATACTACAAGTGGAGTCACTAATTATTTAGTTCACGCATCTATCTTGAGTAGTATGAATGCAAGTGATTTTGGAGTAAATGGAGGATGGAAAGGATTAAGAGTTCGAAGAGAATTTGTGAACAAATTTACAACCAATGACGATCGTGCCATGTTTCATACCCTAGGACAAACTTTGGACATCGCGTCAATCGCAGATGAAACACAAGGTTATGGTTTTACAAAATGGACAAATCTTCGTTCTGATGGCCAACCATTTAACGATCCAACCGGAAACTACGTAGATACAGATTTTCCAATGTTTCGTTTAGCTGACGCATATTTAATGTATGCAGAATTGGCTACAAAAGGTCAAGGTTCTCTTGGTCAGGCTGTAACCTACATTAATGAACTTCGTATGCGTGCTAACGCGCCAACAATTTCCCAAGCTCAATTAAATCCTGATTTTGTTTTAGACGAAAGATCTCGTGAACTTTCTTGGGAATGTCACCGTCGTCAGGATTTAATCCGTTTCGGAAAATTTACGGGAGGTTCTTATTTGTGGCAATTTAAAGGAAACGCTGTGAACGGCGCTCCAATCGCTGATCATTTAAAAGTATTCCCAATTCCGGATAGAGCCAGAACTTCTAATCCAACTTTACAACAAAATACAGGTTATTAATATTAATAAAAATGAAAATGAAAAATATAACTAAATCAATTATTGCACTTTTTACGGTATTTGCCGTAGCGTGTTCATCAGATGATGTAGAAGATAGACCGGTAATCATGCCTGTTGATGCTCCCGTTTTATTAGCACCAGAAAACGGAAATTCTTATGTACTAACAGTAGAAAATGCTACAATGCAAGCGGAAAGATTTGTCTGGTCAGCAGCAAATTTTGATCAGGATGTAGCCATTACTTATGAAGTAGAAATAGACTCTACCGGTCACGATTTCGACAATCCTGCATCATTGGGTTCAACTGTTGGCGGTTCTCAACTCTCTGTTTCAGTTGAAACACTTAATAACGCAGTAAGTTCTGTTGGAGGTATGGCTTTCGAAGAAGGAACTTTTGATGTTCGTGTAAAAGCAAGTGTAAATGGGACATTCGAACCAATGTACAGCAACGTGATGACAATTTCTGTAACACCATACGTGGCTTTAGACCCCGAATTATTTATGGTTGGTGCCATTCAGGGGTCATACGGTTTAGGAGAATGGGATAATACAACTGCTATCCCAATGAGATACGTAGGTAATGGAACTACAAAAGTTTTTGAAGCTTACGTTAAAGTAAATACTGGTCAAGGATTTAAATTTATTGGAGAACAAGGAACTTGGGACAATGGTAATTACGGTACTATCGGAGGAGCTCAAGACGGTGTTTTAGAAAATAGCGGTGGTTCTAGCGACCTTAAAGTTGCTGACGTTGACGGTCCGGGACTTTATTATGTAAGAGTAGACATTGATGCACTAACTTACAAAGCTGTTAAAATGAATTGGGGTGTAATCGGAGATGCAACACCAGCAGGTTGGGGAGATGAAACTCCAATGACTTACGATTTTGCAACAAATTTATACACCTTTACTGGAACTTTAGCTAACGGTGAATTAAAGATGCGATCGAAAAATGTGGGACAAGCAATTTACAGCGAAGACTGGAAATTTGCAGTGGGTAATTCTGCCGAAAAATTTGCCTATGATACAGGTGCGCCAAATTTCCCAATCACAGCAGGTTCTTATACTATTACTTTAAGTATAGATTTCGATGGAACAGCTACTGTAACCGGATTATAAAATTAACTTAAAGGGCTGAACCAAAATTCAGCCCTTTTTTAACTTTATTTCAAATGAAAAAAATTACACTTTTATTTCTTTTAATTTCTTCTTTTGCGTTTGCGCAACAGCAAACCGTTACTTATAACGTTTCGCCGGCAACTTTTGAAGAAAATCAATCGATTACAATCACAGTTAACGGAAGCAGCATAAACGAATCCGCTTGGGCTGTTACCGGGAACGCTTTATATCTTTGGGCTTGGTCTTTTGACCAAAATTATTTAAACAATCAAGATTGTCCTACTAACGGAACTTGGACAAGCTCTAACGAAGCCAATCGATTGACTTACAATGCTGGAACTGATACTTACAGTATTACATTTGTCCCAACAACATTTTTTGCCCGCACAAATATCGGACGAATAGGTTTCTTGGTTAAAGCCAAAAATGGAACCGGAGATAAAAAATCGCAAGATATTTTAGTGAACGTTGGAACTTTCCAGGTGAATTTAACCGCCCCTGCGCAAAATTCTACTACCATTATCCCTTCAGGGGGAAACTTAACTGTTACTGCTACAAACACTGGTGGTAATGCCGCTTACGTTTTAAAAGCAAATGGAACAACAATTAACACAGTGCCTTCTGCTGCTAGTTTTTCGTACAACCACACCGGAATTACATCCAACCAAAATTATGTTTTAGAAGTAACACAAGGTACAACAACCATCACCAGAAATTTTGCAGTAGTCGTAAACGGTGGTGCCATTGCCGAAGCAATGCCTGCTGGATTACAAGATGGTGTCAACTACAATCCATCAGACCCTACTAGAGCAACTTTAGTTCTAAACGCTCCATTCAAAGATTTTGTTTACGTAGCGGGAACTTTCAACGGATACGCGCCATCAACAAATCACTTGATGAAAAAAGATCCTGCATCTGGAAAATTTTGGTTAGAATTAACAGGTTTAGTCTCAGGAACTTCATATTCTTACCAATATTGGGTAGGAGATCAAACTAATCGTCCGGCTAATTCACCAGCTTTGGTAAAAACAGCAGATCCTTTTTCTACCTTAGTTTTAAGTCAGTTTGACGATCCAGAAATTGCTTCTTTGGGAGTTTACCCAAGTCTTCCTGCATTTCCTGCAGGTCAAGAACGCGAAGTTTCAGTATTGCAAACGGGTCCAAATGCTTATTATCAGTACAATTGGAGTAGTGCTACCACTAATTTTGTGAAACCAAATAAAAAAGATTTGGTAATATACGAAGTTTTAGTTCGCGATTTTGACGCTTCAAGAACTTACCAAGATTTGATTAACAAAATTGATTATTTCAAAAATTTAAATATCAATGCCATCCAATTAATGCCGGTAATGGAATTTGAAGGGAATGAATCTTGGGGTTACAATACAGCTTTCCACATGGCATTAGACAAACGTTACGGGTCTGAAGCCAAATTAAAAGAATTTATTGATTTGTGTCATCAAAATGGTATCGCTGTAATTTTAGATATCGCTTTAAACCATGTTTATGGACGTTCGCCTCTAGAAAGAATGTGGATGACCGATACAAATAATGATGGATGGGCTGACGGAATCACCTCGGAAAATCCTTATTGTAATGCTAACGCTATGCACTCTTACAACGTGGGTCGTGACTTGAACCATTACCGTGAGCCAGAAAATTTGACAGTATATTATGTGCAAAGAACGATCCAACGCTGGATGAATGATTTTAAAATTGATGGTTTCCGATGGGATTTAACCAAAGGTTTTACACAAAATTGTCCTTATACCGGAAGCGGTTCTGCGCAAGATGCTTGTACAAATGCTTATCAAGCAGATCGCGTTGCAAAACTGAAATATTATGCAGATTTACAATGGGCAATCGATCCTAATTTCTATGTAATTTTCGAACATTTAGGAACTGGTGGTTCTTACGATGAAGAAGTAGAATGGGCAAACTATCGTAAAACCGGTGACGCTGACGGAATTTCCAAAGGAATCATGCAATGGCGAAAAATGACTGACGAATATGCCAATTTCTTGAAAGGAAATGGTACTAACTTAACTCGAGTAGCAGACGCAACAGAACGTTTCATTGGTTATGCTGAAAGCCACGACGAGGAAAGAGTAATGTATAAAGCCCTAACCGAAGCCGGACAAACACAAGGAAATTTAACCAAGGCTTTAGCAAGAATGCCAGCTTTAGGAGCGCTTCATTTGTTAGTTCCAGGTCCTAAAATGGTGTATCACTTTGGTTCATTAGGTTTTGACGATTCAATTTTTACTTGTAACAATGGAACCGTAAATACACCTAACGATGCAATTAGTGGAGATTGTAAATTAGATACAAAACCCCAACCGCAATGGACTGAAAATTGGTTGGGAGATACCGCTAGAAGAAAAATTTACGACGAATGGGCCAAAATGATTAAACTAAGAATCAATGAACCGCTTTTTGAAAACGGTCAGCATTTCTGGAATTTTGGAACACAAGGAAAACCCAGACTTGATGTAAGAACTAGTTTAACACCTACTACAGATTTGTCTTATGTAATTGTTTTAACTAATTCTACTAATAATACAGCATTTACACCAGGAGGTTTTCCTTACACAGGAACTTGGTACAACATGATCACAGGAGATTCTTTCCAAGTAACAAACGTTAACCAAAATATTACCATTGAAGCAGACGGCTATCGCGTGTTTGGGAACAAAGCACCAAATCTTTCAAATCCAACTTTTGAAATTGAAAAAATTACTTTGTATCCAAATCCTTCAAAAGGAATTTTTAATTTAAATAGCAATGCGACTCACGTTTCGGTATATTCAATCACCGGACAATTGGTGAAAGATTTCGCTGGAAATTTTGATGCAAATCATCAATTCAACATCGAAAGTTTAAACCCAGGAATGTACATTGTAAAAGTAAAAACAGAAAATAATGCCGAATCAACTTTAAAATTGATGAAGCAATAATTGTTTGGGTTAGTTTAAGAAAGAAAAGCCTTCTCTTCTTTCGAGAAGGCTTTTTTATATCTTCAAAAGTGTTTCCTTTAAGCCTTCGCCAATATTTCGCCAAAAGAAATTATAAAAAGATTTTTCAGGAATGCGTTCCAAATTATCAACTGTTGCTTCTACAATCTCTTCGTCAGAATCATTTTTTACCAGCAAATTACCCACAAAAGAAAGTAATTTATTTTTCTTTTGTGACTTATTTTTGCGATATACGGTAAGTTTTAAATCCTTATATCTCAAGGCAAAATCACCACTTGAACGCATGTCATTCCCGGTAAAATTAAAATAAACTTCGTTCAGCATTCCTTCAACTTCGGCATTCAGATAAGGTTTGGTAAACGGTTTTAGTCTTTTGGCCGGAAAATTTAAAATACTACCATTAATATTAAATCCGTCAGTTTTGTCCAAAACATTCAGTTTCCATTTTACCTTCATCGGTGAAACGTTCATAAAGTTACAATTTACATTAATCACTAAATCCGGTAATTTTGTCTTCCCGAAACCGCTGTTTACTTCGGTTGCAAACAAATTAAATTGATTAAACGAAAGTAACCCAGCTCCTCGTTCAAAAGTTTTTTCCTCTTCGTATTCTAAAGTTGATTCGCGAACTGCAAGCGTATCAACATGCAATCCAAAGGGAATTTCACGAAGCAATTTATTGTAAAGTGGCTTTTTCGAAAGATCGTCAGGCGGCATTTTCGGGCGGTAAATATTCGCAAATACACGATCCAGAAATATATTGGACGAATTAAAATAAAAATCATCATTTTTAAATCCCCAGTCCATATTATTAATCCTAATTTCGTCCGCATTAATCGTAAAAATATCTTTCTCTTTCGGCATTCGTCGTGTAAATTCCGGGCGATCATATTGCGGAATCAACCGAAAAGCTGCAAGTTTTAAATCATTTTTATCAACTGCAATTTGATTTGCCGTGATGTGGTAAAATTCGCTGGCACGAAAATAAATACTGTCGCAGTTCACAATAAAATCGCTATATTGAAAAGGAATTTTTTCCGAAAGCGTTTCTTCATCTAAAACTAACTGGTCAATCGCCATTGATAAGTTATGGACAATTAGTGAAGCCTTATTGTTTTTAGTAGAAATAATTTTTAAACTGCTGTTATTTAAAGCAATATCTCTTACAGAAATTGTATTTCGGAAAGGTTCAACCACACGATTTTTAATACTTTTCGAATCGTTTAAAGCCTTGTCATTTTCTTTGTATAAAATAATATCAGGTCTGTTAATCGTCAATTTTTTCGCCTGAATTTTTTCGCTAAAAATAATCTTCCAAGCTTTAATTCCTTCCACATTTATCGATTCAATAGTGGCATAAATCCCCGATTTTACTTCGGTTTTGTTCAAAGAATTTTTTGGCACCAAAACAATTTCTGATACCAAAGCATCACCACCCCAAATTGACACATCGATATTTTTGTAGGTAATTTGATAAGGCGAATCATTTTTTTCGTTAATGAGTTGTGGCAGTTTTTCTTTAATCCAAAAATTAAGTCCAATATTGACAACCGCCACCAAAACCACTAAAATTCCTACACCAATCAGTATTTTTTTCCAAATTGCCATTGCTTTTTTTCTATTAAATATAAACAGAAAATTGCAGTAAAAATCCAGACAACAATTTAATTATCATTTTTTTAAGAAGATTTTTTTTGAAAGTATAGCGTGGGAGAAGAAGCTATTTTTTGCGTGCGCAAAAGTCAGAAATGCTTTTTTCACGCAGAAAATTCAGAATAATTTACGGGAGATTTTAAAAACAAAAAACCCACTAATTTCTTAGTGGGTTTAAGTGGTACCTCCAGTCCCGATGTTTCGGGAGAACCAGAGACACTATTTCTTAGTGAGAAGGTCTGGAATTATAAGTGGGTTTTGAATCACTTTTTCAATAAATTTTTTGCTTTTCATTCGTTTAAAAAAATTTTCTAAAAAAATGGCTTCATTTCTATTAACGCATTCAAAAGTCAATGTCAATTTCCAATCATTACTAATTTTTGAATAAGAATTTTTGTAGAAATGTTCATTGTGTTTTTTGACACGTTCTTCAACATTGTGTGTTTCCCCAATGTAATATTTATTCGCTTTTTCAGAAAATAGGATGTAAAAGTAATGAGGCATATAAAATGAATTTTATAAAAACAAAAAACCCACTAATTTCTTAGTGGGTTTAAGTGGTACCTCCAGGGATCGAACCAGGGACACATGGATTTTCAGTCCATTGCTCTACCATCTGAGCTAAGGTACCGTACAATTTTGAGCATTACTGCTTGTTGATTGCGGGTGCAAATATAGAACGATTTTTAATTTATCCAAAATAAAAATTAAAAAAAATCTATTCGTACCTTCGCCGAAACAAAATTGATGATATGCTTTTAGCTATTGATGTGGGAAATACAAGAGTGAAAGCTGCTGTTTTTGAGGAGAATGTGATTTTAGAAACCTATATATTTAAGGTTGAAATTTTTTTGGACCAGACACAAAATATTTTAAAAAAATTTCCAAAAATTAAACATTTAATCATTGCATCGGTAGGAAAACTGGATGAACACGATTTAAAACCCCTTTCTAAAAAGGTGGAAATTGTGATAGTATCCCGCGATTTTCAATTTCCATTTCAAAATTTGTATCACACACCACAAACTTTAGGTATCGATCGATTGGTTTTGGCATCTGGAGCTACACTTTTATTCCGGAATCAAAATCGATTGATAATTGACGCTGGAACTTGCATTACCTATGATTTTGTCAATAATCAAAACCAATATCTCGGAGGTGCAATTTCTCCAGGAATCAAACTTCGCTATAAATCCATGAACGATTATACTGCGAAATTACCACTTTTAGAAACTCAAAACCCAGAGAATTTTATTGGTAAAACTACTGCAGAATCTATGCATTCCGGTGTGATTTTCGGTGTGATTGGTGAGATTGAAGGTTTTATCAATCGCTATCAAACTGGTTTTTCAAACTTTACCATAATTTTAACGGGTGGCGATGCGGAATTTTTGGCTAAACGATTAAAAAATACCATATTTGCCAATTCAAATTTCCTTTTGGAAAGCCTGAACGTTTTATTTCAATACAAAATCAAAAATGATTAAAAATATCTTAGTAAGCTTCGGTTTGCTTTTTTCAATGGCTATTTTTGCCCAAGAAGGTACTTCGTCTCCTTATTCTTACTATGGTCTTGGCGATGTTCGTTTTAAAGGAACTGCCGAAAATCGAGCCATGGGAACTCTTTCCATTGCCGCAGATAGTATTCACATGAATTTGCAAAATCCTGCAGGATATTCGTTCTTGAAACTCACTAATTTTGCCGTTGCGGGAACTCAAAATTATAACAATCTTCATTCAAACTCCGGTAGTGCAGATGCACAAAGAACCACGCTTGATTATTTAGCATTGGCATTTCCGGTTGGGAAAATGGGATTTGGTTTCGGGATTATTCCCTATTCATCAGTAGGTTATAGAGTTCAAAGCACGGGCGAAGGTTTGCCATCTAGGCAATATTCTGGAAAAGGTGGGTTAAATCGCGTTTTCTTAGGAGCTTCTTATAAAATCACAAATTATTTAAGCTTTGGTGTTGAAGGTAACTATAACTTTGGTGATGTTGAAACAACAAACGTCATCCAAAACAGCGGTGTTCAATATGGAACTCGAGAAATCAGTAATTCAAATCTTACAGGTTTTAATGCGAACTTTGGTTTGATGTTCGATAAAAAAATCGGAAAAAAATACCATTTCGCAGCAAGTGCCACTTATAGTCCGGAAGGAACAATTACTTCAGAAAATGAACGCAACTTAGCTACCGTTTCAATTTTTGGTAATGGAAATATTACTACAATTGAAGAAAGAAACCTTACTGTTGACGATACTGAAATTAAAATGCCGTCAAAATTTTCTTTCGGAGTAGGGATGGGTGAGCAAGGCAAATGGTTTGCAGGAGCCGAAGCTGTTTTTCAAGAAAGCAGTTCTTTTGGAAACCGATTTAACGACATTCAAAATGTAGCATACGAAAACTCTCAAAAATATGTTTTAGGAGGTTATTTTATACCCAAATATAATTCTTACGACAGCTATTTAAAAAGAGTAACCTATCGTGCAGGATTCCGCTATGAAACAACCGGACTCATAATTTCTGATGTGTCCATAAAAGATTATTCCGGAAGCGTTGGAGTAGGATTACCGTTAGGAGGAATGGCATCTAATTTAAATATCGGGTTTGAATACGGACAACGTGGAACAATTAAAAATAACTTGGTTCGCGAAACTTATGCCAATATAATCATCGGTTTATCGTTAAATGATAAATGGTTCCAAAAGAGAAAATATGATTAAACAGAGAATTTGTACGATATTGATTTTGTTGTTAATGGGATTCGGTGCAATTGCGCAAGAAAAATCCTGTAAAGAAAAATGGACTGATTTTTCGGAATTGGCAACGAAAAACAATTTCGACAGTTCTACTTACCAACCTTGGTTGGCAATAAAAAATTGCTCAGAAAACAACGAAGATTATTTTCTTTCCGGAATAAAAATTTTATCAAAAATGGTGGAAGCTGCCAATGCTTCTGCCGAAAAAGATAAAATGATTGCCGATTTGACAACGCTTTTTGACGAACATGACAAAAAATTTCCCAACAATCAAAATGGAAATAAAATTGCCAAGTCAGTTATTCTTTTCGAAAATAATGCCGCTTCTGAAAATGATATTTTTAAATTTCTCGATCAAGCGTTTGCCTCGCAACCTTCGCAGTTTAAGCAGCCTTTTGTGATTGATTTGTATTCAAAAGTTTTGGTCAATCAATTTCATGCTAATGCCGAAAATTTAGATTTAAACAAAGTTTTGCAAAAGTTGGATGCTATTTCCATTCAAATTAAAACTGAAAAACAAAAATATTGGCCAACGGTTGAAACTTTGGAAAACAAAAAACAAACCATAAAGCTAACTCCAGAAGAAATTCAACAATTAAATTCTGCAAAATCTTCTTTTGACAATTTAATTTTGGTGGAAGAAAATGTCAACGCGCGTTTTTTAAAATTAGCTACTTGCGAACAATTAGAAAGTTTTTATGCTGAAAAAATAAAAGGTGCCGATGCGATTTTGACGATGCAAAACAGTTTTGAGGTGTTATCACAAAAAAAATGTACGTCAGCTTTTTATTTTGATTTGACCAAAAAATTGCACGCTGAAAAACCATCTGCGGCAACGGCAAACGTTTTAGCATTTGAAGCCAGAAAAAACCGTGAGCAAGAATTAGCGATGAAATATTTTCAAGAAGCTGCCGAACTTGAAACAAATCTTTCAAAAAAAGCCGAATCTTATTATATGTTGGCAACCGTTCAGCAAATAAAGCACAAAGAACAAGCCCGAATTTCGGCATTAAAAGCATTGGAAATTAAACCAGATTTTGGAAAATCTTATATTTTAATTTCGCAATTATATGCCAATAGTGGCAAAATGTGCGGCAATTCAACATTTGATCAACAAGCCATTTATTGGTTAGCAGCCGAAACCGCAAAAAAAGCAGGGCAAGTGCAACCGAGTTTTGAAAAAACGGCAAACGATTTAGCCGAAGATTATTTGCGTAAAGCACCTTCCAAAGAGGATTTAAAAAAATCTGGAAAAAAAGCGGGCGAGGTTGTCACTTTTTCCTGCTGGATTAACCAAGCTGTGACCATTCCAAAATAAAAATGAAATATATTTCCTACATATTAATCGGAATTTTCGTTTTAATTTTTACTTCTTGCCAAAACAATATTAAAGAAGTTCAGAAAATTAATCGAGCCGCTTTTGCTCCAATGGGAGAAGCTGATTCGGTTAACTTAAAATACACCGATTCTGGAAGGATTACCGCCATTTTAAAAAGTCCAAAAATGCTCGATTTTGGCAACGTGGCTTTTCCTTACCAAGAATTTCCAAAAGGCGTGGATGTTACCATTTACGATGCGGCTCAAAAACGAACTTTTGTGCGTTCAGATTATGCAATTTCTTTCAAAGGAACCAATATTATAGATTTGCAAGGCAATGTAAAAGTAACTTCGGAAGATGGTAAAATGCTTGAAACTACGCAGTTATATTACGACCAAAAACGAGAATGGTTTTTTACCGAAAAAAAATGCAAACTCACGCTTGGCGAAGGCAATATTTTTTACACCAAAGGATTTGATGCCAGTCGCGACTTAAAAGACATTAGTGGTCAAACTTTCTTCGGGGAAGGCCAAGCAGACGATTTTTAAAAAAAATAATTTAATAAAAATGTACAAATACATCCCTTACTTTTATTTGTTAGCAGCAATACTTTTTGCGGTTGACGGTTTTACGAATTTAAATAGCCAAGAACGTACACCTTGGTTGAGTTTTTTCTTTGCAGCATTGGCATTGTTCATGTTTTTCTTCAGAAGAAGTTATGCCAAAAAGTTTGACCAGCATAAAAAAAAACAATCCTTCTAACCAGAAATAATTTATAATATTTTCGCAAGTACAATCAAAAAAAATTCACTTTACAGCAAAATATAACTTTACTGCTTTTATTATTAAGTAGATAATTGTATTTTCGCCCTCTGAATTTAAAAAGTAACATTATAAAATGGCAGTTTTATCGAAAATCCGACAAAGATCGCTTCTCCTTATTGTGGTGATTGGTTTTTGTTTATTAGCATTTGTGATTGGAGACCTTATTCAAGGAGGCGGTTTTCAAAGCACTCCTAAATATGTAGGAACCATTAATGGCGAAGATATTTCGTTTGAAGATTTTAGAACAAAAGTTGATGCGGCAGAAAGAAGCCAACAAGGCATGTCGAACACTCAAGCTGTAAGTAGTGTTTGGGATCAATTAGTTTCTGTAGCTCTCTTAAACGAGCAATTTGAAAAATTAGGCATTCAAGTGGGTGAAAATCAAATTTTAGAAATGCTGAAACAAAATCCTCAAATTGGTCAAAATCCACAGTTTCAAAATGCTGCAGGACAATTTGATGCTGACAAATTCAAAGCTTTTTTTCAAGCAGATCCGCAAATGGCGGCTCAATTAGTTGAAATGGAAAAACAAGCAGAATTAAGTGCAAAATCTCAAATTTACAGCACTCTAATCCGTTCTGGTTTTTACACTACTGATGCTGAAGCAAAATTACAACACCGTTTAGAAACTGAAAAAGTTTCATTCAACTACGTGGCTTACGCTTTCTCTAATATTAAAGATAGCGAAGTTCCGGTTTCTGATGATGAAATCGTAGCTTACATGAGAAAAAACGAAAAAAGATATAAAGCTGAAGAGTCAAGAAGTTTAGAATACGTTTTGATCGAAGACAAACCGTCAACAGAAGATGAAAACGAAGTGAAAAAAACCTTAACAGATTTGATGAACCAAAGAGTGGTATTCAATGAAACAACAGGTAAAAATGATACGGTTGCAGGTTTTAACTCAACATCGAATGTAGTAGAATTTGTAAATGCAAATTCAGATATTAAGTATGATTCTACTTATATCACCAAATCAAAACTTCCAGCTCAATATGCTGACAATCTATACAACTTACAAACCGGACAAACTTTTGGCCCTTATGTTTACAATGGTTATTATGCTGTGAGTAAATCTATGGGAAAAAGAGCTGGAGCAAGCGCAAAAGCGGCTCATATTTTAGTTGCTTATGCTGGTGGAAAAGCACCAAACCCTGCCATTACCAGAACTAAAGAAGAAGCGCAAGCAAAAGCAAACGATTTATTGGCACAAGTTCAAGCAAATCCTGCTGCTTTTGGAGGTTTAGCTGCCGCAAATTCTGATGATCCAGGTTCTGCTCAAAATGGTGGAGAATATGACAACATCGTTCCTGGACAAATGGTTCCGGCTTTTGATAGCTTCGTGTTCAATAAACCAATTGGTTCGTTAGGTGTTGTGGAAACTGAATTTGGTTACCACGTCATTAAAGTAATCGATAAGCAAGATGCGATTCGATTGGCAACTGTTGCTTTGAGAATTGAACCATCTGAAAAAACTAGTGACGATATTTTTACAAAAGCTACCAAGTTTGAAATGGAAGCGGCTGAAAAAGATTTTGCAGCTACAGCAAAAGCAATGGGACTTTCTGTTGCACCAGCGGTTAACGTAAAAGCTTTTGATGATAATTTTGCAAGTTTCAGTAACCAACGTCAGGTAGTTCGTTGGGCTTTTGACAAAGAAACTGCTGCAGGAGACGTGAAAAAATTCAATGTTCCGGGTGGAAACTTAATTGTGAAAATGAAAAAAGTAAACGAAGAAGGATTACTTCCTGTTTCGGATGCAAGACCTTCAATTGAGCCTATTTTGAAAAACCAGAAAAAAGCTGAAAAAATTAAAAGCATCATGAAAGGAAGCACTTTAGAGCAAGTAGCAACCGCTTCAAAAATGACAGTTCAAACAGCGACTGATGTAACCGTTGCAGTTCCAAACCTTTCTGGTGTTGGTTTCGAACCAAAAGTGGTAGCTACAGCTATTGCTACAGCACCAAACAAAGTTTCGCAATTAATCGAAGGAAGAAGTGGTGTTTTTATGGTAAAAACTACTGCTGTAACCAAAGCGCCTGCTGCAACTGATTTGTCAGCTCAAAAACAAAAATTACAAGGTCAAGGAAATGTATCGATGAACAAAATCTTGCCTTCACTTAAAGATAATGCTGATATTGAAGACAACAGATTAAAATTCGGTTACTAAAATTAAATTCATCTCATAAAAAATCCCGGTTCTACGTGAATCGGGATTTTTTTTTTGGTTGAAATTTTATAAGATAATTCCCGAGTAAGGAAGGACAGTCGTATAACCTTTTCCCTTAAAATATTCCGTTGGATTTTCTTCGGAAATGGCCAAAACAAAATCTCCTCCCCAAGCCCCCAAACTTTTTACAACGCCTTTGAAATCGCCAAATAATTGTTGTTGCATGGTTGGTGTTTCTAAAATTGGGGACATCATTTCATCATATTGTTGAAGTAATTTGGCAAAGGTAACGCTGTCTTTTGCTGAAACGAGTTGTTTTGCAATATCCGCTGTTGCCTGCAATATGGTTTCGGAAATTTGTGTGTTATTTTTTTTGTATGCGGCAATGGCTTGCTTACTATTTTGTTTTTGATTTAAATAAACAAAAAATATTTTTGATGTAAAATCCGGCCGAAAATCAACCGTTTTTACCACAGGCTTTTTGTTCTCAATTTTATAAAAAATAGCCGAATTATTTTGTGCATTGGCAATGTCATAACCGCTTCCACCAAAGCTTTTTTGCAGCAATTCAAATGCATCAATTTTAAACCAAGCAGCAATGTTGTTAATCAAAGTGGAAGAAGTTCCCAAACCCCAATTTCGTGGAAAAGTTAACTGGGTTTCTACTGTAAAGCCTTTATTTTTCTCAAATATTTTTGCGTTAAGCAAATGCGCTTCGTGCAAAATTTTTAATAAAGTGTCCGTAACCGGATTTTCTTTTTTTTGATTTGAAAAAATATCAGCAACAGTAAAAGCATCTTCAAACCAAATACTTCCGTCATGGTCGTAACTTTTCCAGAAAATTCTATTTTCGGTTGAAGGATTAACGGTTAAAGATTGTCCAAATTTCGTAGGAAGCGAAAACGCTGTTCCACCGTCGAGAACCAAATATTCCCCGGAAATTAAAAGTTTTCCGTTGCTGTAAAAAGTTTGCTTCAAAGCCTAAATTTTTGCTTTTCTCAAATGACCTACATATTCTACGACCGCTGCATGAGTTACCGCTTTTTCTCGAAAATGATCCAAAATTAAGATGCGTTCAGTTTCATTCGCTTGTAGCTGATTGATGATATTTCCAAGGTGCATTTTCATATGTCCTTCCTGAATTCCGTTAGTGGTAAGCGAACGTAAAGCGGCAAAATTTTGTGCCAAACCAGCAGCTGCCACAATTTGCATCAATTCTTTAGCTGAAGGATTTTCCAGCATTTGCAAATTAAATTTTACCAACGGATGCAAACTTGTCAATCCGCCAACTGTTCCCAACGCCAGCGGAATTTCCATCCAAAAAGAAAAAATTCCATTTTCAATTTTGGCATGAGAAAGACTCGAATATTTTCCACCTTTTGCGGCATAAGCATGGATTCCGGCTTCGATGGCGCGAAAATCATTTCCTGTAGCTAAAACCACAGCATCAATTCCGTTCATGATGCCTTTATTGTGGGTTACTGCACGATAAGTTTCCACTTCAGCAATGTTTACCGCAGTCACAAATTTTTCGGCAAATTCCTGCGGATTTGCGATGGTTTTGTCAGCCAATTCTTCAACCGGGCAAGAAACTTCGGCACGAACTAAACAGTTTGGCACGTAATTCGACAAAATGCTCATAACCACGGTCATGTTTTTTTCTTCTTCCGAAAATAATTTGTAGGAAAATGCTTCGGATTTTAGGGTTTTGGCAAATTGTTCCAAACAAGAATTGATGAAATTTGCCCCCATGGAATCTTTGGTTTCAAACGTGGCATGAAGCTGAAAATAACCTTCAATTTCAGCTGTTTTATCCCGAAGTTCGAGGTTTAAAATGCCGCCGCCACGCTTTTGCATATTTCTTGTAATGGCTTCAGTTTCGGTAAAAAAGTGGTGTTTTTTTTCTTCAAAAAAGGATTGCAGTTTTTCTTTTTCGCCTTTAAAAATAAAATGTACCTGACCAATTTTTTCGGTACCGATTATGGTTGTTTTGAATCCGCCACGAGTGGACCAAAATTTTGCCGCATTTGCCGCTGCTGCAACCACTGAACTTTCTTCGATAGCCATTGGAATAGTGTAAAATTTTTCGTTAATTAAAAAATTTGGCGCAATTCCTAATGGCAAATAAAAGTTGGTAATCGTATTTTCGATAAAATCGTCGTGAAGTTGTTGCAGTTTTACATCTTTATTCCAATAATTGGTAAGCAACGAAACGGCTTGTTCCGGATTAGAAAAATATTGATTGGCAATCCAGCTGATTTTTTCGGCTTTGGAAAATTTAGAAAAACCGGAAACAGAATTATTCATTTTTTATTGAAATTAATCCTGCAAAGATACGTTTTTCGCCATGGCTTCACATCAAAACTCATTTTAGAATTATTGGTTTATGCATTTAACAATAAAAATTACGTTTAATTGTAAATTTTTCACTAAAATTGACAGTTTTTTTACCTCTATAAAATATGAAGAATTCCGGCAAAGTAGTTTTGATGTTTTTATTGATGAGCATCTCAACTGTTGCACAGCAAAAAATTTCCCTCGAACAAATTTGGAGTGGCGCTTTTAGAACGCAAGGAATGGATGAACTCCAGTCACTTAAGAATGCCAATCATTACACGGTTTTGAATTTTGACCGAAGTTCAAGAAGCATGCAGATTGAGTTGTATGACTTTGCCACGCTTAAAAAAATCGCAACTTTAATTGATACTAAAAATCATCAAAATCTACCGATGATTGACAGTTATAGCTTTAATAAAGACGAAACGAAAATTTTGCTGGCTTGTAATTCCACGCCTATTTTTAGAAGATCGTTTTTAGCTGACTACTTTCTGTATGATTTAAAAACAAAAGAACTGACTAAACTTTTCGACTTCCAGGTGCAAGAACCGGTTTTTTCTTCGGATGGAAAAAAGATTGCTTACGCAAAAGACAATAATTTATTTGTGTATGATATTGCTAATAAAAAATCCATCGCAATCACAAGTGATGGAAAGAAAAATGCCATTATTAACGGAATCACGGATTGGGTTTACGAAGAAGAATTTGCTTTTGTTCGTGCCTTTGACTGGAATGCTTCGGGCGATAAAATTGCTTATATAAGATTTGATGAAACTCAAGTTCCAGAGTTTTCCATGGATGTTTATGGCAAAAATTTATATCCGTCGCAACACGTTTTTAAATATCCTAAAGCTGGCGAAAAAAATGCCGAAGTGTCCTTGCATATTTACGATTTGAAAAATAATTCGACCCAAAAAATTCAATTGAACTATCAGGATTTTTATATTCCGAGGATTAAGTGGACCAATGATGCCAATGTTTTAAGTGCTCAAATCATCAATCGCCATCAAAATAATCTGGATTTGATTTTTGTGGATGGCAATTCGGGGCAACCCAAAGTCATTTTGAATGAAAAAGACAAAGCATACATTGATATTACCGATAATTTGACTTTTTTACAAGACAATAGTTTTATTTGGACAAGTGAAAAAGACGGTTTTAACCACATCTACCATTATGACAAATCCGGAAAGCTAAAAAATCAAGTAACCAAAGGCAATTGGGAAGTGACCCATTATTATGGTTTCAACGAAAAAAACCAAACGATTTATTACCAATCGGTTGAAAATGGTTCGATTAACCGAGATGTTTACAGCGTCAATTTAAACGGAAAAAATAAAAAGCGCCTAACGGATAAAACCGGAACAAACGCGGCAACTTTTAGTCCGAATTTTGATTTTTTCATCAATGCGTATTCAAGCGCTAGTGTTCCGCCGGTTTATACTTTGAACAATAGCCAAACCGGGCAAGTTGTGCAACCGATACAAGATAATCAATCGTTGCTGAACAAATTGAAAAGTTATAATTTGCCAGCAAAAGAATTTTTCGAAATAAAAACTGAAAAAGGCCATCAACTAAACGCTTGGATGATTAAGCCGAAAAATTTTGATGCCAATAAAAAATATCCGGTATTGATGTTTCAATATTCAGGTCCGGGTTCGCAAGAAGTGGCCAATCAATGGCTTGATATTAACGATATGTGGTATATGATGTTAGCGCAAGAAGGTTATATTGTGGCTTGTGTGGATGGACGAGGAACCGGTTTTAAAGGATCCGACTTTAAAAAAGTGACGTATAAAGATTTAGGAAAATTAGAGGTTGAAGACCAAATTGACGCGGCAAAAGTTTTCCAAAAATACAATTATGTGGATGCTTCCCGAATTGGAATTTGGGGCTGGAGTTACGGCGGATTCATGTCGTCTAACTGTATTTTGAAAGGAAATGATGTTTTTAAAATGGCAATTGCAGTGGCTCCGGTGACGAATTGGCGCTTTTATGATTCGGTTTACACCGAAAGATTTTTGCAAACACCACAAGAAAATCCTTCAGGTTATGACGAAAATTCGCCTATAAACCACGTTGACAAATTGAAAGGAAAATATTTGTTGATTCACGGAACTGCTGATGACAACGTTCATGTACAAAATACCATGTTGATGATTGAAGCTTTGGTGCAAGCCAATAAACAATTTGATTGGGCCATTTATCCCGACAAAAATCACGGCATTTACGGCGGAAAAACCCGTTTGCAACTTTACACAAAAATGACAAACTTTATTAAAGAAAATTTATAGAAATGAATACAACTTCAATAGAACAAGATAATTTTTTCGGACATCCTAAAGGTTTATTTATCCTATTTTTCACCGAAATGTGGGAACGATTTTCTTTTTACGGAATGAAAGCCTTATTGATTTTTTATCTCACAAAGTACCATCTTTTTTCTGATGCTTCGGGAAATTTACTCATCGGAAGTTACGCGGCTTTAGTTTATGCCGTTCCTGTAATTGGTGGATTTATTGCTGATAAATATTTGGGCTTTAGAAAAGCAATTATTTTCGGTGGAATTATGCTGGTTTTAGGGCATTTGGGAATGGCGTATGAAGGAAATGCTGCTACGCAATCCATGACGGGAGAAATCATAAGGGATAATTTTGCGCTTCAAGTTTTTTACTTTTCGTTGTCATTAATCATTGTTGGTGTTGGATTTTTAAAAGCAAACATTTCCTCATTGGTTGGAGAATTGTACGAATTTGGAGACAAAAGGCGAGATTCAGGATTTACTATTTTTTACATGGGAATCAATCTTGGGTCATTTTTAGCGACTATTATTTGTGCGTGGTTAGGAGAAAAATACGGATGGAGTTACGGTTTCGGAGCTGCAGGAATCGGAATGTTTTTCGGATTGATTACCTTCATCGCAGGGAAAAGATTTTTGAAAGGAAAAGGCGAGTCGAAAGTACCAGAATTATTGGCCAAAACTACTTTTGGAATTAAAAATGAATGGTTGATTTATGTAGCAAGTGCTTTGTCCGCTATCTTTTTTTGGCAAATGGTTCAAAGTCACGAAGCAGTATCTTGGATCTTAAAAATTGCAGGTGGATTTTCGTTTTTATACATCGTGTATTATGCTGTCACACAATTAACGGGCAAAGAAAGAGATCAATTGGTGGCGTTGACAATTTTAATTGTATTTACGATAGTTTTTTGGGCATTATTTGAACAAGCCTACACATCTCTAAATCTTTTTGCCGACAGAATTCTCGACAGAAATATTTTTGGAGTAGAATTAACCGCCGGACAATTTTTAAGTTTTAATGCTTTATTCATTATTTTATTAGCGCCTGTTTTTGCTTGGTTATGGGTGAAATTAGGAAAATATAATCCTAATACTGCTGTAAAATTTTCACTTGCTTTAATGCTGGTTGGACTAGGATTTGGCTCATTAGTGTTAGGAATTAATGTCTCTGATACTGGTAAAGTTGCCGCTGTTTGGTTAATCCTAACTTATTTCTTACATACTTGTGGAGAATTAAGTTTGTCACCAGTTGGCTTATCCGCAGTGACAAAACTTTCGCCGGCAAAAATCGTTGGTTTCATGATGGGAGTTTGGTTTTTGGCCACCGCAAGTTCAGAATTTATTGCGTCGGTATTGGCAAACATTGCTTCAATAGACACTTCAAGCGGAACAGCTCCAGATTTAAATACGGCAAAATTGAGCTATCTGAAATTATTTGAATATTTATTTTACACCGGAATCGGGTTTGGCGTATTGTTGCTTATAATTTCGCCAATTATCAAAAAATTAATGCATGGCGTTGACAAAGAATTGAATAACTAAATTCTATATTTGTCTTGCTAAAATAACATATAAAAAAGCGACTTCCGAGTCGCTTTTTATGATAAATTAAAATCATATTATTAAAAATGTCTGATAAAAAAACCTCCATTTTTTCTACCATTAATTCTTTCAACAAAACATTTTGGTTAGCCAGTTTCATGGAACTCATGGAACGTTGGGCTTGGTACGGAATTTTTACTTTATTCGGACTTTATTTAGTAGGTTCCACAGATGAAGGCGGATTAGGTTTTAACCACATCCAAAAAGGAAATATTATGGCAAACGTTACAGCTATTTTATATTTTCTCCCTATATTTTTTGGGGTAATTGCCGATAGAATTGGTTACAAATTGTCGCTTGTCATTGCTTACATCATCATGATTGTGGGTTATTATTTCATGGGTGAAGTCAACACTTATTGGAGCATGTATATGATTTTTCTTTTGGTGGCAATTGGAGCAGCGTTTTTTAAACCGGTTGCTTCCGCTATTGTAGCCAGAAATACGGATGAAACCACCGGAACAATGGGTTTTGGAATTTTTTATATGATGGTAAACATTGGTGGTTTTGTGGGACCTTGGTGTTCTTCTTATTTAAGGACTGAATTTGGCTGGAAAATTATTTTTATTCAAGCCGCCATCGTTATTGGAATTAATTTGCTCATGGTTTTAATTTTTTATAAAGAACCAGAGGTTGAAAAAAAACACAAGGAACCAATTTTAAAGGAAATTAAAGTTTCCCTTCTAAATATTGTCGAAGCGTTAAAAGACAAACGTTTAACCATCTTATTGATTTTAATGATTGGTTTCTGGACGATGTTTAACCAACTTTTTTACACCTTGCCAAATTTTATTGAAGATTGGGTAAACTCTGCCCAAATAAGTAATTGGATTAATCAAAATCTTCCGTTTTTAGGCAAAACACTAACACAAGACGGGCAAGTGAAACCTGAATGGTTTACCAACATCGATGCATTGATGATTATTTTGTTTCAAGTTTCCGTGTCATTTTTTGTCATCAAAATGCGACACATTAACGCCATCATCCGAGGATCGATTATTGCCACAATTGGAGTTTCGCTTACATTTTTTACCCACAATGTTTGGTTTACCGTTATTGGAACCATGATTTTTGCCATTGGAGAAATGATGTCGAGTCCAACACTTTCGTCATTTATTGCTTTGATTACGCCAAAAGGAAAAGAAGGTTTGTACCAAGGAACTTATTTTTTACCAGTTGCTGCCGGAAACTTTTTTACAGGTTTTATTGCAGGAGATTTGTACCAAAAATGGTCGGATAAATTATCATTGCTTCAAACAGAATTAGGCAAAAGAAACATCGCAATGCCAGAAGTGGTAAGCAAAGAAGAATTTATTGAACAAGGTTCAAAAGCTTTAAACCTTTCGATATCTGATTTTGAAAAACAATTTCATTTGAAAGACGCCAATCTTGACTACGCTACAATCGGAGAAAATTTTAAAACCGTTGCAGCTCAAAAAGGTATTGATGTATCTGGCATTCAAACGCCATTTTCAAAAAGCGAATATTTTGCGTTAGCAGAACAAAAACTCAACCTTAATCATTGGCAAATGACTGATATGCTGTGGGAAAATTACCAACCGAACAAAATTTGGTTTGTCGTTTGTGCGGTAGGATTAGTGTCAATTGTGTCCTTAATTATTTACGACAGATTTGTGGTAAGACCGCTTGAGAAAAAGTCTGCCGCGCTCTAATTTCAGTAGTTAAAAAAAAATTAATATCTTTCGCAACCAAAAAATAATATAATGAGTCAAAATTCAACAGACCAGTTTTTTAAAAGCACCGTTCTCGGGCATCCTTCGGGACTATTCGTTTTATTTTTTACCGAAATGTGGGAACGCTTTTCATTCTACGGAATGCGAGCCTTGCTTGTAATGTTTTTCACATCCACAGCTTTAAACGGCGGTTGGGATTGGTCTCGTGAACAAGCCATGGCATTGTTCGGGTCCTATGTAGGTTTGGTTTATTTGTCAACCATGTTAGGCGGATATTTTGCCGATAAAGTAATTGGATACCGTTATGCCGTTTTAGTTGGAGCGTTATTAATGACTTTAGGTCACGGGTCGATGGCTTTAGAAACACCGTTTTTTATCTATGCTGGATTAATTTTGTTAGTTTTCGGAAATGGATTTTTCAAACCAAACATGACTTCTATTGTATCAGAAATGTACAAAGATCGACCAGAGAAAAAAGACGGAGCTTACACCATTTTCTACATGGGAGTAAACTCTGGAGCATTTTTCGGAATTGTACTTTGCGGCTATTTAGGTGAACAAGTAGGATGGAGCTGGGGCTTCGGGCTTGCCGGAATTTTCATGCTTTTTGGATTAATTCAATTTTGGCTTTCGCAAAATATTTTCGGAGACATTGGTTTAAAACCTGTTAAAAAAGAAGTATTAACCACAGATGAAGACAACGATAAATTAAATCCTTTCCCGGTTTGGCAATTGGCTTTAATCGGATTGATGACATTTTTAGGTTTGGTTTGGATTATTTTTGAACCTGCTAAATTAATTTCAAATGGATCTGTTGACATCTTCAATTTTGAAGTAGCAGGACTTTCCGGAAATAATTTCACCATTTTAATTGCCATCGTATTATTTTTATTTTTATTGATTTATCGAATTTTAAATTATTCGCAAATCACTAAAGAGAAAATGATTGCAGTTTCTTTTTTCGCATTTTTGACGATTTTCTTTTGGGCGATTTTTGAACAATCTCCAGGAACGTTAACCATTTTTGCTAACGATTATACCGATAGAATTTTACAAGGAAACGCCGGAACAATTTTTAAAGTGGTAAATGCTTCCATCACAATTGTTCCTTTGGCAATCATTACTTGGGTTTTGATTTTATTGTTTAAGCAAACTTTTGCAAAATATTCTGTAGCAAATTTAGTATTAGCAACGAGTTTTGTGATCATTTGGGGAATTGCGATTTGGATGTTAAAAAACCAATTTTCACAAGAGTCTCTTGAGGTTCCAGCTTCTTGGTTTTCTTCTTTAAACTCACTTTACATTATTGCTTTGGCACCATTATTTTCTAAATGGTGGGAAAGCAAATACAATCCTTCGGCAAATATGAAATACGCTTTGGGAATGGTATTTTTAGCCATCGGAATGATTACCGTTGCCATTGGTTCTGACGGAATTTTACCAGGAGCAAAAACGGCATCGGTAAGCATGGTTTACCTGATTTTGGTTTACCTTTTTGTAACTATGGCAGAGCTTTGTATTTCGCCAGTTGGACTTTCTTACGTAAGTAAATTGGTACCGCCAAGAATGATTGCAATGATGTTCGGGATTTGGTATTTGGCTGTTGCAATTGGTATGAAAGGTGCGGCAAAATTTGGAGAAAATATTGATAAAATTGCAGACGAAAAAGGCTTGAGCTATTTCTTCTGGATGTTGGCCATTATTTCGTTGGTTGTTGCCGTAATTTCTTTTATCATGTCGCCAATCATCAAAAAATTAATGCACGGCGTTCGATAAAAAACGGCACTATATTTGAATACAACACAATCAAAATTATATCAAAATGAAAAAATTAATAGTATTATTTTTTATCGCTATCGGAAGTTTGGCTTCTGTGCAAGCACAAGAAATTAAGTGGATGACTTTAGATCAGGCTTTGGCAGCTCAAAAAAAGAAAGCCAAACCAATTTTCATGGACGTTTACACAGATTGGTGTGGACCATGCAAAATGTTGGATAAAAATACTTTCCAAACTAAAGAAGTTGCCGATTACATCAATGCTAATTATTATGCAGTAAAATTTAATGGCGAAGGAAATTCTGAAGTAACTTACAAAGGCACAAAATACGGTAATCCTAAATATGATGCTAACCGTAAAGGTAGAAATGCCGTACACGATTTTACCATTTTCTTAAAAGTGCAAGGATACCCTTCCATGTACATTTTTGACAAAAAAGGAGAATTGAAAGCGCCAATTGTAGGGTATCACACAGCAGAACAACTATTGCCTTTGCTAAAAGTATAATAATTTATTCCACAATAGTATAGAATCCCTTTTCATAAATTGAGTGAAAAGGGATTTTTGCTTTTTCACAGGTTTGCGATAATCGTTCTACAAAATTTTTGTAATTGCTCGCATCAGCAATCACCACTTTAGGTTTCGTAGTAGCCAGGATTCTTTCGAAGTTTAATTTTGGCGAATGCGAAACTATTAAAATATCCGATTTAATTAATCCTGAAGCAACAGAAGTACTGTCTAAAACCAAAATTTTTTGGTGTTGCGAAAACACCACATTTTTAAATTTTTCGTAAGATTTTATCTTTGAAACCGTAGCAATGGTGTAAGGTTTTATGGCAAAATTTAAACTCTTCTCATTCACAGAATCCCGACTTTTAATCGTTACTTCCGAACCATTATTCTCAGCCAAAATTAGATTTTTTCGATCGCTGAAAACAATAGTTTCGTTTTTATTTTTACTGTCGAAAACCGTAAATAGACAAACGATTTGAAACACGAAAATGGATGTCATTGCAGTCGCCATGTTTTTAAACGAATGTTTTTGAATCCAAAAACCAATTGCAAAAACTACAAAAACAGAAGCAAAAAGCATTATCAGATTAAAGTGAATTTCTTTGAATAAAAAGGTATCAACCGAAGCAATAAGGTGAATAATTTTGTTCATCCACAATATGGAAGTTTCTAAAATAAGAGAAAGTGGGTTCCAGATTAAATCGAAAAAGGCCAAAATCATTACGAACAATCCTAATCCCATGATAAAACCGATTATTGGAAGAATGACCAAATTGGTTACTAAAAATAATCCTGGAAACTGATGGAAATAATACAAGCAAAAAGGCAATGTTCCCAACTGAGCTGCAAATGAAACCGTAATAATTTGGTAAAAATATTTCACGATTTTATTTTCGGGTTGCCAAAAGGTATCAAATTTTGGTTGTAACCAAGCGATAAAAAAAAGCGCGCTATAACTTAATTGAAACCCAACATCTACCAAGAATGAAGGCTTAAAAAGTAAAATTAGCAGCATCGAAACTAGAAGCGTGTGCAACAAATTAGTTTTTCGGATAGAAAATTGTCCAACTGCAACAAAGCTAAACATTACCACAGATCTTACCACAGACGGTGAAAAACCTGCAATCAAAGCAAAAATCCATAAGAAACCGATTACGAAAAGTAGTCGGAAAAAGTGATAGAAACGAGTATTGGGTAAAGGCTTTAGTATAAATGTGATAATCAACATCAAGCAACCCACATGCAATCCCGAAACCGATAGAATGTGAACTGCTCCTGCAAATTGATAATCTTGTAGAATTTCTTTTGAAATTTCTTGTTGTTGGCCTAAAATTAAGGCTGACAAAACCGCAAGGGCATCTGGGTTGAAACCTGACTTTCTTAGATTGTTAATGATTTTTGCACGAAAGTTGGCGGCGTAAAAATAAAAGTCTCTTTTCGTTTCGCCGGTATTAATCAAAAATGTTTCTTCCAAGAAAATTTGTCCGGAAATCGATTTGTTTTGCAAATAATTTCCATAATCAAATTGATAAGGATTGGTGGTTTTTCGATGTGGCAGAAATTTTCCAACCGCAAAAAATTCATCGCCAATTTTTATTTCTTTGGAAGGGCGATTAATAGTTAGTAACAATTTTCCTTCAGTTTGGATTTTGCCAACCTGAACTGCTTCGGTCACAAAACGAGATCCAGAAACAGAATTTTTCAACTGCTCTCGAATCCGCAATTTAAAAACCTGCTTTTCATCTTTTACAAAATGCGAAAAATGATTTTGGTAAAAATGTTCCGAGTGAATAGAAAAAGCAGAAAATCCGAATATAAAAAATGTGAAACCAGCAGCGATTCCGTAAAGATGCGGAATGCTGTATTTTCTGTTCAAGAGAAAAACTAATGATAATAAAATGACCGAAATTCCTGCAAAATTTAGTGATTTTTCAGGCGATGGCGTTGTAAAAAATGCGGCAGATAATCCGAGAATAAAACAAACTGTAATTCTCGCTAACGGAAATTTCAGTACTTTCATAAATCGAAAATACTGAAAATCTGTTAATTATGTATTTTTTTGAAGAAAATTATTGTTGTAAAACCCGATTCACTTGCGCAAATGCTCTTTTGTAATATGATTCGCTTGTTGAAGAAACAATCACACCACGAGAGGAAGAAGAGTGAATAAATTTAATCTCGTCTCCAATTTTTTCAACAACCAATCCAACATGGTTGATTACTTTTCTGCCGTTGGTTCTAAAGAAAATTAAATCACCTTTTTTCACGTCGTCATGTTCCACTTTTTCACCTACAAGCGCCATGTCATGTGAACTTCTAGGTAATTTAATGTCAAATAAATTAAAGACTGCCGTAACCATTCCGGAGCAATCCATTCCCGCTTTTGTAGTTCCGCCACCTCTGTATCTAACGCCTAAAAATTCCATGGCGTTGTTAATTAATTGCATAGAAAGGTAACTATCTGTTGGCGATGCAAACATCAAATCGTTGTCTTCTGTTTCCACAACAGCGATGTTTTTCTTGGCGTTTTTTGTAGTTTTTGAAGCTTTTTTCTCAAGAGTTGCTGCAACAGGTTTGTTCACCATCGCTGGTTTGTCTGCCTCAATAGTAGGTTTTTTTTCATCAGAAGGTTTTTCGTAGATACCTTTTTTAACTGCTTCTTTTTTTGAAGTAACAATTTTTTGTGAAAATCCAGCTGTAGTTGCTAGAACCAACATTGGGATTAAGAAAAGGACTTTTTTTACAGACATATTTTATTTTTTATTTTTCAGCTGAACAATTTGGGACATTCAACTTTAGATTTATTAATAAAATTCCGGAGAATTATTTTTTTGCTCTTATAGAGAATTCACTTTTTTAATTATGTAATAACGTACGTTTGGAAACATTATTATATTTAAACGCTCAAATATAATACAATTTCCATTCCAAGAGTAAAAAAAAAATTAAAAAATTGCAAAAGTTGCTTTTTTTCAAAGCAATGTGGTATTGAGAATAATCTGTTTAATCACCTGAAAGTCTTGGTGTTAAAAGGATTGTTTATTTTTTTAAGGCAAAAGTATTTTCAATTATCAATTTTGCTGTTTTTTCGCTGGCTCCTTTGCCTCCTAATTTTTTTTCGAGCAAATTATATTTTTCAAGCAAAATTTTTCGGTGGTTTTCATCAAGAATTTTTTTCAATTCTGCTTTAATATTTTTGGAATTAAATTCATCCTGAATTAACTCTGTTACCACCTCTTCGTCCATGATTAAATTTACCAAAGAAATATATTTGAGCGTGATAATGCGTTTCGCAATTTGGTACGAAATCCAATTTCCTTTGTAACAAACCACTTCAGGAACTTTAAAAAGAGCGGTTTCAAGCGTTGCCGTTCCAGAAGTAACCAGTGCTGCCGTGGCAATTGAAAGCAAATCATAGGTTCGGTTTGAAATAAATTTTACATTTTCATTTTTTAAAAATGGTTTGTAAAATTCAAATTCCTGACTTGGAGCTCCTGCAATGACAAACTGATGTTCCGGAAAATCTTTCACCACAGAAAGCATTCCTTCCAGCATTTTTGAAATTTCTTGTTTCCTACTTCCTGGTAATAGTGCCACGATTGGTCGTTCGTCTAAACTAAATTCTTTACGAAGTAAATCTTCATTTTTTTGCTCCCGATTTTGGATCGCGTCAATCAACGGATGTCCAACAAATGTTACCGGAAAGCCATGTTTTTTTTCGTAAAAATCTTTTTCAAAAGGCAAAATTACGTACATAAAGTCAATATCACGTTTAATCGCCTTGATTCTATTCTCTTTCCAAGCCCAAATTTGTGGTGAAATATAATAATGTGTCACCATATTTAGGTCTTTGGCCCATTTTGCAATTCGCATATTAAAACCAGGATAATCGATAAAAATTATCGCATCCGGCTTAAATTTTAAAATATCTTCTTTACAAAATTTGATATTATTCAAAATCGTTTTTAAGTTCATCACCACCTCGGCAAAGCCCATGAATGCTAACTCCCGATAATGTTTTACCAAAGTTCCTCCTACATTTTGCATTAAATCACCACCCCAAAATCGCATTTCGGCATTGGGTTCTTGCTTAAAAATTTGCTTCATCAAATTTGCACCGTGCAAATCGCCCGAAGCTTCACCGGCAATGATGTAATATTTCATCTAACAATATTTTAAGAATTTAATTTCCAACTATTTAGTGACTGAATCGCATGATGTGCCGTTAAGTCAAATTGCACTGGAACCACCGAAACAAAACCGTTTTTTAAAGCCCATTCGTCAGTATCATCGCCATTATCCAAGTTTACAAATTTTCCCGAAAGCCAGTAATAATCGCGTCCCATCGGCGATTTTCGCTTGTCAAATTTTTCTTCCCACATCGCTTTCGCCTGACGACAAACTTTAATGCCTTTGATTTCTTTTTCGGGAAGGTTGGGCAAATTTACATTCAAAATTACCCCTTCTGGCAAACCATTTTCTAAAACTTTTTGTGCAATTTTTTTTACAAATTTTTTAGTGGATTCAAAATTTGCATTCCAGTCATAATCCAAAAGCGAAAAGCCAATCGCCGGAATTCCCTCAATACCCGCTTCAACCGCGGCACTCATCGTGCCCGAATAAATCACATTAATCGACGAATTACTCCCGTGGTTAATCCCCGAAACACACAAATCAGGTTTGCGTTTTAATACCTCGTTTACTGCAAATTTTACGCAATCTACTGGCGTTCCTGAACATGAAAATTCTTCTTTCACACCTTCGTGTAAGTTCGTTTTATTCAAAAAAAGTGTACTATTGATTGTAATGGCGTGTCCTGTGCCACTTTGCGGACTATCAGGAGCCACCACCACCACATCGCCCAAATCTTTCATCACCTCAATCAACGCTTTAATTCCCGGTGCCGAAACCCCATCGTCGTTCGTTACTAAAATCAGTGGTTTTTTTTTTGTCATCATATTATATTTTAGGAGCAATTTCCCACTTTCCGCTTCTCCCGAAACTTCGGGGCAGGAATAAAGCCAAGGTTACCGAGAAAAATTTTGCTCAGCTTCGCAAAAATACTTATTTTAAAATTTTCGACACTCGTAAAAATATATAACTTTGACCAAACCTTTCCATTGCCCGAAAATCGTGCCGGTAGAGGTTTAACAAAAAATTATGCGCCGGAAAAATTAGTGGCACAGTTTTTATTGTAATTTAGGAAATTATTTTACGATTGTCTCAATCAGATGAATGCTATTATGAGATTTATGAAAAGAAATTATAAGGTTTTAATCATTGTGGTAGCACTTTGTGCAGCCCTTTGGAGTTTTGTTCCCAAAGAAATATATGCTTCTTCAGAACCAGATCCTGAAAAAGACAGATTGCTAATCGAGTTACTCACTTTTGTAATTGAAAAAGGACATTATGATCCAGCAACAATAGACGATGATTTTTCAAAAGCGGTTTATAAAAATTACATGGAAGCCATTGATCCGTCAAAAAGATTTTTTTTACAATCTGACATCGATGAATTTGCTAAATACCAAACTGTAATTGACGATCAAATCAATGCGAGAGACCTTTCGTTTTTTTACCTTACGCATGAACGTCTGGTGCAACGCATTGGCGAAAGCCAAAAATATTACAAAGATATTTTGAGCAAACCGTTTGATTATACCAAAAATGAAACTATCAATACGGATTATGAAAAACATGCTTACGCCAAAAATACGGCCGAATTAAGAGAACGTTGGTACAAACAAATTAAGCTGTCAACGCTTTCTTCGCTTACCAATAAATTAGAAATCCAAGAAGGAAAAGATGTGAGCGATAACGTTGATGACTTAGACGAGCAAACTTTTGAACTCAATAAAAAAGCGGAAGACATCAAGAAAAAACTTGAAAAAGAGAAAGCCGAAGTAGAGAACAAATCGTTTGAAGTTTTGGAGAAAGAAACGCGTGAAAGCCAAATGAAATCTTTAGACGAATTTTTTGGTTTCATGACAGAATTAAACCGTGACGATTATTTTTCGGTTTATATAAATTCGATTGCGTCACAATTTGATCCGCATACTTCCTATTTTGCACCAGATGACAAGGAACGTTTTGATGTTTCGATGAGTGGAAAATTAGAAGGAATTGGCGCACGATTACAGAAAAAAAATGATTTTACCGAAATCAGCGAACTCATTTCGGGAGGTCCAGCTTGGAGAGGAAAAGAATTAGAACCTGGTGACGTGGTATTAAAAGTTGCACAAGGTTCGGCAGAAGCTGTGGATGTTGTGGGAATGCGATTAGACGATGTGGTGAAAAAAATCAAAGGACCAAAAGGGACTGAAGTTCGTTTAACTGTTAAAAAAACTGACGGAACCATCAAAATCATTTCTATCATTAGAGATGAAGTGGAAATTGAAGAAACTTATGCACGTTCGAGCATCGTAGAGAAAAACGGAAAAAAATACGGCATTATTTATTTGCCAAAATTTTACATTGATTTCGAAAACAAAGACAGTAGAGACGCTGCCAAAGATATTGCACTAGAAGTGAGCCGAATGAAAGAAGCAGGTGTTCACGGAATTGTGATGGATGTTAGAGATAATGGCGGAGGTTCGTTAAAAACGGTTGTGGATATCGCTGGACTTTTTATAGAAAAGGGACCTATTGTACAAATCAAATCCGCAGGTACAAAGAAAGAAATTTTATCAGACAAAGACTCGCGCATTCAATATGATGGACCTTTGGTAGTAATGGTAAACGGATTTTCGGCTTCTGCTTCTGAAATTTTAGCAGCTGCAATTCAAGATTACCGTAGAGGTGTGATTATTGGAAGTTCACAAACTTATGGAAAAGGAACGGTGCAAAATGTGATTGACTTGAACCAATTTATCAGAGGAAATTCCTACGGGAATTTAGGTGCTTTAAAAACGACTACGCAAAAATTTTATAGAATTAATGGCGGTTCAACACAATTAAATGGTGTAAGTAGTGATGTGGCACTTCCAGACAGATATTCCTATTTAAAGATGGGGGAACGCGACATTGATAATGCGATGAAATGGGACAAAATTGATCCGGCAGATTATAAAGTTTGGGACAAGCAAAACAATCTTGATTATGCTATTGAACGAAGTAAAAAAAGAATGGAACAAAATCCGCAATTCGCCTTAATTGAAGAAAATGCCCAATGGATTAAAAAGCGTCAGGACGAAAATGATTTTAGCTTAAACATTGATAAATTTAGAGCAGAACAAATTGCTTTAGAAGAAAAAGCCAAAAAATACAAAGCGATTTCTAAATACAATAACCAACTGAAATTTTCATCTTTGCCTTATGAAAATGAGTTAATTAAAAACGATAACTTGCTGAAAGAGAAACGTGATCGTTGGCATGAAACACTTTCTAAAGATGTTTATGTGGAAGAAGCATTGAATGTTTTAGACGACCTTCAAGGAAATTCTCCGCAAAAGGGAACAGTTAATGTGAAAAAAAAGGATAAATTAGTGCGGTCTTAAAAATTTAACGCATTAATGAGTACAAACTCACAATCATTACATCAGATAGCGCTCCAAAAATTTAAGAAAAATTTTTGGGGCGTTTTCAGTTTGGCATTCATTTTTTTAATGTTGGTCGTAGCAATTTTTGCTTACATTTTAGCACCAGATTCCAGCGAAAATGCCAATTGGGGCGATTTGACCATTCGCTCAAAATCACCGGGATTTTCTGTTCAAATGCTCAAAATTCCTTTGCCTGATGCACCACAAAAATCTTTTTCTGATTATTTTTTTGGCGAAGAAATGCAGTACAGCAAAACCCCAATTTCAAGCTATAAAATTGAAGGCAATCGGCTCATTTATACTTTGTATAGTGATGATGCTTCGGTAAATATTGAAAAAGAAATTACGTTACAATCTTTCCCCGAAAGTAAATCGTTAGAAGAAGTAGCTTCGAAACAAATTTCTACAGAAACTTTTCTTTTAGGAACCGATAAAGCCGGACGGGATTATCTCAGTCGAATGTTAGTTGGCTCGAGAGTTTCCATTTCTATTGGTTTTGTAGCCGTTTTTATTTCACTGATTGTAGGTATATTTTTTGGCGCAATTGGCGGATATTTTGGTGGAAAAATTGATGCTTTTGTTATGTGGTTGGTCAATATCATTTGGTCAATCCCAACCTTATTATTGGTTATTGCCATCACTTTAAGTTTAGGAAAAGGATTTTGGCAAGTGTTTGTAGCCGTTGGTTTGACTATGTGGGTGGAAGTGGCGAGAGTGGTTCGCGGGCAAATAATTTCGGTGAAAGAAATGCAATTTGTCACGGCTGCAAGAGCTTTGGGTTACAATGATTTGAGAATTATTATACATCACATTTTACCCAATATCATGGCTCCTGTAATTGTGATTTCGGCGGCAAATTTTGCCTCAGCCATTTTAGTAGAAAGTGGATTGAGTTTTTTAGGATTAGGTGCTCAACCGCCAGTTCCAAGTTGGGGTGGTATGATTAAAGATTATTACGGCGATATTATTTTAGACAAACCATATCTCGCTATGGTTCCCGGAATTGCCATTATGTTGATTACGCTTGCATTTATGATGGTTGGAAATGCGTTGCGAGATGCTTTGGATGTGAAGAGTTAGGGAAAAGAAAAAAGGACTTTCATTTATGAAAGTCCCGATTTTTTTGTTACATACGATGAAATATTAATCTATTTTGAGTAATACACACTCTGAAATATTAACTCGAAGGTTAAAGTTTTCTTTATTTACATTAGGATCATCAATTTTGTAAGTTTCTCCATTTCCATAAAGAATCATATGGATAGCAGGATTACCATTGATATTAATTCTCCTAAGCGTTAGTTTACCTGAGGCTTCGCGAATTGGGTCTCTAAGTCCCAGAACCATTCTCTTTTCTTGCGGTTCACAATCTAAACACAACGGAAATGATGCATTATTTATTGGAGTGCCACCCCTAATATTATGATTCCATTTGTTTGGTAAATCGAAATCAAGGTTTGCAAGCGTATTTACAATTGTAACGCCGTTTTCAGCATATTTATATTCGCCAATAAGAATATCTTGGTAAATACTCCCTAAGTTAACCCTTGTGTATCTCCTGAGAACAATTGCCAGTTCTTTGCCGTTTTCGGCATAACGCCAAGTTCCTATATAAAGTATTTGACTATTATTTGTGTCTTTAAGATAAGCACCAATCGGTGGAGTTGAGCCATCGAGCGATTCTATCGGAATAATGGGATTCTGTCCGAATGAAAATGCGTAGAGAAAGAATGAATATGTGAGAAACATTTTTTTCATACCAATTTAAAAGCCACTTTTATTAGCGAAATTAATCTACTTTTAATAAAATACAATCTCTAATATTTATCAAAAGTCCTGGGTCAGGAAGGTCGCCTGTTAATTCCTCACTTACTGTATTTCCTTGCTTTTCAATTAGGTACATATGGAGTGCTGGTGAGCCGTTTACAGAAATTCTTCGCAAAGTCAATAACCCTCCTATATTTTGAAGAGGATCAAACAAACCTAATACCATTCTCTTTTCATCATTTGTACAATCTGGACACAACGGAAACGATGCGACATTTATTGGAGTGCCACCCCTAATATTATGACTCCATTTGTTTGGTAAATCGACATCAAGGTTTGCAAGCGTATTTACAATTGTAACACCATTTTCAGAGTATTTATATTCGCCAATAAGAATATCTTGGTAAATACTACCTAAGTTAACCATTGTGTATCTCTTGAGAACAATTGTAAGTTCTTTTCCGTTTTGGGCGTAACGCCAAGTTCCTATATAAAGTATTTGACTATTATTTGTGTCTTTAAGATAAGCACCAATCGGTGGAGTTGAGCCATCGAGCGATTCTATCGGAATAATGGGATTCTGTCCGAATGAAAATGCGTAGAGAAAGAATGAATATGTGAGAAACATTTTTTTCATACCAATTTAAAAGCCACTTTTATTAGCGAAATTAATCTACTTTTAATAAAATACAATCTCTAATATTTATCAAAAGTCCTGGGTCAGGAAGGTCGCCTGTTAATTCCTCACTTACTGTATTTCCTTGCTTTTCAATTAGGTACATATGGAGTGCTGGTGAGCCGTTTACAGAAATTCTTCGCAAAGTCAATAACCCTCCTATATTTTGAAGAGGATCAAACAAACCTAATACCATTCTCTTTTCATCATTTGTACAATCTGGACACAACGGAAACGATGCGACATTTATTGGAGTGCCACCCCTAATATTATGACTCCATTTGTTTGGTAAATCGACATCAAGGTTTGCAAGCGTATTTACAATTGTAACACCATTTTCAGAGTATTTATATTCGCCAATAAGAATATCTTGGTAAATACTACCTAAGTTAACCATTGTGTATCTCTTGAGAACAATTGTAAGTTCTTTTCCGTTTTGGGCGTAACGCCAAGTTCCTATGTAAGGTATTTGACGATTATTTGTGTCTTTAAGATAAGCACCAAGCGGTGGAGTTGAGCCATCGAGCGATTCTATAGGAATAATGGGATTCTGTCCGAATGAAAATACGTAGAGAAAGAATAAATATGTGAGAAACATTTTTTTCATACCAATTTAAAAGCCACTTTTATTAGCGAAATTAATCTACTTTTAATAAAATACAATCTCTAATATTTATCAAAAGTCCTGGGTCAGGAAGGTCGCCTGCTAATTCCTCACTTACTGTATTTCCTTGCTCTTCAATTAGATACATATGGAGTGCTGGTGAGCCGTTTACAGAAATTCTTCGCAAAGTCAATAACCCTCCTATATTTTGAAGAGGATCAAACAAACCTAATACCATTCTCTTTTCATCATTTGTACAATCTGGGCATAGTGGGTATGTAAGATTATCTATTGGAAAACTCCCGCTTATATTATGATTCCATTTGTTTGGCATATCAGCATCTAAATTTGGCAATGTATTGATAATTGTAATCCCATTTTCTACGTATTTATATTCTCCAAAAAGTAAATCTGCATAACCACGATTTAAGGGCGCCATTGTAAATCTTCTGAGAACAATTGTGAGTTCTTTGCCGTTTTGGGCATAACGCCAAGTTCCTATGTAAGGTATTTGACGATTATTTGTGTCTTTAAGATACGCGCCAATCGGTGGAGTTGAGCCATCGAGCGATTCTATCGGAATAATGGGATTCTGTCCGAATGAAAAGACAGAAAAAAAGAACAAAGATATTATATATATTTTTTTCATAATTATACTTTAATTGCAATTTGTTTTAGTAATTTCTGAGCAGCAAACAGAGTCAGGATTTATCATATCTAGTTTAGACCAATTTGTAAAATCATTGTTAATCTCATAGAGACTAATATTTCCACCAAAATAATTCAAGAATGCCCTAACATGATTATGATCGCTTTCTTGAAATAAAGGAGTGTATTTGTTGATATGAATCCAGCGCTTTTTTTGCCAAAAACTATTACCTTCCGCTTCTGCCAAGTCATCATCTAATTTTTGTTTTAGTGCATCAAAATCATTTATTTTAATAGCATAGATTTTTTGGTTTCCTTCTTTGTCCTGACAAACTAATATTAAAACGACCGAAGTTTTATTTTCCGAGGCTGTTTCTTCATATATTTTAGATAGACCATATACGTCGCCCCAAGAAAACATTGGATCTGCACCAATGGTTGGATGGGTATGTACAGCACCATAAATTTCGAGACCTGTACGAAAACTAACTGATTTACCTGTTGTGTTAGTGATAGGGATATCTGGATTTGTATATTGATTTCCTGTTTTTTTTAACCTAAAGCCCAATTCTCGTTCTGGATTTAATTGACTTCTCAACGCCTGTAATTTAGGTTTAATGTTTGGACTTGGAGGGTCGCCGTTTTTTCGGGATTTTATTAAAAATTTTAATCTGTTGCAATTAGAAGTTTGATCATTGTAACTAGGTTTCGTTGACACGGGAGGTGTAATTATAGGAGGATTGCCAGGCCCATAAGCCCCTCCACCACCAGAAGAACCTCCAGGATTATTACTGTTTCCAGGATTGTTAGTGCCGAAACCTCCACCTCCGCCTCCGTCATTGGTGTTTATCATTACTGACTCGCAATAACTCGCCTCAAGAACCCAAGTAGGCACTCCTGAAGTGTAACTTTCACCTTGACCATTTATTGTATAATCTAGCACCCAAAATTCTACACATACTATCTCCATATGAACTCTAGCGTTAGTTTGGTCGATTTCTAATGGATAGTATTTCGTTTTTTTATTGTTGAGTTCTGATTGAGTTAAGTAACTGAATTCCTCTTCTGTAAAGTCGTACTCAATTCTAAACAAATCAAATTCACCATTTTCATTTTTTGAAAAAACTAAATTATTTAACTTTTCATTCGGGGGTGTTATAATTTTAAAGGTATAGGACTCGTAATCCTCTTTCTTTAAATAGATGCCATGTAAGGTATCGACTTCAAAATTGTGTAGTGAGTCCGAAGTACGAGAGAGTTTATTTTTAGAAACATTTTTAAATCTCTGAAATTTTTCATAAGCAACGGAATTGTTTTTAAATTCATTAAAAGAGATTTTTTTTAAACTTCTATTTTCTGAATATATATTGTCTTCATATATATCTTTCGAGCACCCTGTAAGAAAGCTAAAAACAACAAGTAAAAATACTCCAAATAATTTCTTAATCATAAATTGAATGTGTGTTACAACTGTTATTAATTTACGATTTTGTTTTCATCAAATCATTTTCAGCTTCTTTTACTTTTAATTCAAGTTCACTGATTTTAACTTTTTGTTTCTGAATTTTAATGTTAGCGGCATCAATTTCGGTGCTACTCATTTTGCCTTTTACTATTTTGGCGTCCAGTTTGTTTTGGTTTTTTTCCAATGAAGATTTCTCTTTAGCCAATTTCTCTTTGGCTTTTTCTACATTGCGTTCTGCTTTTGCAATTTTAGCCTGACGTTTTTCAACCGCTTTTTGTTCTTTTTCGAGTTTTCTCTGTGCTTTTTCAATCTTCTTTTGCTCTTTTTCAAGGCGTTTTGCTTCTTTTTCTCGGGCTTTTAAAATTTTTGCTTCTGCTTTTTGTTGTTCTTCCAAAGCTTTTTGTGCAATGGCTTGCTGTTTTTCAATTGCAGCGGTAGAAGCTGTAGTTTGTGCGTTTGCAAATTGAATGGCAGTGAAAAACAAGGCTGAAAGAATAATTTTGGCTTTCATGATTTTTAGTTTTGATATTATATTGCCAAATATATAACAAATATTATTCCATAACTTTGTTGCTATTTAATTTTGTGTGATATGAAGCAATTTTGGCGTGTTTTAGTTTTTATTATGATGGTTTTTGTGCAAATAAGTTGTAGGGAAGTTACTCAAAAAGAGTCGATTGCGGCTTCGGTTGAAGAAAATTTGCAAAATACAACCGTAAAGGATTGGCAAAAATTTGCACCAACTACCACTACAAATCAGTTGGTGAATCATGATTATTATTTGCTTTCCTACAACGAAAAAGCGGAACAAGCCGAATGGGTTTTTTATTTTTTAGACGCCGGAAAAAATGAAGGCGATTTCAAAAGACCTTATTTTATTCAAGATCCGAAAGTAAAAACGAAATCTGCGGATTACCGAAACTATAAAAATTCTGGTTATGATAAGGGACATTTGGTTCCGGCGGGTGATATGAAATTTTCAAAAAAAGCATTCGACGATACTTTTTATACGTCGAATATTTCGCCACAACGCAAAGATTTTAATGCCGGAATTTGGAACCGACTTGAGCAAAAAACGCGTTATTGGGCCGATAAATTCGGCGGTATTTACGTAGTAACGGGCGGTGTTTTGGAGCAAAATTTAAAAACAATTGGCACGGAAGAAGTAGCGGTTCCCAAGTATTTTTATAAAATTTTATTGGCTACTGAAAATAACGAAACTTACAGAATGGTGGCGTTTTTGATGCCGCACGAAAATAGTAAAAAACCATTGTATGAATTTGTGGTTTCGGTGGATGAAATTGAGAAATTGACCGGAATTGATTTTTTCCCAATTTTGCCTGACGCGGTTGAAAATGCACTTGAAAAACAAAGCGATTACAAAGGTTGGAGCTTTTAACCTGAAGTTTCCAAAAATGCGAAAAGATTTTTCAATAGCCCTGATTACTTCACAATACATTTATTTTAATTGGTGTTCGGTGAACACTTCGTGTTTGAAGCGGAAATCTTTTTTTTGATCGCCTTGGGTTTTAACCCAAAGGCAATTTGCTAAAAGATCGTAGCGGAAAGCAGGAAAATGTCCCGAGGTTTCTAGATCGCTTCTAAAAATAAATTTTTACCACTCGTTTACTTTATTAGCGTCCATTTTGATAAAAATAAATAACAAAATGCTGAACGCAAAAAGGCTCGATCCTCCGTAGGAAAAAAACGGTAACGGCACTCCGATGGTTGGGAAAAGCCGGATGAGCATGGCGATGTTTACCAAAAAGTGCATGAATAAAAAGGTGACCACGCAATAACCGTAAACCCGGGAGAATTTTGTTTTTTGGTTTTCGGCCAAATAAATAAGGCGGATGAAAAGCGTGACGAATAGCGCGATTACAACGATGGCTCCTACAAATCCCCATTCTTCGCCAACGGTTGTAAAAATATAATCGGTATGTTGTTCGGGAACGAAACCGCCTTTGGTTTGCGTACCTTCGAGGAAACCTTTGCCGAACCAACCTCCGGAACCAATGGCAATCATGGACTGGTTGAGGTTATATCCTTCATTTTTTAAATCGACATTATCACCGCCAAAAAGTACGTTGATACGGTCTTTTTGATGGGGTTCTAAAACATTGTCATACACAAAATCAACAGAATAAGTAAATGCAGAAACGATGACAAATAAAATGATGGATGCCAATGGGTTTCGGTTGATTCGTTTTGCTGTAAAAAATTGAATTAGCATTGCTAAAGCCGCTATAATAATCACGTATTGGGGTTCGACTAAAAGTGCGAGAAAAAATAATCCGATGGCACCAAATCCTGTCCACAAGTAACCGGAAGGTAATCCTTCGCGATAAAGAACGAAAACTAATCCTACAAAAATCATTGCGGTTCCGGTGTCGTGAACTAGAATTAAAACTAATGGAACGCCCATGACTAGAAAGGCTTTAATCTGGTCGTTTAAATTTTTTAAATTGACTTGAACATCACTGAGATATTTTGCCAAAAGTAATGCTGTGGAAGTTTTTACAAACTCCGATGGTTGTAGTGTGAAGCCGCCAATACTGTACCAGTTGGTTTGTCCTTTAATGGTTTTTCCAAAAACAAAAAGTCCGAGAAGAGATACTAAACCAATGATGTAAAAAACAAATGCATATTTTTCGTAAATTTTAGCGTCAACGGTGAGAATAACAAGGATTAGTGGGATGGTTAAAATGATAAACAATATTTGCTTACCATAGATTTGGTCTAAATCGAAAATTGAAGTAGACTCGAGTGGGAGAGATGCCGAATAAATGTTGAGCCACCCCATGATAACCAACATCGAATAGAGCAGGATGGTAATCCAATCAATGTTGTTCGATACGCTTTGGTTTTTCATTTACGGTGTCTTTTTTTACTGTTACTTTTGGCTTTGCAAGTTCTCCGCTGGCAATTTTAGCATAATAATCTTCAATACTTCCTTCCAGCATTCGTTTTTCGAGATCGGTTCGGGTGATTTTTCCTCTTAAATATTTTTCAATCATCAAACTGGCGATTGGTCCAGCCCAACGAGCTCCCCAATATCCATTTTCCACAAAAACAGCCAAGGCAATTTTAGGGTTTTCTTTTGGTGCAAAAGCCACGAAAATTGAGTGATCTTGTAGCTGAACGGTAACGCCATTAATTTTGGTTTTGTTTTCTGCGGTTCCGGTTTTTCCGCAAATTTCAATGCCTTCCACTTGTAAGCTTCTTGCAGTTCCTTCTTTATAAACGGCTGACAATCCTTCGATCACGGGTTTAAAATGTTGCTTGTCAATGGTGGTAACATGCTTGGTTGTATATTTTTTGTCGATAGGTTGATTTTCGATTTTTTTGATGATGTGAGGCGTGTAATAATATCCTTCGTTTGCCACGGCAGCCATCATGTTAGCCAATTGAATTGGTGTGGTCAAAACCTCTCCTTGACCTATCGAGTTAGAAATAATTGTGGTGCTTCTCCAGCCACCGTTTGGATACCAACGGCCGTAATATTTGGCATCAGGAATGTGCCCTTTTCTTCCAGCAGGCAAATCATATCCCATAAAACTTCCTAACCCAAAACTTTTTAAGTGATTGCTCCAAGCGTCAACTCCATAAGTAGGTTTTGGATATTTATCTATAATTAATTTAAAAACATTGGCAAAATAAGTGTTACAAGAATGTGCCATTCCAGTGTGAAGGTTGTTGGTTCCCACGTCGTGACATTTCATAAAAGCACCTCTTCCGTAGGAAAATCCGTTTCGGCAATAAAACGATGATTGGGTGTCAATTACTTCTTCTTGCAAGCCAATTAAGGCGGTTAAAATTTTAAATGGCGATCCCGGAGGATATTCTGCCAGAAGACCTCTATCATATAATGGTTTTGCTAATGAATCGTTATAAAGTTTCGTATAGTTTCTCGAGCGTTCTCTACCTACAAGCAAAGCCGGATCGTAAGTTGGTGCCGAAACTAAGGCTAAAATTTCTCCGGATTTTGGTTCGAGAGCTACGATTCCACCACGTTTGTTGACCATTAATTGTTCGCCATATTCTTGTAAAACCAAGTCGAGTGAGAGGGTTACATCTTTTCCTTGAACCGGAATGGTATCATAAACACCTTCTTTGTAAGAGCCAATTTCTCGGTTAAATCGATCACGTTGAATATATTTTACACCTTTCACACCTCGTAAAACATCTTCGTAAACTTCTTCCACCCCTTGACGACCAATTAAATCTCCACTTTTGTAATATGGATTTTTTTTGATGATGGCGTCATTTACTTGTGCAATGTACCCGAAAACATTGGCTCCAGATTTGGTTTGATAATCCCGAAGCGAACGTTTTTGAATATAAAATCCTTGAAATTTTCTTATTTTTTCCTGAAATCCTGCATATTCTTTTTTGTTCAATTGTGGTAAAAATACCGATGGTAATCTCGGGCTGTACACTTTGGCTTTAGCAATTTTTGCCAAAAATTCTTCTTTTGTAACTTTTAATAGCGAACAAAAACTTAAAGTATCGAGGTTTTTAATTTCATTGGGAATCACCATCACATCATAAGACGGTTGGTTGGCGACCAACAATTTTCCATTTCGATCGTACATGTAACCGCGTTCGGGATAATCGTATTTGATTTTAATAGCGTTATTGTCCGACTTCTTTATGAAAGAATCATCAATGATTTGCAAATAAAAAAGCCTGGCTACAATGATTATTGTAACTACAATTATCAAAACTGGCAAAAAGGCTTTTCTCATCGTTTGGTTGAAGGCTTAAAAATGTAAATAATTCCGATGCAAATAATCAGGGTGAAAATGGAACTGAATAGCGTTCGTAATAAAATATTTAGAATAAAACTGAATTTAAAAATTTCCAGCGTAAATAGTATTATGTGATGTGTTAAAACTGAAACCAACAGGAAAGAAAATCTTTCGGGCGAAAGCTTGTCGTTAATTCTAACGGTTTGGTATTCATAACTTACGCCAAATGAAAATCGGAAAAATGACGGTCTAACATACGCTAAAACTACTGATGCTGCCGCATGAACCCCGCCAGAATCACAAAACATATCCATCGTAATTCCCAACAAAAAACTGGCGGCTAATAATCCGGCACGATTTCCATTAACGGGATACAACAAAATGAATAAAATATATGGATAAGGATTGATGTACCCGAAAAAATCCATTTCATTAAACACCAAAACCTGAACGGCAATGAGCAACACAAATCGTGCAATATTGAGCAAAAGCATACTATTCATCTTCGGTTACAGTTTGTGCTTCAAGCTGTTCAATTTCCTTTTTTTCGTAATTTTCCAAAATATACACATGTCCTAAATTAGTCATGTCGTTAAACAATTTAATGTCTAGCGTATAATAATTGGTCACTTTATCGGTGTAAACTTTATCAATTGTTCCAATGCCAATTCCCGGTGGAAAAGTAACCGATTCGTTTCCGGTAACAATCGTATCGCCTTTTCTCACTTGTGCCAATCGCGGAACGTCCACTAACTGCAGAAATCCGGTACTTTTTCCGTTCCAAGTTAAAGTACCAAAGTGATTTGACTTTTTGAATTTGGCGTTAATTTTTATTTTGGTATTCAAAACGCTAATTACCGTAGCATAATTTTTTGAAGTATGTTCTACAATTCCTACAATTCCCAAACTGTTTACCACACCCATATCCGGCTTGATTCCTGCTTTGGCACCGCTATTTAAAGTAAGATAATTTTCTTTTACGTTGTAAGAATTTTTAATGATTTTCGATTGGATGACATTTATTTTCTCAAAACCTTTCAAACTATCTTTTACCACAATTTCAGTAGAATCAGTACTGTTGTAAAGCAATTTTCGCAAAAGTGCATTTTCTTGCGCTAATTGTTCGTTTTGAGATTTCAGGCTCAAATATTCTTTCACATCATTGACTTTTTCATAAACACCGCCACTAACGTAATTAGCGGAAGTAACCACTTTGCTTCGGTGGTAAGAATGCGATTGAATAGTAAGCACTAACGAAATGCCCAAAAGCAGCAAAAACAGCAATTTATTGCTGTTTTTCAGTAAAAAATTAAAGATTTGCTGCATGAAACGATGCTATTATTTTATTAGTATGCTTCTGAATTTTGGAATATTTTTTAGTGCCATTCCGGTTCCTCTCACTACAGCTCTCAAAGGGTCTTCGGCAATGTAAACCGGAAGGGCGGTTTTTTGAGAAATTCTTTTATCTAAACCTCTTAACATTGATCCTCCTCCTGCAAGATAAATTCCGGTATTGTAAATGTCGGCTGCTAATTCCGGAGGTGTTTGAGATAAAGTTTCCATCACCGCATCTTCAATTCTTTGAATTGATTTGTCTAATGCTTTGGCAATTTCTCTAAATGAAACTTCCACTTGTTTTGGTTTTCCGGTTAACAAATCTCGTCCTTGAACCGACATGTCGTCTGGCGGTGTTTCGAGGTCTTCAATTGCAGCACCAATTTCAATTTTAATTTTTTCTGCCGTGCTTTCTCCCACAAAAAGGTTGTGTTGCGTTCGCATGTAATACACGATGTCGTTGGTAAAAACGTCACCAGCAATTTTTACTGATTTGTCGCAAACAATTCCGCCTAAAGCAATCACGGCAATTTCGGTTGTTCCACCACCAATGTCCACAATCATGTTTCCTTTTGGTTGCATAATATCAACACCAATACCAATTGCAGCCGCCATTGGCTCGTGAATCAAGTAAACTTCTTTACCATTTACACGTTCTGCAGATTCTTTTACGGCACGCATTTCTACCTCAGTAATTCCCGAAGGAATGCAAATGACCATTCTTAAAGCTGGCGTAAATAATTTTTTCTTTAAAGCAGGAATACTTTTTATAAACATGCTGATCATTTTCTCCGAAGCATCAAAGTCAGCGATAACTCCGTCTTTCAAAGGTCGGATGGTTTTTATGTTTTCATGGGTTTTCCCCTGCATCATACTGGCTTCTTTACCAACAGCAATAATTTTTCCCGAAACTCTATCACGTGCCACAATTGATGGACTGTCGATTACCACTTTATCATTGTGGATTATTAGAGTGTTAGCTGTTCCAAGGTCAATCGCGATGTCCTCGGTCATGAAATCAAAAAATCCCATACTTTAATTAGGGTTTAAAATGTTTATAAAATTTAACACGCAAAGTTACATAAATTAATGTTTGAAATGACGTGTTCCTGTAAATACCATTGCAACTTTATTTTTATTACAAAAATCGATGCTTAATTCGTCTTTAATAGAACCGCCAGGTTGAATGACAGCTCCAATTCCAGCCTGACTTGCGATTTCTACACAATCAGGAAATGGGAAAAAAGCGTCGCTTGCCATCACGGCTCCGTTTAAATTAAAATTAAAACTTTTTGCTTTTTCAATTGCTTGTTTTAATGCGTCAACTCGAGAAGTTTGTCCGGTTCCCGATGCAATAAGCTGTTTGTTTTTTGCCAAAACAATGGTGTTGGACTTGGTGTTTTTGCAAATTTTTGATGCAAATAACAAATCTTCAATTTCGTCTGAAGATGGGGGAGTTGTTGTAACGGTTTTTAGTTGTTCTTTATTGTCCGTTACCGAATTTCTATCTTGAACCAATAATCCGTTTAGGCATGTTCTAACCTGACGTTCAGGAAGTTCAGTATCTTTTTGAACCAAAATAATTCTGTTTTTCTTTTCAGAAAGAATGACAATGGCTTCTTCGCTAAAGGAAGGAGCAATCACCACTTCGCAAAATAATTGGTTGATTTCCCGAGCCGTTTCGCTGTCAATATTTCCATTGGCAATTAAAACACCACCAAATGCCGAAGTCGGATCTCCAGCCAAAGCATCAAGATAGGCTTCTCTCATCGTACTTCTGGTAGCCAAACCACAAGCGTTGTTGTGTTTTAAAATGGCAAAAGTAGGTTCGTTATTTTTAAATTCTAAAATCAAATTAACAGCAGCATCAACATCGAGCAAATTATTGTACGAAAGTTCTTTGCCATGAATTTTATCGAACATCTTTTCAAATTCTCCAAAGAAAAATCCTTTTTGATGCGGGTTTTCACCGTAACGAAGCGTTTGTCCGTTGGCAATGCTTTGCTTGTAAACGGTTTCATCTTCATTAAAATAATTGAAAATCGCCGAATCGTAATGTGAGGAAACATGAAAAGCTTTGGTAGCCAATAATTTTCTATCTTCTAAAGAAAGTTCGCCGTTTTGTTTTGAAATCAATTCTAAAAAATCTGCGTATTGTTCCATTGACGAAACAATCGCGGTATCTTTAAAATTTTTTGCGGCAGCACGAATTAGAGAAATGCCACCAATATCAATTTTTTCAATAATATCAGCTTCCGAAGCACCAGAAGCTACGGTTTTTTCAAAAGGATATAAATCAACAATCACCAAATCAATCTGTGGAATGTTGTATTCCTCCATTTGCGAAACATCGCCTTCATGGTCTTGACGGTTTAAAATGCCGCCAAAAATTTTCGGGTGTAAGGTTTTCACTCTTCCGCCCAAAATAGATGGATAAGAGGTTATATCTTCTACCGGAATCACAGGAATACCAAGGTTTTTTAAAAATTCTTCTGTTCCTCCGGTTGAATAAAAAACCACGTTTTGCTCGTGCAACTTTTTCACAATTGGTTCTAATCCGTCTTTTGAAAAAACGGAAACCAATGCCGATTTAATTTTTTTTGAATTGTTCATTGTTGTGTAGTTGTGTTTAAGCGTGCAAAAGTAGTTATTATAGTCGAAAGTTGAAAGGGAAGTTTTTTGTTTCAGGTTTCGAGTTTTTCTTGGAATTTTTTTTCGCTCGCCAAGACGCGAAGTCGCAAAGTATTTGAAACTTCTGTAAAAAACGCCACGAATGCACCAATTTTTTTTTGAAATTTTCGGTTTGACATTGCCATTGTAATTTTCAATTCCCTTGGAATTTGGAATTTCTTACCAGATTACAACTTATAACTCACAGCCAACATCACCACGCGTGGCAAAATAAAAGTGCGTCTTTGGCTAATCAAAAAATCCGAGAAAGAATTGCTTTCCTTGATGCGGTTGTTGAGCAAATTATTGGCAAAAACCTCAAAAGTCCAAGCGCTATTTTTCTTTTGGTATAAAAGCGAAGCATTGGCAATTTCGTAGCGATTGCTTTGATTTTGGCTGTTTTGGTTGAAGAAATTTTCGTAATCGGCTTTAAACGAAAGCGATTTTGTAAGGGAAATATCGAGTTTAGCTTCGAACAAATCGGTTTCAAAAGTCGATTGGGTCAAACCGCTAAATTGGTTGAAACCTTTGGTATATTTCACACTAACGAAAGGCCATTTTCGGTTGGCGGTTTTCAGTTCTACGCCAATGTTTTGACTGTCACGGTTATTTTCAGTGGCAATATTATTCACGTTTTGAATGTATTGAAACCACGACAAACTGCTGTTTACCGACAAATTAAATTTGTAAATATTTTTGGCAATCGAGCCGTAAACGCGCCAATTGGTTTCGGGATTGTGCGTGAGAATTGGCGTGGCATATTGGTTGATGCCTTCCAGGATAATTTCGTTGCGAAGCGTTCTGGTTTTTTTGTTGAAATTCGCAGAAGCATTCAACCTCAAACCTCGATACGAGCTAAATTTGCTATAAAATAAATTGGCCGAATGAAAGCGTTCGTTTTGTAAAAGCGAATTTCCTTTAAAAACAGAATTATAGCTTGTGAGCGAAAACCGATTGGCAAAATTTTCGGCATCGGGGAAATCATTTTCCAAACGGTATTTTAACTTCAAACTTTCGGATTTATTGAATTCAATTTCGCTTTCCAACTGCGGTTGAAGTAAAAATTTACTTACATTTTTGTTGTCTCCAAATTGATTGGTGTTCAAATGATAAAAATGTCCGTAGATGCCGGGTTTGGTGATGACTTTTCCAATTTTAAATTTGTATTCCAATCCCAAATAAGCGTCGTTTAGCTGGTAATGGAGGTCGTTTCCAAATCCGGCTTCGGCAAAATCATTAATACTTCCGTCAGAAAGCAATTGTTTTTCGGAAGTTTTTAAGGCTGAATTTTCAAAATTATTGCCGATAATTGTATAAAGATGGTTGAAGTTATTGACAATCCAATAATGCTTGAACATCGCATCAACACTATTGGTTTTGATATTTTTGAGTTGCGAAATTTTGTATTGAGCATCTTCTTCCAAAGGAATAAATCCGGCTAAAAATGGCGCATCAGTTAACCATAAATTTTCAGGTTTATTTTGGTCAAAAGCGTGGTTTACCACGAAAGTTCCAGTGTGATTTTGGTTAAAAGCCTTGTGCCATTCCACATATTGTTTAAGCGAAATATTATCGGCTTCGCGCAAAGCTTCAAAATTGTTATTTCCCGAAGGTGAAATCGTTTGGATATTTGTGAGATAATTATTGTTCGAACTTTGAAATTGTACATTATAATACAATTTTTCATTGTTTGATGACGAATAATCCAATTTCACATTTCCCATTGCTAGCAATGCTTTGTTTTGGTTGCGTGTGTTTCTGTTTTCGAAAATGGTGGTTTCATTTTGAAGGTATTGGTTAAAAACTTCGTCTTTTGCCACCGAAAATATTTTGGAAAACAAGCCAAAACCCGAAAGCGCCACTTTATCCGATAATTTATGGGTAAAATTGAGTGCGGCAAACTGCGATTTATTTTCCACCACATCTGTATTTTCATGTACAAACGAATACAAATTGCTGAGCGATTTTCTGCCCGAAAGATAAGAACTCACGCCTCCTTCAAACCGCATCAAATCGTCGAAAGTAAAAACACTTTTCCCGAAATTATTGGCGTCTGCAATGAGTCCGAAGTTGGTTTTTGGGCTGTAATAAAACAAAGCCGCGTGACCTAAATAAAAACCGTTGTCGTCATTTCCGGCTTCAATTCCCGCTTGGACATCGCCAAAAATAAATTTCTTTTTTTCTTCTTTGAGTTTGACATTCATGGCAAGATCTTCGCTGTCAGATACTTGCTTCATAAAACCCACTTCGTTAAAGTTGTCAATTACTTCAATTTTTTGAATGGCATCTGCTGGAATATTTTCGACCGCCAATTTCGAACCACCGCCAAAAAACAAATCGCCTTCCACAAGCATTTTGGTCACTTTTTTTCCCTGAACGGTTACAGTTCCGTTTTTGGCCACTTCTACACCCGGAAGTTTTTCGAGCACTTCCTTCATTTTGCGTTCGTTGCCATTGGCGAAAGCCTTGACATCAAACGTCATGGTATCTTTTTTAATTTCGATGGGTTTGTAATCGTGGGTAATGACAATTTCTTTGATGGTTTCGCCAGTATTTTTGAGTACAAAATGATGCTCGCTAATTTCGGCATTGGCTTCTACAATAAAAACCGCGTCTTGGTAACCAATGTAAGACACCGAAAGTTCGTACCGCATATTTTTAGGAATATCAATGCGGTAACGGCCTTTGTTATCGGCAATGGCAAATTTAATCCCGCCGTTTTCGTCGAGTGGTTTTGCCAAAATATTGGCAGACTCCAACGGATTTTGAAGCGTATCGGAAACCGTCCCGACAATGATTTTCTGTGAAAACGCGGAAATGGAGAAGAGAAGAAAAAAGAGGAGGGGTTTGGGCATTGAGGTGGGTTAAGTGGAGAATTTTTTTGACTTTACATATTTTTTAAATATTCTGCTTCTGAAATTTTTTTGCCTTTTGGAATAGCGATTTTAATCTCCGAATTTTTAACCCACGTGATTTTTGAAACTAAATAAGTAGTTTGTCTTTCGGTTAGTTCTAAAATTAATCCTGGCAAACCGTAAAATTCTTTCGGTCCGTAACCTGAAGGAATCGCCGGCGCAAACCAAGCAACGATAGGAATGGTTTTTTTTTCTCCTTTTCTATTGATAATTGGCAAATCTAATGTGGCTTTAGTGCAAATGTAATTTCCAATTTTTTTTGTCTCTGATGTGATTGTCCAGTCTTTTTTTAAACTTTCCTTTTCAACTAATGTTCCATCATGTTTTTCAACTATTTGTTTGTTCGATTTTTTTTCGGTAAAGTAAGTATCTTCCGTTGTAAAAGTAATTGAGGCAAGTCTCGAAAGATTGTCGTCAGTTTCGTCTGTGGTTAGGTTTTTAATCAAGGTAAATTTTGATAAAGATTGATTGAACGCTAACTCAAAAGTTTGTGCTTCAGAAATTTTTTTGGTTTCTTGAACTAATGGATTGTCTTTTGCAGCTTTACCCTCTAAAGTGATAGGACGTATTTTGTAAATAATTCTTCCAGAACTTTTTTGTCCAAAACAAGAGAAGGAAAATGGTATTAGTAGAACATATAAAAGTAGATGTTTCATAGAAGCTGTTTTAAAAAGAATTTCTCAGTAATTATACTGAGAAATTCTGAAAAATTAGTTGTTGTATTTTAAGCAAGTGTGATATGCTAATTGAAATATGAAATTTACTTGTTCTTGATTCAAGTTATAGTCAGGATCTACCGCTTCCAAAAAGTCGATAGCGACGAAAACGCAATCAACGTTTTTTTTGTTCTCCACGTTACCTGCAAACGAACTTCCGGCAAATGCCATCACAGCAAATGCACTAAATAATAATTTTTTCATGTGTTTTAAATTTTTTAAAATTATAAATTGGTTTTTGTTGCAACAAGTCAAAGGAAGTTTTTTTTTATATGCAAGTTTTGTTTGAAAAAATTAATTAATGTTGTAAAAATATAATATTTAATACTAAAAGTGGTTTGATGTTTAAATTTATGAAAATTTTAAATCTCGGCGCATGTTTGCGTGAGGGATGGAAGTGGCATCCTTTTATGAATTGCCGGGGATTTCAATCCCGGGGTAATTTATAAAAGATAAAGCGTACAGCCCGACGTGTTGCTTTCCGACACTTCGGGGAAGCAATACGGCACGCCCAAATATTTTTCAAAAAAAAAGCGACTGGTTGGGTCGCTTTATAACTATTTTTAAAAAAATTACTGGTTTTTCGGGGCTGGTGCTGAAGCTAGTGGCGCTCCAACGGCAATATCGCAACGGTGTCCAGGTTGTCCGTGTGGAGGATTCATTCCGGGAGCAACTTGCGTGGGTTGTTGAACCACTTGTGGTGCAGGTTGCGGTTGAACGGGTTGCGGAGTGGGTTGTGCAGCTGGTTTTTGTGCTGGTGCAGAATTTAAAGGAGCTCCAACGGCAATATCGCAACGGTGTCCAGGTTGTCCGTGTGGAGGATTCATTCCTGGTGCGGTTGTTGTCGTTTGGGCTGGTGCCGGAACTTGCGTTGGCGTTTGCGTTACAGCTGGTGCGGCTTCGATAGGCTGTTGAAAAAATTCTTTGTTTTCTTGTATTGAAATATTTTCTGGATTTTCTGTTTGGGGTAGGCTTTCTTGCGGTTGTAATTCTTGCTTGCAAGAGGCAAAGAATATTGCTGATAAAAGTGCGATTGAAGCTATTTTCGTTTTCATTTTTTAAAATTTTGTAATGGTCAAATATAGACAATTAATTGAACATCAATGTTAAAAATAGGCTCGCAGTTGAACGTTTCCGGTGTGAATCGCTTTGAAATCTTCGCTTTTACGGCCTTCATAATTGATATTTACATCTAAAAATTGGGTGAGGTTTTTTTGCAAAAGCAATCGCCACGTCAGGTTTTGACCGGGTTGCAATCCTTCAAGCATTTGATAAGCGACGGCGGAAAGTGTATTTCCCGTGAAATTATTTTCGAAGAGAGAAAATTCGCCGTTCATAGAAAATTTCTTTTCGGAATTTAAGGTAAAAGACGTTCCGATTCGATGTTGGGTTAGGGTTTCGAGGTCGCCAATTTTATTTTTTTTGTTTTGAAATTCATAAAACAAATCCCAACTGGTGTTTTTTGAAAATAAATAAGAAATTTTTGGCGCTAATTGATACGATTGAACGTTGAAATTTTTGCTTCCGTAGTTCTCAGAGGTCAATGTTGACGTGGTTTCGCTGACATTTAAACCCAATAACCACGATTGTTTGAGCAAATGTAAATATTGCAGTTGGTTAGCGTTATTTTCGGTTTCTTGAGAACCAACGGACAATAAATTTCGCACGCGGTTTTTCAAAAAAGTATAAGTAATGGAGTGTTTTTGCTTGCCGCGATTGTAAAATAAACTGTTTCGCAAACTGTAATTAAGCCCGAGCAATCCATCTTCTTTTCCGGAAAAAGGATTAAGGTCAAAGTTGTCATTTCGGAAAATTTTTCGGTCAATTAAAAAAGAAGTTTGGTTGTAGAAATAGGACAATATTTTTTTGAAACCTTTTTCATTTTGCCATTGTAACGGGTTAATATTTAATGCAGTAGAAAATTTATTTTGATGCGTTTTGACAAAAATTTGGTTCGGCAAAAAGATTCTTACAAATTTAGCTTGATCGCTAAATTGCGCTACTTCAAATTCTTCTAATTCCTGAATACCGTTGCCATTATAATCAATCCATGTGTAAACGCCACGTCCGGGTTCTACTTCGAGATAGGTAAATTCTTGCTGAGCAATTGTTCCTGAAGTAGTTTCGTAAGCCGAAGAAATTTGCAATAATTGATTAAAAAATCGGTCATTGTACAAAATTCTCGAATTTAAAGAAGGCTCATTAGGCTGATTGTTTTCGAAAACTAAATTTCTGTAATTCACAAAAACCGAAAGTTCTGATTGATCGGTTTTGAGCAATCTTGACTTTAAATAATAGGAATCAGAGGTGTTTACTTTTTGAATCACATTTCCTACCAAACTGTCATTTACTCTACGTAAATAACCAATTTCTGCAAAAACTTTAGTGCTATCGCCACGCCCAAAAAAGGCGCCATATTCGGTAAATTTTTGGCTTAACGCCGAAAAAAGCTGCGTGGATTTTATTTTTTCACGATTATTTTCATAGCGAAATGAAGCGCCAATCCAGTTTTTTTGAAAATTGTATCGCGCTTGGTTTTGACTTCGGATAAATTGCGATTCGGCATAATTACTGTCGCTTTTCAACGCACTCGACTGACTTAAAACGGTGAGTTTTTTCAGTTTTAAATTACTTTCAAAAATATGCCGTGTTCCCGAAAAACTTTCCGAAAAATCTAATTTCTCTAACTGGTATTTGGCTTGACCATTTTCTTTTAAATTGAAATTCAAGCCTGTAATCAAAAGGGTTTGGTCGCCATTTGTAGCAGCAATATTCCAATCCCTGTTAAATTCTATCGAGTATAAACGTTCGATGGTTTTAAATTCTTGTTGCACAAATTGAAAGTCGGCAAAAGCATCGATGGTCCATTTTTTGCGAGAAAATAATTGTTGCTTCGCAAAAAGTTTTCCCGCTAAACCTTTGTTATCATTGTCATCTTGGTCCGAAAAAAGATTCAAATCATTATCGCTTACGCCAATTTCAAAGTCAACCAGCGTTTTTTCTTCTTTTTGGTATTTTCCCATAACGCTCGCCACCTGAATTTTCGTGGGAGCAATCAACCGAATTTGTGGTTCAAAATTTCCTTGAGGAACGCCATTTACCGGAGCAACATAGCTGTAAATTTTGCCAACGGCAGCATTATTTGCCAAAATATAATTGCCTTGATTTTGCCCAACCAACGAAAATCTCACATTAAACAAAACATCATCCGGATTGTTGGAATACTCAAAAACTTCCACTCCGGAAACGATGGTTTTTTTGTACAAAATTTTATTTTCGGAAAAAGCATCTTCATAAGCCGAAGGCGCAAACATCGCCGAAACATCGTCTCCGGCTTCCTTGAGAATTTGCACTTGTTCAGCTGAAAGACTTTGTTGCAAAGGCTGATTTTTCACGTCATTTTCTGAGTATAAATAACCCGATAAACTCCAGTTTTTATTCGTGTGTTCAGCACCTGCATAAGTCACAAAACGGGTGAAATTCCGGTCAGAAAATTGGTATTCCACATTAATCCGCATTTCTGAAGTAATGGGAAATAAAGTGGTGAAAATAATTTCTCCGGCGTTGTAATCAATCACATAATCATTGTTTTCGCCTCGCGTGAGCAATATGCCATTTACGTAAACCCGTTCGCTTCCGGAAATTACCAAAACATACAATTCGCCGTTAGATCCGGTCAATTTATAAGGACCTTGATTGCCTTCCTGACCCGTAAAACTGCTTCGGGCATATTGACCTCGCACCAAAGCCGCCGAACCAAAAACATTCGTTTTATTTTCATCGCCACCAAAGGTAAAATTGGCCGCCAAACCTTGCACTTTTTTATTGAAATTTAAAAAACGAGATTTCCGATTTTCGAGAAACAAATCTCCGGCACGAATATTCCAATTGTCAGAAAATAATTCGATAAAAATTTGGTCAAACTCATCTAATTTTTGCGAATAACCGCCTTCTTGTAGCGGAATATTGCTGTCTTGGATGGACGCCCGAAGCCCAACTTTATCCGAAATTTTCCCTGTAATTTGTAAATCTAAATTAGAATTGACTACCGCATTTTGATTATTTCCTACCGTAATTCCTCGGGTGATGCTTCCCGAAGTGTTTAATCCATCAAACGGTTTGAAGTTGTTAACCAACTCATTTTCAGATTTATACAAAACTCCGTTTCCGGCATCATTTGCCACAACCCGACTTTGATTGTAAATAGAATATTCTTTGGTGATGAATTTCGGGTAAGGCAAATACGCCACTTCTAAAGTATCGCCAACGAAATTTTTTTTCGTAAACGAAACGCTACCTGATTCATAATCAACAACGTAAAAAGATTTGTCTAGGACGTTTCCGAATTTGTCTTTTAGTTCAAAAAAAGCAGGATTGATCGAAAGGCTGTCAATTTTTACCGCTCCAGAATCTGCCACAATTTTCTTAGTTTGGTACGGAGTTTTAAGCTCTTGACCATAGAGTTGGCAAGCGCAAAAAGCAACCATAAAAATGAGCAGTTTCCTCAACATAAATACTATAACTCCAAAACTGCTAAAGTAGTATTCTGGAGGTCAAATTACAAGGATTATAAATTCCAATGAAGAAATTGCAAATTCCAAAGGAAAAACCTTGCGAACTTTGCGAATTACTTTGCGTTCGTTGGTGTTAATAATTTTAAATTCCAAGTTACGAAATCCTGCCTCGAAAAACTCATAACTCATAATTCATAACTCATAACTCATGTATAATCGGGGCTAAGGAAAAATTATTGGCATTTTTGGAAACACAGGGAGAAAAATTCCAATAAAGAAATTGCAAATTCCAAGGGAAAAACCTTGTGAACTTTGCGAATCACATTGCGTTCGTTGCGGTTAATAATTTTAAATTCCAAGTTACGAAATCCTCCCTCGAAAAACTCATAACTCATAATTCATAACTTATGTATAATCGGGGCTAAGGAAAAATTTTTGGCATTTTTGGAAACACAGGGAGAAAAATTCCAATAAAGAAATTGCAAATTCCAAGGGAAAAACCTTGTGAACTTTGCGAATCACTTTGCGTTCGTTGGTGTTAATAATTTTAAATTCCAAGTTACGAAATCCTGCCTCGAAAAACTCATAACTCATAATTCATAACTCATAACTCATGTATAATCGGGGCTAAGGAAAAATTATTGGCA
>NZ_JAABLM010000004.1 GCF_009915155.1 Flavobacterium ichthyis | reverse complement strand
TAAATACAGCAGCACTTGACGCAGAGCGTTATTTAGCAACTTTAGAATAATTTTTAAAAAAAATTAAGTAAATACAGCAGCACTTGACGCAGAGCGTTATTTAGCAACTTTAGAATAATTTTTAAAAAAAATTAAGTAAATACAGCAGCACTTGACGCAGAGCGTTATTTAGCAACTTTAGAATAATTTTTAAAAAAAATTAAGTAAATACAGCAGCACTTGACGCAGAGCGTTATTTAGCAACTTTAGAATAATTTTTAAAAAAAATTAAGTAAATACAGCAGCACTTGACGCAGAGCGTTATTTAGCAACTTTAGAATAATTTTTAAAAAAAATTAAGTAAATACAGCAGCACTTGACGCAGAGCGTTATTTAGCAACTTTAGAATAATTTTTATTTAAATAAATTTAATTAGTGAATTTGTGGTAAGTTTTTTAACCACGAATTCACTAATTTTTTTGTAGTTGAAGTAAAACCAATTTTTTTTAGAAATCATTTTGATTCATAAAATTTGTGGTTTTTTAAAAACTATCGCATCGTTTTTTTCATTAAAACAGCATTGTCACTGAATTTTGCCAAATCAATTTTAGGTTCGCCAAAAATTTGTAATTCAGATTTTCCTGAAGCGTTAATTGTGGCATTGGTATTCACAAAAATACTTCCAGAAGCATAACTTTCCAAAGTAATTTCGGCGGTTTGAGCAGTAAGATTTTTCCCTGTAAAATTAGCGTTGTTGTCTAAGCGAAGTTTTAATTCTACTGCGTCACCTTCTATGTTAGCAGTTGCTTTTTGGTACATGTCAAATTTTAGTGTTTGCGCGGAAATTAAAGCTTTCATATTACTATTTTTACTCAATTCAACTGCAGCAATTTCGGCTTTTGCATTGAGTTCGAGCTTTGATCTATCATTGGCAAAAACGGTAAACAATCTCGATTTTACGTTGAGAAAAAGTTTCACATAATCAAAAGTTTTAAAAGTAATATTGTCTAAATTTAATTCGGACAAAGCGCTAACCGTTACCTCATCTTTTGCGGTAATTAACTTTAAATCATCGGTATAAACTATTTTAACACTCAATTTTTTAAAATTTGTGGCTTTTTTATTGGTCGAAAGATATAGCGTTCCAGCGGTAACATCTGCCACAATAATTTCGTGTAAGTTATCATCTGCTTCAATTTCTAAAGCTGGTGTGGTTCCTTTTTCAAGAAAAATTTCGAGGTTGTCCGTTACCTGAATATTCTTAAAAGATTGTATTTCTTTGGGTTCGATGGCGACGGTTTTAGTACCTTTAATTTTTTCTTTATTTTGAGCAATTGCAAGGGTTGAGATAAAAAATACGGTAAAGAGTAAAATTTTTTTCATTCGGATACTTGTTTTCACAAATATAAAAAAACGTGGAAACTGTGCGAATTTTAGCTTTTGTTTTTATGCAAAAAAAATCCCGGCTAAAAAACCGGGATTGAATTTTTATTTCTGCGAAACACTTCCGCCGGAACTTTCCGATTTTTCGATGTTAACTGGTTGTCCGAAAAAATCTATCGAAGCCCCGCTTGAAGCATCAGCTTTTAATTTTTTCAGTACTTTAACATTTATTGAACTTCCACTTGAAGCCGATGCTTTTACTTCGTTCGCTACTAAATTTAGTGCATCGATAGAACTTCCGCTTGAGGAATCAAAATCAGCATTTAAAGCTTTACCAGAAATTTCGATGGTGCTGCCGCTACTGCTTTCGACGCGTAACTTATGGGCTTCTATTTCGGTTTCAATATTGCCTCCGCTAGAAGTTTCAACTACTAAATCTTCCGAAATTAATACCGATTTTCCGTTAATTTTCGAAGCACTTGTGGAATTTAAATAGGAAACTTCAGGGATTTTTACGTGCACAATCATCGTGGCGTTGTTCAAACTGTTATATGATGTTGAAATCTCTAAAGTTTCGTTTACCACTTTAGTCTGAATTTGATCTTTGATATTATCATCTGCTTCAACAATCACTTCCTGATTTTCAGCTTGTTCAATCATCACTATTATACCGCTTGAAACATCTACTCCAGTAAATTTTTCTACCGTTCGGTTCTCTTTCACAATGTTGCCACTTCCTTCAATTGATTTATGACAAGAGTTAAAAAACAGGGCAAACATGATTGCGACTAAAAATTTTAAGAGATAAACTATTATTCGTGCCATAATTTTATCGTTGAATGGTTACACCTTTTTCTGTGATTTCGAGTCTTTTTATTTTTCCGTCAGCATCTCTGGTTTCTTGCGGAATTTCTGGAACAACTTCCACCGTTAAGCTATCTTGCACCATAGGTTCTTTTGCTTGTATTTCTTCGGGAACTAATACTTCGCAATTTAAACATTTTACTTGAGAATCAATTACTTGATAAGTATTATTAGAATCGTACCATAAATCAAAGAAACTATCGTCGCTATAATCAAAATCTTTTACCGAAGCATCTGGTTTAAAATACATCCCGTTTGGCAAATAAAGGTAGATTTTAATTTCTTGGTTGCGGTATTTATTCGCCATATCGGTTAACAGATAATTGTCTAAAATCAACTCGTTTCCGATAATTTGGTAATTGTATTCAATTTTTTCGGCTCTTGATCTTGCTTCCGCAAAACTTTTTCCGTCGGCTTGTTTTTCAATTTGAATGTAAGGTTTTGCGCCTTCGGCTTTCATGATGTATAAGCCAATATTGTTAGAATAAATTTTTTCAACTCCAGCAGAATCTTGTACAAATCTAAAATCGTGAGTGGTTCTATAATGATTTTTGGCATAATAATCATTGTGTTTGAAACGAATTTTTAAAGTATCATTTGCTGGAAAATCAAAAGTTTTTCTTTCAATTTTTTTGGAATCGTAAGCACTGTTTTTGGCCTGATTTGCTGCTATGAACATCAACACGCCAACCGAAATAATCCACAATGCTAGAAGCGTATATTTGGCAGTATTTCCTATGGATTTCATGTTTTTTACTAGTAATTTCAATCCTAAAATCAAAAGGAAGAAAAACGGAATTCCTACAGCTCCTAAAGTGGCCAAACCAATGGTCCAGAGTGGAAAATCAGTAAAGTTTTGAATGTATTTTTGCCAAGGATAATCCACCATTGAAAGAGATCCAGCACTTAAAAATCCGATTATCATAGACACCAACGTAATGGACGAAAAAACAATTAGAAAAATTCCAATAATTTTGCCAATGATTGAAAAAATCTTCAAGAAAATATCGCCTATGGTATCCCCTACTTTTTTGCTGGTAGATCTTACTTGGTTACCCATTTTGTCATAATCAAGATTACTGAATTTTTGCGAAACCATGTCAAATTCTTCACGCACTTTTTTTTCTATGTTAGAAATGGTCACAGGCTCCCCCGTCATTTCTAATTTTTCTGCAGTGGTATTGGCAGCCGGCATTAAAATCCATAAAATGAGATAAATTAATAATCCGGTTCCAAAACCAAAAAATAAAATCACCATTAAAATTCTGAGCCACAACGCGTCAATACCAAGGTAATGACCAATCCCTGCCAAAACACCACCAATCATATTATTGTCTTTGTCGCGGTATAATTTTTTGGTGCGTTTTCCCGCCGCATAATTGTAATTTCTATCAGGTTGTGCTTCATCGTCAATGCGGTAATCTTCGGGTTCGCCCATCACGGCAATGATTTCTTCCACATCTTTAATCGAAACCACTTGGCGATCACCTTTAATTTTTTCCGAAAGAATTTCTCCAATTCGCATTTCGATATCTTTCATAATTTCGTCTTTACCGGTCGAATTGGTAAGCGAGCGTTTTACGGCATCGAAATAACGACTAAGTTTTTGATAAGCGTCTTCGTCTATGTGAAAAAAGACACCTCCTAAATTAATGTTGACTGTTTTATTCATGATGGTTTAGTTTTGGCTGGTTATAATGTTTACGGCATCTGAAAGTTCTGTCCAGGTTCCGTTTAATTCTTTTAAAAATTGTTTTCCTAATTCGGTTAACCCGTAGTATTTTCGTGGTGGTCCCGAAGTTGATTCTTCCCAACGGTAGTTGAGTAATCCGTCGTTTTTTAACCTTGTTAATAAAGGGTAAACAGTACCTTCCACAACAAGGAGTCGCGCGTTTTTCAATGTGTCAAGAATTTCTGAAGTATAAGCGTCTTTTTCTTTTAAGACTGATAAGATGCAAAATTCTAGAACACCTTTGCGCATTTGGGCTTTAGTGTTTTCAATATTCATAAGTACTTTTAAATTTTAATTAAACTGTTCATTTTTTGATTGATGATTGATGATTTATTTTGATGATTTATTTTGAACTTGTCATTGTCTTTGTCATTGAAAGTGTCAATTTAAGATTTTGCTTCTGTAGCCAAATCAAGTTCCGGCTGAACATTATTCGTTTTCAAGAAATTGATGGTAAACGGATAGCGATAAAATTCGCCGTTTGCTGTTTTTACTGAAGCATAAATTATAAGCACAAATTCAGCGATTTTTAATACGGAAAATAAAAATATGATAGTGATTCCTAAAGCAAGGATGCCGGTAATATTATCGATGTTAAAATATTGCTCAACATTTTCTTCGTTTAAAATCGCTTCAAAAGGAATATTTCCTACAACACTATAAATAAATGTTGGGATGGCAATCATCGCCAAAATCAAAGAGTATAATAACAAACTCAACTGAAAATTGATGCATTGCTTTCCGCTGTGGTCAATGATATCACCTTCTTTTTTGGCTGATGACCAAATGATAATTGGGAAAATAAAATTTCCGAAAGGAATAAAATACTGCGATAACGCACTTAAATGGGTTAAAGCTCCTGTTGTTTTTTGATTTGATGTTGTCATGATGATAACGTATATAATAATATCCTATGCAAATATATATCTAAAAAACAGTATCTTGTTTTGCATAGTACCTAAATTTAACAATATATTAACATTTAGAAAAACATTATCTTGGCGTATTCCTTTGTTAATCAACTATAAAACAATTTTACAATTATTTTGTATTTTTCATATAATTGCTTTTTTTGCTACTCAAATGCAAAATATTATCTTTATCAGAAACAATTATCCATGAAATTCACGGCTTCTAACCTCAATAAATTTTTATTTTTCAAATTGCCTTCTGCATTTATTTGTGGCGTCAGGGTAAAATCTATTGATTCCAATTCTTGCATTGCAACCGTTAAACATCGATGGATTAACCAAAACCCGTTTAATTCTATGTATTTCGCTGTTCAAGCAATGGCTGCTGAATTAACCACAGGTGCTTTGGTTATGCTTCATATTCGCAAAAGCGGCAAAAAAATATCAATGTTAGTAGCCAATAACAAAAGTAATTTTACCAAAAAAGCAACTGGAAGAGTTTTTTTTACTTGTAAAGACGGTCATTTAATTAAAGAAGCTATACAAAAGACTATTGAAACTGGCGAAGGTCAAACCTTTTGGATGAAATCTATTGGCGTTAACGAAAAAGGCGAACAAGTTTCAGAACTTGATTTTGAATGGAGCATACGAGTCAAATAAATTCCAATTTTTCAAATTCTAAATGCTAAGGGGAGAAAATTCCATATTCCAAATTCCAGATATACAAATCAAAATAAACTCCAAATCTGTGGCAAAATTTACTCCTAAACCTTCCTTAATTAACATTTAATTTCATGAATTGCTTCGTAAATTTGAATAAAGTCTAAATTTTTAAGCCATGAAAATACTAGTTACTGGGGCAACAGGTTTGATAGGAAGCCAACTCGTTTCACAATTATTGAAAGAAAATTACAGCGTTAACTTTCTTACTACTAATAAGGACGAAATTATTTCTGAAGCTAATCATCAAGGATTTTACTGGAATCCGCAAAAAGGTATTATTGATACCAATGCCATTGCAGGAGTTCATGCAGTAATTCATTTGGCGGGAGCCTCCATTTCAAAACGTTGGACTTCAAAAAATAAACAAGCCATTATTGAAAGCAGAACTTTATCCACAAATTTATTGTACAAAACCATCAAAACGGCCAATCACGAAATCCGCCAAATCATCTCCGCTTCGGCAATTGGCATTTACCCTAACAGTTTGCAAAAATTTTACACCGAAGATGAAACCGCTGTTGATGCTTCGTTTTTAGGAAATGTAGTGGTAAAATGGGAACAAGCCGTTGACAATTTTAAACGATTAAACATCAACGTGTGTAAAATTCGTACCGGATTGGTACTTTCCGAAAAAGGCGGCATGCTTCCGGAAATTTTAAAACCCATCAAGTTAGGAGTCGGTTCGCCCATGGGTTCTGGTAAACAATGGCAATCTTGGATTCACATCAACGATTTGGTTGGCATTTATCTTTTTGCCTTAAAAAATAAATGGAATGGCGTTTATAATGCCACAGCACCAAATCCTGTTACCAATAAAGAACTCACGGCTTCGGTTGCCAAAACAATAAACAAACCGTTTTTTATGCCAGCTATTCCTACCTTTATGCTCAAACTCATTTTAGGCGAAATGCATATTTTATTAGTTTCTTCGCAAAAAGTAGATTCGGCAAAAGCAGTTTCGCAAGGATATCGGTTTCAATTTCCCCAGCTCAAAGAAGCCCTACGCAATTTATTAAAATAAAAAAAAGCCTTGTCGTTAAACAAAGCTTTTTCTTGAGGGTGAATTAACAATTTATTTCTTAGCTGTAACGCTAACCTTAAGTTCAATTTCGTCGTTGATGAACTTGTCACCAAGATTGTCGAAAACAGATTTCGACCCGTAATTAACATTCCATTCCGTTCTGTTAATTGCAAAAGTTTCGCTGGTAATGGTTACTGTATCACCGTTAACGGCTACAGTCGCAGGGAATTTAACATTTTTAGTCACACCTTTCAAAGTCAAGTTACCTTCCACGTTTGTCTTTCCGTTTTCAGTAACCGCTTTAGTTAACTCAAAAGTTCCCGTTGGATATTTTTTCACATTAAAAAACTCATCTTCAGCTTCCGGTTTTCCGGTTCCTTTCAAATGCGCTTCCAAACCTTGTTTCTCCTCACCTGTCAAATCCGTAACCATAATAGAGTTCATATCAATTACAAATTTTCCGCTTTCTAACTGATCCCCTTTTACAGCCACAGTACCTTCACTAACCGAAATTGTTCCAGTATGTTTCCCCGTAGGTTTACTACCAGACCATTCAATTTTGCTGTTTGCAGCATCCACATTATAAGTTACAGCTTCAGCCGAAGCCTCTTTCACCTCAGCAGCTTCACCAGCTTCCGAAGTTTTATCACCTTTACAAGAAACGGTCAAACCCAACGTTGCCGCCATAAAAAAAGTAAGAATACGGTTTTTCATAAATTTGGTTTTATTAAGTTGACACAAACTTATCAAAACAAATTGCCAAACTATCTTAAAAAAATGATAAAACTAACTTTGTTAAGGAGCAAACACGCCAGTGAATTGTTTAAACTTCGGCCCGTGATACACTTCAATCTTCGCTTGCCATTTTTTTTAGTGAAAATGCCAAGTAAGGATTTACGTTGCTCCCGGGGCTAAACCCAATCGTTATTTTGTATTTTAAAATTTCGGGATTTGTATTGCGGAAAAGCGTCGTTTTCAAAAATATTTTATTGTGCAATGTGAATTTTGGTATTCATCAATTCCACATTAAAGTTGACCTTCGCTTTCAACGCTCCAAAAACTTTTAAGATAGTTTCAATCGTAACATTAGTTGCATTATTTTCTAATTTAGAAATTTGGGCACGTTGCACTCCAATTAATTTTCCTAATTCTTCTTGAGTCAAATTTCTCTCAATCCGTACCTTCCTGATCATTTCTCCCATAAGTTCAAATTGCAATTCTTGCTCGTATTGCGTTCTTCGTTCAGTGCCAACTTCGCCAATAAATTCATCTTTGATTTGGTCAAAAGTAAAAATTTCTAACGCTTTATTTTTTGTTTCCATCTTCATTCCTTTTTTTTAATTCAAAATAGTGTAACCTAATTTGTTCTGCTTTCTCAATTTCTTTTTCTGGCGTCTTGCCGGTCTTTTTGATGATGCCGTGTGTCGCTAAAACTAAAGTTGTATGTTTATCATCTCTGTCCCAAAAAGCAAAAATTCGGTAATGAGTTTTATTGAATAACGTTCTAATTCCCAAATTTCACCTTTTAGTTTTTTAAGCAATTCGTTATCTGTTTTTACTTTCGCTTTGTCGATATTAAAGATTATTTTGTCTCTACTCTTTTCGTCAAGATTAAATAAAAATGATCTTGCCTCGGCTAAAAATAACACTTCAAACTTTTTCATAATTGGCTTATATTGTTTCCTTACAAAGATACAAAAAAAATTGCTTCTAAACTATTTCTAAAAAAAATCAATAATTAAAATCAAAAATCCCGTGACATTTTGACATTTATTCACAAATGGCAATACTTTTGCAACCACAAAAACTAAGAATGAAAATAAAGAATATTTTTAAAAGCAAAAATAACATGAGTGCTGAAAACCCAAATAACGAGCAAGAGCTAGATCAAACAACAACTTCCGAAACTCAGGAAACCCCAGAAAACGCTGGAATTCCTGCACAGGAATTAACCGTTGAAGAAAAACTCTCAGAAGATTTGGCGGCAGAAAAAGACAAATTTATCCGTCTTTTTGCAGAATTTGAAAATTACAAACGCCGTACAGCAAAAGAAAGAATCGACCTTTTTAAAACCGCAAACCAAGAAGTTTTGCTAGCCATGCTTCCCATTATTGACGATTTTGACAGAGCCAAAACCGAAATTGCAAAATCAAGCGACGAAAATTTAGTAAAAGGTGTCGATTTAATTTATGACAAATTTAAAAACACTTTAGCCTCCAAAGGTTTAGAAGAAGTGGAATTAAAAACCGGCGACGCTTTTGATGCGGATTTCGCCGAAGCCATCACACAAATTCCGGCTCCTTCACCAGAACTAAAAGGCAAGATTGTTGATGTAATAGAAAAAGGCTACAAATTGGGCGACAAAATTATCCGTTTTCCAAAAGTAGTTATCGGACAATAAAAAGCGCATCCCAACATAATTATTGAAAAAATGAAACAGGATTTTTACGAAATACTCGGAATTTCAAAAAGCGCAGATGCTGCTGCTATCAAAAAAGCATACCGCAAAAAAGCAATAGAATTCCACCCAGATAAAAACCCGGGCGATAAAACCGCGGAAGAAAATTTCAAAAAAGCTGCCGAAGCTTACGAGGTTTTAAGTGACCCACAGAAAAAAGCACGTTATGATCAATATGGTCATCAAGCGTTTGAAAACGGTGGCGGTTTTAACGGTGGCGGCATGAACATGGACGATATTTTCAGTCAGTTTGGAGATATTTTCGGTGGTGCATTTGGCGGCGGTTTTGGCGGAAATCAAGGTCCTCGACGCGTTAAAGGAAGTAATCTTCGTATCAAAGTAAAATTAACGCTCGAAGAAATTGCCAATGGCGTGGAGAAAAAAGTAAAAGTTAAAAGAAAAGTTCAGGCTCAAGGCGTTCAATACAAAACCTGCCCTACTTGTAATGGTCAAGGTCAGGTGATGAAAGTAACCAATACCATTTTAGGACGAATGCAATCTGCGACAACTTGTCATAGTTGTCAGGGTTCTGGACAAATTTTGGAAAGTAAACCAAAAGATGCCGATGCTTACGGAATGGTGATGACAGACGAAACCGTTTCCATTAAAATTCCGGCTGGTGTTGTTGATGGAATGCAATTAAAAGTTTCCAACAAAGGAAATGATGCTCCAGGAAGCAACAGTATTCCGGGAGATTTAATCGTGGCTATTGAAGAAATTGAACACGAATTTTTAAAACGGGAAGGCGAAAATCTTCATTATGACCTTTATATTAGTTTTCCAGAAGCCGTTTTAGGGGTTTCAAAAGATATCGATGCGGTAAATGGAAAAGTAAGGATCAAACTCGAAGAAGGCATCCAATCCGGAAAAATCCTTCGGTTAAAAGGAAAAGGAATTCCAAGCATCAACAGCTACGGAACCGGTGATTTATTAGTACATGTAAATGTTTGGACACCCCAAAATCTTACAAAAGAACAACGCCAATTCTTCGAAAATTCATTAAACGAAGACAGCTTTTTGCCAAAGCCAGAAAAGTCCGAAAAATCTTTTTTTGAAAAAGTTAAGGATATGTTTTCGTAATAAATTAAAAAATTTATATATTTGAACATTACTAGTTCGCTAGTGATTTTCTTTTTCATAGCAATTTTTCCCATCCTTGTGCAAATAGGGGTGGGTTTTTTTTATCGCTATAAAAAACATCTGAATAATTGTATCTTTACGGCACTTTACCAAGCATAAAATAATTTTGAAATTTATGAACAACATCCTCGAAGTAAAAAATGTTGTAAAACAATACGGAGATTACACCGCACTTAATAACGTTTCATTGCAAGTACCAAAAGGAAGCATTTATGGACTTTTAGGACCAAATGGTGCCGGAAAAACCTCACTCATCAGAATCATCAATCAAATTACCATGCCAGATCAAGGCGACGTTTTTTTAGATGGCGAAAAACTACAACCTAAACACATTCAGCAAATTGGCTATATGCCGGAAGAACGCGGTTTATACAAATCGATGAAAGTGGGCGAACAAGCGCTTTATTTGGCACAACTAAAAGGATTATCAAAAGCCGAAGCTAAAAAACAGCTTGAATATTGGTTTGAAAGATTAGAAATTCAAGGTTGGTGGAACAAAAAAATCCAAGAACTTTCCAAAGGAATGGCGCAAAAAATCCAGTTTGTAGTAACCGTTTTACACAAACCCAAACTACTTATTTTTGATGAGCCTTTCAGCGGATTCGATCCTGTAAACGCCAATATTATTAAAGACGAAATTTTAGAACTGAAAAAACAAGGCGCAACCATTATTTTTTCAACCCACAGAATGGAAAGCGTGGAAGAATTATGTGACGATATCGCATTGATCCACAAATCGAATAAATTAATTGAAGGAAAACTCACAGATGTCAAACGCGAATACCGTTCTAATAATTTCCAAATCGGGATTTTATCGTCAAATGTAGAAAGATTGATGTATGATCTAACTCAAAAATTCACCGTCGCACAAACTTCGTTTAAATCACTCAACGACGATTTAAAACTCGAAATCAACATTGGGAGTGCAACACCAAATGATTTGCTCAACATTCTTACCCAAAATGGACAAGTCACACATTTCGTAGAAAAAATCCCAAGCGTAAACGATATTTTTATCCAAACTGTCAGCAGATAATTTTAAATCAATGATATATTTTTTTTGAGAACCAATTGAACAATTTTTAAATCTTTCAATCATTCAATCTTTCAATCATATATCCTCAATCAAGAATCTCAAATCATAAATCCAGAAAATGAGCATTTTAAAACTAATTATCAAAAGAGAATTTATTGCCAAAGTTCGCAACAAGTCGTTCATTGTCATGACCTTTTTGAGTCCGTTGTTAATGGTAGGTTTAGTCGCTTTTGTAGTGTATTTAAGCACCATGAAATCTGATATCAAACAAATCGCCTTACACGACGAAACCGGTTTATTTGTGAACGATTTTAAAAATTCTGACGAATACCAATATCTTAATTATAGTAATTTGTCGTTGGAAAGTTTAAAAGACAGCCTTTCAGCAGAAAAATTTGAAGGATTGTTATTTATACCCAAAACCGAAAATAATTCACAATTAGCATCAAAAATCCAATACATTTCCAACGAAAGTCCAGATCCCGATTTTATATTTGATGCCGAAAACACCATCAACAAACGCCTTACGCAAACCAATATGCAATTGGCCAACTTGGATACTTTGGCTATAAAAAATGCACAAGCCGAAATCAAAATCGCCCTCGCCAAAACATCCGGAGAAGAAAACGTAAAAGGATTAAATTATATCAAGGTCTTCATTGGCGCTTCTTTCGGATACCTAATCATGATGTTCATCATCATTTACGGCAATATGGTCATGCGAAGCGTTATCGAAGAAAAAACAAATCGTATCATCGAAATCATTATATCATCTGTAAAACCGTTCCAACTCATGATGGGAAAAATCATCGGAACCTCACTTGCAGGTGTTTTACAATTCATCATTTGGGCCATTATCGGTGGCGTTTTACTCTTCATCATTAGCCTCACATTTGGCATCGAAACCACTGCAACCGCACAAGTTGCCCAAAACACCACCGAAAATTCAGAATTCCAGCTCTATTTAAACGAATTTTTGAACATCCCAATTTTCACATTAGCCATCGGATTCATCATTTATTTCATCGGCGGCTATTTCCTCTACAGCTCCATATATGCCGCAATTGGTGCCGCTGTTGACAATGAAACCGACTCACAACAATTTCTTTTACCCATTATTTTACCCTTAATGTTAGCCGTTTACGTAGGATTTTTCTCCGTTTTAAACGAACCCCATGGAACCGTTGCCACCACATTTTCAATGATTCCGTTAACCTCGCCAATCGTCATGCTCATGCGAATCCCATTTGGCGTTCCCGCATGGCAAATCATCCTTTCGCTCATTATTTTATTCGGCACATTCTTTGGAGTCGTGTGGTTTGCCGCCAAAATTTACCGAGTGGGAATCCTCATGTACGGCAAAAAACCCACCTGGAAAGAACTTTTCCGTTGGCTAAAATATTAATTTTTTTTAGGGAAGCACCATCGCCGTTTCTCATCAGTAATCGCAGTTCCCGCTTTCGCCTTTATCTCGCTTTTCTCAAAAAAATGAGAAAAGCGAGGATATCGGCTCAATCGGGGCTAAAGGAAAAACCATTTTTGTTTCAGTAAACTTTCGTAAATTAGCAAAAAGCAGAAGAAAGACGAAAGACGAAAGACGAAAGACAAAATCCACGTTTTAAATCTTTTAATTTTTCCAATCCTAAATCATAAATCAAATATCCTCAATCAAAACATGTCCAAAATACTCATCATCGAAGACGAAGCGGCAATTCGCAGAGTTTTAACCAAAATATTATCCGAAGAAAACGATAACTACAAAGTTGAAGAAGCTGAAGATGGCCAAGTTGGACTCGAAAAAATAAAAAACGACGATTACGATCTGGTTTTGTGCGACATCAAAATGCCCAAAATGGATGGCGTAGAAGTCCTCGAAGCCGTAAAAAAAATCAAACCCGAAATTCCAATGGTGATGATTTCTGGTCACGGAGATCTCGAAACCGCCATCAATACCATGCGTCTTGGAGCTTTTGATTACATCTCAAAACCACCAGATTTGAATCGTTTGCTCAACACGGTTCGAAACGCTCTAGATAAAAAACAACTCGTTGTTGAAAATAAAATTCTCAAGAAAAAAGTCAGCAAAAATTACGAGATGATTGGCGAAAGCCAACCCATCAACCACATTCGCGAAATGGTGGACAAAGTAGCACAAACTGACGCCAGGGTTTTAATTACCGGACCAAACGGAACCGGAAAGGAATTAGTCGCGCATCAATTACACGAAAAAAGCGAACGGGCAAACGCGCCGTTAATTGAAGTAAACTGTGCCGCAATTCCTTCGGAATTAATTGAAAGTGAATTATTTGGTCACGTAAAAGGTGCTTTTACTTCTGCCGTAAAAGATCGCGCCGGAAAATTTGAAGCCGCCGATGGTGGAACCATTTTCTTGGATGAAATTGGTGATATGAGTCTTTCCGCACAAGCCAAAGTTTTACGTGCGTTACAAGAAAATATGATTACCAGAGTTGGAGCTGACAAAGACATAAAAGTCAATGTTCGTGTAGTGGCGGCAACCAATAAAGATCTGAAAAAAGAAATTGAAGAGGGGCGTTTTCGTGAAGATTTGTACCACAGATTAGCTGTAATTCTAATTAAAGTTCCGGCATTGAACGATCGCCGAGACGATATTCCGTTGCTCATCAACCATTTTGCAGAAAAAATTGGTACCGAACAAGGAACTTCTCCCAAAAAATTTAGCCAAGAAGCCATAAATTTGCTCAAAGAATACGACTGGACAGGAAACATCCGCGAGCTCAGAAACGTGGTAGAACGCCTTATCATATTAGGTGGAACCGAAATTTCTGAAACTGATGTAAAACTTTTTGCCAGTAAATAATTTTAAGCAATAGGTTTAAACTCTAATCAATAAGCTTACAGCCAAAAGCCTAAAGCGTATAGCATCAAAAAAATGAAACTAAAAAAAATAAACCCAAATCTTCAAAAATCTTTAATCGAAAACGGATTTGAAGAAGCAAATTTCCTTCAGGAAGAAACATTTTCTGCAATAAAAAGTGGCGCAGATTTGGTCATTCAATCGCCAAAAGGTACGGGGAAAACCACTACCATCGTCATCAACGCCATCCAAAAAATGCATAAACAGGAAGGCGAAAGTACCCGAACTTTAATTTTGGTGGAAACTAAAGAAAAAGTGTTGGAAATGCTCGAAATTTTTAAAAACTTCAATCGCTATAATAATTTGCGCGTTTATGGCGTGTATGAAAAAAGCGATATGGACGAAGATAAAAACCAAATTTCTGCGGGTTGCGACATTTTAATTGGAACACCTACAAAAATCAATGCCATGTTTTCATCGGCAGGTTTCAACATGACTACCATTAAATTTTTTGCCATTGATGATGCCGATATTTTATTAAGAAACCGTCACGATTCTGTAATTGCAAGACTTTCGGAAAGTGTGGAAAAAATGCAACGCATATTTTTTTGTAACGAAATCACAGAAAAAATCGAAATTCTCGCTGATAAAATCATGATTGAGCCACTTTTTTTTGAAATGGACGATGACGAAATTAACTTTTCCGAAGAATAAATTTTCATGATTATTTTAATCTCATTCTTTTTCAAATTAAATCTATCTTTGCACCTCAAAAATCGGGAAATATTCTCCCGAAAAATTTCTTCATAAATGATTACAGTTAATGATGTTGCCGTTGAATTTGGCGGTTCGGTTTTGTTTAGCGATGTGACTTTTGCCATCAATGAAAATGATAAAATTGCGTTAATGGGCAAAAACGGAGCCGGAAAATCTACGCTTCTCAAAATTATCGCCGGAGTAAATAAACCTACAAGAGGTGGAATTTCGGCACCAAAAGAAGCCGTAATTGCTTACCTTCCGCAGCATTTATTGACCGAAGACAATTGCACCGTGATGGAAGAAACGTCTAAAGCCTTTGCCGAAATTTTTGCGATGAAGTCAGAAATCGACAAAATTAATGACGAATTAACCGTAAGAACCGATTACGAAAGCGACGATTACATGAAGTTAATCGAGCGTGTTTCGGAATTGAGCGAGAAATTTTATTCCATCGAAGAAATTAATTATGAAGCCGAAGTTGAAAAAGTACTAAAAGGACTCGGATTTGTCAGAGAAGATTTTTCTAGACCAACATCAGAATTTTCCGGAGGTTGGCGAATGAGAATTGAGCTAGCCAAAATTTTATTGAAAAAACCCGATTTAATTTTACTCGATGAGCCCACAAACCATATGGATATTGAGTCGATTCAATGGTTAGAAGAATTTTTGATTAATTCTGCCAAAGCCGTGATGGTCATTTCTCACGACCGTGCCTTTGTGGACAACATTACCAATCGTACCATTGAAGTGACGATGGGAAGAATTTACGATTACAAAGCCAAATATTCGCACTACCTCGAATTGCGCAAAGAACGTCGAGTTCATCAGCAAAAAGCATATGACGAACAGCAAAAATTTATTGCAGATAATCAAGCCTTTATCGACCGTTTTCGCGGAACTTTTTCTAAAACTGATGCCGTTCAATCGCGGGTAAGAATGTTAGAAAAAATTGTACCGATTGAAGTGGATGAAGTGGATACTTCGGCGTTGAGATTAAAATTTCCGCCATCGCCACGAAGCGGTCAATATCCTGTGGTGGTGGAAGAATTGTCAAAATCTTATGACAATCACGTTGTTTTTAAGGAAGCTAATTTGGTAGTTGAACGTGGTCAAAAAGTTGCTTTCGTTGGTAAAAACGGGGAAGGAAAATCAACCATGATTAAAGCCATTATGGGCGAAATTGATTTTGAAGGAAAATTAGAAGTGGGACACAATGCTCAAATTGGATATTTTGCTCAAAATCAAGCGTCATTGTTAGACGGCGAAGCCACAGTTTTTGAAACAATTGACAGAATTGCCGTGGGTGACATTCGCACAAAAATCAAAGATATGTTAGGTGCATTTATGTTTGGTGGCGATGATGTTCACAAAAAAGTAAAAGTACTTTCGGGTGGCGAAAAAACACGTTTGGCGATGATGAAATTATTGCTCGAACCTGTAAACGTATTGATTCTCGATGAGCCAACAAACCACTTAGATATGAAAACCAAAGACATTATCAAAGATGCGCTTCGTGATTTTGACGGAACTTTGATATTGGTATCTCACGATCGTGATTTCTTGGATGGTTTGGCTACAAAAGTATTTGAATTTGGTAACAAACGCGTCAAAGAACATTTTGAAGACATCAAAGGATTTTTGGCATTGAAAAAAATGGAAAGCCTACGGGAGATCGAGAAATAGTTTTCAGTCGCAATTTTCCGTTTCGAAAAACCTGAAACCTGAAATTTTAAACTTTAAACCCAATACTACTTTCAGAAACTTGACTTTTCCATTCTGTGCCAAATTTTTGCGTCAAATGTATAAAAACCAATTGATTGTAATGCTCGTAATAATCGCGATTTGCGGGAGCTAAACACCCGAATTCGTGGTAATAAAATCCGTGTTTTTCAGCAAAATCTACATCTTCCTTTTTAATTGCCGAAACAATTCCGCCTTGCACATAAATTTTTAGGTGGTTGTTTTTTACATCAATTTCAAATTGTTTTTCGGCGCGTTCTTTTTCCGAAACAACAATATTTTGTGCGTTTGAAATTTGGAAAAATATTAGAAAAAATAAGATGGATAAAGATTTCATGTTGATTGAGGATTTTAGATATATGATTTAGGATTGAAAATTATTTCTTCGTTGTGATAATTACCACGCCGTTTTTTCCTTTTTCGCCATAAGCATTTACGGCAGCTTCGCCTTGTAAAATAGTAGTTGAAACAATTTTTTGTTTGCTCAAAGGTGCATATTTGCTGGTGGGTTTTGGTCCAAAAAGTTCCTTTTCTGTAAATTCTTCACCGTTAATAATGTACAACGGATTGGACAAATATGTTACCGATTCAAAATCAGATTTAGGTAAAAAACCGTTGCTGTATTTTTTTTCTTTCGAAACTTTGCCATCAATCACAACCAATGGCGGTTCTTTTGTTTCTTGAACAGCAGCAACAGCGGTTTCTTCTACAACAATTTCATTTCTTTGCACGCCAACGGCTTCAAATTTTCTTTGAGCAAAAGCCGTTTCGTTTACCACTTTTTTATCGGTCGCTTTAGCAGAAATCATTCCGTTTGAAACCATAGAATCTTGAACTGCAATGTCATCGTTAACTGCAACCGCTTCTTTTTCTATTTGTTTTTTCAAAATGACTTCGGCATCTTTCACGATTGGTGCATTTTCTTCGGGAATTACAGCTTCTGTTTCCGCTACAACTTCTTCATTACTAACCGATTCCGCTTCAACCGAAACTACTTTTTCTTCCTGAACTTGTTCGGTTTCATCACGGTTAAAAATTTGGTAACCCAAAACTGTGAACAACAAAACCGAAGCCGCAATCGCCAGCTTTTTCCAAGTTTTATTTTCTTGCTTCAAAACCTTTTTATCGAGCCTCTCCTCTACTCTTTCCCACACTTTTTCCATCGCCGGAAATTGCTTTTGCACCGTATTTTCGGCGGCATTTTTAAAAGATTGGTACAATTTATCTTGACTTTCCATTACATTTTTCTTTTTTGGTAATACAAATCTTCCACTAAAACTTTCAGTTTTGATTTGGCAACATTCAACTGTGATTTCGAAGTTCCTTCGGAAATATTGAGCATTTGTGCAATTTCTTTGTGGGCAAATCCTTCAATGGCAAACAAGTTAAAAACCGTTCGGCAGCCTTCCGGGATAAAATTGAGCAAATTGAGCAAATCTTCTTCTTCTAAATTTGTGTCTTCTATTGCGACAGGTTGCCAACTTTGTGGGGCTTCTTCGAGGTACATATTGAAGTTTAATTTTTTCTTTAACACCAGCAAACATTGGTTTACCGCAATTTTTTTACTCCAAGAATAAAATGCATGATTTTCTTTGAGTTGGTCGATTTTGGTGAAAATAATGTAAAAAACATCGGCAAGAGCTTCCTCAATTTCTTCTTCGTTTTTGAGGTAGCGTTTGCAAGTGTTGTACAACGGTGGCGCGAGAAGTTGATACACTTTTTTCTGAGCGTCGCGTTGCATTTTCCGGCAGGCAATTATTAATTTTTCGTCTATCACGATGTTGCTTTTTTTATATAGAGCATTTTTTTGAGGAAAAGGTTGGGACGAGGTTGAAAAAATTTTATTTGGGCAAAGTCAACTTAAAAATTTCTGTGGAAAGTACCTCGCTGTCATTGTCTTCGCAAAGCAAAAATTCTATTTTATTTTCGCTTTCGCGGAAGAAACTCAAGCCTTCAAATTTATTTTTGTCGGAAATTTTTCTGGTAAAAATAACCTTCATTTTTTCGGGGTTGATGGCGCCAATTAAGGTTCCGGCAACTTCTCCATCGTGGTAAGTGGACGAAGTATTTTCCGCAGCAGCGAGAAAATAAATGGTATTGTTGTGCCAAACCGCATCGGTGAAACTGCTTGGGATTTTGTTGATTTTCGGTAATTTTATTTTATTGTAAACGATCGAAAATTCGTCTGTAAGGTTTCCGGTAACGATAAAAATGCCGTTTTGTGACTTGTCTCCATTGCCACGATTGAAGAAATACCAACATTTTTCGGTATAAATAACGCCTTCGATGTTGAAGTTTTCGGGATTGATTTCGGCGAAATTTTGCATGGCTTCGTAGAGCAAAGTCAAATCGGTTTCGGTGTTTTTTTTAGTATTGGGTTGAAACGCGATTAGCTTTTTGCGGTTTTGGGTACTTCCAGAACCAAAGAGAAAATAGTCAGTTCCGTTAGTGGTGATGGCTTCAAAATCGGGTTTAATTTTTTTAGGAATATTTTCGGTTGGTGCATTTGGGATTTCGATTACGGAATGTTGCTGTAATTGATTTTCATCGAGATAGTGTTGGTATAAAACTGAAGCATTATCGGAAATGATGAATAAATGATTGTCTTTGAAAATTAATCCTGAAGCCGAACCGATACCGATGATTTTGAGGAATAGTTCTAATTTTAATTTTTTCATGTTGTTTACCATTGGTGAAATTTAGCAGGGTTTGCAGCCCCGTCCCGAAATTTCGGGAGCAGTGGAAATCCTTTTTATAGATTGCCCGGATTCAAATCCGGAGCAATTAACAAAAAGATTGTAGCGGAAACGGGAAATGCTGCCCAAATCAAAATTGTATAAAGATAATTATTTATATTTAGCGTTAAATTATGGACTATGAAACATTTTGACACGGATAGATTTAAGGTTACGCAACCTATTTCATTAAAGGATATTCCTACGAAAACGTCTTTGGAAATGGACGAAGAGGTGCAAAAAAAACATTTTAAGGAAACGCGGAAAAAGATGGCGGAACTGCAAGATATGATGTATGCTCATAATAAATATGCGGTTTTGATTTGCATTCAAGGGATGGATACTTCGGGGAAAGACAGTTTGATTCGGGAGGTTTTTAAGGAATTTAACGCGAGAGGTGTTGTGGTGCATAGTTTTAAAACGCCTAATTCTACGGAGTTGGAACACGATTTTTTGTGGCGACATTATATTGCGTTGCCGGAAAAAGGAAAATTTGCGGTTTTTAATAGAACGCATTATGAAAATGTGCTGGTGACGCGGGTTCACAAAGAATATATTTTGAACGAGAATTTACCGGGAATTAATTCAGTTGAAGATATTCCGGAAGATTTTTATGGCAAGCGTTTGGAGCAAATAGTGAATTTTGAGAATCATTTGGCGCAAAACGGTACTATTGTATTGAAATTTTTCCTGCATTTAAGCAAAGAAGAACAACGCCAGCGGTTGTTGCGCCGTTTGGATAAGGAAAAACACAATTGGAAATTTTCGCCGGGAGATTTAAAAGAACGCGGATTTTGGAATGATTACCAGCAATTTTATGAGGAAGCCATCAATAAAAGTAGTACCAAAAATGCGCCTTGGTTTGTGATTCCGGCTGATGATAAAAAGATGACACGAGTTATTTTTCTAGAAACTATTTTTAACGAACTCTCAAAATATCAAGACATTAAATTTCCTGAATTAGAAGATAAAGTGAAGGAAAATATCAACCTTTACCGAACGGAATTGTCTAACGAAAAATAACAAAAAAGCCCCGAAACATAAAAAATTTCGGGGCTTTTAAGTTCACTACTAACTTTTATTTTATAGTCTAAAACCGTATGCTAAGCGCAAAGCAATTTGTCCCACGCCTTCATTTCCGTCAGCAGTAGGGAAATTATTGTAATGCTCATAACGGATACTGGCGTCAAAATATTTATTGGCATAACCAATTCCGGGAGCCAACAACAAACTGGTTTCGTTATAATCATTGGTTACCGCAAAAGCCGCTCCAGCTTCTCCTAAAATGTAGAAACGATCTTCCCAAACGAAGGCTTTGAAACCAGCTTTGGCAGGAATAAATCCTAAATCGTCACCTGGTACAAACATATTGGTAAATCCTGTAGTTAGGGTTACCGAATATCTTCGGTTGAAATCATACTGCAAACGAACATCTCCACCAAGTGCAAATCCATATGGATCTTCAAAAACATATCCGGTATTTAGTCCGAAGCCCAAACGAAATCCTGAATCATAATTTTCCGTTACATCAGCCGGAAGTGCATCTTGCGCTTGAACATTTGTAGTAAACAAGGCGAAGCAAACGGCAAACGCACTCGTTAGTTGTTTTAAATTTTTCATAATAAAAAGATTAAAATGGTTAGTTGGTGTAAAATTAACACTAAAAAAACATCCGTTTTACTGCTTAATTTTTAAAGTATTGTTAAAAATTAACACAAAAAATGGTGATTCTATAACGTTGCAAAAAAATTGTATAAAGTTTTAGATATGAGGCAAAACATTTTAAGCAAAAACTGCTCCGAAACTGACTTTTGAAATTATCTTTGCCGGAAAATTTTTACCGTGAATCTGCATATTTATACCCGAGAATTTCGATACAATCTTCAACTCGCATACCCAATTATCTTGGGAATGTTGGGTCATACTTTAATTGGAATTGTGGATAATGTGATGGTCGGAAAATTAGGTTCGGCAGAATTAGCGGCAGTTTCTTTGGGCAACAGTTTTATGTTTGTCGCCATTTCTTTAGGAATTGGATTTTCTACCGCATTGACGCCAATTATTGCACAAAGCGATTCTGAAGGAAATTCTGAAAATATAAAAAAAACATTTCATCACGGGCTATTTTTATGCACGATTTTAGGGCTTATGTTGTTTTCCATAATCGTTGCTGCCAAACCGCTTATGTATTTCATGGGACAACCCGAAGAAGTGATTGTGTTGGCAAAACCTTATATTGATTGGGTTGGATTTTCGATGATTCCCGTTGTAGCGTATCAAGGTTACAAGCAATTTGCCGACGGACTTTCGATGACAAAATACTCGATGTACGCGATTATCATGGCCAATGTGGTTCACGTGATTTTAAATTATTTACTCATTTACGGCATTTGGATTTTCCCGAAATTAGGTATTATTGGAGCTGCAGTAGGAACCGTTATTTCGCGCATTATGATGGTAGTTTTCATGCACGTCATCTTATCCCGCAAAGAAAAATTAAAACAATATTTTGAAGGATTTAGTTTTAAAAATCTGGAGAAAGCCACTTCCAAAAAAATAATTGCTTTGGGATTACCTTCGGCTTTACAAATGTTTTTTGAAGTCGCACTTTTCACGGCAGCGATTTGGCTTTCGGGTTCGTTGGGAAAAACCAGTCAGGCGGCAAACCAAATTGCACTAAGTTTAGCATCGGCAACGTTTATGTTTGCCATGGGATTAAGCGTTACCGCAATGATTCGTGTGAGTAATCAAAAGGGTTTACGGGATTTTAACAAATTATTAGTCGTAGCCAGATCGATTTTTTTATTGGTCATCATTATCGAAACGATTTTCGGAATTGCCTTTGTAATTTTTCACCAATATTTACCGCATTTCTTCCTGAATATGAACAACCCCGAATTAGCAGCAGACAATTTAGAAGTAATAAAAATTGCGGCAAAATTACTTTTGGTTGCCGCAATTTTCCAAATTTCAGATGGAATCCAAGTAGCAGTTTTAGGGGCTTTGAGAGGATTGCAAGATGTAAAAATCCCAATGTACATCACCTTTGCAGCATATTGGATTGTGGGTTTTCCCATTTCTTTTTATTTAGGAAAATATACTTCGCTTCAAGCCACCGGAATTTGGATCGGACTTTTGGCAGGCTTGACAGTTGCCGCCATATTTTTGTATATTCGCTTTAATTATCTCACGAAAAAATTAATAATTGAAAGTGAATAGTTAAAAGCGAGTAGTATATTAACTTACTTTAGCAACAATTCATAAATCCATAACTCATAATTCAAATGGAATTACCAAAATTTTTATTAGGCGACAATACCGATTTTCCGGATGATATTTTCATCATCCACATGGATTATCCTCGATTTATCATCAATTTAAAAGATGATGAAGTGGAATTTTTGGAGGACGCCGAAGATTTAGACGAAGCAGAACTCAATCAAATTATGGAAGATTTAATTGAAGAAGCCAATAATTTTTACGACCGCGAAATCGAACGATACGAAAATTAATTTCGAAGAAAAAAGCAAAACTCACCCCATTTTTGAAGCCAAAAAAGAGTTGATTATGAGAAAAAATCTCCAGCATATTCATTTAGCTGAAAGTCAGAAGTCGAAAGTAGAAAGTCGTCCATCTCAAATTGGAAATTTAGAAAAGTTCCCAACAGCAGAAGGCATTGACGTAAAAAAAACGTATTCCGAAAAAGATTTAGACGGTTTAGAACATTTAGATTTTGGAGCTGGTTTTGCACCAAATCTTCGCGGACCTTATGCCACGATGTACGTTCGTCGCCCGTGGACGATTCGTCAATATGCCGGATTTTCTACCGCTGAAGAAAGTAATGCATTTTACCGAAGAAATTTAGCTGCTGGACAAAAAGGACTTTCCATAGCATTTGATTTGCCCACGCATCGCGGTTATGATTCAGACCATGAACGTGTTGTGGGAGATGTTGGTAAAGCTGGTGTTGCCATTGATTCGGTGGAAGATATGAAAATTCTTTTCGACCAAATTCCGCTGGATGAAATGTCAGTTTCCATGACCATGAATGGTGCTGTTTTACCGATTATGGCCTTTTATATTGTAGCTGCTGAAGAACAAGGTGTTGCTCCCGAAAAACTTTCCGGAACCATCCAAAATGACATCTTGAAAGAGTTTATGGTGCGAAACACCTACATTTATCCGCCATCGCCATCAATGAAAATCATTGCTGATATCTTTGAATTTACCAGCAAAAAAATGCCGAAGTTCAACTCTATTTCCATTTCCGGTTATCACATGCAAGAAGCTGGAGCTACCGCAGATATTGAGTTGGCTTACACTTTAGCCGATGGTTTGGAATACATTAGAACCGGACTTGCCGCCGGAATGAAAATTGATGAGTTTGCCCCTCGCCTTTCGTTTTTTTGGGCGATTGGTATGAATCATTTTATGGAAATTGCCAAAATGCGAGCCGGAAGAATGCTTTGGGCAAAATTACTGAAGCAATTCAATCCGCAAGACGAAAAATCTTTAGCATTACGAACCCATTGCCAAACTTCGGGTTGGAGTTTAACCGAGCAAGATCCCTTTAACAACGTGGCACGAACCGTAATCGAAGCCAGTGCTGCAGCTTTCGGCGGAACCCAATCTTTGCATACCAATGCTTTAGACGAAGCCATTGCATTGCCAACGGATTTTTCGGCAAGAATTGCGAGAAATACACAAATTTTCCTTCAGGAAGAAACCAAAATTACCAAAACTGTTGATCCTTGGGCTGGAAGTTTTTACGTAGAAAAATTAACCGCCGAAATTGCCGATAAAGCCTGGAAATTAATCGAAGAAGTGGAAGAATTAGGCGGCATGACCAAAGCCATTGAAGCCGGAATTCCGAAACTTCGAATTGAAGAAGCTGCTGCCAGAAAACAAGCACGAATTGATTCTGGGCAAGATGTGATTGTTGGTGTCAACAAATACCGATTAAAAAAGGAAGACCCTCTGCATATTTTAGACGTTGATAACCAAATGGTTCGAAAAGCACAAATCGAGCGTTTGGAAAAAATTAGAGCGTCAAGAAACGAATCTGAAGTTCAAAATTTATTACAACAATTAACCGAAGCTGCAAAATCCGGCGAAGGAAATTTATTAGCATTAGCCGTAAATGCCGCTCGCGAACGCGCTACTTTGGGAGAAATCAGCGATGCACTCGAAGCGGTTTTCGGACGTTACAAAGCACAAATTAAATCATTTAGTGGCGTGTATAGCAAAGAAATTAAAAACGATGAAAGTTTTGCAACGGCCAAGAAAAAAGCCGACGAATTTGCGGCGGTTGAAGGAAGACGACCGCGGATTATGATTGCAAAAATGGGACAAGACGGTCATGACCGTGGCGCAAAAGTGGTAGCAACCGGTTATGCCGATGTTGGTTTTGACGTGGACATTGGCCCGTTATTTCAAACTCCCGCCGAAGCTGCCAAACAAGCCGTGGAAAACGACGTGCATATTTTAGGCGTTTCGTCTTTGGCGGCAGGCCACAAAACTTTGGTGCCGCAAGTCATTGACGAACTCAAAAAATACGGGCGTGAAGACATTATGGTCATCGTTGGAGGCGTCATTCCCGCACAAGATTACCAATATTTATTTGATGCTGGAGCTGTTGCCGTATTTGGTCCCGGAACCAAAATCAGCGATGCCGCGATTACCATTTTAGATATTTTATTGCAGGAATAGTAGTTTACATAATTTTTTTGAATTTTATGTTTTTTGAATTTGCTGTTAGCCACGAATTCTCAAATTAATTTCTCCTTGGAATTTAGATATTGGAATTTTTTATTCGCCACAGATCAAAGATTTTTTTGATTTTGATGTTGTTGATGTTGATACGTTTTCGCCACGAATTCTCGAATTATTTTTTTTTGAATTTGGATTTGAACAATTAGCGAACAGGCGAAGCAATTTCCTGATTAGAATTTTTTTTTGCCCGAGCTCTACGATGATCTCTCGACTCGCAATAATCAAACTATTCCAATTTTTAATATATTTGACTAACGCAGTTTCAGATTTTGTTAGCATTGTATCAGTTTACGATTCAAGCCATTCTTTGCGTACGGGTTTTCCGCGATACCAATATTGCGGAAGGTATTATCAATTTACAAGAAACGGAATTGTAAAATCCAGCGAAAAACTTTTTAAAGTTATCATATCTATGAATATGAAAGACGAACACGACAAACTTTTTGTAATAAAAAATCCTATTCTTATCCTTCCGAAAGATACACTCGCTAATGAACAATGCTTCAATTTAAATTTGAAAGGAGTATAATTGTAACAAAATCTTCCTAATGTAGTCTATTAGAATTTCACATCGGCATTATGAATACTGTAAAATATACTTTTATAAAATCTGACAGAAAGTTAATCAAGTTGTTTTTTGACGAAATTCTAGTCATTAAAGGTTTGGGGAACTATGTTGAAATTTTTACAAAAAGGAAAAAGTACATTTATTACAAATCATTGAAAGAACTTATAGATGGGCTTCCCGATGAGTTTATGCGGGTTCACAATTCATTCATCATTAATTTAACCAATGTGGATTATCTCGAAGATCACCACATCATGATTGGGGAACATGAAATTTCGGTGGCCAAAAGTTATCGCGAATGTTTGTCTCGCCGAATGGAAAGATTGTTATTGTAAATAAGAAAAGGGAGCTTTGGCATAAAAAATCGAAGGATTAAAATAAATTATTTGCTTGGTAGGTTGTATATCGGCATTTTTGCCAAATTTTTATTGCAATAATAACTCACCGCAAATCTCATCAATGTTACCATGAAACAATTTTACTTACTGCTCTTATTTTTATCTTTTGCAGGATTTTCTCAATTTCATGCCATCGAAAAAGGTCAAAGCGAAAACAATTATGACCTTGTTATTTTAAATGCAAAAATTTTAAATACAAAGTCCGGCAAAGTATCTTCAAAAAAATCAATATTGATTTCAAAAGGCAAAATTGTAATGATTTCTTCCAAAAAAAAGCATCAAGCCAGAACCATTATTGATGCGAAAGGAAAATTAGTAACGCCATCATTCATCGATCCACACATTCATCCAACCGATGTTTTTGGCGATTATGAAAAAGCTCCGAAAATATTACCAGTAGACAGTTTAAATATTTTAAGAAAAAAGCTTTCGGATGAATATTTGCCTTACGGTACAACGACAGTAATGACAATGGGACAACCCGAAAACTGGGTTAAGGAATTAGTAGTTTGGCAAAATAATTCTTCTCCCAATAATGTGGACTTTATCGTTTGTGGTGGGGCTTTAATTTCAAAAGATACTAGAACCCCTTATATAGGTCACACCGAAGTTACTTCGTCAGAAATGGCGTCGCAAAAAATAGTAGAATATTCCCAATTAGGAATTAAACACATTAAACTTTATCATCGGTTAAAGGAACCCGAATTTTCGAGCATCATTAAAGTTGCTGATAGTTTAGGCATCAAAACCTATGGCCATATCGGTGATTTCAACCCAGAATATTTGACGATACCTCAAACCCTTGAGAAGGGACTGAAAAACTATGAACATTTAGCATTAATTCCAAACAGCGTTATTACAACTGACGACGATTGGGTAAGACTCGACAACCAGTTCAAAACCAATTTTGGCGAACTCAACACAGAAAGCAGAGTCATTGAATTTTTCCTAGAACAATTTCGTTTTATTAAAGAAAATAAACACAAAGAAATGAAAGCGTTTATTAAAAATCTGAGGCAAAACAACGCTACTTTTTCCACCACGCTTCATCGCCTTTTTGTACAGTTTGAACCCACCTTCTTTACCCAAGTAAAAGACACATCACTTACGGAGAAACAAAGAAAAAGGTGCCAGGAAAATTTTAACTTAATGATGCAATACGTCAAAAAGATGCACGATTCAGGAATTGAAATACGTTTAGGTTCGGATATGCCAAACGGTGGAAAAGTAAATCTTTCAGAACTCATCATTTTATCAAAATATGGTTTTAAAACTGCCGATATTTTCAAAATTGCAAGTTACAACGGCGCAAAAGCAATTGGAATTGAAAATGAAACAGGAAGTTTAGAAATAGGCAAAAAAGCCCATTTAATTATATGGTCTAAAAATCCTTTTGATAATGCCCATAATTTTGTTTCAGAAAAAACCATTATAAAAGATGGAGAAATAGTTCCCTAAAATCATCAATAAGACATAGATTAGTGGCACTTTTTCTAAAAATTTATTTGGCTCAAATGCTCAATATCATTTACATCCGAAGGATTTAAGCTAAAACGCTGCAAGTCATTTTCGCCTATGGTAAATAAATTATTTCCGGTGATGATGACGTCAAAAGCTTGCACATTTAAAGATTTTACTAATACGGGATTTTCCGGGTTTCGTACATCGAAAATTTTAATCACATCATCACATACAAACAAATAATTGTCATACAAACCCAGCCCTTTTGGTGACACCAAGTTACGTTGATGAATTAGTTGCGGGTTAGTAGCATCGGTGGTTTCGTAAACCATTAACACGTTTAAATTATTGCCACAATTAGTATTAGAATGTAGCGTCACAAAAGAATGGGTGTCGTTTGCCACCACTGGATCACAAGCTGTAAAGTGTTGTGCTTCTGATAATTTTACGGGATTTTCCGGATTGGCAATAGAATAGATAAACATTCCATTTCTCGAACCGATATATAATTTATCACCATTGGCAAACAAAGTTTCAATATTCCAACCAATCGGGATGTCATTTACTTTCACAGGTTCATTTTGGTTCAACAATGAAAAGACATTTAATTTCGATTCGTCAACCGTGTATAAATAATTTCCGCTTAACGCAAAAATCGCTAATGAACCTCCTACTCCGTCAATTCTGGAGTTAGAATCACTATCAGCAGAACAACCCATCAAAAAGAACAGCAAAATAAACGGAAAGATTAATATTTTTCTCATGATAAAATTTTTAAAGTTGTTCATAATTCACAATAATTTCGTCAGATCCATGTTCGCCTAAAAAACCATTTGGGTCCAGCATTTGCGGAAAAATATTTCGGTTGCGATTGGTAATAGTAAAATTTTGAGAATCAATTCCGTACTGAATTGTAACCAAATCAACCGCCTGATTAATGTAAATGGTTCCTTCTCTCATAGCCAAATCGGTTGCTCCCGGAATTTGAATGTACGCTATAGGAATAGGACTAGAAGGATTTTCATAATTAAAAATGTGAAAACCTTCTCTTTTTTCGTTAATAAACAAGAGCTGTCCTCTAACATAAATTTTTCCCGAATTTTCTATCGGCTTCGGTGGCAAAAGCGCTACAGAACTTTCAAAATTAGCACGATTCATCACCACTGGTCGATACTCATTTCCCGTTGGAACAAAATCGTCGGAAGAATTATTTAAAAAAATACAACTTGTAAACAACGTTGTAGTTAAAAGAAGATAAAATAATTTTTTCATGTTGGTGTTTTTTAACTTAGATTCCAGAAATAGATTTTAGTTGCGTAAAATCTTTTAAAATAAAATCAAAAAAAAATCTTACCTCCTAAATATTCCCTTTTTTAGTAGCAACTTTAAATATTTTTTTATGGATTTCAAAGCAAAAATGTTACGCGACAACGCATTAAAAGATAAAGTAATTGTGATTACCGGTGGCGGAAGTGGTCTTGGGAAAGCAATGACGAAATATTTTATGGAATTAGGAGCCAAAACCGCCATTACCTCGCGCGATTTAGACAAGTTAGAAGTTACTGCTGAAGAATTAGTGAAGGAAACTGGTGGCGAATGTTTGCCGTGTAGGGTGCAAAAAAAGTAGCTGCCAATTTACCATTGATGTTGAATTCAAAATTAGTCAACATTTCTGCCTCTCCGTCAATAACATTGCGTAATCCTCTGTCGTTGATTGCATCGGCTTTGATGACTTCAACCATTTTTTTAGTTAAGCGGCTTACCATGCGACCGTCTTTTGCCCCTGCAATTTGCGACATGAATGCCACACGTAACAGTTTACCTGCCTTTCCCGCTCTACCAAATTCAGCATTGTTTTCTCTTGTTCTCTGAAAAGCGGGGTCTAATGCGATACGAGAACCGCTCAAGTCTCCTTTTTCCCGAGCTGCATACCCATCTTTAGATTTGTAGAATGTGATGTCTCCGAGTGTGCCTTTTAATTTAACAAGGCCTTTTTGCTTTGCCATAATTTAAAAAATTTAATGATTAATACTATGCCACCAAATGTTGCAACTGATTGATTGACAAGGCAAAGTTTAAGTGATTGATTGACAACTGCAATGGTGCGGGGGTTTAGACGACCGCAAATGACCTATATTGAATTAGGATGAGTATCAGCATTTTTTAAAAATCGTACCCAACCTTATCCCAAGTTGTGAATATTGACGGATTTACGCATTGAAATTTGGTTTCTATAAAATTTAATAATTTATGAAAACAAAAGCGTCCAGAGTGTGCATTTATCCGAAGGATGTGCAGTTAATCACCGGAAAATCTTATAAGCAAAGTCGGTTACTTATCAAAAAAGTAAAATTCATTTCGGAAAAAGTGCAGATCAGTTCGTTAGCGTGCCTGAATTTTGTGATTACACCGGACTTTGACTGGAAGAAGTTAGCGCACTGCAACCTATGAAAACAATGAAATCCTCGCATTTTAAGATAAAATGTTAAAGAATTTAACAAAGTGGGCTAAAACATAAAGTATCCATAAGGAAGAGTGGGAGAAGATATGGGGAAGTGAGGAGTTAGCAGTTAGTAGTTAGTAGTGAGAGTTGGAAAATGGAGGGTTTGAGGTTTAAAGTTTAAAGTTCTTGACTTAAGTTGTTGAATGTTCACAATCGATTTTTTGAAATTAACAACTGATCTTGTTTTTCTAATATTTTATTTGTAAGTTTATTCCGTTAAGGTTTCTGTACTCATTGTAAACCTTAATTGTTTTTCTACCACACTTTTTTATTGATTTTCTTTGAGATTACGGAAACCCGTAATGCTTTGGTATGTTTTTAATTTATACTTGCAATTAATAAATACAACATCATGATTAACACTACATTTCAAAAAGCGCTACTGATTTTTTCTCTGGCTGCGATTTCGCCTCATTTTGCCCAAGACATTGATTGGGAAAAATCGTATGGTGGTAAGCAAGCTGATTACTTATTAGATGCTTTACCTACGGCAGATTATGGTTTTCTATTGGCAGGAAGTTCGCTTTCGGGACAGTCCGGGACAAAAGAATCTAAAGAGTTTGGCCATCTGGATTATTGGATATGGAAGATGGATGAACACGGAAATGCTGAATGGGAAAAAAGCTTTGGAGGCGAAGGACGCGATATGCTCTATTCGGTGTGTCTTACTTCTGACGGCGGTTTTTTGCTGGGAGGCACTTCCGATAGCCCTTCTAAAGAAAGTGTAAAAAAACTAAATTGTCTTGGTCAGGAGGACTTTTGGATTGTAAAATTAGATGCCAGCGGAAATGTGCAGTGGGAAAAGACTCTTGGAGGAAGGGGTAGCGACATTCTTACTAAGATTTTACCTTACAAAGGTGGTTATTTGTTATTTGGCTCTTCATCATCCAATATTTCTGAATTCAAAGAAAGTAATTCCGAAGGAGGACTAGACTATTGGATTGTACGGATTGATAAAGAAGGAAATATTATCTGGGAACGAACGTTTGGAGGTCGCTATGAAGATGTTCTAAAAACAGGTTTGATAACGGAATCTCAAGAAATTGTTATCGGCGGAACAACCAATTCGCCCTCTTCTGATCATAAATTGGACGACAATCTCACCTGTGATTTTTGGATAATTAAATTAAATGAAAATGGAGATGTCATCTGGGAAGAAACATTTGGAGGTAACGGAACAGATGAATTATTTTCTCTCGTAGTCACGCAAGACGGAAACTATTTAGCGGCCGGAAGCTCCAACAGCTCTTTCGCAAAAGATGGTTCGGACATCTGGCTATTGAAAATAGGATCGTTGGGTAACTTGTTATGGGAACAAACCTACAATTTTGGTCCTTTTGACCAACCCACTTCTTTAGTGGAAGATAGTGACAACACCATTATCATAGGTGTTTCAAGTAAATCTACTAAAAAGGTAGCCAGCTCTGAGCAACTTAACGATTTTGTACTCATGAAGCTTTCGGAGGAAGGTGACCAAAAATGGTCAAAATCAGTAGGTAGCGGGGGGCGTGATCTTTTACGAAAGGCATTTATTACACGTGACGGCGGTTATTTAATGGTGGGTATGTCTAACGCGTCTCGCCCCAACCGGGCTCGAAAAAAAACAATAGGGAAAACCGACTTTTGGGCAGTTAAGCTGTATGACAAAGAAAAGAAAAAGCCAGAAAAACTCCCGTTAGAAGCTTTCCCCAATCCAACATCAAGTTATACCAATGTGGTTTTGGGGTACGATTACGTGAAAGGTACTGCTACAGTTTATGACTTGGGAGGCAGACTACTCAACAGTATAACCTTAAACGGAAATCGTACGATTCCGATTAATTTAAGCGGACTACCAATCGGCGCTTACATTATACACGTTACGACCGATGTCCAAGAAAACGGAGTTAAAATTATCAAAAACTAGAAAAGCCATGATTAAAAACATTACTTACCTCATATTATGGATTGTTCTCCTCCTGCCTCAACTTATGTTATCGCAGGGAAACAATACCGCTCAATCACAAATTATGTATGACCGGTATCATGTAGATTTATCCACCGGAACTCCCAAAATCAGCATTCCTCTTTACACCATGGGTACGCGATCCAATAAGTTAAAATTAAATTTCCTATTGACCTACCACCCTTCTAATATTTCTATTTACAATAAAAATATTGGTGATGCAGGTAAAGGGTGGAGTTTTTATAAGAGCGCCGGTGTTGTATATCGAGATAACTTTACCGTTCCTGACGAAAACCGCCTGAACTTAGGTTACTCGGCAGAGCCAAACATTTATGAATTTAACTTTTTAGGGAATAGCGGAAAATTTATTATTCAGAAGTCAGGAAGTGTCTATACCGCATCGGTATTAGAGAATAACGGTGAAGTCGTTACCGTGGACGTTATTACAGATAACGGTAAATTAACACAATTTAAAATACAAGATGTAAATGGTTTTCTGTATGATTTTACCACTACAGACAGCTACGACCACTCTAGTGGAGGTTCTGCAGTTAATATAAATAATGTATTTCATCTCACCTCTATCAAGGATATGAATGGCGTTTTTGTGGTAAAATACGAATATGTTTCTCAGACTTATCCTGGTAATTATCAATTCAATTTTTTAAAAAGGGTAATCTCTGAAGGTATCGGAAAGGTGGAATTTGATTTAAGCATTGCCCCTACACTTGGCGGCACCAATCGAACAACCTATTGGAGGATGACCGTTTATGATTTTTTAAACACTGCTTTAGTAAAATTTACGTATGATAATTTTGCTGACCTACTTACTAAAAGCACCATCGATGAACTACACAGTGAAATCTATCAATTTAAATATCGGCAGTCCGGGTTATTTGATAGTTCAGGTAGCGGAACCGATTACTGGGGGTACTCCAAGATGGGATGCTCTGTTGTCGCTCCCGGAGAATCTGCAGACAATATCAAAACGACAAACGGGGTATTGCAACAAATTATTTATCCAACCGGCGGATGTGTTGTTTATGATTTTGAATCCAATACTTATTCCGCTCAAAACAATCAATTAATGGGGAATGGAGCATTAAGTTTTTACACAGATCCCACTAAATTAGAGAACCGAATAAATTACAATATTAATTCACACGGGGCAAAATATTTTTCGGCAACTGATTCGGCACCCTACAATTTTACAATTACAACAGCTGGCAATTATTACTTAAAATTTACAGGAGAACAATATTATAATCCTGATTTTGGAAATTATATGTCCCCTTCCGCAACTTTAAAAAAAGGTGCTAGGAATGTTACCAACCTCTACGTTTATGAAAGTTCAGAGAATGGTTGTTTGGGCAAATTAGTTAACCTGACACCAGGTACCTATACAGTAAATTATTATCAAGGTGCTTATGGTCCGGCTGAATTTTCTATCACATCCACTAGTCTAAAATCTGACATTAAGCGATATTGGTTAGGCGGCGGCATTTACATGTTGAACCAACGTTTTCATCTGATGGTAATTTGAGTTCATTTACAACAACTTATTTTGGCAGCTTAAATTCGACTATAGAATTCTCCTCCATAGGTTTTTCTGTTGGTTTTACAAATGGAACAACTAATGTGTCCACAGGAGTCTCAATTGCAAATCAATTGAATACATCAGTCGGATATACAAATAAAGATGGGCAAACAACAAATGCTAATTTTAGTTTTTATCCAAATCGAATTGTGGTAAATCTTGTAGCAGTTGTTGTTGGGACTATTATCATAGCTACGCAACCTGAGCTTGCTCCAATTATTTTTGCATTTTAATTGAATAATATGAAAAAAAATCTTTTTATTTTACTATTATTGATAGTCGGAGTTTTAATTTTTTTTAATTTAGTTTGGAACGAAGGTAAAAAACTTGCTGAAACCACCGAAATTCAAGGTGTAGCTTTTGGACGGGTAAAAGATTATCTTAAGATTAATGATTATGACAATGACCCGCTTGGCTCTCATCTTACACAAAAATGGAGACCTGCTTATGAGAGTTTTCAGACTAACGATACGGTTTTCTTAATATATAAAATTCCAACAAAGTGGGATATTGAAATTATCACTGGTCGTCATAAAAAACCTTCCAAAGGCGGAGAGTCAATTTATGTAGATTTTTATGATAATGTTCCTAAAGATTCTTTAGTCTTAAATGATAATTACAAGTTAAAAATTGTTACCAAACCAGAAACAAAACTTTCTCTAAAACAAAAGGGAGATACAATAACATTTAGTGGTAGTAACTCCATTGCCTTATTGCGAAATAATAAAGAAGATATGTTTTTTGTGATGAAAAAAGCAAATCCTAATGACACTTTAAAAGTAGCCTTAAAAAAATATCCGGAAGGAACTTATATGGTATTTATGAAAAAACGAACACAATAAAACAATAGTTTTGTAAAAAAAAAAACAAGCTGCTAACTTGTCTTTTTTGTTTAAGGTATGTCGTATATGAATGATGAGTATACATCAAAGTTAGTGATGAAAAGGATATGTGAAAAGCTCGAGCCGACTTTTTTCACTAGAAAAATCATAACAATTACATCGTTTAGCGTTTGAAGTATTGCGCCAAAAACAACTGCACGATTTTGTACAATTATGTGATAAAAAAAATCTTACCTCCTAAATATTCCCTATTTTAGTAGCAACTTTAAATATTTTTTTATGGATTTCAAAGCAAAAATGTTACGCGACGACGCATTAAAAGATAAAGTAATTGTGATTACCGGTGGCGGAAGTGGTCTTGGGAAAGCAATGACGAAATATTTTATGGAATTAGGGGCCAAAACTGCCATTACCTCGCGCGATTTAGACAAGTTAGAAGTTACCGCTGAAGAATTAGTGAAGGAAACTGGTGGCGAATGTTTGCCCGTTTCTTGCGATGTTCGCCATTATGAACAAGTGGAAGTCATGCTTGATGAAGTGCTGAAAAAATATGGAAAAGTAGATGTTTTGCTCAATAATGCTGCGGGAAATTTTATTTCTCCAACCGAAAGATTATCCGCGAACGCCTTTGATACGGTGATTGATATTGTGTTGAAAGGCTCTAAAAATTGCACGTTAGCGTTTGGAAAACATTGGATTGATATCCAACAAAAAAATGCTACAATTTTAAATATTGTAACTACTTATGCTTGGACAGGTTCAGCTTATGTGGTTCCGTCAGCAACGGCAAAAGCGGGTGTTTTGGCCATGACGAGAAGTCTTGCGGTAGAATGGGCAAAATATGGTATTCGCTCGAACGCCATCGCTCCAGGACCTTTCCCAACCAAAGGTGCTTGGGACAGGTTGCTTCCGGGCGATTTAAAAGATAAATTTGATTTGGCCAAAAAAGTGCCGCTAAAACGTGTTGGTGATCATCAGGAATTGGCAAATTTAGCCGCTTATTTAGTGTCGGATTTTTCGGCTTATATGAATGGCGAAGTGATTACCATTGATGGTGGCGAATGGCTTAAAGGAGCCGGGCAATTTAATTTATTAGAAGCGATTCCGGAAGAAATGTGGGACCAGCTCGAAGCCATGATTAAAGCGAAGAAATCATAGCGGCAGAAATGTTGATTATCCTCCGAAAAAATTATTTTTAATTTTGAAGAATGATCTAAAAAAACCACCACCCCAAAACGGAACCACCCAAAACTATAACTGCACTGTTTATTTTTTTGAAGCTAAATACAGTTGCAATACTTATAAAAGCAATTAAAATGGTGCGCCAGTCCGTAATGGTATCTTTACCCATTTCAAAGCAAACGGCTACAATCAAGGCAACAGAAGCTACATTCACGGCATCTAAAAAGACTGATAGCAGCTTAGAATTTCTCATTTTCCTAACAATAGGGTTGAGCAACGCCACGAACACAAATGAGGGTAAAAATATCGCTATGGTTGAAACGATTGCGCCTGAAAAACCATTAATTTGATAACCTATAAAAGTTACAGATGAAAAAACTGGTCCGGGAGTGAATTGCCCCACTGCAATGGCGTCAATCAATTGTTGTTTTGTTAAAAGTCCGGTTGCCACTAACTCTGTGTCTAGAAATGCAAATAAAACGTAACCGCTTCCATAAAGTATTGCGCCAATTTTTAGAAAAATCCAAAATAAGTTGGCATTGGTTGCAGAAAGTAAAGCTACATTTGAAATTTGTAAGAGGGTAATTGGAAAAAAGCTGGTGAAAGCATGTGGCTTTTTGTTTTTAAAATAGGCTAAAATCAATGCCAGAAACCCTGCACCAAACATCAAGTATATTTCATTTATTCCTAATAAAGAACCCACTAAAACCCCGATTCCGATAAGAATAAGCAATGTTGATTTTAACGATTTTTTTGCCAGTGGAAAAATGGCTCCAATAATAATGGCAATAATGGCTGGTTTTATCCCGTAAATAAATGGTTGCACTTCTGGAAGTTGTCCGTATTGTTTGTAGAGATAAGCAAAAAATCCTGTAATAAAAACAGCAGGTAAAATAAAACAAAGACCTGCAACAATCAAACCTTTCCAACCGCCTTTTTCGTGCCCAATATGAATCGCCATTTCGGTACTATTGGGCCCCGGAATTAAATGGGTGGCACCTATCAAGTCTAAAAAGTGTTGTTCGGTAAGCCATTTTCTTTTTTCAACAACTTCTTTTTGCATCATAGCAATATGAGCAGCAGGACCACCAAAACCAATAACGCCCAATTTTAAAAATAGTTGAGCAATATCTTTTAAAGAAGCATCTTTTTCCATTTTCTACTACATTTTAGCTGTAAAACCTCTTTTGCAACCACAAACTGGCTTTTACCAGTAATATCAACACTGGAACTTCTACCAATGGCCCAATTACACCCACGAATGCTTGCGGCGAATGAATGCCGAAAACCGCTATTGAAACCGCAATTGCCAATTCAAAGTTATTGCCTGTGGCGGTAAATGCAATCGAAGCATTTTTATCATAAGGAACTTTTAAAGCTTTGTTGACAAAGAAGCTTACAAAAAACATCAACACAAAATAAATGATTAATGGTATGGCCACTTTAAGCACATCCAATGGTAATTCAATTATTTTATTGCCTTTTAAACTGAACATTAACACAATTGTAAACAGCAACGCATATAAAGTAAGTGGCGAAATAGCTGGAATAAATTTTCTGTTGAACCATTCAACGCCTTTTAATTTTATCAAAAGGTATCGACTCAAAAAGCCTGCTGCAAACGGAATACCCAAATAAATCAATACACTTTCTGTAACATCTTTCATCGACACACTTACGTTGAATTGTGCCAATCCTATTTGAGCAGGCAAAACGTTGATAAACAACCACACCAAAAAACTGTATGAAAGTATCTGAAAAACACTGTTTAAAGCCACCAACATTGCTGTATATTCTCGGTTTGCCTTTGCTAAATCGCTCCACACAATCACCATTGCAATGCATCTTGCCAAACCAATTAAAATTAAACCGGTCATATAATCAGGGTCGTTTCGTAGAAATAAAACAGCTAAACCAAACATTAATAGCGTACCAACCACCCAATTCAACAATAATGAAATGCCAATTACTTTTTTATCTTTGAATGCTTTTGGTAGTAAGTTATAATCTACTTTTGCCAATGGCGGATACATCATCAAAATCAATCCAATTGCCAATGGAATATTGGTAGTGCCTGTTGATAAATTGTCGAAAATTTTGGAGATGTCTGGAAACAGATTGCCCAACAACACGCCAACCGCCATTGCTAAAAATATCCATAATGTGAGGTATCGATCTAAAAATTTAAGTTTCGGTTGCATTTTATAAATTGATTTTTGAAAAAACATAAAACATTTCAGCTGCAATTTGCAAACTGCGTTCAGCGTAAACTTTTGATTGCTCTGGCGTATTGTCAGCTATTTTTGGGTCTTCAAATGTAATAGGTATTCTTTTTTCAGCTCCGGAAATAAAAGGGCAACCACCATCTGCTTGTGAACAAGTCATCACTGCTGCAAATGCTGATTTTGGGTTAAAATCATCGTCGTATTTTTTTGAAAAACCAATAATCGGATTGCTGTTTTCATTGTATTTTATCGCATAAACGCGATTATTTCCTTCGGATAATTTAAGAATATTAAAACCTTGATTTTGCAAAGTATCTACTATCGTTGGATACACTGCAGTTGTTTCTGTTCCACCGGAATAACATTGTACATGAGGAATATGGAAATGCGCCGCAGCTACTTGTGCCCAAATTTGTGCGAAATGACTTCTGCGCGAATTGTGTGTACAAATAAAGTTTATATTTATTTCTTGTTTATCTGCTATTTTTTGCTGCACAAAATCGATAAGCGGTTGTAAAATAATTTTCCGTTCTGCCGGAATAGAAGGTAAGCTTTTAACGGTTTTCGATAAGATTGGATACATATAATCAAACGGTTTAAATTAACAACATCCGCTGCCTGGAGTGCATGAATTATTAGTATTGACAGATAAATCTGCTAAATTCTTTTTTTGTTTTTCAGATGGAATTCCGCAAGCATCTTCTGCCAAGCAAGCCGTAGTTTTATTTTTCAATACAAAAGTTTTTCCATTGAAATCTAAATCATATTTGCCGATGGTTTCCGCTTGATATTCCACTTCAATTGCAACATCTTCGATACCTAATTTTTCTTCTGAAAGTTTAATAATGTTTAAAAGTTTGGCAGGCTTTAATCGATGGTTGTAATCATCGGCATTCCATAATTGAAAATTTACCACTTTTTCGGTGCGAACCACCCCGCCGCAATCAATAAATTTTTTGGTGATTTGTCCTACTTCTGTTATGTGAAAATGTTCAGGTACAAACGCTCCATTTTCTAATTGAAATGCAACATTTTCCAATCTTGGTAAAATTTCTTTAATGGTTGATAATTTCATGTTATTGAATTTTAAATTGTTTTATTGCAATATTACGATTAATAGAATTAAAAAAATGCTCTAGCAACATTTCTTAACACTTACATCATCTTTAAAAAACACAAGCAATTCGTTTTTTAGCGTAAGCCACACGGTTTCATCTATGCAATAGCATACGCTGGTTCCTTCAATGGTTCCTTTAATAATGCCCATGCTTTTTAATTCTCTTAGATGTTGCGAAATAGTAGCTTGTGCCAATCCCAATTCTTCTACCAAATCATTGCATATACAAGCATTTTGCTTCATAATGTGCTGAATAATAGCAATGCGGGCAGGATGTGCCAAGACTTTAAAAATAGAAGCCAATCTGTTTTGGTGCTCGTTGAATATTTCGGTTTTTGTAACGCCCATTTCTTTTAATTATTATATTGCAATATTACGATATTATTGCGATATGTTTTTACAACTGTAATAGAAAAAATATTTACTTCACGTTTCAATAATCTGTTATATTCTAACAAACTCCAAATTAAACAATCAAGAAAATTACAAGCTAAAAAATTTCGTCACCCAAACATTCCGCATTAGTTTAAAAAACTCCTTTAATAATTGATTGTCGAATGTTAACAAATAACACTTTTAAAAACCATAATTAGTTGTATTTTTACGGTTCAAAATTTTAGAAGTTTCATGGGCAAAATCATTGCGATTGCAAATCAAAAAGGTGGCGTTGGCAAAACCACGACATCGGTAAATTTAGCGGCGTCTTTAGGCGTTTTGGAGAAAAAAGTATTATTGATTGATGCTGATCCTCAAGCGAATGCAAGTTCAGGATTAGGGATTGATGTAGAATCAGTTGAAATTGGAACTTATCAGATTTTAGAACATAGTAATACGCCGCAAGAAGCAACGATTGAATGTACAGCCCCAAACGTTTCGGTGATTCCGGCTCATATTGATTTGGTGGCGATTGAAATTGAATTGGTTGATAAAGAAAATCGCGAGTACATGTTAAAATCGGCGTTGGAAAGTGTAAAAGACCAATATGATTATATTTTGATTGATTGTGCTCCTTCACTTGGATTGCTGACGTTGAATGCTTTAACGGCGGCAGATTCGGTGGTGATCCCGATTCAATGTGAATATTTTGCGTTAGAAGGTTTAGGAAAATTGTTGAATACGATTAAAAGTGTGCAAAAAATTCACAATCCGGATTTAGACATCGAAGGTTTGCTTTTAACGATGTACGATTCGCGTCTTCGCTTGTCGAATCAGGTGGTAGAAGAAGTGCAAAAACATTTTAACAACATGGTTTTTGAAACCATTATTCAACGTAATGTAAAGTTGAGCGAAGCGCCAAGTTTTGGTGAAAGCATTATTAATTATGACGCCACGAGTAAAGGTGCTACGAATTACCTACATTTGGCAGAAGAAATTATTAAAAAAAATACGAAGTAGATAAATGACAAAGGCAATAAAAAAACAAGCTTTAGGTAGAGGCTTGTCGGCATTGTTGAAGGATCCTGAAAACGACATTAAATCGGTTGAAGATAAAAATGCCGATAAAGTGGTCGGAAATATTATTGAACTCGAAATTGATGCGATTGAAATCAATCCGTTTCAGCCACGAACGAATTTTAATGAAGAATCTTTGCAAGAATTGGCAAAGTCTATTCAGGAATTAGGTGTGATTCAGCCCATTACGGTTAGAAAATTAGAATTCAACAAGTTCCAATTAATTTCCGGAGAAAGAAGACTTCGCGCGTCGAAATTAGCGGGATTGGTTTCGGTTCCGGCTTACATTCGATTGGCAAATGACAACGAATCTTTGGTGATGGCTTTGGTAGAAAATATCCAACGTCATGACTTAGATCCGATAGAAATTGCGCTTTCTTACCAAAGATTGATGGACGAAATTCAACTCACACAGGAGCAAATGAGCGATCGTGTGGGAAAAAAACGTTCTACCATTGCCAATTATTTACGTCTTTTAAAATTAGACCCTATTATCCAAACCGGAATTCGCGATGGATTTATTTCCATGGGTCACGGTCGTGCCATCATTAATATCGAAGATCTTGATGCGCAAACCGAGATTTACCAAAAAATTGTGAGCCAAAATTTATCAGTTCGTGAAACGGAAACTTTAGTAAAAAATTATCAAGAAAGCTTGAAACCTGCCGCTCCAAAAAGTAAAAGCGCTGGTTTTAAAATTGAAGACAGCCAGAAAAAAACCATCGGTAATTATTTCGGAACCAAAATCGACGTGAAAGTTGCTGCTAACGGTAAAGGAAAAATAACGATTCCGTTTCATTCTGAAGAAGATTTTAACCGCATCATCAAACTCCTGCAAGAATAGTGAAAAAGTATGCTTCCATACTAATTTTGTTTTTTTTGGTGTTCAACCAAAATATTTTTGCGCAAGAAGAATTACCGCTTCTTGTGGTTCAAGACAGCATTAAAACGGAAACAATCGATCCGCTTTCGCCATCAAAAGCAGCGTTTTACTCGGCTATTTTGCCTGGATTGGGACAAGCTTACAATAAAAAATATTGGAAAATTCCCATTGTTTATGCCGCTTTAGGAACCGGAGTTGGCATTTACGCTTGGAATGACCGCAATTATAACAAATACCGAGACGAATACAAAAGACGTTTAGTAGGAAATCCTTCAACTGATGGTGTTTTATCACAACTAACAGATTCTCAACTAATTTCGGCACAAAGACAATTCCAGAAAAATCGCGATTTATCGTTGATTGTAACCGTTGGAATTTATATTTTAAATATCGTTGAAGCAAATGTAAATGCGCATTTGATGCAATTCAATGTCAACGAAAATCTTTCGGTAAAACCAGATATGTTTCAAAATGATTTCAATCAGCGGCAAAATCTGGGACTTACTTTAAATTATAGTTTTTAAATGAAAATTGCACTTTTAGGCTACGGAAAAATGGGCCATGTCATTGAAAAAATTGCTCTGGAACGCGGACACGAAATTGTGTTGAAAAAAACCACTCAAAACACTTTTGACGGTTTAGAAAACGCCGATGTCGCCATCGATTTCAGTATTCCGGATGCTGCTGTGACCAATATTTCTACTTGCCTAGAAAAAAATATCCCAATAGTTTCGGGAACCACAGGATGGCTGGAAAATTATGAAAAAATGATAAAGCTTTGCCAAGAAAAAAAAGGCGCTTTCATTTACGGTTCTAATTTTAGTTTGGGTGTCAATTTGTTTTTTAAAATAAACGAAGAATTGGCAAAAATGATGGCAAAATTTACTGATTACAAAGTAACGATGGAAGAAGTCCATCATACCCAAAAACTCGATGCGCCAAGCGGAACCGCAATTACTTTAGCCAAAACTATCATTGACCATTCAGATTATTCGAGTTGGGCTTTGCAAGATGCAAAAGCGGACGAAATTTTAATTGACGCCAAAAGAATTGAAGGCGTTCCCGGAACCCATACTGTTGCCTATAATTCGCCAGTAGATACAATTGAAATTACGCATACGGCTCACAACCGGGAAGGTTTTGCGCTTGGTGCTGTGATTGCCGCCGAATGGATTTTAGGCAAAACGGGAATCTTCAGCATGAAAGATGTGCTGGAAATTTCGTAACAAAAAAATAGTTTAAGATACATATTCAGATATAAAAAAATAAAATTATGACGCTCATTCAGTGGATTATATTCTTTTTGATTCTTCAGGTTGTTCATTTTTTAGGCACTTGGAAATTGTACCAAAAAGCTGGTTTTAAAGCTTGGGAAGCCGCAGTTCCGGTTTATAATGCCGTGATTTTGATGAAAATAATTAACCGTCCGAAATGGTGGGTTATTTTGCTTTTTATCCCAATCGTTAACCTAATCATGTTTCCGGTTGTATGGGTTGAAACCTTGAGAAGTTTTGGAAAAAATACTACTGCCGATACACTTTTGGGTATTTTCACGCTTGGTTTTTACATCTATTTCGTCAATTATTTTGTGGATGTAAAATATGTGGAAAACAGAAGTTTGGTGGCGAGAACCAAAACCGGCGATACTGTAAGTTCCATTCTTTTTGCGATTGTGGTAGCCACAATTGTCCATACTTATTTCATCCAGCCATTTAACATTCCAACCGGATCGTTAGAAAAAACACTGCTTGTGGGCGATTTCCTTTTGGTAAGCAAAAATCATTTTGGTGCGAGAACCCCAATGACGGCAGTTGCAGCCCCAATGGTTCACGATACCATTCCGGTAATTAATCAAAAATCTTATCTCAACAAACCGCAAATTCCTTATTTTAGATTTCCTGGATTTGAATCGGTGAAAAAAAATGACATAGTGGTTTTTAACTGGCCGGTTGATACAGTTTACCAATTTTTTGACAAATCCGGAAGAACTGCTGTAAAAAAACCAATCGACAAAAAATCGAATTATGTGAAAAGATGTGTGGCAACTCCAGGCGATATTTTTTCAATAAAAGATGGCTTTGTTTTTATTAATGGTAAAGAATTACAGCTTTCCGAAAGAGCAAAACCTCAATATTACCATACGGTTTACGCGTCTAAAGGAATTCTTGGACCGGCACTTCAAGCCACAGGTTCTACTGAATTTACCCGAAACTTTAACGTTCGTCCGGCTAGTCAACAACAGATTGATGCAATGCAACCGTATGTTTTAAATGCTTCACAAAATCCTGATGGTTCTTACTTAGTGATGACGGGTTCGCAAGGATTTCCACCAAGTGTAAGAGCAACGGGATTATATGCCGAAGAATTATCGCAAAATGTCGCTGAAATTAATTTGACACTCGAAGGAGCAGAACAATTAAGAGCAAACAAAGCAATTGATTCTGTAGTGAAATTCAATATCACAGATCCTGCCAGAGACAAAGTTTTTCCACAAGATGGTAAATGGACTGGAGACAATTACGGTCCGATAACCATTCCTCAAAAAGGTACGACAGTTCAGCTTAACGCCGAAAATATTGCCTTGTACAAAAGATTAATTTCTGCTTATGAGAACCATGATTTAAAGGTTAACGGTAATGAAATTAGAATTGATGGCAAAATTGTAAACCAATACACTTTCGAACAAGATTATTATTTTATGGTTGGGGACAACCGCCACCGCTCTGAAGACAGCCGTTATTGGGGATTTGTCCCGGCAGATCACATTGTCGGTAAACCGGTATTTATTTTCTGGAGTGTGGATCCTAATGTTCCGTGGAGCAAAGCTTTTGATAAAATACGTTGGGACAGGTTGTTTACAACGGTTGGCGGAAGCGGCAAACCTTTCTCCTACTTCTGGATTTTTGTGGTACTGTTAAGCGGCTATTTTATAGCTGATTTTGTGATCAAACGCAAGAAAAAACGCGCTTCTAAATATTAAAAATTTGTCATGAAAGCACTTTTGCTTCCTACCTATTTTCCGTCGATAAGCCAATTTGCGGTGATGATGAATGCTGATTCAGTAACGTTTGAAATGGATGATAATTTCCAAAAACAAACCAACCGAAACCGCATGTATGTTTACAGCCCAAACGGGATTCAGTTGTTGAATATTCCGGTGAAACATGGTAATGGCAAGCATCAAAAAACTAGAGATGTAAAAATTGAAGATGCTTTTGATTGGCAAAAATTACATTTCAAATCATTAGAAGCCGCTTATCGTTCGAGTCCGTTTTTTGAATTTTTTGAAGATGATATTCGTCCGATTTTTGAGAAAAAACATACTTTTTTAACCGATCTTAATTTTGCGGCTTTCGACATTGTTTGTCATTGTTTAGGATTGGCTCCTGAATACGAAAAAACCACTGAATATTTCCACGAACCGGAAGGTTTTACGGATTTTAGGTTTTTGGCAAATGGTAAAAAAGATACTACCATTTTAGAAACATACACTCAAGTTTTTGAAGAAAAACACGGTTTTATCAACAATCTTTCTATCTTGGATTTATTGTTTAATGAAGGCAGAAAGGCGGTTGATTATCTCGAAAATCAAAAAATAATTTTGCCCTGATTTTTTACAGACGATTCCAAAAAATCAAATGGTTTTTCCCTTAGCCCTGACATAGCGAAAATCCTGACATTGCTTGAAAATGGTTCTGGGATTATAGGAACAAATTGCAATGGCAGATTGCAGCGAAGGCAGGAATGACGATTGTAAAAATGCCCTTAGTTTCGCTCCAAAAAAAAATTTATTCTTCGAAAGCCAAACGGGTAAAAATCGGGAAATGGTCTGAATTTACGAAGTCGGGGAAATTTTCGAACTCCTTGACTTTCATCTTTTTATCTGCAAAAATATAGTCGATTCTGGCGGGATAATAGTTGAAATTATAGCTTTTTCCAAAGCCTTCTCCCGCTTCTTCAAACGTGTCGTTCAAGTTGCCACGAATGCTTCTGTACACAAAAGAGAACGCGCTGTTGTTCATGTCTCCACAAATAATCTCGGGCAATTTGCTGTTTTTTTTGTGGTTCATGATGATTTCGGCCTGTTCTTGTTGGGCTTTAAAAGCTTCACTGATGCGACGCACAATTTTTTTAGATTTTTGTTCCGTAATATTGCCATCGGAACTGATTTCATGAACATCTGGCGTAATTTTTATGGATTGTAAGTGTATGTTGTAAACGCGAATCGTGTCGTTTCCTTTTTTAATATCGGCAAAAATGGCGTTGTTATTCGAATTTGGAAATTCGATATCGCCTTTTCCAATGATGGGAAATTTTGAGAAAATCGCCTGACCGGTTTTAGTATTTTCGCCTTTCATCAAAATGTATTGATGCGGATAAGCCCGTAATTTAATTTTTCCTTCAGAATATTCCTGAATGCAGAGAATATCGGGGTTTTTGTCATTGATAAAACTTTGAATCAATTCCGGAACATCGTCTCTTTCAATCCATTTATATACGTTTAGTAACCGAACATTGTAAGACATTACGGTAAAATCATTTTCCGTTTCCGGCAGATTTTTACCAGAAAATTTGTAGAATTTATTGATGAATGGAATTCCCATGAGCAACACCAAAATGGGCAACAAAACTTGACGTTTCATTTGGATTCCCCAATAAATCAGGAACAAAACGTTGACGATTAAAATTAGCGGCAACACCAAAGTAATTACTGATAACAACGGGAAAAGTTTTGGCGCTAAAAACGGTAAAATATAAGCCAAAAACGTAATTATTGCCAAAATCATGTTGAAGCTAAACATCATTTTATTGAACCAAGACAAATTTTTCATCCGTAGTACATTAATTTTTACCGGCTTTAAAAAGGAAATCTTTTTCTTCTTTTGAAAGACTTTCGTAACCTGACTTGCTGATTTTGTCTAAAATCTCGTCTATTTGTTGCTGCGTTTTGTCTTTACCTTTTGAATTAAACGTCGTTTCGGACGGTTTGTTTTTATTTTTATGTACTTTTTTAAATGGCATACTTTTTTTCGGTTTAAACAAATCTGAAAAAAAATTGAGGAAATTGGTGAGAATGTTGCTCAAATCTGTGCCATTTTGCAAAAATTTAATATAAGAAAAACCAAAAAACGCACCTCCTAAATGGGCAATATGTCCGCCCATATTACTGCTTTTTATTTGAATTAAATCCAAAATAACAAATACCAAAGCCACATGCCAAAGCTTCACCCTACCAATTAAAAGCAGGCGGATTTCATACAAGGGTGCATAAACGGCAACCGCAATCATCACGGCCATAATCGCTCCTGAAGCACCAATTAATTGGGCTTCGTGATTGAGTACAAAATAAGAAATGAGATATAATATTCCAGCGAAAAATCCGCCTAAAATGTAAACACCCAGAAATTGTTTTTGCGTAAAAAACGTGAGAAATAATCTTCCGGCGAAGTTGAGCACAATCATATTGAAGAGCAAATGCAAAATTTCGACGTGGAGAAATTGATAGGTCAATAAAGTCCACGGTCTTGTAATAAAAACCGAAAGATTAGAATTGAGTTCCAACCACGGCATTACCGTCAAAAAACCGTTGGTGGAAAAGGCATACAATATCATCAATGGGATGGCGATTCCCACGTTCCAGAAAATTAATTGCTGAACAATGCCTCCCGTTTTGTATTGCAGTTTTAAATCGTCTAAAATATTCATGGCTAATATTAATTCCAGCGATGGTTGTCAAATTGATTTTTTTTCCAAATCCACATCATGATGAATCCTACAATAGCACCTCCAATGTGGGCAAAATGCGCAACACCTCCGCCTCCACTTCCAAAGATAGAATTTCCGGAAACGCCGAGGTATAAATCTAATAATAAAATTCCGGGCACGAAAAATTTTGCTTTAATTGGAACTGGTAAAAACAAAAGCATCAATTCGGCATTAGGAAACATAAAAGCAAAAGCGACTAACAAACCGTAAATGGCTCCGGAAGCTCCAACTGCCGGGATTTGATTGGCTTGAGCTGCCATCACGATGTCGTCAAATTGCGACTGGTTGATGTTTGCAGCTGTCAAAATATTTTTAACTTGTCCATCGACCATTACCCCGTTTTCGAATAAGCCATTATAATTTGCATTAAGTAAAACTTTAATTTCCTCTGGACTTAAAATAGCTGAAACGCTTTCTAAATGATGATGAATCTCAAAATAATTTACCCCAGAATGAAACAAAGCCGCTCCAATTCCGCAGGAAATGTAAAAGAACAAGAATTTTTTTCCACCCCAGAAATGTTCTAATGCTGAACCAAAAGAATATAAAGCAAACATATTGAACAAAAGATGCGTAATTCCCGGAAATCGCGCATGCATAAACATGTGCGTGAGGATTTGCCAAGGGGCAAAATTAGAATTTTCGAAATGGTAAAGCGAAAGATATTGATAAGCAGGGTCGCCTACAATATTGGAACCGATGTAAAAAATAATATTGATAATCAGTAGCTGTTTGACTACTGGAGTGATATTCATCATAAACTAAATTTTTTATCTAAATCTTCTACCGTCATTGTAATGAAAGTAGGTTTGTAAAAAGGCGAAATGTTTGGCTCTTTGCAAGCAAAAAGTGCATTTACCAAATTTTCTTGTTCTTTTTCGGTTAAACTCGAACCTGTTTTTACCGCCAAACTTTTTGCCATCGATTTAGAAATGGTGTCGTTTTGGCTGAAACTATTTTCAGGAATTCCGTCTTGTAAATCATTTAAAAGCTGTTCTAAAAGTATAGAAACTTCACTTTCAGAAACGTTTACTGGAATTCCGGAAATAATTATATTGTCTGAATTTATTTCTTCAAAAATAAAACCCGTGTTGACCAAAGACTGTTCTAATTCGGCAATTAAATTGACTTCTAAAACCGAAAAATAAAGATGCAACGGAAACAATAATTGCTGACTCGAAGCTTGACTAACCGTAATATTTGCTAAAAATTGTTCGTACAAAACACGTTGATGTGCTCGTTGCTGATCAATAATTACCATCCCGGATTTTATGGGACTTACAATATATTTTTTGTGAATTTGGTAGGTTTTCTGGCTCGTTTGTTCCACCTCTGCATCATTAAAAAGTGATCCGGTCACTTCTTCGGATTCAATCGAAATATTTTCAACCGCCAAAGTTTCGGTGTCATGTTTTAAACCAACATACAAACTTTCCCAAGCTGGCGAAGGTTGGTTTTTTTTGTACGAAAATGACTCAGTTTTAAAAACACTTTTGCTTTGACCGAAATTCGGTTTTTCATCAGCAAAAGGATTAAAATTACTGTCAACTTCAATCAACGGAACAGCAGATTCTTTATTTTGATAAGCATACGGAGTATCTAGATTCGGGTCGCGGTCAAAATCTAAAACGGGTGCCACGTTAAATTGTCCCAAACTATGTTTCACCGTTGAACGCAAAATAGCGTACAAAGCGTGTTCGTCGTCAAATTTTATTTCGGTTTTTGTCGGATGAATGTTGATGTCGATTGTATTTGGAGGAACATCTAAATAAATAAAATAACTCGGTTGGCAACCATCTTTGAGCAAACCTTCATAAGCCGCCATTACGGCATGATGCAAATATCCACTTTTGATAAATCGATTATTTACAAAGAAAAATTGTTCGCCTCGTCCTTTTTTGGCAAATTCAGGTTTTCCTACAAATCCTTCAATGCTCACGATTTCAGTACCTTCTTGCAACGGAACAAGTTTTTCATTGGTTTTTCCCGAAAAAATATTTACAATTCGCTGACGCAAATTTGAGGCAGGAAGGTTAAATTGCTCACTCCCGTTGTGGTACATTGTGAAATGGATATTGGGATGTGCCATTGCCACGCGATGAAATTCGTCTAAAATATGACGGTATTCCACCGTGTCCGATTTTAAAAAATTTCTTCTGGCGGGAATATTAAAAAATAAATTTTTGATGGAAAACGAAGTTCCTTTTGGTACAACCGCCACTTCTTGCGCAATAAATTTACTACCTTCAATAATTAGGTGAACGCCTAATTCTTCTTGCTCCTGCCGTGTTTTAAGTTCCACGTGAGCAATTGCCGCAATGGATGCCAACGCTTCTCCACGAAAACCTTTGGTATTCAGAGAAAATAAATCTTCGGCATGGCGAATTTTAGAAGTTGCGTGTCTGGCAAAGCAAAGTCTGGCATCTGTAACCGTCATTCCAATGCCATTGTCAATCACTTGAACCAGCGATTTCCCGGCGTCTTTGATGATCAATTTAATGTCGGTCGCTTTGGCATCAACAGCATTTTCAAGTAATTCTTTTACTACAGAAGCAGGACGTTGTACGACTTCACCGGCAGCAATTTGGTTAGCAACATGGTCTGGGAGTAATTGAATTATGCTCGACATTTTTTGTTTTGAAATTGACTTTCAAAGATACATAATTGAAAAGAAAATCAGCGTAAAATCTGTTTCAAAAAAGTTTAAAATTTCCATAAAAAAAACCTGAATTTCGTTTTACAACAATAATCAGGTTTCAATATTTTTATCAAAAAAAATTTTATCCGGCTTGTTGCCTCAACCACGCCATTTTTATGGCAGCAATAGCAGCTTCCGTCCCTTTATTTCCATGAATTCCACCACTTCTATCAATACTTTGCTGCTGATTATTATCGGTTAAAACACAAAAAATTACGGGAACATCCGCTTGCACATTCAAATCTTTTATACCTTGTGTAACGCCTTCACATACAAAATCAAAATGCTTGGTTTCGCCTTGAATTACACAACCAATTACGATCACACAATCGACGCTTTGGGTTTCAATCATTTTTTTGGCACCGTAAACGAGCTCAAAACTTCCGGGAACATTCCAGCGAACGATGTTGTTAGGAAGTGTTCCGCAATCAAGCAAAGCGGCTTCTGCTCCATAAAAAAGTCCTTCGGTAATGACATCATTCCATTCTGAAACAACAATCCCAAACCGAAAATTTTCCGAGTTTGGGATTGTGTTTTTATCGTATTCTGATAAATTTTTATTTGCTGTAGCCATCTAATGGATTTCAGATTTTTAATTTTTGATTGCAGAAAAAAACTACAAATCTTAAAAAGCGAGTTTAAATTATTGCGCCAATCCAATCATCGCATCAATGTTTTGTGCTTCGATTGAAGTGTCGTATTTTTCTTTAATCTCTGTAAAATATTTCAAAGCCTCTTCTTTTTGGTTTAATGCCAAAGCAGTTTGTCCGGCTTTAAGTAAAAATCGTGGCGAAGTTACTTCATTTTCGTTCAATTTAGCTGCTTTTAAATAGTATTCTAGTGCTTCTTTTGGCTGGTTTAATTGTGAAAAAGCATCTCCAATTGCACCTTTTGCCAATGGCGCTACAAAAGCATCATCGGACTTGAATTTTTCTAAAGATTCAATTGCTTCTTTGTATTTTTTAGTTTGAAGATACGCGATTCCAGCATAATAATTAGCTAAATTTCCAGCGTCAGTTCCGGAAAAATCTTCGGCAATTTGTACAAATCCTGGTTGGCCTTCTGTTACTTTTAAAGAAAGTGCATACAATGAATCAGCTACTTTAGCATCAGTTGCATTGGCTGCTTCTTGAAAATGTTTTTGAGCTTGTGCCAAACTATTTGCAGCATCTTGTTCTTTCGGACCAACAATAAATTTGGTGTAAACTAACCAACCAATCGCTACAAAAGCGATTGCTCCAATTACACCTAAAATAATTTTCTGATTTTTGGCAACCCACTCTTCCGTTTTAGAAGCGCCTTCGTCCAATGAATTAAAAACACCAGCTGTGGTACTGTCTTGTTCAGAAATGTTGTCTAACGGATCTTGTTCAAATGTCTCTTCTTCTTGCTTAGGTTTTGGGGCTTTGTATCCTCGTTTGTTATAAGTTGCCATTAATTTTCTAAATTTAGTGAGGTGCAAAAATAAAATTTTTATTGAAATGTAAAAGATGTTTTTATCGTTATTTTTCAATAATTTGCATGCCCTAAAACCGATTCGCCCAATTTAGGTGAGTTTCTTATTCAATAGCCATTTTCAGATGTATCTCAAAAATATTTCTCTTTTAAATTATAAAAATTTCGCTGAAGTTAGTTTTAACTTCGACCAAAAAATCAATTGTTTGGTAGGGAAAAACGGCGTGGGCAAAACTAATGTGCTTGATGCGATTTATCATTTGGCCTATGGGAAAAGTTATTTTAATCCGTTAGCGGTGCAAAATATTCGGCATGGAGAAGATTTTTTTGTGATTGAGGGCGAATTTGAGAAAGACAGCCGAACGGAGCAAATTGTTTGTTCACTTAAAAAAGGACAAAAGAAAGTATTGAAACGAAATGGAAAACCTTACGAAAAATTTTCCGATCATTTGGGATTTTTGCCGCTTGTAATTATTTCGCCGGCAGATCGAGACCTTATTATAGAAGGTAGCGAAACGCGACGAAAATTTTTGGATTCGGTGATTTCACAATCGGATATGAAGTATTTACAAGATTTGATTCAATACCAAAAATTAATTGCGCAACGAAACGCTTTGCTCAAATATTTTGCTTTAAATCACACATTTGACCCCACAACTTTAGAAGTTTATAACGATCAATTGGAAGATTTAGGACAATCAATTTATGAAACACGGAAGAATTTCATGAAAATTTTCTCCCCTATTTTTTCAAAGCATCACAGCGCGATTACTGGAATTACCGAGAACGTTAATGTGGTTTATGAAAGTCAGCTGCAGGAAAAAAACTTGCGACAGCTTTTTGCCGACAGTTTAGCCAAAGATCGCGTGTTACATTATACCTCATCAGGTGTACATAAAGACGATTTATCATTTGAACTTGATCAACACCCCATCAAAAAATTTGGTTCGCAAGGACAACAGAAATCTTTTCTAATTGCTTTAAAACTGGCACAATTTGATTTTTTAAAACAAAAAAGCAATCAAAAACCCATTCTTTTATTTGATGATATTTTTGATAAATTAGATGAAACGCGGGTGGAGAAGATTATTCAAATGGTAAATAATGACGACTTTGGACAGCTTTTTATTTCTGATACTCACGCAGAAAGAACCGAAACGCTTGTAAAATCGATGCATCAGAGTTATCAGGTTTTTCAGTTGTAATTTGTTCCAAAAAAATGCCTACATTTAGTTTAAATTTTATCGAACAATGGTTTCAAAAAAAATACTTCAGTTTTTAAACGACATCAAAGAAAACAACAACCGCGAGTGGTTTCATGCCAATAAAAGTTTTTACGAAGAATACAAAACTGCATATTCAAAGCTAATTCAAGAATTTTTAAACGAAATGATTCCTTTAGACGAATCGCTCCGGCATTTGGAAGTGAAAGATTGTAGTTTTAGAATTGCCCGCGACATCAGATTTTCAAAGGACAAAACGCCTTACAAAACCCATTTGGGCATTTGGCTGTCGGGTGGAACAAAAAATACTAATTTACCAGGATACTACATTCATATAGAGGAAGGAAAAAGTTTTATTGCCGGTGGAGTTTGGTGGCCGGATCATCTTGATTTGAAGAAAATTAGAAAAGAAATTGCCTATTTTTATGAAGATTTAGAAGAAATTGTAACTGAAAAGAATTTTGTTAAAGAATTCAAATCTCTGGATATCGACGAAAATAATTCTTTGAAAACTGCTCCAAAAGATTTTGACAAAAACCATCCTGCAATTCAATATTTGCGATTAAAAAGCTTTACCGCTTCACAAGTTATTGACAATCAATTATTAACCGATAAGGATTTTGTGAAAAAAGTGACGAAAAAATTAATCCTTTTAAAGCCTTTGAACGATTTTTTAACCAGAGCCTTAACCACCGAAGATTAATGATGATTATCCCGTAGATTTGGATTATTTTTGCCACACAATTAAATTCGGAAATGGAAATTTTAGAAAATTTTTCTTTAAAAAATTACAATACATTTGGGATTGATGCGAAAGCAAAACAATTTGTCGCCGTACATTCAGTAGTAGAATTGCAGGAAGTATTGCGTCAAAATCAAGGTACTAAAAAATTTATTTTAGGAGGCGGAAGTAACATGTTGCTAACCCAAGATGTGGACGCTTTAGTGCTTCACATTGATTTGAAAGGCAAAAAAATTGTAAAAGAAACCGAAGAATTTGTTTGGGTTGAAGGAAATGCTGGCGAAAATTGGCACGAATTTGTACTATTTGCCATTGAAAATAATTTCGGCGGCATCGAAAATATGTCGCTTATTCCTGGAAATGTAGGTACAACACCAGTTCAAAATATTGGTGCTTACGGAACCGAAATTAAAAACACCTTTGCATATTGTGATGCTGTGGAAATCGCAACCGGAAATATTAAGAGATTTACAAACGAAGAATGCAAATTTGGCTATCGCGAAAGCATTTTTAAAAATGAAGTAAAAGACCAATTTATTATTACTTCAGTTGTTTTTAAATTGACTAAAATCAACCATAAAATTAATATTTCTTATGGCGATATTGCTGCGGAATTGACCAAAAATAATGTAAAAATTCCTACCCTAAAAGATGTTAGCAATGCGATTATCACGATAAGAAAAAGCAAGCTTCCAGACCCAAAAGAGCTAGGAAACAGTGGTAGCTTTTTTAAAAATCCGGTAATTTCAAAAAGTGATTTTGAAAAAATTCATTTGCTTCATCCGGAAATGCCAAGTTACAGCGTTTCTGAAACCGAAGTAAAAGTTCCCGCAGGTTGGCTGATTGAAAAAGCGGGATTTAAAGGTAAACGTTTTGGTGATGCTGGAGTTCACAAAAATCAGGCTTTGGTGTTGGTAAATTATGGAAACGCCTCCGGAAGCGAAATTTTGGCGGTAGCCCAAGACATACAAAAAAAGGTAAAAGAAACCTTTGGGATTTCGATTGAAGCAGAAGTAAATGTGATTTAATTTTGCATCATCTAGATCATTTTCGGCTAAAATTTTATTGATTTTTACCATTGCAATTCCTGTTTTTGCATTGTACCTTTGCGCACATTTTTTTAAAACCAATTGCCTATATGTTGACCATTATTTTTTATGTTTTTCTTGTAGTGGTAGCTGTTCAGCTGTTTTATTATTCGGTTGTTTTCGGGAAATTTGCTTTTGCTAAACCCCAAAAAAGCACTCCGAAACGTATTCCCATTTCGGTAATTGTTTGTGCCAAAAATGAAGAGGAAAATGTAAAGAAATTCGTACCTCTTTTGGCGACTCAGGATTATCCGGATTATGAAATAATTTTAATTGACGATGCTTCAAGCGATGCAACGCTTGATGTTTTTGAAGAATTTGAAGCGCAATATTCCAATGTTAGATTAGTAAAAGTGGAAAATAATGAGGCGTTCTGGGGCAACAAAAAATTTGCCTTAACCTTGGGAATCAAAGCAGCAAAAAACGAATATTTATTGTTTACAGATGCCGATTGTTATCCGGCTTCAAACCAGTGGATTAAGGAAATGAGTTCGCAGTTTACCATGAGCAAAACCATAGTTTTGGGTTATGGAGCTTATGAAAAAGTGGCCAAATCTTTCCTGAATAAAATCATCCGATTTGAAACGATGTTAACCGCTACGCAATATTTTTCTTGGGCCAAAATCAAACATCCCTATATGGGTGTTGGCCGAAATTTGGCCTACAAAAAAGAAGAATTTTTTAATGTAAACGGATTCATCGACCACATGAAAGTACGTTCAGGAGATGATGATTTATTTATTAACCAAGCTTCCACCAAAAAAAATACAACGATTAGTTTTAATCCAGAAGGCTTTACTTTTTCCGAACCTAAAAAAACATTTAAAACTTGGTTTGACCAAAAAAGACGTCACGTTTCAACTGCGAGTTTTTACAAACCTTTTGATAAATTTCAATTGGGATTGTTCTTCTTAAGTCAGCTCTCGTTTTTAATCTTAGCGATTGTTTTATTAGCTCTACAATTTAATTGGATGTTAATCGTTCCTATAATTGTGGGAAGATATTTAGTTAGCTGGATTTCGTTAGGTTATGCAGCATCAAAACTGCAAGAAAAAGATGTCATGTATTACTATCCCATCATTGAAATTATAATTATTTTTATCCAACTGAATATTTTTATAACCAATAAATTGTCAAAACCAGTACATTGGAAGTAAGCAAGCAAATCGAAAAAGCACAAATAGGCGATCAGGTTGCATTTACCTCTTTGCTTGATTATTTTTGGAATGAAGTTTATGGGTTTATGCTGCAACGGACTCAAAATGAAACAGATGCAGAAGACATTACCATTGAAACTTTTGCAAAAGCATTTGATAAAATCGCAACATACAATACTGATTTTCAATTTAATACATGGTTAATTGCCATTGCTAAAAATGTTCACATCGATTTATTACGCAAAAAAAAATCAACAATGTTTATCGATATCACAGATGCCGATGATAAACAAGCGTATAATGTTGCCGACACCTCGCTTTCGGCAGAAGATGAACTAATTAGAGAACAAAATTTAGCACAACTTCTACGTTATATTAAAGAGTTAAAACCCGCCTATCAAGAAATTATCCAGTTGCGGTATTTTCAGGAACTCAGTTATCAGGAAATTGCCAATCAGCTTGATGAACCGCTTTCTAATGTGAAAGTGAAATTGTTACGAGCTAAAAAACTTTTGGCAAATATTATTAGCTCAAAAGGTTAGTAATTTCAGCCAAATTCCTTTATTTTTTTTTAATTTCGCTTTTCAAATTCCTCAATTTATGAAAAAAAAATTACATTATTTACTACTATTTATTTCCGCTAACCTTTCGGCACAATTCACCACCCCTAACACAGGTGTCACTTGGCGTTTAGACGACTTGGCCACCAACGCTCCCGGAACAGTTTCGGGTTCTGGAAATACTTACACGCTTTCGCAAAATCTAACCATTGCCGCTAACGATACTTTTATTATTGATGCTGATGCAACACTCTTAATGGAAAATGATGTTCAACTCATTATTCAAGGGAATTTTTCGGCCGATGCTAACAATATCTTAATTACCAGAGCGACTGAAACGGCTCGATACCGCGAAATTATTTTTGAAAGTTCAGCCGAAGGATTTATGCGAAATGTTACTGTTTTATACGGTAAAGGAATTCGTGTAGCAACCGGAAACTTTGAAATGCAATCCTGTACACTTTCCTATCATTTAAATGGAACTACCACAAGTTCGGCACTTCAACTAGCAATCGGACAACCCATTATCAATAACTCGACATTTAAGTTTAATCATTATCCGGCAATCGGATCTGCGGCAAATGCGCAAGCTTCGCCAATTATCACTAACAATTTACTTGAAGGAAACAACGACTCAAACGGAAACAGACCACAAATTAATTTAGGACCTAGCAGTTTAGATACCTTAAAAATTATTGGAAACACTATCATCGGGAACCGTGCAAAACATATGACTGGCGGAATTTCCGTATCTAATTTTAGTCCTTCATTACAACACATTTCTTTAATTAAAAACAACACTATTAGAGACAACAGATACGGAATCAATGTTTTAGGCTATAATATGAACGTGATTATTGACCAAAATATTATTGAAGACAATACTACTAATCCAGACCCGATGACAAGTGGAAGTGGAATTGCTTTGCAAGGTGCCGGAACTTCTTACAGCACCAAAATTAGCAACAACCAAATTAGAAGAAACTTATGGGGAATTACCGCCTTTGGTAATGCTACCTTTACCAATCTTGGCGATGGAGTTGAAGTTATAGGAGGAAATATTTTTGCCGATAATGGTAATGGTGGCGAGATTTATGCCTTTTATAACAATACAGCAAATCCGGTTACGGCATTAAATAATTGCTGGATAGAAAATACCCCGTTAACCCCTACAAATGTTGAAGATGTAATTTTTCACCAAGCGGATAACGCTACTTTAGGTTTGGTAAATTTCACTCCTTTTGGCTGCAACGATCTTTCTTCACCTGATTTTAGCTCCACTATTCCAAAAATTTACCCGAATCCAGCCACAAACTTTGTAAATATTGATTTGAGAGAAGAAGCAACAGCTGAAATTTTTAGTACCAATGGAATGTTGGTTGCCAAACACCAATTATATCCTGGAACAAATCATTTACCCACTACCCTACCAGCCGGAATTTATTTGATAAAATTTACTTCGGGTAACAATGCGTTTACGCAAAAATTAGTGATAAAATAATTTTTTTTTAATCCATAGGATAATCTAAGCAGGTATCAAGCCTGCTTTTTTTGTTTTTAAAAACTTCTTACAAAAAAGTTAAACAATATATAATAAATTTCCCTATTATATCGTTATAGTGTTAAATAGGTTTGCTTATGATATGATTTTACTTAAAATTATTACACTATGTCAACAATCAACTTATTTAACAACAGCTGGAATGAGATTGTTTTTGAAAACAGAAACAAACTTTATGGCGCTTACAAACTTCGCCAAGATGATGGAAAAACAACCCTCAAAGCTTTTCTACTCGGGACTTTGTTTTGCGGGGTTTTAGTTTCACTAACTTTTATCAAAAGTAATGGACAAAGCGAGGTTATCGACAAAAATCCTTTTAGTGATCCCATTACGGTAACAGATGTTTATCTTCCGCCAGTTGAAAAACCCAAAGTAACAGAAGCGGCTGGTGCAACCGAAAAATCTTCGGAGGCACAAAAAAAGTATGTAGGTACGAAAATTACCGAAAATCATACCACTCCAAACGAAATGACAACCATTGATCAAAACACAACCAAAACCGGAAGCACAGAAAATGTTGGCGATAACAGCGGCATTATTGGTTTAGGAATTACTTCGGACAACGGTACTGGTGACGGAAAAGGAATTACCGAAACTAATAATAACGGACCTGAATTAACTGGCGACGAAGTGATGATTGCGGTGGATGAAAAACCGGAATTTCCGGGTGGTATCAAAAGTTTTACGGCTTTGGTTGGAAAAAAATTCAGAACGCCGGAAATTGCGCAACTGAGTAAAGTGACTGTTTACGTGAGTTTTGTCGTGGAAAAAGACGGATCGCTTTCGGATATTAGAGTGACGAGAGATCCGGGTTATGGTTTAGGAAACGAAGCCATCAGGGTTTTAAAATCAATTAAAACGAAATGGACTCCGGGAAAAAGAGCGGGAAAAAATGTAAGAACTGCCTTTAATATGCCGATTACGGTACAAATTAATGAAAGATAGTTTAGCCTGATTTTATTATTTGAGTTTGAAATTTCCTGCCGCTTTTTGGGCAGGATTTTTTATGACCAAATGTATCCAAAAATGCCTAAAAGTTTTTTTACAACCCTGTCCCGAAGCGTTGGGAGAGGCGATAGCGCTGGAGCGAAGCGGAAGCCGAAAGCTGAAAGCGGTAATAGAGATGGCTGCATATGCCTGTCCATAAACTTCGGGATCGCTCCTAAAAAAAGGATTACATTTTTTTGGCTTTCGCCAAATTTACACTAAGAAAGCATTAACGGTTTTTCTCAAAACAATCGTTATCTTTGTGGTTTGAAAATTGATTTATGAGCACTGTTTTAGATACCGCAACTGCACCAGCCGGAAAACCTAAATGGTTGAAGGTGAAATTACCCATTGGAAAAAAATATACGGAATTGAGAGGTTTAGTTGACAAATACAAACTAAACACGATTTGCACCTCGGGAAGTTGCCCCAACATGGGCGAATGCTGGGGTGAAGGAACAGCAACGTTTATGATTTTGGGAAATATTTGTACCAGAAGTTGTGGTTTTTGCGGAGTAAAAACGGGACGACCTGAAACGGTGGATTGGGACGAACCTGAAAAAGTGGCGCGTTCTATCAAAATCATGAATATTAAACACGCCGTGGTAACAAGCGTGGATCGCGATGACATTAAAGACGGTGGTTCGATTATTTGGTTAGAAACTGTAAGAGCGATTAGACGAATGAATCCCACGACAACTTTAGAAACTTTAATTCCTGATTTTCAAGGAATTGAAAGAAATCTTGACCGAATTATTGAAGCCAATCCTGAAGTGGTTTCGCACAACATGGAAACCGTGAGAAGGTTAACACGTGAAGTGAGAATCCAGGCGAAATACGACAGAAGTTTAGAGGTTTTACGTTATTTAAAAGAAAAAGGCATTAACCGAACAAAGTCGGGAATTATGCTTGGTTTGGGCGAAACGGAGGAAGAAGTGATTGAAACTTTGCACGATTTGAGAGCGGCAAACGTAGATGTGGTGACGATTGGGCAATATTTGCAACCCAGTAAAAAACACTTACCAGTAAAGGAATTTATTACGCCAGATCAGTTTGCGAAGTACGAAAAAATTGGTTTGGAATTAGGTTTCCGCCATGTGGAAAGTGGCGCTCTAGTGAGGTCTTCTTATAAAGCACAAAAACATATACTTTAGCCCCCTAACCCCAAAAAAGGGAATTTTTTAAAATGACAAAAACAAAAATCGCCATCAATGGTTTTGGAAGAATCGGGAGAAATTTATTCCGGCTATTATTGAATCATCCACAGATTGAAGTGGTGGCGATTAACGATATTGCCGATAACAGAACGATGTCGCATTTAGTGAAATACGACAGCATTCATGGAGTTTTGCCGTATGATTGTAGTTTTAATGAGGATGGAATTTTGGTAAATGGAAAGTTGTACCGTTTTTTTCACGAAAAAGAAATTTCCAAAATCAACTGGCAACAAGTTGAAGCCGAAATCGTAATCGAATCTACCGGAAAATACAAAACTTACGACGAAATTTTCCAGCATATTGAAAGTGGCGCCAAAAAAGTGATTCTTTCGGCACCATCGGAAACCGAAAAAATAAAAACGGTGGTTTTAGGTGTCAACGACCATATTTTAGACGGATCGGAAACAATAATTTCTAACGCAAGTTGCACCACGAATAATGCCGCACCAATGATTAAAATTATCAATGACTTGTGCGGAATTGAGCAGGCTTATATTACAACGGTTCACTCTTATACAACCGACCAAAGTTTGCACGACCAACCACATAAAGATTTGCGAAGAGCTCGTGGAGCCGCACAATCTATCGTTCCTACTACAACTGGAGCGGCAAAAGCGTTGACCAAAATTTTTCCGGAATTAGAAGGGAAAATCGGCGGAAGCGGGATTCGCGTACCGGTCCCAGATGGTTCGCTAACGGACATCACTTGTTACGTACGCGAAGAAATTTCGATTGAAAAATTAAACGAAGCTTTTAAAAAAGCCAGTGAAAGCGAGCTTAAAGGGATTTTGGCCTATACCGAAGATCCAATAGTTTCTGTAGATGTTTTGGGAAACCAAAATTCGTGTTTATTCGATGCGCAATTAACTTCGGTTTTGAGCAAAATGATAAAAGTTGTAGGCTGGTATGATAACGAAATCGGATATTCTGCACGCTTAATCGATTTAATTTTACTAACAAAAAACAATTAACTAACTTTAGCTTCTCAAAAAATATTTTCTGGGTATGAGGAGCTATTATTGTTTACTTCTATTTTTATACACTACAATTGCCCTAAGTCAGGAAAATTTGAAAACCCAAAAATTTTCGGACAGTATTAGCTATTATCTGCAAGTAGCCACATTTAATAAAAACGGAAATAACTACCAACAGGCTTATGTCAATATCCAAAAAGCTATCCAGCTGGCACAAGATTCTAAAAATATCAATAAAGAAGCTGAATCAGAGGCCTTTCTCGCTAGTTTATATTTTAATTTAAAACGATATGACGACGCGATTGAAAGTTATTACAAAAGTATTGCACTTTATAGTCTTGAAGAGCCGAGTGCTGATTTAGCCTTTTGCCATTATGGCTTAGGATTATGCTTTTTAGAAAAAGAAGATTATGAGAAAGCTGAATTATCACTTAAAAATGCAGGTAAAATCTATGATTTATTAGAAATACCTAATGTTCAAGACCTTTTAAATTTACAACGCGGCATCGTTTATAAAGCCAAGGGAAAGAAAAAAGACGCAGTTAAAATTTTTAATCAAATTATTGCAAAACCTGCAGAACAAGACGTTCACAAGGTACAACCCGAAGCGTTCCTACAGATGGGACTTATTGAATTTGAATCTGGAAGAAACAACTTATCGTTAAATTATTTACAACGTGCGTTAGAACAAAACCTTACTACACATAACACAGATCAACGATTAATTATTTTCGAAAATCTAAGCAACGTTCATGAAAAAATGTCAAACTTAAACGAAGCTTATTTTTTCCTCAAAAAGCATAAACAACTTCACGATTCTATCCAGCATTCTAATAAAAAGAAAAATGGTGCAGTGGCTTTCGACAAATTTAAAGAAAATGAGCGTTTAAAAACTATCGAACAACAAACCAAAGAAAATGCCGAACAAAGAAAACTAATTAGAGTTTCTAAATTAACTACTGTTTTAAGTATAGCATTAATTACCATTTTATCGTTATTAAGTTTATCGCTTTATAAAAATAACATCATTAAAAAACGAACCAATCAACTCTTGCAAGATTCTAATTCGGAATTAGAAATAGCCAAAAACAAAGCCGAAAAAGCGCTTCGTGCCAGAGCTGAATTTCTCTCTACTGTAAGCCACGAATTGCGAACACCCTTAAATGCAATCAACGGAATTACGCATTTAATGATTGAAGAAGACCCGAAAGAATCTCAAAAAGAATATTTAAAATCTCTAAAATTTTCCGGAACTTACTTACTTACCTACATCAACGAAATTTTGGAAATTAATCGAATAGAATCAGAAAACATTGAGATTGAAAAAATTGAGTTTAATTTAAAACAACTTCTAGATGATATTCAAAATGCATTAAAGGAACTGGCAAGTCAAAATAATGTAGAATTTGTTTTAGAAAAAGATGACAACATTGCAGCATTTGTATTAAGTGACCCTACCAAGCTATCACAAATATTAATAAACCTCATAAACAATGCACTAAAATTTACTGAAAATGGAAGAGTGTTGGTCAGGGCTAAAGTCCTAGACGATTCTGAAACGGAGCAAGAAATTTATTTTGAAGTTGTAGATAACGGAATAGGAATTCCCGCAGATAAACAAAACATTATTTTTGAAAGTTTTTCCCAAGGATCAGTGGAAATAAACCGAAAATATGGCGGAACCGGTTTAGGACTGGCAATTGTAAAAAGATTGGTGTCCATGTTAGGTGGCGAAATTAAATTAAATAGTGCAACAGGACTTGGCTCTAACTTTAACTTCTCTTTGCGCTTCAAAAAAGCCGAAGACATTAAAGATTACAAGATTTTCATAAATGATAGTGATTTTGTAGGCAAGGAAATTTTATTGGTAGAAGATAATAAAATTAACCAAATGATTACCCGTAAAATGCTCGAGAAGAAAAAAATTAAATGTCAAGTTGTCGAAAATGGCGAAGATGCCATTGAAGCCCTTCGACAAAAGAAATATAATTTAGTTCTGATGGATGTTCATCTTCCTGGAATCAATGGAACTATTGCCACACAACAAATCAGAACCTTTGACAACGAAACCCCAATTGTAGCCTTAACTGCAATTTCACTCAACGAAAATCGCGAAAATTTACTTTCGTTTGGTATGAACGATGTGTTGACCAAACCCTTTAATCCTGATAATTTTTATAGAATTATCGCCACGTCAATGCGTCATTAATCAGTAGCAATTAATTGTTTTATTAACAATCTTACCTGAGGCTCAGCCTTTTTTGCAGCTTCTAAAACTTCGTCGTGAGAAACAGTGTTAATGTTATTCTCGTCACCCATATCCGTAATTACAGAAACACCAAAACATTCCATTTCCATGTGTCGCGCCACAATTACTTCAGGAACGGTGGACATTCCCACACAATCCGCACCTAAAATTTTAACCATTCGATATTCAGAAAGCGTTTCAAAAGTTGGCCCTTGAAGCCCGAGATAAATTCCATCTTTTACCTCAATATTTAGGTTTTGCGCCAATTTTTTTGCCTTATCAATTAAATTTTTAGAATAGGGTTCACTCATATTCACAAAGCGAGGCCCAAATCGCTCATCGTTTTTACCACGAAGCGGATGTTCGGGCATAAAATTAATATGATCATAAATAATCACAATATCACCTACCTTATAATTAGGATTCACGCCACCTGACGCATTCGATACCACTAATTTTTTGACGCCTAAATATTTCATTACCCTTACCGGAAATGTTACTTCTTTCATATCGTAACCTTCGTAAAAATGAAAACGACCTTGCATGGCTACTACATTTTTTCCGTTAATTTTGCCAAAAACCAAAGCCCCTTTGTGGCCTTGAACAGTAGAAACCGGAAAATTTGGAATTTCGTTGTACGGTAAAGTATATTCTACCTCAATATCTTCGGTAAAACCACCCAAACCCGAACCCAAAATCACGCCATATTCTGGAGAAAAATTGAGTTTATCTTGAATGTATTGAACTGTTTCTTGTACTATTTCGAACATAATTTTTTATTGTTTCATCAAATTGCTCACCGTTAAAAAGAAATTCTATTTTTATAGGCAGGTAAAATAGTTTTTCTGCCGAAATTTTTCCTTTTAAACGAACATAATCTTTTTCGGTGGTAATCAAAATTTTATTATCTAATTTATTTTCAATGTTTTGAATATTTTTTTCAGAAAAATCGTGATGGTCCGGAAAAGTGATGATTTCATCATTATTAGTTACTCCTAAAAAATCATAAAAAGGTTTTGGCTTGGCAATTCCAGCCACAATCATTTTAGGTTTCAATTTTATTTCTTCAATCGAAATCTGACTTTTTTCGGAAAAAACAAAATTATCGTAAATCACAGTTGTAAAAAATAATTTTTGAGCAGTTTCCAATTGCAATTTTCGCTCAATAATATTTCTCTCTTTTTCAGATAAATCTTGTGGGCATTTAGTAACCACAACTACCGAAGCACGTTCAGCACCAATACGACTTTCGCGAAGATTCCCAGCGGGAAGTAAAAAATCATCAGCATATAAATCGTTATAAGCAGTAAGTAAAATGTAAAATCCGGCTTTTACTTTTCGATGTTGGAACGCGTCGTCTAACAAAATAATTTCTGGATTTACGATTTGCTGTAATTGTTCAATTCCATTTCTCCGATTGGCATCAACAGCAACGGCAATATTTTTAAATTTTTGATGAAATTGAAAAGGTTCGTCCCCAATTTCAGAGACTTGCGAGGACGAATTTGCCAGCACAAAACCTTCTGACTTCCGCTTGTAACCCCTACTTAAAGTGGCCAATTTATATTTTTGCGAAAGCAAACGAATTAAATATTCTATTTGTGGTGTTTTCCCCGTTCCGCCAACACTTAGATTCCCAACTGCAATTATGGGTAAGTCAAACGAATGAGATTTTAAAATTCCTTTATCGAACAAAAAATTGCGGAATGAAGTGATCAAACCATATAAAATGGAAAATGGAAAAAGCAACAGTCGCAAGTATTTCATTGTTAGGAAATCTATAGTCTTTTTTATTTTAATCTTGCCCGAAAATTCTTTAATTTGTTTTACAAAAATACAACGCTTATATGAAAATAAAAGAAATAATTGCGGTTTTAGAAGAAATGGCACCTTTAGCTTATGCCGAAGATTTTGACAACGTTGGACTTTTGGTAGGAAATCCCAAAGCTGAAACCACAGGAATTTTAGTTTGTCATGATGCATTGGAAAAGGTGATAGATGAAGCGATTGCTAAAAATTGTAATTTGATTGTATGCTTCCATCCTATTCTATTTTCGGGGTTGAAGAAAATTACCGGCAAAAATTACGTGGAACGTTCTATAATTAAAGCCATCAAAAACGATATTGCTATTTATGCTGTTCATACCGCTTTGGACAATCATCGTGAAGGTGTCAATAAAATTTTCTGTGATGCATTAGGATTAAAAAATACCGAAATCTTGGTTCCAAAGGAAAATTTTATTCAGAAATTAGTGACTTATACCGTTCCCGAAAATCATGTAAAAGTAAGAAATGCTTTATTTGATGCTGGTGCGGGAAACATCGGAAATTACGAAAATTGCAGCTTTAATTCTCAAGGAATTGGCACTTATCAAGGCAATGAAAATAGCAATCCTGTAATTGGCGAAGTTGGAGAATTTGTAGAAGGAAGCGAAATTAAAATAGAAGTTACATTTGAAAAACATTTGCAAGGAAAAATATTGAAAGCCTTGTTTGCGAACCATATTTATGAAGAAGTGGCTTATGAAATTTACAATCTCGAAAATCCCCACCAAAACCTTGGCTTAGGAATGACGGGCATTTTAGAGCAAGAATTGACGGAGACTGAATTTCTTCAAATGGTAAAAAAAACCATGAAAGCCGATGGAATTAGGCATTCAGAATATTTAGGAAAACCCATAAAAAAAGTTGCCGTTTTAGGCGGTTCGGGAAGTTTTGCCATTAAAAAAGCCATTCAAGCTGGAGCTGATGTTTTTTTAACAGCCGATTTAAAATACCATCAATTTTATGAAGCTGAAAATCAGATACTTTTAGCAGATATTGGTCATTATGAGAGCGAACGTTTTACAAAAAATTATATAGTTGATTATCTTACGAAAAAAATTCCTAATTTTGCAATCATTTTATCGGAAGAAAATACAAATCCAGTTAAGTACTTATAAAATATGGCGACTACAAAAGAATTGAGTGTTGAAGACAAGTTAAGAGCAATTTATGATTTGCAACTCATTGATTCTAGAATTGATGAAATTAGAAATGTTAGAGGTGAATTGCCTTTGGAAGTAGAAGATTTAGAAGATGAAGTAGCTGGTTTAACCACACGCGTTGAAAAATTGAAAACGGACCTTGAAGGAATTGAAGATGAAATTAAAGCAAAGAAAAATGCCATCGACGAGCACAAGGAAGCCATTAAAAAATACACCAAACAACAAGAATCGGTAAGAAATAACCGTGAATTTAATTCTTTAACAAAAGAAGTTGAGTTTCAAGAACTTGAAATTCAATTGGCTGAGAAAAAAATTAAAGAATTGAAAGCATCCATCGAGCACAAAAACCAAATTATTTCAGAATCTAAAGAAAGATTAGAGTCAAAATCAACTCACTTGAAACACAAAAAATCTGAGTTAGATGCGATTATGGCTGAAACCGAAAAAGAAGAAGCGTTTTTGACCGAAAAATCTGCAGAATATGAAGCAGAAATCGAACCAAGATTATTACAAGCTTACAAAAGAATCCGCGGAAGTGTAAGAAACGGATTAGCAGTTGTTTCTATTGAAAGAGGTGCTTCGGCAGGATCATTTTTCACTATTCCACCGCAAACCCAAATGGAAATTGCGTCGAGAAAAAAAATCATTACGGATGAACATTCTGGAAGAATTTTAGTTGATGCCGCGCTTGCAGACGAAGAAAGAGAAAAAATGGAGAGCTTATTCTCAAAAATATAAGTAACTTAAGTCCCGAAAAATCGGGACTTTTTTTATGCAAAAAATATTCAATTTCTTACTGGCAAAATCCATCGGTTTGTATATTAATTTACTGAGTTATGTAGCGCCAAAAAAGGCTTCTCGCTTGGCATACAAATTTTTCAGTGAACCTCGTGCGGGAAAAATTTTCCAAAAAAACCTACCCGAAATTCTCAAAGGTGTCAAAACTGAAATGCTTGAAGAAGGCATTCACCATTTTCCGGTTTACATTTGGGAAGGTGGCGAAAAAACGGTTTTACTCGTTCATGGTTGGGAAAGTAACGCCTCGAGATGGGAAAATTTCTTGCCATACCTCCAAAAATCAGGTTGCACAATTATTGCCCTCGACGCTCCCGGACACGGCTTGTCTTCAGGAAAAGAATTTAGCGTTCCCACTTATGCAGAATTTGTAAATATTGCCGCCGAAAAATTTCGTCCGCAATTCATCGTGGGGCATTCGATGGGTGGCGCAACAACCCTTTATTATCAGCAATTATATCAAAATCCAGAAGTTGAAAAAATAGTTTTGCTTGGAGCTCCATCTGATTTGGGAACGCTCGTAAATAATTATGCCAAATTGTTGAGCCTAAATTTGAAAGCCGTAAAGATGATTGAAAATCATTTTTTGGAACATTTTAAAATTAAAATTGAAGAATTTTCTGGGAAAATTTTTGGATCCAAAATCAAAATAAAAGGACTAATTGCACACGATATTGACGACGATGTAGTAGCTTTTGAGGAAGCAAAAAAAATAGCCGAAAACTGGAAAAACCATCATTTCATTCAAACAAAAGGATTGGGACACAGCATGCACGATGAGAGTTTGTACCAAGAAATTTGTCATTTTTTGTTTAATGATAAAGAAGACATTCAAAATTATTCGGCATAAATTTTTAGGCTGATAAAATAGAATTACCTTTGCCAAATGGAGGAAAATTTAAAACGAATCAACAAATTTATTAGCGAAACCGGATATTGTTCGCGTAGAGAAGCTGACAAAATTATTGCTGACGGAAGGGTTTCGGTAAACGGAAGGATTGCAGAAATGGGAACCAAAGTTTCCGCCGAAGATGAAGTGCGTGTTGATGGAAAATTAATTGTAGAACGCAATACAAAACCAGTTTATCTAGCATTCAACAAACCCGTTGGAATCGAATGTACCACAAATCTCGAAGTAAAAAATAATATTGTTGATTACATCAATTATCCTAAGCGAATTTTCCCGATTGGTCGTTTAGATAAAGCCTCGGAAGGACTAATTTTCATGACCGATGATGGCGATATCGTAAACAAAATTCTTCGTGCCAGAAACAATCATGAGAAAGAATATACCGTTACTGTAAACCGCCCGATAACGGATAGATTTATCGAAAAAATGGGAAATGGCGTGCCCATTTTAGATACCATTACAAGAAAATGTAAGGTGGAACAAATTAGCAAATACGTTTTTAAAATTATTTTAACCCAAGGCTTGAACCGCCAAATTCGTAGAATGTGCGAATATTTAGGATATGAAGTTACGGCGTTAAAAAGAATTAGGATTATCAATATTTCGCTTGATGTTCCAGTTGGGAAATATAGGGAATTATCTGACAAAGAAATTTCGGATTTAAACCAATTAATTGCACCATCAAGCAAAACTGAGGAGGCGAGTTTGCCTAAACCTGCAACACCAAGAGTTAGCCCCAGAAATGCGAGAAAACTTCCGCCAAGAAACCGATAAAATAAAACGCATATTTCAAAAATGAAACTTGCGTTTTATTTAAAATTTTTTTCTATCTAATTTCTTTTTTCGATATTTTGTTCTCGTGCTAACAATGTATTTTTGAGCAGCATGGCAATTGTCATCGGGCCAACACCTCCAGGAACTGGCGTGATAAACGAGGCTTTTTTACTGACCAAATCAAAATCTACATCGCCGGTAATTCGGTAACCTTTTTCGCTATCGTCTGCCACACGGGTAATTCCCACATCAATCACAACGGCATCATCTTTTACCATTTCAGCTTTTAAATAATTTGGAACACCCAAAGCTGTAATGATAATATCCGCTTGTGTGGTAATTTGGGCAATATTTTTGGTATAACTATGAGTTAATGTAACGGTAGAATTTCCGGGAAAACCTTTTCTTCCCATCAAAATACTCATCGGACGACCCACGATATGGCTTCTCCCAATAACAACCGTGTGTTTTCCTTTAGTTTCCACACCATAACGCTCTAGTAATTCTAAAATTCCAAAAGGTGTTGCTGGGATAAAAGTACTCATGTCTAGCGCCATTTTCCCAAAATTTTCCGGATGAAACCCATCCACATCTTTTTTAGGATCGATTGCCATCAACACTTTTTGCGTGTCAATTTGTTCAGGCAAAGGCAATTGCACAATAAAACCGTCAATATTATCATCTTCGTTTAATTGTTTAATTTTTTTGAGCAATTCGGTTTCTGAGGTGGTGCTCGGCATTTTGATTAATGTAGATTCAAATCCCACGCGTTCGCAGGCTTTCACTTTACTTCCCACGTAAGTTAAACTGGCGCCATCATTCCCAACGATTATAGCAGCGAGATGTGGCACTTTTTCGCCGTTTTGTTTCATTTTGTTAACCTCGGCAGTAATCTCATTTTTAATGTCGTCCGAAATTTTTTTTCCGTCTAATAGTTGCATTTGTTGTTGTTTAATGTTTAAGTTCAATGTGCTTGAACTAGTGTGTAGTTGTTGTAGTTAAATCAAAAATTTAAGGTTCAAAATTCTGATATTCAGAACGTTGAACCTTACAATATTTATCTCATTCCTTTCATGGCCCCCATCATTCTCATGAGGTTTTTTCCGCCACCACCTTGCATCATTTTCATCATTTTGCTCATTTGATCAAACTGTTTCATGAGTTGGTTAACTTGCTGAATGCTTGTTCCTGAACCTTTTGCTATGCGGTTTTTTCTTTTGACATCAATGGTGGAAGGCTTGCTTCTTTCAGTTGGTGTCATTGAATAAATAATAGCTTCGATATGTTTGAAAGCGTCGTCTTCAATTTCCACATCTTTTAACGCTTTTCCAGCTCCAGGAATCATTCCAACCAAATCTTTCATGTTACCCATTTTTTTCACTTGCTGGATTTGGGTAAGAAAATCGTCAAAACCAAATTCGTTTTTGGCAATTTTTTTCTGAAGTTTTCTGGCTTGTTCTTCGTCAAATTGTTCTTGAGCTCTTTCTACAAGGGAAATTACGTCTCCCATTCCCAAAATCCTTTCGGCCATACGACTTGGATAGAAAACGTCAATCGCTTCCATTTTTTCGCCAGTTCCGATGAATTTTATAGGTTTATTTACAACCGATTTAATAGAAATGGCAGCTCCACCTCTGGTATCACCATCTAATTTTGTAAGAATTACTCCATCGAAATCTAAACGATCGTTGAAAGATTTTGCGGTATTTACAGCATCTTGTCCCGTCATGGAATCGACTACAAATAAAGTTTCTTGCGGCTCAATCGCACGATGAACGTTGGCAATTTCGGTCATCATTTCTTCGTCAACTGCCAAACGACCAGCGGTATCGACGATTACTACGTTAAAACCATTGGCTTTTGCATGTTTGATTGCATGTTGAGCAATTTCAACCGGATTTTTATTTTCTGGTTCCGAATATACTTCTACTCCAACCTGATCTCCAACTACGTGAAGCTGATTAATTGCCGCCGGACGATAGATATCACAGGCAACCAAAAGCGGTTTTTTATTCTTTTTTGTTTTTAGATAATTCGCTAATTTCCCAGAAAAAGTGGTTTTTCCCGAACCTTGTAAACCCGACATCAAAATTACCGATGGATTACCGGAAAGGTTGATTCCTGCAGCATCGCCACCCATCAATTCGGTTAGTTCGTCTTTCACCAATTTTACCAAAAGTTGTCCCGGTTGTAACGTAGTTAAAACGTCTTGACCAATGGCTTTGTCTTTTACTCTTGATGTAAATTCTTTTGCAATTTTAAAGTTCACATCGGCATCTAAAAGTGCACGGCGAACTTCTTTTAAAGTATCGGCAACGTTTACTTCTGTGATTTTTCCGTGTCCTTTTAATATATGAAAGGCTTTATCTAACTTATCGCTTAAATTATCGAACATGAGTTTTGATTTTTAAAGGTGCAAAGATACAAAATTTAGGGATATCTGATTTAGGATTTTAGATATATGATTTAGGAATTTAGATATATGATTTAGGATTTAAAGATTGGAAGATTTACAGATTAATGCAATCGACCTTAATTTAATATTTGGAATTTACATTTTTTTATTGGAATCTCCCTCATTAGCCCCGATTGAAGCGGAAATCCTTTTGCCTGAAAAATATATTTTTCACCGGGGAAAAAGAGCGACCGCGGAAGCTCCTTTTTACCCGAAGTGAAAAAATATTTTTGGGCAAAAGATTGCAGCGGAAAGCGGGAATTGCTTCTAAAAAATGGTCATAAAAAAAGCCAGACAATTATGGTCCGGCTTGTTATCGTTATATTTTATTTTAATTTTTTTCGAAGGTAAGAAAGTCCGTATCGCCATCACCACCGCTAACATCACGAAGTCTGATTTTGCTGTTTGTAATTTCTAAAATATCCCAATCGTCTGTCAAGTCTTGGAAAGATGCAGGTGTTGATGTGGAAAACAAAATATTGAAATCGACGTCATTTGAAGGCGAATCGTCATCGCTATCATCATTTGTTACGGACCATATTCCGCTGTAATTATTGGTACCGTTATTTGCTGTTAATACATTATTAGCAGCGAAATTAAAATTGTAATTGGTAAAATGATAGGTTTCGTCCTGACCATTGTCTAAATAACTTGTAATCCGCCAAGTTCCGGAAGTTACAGTGTTAGTCACTTGTGTAGGTGTTGGATTGTTTGATGACGAACTATCATCATCAGAGCTACAAGCAACAGCAAGAAATAATCCTCCTACAATTGCAAATAATGGGGTTGTTTTCATTTTTTTAATTTTTTAATATTAATCAACTATTTTAACAATAAACTCTATATATTTATATTTATTGTTGTAAAGTTAAAAATTATCCTTAATCAACTATGATTTATCTAAAAAAAAAAAATAAAAATACTTACAAAAGTCTAAATTTATCTCGTTAAAATTGAAAATAAATAAACGGTTGTGGTCCAGCAGTAGCGGTGGCGTAAACTATCCAATATACAAATCCAAGCAAAATCGCTTTGCCTAAAAGTGGGGTTTTGTCGAAAGTATTTTTCATGGCAAAAGTTACGCTTCTTGGTAAAAAATGCCACGCAAACCCAATGAACATCAACATAAATACGTTTTTATATCCGGAAGCAATCACCAGCCATTGGTTAAAATCTAAGGTAAGGTTACCGATATTTTCGATGACTTGCATGGCGGTTGGAAAATCTTTCGCACGGAAAAACAACCAACAAAATGCCACGAAATGAAAGGTAAGCAACACCGAAAAGACACGCCAAACTTTAGTTCCAGTTGTTTTTTCTTTGCTGTCTGGAAAAAATTCTAAAAATATTTTGTGAACCGCCAAAGCTATTCCGTGTAAAGCGCCCCAAATGATAAATCGCAAACTCGCACCATGCCACAAACCACCTAACAACATTGTGGTTAACAAGTTAACATTGGTAACCATAGTTTTTTCGCGGTTTTTAGACAATAAAAAAGTAAGCGCAAAAACCACTAAAGATGAAATTGCGATGATCAACGGAATGTGACTTGTGGCAGAATATGTAATTCCCCAAACGATTAATCCGAAGAAAAATAACGCTGGAAATAAAAATCCTGCAAACGAACCCGAACGATTTCCTCCTACTGAAATATACAAAAAATCTTTCAACCAAGTGGACAACGAAATGTGCCAACGACGCCAAAATTCGGTGATGGAAGCCGATTGATACGGTGTTCTAAAATTGGTGGGCAACTTAAATCCTAACAACAATGCCACGCCAATTGCCATATCGGAATAACCTGAAAAATCACAATAAATTTGAATCGCATAACCGTAAGATGCCATTAAATTTTCGAAAGCTGTATAACTCATTGGCGAATCAAAAACACGGTCAACAAAGTTAATTGAAATATAATCGGAGATGACGGTTTTTTTGATGAGACCGCCAATTATCAGGAACAATGCGTTGTTGACATCGTCTTTTGTCAGGTTGAGTTTTTGGTAAATTTGCGGTAAAAAATCTTTCGCACGCACAATCGGACCCGCAACCAACTGTGGAAAAAACGACACGAAAAATAAATATTCTACATAGTTATTGGTAGGAACAATTTCTTTTCGGTAAATTTCGATGATGTAACTGATGGATTGAAAGGTGTAAAACGAAATTCCTACCGGAAGTAAAATATCGTGAAAAGCCAGATTCCCGCTAAACAAATCATTATACGTTCCGATTAAAAAGTTGGTGTATTTGAAATATCCCAACAACCCCAAATTTAGAATCACACTGATGACGATGTAAAATTTCCGCCAACTTTCCCGTTGTTCCCGATATATAATTCCAGATAAATTATAGTCAACAACGGAGGAAAGGATTAATAATAAAAAGTAGATTCCGCTAGATTTGTAGTAGAAAAAAAGCGAAAAAAAGATGACGTAAACCAATCTTAAGTAGAAAGTTTTACGCAAAAAAGCATAGACGAAATAAAAAATCAGGAACATCCCGAGGAACAATCCGGTGTTAAAAAGCAACGGTTCTTTAGGGTTGTAAACAAACCAAGATTTTACAGTTTCTAAAGAAATTGTTCCAAAAATGTGGCTAAACCAATCAGGTAAAACACTGTTAATCATCTATTTGATGCTGTTTAGATAAATGCTAAATTCCTTCAAAATGGCTTCTGCCAAAATTTTCCCTTGCTTCTCATATCCCGCTTTAGAATAATGCACTTTGTCGTTTGCCATCAATCCGCGAGCTACGTTTCTTTGAACCCCGTATAACCCGCCAAGTTGTGAGTACAAATCAAAAACGGCGTATTTTTTTTCTTCGGCTTTCACCAAAATACTTTCGGCATAATCGGCGGCAAATGTATTGGGAAATTTTCTTTTAAACAAAGAGTTTGGTGGTGTAGAAATTAAAACCGGAACATTATTTTTTTCACGTATCATTTTCAAAAAAATATCCAATTGAACCATATAATCTGAAGCCGCCATTTTATCAAAACTTTCGTTGGTTCCCAGAGACAAAATCACTAAATCTGGCTGTAAACCAGCAAGTTGTTCAAAGAACAAAGGATATTTATTATAATCGGAAAATTTGGCGCCATTTACCCCAATGCTACTGTAAATAATTCCCGGATTATTATTCTCTAAAAACAAGCCATTTAACTCAAAATCAGTACTTTCTGCATCCGGAATCAGGTAAATTTTGTCCAAAGATTTTTCACTTACGTAAAAGTGCGAAATGTTGTCATTATTAATTTCCAGAGGAATAAACTCTGATCTTGTTACCGATTTTGGTTGCATTTCGCTCGTAGGAATTTTTAAGGTTTTTCCCGCCTGAATGTTGTTCGAACGAAGGTTATTGGCGCGTTTTAATTCGGCGACAGAAACATTGTATTTGTCAGCAATAATCGAAATGGCTTCTCCCCTTTTTATCTTGTGCGTAATTTTTTTTGGCACCTTTGATTCGAGAACGATTGTTTTTTCGCTTAAAGCAAAATCAAACTGTTTTTTATTTTGAGGCGTAAAAACTTTTATCGTATTAAATTCATACGAACTGTCTTTAATATTCAATTCTACGGCAAAATCTTTGGCAGTTGTCCAAAGTGCAATGCCGCTTAAACCCACAGGATTTCCCTTGTCTGGATAAATATTTCGGTAGCTTTGCCAATTTCTGTTTGACTTAAATCTTTCGTTAGATGAACCATTTGTGTTGGCCAAATTGTGCGGAAAAATAAATCCTCGTCCGCCATTCCCGAAGGTTTCTTGTAGCCTTTTCCGAATCACATTGCTCATCAAATCCGCCTGAATGTGTGAATCTCCAATGTGAACAATATTAATTTTTCCTTTTTTCTGTTTTTGAAGCTGAACAATTTTATCGAAAAAAGGTTGCAATACCTGAGCATTTTGTAGTTTATTTTCTGGCAAAACCTCAACTTCGGTAGTATCAATTGCGGTGGAATCTTGCTGGGTTTCATCTTCTTGTCCTTTGCAATTTAAAGCCGATAATACACAACACCACAACATTAAAAATTTTAGCTTATTCATTTAAACTGTCAGTTTTGATGGTGGCGGAATCAGTGATTTTTTTCGCAACGGGTTTACGATTTTTACGTAATACTTTGTATTTTTCGTAACCTTGACTGAGTTCTTCAAAAATAAGAGAGGCGATTTTTTTGGCACCTCTAAAATTGAAATGCGTGTAATCTTTATTGGCTTTTGCCGGTTCTTCTTCAACCCATTTTACCATCGAACCCTCACCACCCATTAAAGTATAAAGATTTACAAATCCTGAATTTGTTTTTAAGGCATATCTTTTTTGAGCGGTTGTCAATGGAACTACAGCCGAATCAGTTTTCATTTCTAATTCGTATTTCTTTGATTTATCGGCAGTTGACACAATTAAAATAGAAACTCCAGGAAAACATTCTTTTAAATGATTTACCGTTTTAGTCATACTTCTATCGTACCAAGTGTAATCTTTTGTACCGTAATTTAATACATTCGTTCCGTAATGCAATACAATCAAATCGTAATTTAATTGTTTATTAAACGCTTTCATGACCTCTGGATTGAAGGTGGAAATCGGCAAACCAGAATTTCCTCTTTGCGAAAAGTTATCAACGTGAACGCCTTTGCCATTGTCAAAATTAAATCCGAAAATAGGAATGGAATCCGCATCCACAAAATCGGCTTTGAAAGCTTTTAAATCTGACGAAGCAATTTTTAGGGTGTTCACTAATTTATGAGGCGACAGCGTTTTAGTAAGCGTATCTTTACCAATAATTACTTTGACTTTTCCATCAAAATTTTTTCCTTTACCGTAAAAAAGCGTAGGATTATTGAGCATTGTGGCAAATTTTGCTTTGTTAGCTTTAAAGCGAATCCACTCAATATTAGCGGTATCGTTGGCAAAAAACACGTGCCCGTTTACACCAAAAGGACTTCGCGGTCTTTTGACATTGAGGTAAGATTGGGTTTTCCAATTTCCAGAATATTGATGGGTAACTGAACTTCTCGAAGCCGCAGATTCTGATGTAATTGACACGAAACCAACACCTTCGCCACCAAATTTTTCCTGGTAATTTTGTCGCAAATCTTGCACAATCATATCGCCATCAGTCATGGAATCACCAAAATAGGCAATTCGCACTTTTTGCTCCGGATTATTCTCAAGTTGAAATAGTTTTTCAAAAAACGGAATCAAATGCTGATACCCTTTGTAATCACTGAAATGTTCCGGCGGAAACACAATGCCTTCGGTCTCGTCAAATACAATTTTTTCGTTCACAAGAGTATCTTTTGCGGAAGCGATATTGGTATCAACTGCTTCGAGCAATAGACTGTCGATGAGCACATTTTTTGCATTTGCGGTATTTTCGGGAAATAATTTTTTAGGCAAAAATTGTTTAAATCCAATGAATGCCGCCGTTGCCAACAACACAATTAAAAACGACTGAAAGAAATAAGATTTGTTCACTTCGCGATTTTGGATTTACGATTTATGATATATGATTTTTGAATGACAGATTTTAAATAAAAATTGTTGATTATTCCAAACCTTTAACTTCTCACTCCAAACTTTTTACTCCAAACTCAACTACATTCTTTCGGGAACGTCAATTCCTAAAAGTGAAAATGCGGTGGCAATCACTTGGGCTACTTTATTGGAAAGTTGTACACGGAATATTTTCTCATTTTCTACTTCCGAACCTAAAATTGGAACGGCTTGGTAAAAAGAATTGTATTCTCTTACTAATTCATAAACGTAGTTTGCCACCACTGCCGGACTATAATTTTGTGCGGCTTCTTGGATAATTTGTGGGAAAAGTTCGAGTTGTTTGAGCAATTCTTTTTCTTTGGCATGTAACGCAATTCCGGTTTGTGGAGCCGAGAAATTGAAATTTGCTTTACGCAAAATCGATTGGATTCTGGCGTAAGTATATTGAATGAATGGACCTGTATTTCCGGCAAAATCCACTGATTCTTTCGGGTCAAACAAAATTCTTTTTTTCGGATCTACTTTTAAAATGTAATACTTCAACGCTCCTAAACCTATGGTTTTGTAGAGTTTTTCTTTTTCATTGTCAGAATAAGTATCTAATTTTCCTAATTCCTCCGAAATATTTTTGGCGGTTGAAGCCATTTCTGCCATCAAATCATCGGCATCAACCACAGTTCCTTCACGGCTTTTCATTTTGCCGGAAGGCAGATCAACCATTCCGTAGGAAAGATGAAACAGATGTTGGGCCCAATCAAAGCCTAATTTTTTCAAAATTAAAAACAACACTTTGAAATGGTAATCTTGCTCATTTCCAACGGTGTAAACCATTCCGCCAACATCTGGAAAATCTTTTATACGTTGAATAGCAGTTCCAATGTCTTGTGTAATGTAAACCGAAGTCCCGTCCGAACGAAGCACTAATTTTTCGTCAAGACCTTCAGCGGTTAAATCAATCCAAACCGAATTGTCTTCTTTTTTGTAAAAAACGCCGCTTGCCAAACCTTGCTCAATCACGTCTTTCCCTAATAAATAGGTGTTGCTTTCGTAATAATAAGAGTCGAAATCAACGCCAAGATTTTGGTATGTTTCTTCAAATCCTTTGTAAACCCAACCGTTCATTTTTTTCCAAAGTGCGATAACCGCTTCGTCTCCAGCTTCCCATTTTTGGAGCATTTCTTGAGCTTCCACGATGATTGGCGCTTGTTTTTTGGCTTCGTCTTCAGACTTTCCTTCCGCTTTTAACGCTTCAATTTCGGTTTTGTAGGCTTTATCAAATTCTACATAATATTTCCCAACGAATTTGTCACCTTTTAAACCAGAAGTTTCCGGGGTTTCGTTGTGGCCAAATTTTTCCCAAGCCACCATTGACTTACAAATATGGATACCACGATCGTTGATAATTTGGGTTTTATATACTTTTTTTCCCGAAGCTTTTAAAATTTCGGCTACAGAATATCCTAATAAATTATTACGAACGTGTCCTAAATGTAAAGGTTTATTGGTATTTGGTGAAGAATATTCTACCAAAATTGCTTTTGCATTTTCATTTGGTTTTTGGATTCCAAATTGAGAATCGGGTTGAATTTCATTAAAAAATTGGAGGTAATGAGCATCGGCGATGACAATGTTTAAAAAACCCGAAACTACATTGAATTTCTCAACATTTTCATCATTTTCTACTAACCAATTCCCGATTTTGGTTCCAATTTCTACTGGATTTCCACGTAAAATTTTGACCAAAGGAAAAATAACCATGGTGATATCGCCCTCAAATTCTTTCCGTGTAGCCTGAAATTCGATTTTTTCGGGAGTGATTCCGAAGATTTCCGAAACGGCTTTTTCAATTTTAGGCGAAAGAATTTTTACTAGACTCATTTTTTTAATTTTTAGCGTGCAAAGATACTAATTTCTGTATGAATTTACGTATGGAATACAGCAGAGTATAACTGCATGATAATCAATTTGATAATACTTGAAAATAAAAGTTTAAGTAAATTCTTTCAAAAATTTAATATTTTGTAAGAATATACGTGTAAAATCAGTTAAATTGTGTATTTTATCGAGTTTTTTATACACTTTATCGAGTTTTCTATATAATTTTGACCCATAAAATGAATGTAACAAGAGCCCCAATTCTTTTTACGAACATATGTTGAAAAATTGATTTATACAAGTTAATTTCGATATGAAAAAATACCTACTACTGTTTTTGGTTTGGTTGCCAATTGCAGGGTTGTCACAGCAAATTGTTGTGGACAATACATCTCACACGGTTCCCCAGCTCGTGAATGAAGTTTTGATTAATTCTTCCTGTATTGAGGCGACCAATATTACTTGGCGTACAGGAAGTAACTTTAGTTCGGATAACGGAATTGGCTATTTTACCAATACCAATCCAAATTTTCCGATGCAAAGTGGTGTGATATTATCCACCGGAAATGCAATGAGAGCTTCAGGTCCCAATATTAATAATCTCAGTGACGGAAATAACGACGCTTGGATTGGCGATACTGATTTAGAGGACGTTTTGGCCAATGCCGGAATCGAAATGCAATCAGTAAATGCTACGGTTTTAGAATTTGATTTTGTTGCCCTTTCCCCAAATTTTAGTTTTGATTTTCTTTTTGCTTCTGAAGAATATGGTAACTACCAATGTTATTTTTCTGATGCATTTGCGTTCTTGTTAACTAACAGGAACACCGGCGAAACCCGAAATCTGGCGGTAATCCCCAATTCCATCACGCCAATTTCGGTTTTTACGGTTAGAAATTATTTGTACAATTCTCAATGTGAATCAGTTAACGCGGAATATTTTGGATTATTTAATGGGGGTTCTCAAGCAGAAAATGCCGCCATCGACTTTAACGGACAAACAAAATTAATGCAAGCCAGAAGCATTTTAGTTCCCAACACGCCGTATCACATTAAGCTAGTCATTGCCGACCGACGCGATTACCAAGAAGATTCGGCAATTTTTATTTCGTCCAGTAGTTTTAACATTGGTCAAGAAATTTTGGGTGATGATTTAACTCTGGCTTCGGAGAATGCGATTTGTTTTGGCGAAAGCCACACCATTCAAAGCAATTTAAGTAACACCGAATATTCTTTCACTTGGAAAAAAAATAATGTCATTATCGAAGGTGAAAACCAGCCGAACTTAACCGTTACTGAACCTGGAACTTACACATTAATCTATAATAGTTTAGCATTTCCATGCGAAACACCACTTTCAGATTCAATTTTGGTTGAATTTTTCCCGGAAATTGTAGTACCACCTTTGAAAAATTTATACAAATGTGATACTGGAGCTTCAACTTACGATTACAATTTAGCCGAAAATAATGCTGTACTTTCCAGTTTAGATGCCGGAAGTACGATTAGTTATCACTATTCTGAAGTAGATGCAATGGCAAACGTTTCGCCTTTAGATGAAAATATTTTAGTCACCCCAAATACTACTATTTTTGCCCGAATCACCAATGCACGAGGTTGTGTTACGGTGAGAAATTTCCAATTATTAACCACCAATCCACCGATTGCCACCGCACCTTCAAACTTAACTTCTTGTGCGGTGGAAATCGATGGAAATCAGGGAATTTTTATTTTTTCGCAACAAAATAATAGCATTTTGGATGGTTTATCTTCAGACATATTTGCAGTTTCATACCATCTTTCTACTGAAGATGCTGCAACTGGTGCAAATGCTGTTTCGGAAAATGGTTTGCTTGCGCAAAATGCAGAAACAATCTATGTTCGCCTTTACAATAAAACTGATGTGGATTGTTTTGCTACAACGTCATTTGAAATATTTGTAAAAAATTTACCACAAGTTGACACCATTGAAAATCAATTGGTTTGCGATGAATTTACGCTACCGACTCTTACCCACGGAAATTATTTTTCGGCTTCGGGAGGAAACGGAACGCCGTTTTTTGCTGGAGATGTGATTGACTTTACCACTACTATTTACGTTTATGCCGAAACCGGAGGAACGCCTAATTGTTCCAACGAAACCAGTTTTAATATTACAGTTTTAGATCCAGAAAGCATTATTCCTGCAAGTAATACTTATTGTACTGAATATATATTGCCAAATTTAACGGCAGGAAATTATTATACACAGCCAAATGGTCAAGGTACACAAATTCCTGCAGGTACAAGAATTACCCAAAATCAAACAATTTATGTTTATTATCAATTTCCAGCAGAACCTTTTTGTATCGTAAACGGTGCTTTTGAGGTTGAAATTATTCCGTTCACTAGATTATCCAATTTTCAAAATGTTTTTAGATGTGAAAGTTATGTGCTACCAAGTTTAACCCATGGAAAATATTTTGCAAGACCAAATGGAGTTGATGAAATTCCTGCAGGAACAGTGATTACCACTACTCAAAATATTTATGTTTACACCCAAAACGGAATTTGCAGTGATCAAAAAAGGTTTACAGTTTACATTGGTATTAACACGCCACCCAATGCGGAAAATTGCTCAAATTACGTTTTGCCACGCCTTGCTATCGGAAATTATTTTACTGGTCCTGCGGGTTCTGGAAATATGATTCCAGCAGGAACGCTAATCAGCACCTCACAACGAATTTATATTTATGTTGCTACTGAAGACATTCCTAATTGTACTGATAATGTTTACTTTGATGTAATCATTTCAAATCCTTTTCCACAAATTGATGGCGATGTGACAGTATGTGGCGGATACGTATTGCCTCCAATATCTGTGGGGAATTATTACACCGGAACACAAGGAACAGGTATTCAATTACTTGCTGGACATACAGTTTCCACCTCACAAAGAATTTATATTTACAAGGAAATTTTGCCTGGGCAAAATTGTACCAATGAAATTAGTTTTATGGTAAACGTAATTAAATTGCCGTCAATTAGTTCGCGTTCAGATATTGGACCAATTTGTGGTGCTTATACGTTGACACCTTTAGAACACGGAAATTATTTTACTGGAATAAATGGAACTGGAACACAATTAAATGCTGGAGATATCATTACCGAAACCCAAACGATTTATATTTATTCTAAAACTGATACCAATCCGGTTTGTGAGTCGCAAAACAGTTTTACCATCACAATTGTTGATGTTCCATTAGATATTTTAGAACCTGTTATTGCTTGCAATGAATTTATTTTGCCGGCATTAACACATGGAAATTATTATACACAACCTAATAAACAAGGTGAATTATTATATGAAGGACAAAGGATTTCAACCACACAAACTTTATATATCTATAATGAAATTGATAATCGCGGACAAATTTGTTCACGAGAAGTTCCGTTTGAAATTACCATTGTCGCCACTCCAGAAATTACTGAAATTCCATTAGAAGTCAGAACTTTTTGTGATGATGATGACTCAAATGATGGGATTACTGAAGTGAATTTAAATGTTTTAAACGACTTTGTTTTTGGAACTTTTCAACCTTCTGAGTATGCCGTTTTATATTTTTTAAGTGAAAACGATGCAGTTTTGCATCAAAACCCAATCGAATCAACAACAGCAACCACGGTTTTTGTAAAACTTTTCAGCTTAATTTCTAGAGAATGTTATGATATTGTTCCGATAAGATTGGTAGTGAAACAAACTCCTGAAGCCATACTACAAGAAGGAATAATTTGCCAAGACATTGATACTGGAGAAGCTATAAATTCTCATGTGATGAGTACAAATTTATCAAGTTCTTTCCACACTTTTCAATGGTTTTTTAATGGAAATTTAATTGAAAATGCTACGCAAAGTTATTTCACAGCTTCACAACCCGGAATGTATAGCGTTTTGGCAACCAGCACTTTAACCGGATGTGTTTCTAAAGAAATTTCGGCAGAAGTGTTGCTCTCACAACAAGCAGTTGTATCCTATTTTGTAAGTAACGAATTTAATGATAATCAGGATATTACTGTGACGGCAACAGGTTTAGGAAATTATTTATATCAATTAGACGACGGAATACCTCAAGTTAATCCTGTTTTTACGAATGTTTCTTCAGGCGAACATTTAATAACCGTAATTGACAGCAATGGCTGTTTAACGACTACAATCAAAGCTTTTGTAGTAAATTATCCTAAATTTTTTACGCCAAATGGTGATGGTTTTAATGATTACTGGAACATTCATGATTTGGCTCATCAACCCGATGCTTTAATCGACATTTTTGACCGTTATGGAAAATTCATTATTCAAATTAAACCTTCAGCTGCTACTGGATGGGATGGGAATTTAAACGGAAAAGCATTATTTTCAACTGATTATTGGTTTAAAGTTACATATTATGTTGATGGACAACAAAAAGAATTCCGTTCACATTTTGCAATGAAAAGATAAATTTTTGTAGTATTTTTACCCCGGATTTCCCCAAGTCCTTATCGAAGCCCTCCTCATATTTTTTTCGGGAGGGCTTTTTATTTGGAATTATTTTAAATAATATTTTTTTGTAACAAATGAAATATTGTGATGTCTATTAAGGCAAAATAATCATCAATCAAAAAAATTAATTTTTTATTTAAAATGAAAACTAAACTAATTTACCTTTTGTTTTTGTTATCGATGCTTCCGGCATTTGCACAAAACAACTTAAGCATTTCTGGAAAAGTTACCGATACTAAAAACCAAACAATCCCCTATGCTACCGTTACCATAAAAGAAGCTGACGCTGTGGTTTCGGGTGTTCTAAGTGATGACAAGGGCGATTTTTCTGTAAAAAATCTAGCAGCAAAAAATTACACGCTAGAAATTCAATTTATGGGTTATAAAACTTATACGACCAATGTGAACTTGAGTAACGGTTCTGTAGATTTGCCAAAAATCACCTTGCTTGACGATGCAACCACGCTGGAAAGCATAGAAGTTGTAGCAGAACGTTCGACGATTGAACAAAAAATTGACAGAAAAGTAATCAACGTAGGTAGAGATTTGACAACTGCTGGAGCCACGGCTTCGGAAATTATGAACAATATTCCTTCGGTAAATGTAGATCAGGATGGAAGAATTTCACTTCGTGGAAACCAAAATGTTAGGGTATTAGTGGACGGAAGACCAACGAACATGGATCCTGCTCAATTGTTAAAACAAATTCCTTCGACTTCTATAAAAAAAATTGAGCTGATTACCAATCCAAGTGCGAAATACAACCCGGAAGGAATGTCAGGAATCATCAATATTGTGTTGCACAAAAATGCTAACGATGGTTTTAACGGGAGTTTAAATGCGGGAATTACTTTTGCAAAAGAACCAAAATTCAACAACTCATTAGACATGAACTACCGTACCGGAAAAGTGAATTTCTTCGGGAATATCGGGAGTAATTTTGGAAAATATTTCAATGACGGATTTATCCAAAGATTTGACAACAGTTCGAATCAAAACCTTGATATTGTGAATGATAACGAATCTTATTTGTATAAAATTGGAATGGATTTTTACATTAATGATAGAAATACGATTTCATTTTACACCAATCAAAATGCTTTAGAAGGAGCAGGAAATGTAGATACGTTTATCGAATATTTGACCAATGAAGAACCTAACGTTTTACAATTAGGAGAATATTTAACGGATAATAACAATGCCGCTTACAATTTGGCTTACAAACATAAATTTGAAAAAGAAGGCCACACGCTTGATTTTGAAGCCAATTACAATGATTACAAGCAAACACAAAACGCTAATTTTAACACCACCACTTTTATTTCGCCAGAATCTCAAATTATATTTTCTGACCGAATTAAAGACAAACGTGAAAATACAACAGCAAACTTGGATTATGTGAATCCATTGAACGAAAAATCGACTTTAGAATTAGGTGCCGAAGCGAGAATCATCAGAACTACAAACGATTATTCTACAGGAAATCCGTTGGTTCCAATTCCAAATAGTGATTATTCTTATGATATCGATATATATTCGGCATATGCTACTTTTGGACAAAAATTCGAGAAATTTTCTTACCAATTAGGAGCGCGTTTTGAGAGTTACAAAGCCCAAGCAAACCTCAACAATGGTGATGTAAAATTTGATGACGATTATTTAACTGTTTATCCTTCGGCTTACTTAACGTACAACTTGAACGACAAAAATATGTTCCAATTCAGCTACAGCCGAAGAGTGGACCGTCCGAGTTTAGAACAAACTAAACCGATTAGAGAATTTGCAACGCCTTTGGTAGTTGGATTAGGAAATCAGGAACTTCGTCCGCAGTTTACCAATTCTGTTGAAGTAAATTATACCAAAATTTTTGACAAAGGTTCCTTAACCGGAGGTGTTTTTTACCGATTGATCAATGACGAAATCAACCGTGTTTTGTATTCGGATGAAACGACTGAAAACCCGAATGATTTGATGATGAGTTGGGCTAATTTCGACAATAATTCTGCTTACGGATTTGAAATTTCTGCCAATTATAAAATCACGAAATGGTGGGATGTTCAGCCTGCAATTGATTACTCGAACATCAGACAAAAAGGTTTGGTTTCGGTACTTCGTGAAGGAACTGTGGGTGAATTTGATTTTGTTCAAAGAGAAATTGAAGCTTCAGCTTTCAACGCGAGAATTAATTCAAACTTCAAAGCAACGAAACGATTGAGCTTTTTATTATTTGGTTTTTACCGTGGTCCGGTTGACGGAATCCAAAACAACAGCCACGAAATGTACAAGATTGACATGGGTGGAAGATATTCAATGTTAAACAATAAATTGACTTTTAGCCTTCGTTTTAACGACATTTTCAACACGATGGAGTATGCATTTGACAGCCAGAATCCTTACCCAAGTTCAGGAAGATTTGGTTGGGAAAGCCAGTCGCTTTATTTTGGAATCAATTATATGTTTGGTGGTGGAAAAAACAGAGCGATGCAACGTAAATACCGTGAAGACAACACCAAACAAGGTGGAGGAATGTTTTAAATTAGGCATTAGGCAAAAGTAAAAGCGCTGGAATTATCCGGCGCTTTTTTTGTTCCAAATTTGGAACTATTTTTAAGATTACTCCTTCATCGGAAAACAAGGATAACCTTTAAAACCTGAAACTTGAATCCTGAAACTTTTTCAACATTAAGAAGTTAAGAAAAATTAAGGCTTTAAGGTTTGGCTTTAAACTTTGAAACTCTGCAACTTTGAAACTCTGCAACTCCAACCTTAAACCCTACCACTTAATCACCGCACTTGCCCAAGTAAAGCCGCTTCCAAAAGCAGCTAAAACCACGGTATCACCTTCTTTTATTTTTCCTTGTTCCCAAGCTTCGGTTAAGGCTATTGGTATGGAAGCTGCGGTTGTGTTTCCGTATTTTTGGATGTTGTTGAAGACTTGATCATCAGTTAATTTAAATTTCTGCTGAATAAATTGTGAAATTCTTAGGTTGGCTTGATGTGGAATCAGCATATCAATGTCCGAAACTTCCAAATTATTTATTTTTAGTCCTTCCATGATTACTTCGCTGAAACGAACCACAGCGTTTTTGAACACAAATTGCCCGTTCATGTATGGAAAATAACTTTCATCGTCGGGATTATTGTCTTTTAAAATATCAGTAACCCAACGGCCGCCCATTCCAGGAGCTTTTACAATTAATTCTTCGGCGTGTTGGCCTTCGCTGTGCAAATGTGTGGACAAAATTCCTTTGCTCAAATCTTCTTCTCTCGATAAAATCGCCGCTCCTGCTCCATCGCCAAAAATAACCGAGACACCACGTCCACGAGTTGTCATGTCCAGACCATTGCTGTGGACTTCGGAACCGATGATGAGAATATTTTTATACATTCCGGTTCGGATGTATTGATCTGCGATAGACAAGGCATACACAAAACCCGAACATTGGTTTCGGATATCCAATGCTCCAACGGTTTTCAGACCCAAATCACGCTGTACCAACACTCCAGGACCCGGAAAATAATAATCCGGACTCAAAGTCGCAAAGATTACAAAGTCGATATCATCTTTGGAAATGCCAGAGCGTTCGATTGCGACTTTTGCAGCCTTCACTCCCATTGATGTCGTGGTGTTGCCATCGCCTTTCACAATGTGCCGTCGCTCCACAATCCCCGTTCGCTCCTGAATCCATTCATCATTGGTATCCATAATTTTCGACAAATCGTCGTTAGTCACCACATTTTCAGGAACATAAAAACCAAGCCCGGCAATTTTACTATGATACATAAAATTAGTATTTCGTTAAAAATCAATTATTAAAAATAAAAATCTCGTGAAAAACACGGTAACAATATAGCAAAAATTTACAAATTATCAATTCGTATTTTTTTTGGCAGCCATTCCCGCTTTTCGCTTCAAGTCCTCGGCAACGGGCTTTTTTTTCAATTCGCAGCAAAAGAGCTCCTGCCGTCGCTTTTTGCTGCGAGAAAAAAATAGCCCTTTTGCCTGTGGGCTTTCCGCTACAATCGGGGCTGCAACCCCTGCTACATTCACTTTAACAAAAAAAATTTGGCAAAACCTGTTACAAAGTCCTACATTTAAAGACAAATCATGCAACCAAAAAATATCTTTTTTATGAAAGTAAAATTTTCCATGCTTTTCCTTTTGGCAGGTCTCGCAGGCTTTGCGCAGGAAGAACTCAAGTATCAAAAACCATCCCAGGAAATCCTCCAGCTTGCCGATTATGAACGAGCTCCTTCGGTTTCGATGGACACTAAAAAAGAGTATATGTTACTCTCTTACCGAAACACTTATAAAACACTAGATGAGCTAAACCAAGAAGAAATGCGTCTCGGTGGTTTAAGAATAAATCCTGTAACTAATATTTCAAGTACTACTACTTATATCAATAATATTAAGGTACGGAAAATTAAAGACAAAAATGAAATTCAGGTTACCGGTTTGCCACAAAACCCAAAAATTGCCAACATCTCTTGGTCTCCAGATGAAAAGAAAATTGCTTTTACGCATACAACTGCAACAGGTGTTGAATTGTACGTCTTGGATGTAGCTTCGGCAAAAGCCACAAAATTAACCGCGGCCAACCTTAACGCTAACTTAGGAAACCCAATCAGTTGGTACCGCAACAGCGAAAATCTTTTGGTAAAAATGCTTCCGTCAAATCGTCCAGCTTTGATTGATGCTAAAAAAGATTTGCCAACCGGACCAACCGTTTCTTCTGGAGATGGAAAAGTGTCACAAAACAGAACCTATCAGGATTTATTAAAAAACAAAACGGATGAAGCCAATTTTGACAACTTGGTAACATCGGAATTATACAAGGTGGATTTAAACGGAAAGGCTGCTCTTTACAAATCTGCCGATTTGTACGCTGGAGAAAGTTTTTCACCCGATGGAAATTACATCATGATTACCACCATCGCAAAACCGTATTCTTACATCGTTCCTTTAAACCGTTTCCCAATGAATACTGTGGTTTACGACTTGAACGGAAAAGCAATTAAAACGGTAAATGAAATTCCGCTAAACGAAATTATGCCAAAAGGTTTTATGGCTACCAGAACTGGAAAACGCAGTATGAGTTGGAGAGCGGATAAACCTTCAACCTTAGTTTTCGTGGAAGCCTTAGACAGCGGAGATCCAGCAAACAAAGTAGATTTCCGTGACGAAGTTTTCCTTTGGGAAGCGCCTTTTACAGCAAATCCGATTTCTTTGGCTAAAACACCACAACGTTACGGCGGCATTTTGTGGGGTAACGAAACGACCGCAATTCTTTACGACCAATGGTATGATACCCGAAACGAAAAAACCTACTTGATCAATCCTTCTAATCCATCACAACAACCTAAAATAATTTTCGACCGAAATTCTCAAGATATTTACAGTGATCCGGGAAATTTTGAAACTGTTAAAAATGAATACGGTCGTTATGTTTTGGCTTTAGAAAATAACAACGCTTATTTAATTGGAGCTGGTTATACTAAAAATGGTCAATTCCCTTTTGTTGATGAATTTAATATGAAAAGCTTAAAACCGAAACGTTTGTACCAATCGGCTTACAAAGATAAAGTTGAAAGTATTTTTTCAATTGAAGATTTCAAAAAAGGGGAAGTTTTAGTTCAAATTCAATCTAAAACAGAATACCCGAATTATTATTTCAGAAATATTAAAAAGAAAAACCAATTAACGCAAATTACCAATTTTGCCAATCCTTTCGAAAGCATTAAAAACGTACATAAAGAAGTAATTAAATACACTCGAAAAGATGGCGTTCAACTTTCCGGAACTTTATACCTTCCGGCAGGTTATGATATGAAGAAAAAAGAAAAATTACCTTTATTAATTTGGGCTTATCCAGAAGAATACAAAGACAAAAATAGTGCGGGACAAAGTGCTCAAAACGCTAACGATTTTACATTTCCTTATTACGGTTCGTTTGTTTATTGGGCTGCAAAAGGCTATGCGGTTTTAGACGATGCTTCGTTCCCAATTATTGGTGAAGGAACCACAGAACCTAACGATACTTTTATCGAGCAATTGGTTGCCAATGCAGAAGCGGCAATCGATGCGGTGGATAAATTAGGTTACATCAACAGAAAAAAAGTGGCAGTTGGAGGACATTCTTACGGTGCATTTATGACGGCAAATTTATTAACACATTCTAATTTATTTGCTTGCGGAATTGCCCGAAGTGGAGCTTACAACCGAACGTTAACACCATTTGGTTTCCAAAGCGAACAAAGAAATTATTGGGAAGCACAAGACGTTTACAACACGATGTCTCCTTTTATAAATGCCGAAAAAATGAAAACACCAATGTTGTTAGTTCACGGTGATGCTGACAATAATCCGGGAACTTTCACGCTACAAACTGAAAGATATTTCCAAGCCTTGAAAGGTTTAGGAGCCCCAGTGAGAATGGTGTTGTTGCCAAAAGAAAGCCACGGTTATGCGGCAAAAGAAAACATTTTGCATCTCTTATGGGAACAAGATCAATTTTTAGAAAAACATTTGAAAAACTAAATGCTTAAGCTGTAAGCAAAAATAGAAAATCCCCGAAGTCTATTGAATTTTGGGGATTTTTTTGTTCTTGCAATTATAAAACTTTGTTACTAACTTCCAAATAAACCGAACTTTCATTTTCCAAAGCAGTATTATGTTCGAAGAAAATAACTTGCTTGTCCAAAACTGATTTTATCAAATACCGGTTTCCTTTAAAAAAAGATTGTTTTACCCTAACTTGAATAAATCCTGAGGCATTTACCTTTAGTTGATGCGGATAAAGCAACAAATTGGTTGTTTCGCCATTGTCATCTTCTACCGAAATTTCGTTGACTTCACCAAAAAGCGATGCCGTGTATTTATTTTTTGGATTGAAATAAATGTCTTTAGAATTTCCGTATTCGAGCAGCTTCCCGTTTTGCATCACCAGCGTTTCATCGGCGAAAGCCAAAGCATCGGCACTGTCATGCGTGGCAACAATTACGGTGATTTTTTTTCTTTTGAGATAAGCAAAAAGATTTCTGCGCAAAGCATTTTTCCGGAAATTATCAATGTGACTAAAAGGTTCATCGAGCAATAAAATTTTTGGTTCTACGGCTAAAACCCGGGCTAAAGCCACACGTTGCATTTGTCCGCCACTTAAATATTTGGCTTTGGTTTGTGCAAATTCGTTCATTTCTACCATTGCCAAAAGTTCGGAAATGCGTTGTTTTTTTTCCTCCGGATAAATGTTGGAAAGAAATTTCCCTACATTTTCTTCCACTGTAATGTATGGCATCAAGTCAAAATCTTGCGCGAGGTATTTGATGTAATCTTCTCCGGGAATCAGATTAAATTTTGGTCCGAGTATTTGTTTGTCATTAAAAAAAATTTCACCTTCATCTAAGTCATACAAACCGTAAATAAGTTTCAGCAGTGTACTTTTCCCGCAACCGCTTTCACCAATAATGGCGATATTTTTGCCTTCATCGGCAGTGAAACTGATGTTGTGAATGACTTTTTTTTCGGTATAACCAAAAGAAATATTGTGTAGCGTGAGCATGGCGTTTTGTAAAAGTGGAATGCAAAGGTAGCGCAAGCCATGCTTTTGGCGAAAGCCTAAATGATAATTTTTGTATAAAAAAACCTCCCGGTTAAAGGAGGTTTTCTGTTTTAATTTTTTGAAATTAGAATTTGTAAATTAATCCGAAATTAATGTCTCGCATATTTAATCCAAATTCGAAATTATTAGTCGATTCTGCTCCGTCGATATCTGGCTTGGCAGTGTTGTAATTCAATACACCCCAAGAAGCTTCGATTGCAAAATTTTTGGCAATAAAATAACTGATTCCAGGAGCTAATTGTACTCCGAAACCGTTAGCATCTACATCAACGATACCGTTATCCACATTTGCGGTAACATATTCAACTGCTAATTCACCAAATACAGAAAATTTTGAAGCTGGTGTAAAATAATATCGTCCGAAAGCTCCAATAGAAAGAGCGCTTGTGGTTAGTTCATCAGTAGCATCTTCTTCTTTTTCAGAAACAAAACCAAGACGTCCCCCAATTGCGATGTTCGGGCTTACAAATACGCCAAAACTTGGGGCAACTTCAAAACCTGTTGATTTTTCGTCTCCTGTTTTAGAAGATTCTACTCCAAAAGAACCAGAGATGAACATATCTCCTTTTGCAAATCCACCTTCAACGGTTTCCTGAGCTTTTGCTCCCATAAATGCAGCAACAGCAGCAAGTGTAAAAATTAATTTTTTCATGTTTGTTGTATTAAATTATTGGCGTAAAAATAGTAATTATATTCTTACATAAAACAAAAAAACCTCCCGATTAAAGGAGGATTTCTGTTATAAAGAAAACTATTTTTTCTTAGAAGTGAAGTGCGAAACCGATTCTTACTTGGAATACATCTTCGTAAAAATCATTGTTCATGCTTAAGTTATATTTCAAACCTGGCTCAATAGAAACATTTTGTCCTAAAAAGATTGCATAACCAGCTTGAAGTCCTAAGTAAGAAGGATTTTCGTCAGCGTCTTTAATTGAAGCACCAGAATAATCAACTTGAACTGGAATTTGGCTCATAATGTAATATTTAGCTCCGATTTTGTATGAAAAAGCAGAAACATCATTACCCATATCGTTATAACCGATACCAGCTTTGATTGCTAAATCATCCATTACGAAGTAACCTCCTTCAGCACCAATTGACCAAGAAGTATCTCCATCAACTGAACTTAAACCGAAAGATGTTTCAGCAGCGTGAGCACCACCAAAACCTGTGTTAGCTTCGATTAACCATTTTCCTTTTGCAGTTTGACCACCATTATCTGTAGATGAATCTTGTGCGTTAGCAAATCCAAAAGCACATACTGCTGCAACTGATAAAATTAATTTTTTCATGTTTGTTGTAGTTTAAAATTACAATGGCAAATGTAAAAAAAAAATAACACGAAACAACTTACCAAAAAAAAAATTGGTTTTCTTGTGTGTTTTTTCTAAAAAATACTAAGAGTTTCTTAAAAAAAATCGTGTACATGGAAATCATTACTACATTTGAGTAACAAATCTTGTGTTATTTTAACCACCTAAATTAACAAATTATGAAAAAATTATTGTTTGCAACCTTATTATTATGTGCCGTGAGTTTTTCTGCCGAAGCGCAATTAGTACGTTTTGGAGTAAAAGGCGGTGTAAACTTCTCAAATTTTAACGGAGGCGTTGACGGAATTGATTACAGCGGAAGAACCGGATGGCATGCTGGTGCTTTGGTTGAAATTGGCGTAACCGAAAACTTTAAAATTCAGCCAGAAGCGTTATTTAGTTCGCAAGGTGCTGATGTAGATGGAGTTGGAGATTTTAATCTTGATTATGTGTCCGTTCCGGTTTTGGCGAAATTTTACATCGTAACGGATAAATTAAGTCTCGACTTTGGTCCGCAATTTTCGTTTTTGGTAAATGAATCAGAAGAAGCATTTGATGATGTGCTTGATGGCGGAAGCAATAATTCTTTTGATTTTGCACTTGCTGGCGGTTTAGGGCTTGACATTACTGATAGCTTTTTTGCGCAAGCGAGATATACCATTGGTTTAACCGAAGTATCTAAAGATGCCGATGTAAAAAATGCAGTTTTTCAGGTTTCGCTTGGTTATAAGTTTTAAGAAAAATCAGAATTTCAAATTTTCAGAACCGTTTCTTTTTTTAAGAGACGGTTTTTTTTTGTGCCAAATTTCTTCAGAAAATATATATTTTTACAAAAATCAAACTCATGAACATTGTCATTATCAACGGACCTAATCTCAATTTATTAGGCAAACGCGAACCCGAAATTTACGGAAACACCACATTCGAAGATTTTCTGCACGAGTTAAAAGTAAAATTTCCAGCGGTTAATTTACATTATTTTCAAAGTAATATTGAAGGTGAAATAATTGACAAAATTCAGGAATATGGTTTTGATTGTGATGGAATTATTCTCAATGCAGCCGCATACACGCACACATCTGTAGGAATTGGCGATGCCGTAAAAGCCATCAAAACTCCTGTAGTAGAAGTGCATATTTCCAATACTTTTTCGCGAGAAAATTTTAGGCATCAATCTTACATTTCCAGCAATGTTAAAGGTGTAATTGTAGGCTTCGGACTGAAAAGTTATGAACTGGCCTTGTATTCTTTTTTAGGTTGATGCAACCATTGTACTTAAAATTTCGTCTTTAAAAAAAAACACCATTTATGAAACAAAAATTACTTTTACGCCTGCTCTTTTTATTTTTCACAGTTAACCTTTCGGCACAAATTCGCGGAAAAGTAACTGACAATCAAGGAAATTCGCTTCCTGCGGTAAATATTTTTATCGAAGATACTTACAACGCCACGTCTTCAAACGAAAATGGAAACTATGAGTTATCCATTACAAAACCCGGAAATTACACCGTGGTTTTTCAATTTTTAGGATTTAAAACCAAAAAAGAAAAAGTTTCGGCCACACAATTTCCAGTCGTTTTAAATGTAAGCTTGGAAGAAGAAAATATTTCTATGGCAGAAATAACGATTTCTACCGAAGAAAATCCGGCAAATGCTATTATTCGAAATGCCATTGCCGCCAAAAAACAAAATGCTGCAATGACGGATAAATTTACCGCTGATTTTTACTCGCGTGGGATTTTTAGAGTCATCAACGCTCCGAAAAAAATTTTGGGACAAACCGTTGACGAAGAAGGCATTCTCGACTCTACCGGAACTGGAATTGTATACCTTTCTGAAACCGTTTCGAAAATTACCTACCAAAAACCTGATAAGCTGAAGGAAAAAATTATCGCTTCAAAAATCAGCGGGAACGATAATGGTTTTAGCTACAACACGGCAATGGATACTGATTATGATTTTTACCAAAATTATGTAAAATTCAACATTAATATGGTTTCGCCAATTGCCAACAACGCTTTTAATTATTACCGCTTTAAAATGGAAGGTACTTTTGAAGATGAAAATGGCAATACCATTAACAAAATAAAATTAATTCCGCGTCGTGATAGCGAACCTGTTTTTGACGGACATATTTATATTGTGGAAGATTCTTGGGCTATTTATGCCGTAGATGTTGACATTAAAGGTTATCGCGCAGAAATTGAGCTGATGGAAACCATGCAGCTTACGCAAAATTATACTTATAATAATCAAAAAAAAATTTGGGCGAAAAGTTTGCAAACCATGGATTTTAAAGCCGGACTTTTTGGCATTGGTTTTACGGGAAAATTTACCCATGCGTTTCGCAATTATGAATTCAAAGAAGCTTTTGACAACAAAACTTTTACGAAAGAAATTGTGTCCATTGATGCTGATGCTAATAAAAAAGAAAATTCTTTTTGGCAACAAATTCGTCCGGTTCCATTAACGGATGAAGAAACTCGCGATTACCAGAAAAAAGACAGCATTCAAACTTTGAAAAAGTCGAAAGTATATTTGGATTCTATCGATGCCAAAAATAATAGATTTAAAATTCTGGATATTTTTTCGGGTTATTCTTACTCTAATTCTTACAAAAATTATTCGTTTAGATATGATGGATTGATCAAAATTCCGGGTTACAACACAGTTCAGGGTTGGTATTTGAATTCCGGAATTTCGTTTAACAAAAGAAACCCTGATGAAAATACTTATACTTCGGTTGGCATTCGCGGGAATTATGGTTTTGCCGAAGATCGTTTTAGATTTTATGGATATTTCACCAAAAAATTCAACAATGTTACCCATTCTTTTTTTACAGCTTCCGCCGGAAGTGAGATTGTTCAATTCAACCAAACGCCTGCAATTCCGCAAATTGTAAATTCGGTTGCCACATTATTTTTCAAAGAAAACTTTGCTAAATATTATGACAAAACCTTTGTTCGTGCGGGCTATCAGCAGGAAGTTACGAATGGTTTGCGATTATTTGGTAACGTTGAATATTCTCGAAGAAAATCGCTCAACAACAATACGGATTATGTTTTGATTAAAAACGATAAAGAATTTACCTCGAACAACCCTTTGTTTCCTGACTTGGACATTCCTATTTTTGAAACGCATCGATTGGCAAAGGCATCGATTACCGCACAAATAAATTTTGGTCAAGAATACATTTCAAGACCAGATGGAAAATTGAATTTGAGAAACGACAAATATCCTACTCTATTTGCTTCATACGAAAAAGCTTTTGCTGGAACTGAAGATTTTTATAATTATGATTTTATATCAGCAAGAGCAATTTATGATGTAACTTTTGGTAACAAAGGAGAAATGGGATTGAATTTAAAAGCCGGGAAATTTTTCAATGCCGACGGAATTTCGTTCGCCGATTTCAAACATTTTAACGGAAACCAAACCCACGTTGGCATGGCTGATCGTTACCTCAACGTGTTTAATTTACTACCGTATTATTCTCACAGCACTAATGATAGTTATGTGGAATTTCACGGCGAACATAATTTTAAAGGATTTATCATGAACAAAATTCCGTTGCTGAACAAGTTGCGTTCACATTTGGTTGTGGGTTATCACGCCATTGCGGTTCCTGAAATGAAACCGTATCACGAATTTTCGGTTGGGTTAAATAATTTAGGTTTTGGAAAATTCAGAATGCTTCGTTTGGATTATGTAAGATCATACCAAGGTGGTTTCCAGAGTGATGGAATTGTTTTTGGGTTGAAATTTCTTAACATCCTAAACTAATAGAAAAAGGGCATTTCATACCGAAACGCCCTTTTTCTTTTATTAATGTTCAAAAAAGAAACTATACGGTCTCAATTTTTGCACCTAAAGATTTTAAACGTTCTTCGATGTTTTCGTAACCACGGTGAATTTGCTCAATATTTTGAATCATACTAGTTCCTTTAGCTGAAAGCGCTGCAATCAACAGTGAAATTCCTGCTCGAATATCTGGCGAAGTCATGGTGGTTGCTTTTAATTGTGATTTAAAATCGTGACCAATTACAACAGCTCGATGCGGATCACACAATATAATTTTCGCACCCATATCAATCAATTTGTCCACAAAAAATAAACGGCTTTCGAACATTTTTTGGTGAATCAAAACACTTCCTCTCGCTTGAGTTGCCACTACCAAAACGATAGAAAGCAAATCTGGCGTGAATCCAGGCCAAGGAGCATCGGCAATGGTTAGGATAGAACCGTCAATGTAATTTTGAATTTCGTAACCATCTGTATGAGCCGGAATGTAAATATCGTCGCCCCGTTTTTCTAAAGTAATTCCAAGTTTTCTAAAAGTTGATGGAATTACACCAAGATTTTCCCAACTTACGTTTTTAATCGTGATTTCGCTTCTGGTCATGGCGGCAAGTCCAATCCAAGAACCAATTTCAATCATGTCTGGCAAAATGGTATGTTCACAACCTTTCAATGCTGCAACCCCTTCAATTTCTAATAAATTTGAACCAACACCGGTGATTTTTGCCCCCATGCTGTTCAACATTTTCGAAAGTTGTTGTAGGTAAGGTTCGCAAGCAGCATTGTAAATTTGCGTTTTTCCTTCAGCTAAAACTGCCGCCATTAAAATATTTGCGGTTCCGGTTACCGAAGCTTCGTCAAGTAACATGGTAGTTCCTGTTAATTTTTCGGCTTCAACACCATAGAAATAATCTTCTTTGTTGTAACGGAAATTAGCACCAAGATTGATGAAACCTTCAAAATGTGTATCTAATCTTCTTCTACCTATTTTGTCACCACCCGGTTTTGGAATATAACCTTTTCCAAAACGAGCTAAAAGCGGTCCAACAATCATAATGGAACCACGAAGTGAGCTTCCCTCCTTTTTAAAAGCGTCAGATGTAAGGTAATCCACATTTACCTCATCAGCTTGAAAAGTGTAAGAACCTTTGGCAATTTTTTCGATTTTTACGCCTAAATTTTTTAAAAGTGTGATCAATTTATTCACGTCAATAATGTCCGGAATATTGTTGATGGTTACTTTTTCGGGCGTGAGCAAAACCGCACATAAGATTTGCAAAGCTTCGTTTTTAGCTCCTTGAGGCGTAATTTCTCCTTTTAACGAAACGCCTCCTTCAATTTTGAATGTTTCCATTTACTACGGGTATGTTTTTCTTTGAAATGTAATAGTTGAATGCTATTGTTGTTTTCGGTTATTGTTATTGTTTTTATTTTTGTTTTTGTTGTACTTAGATTTTTGGTTTTGGCCTTGGTTTTGATTTTGAAAATGTTTGTTAGACATTTTTTTGTTGGTTTTAATCAATTCATTTGTGTCTAGTAATTCTTCGGCAGTGGTGCGAAGATTTATTTTTCCACCAGACATTTCCAGCAAATGTTCAAAAATCACTTCGTCTTTAACCGAATCTTTGTTCCAACTCAAATAAGATTTTTTCATGTGATTGGCAATCACTTTAATTAATGCGCTTTTTAACTCGCTATCTTCCCATTTGTTGGCTACGTCAATCATGTATTGAATATTGTTTCCATAGAAACGGTATTTGGGAAAATTTTGCGGGTATTGTAGTCGATCTGGTTTTTGTTGTAACATCTCCCTTGAAGGCACCGGATAAGGCGAATCAACATCAATTTTGAAATCAGACATAATGAATAACTGGTCCCACAATTTATGCTGAAAATCAGGCACATCTCGTAAATGTGGATTTAAAGTCCCTAAAACACTTATGATATATTTTGCGGCTTTGTTACGTTCGGTACGATCTTGAATTTCAGTAGCTTGGTCGATTAATTTTTGCAGATGTCTTCCATATTCGGGAATTATTAAATGCGGTCTTTCGGCGTTATATTCAAGATGTTGCACAGTGTCGTGTGCGTTTTCTTTGATGTACATATTGTTGTTGTTTTTTAGAGCGAAATTATTCCTTCGATATGGGAAACTTCGATGTATTTGTCCACGATGCTTTGTGCACTTGTCATTCTTACATTAACTGAAACGCTTGTAAATTTTCCGTTTTTCGACTGGTTGGTATTGATGACGGCACCCATGGCGTTAAATGCATTTTCGACTTCTAGAATTTTTTGTGGATCGCTTGGTACTATAAATTTGAATAAATATTCTGCAGGCCAAGTATTTGCGTTATCTAATTCTTGTTTTAATCTTTCGTAGAACTCCTCTGTTTTCTTGTCCATTTTTTAAATTAAAATAAACGCAAATATAGTATTTTGGATTCAGATATCCATATTTAGATTTGGCAAACTGAAAGTATTTTTGGAATGAAATGTGTTTAGCTGAGCAGTTTTGTGCGTGAGGGATTGCAGCGGCATCCTTTTTAGGAATTGCCTGGATGTCAATCCGGGGGCAATTACTGAAAAGATATAGCGGAAAGCCCGACCTTTTGTGCCTTGAAAAATGTTGGTTTTTAAGCAGAATATTTCTGGGCACTAAAGGGCACGCCCGAAAAAATTTTGTAAAAGTAAATTGGGGAAATGACAAAAAAAATCCCCAACCAGTGAAGATTAGGGAAATTTTGTAGCGAGAGAGAGATTTGAACTCTCGACCTCAGGGTTATGAATCCTGCGCTCTAACCAACTGAGCTACCTCGCCGTGGTTAAATGCATTCTTGAATGCGGGTGCAAATATACTACTAAATTCATAGCTTCCAAATTTTTTCGAGCGCAAAAAAAATTATTTTTAAAATTGCATTTATGTTATTAATATTCTATATATTTCGAAAAAAATATGAACTTCATGGAAAATAAAATACGCTACGAACTTGAATTCCCGCTAACTTCCTCACCTCAACTGCTTTACCAATATATCTCAACGCCGTCTGGACTGTCCGAATGGTTTGCTGACAATGTAAATTCTCGTGGCGAAATCTTTACTTTTATCTGGAACGATGCTGAAGAAAAAGCACGTTTGGCTTCAAAGAAAACGGGCGAGAAAGTAAAATTTCGCTGGATTGGTGATGATGGAAAGGATGGCGAATATTTTTTTGAGCTTAGAATTTTGGTAGATGAAATTACTAAAGACGTTTCGCTAATGGTGGTGGATTTTGCCGTTGAAGATGAAATTGACGAATCTAAACAATTGTGGGACAATCAGATTTCGGATTTAAAACACGTTATCGGCTCAGTTTAACGCTTGTTTGCGAGATTAACCTTATATTTGCCCTGAATTTTTTCAGGGCTTTTTTTATGGTAAATTTAAACGGAAATATCAGCGACAATCATCAATTGAATGCTTTAAACAGGGGGTTTCTTTATGGAGATTCGGTATTTGAAACCGTTAGGGTTTTAGATGGGAAAGTGTTGTTTTTAGAAGATCATTATTTCCGGTTGATGGCTTCGATGCGAATTGTGAGAATGGACATTCCGATGGATTTTACCATGGATTTTTTTGAAAATCAATTACTTGGAACCGCTGTTGCCAACAATTGTGAAAATGCCGGTAGAGCTAGATTGTCGGTTTTTAGAAATGGCAATGGTTTTTATTTACCGGAAGATCGATCTGTTAGTTTTGTAGTTACGGCTCAACCTTTGGCCGAAAAAATTTATAGCGACAATAAAAAAGAGTACGAAGTAGAAATTTACAAGGATTTTACAATAACCAAACACTTGCTTTCGACTTTAAAAACAAATAATAGGATTTTAAATGTTGCCGGAAATATTTTTGCGTCGGAAAATGGTTATCAAAATTGTCTGTTGATTAACGATAGCAAAAATATTGTAGAAGCCTTGAATGGAAATATTTTTATGTTAACTGGAAATCACCTTGTTACTCCTCCACTCTCTGAGGGTTGTTTAAACGGAATTATGAGAAAACAAGTTTTGGCAATTGCGAAAAAACTAGAAAATATTGAAGTTCTTGAATCAGCAATTTCTCCTTTTGATCTTCAAAAAGCGGATGAACTTTTTATTACGAATGTGATTTCCGGCTTACAACCAATTACAAAGTATAGAAAAAAAGATTTTACGGCTGTAATTGCTTCGGAAATTACTAAACGCTTGAATGCGCAAATTCGTTTTGCTTAATTTAAAATAGGATTTTCAGGAGCATTACTCCAAATGAGATAATCACCTCCTAATTCTACTATTTTTTCTTTCCAAAAATTAGTAGTTGATTTGGCAATAATTTTATTTTCATAGATGTTTCGGGACAAAATCCATGAGCTTGCCATCATTTCTCGCTCCAGTTGTCCTGCTTCCCAACCTGTGTAGCCTAAAAAAAACCGAATGTTATTTCTACTAATTTTGCCGTCATTAATTAATTCTTTAATCGAGTCAAAATCGCCCCCCCAAAAAATTCCATTTGAAATTTCAATACTGTTAGGAATCATTTCCGGAACCGTGTGAATAAAATAAAGATTGTCTTGTTCAACAGGACCTCCGTTATAAATTTTAAATTTTGAGTGGATTTCGGGGATAAGATCTTGAATGGTGTACTCAAGTGGCTTATTTAAAATAAACCCAACCGATCCTTCCTCGTTGTGATCAGCCAAAAGAACTACAGACCTGTTGAAAGAAAGGTCTCCCATTATAGAGGGTTCTGCGATGAGTAACGCGCCTTTTTTAAGTTTTTCTGAAATCATTTGGAGTGAATTTGAACTAAATTTATTAATTTATTTTTACTTAACCAAATACAGACTGGCGCAAAATAAAAAACCTCCTGAGCAAATCAGAAGGCTTTATATTTTTTTAGGATGCAAGATTTAGTTTAATCCACCTTCTAGTTCAGCACCAGCTTTGAATTTAACTACTTTTTTAGCAGCAATTTTGATTGCTTTTCCTGTTTGTGGATTTCTACCTTCTCTTGCAGCTCTATCAGAAACTGACCAAGATCCAAAACCTACTAAAGATACTCTTCCACCACTTTTTAAAGTTTTACCTACGTTGTTTAAAAGTGACTCTAATGCTAATTTTGCAGCTGCTTTAGAAATTCCTGCGTCAGCAGCAATAGCATCAATTAATTCTGATTTGTTCATGATAATTGTTTTAATTGTTGGTTAAACATTGTGTTAATCAAAACAAATTTAGTAGGATTTCCTTACTATCCAAGGCTTCACAACGCTTTTTTGTTAAAATGTTAATAACTTTCTGTTATTGTTAATAAAACCAACTTGCTTTTTTAAAAAATATTCAAAAATCAGGGTTTACAAGGCTTTAGAAAGCTTTTGCATTTTCGGAAAAAGAGATGCCATTTAAAAATTCATGTACTTTTAAATTTTTCTTTCCAGGAAATTGTAGCTGTAATATTACAATCCAACCGTCAGTTACTGCTATTTTAAGATTTTTTTTGTCAGTTATAATTTTTCCAACAGAAACCGAATGAGTTTCTTTTTCAAATTTAGCCTCGAAAATTTTGACACTCCATTGGTTCCCTGAGTCTTCAAAAAAACACCAAGCCCCAGGATAAGGGGACAAGCCACGAATTAAATTATAAATGGCTTTACCTGACTGTGAAAAATCAATTTTGCAGTTGTCTTTATTGAGTTTATATGCCGTTTTTAGACCTTGGGTTTCTTGCTGAATTTCTGTATTTACATTATTATTTTTAATAAGTTCGAGCGTTTCGATTACCGCATTTTTTCCGAGATTCATCAGTTTATCGTGTAAAACGCCGGCATTTTCGTCATCGGTAATTTCTATTTTTTTACTCAAAATCATTGCTCCAGTGTCAATTTTATCATCAATAAAAAAGGTTGTAACACCGGTATTTTTTTCACCATTGATAATTGCCCAGTTAATTGGTGCCGCTCCACGATAATTTGGTAACAAGGATGCGTGAAGGTTAAAAGTTCCCAAACTTGGCATTTTCCATACCACTTCGGGTAACATTCGAAATGCGACTACTACTTGTAAAGTAGCGTCTAAAGCTTTTAATTCTTTTAAAAAATTTTCATCTTTTAAATTAGTGGGTTGTAAAAGCTTCAAATTGTTTTGTAAGGCATATTCTTTTACCGCAGAATATTTAATTTTTTGTCCGCGACCGGCAGGTTTATCAGCAGCGGTAATTACGCCAACGACATCATATTTTTTTTGAATAATTGCATCCAAAATTCCAACCGCAAAGTCGGGTGTTCCCATGAAAACAATTTTTAATTTTTCCATTTTTTTAAACTGTATTTGTTTGTAGATGATACTAAAATTTTCCCTTCATCTAACAATTGTTGTAAGGCAAAGATAAGTTGCTTAGAAGAAAACCCCGAATTTTCCTGTAATTCTCTTGAGGATTTGGGTGAAGTTTTAAGTAATTCCAAAATTAACTTTTTAATTTCAAAATATTCTTCGGTAGAAGTTTTTTGTTCTACACAAACTGAGCAAATGCCACATCTTTCGGGTTTTTTTTCGCCAAAATATTCTAACAATTTTTGGCTATTACATAGTTCTCGATTATTTACATAATTTAAAACGGCTTGTAATTGTGTTTTTTTTAGCTGATTTTGCTTTTTCAAATGTTTGGAAATCCTATTAATTGTAAGGTCATCTTCCCTAATTTCGTTCATTATAAACGAAGAATCGTTGTTTTTGGCATAATAATCTGCAATCCCTCGTTGGTGTAACTTTTGCAAAACCACCAAAACGGCACTTTCCTGTTTCCCGGATTTTTTTGCAATAAGCGAAACATTAATAGCGGTTAGCGTGTCATAAATTCCGGGATAATTTCTTAAAATAACCGTAATAATCTCGTCATCCTGCGGATTTAGGCTTATATATCGAATGATTTCTTTGGATTCTAACAAAAACTGTAACATGATTTGCTGCGAAAATTCTTGCGAAAGTGTAATAACTCCTTGCCTATCTAAAAATTGGAGCGCATTATAAGTTTTTAAAACTGGAAAATTATATTGCGTACAAAAATGATTTAAGTTAAATGAAAAGCGTTCGTCGATACCTTCACCATAAGCGATGTTAAGGAAACTACACATTTTTTTAAAAATTATTTTAAGAAATGCCTCATCCGGAAGATTTCCAAGAACCTGATTCTCAGTAAATTTTGTATCCGACGGACTTTGCAAGCAAACCGCAAATGCTTTTTCACCATTTCGTCCAGCTCGACCAGCTTCTTGGTAATAATTTTCCAGATTATCTGGTAGTTGAATATGAAAAACAGTTTTTACATTTGGCTTGTCAATTCCCATCCCAAAAGCGTTTGTGGCCACCATTACCTGAACTTTTTCCTCCATCCATAATTGCATGTTGGTTTCTTTTTCTTTGACTTGCAAACCTCCGTGATAAAAAGTTGCTGTGATGCCCAAATGTTGCAAATGTGCGACTGTTTCGGAAGCTGATTTTCTGTTCCTTACATAAATAATCGACGGTTGCTGGTATTTTTGTAAAATTCTCGAAACTTTGAACAGTTTATCTTCGGCATCATAAATCATGTATGCCAAATTTTCTCTGGCGAAGGATTTTTTAAAGATTTGCGGATGTTGCAAACCTAAATTTTCAATCACATCTTCCTGCACACGAGGTGTTGCTGTGGCGGTTAATGCTAGAAAAGGTACATTAGAAAAAGTGTCTTTTAGATTAGAGATTTTCAAAAATGCGGGTCTGAAATCGTGTCCCCATTGCGATACGCAATGTGCTTCGTCAATAGCTATAAGGTTTAGATTTAAATTTTTTAATCGTTCCACAATCCAGTCAGATTGCAGTCTTTCGGGTGAAAGATATAAAAATTTTATGCCGCCGTATTGACAATTATCTAATACTGTAGAAATATCATCAATTGAAAGTCCGCCGGTTAAGGCTACTGCTTTGATGTTTTTTTTTTTGAGATTTTCAACTTGATCTTTCATTAGTGCGATTAACGGCGAAATCACCAAGCATAATCCAGGTTTCAACAAGCCCGGAATTTGAAAGCAAATAGATTTCCCACCTCCAGTTGGCATTAATGCAAAAGCATCATTTCCGTTTAGAACGGCGTCGATAATTTCGGCTTGCGGAGTACGAAAATTTGTATGACCAAAAAATTTTTGTAGTAATTCTAAGGGTTTTTGCATATTGCTACTTCGAAAGATGCCCCAAGATAAAAAGAATTCTGTTATCTAAAGTATCTTTTGGAACTTCTATTAAAGAATAACCGTAGTTTTCGTAAGTTTCTTTGAGATGTTTGTAAATTAAAGTAGCTTGTTCGTAGTTTTCGTATCGGGCATCATCGCTTTCATAAATTTCTTCCCACGGCGGTAGAATAAAAATTTTGGTGTATTGATATTCTCGACAAGCTTCATCGAAGAAAGCAGGGTAAGCATCGCCAATGTAATGCATGTATGCTAAAACATCGGGAATTCCGCGGTCTATAAAAACCACTTCGCAATTTTCTTCACAGGCTTGCTTGTATTGCTTTTTTCGCCCTTCCAATAAAAGTTCGGAAAAAAGCAACGGGTTTTCGAGAAATAATTGTTCGATTCCTTGTTTTCGGGCTTCTAAAGTGATTTCACGAGAAATTTCGGGATAACAACAATAACCTTTGGATAGTAATCCGTCAATGATTGTTGTTTTTCCGGTTCCAGGACCACCAATAATTACAACTATTTCTTTTTGCACTGTTTTCGAAAATAAGCGGCAAATTTACTCAAACATTTTCAGATGAAAAAACTATTTTTTTGATTATCAATAATGTTAGTGAATCATTAATAAATTATTTTTTTTTAAAAATTTTAACTTTTAAAACAAAAATTTTCTTACGTTTGCCATACCCAAATCTAATATTAACATGAACAGAACTATTCCCCTGCTGGTTTTGTTGTGCGTTTTTGCTATGAGCACAACTTTTGCCCAAGTAAAAAATCAAACACCTCGCGAGAGAGCCAACTACTATCTCCAAGAAAAAGGCGAAGTTGTATTTCAATTTAAAGCCACCAGCCAAAATCAATTTAAAGAACTTGCCCGATTTTTATCGATTAGCCATAAAGTGGTCGATCCTGTATTGCTTCGGGTGGAAGCGTATGCTAACAAAGATCAGTTTGAAAAATTTTTAACCTATGGTTTACCTTTCGAAGTAAATGATGCGGATAATGTCTTTGAAGCTGATGAATACACCACATTTGCAACTGCTGCTTGGGACGATACTTGGAATGCTTATCCTAGATATTCTCAATATGTGGCAAAAATGCAATATTGGGCAAGTGCTTATCCTAATTTATGTAAGCTTGAAGAAATAGGCACTACCATTAGAGGTCGAAAATTATTAGTTTTAAAAATTTCTGACAACGCACAAACCCATGAAACCGAGCCCGAATTTTTGTACACTTCATCAATGCATGGCGACGAAATTACGGGATATCCTACGATGCTTCGTTTTATAGATTATTTGTTAACGCGATACAGCACAGATCCTGAGGTTGCAAATATTGTGAACAATACTCAAATTTATATTTGTCCGCTTGCAAATCCTGATGGATCCTATCGAGCTGCTACAAATGATATTTATAATTCTTCTGGAAATACGGCTACTCGAGGCAATGCTAACAATATTGACCTTAACCGAAATTATCCCGATGCAATTGATGGATTACATCCAGACAACCAAGCATACCAACCTGAAACGGCAGCATTTATGAACTTTGAAAAAAATCATAATTTCGTGTTGGCTGCCAATTACCACGGTGGTGTTGAAGTAATAAATTTTCCTTGGGATACTTCTACCACTCCCGGAACGTCTAATTTCAGTATTCATCCGCATGACAACTATTTTAAATTTATTTCTACAGAATATGCTCATAATTGTCAGGAAGCAGATAATAATCAAAATTATATGGACGATGTGATAAATTCTGGTCAATATCCTGGAACTACGAATGGTGCCGCATGGTATTCCGTTTACGGTGGAAGACAAGATTGGAATAATTTTTTCAATCACAACAAAGAAATTACAATAGAAATTTCCGCTCAAAAAACGCCTTCGGCAGCTAATCTACCTTTTTATTGGGACAGAAATCGTAAAGCACTTTTAGATTTTGTAAAACAAGCTAATTATGGTTTACAAGGAAAAGTGACTGATGCTTCAGGAAACCCTGTTTCGGCAAAAGTTTATGTGGCTTCTCAAGATAAAATGGGTTCCTGGGTTAAAACCGGAATTTTAGGCGATTATTACAAAGTGCAAATTGCTGGAAATTATAACGTGATTTTTGAAGCACCAGGCTATATTTCTCAAACCAGAAACGTAACGATAAGTAATAATTTTGCTACGGTTTTAAATGTGCAAATGGTGGCAACCACTGCAATTCCACTAGCAGATGATGTTACGATTTGTGAAAACCAATCTGCTAATTTATCGGCTACGGGAAGTAATTTACAGTGGTTTGACAGCATAAATAGTACAACTGTTTTAGGTTCTGGAAATAATTTTACGTCGCCAAATTTAACCGCATCTCGTTCTTATTTTGTTGAAAGTCAAACGTTATTGACGGCGATAAACCCAACGGGATTTACGACCACAAATGTTACCGCTGCCAATTCTGCCAACCGCTATTCGATTTTTAATGCAACAGTTCCAGTTAAGCTAAAAAGTGTTGAAATTAATTTATCCAATGCTGGCGATGTCCTTATCGAATTACAGAATAGTACTGGCGAAATGTTAGAGTCAAAAGTAGTTTCAGTTCCCAGTTCTGGAAGACAAGAGGTTATTTTAGACTTTTTCGTTCCTGCACAAAATAATTTGCGCTTGGTTTTACGTGAATCTACTAGAACTGTCGTAACAGCTACTTCTGGTTACAGTTACCCTTTAAGTAACGAAGCCGTGTCGATAACCGGAAATAGCGGTAGCGGAAATTCGATGCAATTTTTTAATTGGAAATTCGACGCCATAAAAAGTCCACGCCAAGAAGTTATTGTAAATGTACAATCAAATCCTGTTGTGGAAACCATTTCTCCTTCAACTCAACCTGCTGGTTCAGAATCTTTTATCTTAACTGTAAATGGAAGTAATTTTGTAAACGGACAAAGTATCATTCGATGGAATAATGTTGAAAAAACAACCACTTTCGTAAGTTCAACGCAATTGACGGCAAATGTTTCTGCGGCTGATTTAGCGGTACAAGGAAATGCGAGCGTTACCGTTTTCAATACTTGTAATAATGTTCAAACTACTGCTGCAACATTTATAATTACGGCACCAACAACCACAACTTGGAATGGAACTTCCTGGACATATGGAGAACCAACAGCTTCGTTAAACGCTGTAATTAATGGAGAATATAATACTTACGTTAACGGAGGTTTTACCGCTTTAAGCCTTACTATTACTGCGGAGGGAACGCTTAATATTGAACCCAATACTGCAATTGTTGTTATCAATAGTGTGGTAAATGAAGCAAATGAAAATAGTTTCCAGGTGGAAAGCAATGGAAATTTAATTCAAACGAATAACAGTTTAAATGTTGGAAGTATATTGGTAAAACGGGATAGTTCGCCGATGTATCGCTATGATTATACCTTATGGTCGTCACCAGTTTCCGGACAAAACTTACGTAGTTTTTCTCCAGAAACTTTGTTGGATAGATTTTACAGTTACAATTCTTCAACCGGAACAAATGGTGCTTACGAAACCATTTTTCCCGCAAATGCTCCGGCAACGTATAATTTTCTTCCAGCAAAGGGATACCTGATAAGAAGCCCAGACCATTATTTGGGTTACCAAAATACTTCAACCCCAGGACAAGTTTACACCGGAAGTTTTATTGGAATTCCTCAAAACGGAACAATCTCTTATAATTTATCTGCTGAAAACAATGGTTACAATTTAGTTGGAAATCCTTATCCATCAGCTATTTCAATCAGCTCTTTTTTTGCTGCCAATCAAAATGCAATTGACGGAACAATCTGGTTTTGGAGAAAAAGAAATGGCGTTCCTGGAACAGGATATGCTACCACAACTGGCTTAGGAGTAACGAGCGTTCAGCCTGAAAGTGCTGCAATGGATCCAAACAATGCGATTAATACCGCACAAGGATTTTTTGTAAAAGTGAAACAAAATGCTATGCAAAATAACCTTTTGTTCCATAACAATATGCGTCAAAATGCCAATACCTCATTTTTTAGAAATGCTGATGAACAAACTGTGGAAAAACACCGTATTTGGCTTGATTTAAAATTAAACAACGAAATCATAGGACAAACACTCATTGGTTATATGCAAGGTGCAACCGAAGGTTTAGATTATGGCATAGATGGGAAATATTTTGATGACAGTCCATTATCCTTAAGTACGATGGTAAATAATACGGAATTAGCCATTCAGGGAAGAAACTTACCATTCAATACTGAAGACGAGGTGCCGCTTTATTTCAAAACAAATGTTGCCGGAAGTTTCAGTATTTCGCTTTCACAGTTTGACGGAATTTTCTCCGAAGAGCAACCTGTTTATCTTACAGACAATAATAATTTACAAACTGTCAACTTAAAATCGGGCGAATATGAATTTACAACCGCTTCAGGCATATTCCCTAACCGATTTAAAATTGTTTATCGAAATAGCTTGAATATTGACACTCCAAAAGTTGATGTTAATCAAATAATCATTTCACAACAGTCATCTAAAGTCTCTATTTTTGCTGGAAAAATTACAATTGATAATATAAAAGTTTATGATTTAAGTGGAAGATTATTACTTGAGAAACGAAACTGCGATAGCTCACATTTTGAAATTTCAATTGACCAAATCCCCAATCAAGTCTTAATTATTCAATTAACTACAAATGAACAACTTATCATTAACAAAAAAATAATTCGCTAAAAAATACCCAAATGAAGAACAATATTAAGTACCGCCTTGCGCTGATGGCGACCATCTTTTTAAATATTATGTCAGCATATGCAGATGAATCAAATCCTTCCGAACCACCAGAAGATGTACCCCAAGCGTCTATCGATTCGACAATTTGGTTAATCATTTTAATTGCAGTAGCCATTGGAATTGCCTTAACCAATAAACCTCATCGGGGAACAATCTCGAAAAACTAATTATAGTAGTACCAAAGCTTAAACTCAAATCATTTTAAGCTTTGGTACTTCATGAACAATTGAAATTTTAACTGAAAATAACAACCTAAAAAATTTATAATATCTGCTATCAACTTAATTCACTCATAATAAAAAAGTTAACTTCAAAAAATACTTGCCCCGGTACTTTTTGAAATTATTACCCAAATCTATTTTATCGTAAACTTTATTCATAATCTAATCCCCATTAAGGATCATGAAAAAAAATTCCCTACTAAACTGCAGGCTATGGCTTGCACTAATGCTCGTTTGCACTTCATTCGAGTCATTTTCACAAACTGTTTTATTAACTGACAACATTCCCGGAAACAAATTATTCGTTGTTCCCCCAGGTACATCTGTCATTACTATCGAAGGAATTGGTGGCGGAGGTCGTGGCGGTACGCGAACAACTAGCGGAGGTGGCGGCGGAGGTGGCGGAGGCGCTTATTCTCGAGTAACCATTGCTGTCACACCGGGACAAGTAATCCCTTATACTGTTGGAGCAGGAAGTAATTCTACTACAGATGGAGGAGATACTTCTTTTTTGAATACTACAACGCTTTTGGCAAAAGGCGGAGAATCTGTTGGAAATAATTTTTCAACTGGAGGGATTGGAGGTCAAGCCAATCAAGGAGTTGGTGATGTTCGGTTTTCTGGCGGTAATGGATTTTCTACATCAGGAGGTAATGGCGGTGGCGGTGGATCTTCGGCAGGAAATGCGGAAAATGGCAATAACGCAACCAATTCGAGTGGCGCCACTGCACCATTTTTTGGAGGAAATGGCGGTAATGGTAGAACAAGTAGCGATGGAAGCGGATTCAACGCTGCAAATCCCGGTGGTGGTGGAGGCGGATCTCGAAGAACCTCCGGGACACGTTATGGCGGAACCGGTGGCAATGGATTGATAAGAATTGTTGCTGCTCCTGCTTATCGCTCAGAATTTATTTCGATGGATTTAGGCATCCCATCTTGGTGTGCTGGAGAAACACGAACCGTGTCGGTAACAGTAAAAAATATTGGAACAAACACTTGGACTAATACGTCGCCCGATATAAATATTGGTATTAAATGGAATGGTGATCCAGATTATTTGGTTCGCACGGATGCAAACAATTTGGCACCTTTAGCCACTCAAACTTATTTTTTAAGCGTCACAGCTCCTACAGCAGGAACTAATAACCTACAATTTGATATTGTAAGTGAAGGTAATTGCTGGTTTGCTAATAATGCAGGAACTTGCGGTCCAGAAAATACTGTATTTCGGTCGTCAATTTTAAATATAACTAATTGTCCTTCAAACGGACCTGGAGGGGTTCGTCACAATTTACAATTATGGTTAAGAGCGGATTTATTGGATGGTACCACCGGAACACCTAACAATACGTTGGTTTCTTCATGGATTACACAAGGTTTAGGTAGTAATGCTGTTGTGAATACATCAACTCAAGAACCGGTTTATCGTAATTCAGTTGCATCAAACGTTAACTTCAACGCCGTTGTTGATTTTACAAATGACAATAATAATGCACCTGAGGACTACAATTACGCGAGATTAGGGCAGCAATATCTTCAAGGAACTAGCGGATACTATACGCAAGATATGTTCGTCGTATCCATCCCCGATCAAAATATTTCTGCTGCTACAGCAAGCATGGACATATTTTGTGGTGATAATTCACCAACGGTAGACAACGATCGTGATGGAAGTGGTATTGGATACGGCACATATTCGGTAAGATTTGACAACGAAGTTATTGCTTATGCTGTGGGAACGACAAGTAGTAGCAGTTCTGCTCCAGTCAACAGTCGTGGTTACGGAATTGCACAAACCAGCACAACTTCAAACTATCAAGCTGGAGCGGTAGGATTGATTAACACGCGAACTAACACCCTAGGCAACAATCAAGAACTATATTACAATGCAAATAACATAGGAAATACCGTTGTGGGATTACCTCAATATTCAAATATTAGTAATAGTCGTTTTTGGATAGGAAGAAGTCAAGCATATCGTTCTAGTTTAGATGCTCGTGTGGCAGAAATTATCACCTTTGATGCCCGAAAAAATGATGCTACCGAAAGAATACGTATAGAGTCATATCTTGGAATAAAATATGGTATTACACTTGGTGTTAACGGAACTTCTCAAAACTATGTCGATTCAGATAATTCAGTTATATGGAATATTGCGGCAAACGATGGATACAATTTTAACATTGCTGGAATTGGCAGAGATGATATTTCTCGCTTGACACAAAAACAATCACGAAGCTCTAATGACGTCAACGATGTGGTGATTGCTCTAGGAGATGTTGTAGCTACAACCAATACGGCAAACACGAATAATTTTGCGAATAATAAAAATTTCCTATTGTGGGGACACAATAATGGTACTTTGGCCTCATCAGGTGTGAACTCAAATGTTTCTTTGGGTACTATTTCAACAACTTTTACACGAGGAAATCGTATTTATAAAATCGTAGAAACCGGAGGTGATATTCCGCAAACGACTATTTCTTTACCTACAAATATATTGGCAACTGCTTTTCCTAAATCTCCCAATCAAGACTATGTACTTATCGTATCTACTTCTGCAAGTTTTGCTTCAACAAATATTGTAGATATTATTCCTTTAAAAGATAATGGCACAACACTAGAAACTTGGTATGATTTCGACGGAACAAAATTTTTCTCATTCGGTGTCGCAACCGAGAATGTAGGCAGCTACAGATTAGATCATGATACAACTGATTTTATTATTGGCGAAAAAAACATAAATCTAAATGCTAATTTTACGGTTTCGGGCTGGTGCAGAACTTCGGGTAACAATGGTTCGATTATTGCAAAAAACGGTGCTTATGATTTTTATATAAATGCTGCGGGACAATTTGTAGGAAACTGGAATAACGTTGATAGAGTCATTTCAACCGTGAGTGTAAATGATGGAAAATGGCATTATGTAGCGGTAACATTTTCTGCTGGAACTGCAAGATTGTTTATTGATGGTGTAGAAAACGTATTGGCAACTGCCCTACCTAATCCATCTGCAAATAGTAATCATTTTACCATTGGAGCTGTTTGGAGTAATAAAAATGTCATTTCTAAAACTTTTATCGGGGATATTGATGAGATTAGAATTTGGAATTCAGCTTTAAGCGAAACCCAGCTGCGATACATCATGAATCAGGAAATTGAGAAAAATGGAACAGCTGTTTTTGGAAAATCAATTCCAAACACCATTACCAAAAATGACATATCCAGTACTTTATGGAATAACCTTTTGATTTACTACGATATGAACTCGTTTTATGGTACAGCTGTAAAAGACAAATCCAACAATAATTTTTGGGCAAGGTTGAAGTATCTCAACAACGATAAAATTGTGGCAAATTTACAAACCGCCCCGCTTCCGTACCAAACGGTTTCAAACGGAAATTGGTCGAGTACCGCTACTTGGTTAAATGGAAACGTTCAGGAATTGCCATATGGATTATCCATTTCTAATCCTACAATTCCTATCGATTGGAATATCGTCGAAACAAATCATACTATAACTTCCAACGGAAACAAAAATCTCTTGGCTCTTTCTATAAATTCGGATACATTTTTGGCCACAAATGATTCCAAAGTTGAAATATCTCATTACCTAAAAATCAACGGAAAACTTGATTTAGTAGGAAAATCTCAACTAATCCAAACCTTAAACAGTGATTTTGACGCAACAAGTGCTGGTAATGCAGAACGAGACCAGCAAGGAACAAGTAATTTATACAATTATAATTATTGGTCTTCACCAGTTAGCACCATCAATGCCACTTCTAACAATGGAACCTATACCGTTTCGAGCGTATTTAAAGACGGCACTACATTAACTCCTCAAAATATAAATTTCATCGGGGGTTATAATGGTTCAGGTACGAGTCCTATTTCTATCGCAAGATATTGGTTATACAAATTTCAAAATACTATAGGTGTCTATGCTAATTGGGCAGCAATTAACGAAAATTCACCCCTATTTGCTGGGCAAGGCTTCACAATGAAAGGAAGTGGTGCGGTAACGCCAACCCAAAATTATACCTTTGTGGGAAAACCAAACAACGGTAGAATTTCAGTAAACATTAGCGCTAATATGTCTAATTTATTAGGAAATCCTTACTTATCCGCATTAGACGCTACACAATTTATTACTGACAATCTTGGTGTCATGACTGGAACTATTTATTTCTGGGATCAATACGGTGGAAACAGCCACATTTTAAGAGAATACCAAGGTGGTTACGCAGCTAGAAATCTTACTGGAGGTGTCGTGGCTGTTGCTAATCCTGGCGTGATGCCAGGTTCTGGAACAAAAATTCCGCAACGTTTCATACCAGTAGGTCAAGGGTTTTGGATAGAGGCTAACGGTACAGGTGGGAATTTAATTTTCAACAATAATCAACGTGCTTTTATTAAGGAAGATGAACCTAATTCTTTTACAATGTTTAGGCAAAATAACCCATTGACTGAAGCGGAACATTTTTCAAATAATCAAAATGACAGCGTTGCCGAAGCTGATGAGTTTAAAAAAATCCGTTTAAACTATCTTGCCAATGGAGCCAAAAGAGATATTCTATTAGGTTTTATGAACGAAAACGCTACCGAAAATTATGACCCTGGCTATGATGGCATACAATGGGATACTCAAAACAATGACATTTTCTTTCCTCACGAAGCTGGAAACCTTGTAATTCAAGGAGTTGGTGCATTTGATATTTACAAACGCTTCCCGATAACGTTAAAAACTTCGCAAGCTGGAGAAGTAAAAATTAATTTAACAGAAAGTAACAATTTCAACCCCTCACAAGAAATTTACGTATATGATGCACAAACTGAAACATTTTATGATATTCGAAACGAAGATTTTTTCATAACTTTGAATAGTGGCACACACGAAAATAGATTTTCTATTCGCTTTACAAATGAAGAAAATTTAACGACGGGTTTTACTAACCATAATAATATTCGCATTTCATATGCATATAACACGGATGTTTTACACATTAAAAACCTAAATCAAGAAGCAATTATCTATTCCGTTACAGCATTTAATATATTAGGTCAAGAGATTAAATCTAATGATGTTAGAAATGAAAACCAAGCAGAAATCACAATACCCTTTAATGGCTATGCAGCGGGTACTTACATTTTCAAAATTAATACCGACATTGGCGATTTTAGCTATAAAATCATAAAAAAATAAACCGCAATTATGGGGATTGCGGTTTAGGAGTTGGCAAGTTTCCAACATTTAACGAAGAGTTCTGCGGGTTGGCAGAACTCTTCAATTTTTATATATTTTTCAATAATTGTTCTAAACCATTAAAATCAACAGTTTCTTTTTCGCCGGAAAGCAAATTTTTTACAGTAAATTTTCCTTCAGCAATCTCACTATTTCCCGCCATAATGGCAAACGGAATATTTTTTTTCTCGGCATGTTTAAATTGTTTATCCATCTTAGCCTTATCCGGAAACATTTCTACCGGAATATCTAAATCTCTTAACATAGATATGGTTTTCATAGCATAAAAAGCTTCGGCATCACCAAAATTAAAAAACAATGCTTTTGTACCTACGGTTACGGTTTCGGGAAATAAACTAAGTTCTTCAAGCACTAAATAAATTCGGTCTAAGCCAAATGAAATCCCTACTCCACTCATATTTTTCAACCCGAAAATTCCCGTAAGATCATCATATCTTCCACCTCCACCAATTGATCCCATGGCAATATTTTTAGGTGCAGAAACTTCAAAAATTGCTCCAGTATAGTAATTTAAACCACGAGCCAAAGTCACATCAAGGTCAATTGTGGCAGATTTTAAACCTAATTTTTCTACGTTTTCACAAATAAATTGCAACTCCTCTACTCCTTTTTTGCCTTCTTCTGAAGCAGAAAGTAAAATTGAAAGCTGCTCAATTTTTTCATTTAAATTTCCCGAAAAGCTAAACAATGGCTGTACTTTTTGTATCGCTTCCGCGGAAATTCCTTTGGCTAACATTTCGCTTTTTACGCCATCTTCGCCCATTTTATCCAGTTTGTCTAAAGCTACCGTAAAGTCAATCAATTTATCCGAAGCGCCAATGACTTCCGCAATTCCGGAAAGAATTTTTCGATTGTTGATTTTGATAGTGACGCCTTCTAATTTTAAATCAGCGAAAACGGAATCATATAATTGTACCAATTCAATTTCTTGCCACAAAGATTTCGAGCCTACAACATCTGCATCACATTGGTAAAATTCTCGGAAACGCCCTTTTTGCGGATTATCAGCTCGCCAAACGGGTTGAATTTGGTAACGTTTGAAAGGAAATTCTAAATTATTTTGATGTTGAACCACAAACCTTGCAAACGGAACGGTCAAATCATATCGTAAAGCTTTTTCAGAAAGTGAGTTAGAAAATTTTGCGAGGTTGCCTTCTTCTAACGACTTCAAATCGGCTTTTTTTACTTTATCCCCAGAATTTAATATCTTAAAAATCAAGCGATCACCTTCTTCTCCATATTTTCCCATCAATGTTTCTGAATTTTCAAAAGATGGAGTTTCGATGGGTTGATAGCCAAATTTTTCGAAATTTTTCCGGATGGTAGAAAAGATGTATTGACGTTTGTAAACTTCTGCGGGCGAAAAATCGCGGGTTCCCTTTGGGATGCCTGGTTTTGCCATTTCGATTTTTTTAATTTAGGATTTTAAATATGTAATAATTCCAGCGGCTTTTTTAACCGAAAAATTAATTGGCTAAATTACTTTTTATAGCTGAGATAATTTCTAAATAATTTCCAAATTTTTCCGGCGAAATGATGAAATGTTATTTTTATCGCTAAACGTAGGAACTGTCCTTTCCAAAAAAGCCAAAAGTTTTTTCTTTTGCCCCGTCGCGAAGTTTCGGGAGTAGCGGAAATCCTCCTATCAATTTCATCGAAAATTGTTAAAAGATTGAAGCGGAAAGCGGGAAAATGTGCTGATGCTTCGGGAACTTTATATGCTTGTCCCGACACTTCGGAATCGCTCCAAAAAAAGTTATTCAAATATCTTACTTTATTTTTTTAGAATTTCGGTTTTAGAATTGTTACTTTTGAATTTTGAGTCAGGACTTAGAAGTAGGGAGTGAAAACTTGAAACTTGAAACCTTAAACCTTTTTTCCATGCTAAAAATTCTTCGCGAAAATGTGAATATTGCACTAACTTCTATCAGGAGTCAGTTGTTACGTACAGTGTTAACCGTGATTATTATTGCGATTGGGATTACGGCTTTAGTGGGAATTTTAACACTGGTGACGGCATTGGAAAACAATATTAGTGGAAATTTTTCTTCGATGGGATCGAATACTTTTTCGATTGGACAATACGATGCCGCTGCACAAATTGGTAGGGGAAATACTACTCAAAAAGTGAATCCCATTATTGGATATCAAGAAGCACGGGAGTTTCAGGAAAAATACCGATATCCGTTTACAGCCACATCGCTTTCGTTTACAGCTACGAGTTCGGCAGAAATAAAATTTGAAAATAAAAAGACGGATCCGGAAGTAACAGTACTGGGAATTGACCAGAATTTTCTTGCAAATGCTGGTTTGGAAGTTGACAATGGGAGAAATTTTACGGGTTTTGATGTGGAAAACAATAACGCTGTTTGCTTGGTGGGATCTGACATTATCAAAGGTTTACTGAAAGACGTGAATCCTATTGATCAAACGATTTCTATTCGTGGTGCGAAGTTTAAAGTGGTGGGTGTTTTAAAAGAAAAAGGTGCCACTTTTGGCAACAATCAGGATTTGCGAGTGATGATTCCTATTCAAGGCGCGAGGTCGATTTTTTCGGCACCAAATATTAATTATGACATGAAAGTAATGATTGCCAAAAAAGAAATGCTTGATGCTGCCGTGGACGATGCGATTATCACGATGCGAAAAGTAAGGCGATTAAATCCCGTGGAAGAAAATAATTTTGGGATTACCCGAAGTGATGAATTGCTACAAATGGTAATGTCGCAAATGGCGGCTTTGGGCATTTCGGCTTGGGCAATTGGTATTATTACGATTTTTGGTTCATCAATTGCATTGATGAATATTATGATTGTTTCTGTAACCGAAAGAACCCGCGAAATTGGTGTGAGAAAAGCACTTGGTGCTAAAAAATCAACGATTGCTTTTCAATTTTTTACCGAAAGTTTGGTAATTGGTCAAATTGGTGGTTTTGTAGGAATTATCCTGGGAATTTTAATCGGCTGGGGAATTTCTGCTGCATTAGATTTTCAATTTGTAGCTCCCTGGGACGCGATTTTGGCAGCCGTGGGAATTAGTTTTTTGGTGGCGTTATTGTCTGGATTATATCCTTCAATCAAAGCCGCAAACCTTGATCCGATTGAAGCTTTGAGGTATGAGTAGTTTGGGAGTTTTTAGTTCACAGTTTGGAGTCGACGGTTCGCTACGAACTTGAAACGTAAAACCTGAAACCTTAAAATTTTCTCCCAAAAACCATCCGATCATTCCCGTAAATATCTTTGCGAAGTTCGATATTTTTAAAATTTTTCTGTTCGAGAAGGGTTACCATTTGTTCGCCTAAATATTGATTAATTTCAAAAAAAAGTTGTCCGTTTTCAGTGAGATTTTTTTCTGCCAATTCCGAAATTTTACGGTAAAAAATCAGCGGATCTTCGTCTTCTACAAAAAGCGCCAAATGCGGTTCATTTTCTAAAACGTTTGGCTTTATTTCCATTTTTTCGAGATTTCGCACATACGGTGGATTTGAAACGATAATGTCAAATTGTTCCAATAAATCATCTGTTTCTAAAATATTTTTCAAAAGAAATTGAACCGAAACGTTATTATTCTTTGCGTTTTTTTGGGCTGTTGCCAAAGCCTTTTCCGAAACATCCATAGCAAAAACTTTGGCATTTGGAAGATTTTTAGCTAATGAAATTGCAATACAACCCGAACCCGTCCCAATGTCCAGAATTTTCAACTCTTTAAAGTCGTTTTGATTAGTTTTCAAAATCCAATCGACCAGTTCTTCGGTTTCAGGTCTTGGAATCAAGGTGTTTTGATTCACTCCAAAATCCAAACCAAAAAAATGCGCTTTGCCTAAAATATATTGAATGGGAATTTGTTCTGATAATTTTTGCAAAACTAAATTCCACTTCTCAACCACTTCTTCAGAAAAAACAAAACCGGGATTTAGCGCCAAATCCACTCTTTTCATTTGATGATATTCTTCCAAAATCAAATAAAAAAAACTTTCAACCTCTAAAACATCGTAAAGTGGCGTTAGTTTTTCAAAAAAAATGGTTCTGTATTCTTTAACAAGCATTTTAAAAGATAGTTTTTTTGGACGTTGTGACTTTTAACTTGAAACTTTAAACCTTAAACTTAAAAGCCTATTTTTGCACGGTGAAGATACACGAAAAATATATTAAACGCTGCATTGAACTCGCCAAAAATGGTTTGGGAACCACCTACCCTAACCCTTTGGTAGGAAGCGTCATTGTGCACGACGGAAAAATTATTGGCGAAGGTTGGCACCAAAAATCTGGTGAAGCACATGCGGAAGTCCACGCGATCAATTCGGTAAAGGATAAAAATTTACTCAAAAATGCTACGATTTACGTGAGTTTGGAGCCTTGCAGTCATTTCGGCAAAACGCCCCCATGTTGCGATTTGATTTTGGCACACGATATCCCGAATATTGTGATTGGCATTCAAGATCCGTTTGCAAAAGTGGACGGCAACGGAATAAAAAAATTACGCGAAGCCGGAAAAAATGTAATTGTTGGTGTTTTGGAAAACGAATGCCGCGAGCTCAATAAACGCTTTTTTACATTTCACGAAAAAAAACGACCATACATTATTTTAAAATGGGCTGAAAGTGCAGATTTTTTTTTAAGTCCGGAATCTAAAGACCAACAAAAACCTGTTTGGATTACCAATCAATATTCTCGTCAATTGGTTCATAAATGGAGAACCGAAGAACAAGCGATTTTGCTAGGAACTACAACGGTTTTAGACGATAATCCATCGCTTACAGCAAGAGATTGGCTTGGAAAAAATCCGGTGAGAATTGTTTTGGACAAAAGTTTAAAAACCTTGCAGCAAAGCATTATTTCTGATGGAAAAGCACCAACAATTGTCTTAACAGAATCTCAAAATTATCCTACTACTTCGGGAATTACTTTTAAAAATGTTATCTTTGATAGTTCGCTAATTGATCAAATTACATCAATTTTATACGAATTAAACATACAATCGCTGATTGTGGAAGGCGGTCAAAAAACGCTACAAAGCTTTATTGACACCTATTTATGGGACGAAGCAAGGGTTTTTCGAGGGACGAATTTTTTCTATTCTGGGACTGCTTCGCCTAACTTAAAAGCCAAAGCCATTCAAACACAAAAAATTCTGGATGACCAACTTTTAATATTTGACAACCATGATAAACACGATAATATTTGATTTCGGAGATATTTTCATTGATATCGATTTTCAGGCGATGCAAAACGCGCTCAAAGATTTGGGTTTGCAAGAATGGAATGAAGAATTAGACAAATTGAATTTTAAATTCGAAAAAGGAAAAATTTCGCAAGAAGAATTTTTAACCGGAATTCAAAAATATGTTCCAAACGCTTCTTTGCCAGAAATCAAAAAAGCTTGGAGCAAAGTTTTAGTCGATTTTCCGTTATATCGTTTAGAATTTTTACAAAATCTTTCTCATAACTACCAACTTTTTCTGCTCAGCAATACTGATTCGATTCACGTGGAGCAATTTGAGAAAATGGTAGGCGAATCTTTCAGCAGGGATTTTTACCAATGTTTTGAAAAAGTTTATTTTTCATTTGAAATTGGAGCCAGAAAACCTGATCCTGAAGCCTTTAACTACATTATTAACAAACACGAACTTTCGGTAAAACGCACGCTTTTTGTAGATGATCGAAAGACCAACACCGATATTGCTGAAAGTTTAGGCATGAAGGTTTGGAATTTAATTCCTGGCGAAGAAGATGTTGTGGATTTATTTGAGAAAAAAATTATTCCTGTATAACTTTGGAATTAAAAGATACTTATCGAACGCTTGCACATCCGGGCGAAGAAACACTATTTAAAGAAAAAAGCAGTAAATTTTTCAGTTACGCATTTCCAGTTACAACGGAAGATGAAGTGAAATTTTTTTTGGAAGAAATAAAAAGGAAGCACTCTTCTGCCAGACATTGGTGTTATGCGTTTCAACTCGGAACCGAAAAAATTCAATACCGTGCTAATGATGATGGCGAACCGTCAAACTCAGCAGGAATGCCTATTTACGGACAAATCCAATCGTTTGACCTTACTAATGTTTTGATTATCGTTGTTCGGTATTTTGGTGGCATCAAACTTGGCGTTGGCGGATTGATTTCTGCTTACCGAACCGGAGCTCAAATGGCTTTAGAAGCTGCGGAAATCATCGAAAAAACCATTGATGTTCATTTTTTAATATCTTTTGATTATAAAAATATGAATAAAGTGATGCGGGTTATTAAGGAAAAAAATCTCGATATCGTCAATCAAAAAATGGACTTAAGTTGCGAAATCGAGATTAAAACACGCAAAAAAAATACCGAATCAGTAATGGGTATTTTTAATGATTTATTCGAAATTAATATCGAAAAAATATAATTCCGTAATTGAGGTTTTAATTCGTTTCTAAAATCGAAATTTTCTCAAAAATATAGTTTGGCGGAATTGTTGGTCTTCCGGATTTCATATCTACAAAAACCAGAATTGAATTACCAGTTGTTAATAACTCGTTTTTTTCATTTCTTATTTCGTAGTCAAATTCAATCTTAACAGAAGATAATTTTTTGAAGATGGTTTTTACGGTAATTAAATCATCATACCTTGCTGGTTTTTTATAATTCATAGTTAACGAAACTACCGGAAGCATCACACCATTTTCTTCCATCCATTTGTAGGAAACCCCTAGATTTCTCAACCATTCCACGCGACCCATTTCAAAATATTGTGCATAATTTCCATGGTAAACTACGCCCATTTGATCGGTTTCGGCATAACGAACCCTCACTGAATATTCAAACTCTTTCATGTAATATTTTTCTTATATTTTTTCAATTATTTAAAATCTTCTTACAACAAAATTTTTATAAAATCAACCACTAATAAATTTTTTTTTACAATTTTTTGTTCACATATTTGTTCCTCCAAAGAGTTTACGAAAGAGACACTTTTTCTTTTGTAGGATTTACATTAACAAACATAAAAATTTATCTGTCTATATGAACAAAACTGCGCAATCGGTATGGGAAAATTGTCTGTCTTTTATAAAGGATAATATTCAGGATCAAGCCTACAAAACATGGTTTGAACCGATCAAGCCGGTTGAGCTTACAGATAACGCATTGTACATTCAGGTACCGAGTAAATTTTTTTACGAATGGCTTGAAGAACATTATGTAAAACTTTTAAAAGTGGCCCTTACCAAAGAACTTGGAAAAAGTGCAAAGTTACTCTATAAAATTAAGATGGAGAACACTTATGGCAATAAACAACCTTTTACCGAACAATTGCCAAGTGCTCACAGAAGTCCGGTGAAACCACAGGAAGTTGATGTAGCCGTTCAAAATAAAAATCCAGAACTTAAAAATCCGTTTGTAATTCCTGGTATTCGCAATGTAAAGATCGAATCTCAGTTAAATGCCAATTATAGTTTTGATAATTTTTTAGAAGGAGATTCTAACCGTTTGGCAAGATCTGCAGGTATGGCAGTTGCCAATAAACCCGGAGGAACTTCGTTCAATCCGTTATTAATTTTTGGTGGTGTTGGTTTAGGAAAAACACATTTGGCTCACGCTATTGGGGTAGAAATTAAAGACAAATATCCTGAAAAAACCGTTTTGTATATTTCTGCTGAAGTTTTTACCCAACAATACATTGAATCGGTAAAGAAAAATACCCGTAACGATTTTATTCATTTCTACCAATTGATTGATGTTTTAATCATTGACGATGTGCAATTTTTATCAGGAAAAGCAGGAACTCAAGATGTTTTCTTCCACATTTTCAATTATTTGCACCAAAACGGGAAACAAGTAATTCTTACCTCCGATAAAGCTCCAGTTGACATGCAAGACATTGAACAACGGTTGTTGTCACGTTTTAAATGGGGACTTTCGGCAGAATTACACCAACCAGATTATGAAACCAGAATTTCGATATTAAAAAATATTTTGTATCGTGATGGCGTTGATGTTCCGGAGGAAATTATTGAATATGTTGCCCGAAATATCAAAACCAATGTTCGTGAACTTGAAGGTGCGATAATTTCATTAATTGCTCAATCTTCTTTCAATAAAAAAGAAGTGACACTTGATTTAGCAAAACAAATCGTGGAGAAATTCGTGAAAAACGTAAAACGCGAAATTTCAATTGATTATATCCAAAAAGTAGTTTCTGATTATTTTCAGTTGGATTTAGACATGTTACAGTCAAAAACCCGAAAAAGACACGTGGTTCAAGCAAGACAATTAGCAATGTTTTTTGCAAAAAAATATACCAAAGCGTCGCTCGCCAACATCGGTTCACAAATTGGCGACAGAGATCACGCCACAGTTTTACACGCTTGCAAAACGGTTGACAACTTAGTTTCTACCGATAAGCATTTCAAAAAATTTGTGGACGACATCAATAAAAAGTTATCGTTGTAATTTTGATTGGGCTTCCAAAATCATAAAACTTCAATCATAAATCCGCCAGAAATGCCAGTAAAAATCCTGATGGTTTGCCTCGGAAATATTTGCCGTTCACCTTTGGCAGAAGGAATCTTGCAGTCTAAACTTCCCAAAGAACATTTTGTGGTAGATTCTGCCGGAACTGGAGATTGGCACGTGGGTCAACAACCCGATCGCCGTTCGATAGCCATCGCCAAAACCTATGGTTTAGATATTTCTTATCAACGTGGCCGTCATTTTTCGGTTGAAGATTTTCGTACCAACGATTATATTTTTGTGATGGATAATTCTAACCTTCAAAATGTGTTGGCACTTGCTCCAAACCAACAATCGAAAAACAAAGTTCAATTGATTTTGAACGAAATTTTTCCGGGCGAAAATGTTGATGTTCCAGATCCGTATTATGGCTTAGAAGACGGTTTTAAACAAGTGTATGAAATGCTCGACGAAGCTTGTGAAGTTATCGCAAATCGTTTAAAAGCAAAACATCTTAACTAAACCAAAGGCGTTTTAGCCACTGATTTCTTTTATATTTTCTTATTTTTACATTCACAAAAAAAGCGCCTTTTTTAAATGAAAAATATAGGAAAACTGTACCTCATCCCAACCACTCTTACCGATTTAAGCAATCCGGATTCGTTGAAAGAATTTTCAGCAATGGAAGTTTTGCCACAAACCGTAAAACGCGCCATCGAACTCATTGACCATTATATTGTGGAAAATGAAAAAACAGCCCGAAAATCAATCAGAGCGGTTTTTCCTGAAAAAAAACAACCCGATTTAAAAATTAGTTTGTTGAACAAACACACTGATGTTGCCGATCATCAACAAATGTTAGCGCCATGTTTAGAAGGTTTTCCGGTTGGACTTCTGTCTGAAGCCGGTTGTCCTGGAGTTGCGGATCCTGGTGCTGCAATTGTAAAAATTGCCCACGAAAAAGGCATACAAGTGGTTCCTTTGGTTGGACCTTCCTCCATTTTATTGGCTTTGATGGCTTCGGGGATGAATGGACAAAGTTTTGCTTTCAACGGCTATTTGCCCATTGAAAAAAGCGAAAAAAAACAAGCCTTGAAAAATTTGGAAAAATTATCTGCCGATAAAAATCAGTCGCAAATTTTTATGGAAACCCCTTATCGGAACAATAAATTTTTAGAAGATATGTTGCAAACTTTACAACCCAATACCTTGCTTTGCGTGGCTTGCGACATCACACTACCCACGGAATACATCAAAACCAGTACTGTTGCAAATTGGAAAAAAACTAAAGTAGATTTACACAATCGTCCTTGCATTTTTATTATCCATAGAACTAATTAGGTCTTATTTTGGGGCTAAAGCGGTAATTTTTTATTTTTGTATAAAAGTAAAAAAATATTATGATGACAAACATCCAAGCAGCCCAAGTGCAAGATTCTCTCAACGTTACAACACCCAATGATAAAGCTATTCCCGCCAGTTCAGTCGAAACGGTAAAAGAAGGAATTGTAGGAAAAGTTGATAAACTTTCGGAATATCTTGAAATTCTTTTAGTAAAATTTGTCGATGCAATTCCATCAATCATTGCGGCATTATTGGGGCTTTTTGTAGGTTTATTTCTAATTAGAACCATTTTAAAAATTATCCGTAAAAGATTTGAGAAACAAAATGTAGATATATCGCTGAGAAATTTCTTAATTTCAATCATAAAATTTGTGTTATACGCCATTTTGATTTTGGTTGTAATTCAAAATCTTGGCTTTCAAACTACCGCTATTTTAGGAGCATTATCAGGAATGGTTTTAGCAGTAGGTTTGGCACTTCAAGGATCACTCGCCAATTTTGCTGGAGGCGTATTAATTTTATTATTTCGTCCTTTTGAGGTTGGTGATTACATTGAAAATAATTCAGGAACTGACGGTACAGTTGAGAAAATTGATTTGTTATATACCACGCTTACAAGTGCTCAAGGAATCAAAGTTTATAGTCCGAATGGTGCTTTAGCAAATTCCGTAATAAGAAATTTCACTCAATTAACTTCAAGAAGGTTTGAGTACGTTGTAGGAATTAGTTATGATGCCAATATCAAAACTGCTCAAAATATAATTCTGGATATTTTAAAAAATGATTCACGGGTAAATCAAGAACCGGCTCCAGATGTTTTCGTAAGTTTATTGGCAGATAGTGCTGTAAATCTAACGATTAGAGCTTGGGCTACAAAAGAAAATTATTGGTCTGCCCGAAACAATCTTCAAGAAGAAATAAAAATTGCGTTAGACAAAGCCGGAATCAGCATTCCGTTTCCGCAAAGGGAAATGCGAATCGTTAATGAGGTTCCAAAAGAAAAATAAAATAACAAAAAAAATGCCCCGAAAAAATCAACTTTCGGGGCATTTTAGATTAAAAGAATTTTTTTTGATTAATGCTTTCTCACTTTTGCGTTAGCATTTGCAATAATGTGAGAAGTATCATAACCTTCAAATTTTTTCAGATAGCTTGACATTGAAGTTCCAAAACCATCTCTAAATTTTTTTCTTCCGTTACTTCGTAAATAACTTTTTACCGAACCCGCTCCTCCTAAATGTGCCGCTGCTAAAATTCCTGATTCGGTAATTTTTACGCCGTTGATGATTTTACCATCATACTTTTCAATTTCATACGCCAATTGGGCTTTGTTGATTGAAAGCAATGCTTTAAAAGCATTTTCTTGAAGTCGCGGATTGTTTAAAAAATCTTTTTTACTCGAAACTCCTATTGATCGAAGAGCCGACATCCCAAATTGGTATTTGCCCATATATCCAAAAGGATTGATCAATTTATATTGTCCTTGTGATTCTCTAATTGCCATGGCTTGCTTAAACGCCACATAAGATTTTCCGGTGTAAGGCAATTGAAAATTTACCGATTGACATTCGGTTTCTGTGGGAACGGTGTAAATAATTTCTTCATCGTCACCAACGTAAAACCATCTGTCCTTTTCTGATTCTTTAGCTGTAAAACCTACAGTAATGAACGCAATTGTGAGCAGTAATCCTGCAAAATAATAACATTGTTTTATCATTAATTTTGATTTCTCAAGCGCTGTCACCATCTTGAAATTTCTAGCCGACAAATATACAAAATTTATTTTAATACTGATAATCAGCTTGTTAATCTTTTCTAAAAATAGATAAAGTGTAACTTTGTATTGCCAAATTGATTGATCTCCAGAGTTGGAGCCGGAATTTTTATACTATTAAAAACAGAGAAAACAGTTTTTAAAAAATGATTTTTAGTTTCAATTTTGGTCAAATCAACGTCAAGGCTTAGGTAAAATTGACGGCTTCTTTTCTCAGGAAAAAAAAGGTCGTTCACCAAATCATCATTAGCGGTAACCATACCTTCTGCTCCGTAACCAACGGCCACATTCAGCCATTTGGGGATTTTTGTCTTTTTTGCAAAAGAATGCAGATTGACCGAAAGCCAATACGTTTGTCCGTTATAATCTTTTAAAATCTCTTCGCTTAATCCCGAACCCAAAACATTCGGGCGATTTGGTGCATAAACGGTTCTGTGAAAGGAAAACTTCGGAACGATTCTTTGCTCTTGCCAAAGCAATTCTTGCGAAACGTATAATCCGGTTCCGGCGGCATTTGCGACAGCATCACCCCAAGAAAATCCCCATTCCGCCGAATGACCGTCCATGATTTCTACGGCTGTGAGAAATGCAAAGCCAGAAGTAGCGCCATAAATCAGTTGGTCTTTTTTAGAAACACCACTCCAGTTAAGCAATTCTGCACTATATCTTCCTAAATGATAACTGGAAAAAACGTGTCCGGCTTTGTCCATTTGCAGCCATGAAGCATTATCATTTTTGAAATGAAAATTACTTTTTTCGTAATCTTGATACCAAAGCTGGTGCAAGCCTACCAAAGCAGTCCCCATTGCCACACTTTGCCCAATGAAAACTGTGTTTCTTCGGGAAATGTTTAAGGTATCAGAAGGTTTAAAAAAATCTTGAAAATTATCTTGCGCTTTTATTTGCCAAAAGCACATCAACCCCAAAAAATATTTCAGAATAAATCGTTGCAAATTATCGTTTAATTCCCTGATTATTTACCCAAGCCACATATTTTTGGCGGTTTACCTCGTGTTGAGCAGCAGTTACGGCAAATTCGTGGTAACCAAAGTTGGTAACGCTTGCGCAAAAATAAATATAGTTGTGTTTTTCCGGATTCAAAACCGCATCAATTGCCGTCACATCCGGCATTGCGATTGGTCCTGGTGGAAGTCCGAAATTTTTATACATATTATAAGGAGAAACCGTTTCGAGATCTTTGTAAAGCACCCGTTTGATCACTTGGTTAAAATCGCCCGAATTTTTCTTGACTGCATAAATAACAGTTGGATCTGCCTCGAGTTTCATTCCGGTTCGCAAACGGTTAAGGTAAACACCTGCAACTCTGGGGCGTTCGTCAGTTTTTACGGTTTCTTTATGTACAATTGAAGCCAATGCCGATACTTCAAGTGGTGTCAAATTTTGCGCTTCAGCTTTGGCTTTGCGTTCGTCTGTCCAGAAATTGTTATATTCTTTGAGCATTCTATCGCGAAATTTTATTGCAGAAGTATTCCAAAAAAAAGAATACGAATTTGGGATAAACATTGCCAAAACATTTTCTTCGTTAAATCCGTTTTCTTCTAAAAAAATCGGATCGGTAAAGGCTTGCATTAAAGAAATACTATCTGCTTCGATTTGTTGGGCAATTCTTCCAGCAAAATCTTCTAAACGTTCTTGATTGTTGAAAGCAATTTTTGTTTCAAGCGGTTGACGCAACGAGTTGATAATATCATTATTGTTCATGCCTTTCTTAAGCAAAAATTTCCCGGCTTTTACATTGGTGACGTATGATTTTTTTTCGGCAACCATTCTTAGGTTTTCCAAATTTTCTACATAAGGAGCTACAATTTTCTCAGCTTCTTGGTAAGTTGCATCTGTTGGGATGTAAACAAAAACCTCAGATTTATTGAAGTTGGTATTCGCCGAAAATATTTTTCGATACATCATGTAACCGTAAACCGAAAGTCCGGCAACGAGAATTACAGAAATTAGCGCAATAATTTTTTTAGGTTTCAAAACTTTATTTTTTTTTGGTAGTTGATGAGTTGAAATAAATCTTCGTCGTGGTAAACGCCGTCGATTAAGTTCCATTGTTTTTTTGTTCCTATTTTTTCAAATCCAAAATTAGTAAAAAGTGCGACACTTAATTCATTTGAGGGATTGATATTTGCAAACAATTGTTTGAGATGTAGTTTTGAAAAACTGTAATCAATGACTAACTGTAAAGCTTCGGAACCAAAACCTTCATTTCGGTTATTATTTTCCTTGATTAAGATGCCAACTCCTGCCCGATTGTTTGCCGGGTCAAATTCAAAAAGATCGATTAAACCAATGGCTTCTGTAGTATTTTTTTTACAGATTACCAGCCTAAGTTGTTTGGCTTCATAAATATCTTGGTGTGCATTTTCAAGATATTGACGGATGAGAAAGCGACTATATGGCGTTTGAGTATTACTGAATTCCCATAGTTCTTGGTCATTTTCAATTTCATAAATGAAACCTAAATCTTCAGGTTCTAACGCACGGAGATAAATATTTTTGCCGATCATATTTCAGACTTCTTGGATTTTCAGACTTGTTGGATTTTCAGACTTGTTGGATTTTTGACTTGTTGGATTTTCAGACTTGTTGGATTTTTAGATTTCTTAGATAATTGGACTTTTTGGATTTTTTTTAGACCTATTTAGAAAGTTTGGATTTTTTGGCTTTCGACCTTCGATTTTAAACTTTAAACTTCCGATTTTAAACTTTAAACTTTCGACTTCCACCTAAACTTCAATTTTTCCTTCGAACACGAAAGTAGCGGGACCTTTTAGATAAACTGTTGTATAATTTTCCCCAATTTTTAGAAAAGAAACTTCCAATTGACCACCTTGAACATTGAGTTTAATATTTTCTGAAGTGGTTTTACCGGAAGCATGCATGGCAATTGCTACAGCAGTTGCTCCAGTCCCGCAGGAAAGCGTTTCGTCTTCAACCCCTCGTTCGTATGTACGAAGCGAAAAAGTTTCGGGATTTTCTTGGGAAACAAAGTTAATATTACTTCCGGCTTTTCCGTAAAGTGAGCTGTTTCTAATTTCTCTCCCTTGGTTTTTTACGTCGAAATTTTGCAGGTTTTCTACCAATTGAACATGATGAGGCGAACCAGTGTTGAGAAAAATATGGTGGTCAAAAATTTGTACCTCATCAACTTCTTTCATTTGTAACGCCACAATCCCTTCAGGAGAAAAACTGGCAAAGTGCAAACCGTCTGTGGCGAGAAACGTAGTTTGATTTTTAATAATTCCAAGTTTTTTGGCGAAAGCTACAATACATCGTCCGCCGTTGCCACACATGGAACTTTGGTTGCCATCTGAATTGAAATAAACCATTTTAAAATCTGACACTTTGTCATTTTCTAACAAAATTAATCCGTCGGCTCCAATGCCAAATCTTCGGTGGCAAAGTTGCTCGATTAAGGCGACATTTTCGGAAGGAAATTGGTTGTTTCTGTTGTCGATAATGATGAAATCATTGCCGGTTCCTTGGTATTTGCTGAAATGTATTGTCATGACGTTTGGAAGTTTAAATGGTGCCAATTGATTGTATCTAGCCGCGATTGTAGCGGAAATCTTTTTAGTGATTGTTTTGGGTTTTCCCAATAGCAATTATTAAAAGATTAAAGCGGAAAGCGGGAAAACGGTTTAAAAAAATGCCTGTCCCGAAGCTTCGGGATGGCTCCTAAAAAAATTTATTATTACAAACAAAGGTACGGATATTAATGAAAAGTTAATCATTGTTAAGCAGTGGTTAAACTATAAATTTTGGCACAATTTTCCTTATATATTTACCGAAACTTAATTGATAACAAGATGACTATGAAAAATTTTTCGGGTTTATTTTTAGTGTCCTTGTTGAGTGGCGCGACCACTTTGGGCGCTTACAAACTTTTTTTTGAGAAAGAAAGTTTATTTTTTGATAAAAAAAATGTGGTAACTACGGCTCCTCTAAGTTACACGAAAAATGTGGGACTTGGTGCGGAGACGGTGGATTTTACGGCCGCTGCAGACAATGCAGTTCATACGGTGGTGCACGTGAAAAATGTGAGTTATAGAACGGTAAGTAATCCAATTTTAGAATATTATTACGGTTATAAAGGTGGACAACAACAAGCTCAAGTGGGTACTGGTTCTGGTGTAATTATTTCGGAAGACGGTTATATTGTGACGAATAATCACGTGATTCAGGATGCTTCGGAATTAGAAGTGACGATGAATGATAAAAAAACGTACAAAGCGAAACTGGTTGGAACGGATAGCAAAATGGACATTGCGCTACTGAAAATTGATACGGGAACAAAATTGCCTTATGCAGTTTTTGGTGATTCGGACAATGTGAAAGTGGGCGAATGGGTTTTGGCTGTTGGGAATCCATATAATTTAACTTCGACGGTTACGGCTGGAATTGTTTCGGCGAAAGCCAGAAATTTAGACCAAAGAGGCATTCAATCGTTTATTCAAACAGATGCTGCAGTAAATCCCGGAAATAGTGGTGGGGCTTTGGTGAATACTCGTGGAGAATTAATTGGGATAAATACCATGATTAGCTCGATGACGGGTTCTTATGTAGGTTATTCTTTTGCGGTTCCGAGTAATATTACAAGAAAAATTATTGAAGATTTGATGGAATATGGCAATGTACAACGCGGAATTTTGGGTGTTGAAGGTAGAGAGCTAAATGCGGCTGCGTCAAAAGAAATGGGACTTGATGTAGAAAATGGTTTTTATGTGGGACGCGTAAATCAAAACTCAGGCGCTTTTAAAGCGGGATTGAAAAAAGGCGACATCATCACTAAAATTGACAACAGAACCATTTCGGGTTTCGCGGATTTGAATACAATTTTAAACACTAAACGGCCAAATGATGTGGTAAAAGTAACTTTTAAACGAGGTAACAAAACCTATGAAACCCAAGTGACCTTGATTAAAAATGACATTATGAGTTACGATTTTATGGGAATGGAACTGGAGGATTTGAGGGACTCTGAAAAGAGACAATTCAATTTAGGTTATGGTGTAAAAATTAAAGAAACTCATGATAAAGAATTTGGCGACCTTGCTGGAGGCATTATATTGTCAATCGATAATGTTAAAGCAAAGGATGTTGAAACGGTATCTGAAGTATTGCGAAAAAAATCGCCCAACCAAATGACCAAATTAGAAATTTTATCCAGAAATGGTGAGGTAGAACGTTATATTTTGGCCCCAAGATAAAAATTAATCCAGAGATGTAGAAACCGGTTTTCAGAGCCGGTTTTTTTTATGAAATTTTTTTTGCAAAAAGCTTTACGAAAACGTTTGAAATCTATACTTTTGCGCCAACAAACAACAAATAAAAAAACAACACTACTTAAAAATTAAAAGCGTTATGACTAAGACCGCGTTATACGAAAAAGAACTTTCGTTTCAGGCCGATCGCAGAAGAGCTGGTGTAGAATTTATCAAAATCATCAGCGATTTATGGTATGACAAATCGATTGAACTGGTGCTTTTCAAAAATCAATTAATCAATACAAATGTTTCGGACATCATCAACTTGCACGAATATGCAGGTGAATTTGTGGGCAAGCCTATCAATGTTTTTGATTCTGTTGAAATTGCTCAAGCAATTTTATCTTTAGATCTTCCGCCGGCAAAATTAGACATTGGTAAATTGACGTACGAATATCATTTAGAAGATGACAAGTATAACAACGCTACTGCTTTTGTAATTGACAAATTAAAAAATGCTAAGGATTTTAAAAATAACAAACCAAAAGATGTGGTTCTGTATGGTTTTGGAAGAATTGGCCGCCTTTTAGCAAGAGAATTAATGTCGAAAACTGGCAAAGGAACGCAATTGCGTTTACGAGCTATTGTGGTAAGAGAGAAAAATGATCCAATCAGCTTAGAAAAAAGAGCCTCACTTTTACGTTATGATTCTATTCACGGAGATTTTCAGGGATCGGTTGCTGCAGACGCTGAAAATAATGCTCTGATTATCAACGGAACTACAGTTCATGTAATTTCCGCGGGTTCACCAGAAGAAATAGATTATAATATATATGGAATAAATGATGCTTTAGTAATTGACAACACAGGTGCTTTTACGACAAAAGAAGCGTTGGAAAGACATCTTGCTAGCAAAGGTGTTGACAAAGTACTGTTAACCGCTCCCGGAAAAGGAATTCCAAATATAGTTCACGGTGTAAATCATCTAGAATACAACCCGGATAATGTGAATATTTTTTCTGCAGCCTCTTGTACCACAAATGCAATTACACCTGTTTTAAAGGCAATTGAAGATACTTTAGGCGTTGTAAAAGGACATTTAGAAACTATTCATGCCTATACAAACGACCAAAATTTGGTGGATAACATGCACAAAAAATACCGTCGTGGTCGTGCGGCAGGATTAAATATGGTAATCACCGAAACAGGAGCTGGAAGTGCTGTTGCCAAAGCGTTGCCCAGTTTAGCCGGAAAATTAACTTCTAATGCGATTAGAGTTCCGGTTCCAAATGGTTCATTGGTAGTTTTAAATTTAGAAGTAACTAAAGAAACTTCGGTTGAAGAAATTAACAATATTATGAAGCATTATGCCTTGGAGGGCGAATTGGTAGAACAAATTAAATATTCACTTAATAACGAACTCGTTTCTTCGGATATTGTAGGAACAAGCGCACCGTCAATTTATGACAGTAACGCAACTATTGTTTCTGCCGATGGAAAAAATATAGTATTATATATTTGGTACGATAACGAATTTGGCTACAGCCATCAAGTAATACGTTTGGCTAAATATATTTCAAAAGTTAGAAGATACTCTTACTACTAAGAGGGTTATTTTTGAATTTCAGTTTTGGTAGAAAATCCGTTTCTTTAATTAGAAGCGGATTTTTTTTGTTTACAAATTGTATAATTTTTGGGAAAATGTTTTGCCATAAGTTCAGAAGATTAATTTTTTGCTAAAAAATCGAAAATGCTCTTAGGTAAATGTAACCCAATTAAACTAAATCCATCACTGCATTTATATCCTCATTCTTATACTCCAAATAAATATGCGAATGAAAATCATTCAGTTTTCTGAGTAATTCCAGAAGTTCGGTTTTTTCTTTATTCTCCAATTTTCCGGCTAGAATTCTGGAGGTCAAATTTACCTTTTCAACGGAGCGGTGGAAATAATCTTCACCTTTTTCGGTGATGTTGAGACGCTTGCTTCTTTTGTCTTCGCTGTCGTTCTTTTCTTCAATTAATCCATATTCCAGAAGACGTTTGATGATCTGAGTTCCGGTCTGTTTTTCGTGTCCGTTTCTTTCAATCAGCTGAATTTTAGTCAGATTCGGTTCGTCTTTCAGTCGGTAGAGATAGGTAAATTCTTCGTTAGCCAATTCAGGGAAATCATTCAGACCCTTTCTAATAAGCTGTTTAGAATATCTTCCCAAAAGCAAAACCTGTTTACAGATTTCATTTTCTGTGAATGAAACCTGATGATGTTCATTTTTAAAAAGCTTGGTCGGACTCTCTTTTCTGTATTTTTTATCATTCAGCCAAAGACGGAAATCCTCGACCGTAGAGTGAGGCTTATAAGCTTCGGAATTTTCAAATTCTTTAACCTGATGCAGCAAATCAATGAAAAAATCAGTATTCATAGTGCAAATTTAATCTAAGTATTTTAAATATTTTTTTATAATCTAATAAAGAGGTTTAAGAATCTAAATCCTCCAACTCTCAAACCCTCCAACGCTCAAACCCCTCAAACTCTCTCTCAATAAAGTTAAAGCTTAACACTTCCCATTCCGCCATCGATTCCGAAAACCTGTCCTGTGATCCACGACGATTTATCCGAAACAAGGAAAGCCGTCATTTCCGCAATTTCTTCAGCCGTTCCCACTCTTTGCAACGGATGTCTTTTCGCGGAAGCTTCTCTTTTCTCAGGCGTTGCTAAAAGCTGTGATGCTAAATTCGTGTCCGTTAAAGAAGGAGCAATTGCATTTACCCGTATTTTCTGAGCCGAAAATTCCGCCGCCAGACTTTTCGTAAGACCTTCCACTGCATTTTTACTCGCCGCAATTGAAGCGTGAAAAGGCATCCCCAACTTTGCCGCAACGGAACTGAAAAGCACAACAGAGGCACTTTCCGACTTTTTAAGATTCGGCAACAGTTTCTGAATAATTTTAACCGCTCCCAGAACATTGATTTCAAAATCATTCTTAAAATCATCCACAGAAAGTCGGTTAAAAGGTTTTAAATTAATGCTTCCCGGTGCATAAACCAATCCATCCACCACTTCAGGGAAAGTAATTTCATCTAAATTTCCCGAAAGAATATCCATTGCGTGAAATTCAATATTCGGATGACTCAGTTCAGGATTTTCCGTTCTGGAAATTCCAATGATTTTGTGTTGTTCTGCAAGAATTTTTGCCGTTGCTAATCCGATTCCTTTTCCGCAACCGATAATGACGATATTTTTCATAATTTTTATTTTAATGTTTTGAACATGAAGGTTTTATTTCGAGACACTTCGACAGGTTCAGTGTGACATCTCTAATACTGCTCATTTAATAATCTGCATTGTGAGACTAATCTTGTTAAGGTTTTATTTACAATGCTTTTTTGCTCTTTTGCAAAACTTTATTTCCAAACAATTCTTTTGTGCCTTTTGCGGTTAAATCAACTACCTTTTCGAGATTTTATTATTGCTGATAATTCTCTGTCTGCTGCATTTAAAGCGATCAATCTCTTCGCTTCTTTTTTTCAGGTGTTTCTGGCTTACTCCGGAATTCACTCTTTTTCGCCAAAGCTTAAAACTCGATTCTTTCAGTTCCGAACGCATCAGTTCAATTACTTCCGATTCGCTGATTCCAAACTGGAATTGTATCGCTTCAAACGGCGTTCGGTCTTCCCACGCCATTTCTATGATTCTGTCGATTTCTTTTATGTTGAGGTTTTTATTCATTTTTTTGATTTTGATAAATATTCTATCAATTGCATCGGGCTTTAGCCCGATGTTGAAGTTTAATTTACAAAAGGCTTTAGCCGAAATATATTTTAAGTTTTGGCTAAAGCCAACCATTTTATTTCTTTTTGCAAACGGGTTAAAACCCGTTCCTATTGATATTAAATTCTTTTATTTTTAAAAAATCATTTCAGATTTCCAATAAATTCCTTCGCCGTCTTAAAATGCTGTTTTCGTTTTTCTTCCGGCATTTTCTCCAGTGTTCTCAGCATCATTCCCAATCTTGGATTTTTGGCAAAAAAATCTTGATGGTCATTAATAAAGTTCCAAAACAGAGCATCCCATTTTTCATTCCATTCTCCGTCCGGATAATCGCTCATTTTTTTAATATAATTGCTTCCGCTGATATACGGTTTCGTACTCATCTTTCCGCCGTCTGAAAAACTGCTCATCCCATACACATTCGGAACCATCACCCAATCGTAAGAATCAATGAACATTTCCATAAACCATTGATAGACTTCATCCGGATTGAACTGAGCAAGATTCATAAAATTGGCAAAGATCATCAGTCGTTCGATGTGATGGGCATAGCCGGTTTTCAGGATTTTCCGGAGCGAACTGTCAATCGGGCGGATTCCTGTTTTGGCGGTGTAAAATGATTTCGGAAGTTTTTGCTTGTGTTTCCAGTAATTTTTATTCCGCTGATATGTTCCCTGATAGATATAAACACCACGCACAAATTCTCTCCAACCCAGAATCTGCCGCACAAAACCTTCCAGAGAATTCACCGGAATATCGTTGTCTTTTGCAAATGAAATCGCTTTTTCCAGCACATTTTCAGGCGTTAACAGCCCGACGTTCATTAACGGAGAAAGCACACTGTGATGAAGAAAATGTTCCTTTTCCACGATGCTATCCTCGTAAACGCCAAATTCCAGAAAGCGGTTTTCAAGAAACTGTTCGAGCCATTGTTCAGCTTCTTTAAAAGTAGTCGGGTAGAGCTGTTCATCCGTAAGAATTCCGTAATTCCCCGCAAAATGCTTTTCGGTATATTGTTTTGCTTCCTCGTAAAATTCATTGTTTTTCGTAAAATGAATCGCGGGCGCTTTTTTATTTTTCGGATATTTTTTCCGGTTTTCGGTGTCGTACGTCCATTTTCCGCCCAAAGGTTTTCCTGCTTTCATCAGGATATTTCGGGTAATTCTCTGCTGCTTATAAAAATCAGTCTGATGATAGACTTTTTTACCCTCAAAATAATCTTTCAGGTCTTCTTTGCTGTTGATGAAAAGCGGACTATCCAAAATTTCGAGTTCCAGTTTTGCCTCCTTTAATCTTTTTTCCAGCCAGTTGTCGCAAACATCCGTTGTTTTTATCGTTGTAAAATTTTCTTTTTCAAGCTTCGGAATTAAATTTCGGATGTCGCTTAATTTCGATGAACTTTCAATATATTCAACTTCAAAACCTGCCTTTTTTAATTCATTTTCATAAAATTTCATTGTTGCACGGTGAAACGCAATCTTCTGTTGATGAAATGAATATTGTCTGAAAAACAGAAATTCCTCAATCAAAAACACAGGCTGACTTTTATCCAGATAATCCGTATCTTCAAAAAGCTGATGCGGAAAAATCAATTGGGCGGTATGTTTTACTGCTTTAGCCATAAACGTCTGAATTTTTGATTGGAATCATACATTTCTGCCTGTTTTTCAGGGTTAAAAGTCCGGTCACGATTGTCATTTCCGACTCCGGCGAGATACATCCAGTTGCCGTAATTGCAGTGAACATCATAATCAATCAGCATTTCCTCAAAATACGCCGCTCCAATTCTCCAATCCTGTTTCAGAATTTTGCAGAAGTAGGAAGCCACATTTTGACGACCGCGATTGCTCATCCAGCCTGTATTTTTCAGTTCAAGCATATTCGCATTCACGAAATCGGAATCCGTTTCTCCATCCTTCCATTTTTGAATCAATGGTTTATTGTTTTCCGCGAAATATTTTTGATGATTAATTCCGCTTTTCCAGAAAATCAAATCTTTATACTGTAAAGAAACATATCTGAAAAAATCCCTCCAGAGCAATTCAAAAATAAACCAATATGTGGATTCATTGGCTCCGAATTCTTCCTCATATTTTTTTATTTCGTGGTAAATCGTGACCGCAGAAAGACTTCCATCCGACAGCCAAGCCGAAAATTTCGAACTGTAATCATTTCCCACCAAACCGTTTCGGGTTTGCTTGTATTGACTCAGATTCTGCGTTTCCGAGAAATAATGATGCAATCTTTTCAATGCTTCATTTTCTCCGCCCGAAAAAGGAAAAGCTGTTCTTTCGTCCGTTTCAAAATCTTCAAAACCGAGCGATTTTAACGAAATGGTATCGCTTTTATAATGAATTTCCGATTTATTGTACACCAAGTCTTCCGATTCAAATTCAGGGCGAATCAGCAGATTTTTTTCAATTTTTTGTCTGAAAGCGGTAAAAAGCATCGGAATTTTATCCAAAGTTTTAAATACAAAAAGCGGATGCACCAAAAATTGCGAATACGATTTTTCCCAAACGGCACTTGGGATTGCTTTTTCAATTTTAGCATGTAATTCAACTTCTTCCTTCGTCCATTCTTCCTGACAGAAAATCTTCACAATTTCAAATTCCTCGGAAATATCTTTGAAAACATCTTCTGTTTTACTGTATTTAACTAAAAAAGGAATCTTCTGTTTCGCTAAATTTTGCTTTAAATTTTCTACACTTTCCAGCAAAAATTTAGCACGGTATTTTCCGATTTTTCTGAAATCAAACTGTTTTTGAACAAAAAAATCAGCGTCAAAAACATACACCGCAAGAAAAGGTAAATCTTCCTGCATCGCTTTGTATAAGGATTCTGAATCTCTCGTTCTCAAATCTTTGGTGAACCAGAGGATGTTGATTTTTTGTTTTTCCGGCATCTTTCGCTGCAATATTTTAATTCGTCCCAGTTTTTCTTCCACTTTTTGCGCCAGCTGAAGGGCAGTCCGCAGACTTCACAGATTTTGGAGGCTAATCCTGAAGGCATATTTCTATATTAAATTTTAATTTCAAAAACAATTGTAATGTGTAGTAGCTCAATTTCTATTTGGTTAAAGTTTTAATTTTGATTGTCATTAAATATCTTTAATTATCAGGTCGCTCCTACAGAGCTCTCTTTTACGGGTCTTTATTTTTTCTATTAACAGCAAATTCCTACGGAATTTTGTGATGCTCCGGTAGGAGCTAACTGTTAGTAGAAAACCATTTTGTGTAAGCAGGAGCTCCGTAGGAGCGACCTGTTAATGATTTATTTATTCCAAAAAAATTATTTCAAACCTTTTTTGCTCTTTGAATATTTAAAATTCATCAAAAATCTGCTGTGACTTTTAATGATCTTTCTGTGATTAAATATCACTTACAATAATTTTTAAAATTATTAATTGCCACATTTTTCGCTTTCAGATCGTGCATCATATTGTACAATCCGAAAAACGTTCGGTTCAGGTAAATGAAATGTTTCGAACCTCGGTTGGTATTCATTCCCTTCATATCACTGGCTTTGGCGTATTTTTGTCCCAAATCAGCAATTTCCTGAAAGAAAGATTCATCCGAAAAATCAAACATTTCTTGATTGAAAGGTCTTGTAAACAATTCCAACAACTCGTAGAATAATTTGGCAAAAAATTCTTTTTCTTTTTCTGAATCATCTACACGCAAAATTTCCAGCGTGAACAATTTCTCACGGAAAATTTCAGGATTTTTCAGATTTTCTTCTTTTGCCAGCTCAAAATACGGAATGTAAAAATCTTCCGGAATCTCTTTAATACAGCCAAAATCGATAACCAGCAATTCCTTGTCTTCAGAAATCAGAAAATTCCCCGGATGCGGATCGGCGTGAACTTTTTTCAGAATATGCATCTGATACATATAAAAATCCCAAAGTGTCTGTCCGATTTTGTTCAAATCTTCCTGAGAATTCTGCTTTTTTGTAAACTCCGAAAAATGAATTCCCGACATCCAGTCCATTGTAATGATTTTTTCGCAGGAAAATTCAGGATAATAATGCGGAAATTTTACATTCGGAAGATGACTGCATTCTTCTGCAAAGTGTTGACTGCGTTTTAGTTCCAAGTTATAATCTGTTTCCTCAAACAGTTTGTCTTCCACTTCCTGAAAATAAGATTCGGAACCTTCTTTTTTGATGTTGAACATCTTCATTGCAATCGGTTTTACCATTTTAAGGTCACTCGAAATGCTTTCTCTTACGCCGGGATACTGGATTTTAACCGCCAGTTTTTTGCCGTCTTTTTTTGCGGTATGAACCTGTCCGATACTCGCGGCATTAACCGATTCGGTGGAAAATTCATCAAAAATATCTTCTGGATTTTTCCCGAAATATTTTCTGAATGTTTTCTTCACCAAAGCACCCGACAAAGGCGGAACGGAAAACTGCGAAAGCGAGAATTTCTCTACATATTCCACCGGAAGAATGTTTTTTTCCATACTCAGCATTTGAGCAACTTTCAGCGCAGAACCTTTTAATTCTTTTAATGAATCGTAGATATCTGTTGCATTGTCCTCATTCAGGATTTTGCGGGCTTCGTCTTCATCTTTGGTAATTTTGTTTCCGTAATATTTCAGGTAATTGACGCCGACTTTCGCTCCTGCTTTTAAAAGGCTGCTTGTCCGTTCCAATTTTCCTGTTGGAATTTTATCTAATGTTTTCATTTTAACTCCTATTAAATTTTTCCTTCCATAGAAATTTTCCAAGGTCAAGAACTTTTCTCAAAGGTTCATTGTCCATCAGTTCAAAACCTGTGTCAATGGTTTTTTCGATGAAAATATCAGTCTTTTCAAAGTCCGGAGAAGAGTCATTTTTCCAGAAATCAATGGCGGAAACGAGATGCAACCACAACACATTTTCACGTATTTGCTCATGGGTATTTTTAATGTCCTCTTTGGCTTTCTCTAAGATTTCCCAAGAACTAAAATCCAATGTTTTGATATATTCCTGATGGATTTTTTTCAGCGAAAGCAAATTTTTAGAAAGAGGCAATTTGTGCTTACCTAAAATCATCAAAACCAGCGAACGATTCATGGTAAGGTTTTCAAAAAAGATATAGTAAACATTCAGGAGTTTTTCTTTTGAAGTCATACCCTCTGCATTGTTTACATCTTCTGCTAATTCTATAGATCTACTAAAAAGTTTGACCAAAATATGTTTTTCAACTTGATCAAAACTTGTAAAAAAAGTATAGAATTTTTGCTCTTCAAACTTATTTTCTTTAGCGAATTGATATACACTTTTAGGCTGTTCACCATGGGTAAGAATATAATCCGAATATAACTCGAAAATTTTGTCTTCTGTAATGGCAATTTCTTTTTTCATGATACTTATTATTTGTTCAAATTTATAAAATATTTTACTTGTTTTTGTTTTTTGGTATAATGTTTAACCATTTATTAATAATTTTTATTATTGTCTCTATTTTAGAATTACACAAAAAAAAACTCCCAATTTTCATTGGGAGTCAAATCATTATTTAGTTGAAAACTTAAGCCTTTCCAGCAGCTGCTATTAAGTTTAGTGCTGAACCCGCTTTAAACCAACCAATCTGTCCTTCGTTATATGTATGATTTGCCATTATGGTTTCTTTATCACCATTTTCGTGAACAATTTCAATGGTTAATGGTTTACCAGGAGCAAATTCCTTTAAGTCGACAAAATTAAACGTATCATTTTCTAAAATTTTATCGTAATCCGTTTCGTTAGCAAACGTTAGCGCCAACATTCCTTGCTTTTTAAGATTCGTTTCGTGGATACGTGCAAACGATTTCACTAAAACTGCTTTCACACCTAAATGACGTGGTTCCATTGCGGCATGTTCACGCGATGAACCTTCGCCGTAGTTGTGATCTCCTACTACGATTGAAGGAATATTTTTAGCTTTGTATTCACGTTGAACTGCGGGAACCGCATCATATTTTCCAGTCAATTGATTTTTAACGGAATTTGCTTTTTGGTTGAAAGCATTAATCGCTCCAATCAACATATTGTTAGAAATATTATCAAGATGCCCACGGAAACGCAACCAAGGTCCTGCCATTGAAATATGGTCAGTTGTACATTTTCCGAAAGCTTTGATTAACAACTTGGCGCCAAAAATATTCTCTCCGTCCCATGGAGTAAATGGTTCTAATAATTGCAAACGCTCAGAATCTGATTTTACAATTACTTCCACGCCTGAACCATCTTTTGAAGGCGCTTGATAACCCGGATCTTCAGCGTCAAAACCTTTTGGAGGTAGTTCATTTCCAGTTGGTTCGTCTAGCATTACTTCTTGCCCGTCTTCGTTTAATAATTTATCGGTAATTGGATTAAAACCTAAATCACCTGCAATTGCCAAAGCTGTTACCAATTCTGGTGAACCCACAAATGCTAAAGTATTTGGATTTCCATCGGCACGTTTTGAAAAATTTCTATTGAATGAATGCACAATTGTGTTTCTTTCCTCTTTTTCAGCTCCTTCTCTATCCCACATTCCAATGCAAGGTCCGCAAGCATTAGCGAAAACCGTAGCGCCAATTTTATTAAAAGTTTCTATATAACCATCTCTTTCAATTGTATATCGAACTACTTCGGAACCAGGGGTAATGGTAAACTGCGATTTTGTTTTTAAATTTTTATCGGCTACTTGTTTTGCCAAAGAAGCAGCTCTGGAAATATCTTCGTAAGATGAATTTGTACAAGAACCAATCAAACCCACTTCAATTTTCAGAGGCCAATTATTTTTCACTGCCTCTTCTTTCATTTTAGAAATTGGAGTAGCCAAATCTGGAGTAAAAGGTCCGTTCAAATGTGGTTCTAATTCTGAAAGATTAATTTCTATTACTTGATCAAAATATTGTTCTGGATTAGCATAGACCTCAGCATCACCCGTTAAATATGGAGCAATAGCATCGGCGGCATCAGCAACATCTTGTCTTCCTGTAGAAATTAAATAACGCTTCATAGAATCGTCATAACCAAAAGTAGAAGTGGTAGCTCCAATTTCGGCACCCATATTACAAATGGTTCCTTTTCCGGTACATGACATCGCAGTTGCTCCTTCTCCGAAATATTCTACAATTGCTCCAGTACCACCTTTAACAGTAAGAATTCCGGCAACCTTTAGGATAACGTCTTTTGGAGCGGTCCAACCCGAAAGTTTTCCAGTTAATTTAATTCCGATTAATTTAGGAAATTTTAATTCCCACGCCATTCCCGACATAACGTCAACGGCATCAGCTCCTCCAACACCAATCGCCAACATTCCCAAACCACCGGCATTTACCGTGTGAGAATCCGTACCAATCATCATTCCGCCAGGAAATGCATAATTTTCTAAAACTACTTGGTGAATAATTCCGGCACCTGGTTTCCAAAAACCAATTCCGTATTTATCTGAAACCGATGATAAAAAATCAAAAACTTCGTTACTTTGTTGTTTGGCTCTCGCCAAATCAGTTTTAGCATCTACTTTTGCCTGAATTAAGTGGTCACAATGAACCGTTGTAGGAACTGCCACTTTTGGTTTTCCGGCATGCATAAACTGTAAAAGTGCCATTTGAGCCGTTGCATCTTGACAAGCTACTCTATCTGGAGCAAAATCTACATAGTCTTTTCCTCTTGTAAAAGCGATAGTTGGATTACCGTCCCAAAGGTGAGAATACAATATTTTTTCTGAAAGCGTTAATGGTTTTCCTACAATTTCACGAGCTTTATCAACTCTTTCGGCCATTGTAGAATACGCTTTTTTAATCATTTCAATATCGAAAGCCATAATGAATTTTAATTTTGTTTTATATTATAGTTCGTTTTCTTTTTTGCAATGCAAATTTACAAAATTACAGCGAGTTTTGCACTATTTACAACAAAATAGGGTTTTGAGGAAATTATTATTTCCAAAACAGCGTTTTTAATGATTATTATTAAACAATACTTAAATTTAAAGCGAATTATTACCGAATTGTTAATATAAGTAAGTTTTTTTATCAATTCCGAAAATTAGCTGACTGTTAAAAATAGTATTATAAATGTAGAATGAATATAAATTACATTGAAATTAAGTGTGCTATATCAAATCTTCGAAAAAAAAGCGGAAAAAAATCCGCTTTAAGTTATAAGATGTTTTCAATAATTTTTTCCTCGGAAATTCCTTCGGCATCGGCTTTATAGTTTTTGATGATTCGATGGCGAAGAATTCCCGTTGCAACAGCTTTGACATCTTCAATATCTGGAGAAAATTTTCCGTTAAATGCTGCGTGAGCTTTCGCTGCCAAAATTAAATTTTGCGAAGCGCGAGGTCCAGCTCCCCAATCTAAATAATTATTCACAAATTCTGACGAAAGTAAACCACCCGGCCGGGTTTTTCCGACCAAAGTCACCGCATATTCAATCACATTGTCGACTACGGGAATACGGCGGATTAATTGCTGGAAGTTGATAATTTCTTCTGCTGTGAATAAAGGATTTACTTTTTCGGAGAAATCAGTTGTGGTGCTTTTTACTACTTGTACTTCTTCGTCGAATGTTGGATAATTGAGTTTAATGGCAAACATAAAACGGTCCAATTGTGCTTCAGGAAGTGGATACGTTCCTTCTTGCTCAATTGGATTTTGCGTAGCTAAAACAAAATACGGCAAGGATAATTTATAATGTTGTCCGGCAATGGTCACGGCTCTTTCTTGCATGGCTTCTAAAAGTGCGGCTTGCGTCTTAGGAGGCGTTCTATTGATTTCATCGGCAAGGATAATATTTGAAAAAATTGGTCCTTTGATGAATTTAAAATTACGGTTTTCGTCTAAAATTTCGCTTCCTAAAATATCTGACGGCATTAAATCTGGCGTAAACTGGATTCTTTTAAAATCGAGTCCGAGTGCTTGTGAAATGGTGTTGACCATTAAAGTTTTTGCTAATCCGGGAACACCTACTAAAAGTGCGTGTCCGCCGGAAAAGATGCTTAACAATATTTGGTCGATGACGGTTTCCTGACCGACGATTATTTTGGAGATTTCTTTTTTTAGCTCAAGCCTTTTTTGAACCAAGTTTTGTATTGCTGTTACGTCTGACATTGAATGGTTTTTTAGAGTTGGTTTTTTAGGTTGAATTTTTTGAAAAAAGTTTACTAACGTTTTATGTTTCTTTTTGATAGCCCTGACTAGAGGGAAGAGCATCCCGCTTTTTCTGGAATCTATGGAAGGAAGTCCGAAAAATTTCCCGAAGCTTCGGGAACTGAAAAAGCCCGAACCATTTGCTCCTTACCTAATAATTAATTTTTTTTCAACCAATTGTGTGCGAAATCGCAAGCTTTGTATTCGCTATTTACTTTAATGTAGGTTTCGTTAATTTTTTCTTTGGTCCATCGAGCAATTTCTTTCATTTGTTTTTCGCGAAGCGCTAATTCTTTAATCTTCAAATAATCTAATGCGTAATCAGCTTTGTGCTCGTTGTAGCGTTTGGTTACAGTGATTATTTTATAGGTTTTTCGACCCAAACGGTCTTCATCTACGATGGGTTGTGAGATTTGACCTTCTTGCAAACTTTCTATTTGAGAGTAAAGTGTAGGATCCATTTTGGTCAATTCAAATCGCGGGTCAAGTGATTGAGGATTGGTTAAAGCACCCCCGTTAGCACGGGTTTCTTTTTCATCAGATGAGCTTCTTGCAGCATCAGCAAAGGTCAAATCTCCGTTAATAATTTTATTTCTGATTCCGGTGATTTCGTCTTTGGCTTCGGATAAAGCGTCATCAGTAATTTTTGGGATGAGTAAGATGTGGCGCAATTCTACGTCTTGCCCACGGATTTTTTCTACTTGAATAATATGCCAGCCATATTCGGTTTCAAAAGGTTCGGAAATTTGCCCTTCATCAAGGCTAAATGCGGTTTCTTTAAACTCTTTTACGAGCGGAGACTTTCTATTAACTCGCATAAATCCGCCATTTGACTTTGTTCCGTCATCCTTTGAATATAAAACTGCTTTACTGAAAAAACTTCCGTTTCCAGCCAAAACATCGGTTTTAAATTCTTTGAGTTTGTCGATTACTTTTTGCTTTTCGATTGCGGTTACAGTTGGATTGATAACAATTTGAGCGACCTCAACTTCGGCTCCAAATGTTGGTAATTCTTCGTCAGGGAATTTACGGAAAAATGTACGTACTTCTTCTGGAGTGATTTCTACTTGATCGATGACTTTGTTTCGCATTTCCATTGCAAGTTTGGCATTTTTTAAGATGTCAAAAAGCGATGTTCTGAATTCTTCTTCGTTTGGTTTTTTAAAAATTTTCAAAACTTTATCCATAGAACCTACGTTTTGTACGTAATAATCGATACGTTCTTGCATCATACTGTTCACTTCGGCATCGGTAACTATGATACTGTCTTGAATAGCTTGATGCGAATATAATTTATCCTCTAACAAACTTCCTAAAACCTGACATCGTGTGAATTTTTGGACATCATTATTTTGTGCAATTTCGAGCAAAGCAATATCAATATCCGAATCGAGTACCACGAAATCTCCCACAACCGCCGCAACGCCATCAATTTTTTGTCGTTGACTGGTGGGTTGTGCCACGGTTTTAGTCTTTACCGAGTCTTGTGGAATAATTTCCTGTGCGTTTGAGGTGGAAAAAATTGCCAAAAAACTAAAGAAGTAGCCAATTTTTTTTATGTTAGAATTCATGTTATTTGTCGTTAAAAACTTCATTTTTATTTACTTGATTTGAGAACTTTTAGGATTTCATTTTGCCTTTGACAGTGTTAAAAACGGCTTGATTTACCTCAACGTTAAATTCTTTTTTAAGGTCGCTTACCCATTTTTCTTCGAGGTATTGCTGGTAATCATTGACTACTTTTCCTTTTGCTTCTTCAAAAGTTTTGTTTCCGGCAGGAAGTTGTTTGGTGATTTTTACAACGTAATAATATTCGCCATCATGGATAACATCTGAAACGCCAGTTTTTATATTTAAGCCTTTCGGCAAAGAATTACTGGTTTGGTCAAAAATACCTTCGTTAGACATAACGTTAACTTTTCCACCTTTATTGAAGTTTTCTTTGATTTGATCGGCAGATTTCCCTTGTTTCAACATTTTTTGAACGTTTTTCATAAAATCTGCTTTGGTTGAAGAAAGTACAGTAGCTTCCACTCTATTATTCCATTGGTATTGGTTTTTTCTACTTTCGTAAAATTTTTGCAAGCCAATTGAATCTGTTTTGGCTTTCTCCCAAATTTCTTTTTCCATTAAATCAAAAAGCAACAGACCATCACGGTATTCGTCCATCACGGCAGCAAATTCCGGAAATTCTTTTTCCAGATTTTGGTTGTAATGCTCGTTTAATTTTTTGTCAACAAAAGATTGATATTTGGTTAACACCAATTTTGAAACTGGTTTTGGAGCATTTGGTGCTTTTGCTTCGCTTTCTAAAAATGATATAAATTCTGTTGCTTTAACAGGTTGGTTTTCGATATTGAAAAGATTTCCTTCAATATTGGTATTTTCCGGAGCTTTCCATTCGCCTTTATAATATTCATCGTTCACAACCTGAACGATTTGATTGTATAATTTTTCGTTTCTTTTGATTGGATATTTATTGCGTAATTTTTCGTTCATTGACGCGGTGATCAACCGTGAACGTTCGTCTCTTTTGATTTTATTTTCAAGATCTGTTTTTACATCTTCGAAAGAAGCAACTGGATGTTTTTCGATTAATTTAATGATGTGCCACCCGAAAGCACTTTCAACCGGCTTACTGTAATCTCCAGGTTTTGCTAAAGCAAATGCAGCTTCTTCAAATTCTTCAGAGCTCAATTCGCCTGAACCAAAACGATTTAAAACTCCGCCTTTTGGAGCTGAAGATTGGTCTTGGGAAAACTGTTTTGCCAAACTTTCGAAGTTTTCACCTTGCTGTAATTTAGTGTAAATTTCGTTAATAGTTGTTTTCGCTTTTTCCGTTTCCGCTTGATTTTTGTCTTGCGGTTTTAAAATCATAATATGAGCTGCCGTGAGTTGACCACGATTTTCACGAACATCAGCGACTTTAATAATATGGTAACCAAATCGGGTTTTTGCAATTTTAGAAATTTGACCTTTTGGCGTATTAAATGCTGCATTTTCAAAGGGATAAACCATTCTAAAAGCAGAAAAATAACCTAAATCTCCCTTGTTTTCTTTTGCCGAAGGATCTTCTGAATAAGCAACAGCCAATTCACCAAAATCCTCTCCTTTTAAGGCTTTTTCTCTAATATCAGTTATTTTTTTAAAAGCGGTTAAAGTGTCTGCTGGCGAGGCATTTTCGTTCACTAAAACTAAAATATGCGAAGCTCTTACTTCTTTTTTGCTACGTGAATAAGCTTCTTGAATTAAATGATCCGTTACTTTAGAATCGGTTAAATAATTTTTAGAAAGCTGATTTCGATGGGATCTTAATTCGGCCTGATAAGATTCTCCGTTTTGTAGCCCTAATTTGTGGGCTTTACTAATTTTTAATTTATAGCCCACAAAAAGATCAAGGTATTGATCCGGATCCTTTTGAGATTCGTCTTTTACTAAGTCAATATTTTTGTTGTAAACGCGTAAAAATTCGTCCGTATAATACGGTTTACCATCAATTGTAAATAATATTTCTTTAGCAGATGATTGGGCATTTGCATACAAACCTGCGGTTAATGCCAAGCCTAAGAACAAGTGTTTTATATTCATTATCAAAAAAACAGAATAAAATTTGATATTAAAAGGTGCAAAATTCTTGCAACGAACAAAAGTAACAAATCAATTGTATTAAACAAGTTTGCCTTTTACTATTAACATAAATTTATTAACAAAAATTTAGCCGATTTTTTCCAAAATAATTACTATTTTATCGACAATGGAATAACTGCAAAATCTAAATTTTAGTATGTTGTATTAATTGTTTTAGAAACACTATTTTTGCAAACTATTATAAAGATTATGAGTTTTCAGAAAGAAATAGAAAAAAGAAGAACCTTCGGGATTATCTCTCACCCCGATGCCGGAAAAACCACCCTTACCGAAAAATTATTATTGTTTGGAGGTGCAATTCAGGAAGCTGGAGCGGTAAAAAACAATAAAATAAAAAAAGGAGCAACTTCGGATTTTATGGAAATAGAACGCCAGAGAGGAATTTCGGTTTCCACTTCGGTGTTGGCGTTTTTATATAAAGACAAAAAAATCAATATTCTAGATACTCCAGGTCATAAGGATTTTGCTGAAGATACTTACAGAACTTTGACGGCTGTCGATAGCGTTATTGTTGTGATTGACGTGGCAAAAGGAGTTGAGGAACAAACGGAAAAATTGGTAAGTGTTTGCCGGATGCGAAATATTCCGATGATAGTTTTCATCAATAAATTAGATCGTGAAGGTAAAGATGCTTTCGATTTAATGGATGAAGTAGAGCAAAAATTAGGTTTAACCGTAACACCTTTGAGTTTTCCAATTGGTATGGGTTATGATTTTCAGGGAATTTATAATCTTTGGGAGAAAAACATCAACCTTTTTAGTGGTGATAGCCGAAAAAACATTGAAGAGACGATTGCTTTTTCGGATGTGCAAAATCCGGAATTGGAGAAAATAATCGGTCAAAAACCTGCTGATAAACTTCGTGAGGAATTAGAGTTGATTTCAGAAGTGTATCCGGAGTTTAATCAGGAAGATTATTTAAAAGGAAGTCTTCAACCTGTATTTTTTGGTTCGGCTTTGAACAATTTTGGAGTTAGGGAATTGTTGGATTGTTTTATTGAAATCGCTCCTTCTCCTCGACCGAAAGAGTCTGAAACCCGAGAAATTGATCCTTACGAAAATAAAATGACGGGGTTTGTATTTAAAATTCATGCGAATATGGATCCCAAACACCGCGACAGATTAGCGTTTGTAAAAATTGTATCGGGAACTTTTGAAAGAAACAAGCCTTATTTACACGTTCGTCAAAATAAAAATTTAAAATTTTCGAGTCCGAATGCTTTTTTTGCGGAGAAAAAAGAAATTGTAGATATTTCATATCCCGGTGATATTGTGGGACTTCATGATACTGGAAATTTTAAAATTGGTGATACATTAACCGAAGGTGAACAAATAAATTTTAAAGGAATACCAAGTTTTTCTCCGGAACATTTTCGGTACATTAATAATGCTGATCCAATGAAAGCCAAACAGCTTGAAAAAGGAATTGACCAGTTAATGGACGAAGGTGTTGCCCAACTATTTACTTTGGAAATGAATAACCGGAAAGTGATTGGAACTGTTGGAGCTTTACAATATGAAGTTATCCAATACCGCTTAGAACACGAATATGGCGCCAAATGTTCTTATGAAAATTTCCCGGTTCACAAGGCTTGTTGGGTTCAACCTGAAGACCCTAAAAATGAAGAATTTAAAGAGTTTAAAAGGATCAAACAGAAATTTTTAGCAAAAGACAAATACGGTCAGTTGGTATTTTTAGCCGATTCTGATTTTACGATTCAAATGACGCAAAGTAAATATCCTACGGTAAAATTATTTTTTACTTCAGAGATGAACTAATTTTTTTTTTCAAAAAACCGTATTAAAGGTCTTTTGCAATACCGATAAAACAAAAGAAGCCGCATATTAATATGCGGCTTCTTACATTTATAAAATCTACTATGCAGATTTTAGTTGCTTGGATTTTAATTTATAAAAAACATAAACTAACCCTACTAACGCTACTACCCAAATGTAGCCTGAGATTGGCGCATCAGTTGGATTCGGATCGGCAGGATCATCGAAATCACCAGGGTTTTGAGCAAATACATTTACAGTGCTCATTAAAAACATTACAACTAAAATTGAGAGATATTTTAAACTTTTCATATAAATTGATTTAGAAGATTACTTTTACGGTTGCTACCTCGTTATTTTGAGAAGTTACCTGAACTAACAATACTTGGTTTTGCGGAGCAAAATTAGGAACGATGAAATTTTCAGCGTTGATTTTGTTATTTTCAAATAAAAGTCTTCCTCTTAAGTCATAGATAGTAATTCCTTTCATTTCATGATTTTTGGTCATCACATTCAGAGCATTGTTTTTCACGAAAGCGATTACAGCCTCTGGTGTAAATGTTTGATCCGGAGTTGAAAGTGTTGAACGGTAAACAATTTGGAAACGATTATCAAAAGTTCCTGCATTAGAAACAAATGAATAAGGAGCTGCTTTAAGATCATGAGTCGTTCCAGTTTGAATATCTTTGATATAAACCGATTGGTCTGCGGCAAAAACACCATCCATTTGCGAAAGCGAAATTGTAAAATTACCAGCAGTTTCCGCGTGGAAATTAACATCTACAATATCTTCGTCAGAGAACGGCAAAGCACGTCCTTGGATTGTAAAGTTTTTGTTATCCAATTTAGAAGCAATAAAACTTCCTACTTGACCGAAAGATTCGCCGTCAAAATAATTGTCAACAGCTTGTGTAGCACCATCAACATAACCTACTAACATTTGACTAAAAGCAGAATTATCTGAATTAGTTAGATTTAACCAAATTCTATGTTTCTCTTCGGTCTCCGAAGCTCTAAAGAATGGAGTTCCATGACTTGCTTCACGCATTCCGTTATTGAAAGCTAATGCACCAGTTCCTGATCTTTTAACGATAAATCCTTGTCCAATATTAATTTTTCCATTTGGAACATTTGCCGGAATTCCTGCTGTCCCAGCCGTTGCAGCTGTTGAACCAGTTCCATTCCACAGAGCGTAATTACTACCAGCAGGATATGTCCCATCAGGAAGCATTCCTAAAGTGTGAGCATAGAAATATAAAGTTCCTGTGATTCTTGTGCTGTTTGCAGTTACAAAAGCATTTGCATCCATTACAGAAGGATAAGGATTTCCTACTAAGTTAAAACCATTACCAGCGTTAGTCATTGTAAAGGTTTGATTACCATTTCTTGGAACACCTGTAAACGCACCTAACCAAGCAGTTGCTGTCGTTGGATGATCGTTTGCCGCACGAATTCCGTAACCTCTACCGGCTGCGAAAGTGGTTGTTGCAGAAAGACCTGTTGTTACATAGTTATCTGTAGCAGTATCGTACACATAAAATCTGTTTGTCAAAGTGTTAGGTGAAAACGCATACAAATTTTGTCCAGATACCGGAGAAGACCATAAAGTGTAATCTAATCTGATCATTGGAGCAGATTCACGTTGAATTGTAACATTACCAACATTAGCCGTTGTTACAGATTGAACAAGGTTTACATCATTAGATAATGTCAATGAAGCCGTTGCAGCAACCGTTACGATTCCAGCAAGGTTTAGGTCAGAACCTGAAGTAATTACTACTTGAGAAGTTCCATTTACGTCAACTGCACAAGCCTCAAATCCTGGACCGTTATAATCTCCATTGAAAACAGCTCTAATACCCGCAACTGGTGTACCGTTAGACCAAGCATCTCCGTCCCAAGCAGTTTGCACACCACAAGCAGGAACAGAAGTTTTTAATTTAAAACTTCCTGAAGTTCCAGCATAACCCCAAACTCTCAAATATAAAGTTTCACCTGGAATTAAGTTCGTTAAGTTAAGTAGAGAGAAATTACCGTCTGTAGAATCATCGTCATCACATTCGATTTCAACTAAACTTCCACAAGCCCCTCTGTAAACTGACATTGCCGAATCGGTAAATGTTGCATCTGAATTATTTAATGTTTCAATATCTAGACGCGAAACATTCGCAGGTACAACCAAGCTGTACCAAACATCTTTTCCGCCAGTAGCAAATGATGGTGTACCAGCTGTTCCACATGAAGGAATAGCGTCAGCAGACAAAGTAGCTCCAACATTAGATGTTACAATTTCGGTTCCGATTGGTAAAGCTGTTGCAGTTGCACAATCATCGTTTGCAACTGGGTTCACGGTTAAAACACCGCTGTTATAAGTTACTCCATCCCAAAAATTACCATTGTTTGAAGCATCGATACCTCCGTATCTGTAAGGTCCACCATTCAATCTGAATCGCGTAGCATAATAATAAGTACCTGGTAATAAACCTGTTCCTATATTTGCTTGGTATTCATCATTATTGCTCACGCTTGCAGCGTTGTGAGAAGCAACAATCCAATTTGTCCAAGCACTCGGATCTGTATTTGTAGCACTAACACCAACCCAAGCTTCAATACCTGCCGCTTGACCAGACAATCCTGGTTCAACATCAGTCAAGCCACCTTCATAAACTTGACCAAATACTGTGGTAGTTGTTCCTGGAGCAATCGAAGCACTTGCAGGAAATTGCAAATTTACGTAATCAGGCGTGTCAGTTGGAGCGTATTCTACTCTAAAATCATCGATCCCTAAATCATAAGAACTAAAACCGGCAGAAGTTTTACCCTCTACTAGAACATAAACAATTGGACTACCATTGAAAGAAGAAGGAATTGAAATTAGATTCTGATACCAACCCGTAGCTGGAACAGTCGGAGCTATATCTGTTTTAGAGTACAAAGATAAAACTTGCGTTGCACCTGTTAATGTAGGTGATGTATTTACATATACAATATATTGATCATTTACATTGGCTGATGCGTGTCTGTGCATATACATACTAATTCTAGTTGGAGCAGTGACGGTAGAAAAATCCAATGGTAAAGATGTCAACACAGCGGTAGAGCTATTGTAGTTTTTTTCCATGAAACCAGCTCCGCTATATGGTGCCGAAATATCTCCCGAACCACCTAAAATTCCAGCCCAAGTTGAAGAACCTACTGTAGCAGACCAACAAGCCGGCAAACCAACGGTATTAAATCCCTCAACCGTTGTTGGTAAGGTAACTGAAGTACAAGGCGTTGTAAACTGTGATGAAGATACCCATGAACTATAATCACCTCCTCCACAATTAGAACGAACATATAATGTGTAGGACGTGCTTGCTGTCAACGTAGAACTTGCTGAAGATGTCACTCCTGCTGCTGTAAAACCACTATCTGCTAGTCCTGTCGCACCACTTCCGCCGGCACCACTGGTTCGCACTTCCCACTCATAACCATCTGCTGGTAAAACAGATGGAGCAGTCCATGAAAGATTTGCGGATGTAGTTGAAGTTCCTACACCTACAATCGAACTAGGTGCAAAGCAAGTTGGTGTAACCTCCATTTTGAAATCGTCAATTGTAATATACCAAGGATTTCCATTTGCTGTTATCTTTATTCCAATAAAGTAACTACCAGAGGATGCAGGAGAAAACGAACCCGAAAACGTTGCAAATGTAGTATTTACGATATCAGCCGGAACACTAGTAATTACATTTGTATGATCTGCAGCAGTAGCAGTTGCTCCATACGTAAGTTCTAAGGGTCCAAATCCTGTTGAACCATCTGCTTTGTACAAAAACGAAGGGGAATAACTGGTACCAGCATTAAGATTGAATGGGCCTACAAAATAATAACGAGTTCCTGAATCATATCTAAATGTGATAAATTTAGTATCTCCATTACCTGACCTATTATAAGAAGCTTGGTTGGTAATGTAGGTTGGCTGGTTAGATGTGGTACCACTACGTGTCCAGGCACCTCCAGATACGGTTGGAAATCCATTTGCCGTAGTAATAGAAGAAAAGTTTTCAAAATATGGCATTGAAATTTGAGCGTGTAGCGCTGTGCCACCCAAAAATGTCAACCCAAGAAAAACTTTCAACATCTTCGTTCGAAAATTCTTTGGTTGAATTTTTGAACTAAACATTTTTCTTAGAAAAATGTTAGGATTTGTGTAAAAATTAGTCATAAAAATTTTGGTTTATATATTGCCAACCAAAATATAAAATAGACCTATAAATTATATTATTTTAATCTTATTTCGATGAATTACACAAATTAATCGCCAAAATACTAATTTTAATAAATTACGAATGCAATTTATTAGCAAAAATATATAACAAAAAAAAGCTACAAATAGATATTTGTAGCTTTTTTCGTATTAGTTTTTGTTACAATTATTCGTTAATTAGCTGTTTAGCGTTAAATAATTTATTATACCCTACATATATTGCTAGTATCATCAAAATCCAAAGATAATCTGAGATTGGAGCTGCTGCAGGATCTAACCCTCCATCGCCAGTTGGAAAATCTCCTGGTTCTTGGGCTACTCCCGAAAAATTTCCCATTAAAAATACTATTAATACTATTGTCGTTATTTTAATTTTTTTCATTGTCATGTGTTTTAAAAAATTGCTTTTACTGAAACTACTTGGTTATTTTCATTAGTCACTCGAACTAATAATACTTGATTTTGCTTGGATAAATTTGGCACGACAAAATTTGGCGCATTGATTTCTTGATTATTGAACAAAGTTCTGCCTCTCAAATCGTAAATTGCGATTCCCTTAATTGCTGTGTTTTTCGCTGAAATATTTAATGCATCATTTTGAACAAAAGTTACTATTGATTCGGAATTAAAATTATTTTCAGGAGTTGATAATGCCGAACGATAAATTACTTGGAAACGATCGTTAAACTGACCCACTTGTGTTATAAAATTATATGGTGAAGCTGTTAAATTGTGGATATTTCCAGTTTGATTATCTTTTAAATAAACATTTTGATCTCCTGCAAAAACACCTTCAACCTGAGATAAAGTCAAAGTGTAATTTCCAGCAGTAACAGCTTTAAAATTTAACGCCACCATATCTTCTGTATTAAATGGTAATGCACGTCCTTGAATCGTATAATTTTTGTCATTTAATCTAGAAGCAATGTAACTTCCTGTGTTTCCAAATGATTCTCCATCGAAATTTCTGTCGAAATCATTCGTAGCACCCTCAATGTAAGCTACTAAAATTTGATTAAAAGCTCCGTTATTATTGGTTAAATCAATCCAAAATCTATGTTTCTCGGCAACCTCTGAAGAAGCTCTGAAAAATTGATTGTCAGTATTTGTGCTTCTCATTATATTGTTAAAAACCAAATCATCAGCAGTATTGGCTTTTACAAAAAATCCTTGACCTACCTGAATGGTTCCATTTGGAATTACGGAAGAGTTTGTTGCTAAAGTATAACCTGATCCGTTCCAAGTTGTATAGTTCGTTCCGGAAGGAAATTGTCCTTCAGCGTTCATGGCCAAACTGTGAGCATAGAAATAAATTACACCATCAATATGGTCGTTAGCAGCAATTAAAGCTTGGGCGTTAATTGGCGAGGGATATGGATTTCCTACTAAATTAAATCCGTTTCCAGCAGTTGACATTGTGACAGGCACGTTTCCATTGTTAGGAATTCCAATAAACTTTCCTTCCCATGAAGCAGCTGGAGATGTTTGGTAATTATTTGGTGCACGAACTCCGTAACCTGCTCCACCTTCGAAAACTGAAGTTGCATTTAAACCTGTGTTTACATAAACATCATTTGCAACATCATAAGTATAAAAACGATTTATTAAAGTATTTGGTGAAAAACTGAAAAGATTTTGGTTTGCTACAGGGGAAGACCATAAAGTGTGATCCAAACGCACAATTGGCGCGGAATTTCTAAGAACTGTAATGGCTCCGATATTGGCATTATCATTATTTTGAATCAAATTAGCACCACTTTCAACCAAGAAGTTTGCCGCCCCCGCATTATTGATTACTGCGTTTTCAACAGCAATAGTTGTCGCTGCAGAAATTGTAAAAATTCCTGATTCCACTGTTAACGATTTTGCTGCGAAAGAACCGTTTCCGGCTGTGTTATAATCTCCTTCGATGATGGCATCCACACTTTCTGTTGGTACATTATGAGACCATTCATTTCCGTCCCAAGTGGTAGATACGATAATTCCTTCTACTTCAACTTCATTAGAGATTGCAGAAGTTTCTCCTCCCACAACCGCTCTTACTACGTAAAAATAATTAGTGTTTGGTTGAATTCCAGTTACTTCATACGTTAATACATTTCCAACATTTTGATTTTGGATATAATAAACTGTAGCAGAACCACCGTCGAAGGTGTGAGAGCCTAAATCACTTACAACATCAGTTGCATAACTATCCCATTCTGTTCCAAGTGTGGTAAATGCACTTTCTCCTGTTCCTGACGGATTTGTTGTAATACCAGCTAACACAGAAGATTTTCTTACCAATGTTTGATCAACAGTTGAAATCGAACCCGCTGTCCATCTTGATCCCGGGTCGTTTCCAATTACTCCAAAAATATCTACATAACTCGAAGTTGAATTTTTGTAAAGTGCAATGGCGTCGTCACCATTAAAGTTTGTAGTAGTACTTACCGGAAATGATGTTGTCCCAGAAAGGTTTGCGCTACTGTTTCTAAAAACAATTACTTCTCCATTATCTATCGTACCAGTTAACGCTTCAACATTTCCAGGTGATGCAGCACCATTTGCAAACAAACGAATTTCATAGTCAGACAAATCAACTGGCTGACCAGTTCCGTTATAAATTTCAATGTATTTATTATTTGAAGTTCCTTCAATATATTCTGAAATAAATAAATCTGTAGCCGAAGCCCCATCTTCACGAGAATACACATCGATAATATAAGATTCTGCTCCTGGAACAGCGTTCCAATTTGCGGTGAAAGAATTTGTAGTGATATTGGTCGCATTTTGAGCTACTGGTGCCGGAATTACAACAACACCTTCAACGGCAACGGTTACCGGACTAGTCAATCCTCCGCCAGAAAAAGAAATATCTCCAGATAAATTTCCAGCTACAACCGGCGCAAAACGCACTGATACGGTTTGATCCGTGATTTCACCCGAATTTGTTAAGATAACTTCGTTAGACCAATCTGTTCCATTCAAACTTACTTGGAAATTTGCCGGTGCATTTACTGTAATGTTTCCTGTAAGATTTGCTCCATTCACAGTAATGGTTTGTGCAACTGAAACCGAAGAAATATTAGTTGAAGTAAATGTAAGCGATGATGGATTTGTGGTGATGTTGGGATCTGTAGTCACCGCTTCAACACCTCTGAATGTGATGTCATCGATTCCTACTCCAATACCATTATTAGTTCCTCCAACCGAAAACCTTACTTTAACCTGAGTACCATTATAAGAACTTAGATCGAATGGTGTTACTGCATTAAGTGAAGAACTACTAGGAGTTCTTGTACCTAAAACTGTCCAATTTCCACCATTATCCGTAGAAATAGAAACCGTTAAAATAATTTCCGCAGCAGTTGATCCACCAAATGTTCTTGCGGTAAAAGTTAATGTTTCATCCGTATAATTATCAAAATTCATTGCAGGAGTAATTGTAAATGAATCTGATCTTAACAATTGTAAATAAGATGTTCCTCCAACGTTAGAATCTGTCCAATCTCCAAAATTAGAGACTTCAGTTCTCACAGGAATAATATTAACTTGCCCCCAAGACAAGTTAAAAAAAAGTCCAAATGCTAACGTGAGTAACATTTGACCTACGTTAATTTGTAATTTTTGTTTCATATTAATTTTTTAAAATGTTGTTATCGCAAAGATAAGGCAACTTTTACTAAATCACCAATCTATACATTATGAATAAGTTAAGAAAAAGAATTTTAATTGCATTTAACTGACATAATATTTAACAAAAATTGATTTTTCTTAAATTTTTCTCAAAAAAAAACCTCTCAATTGCTCGAGAGGTTTTTGGTAAATTAAGCTTGTCCAGCGGGACCAAAATTAAGAGGAAGTGGCGGTTGCTCCGTTTCTTTAATTTCGCCGTGGGAAGCTTCAAATCTGTGAATATTATCGGCCATGGCTTTCAACAAACGTTTGGCATGTTGTGGGGTTAGCACAATTCGAGATTTTACTTTTGCCTTTGGAATTCCTGGCATTATCGTTACAAAATCTACTACAAATTCTGACGCAGAATGATTGATGATTGCCAAATTAGAATAAATTCCTTCGGCTGTTTTTTCATCTAATTCTATATTGATTTGCCCTTGTTGTTGTTTTTGATCGCTCATGGTTTAAAAATTATATTCTTCTTTTGTTGATAATAATTCGTGGTATTCATCTTTTGAACCTACAATTACGTTGTCGTATTCTCTCATACCAGTTCCTGCCGGAATTCTATGTCCTACGATTACGTTTTCTTTCAATCCTTCAAGTGCATCCACTTTTCCTGCAACAGCAGCTTCGTTTAATACTTTCGTTGTTTCCTGGAACGATGCTGCAGAAATAAACGATTTAGTTTGTAACGAGGCTCTTGTAATACCTTGTAAGATTGGAGTAGCAGTTGCGGTAACTACATCTCTTGCTACTACTTGGTTTTTGTCACTTCGTTTCAACAATGAATTTTCATCTCTCAACTGACGTGGCGTGATGATTTGACCTGGTTTCAAATTATCTGAATCTCCAGCATCTTCTACCACTTTCATTCCGTATAACTTATCGTTTTCGTAAATGAAATCTTTTGTGTGAATCAATTGATCTTCTAAGAACAAAGTATCTCCCGGATCTTGAACTTGAACTTTACGCATCATTTGGCGAATTACAACTTCAAAATGCTTGTCGTTGATTTTTACACCTTGCAAACGGTAAACTTCTTGAATTTCGTTAACCAAATACTGTTGAACAGCTGATGGTCCTTGGATTCTCAAGATATCATCTGGCGTGATTGCTCCGTCAGACAATGGCATACCTGCTTTCACGAAGTCATTTTCTTGAACTAAGATTTGGCTTGATAATTTTACAAGATATTTCTTGATTTCGCCAAATTTAGACTCAATGATGATTTCACGGTTACCACGTTTAATTTTTCCAAAAGACACCACTCCGTCAATTTCCGAAACAACTGCCGGATTTGAAGGATTACGTGCTTCGAGAAGCTCAGTAATTCTTGGAAGACCTCCGGTAATATCTCCAGCTTTAGATGAACGACGCGGAATTTTTACTAAAACTTTACCCGCTTTAATTTTTTCTCCGTTTTCTACCATCAAGTGAGCTCCTACCGGTAAGTTATATGATCTAATCAACTCATCATCTTTTCCGTAGATCAATAATGTAGGGATTAATTTTTTATTTCTTCCTTCAGAAATTACTTTTTCTTGGAAACCTGTTTGCTCATCGATTTCAACTTGGAAAGTTTGTCCTTGTTCTAAATCTTCATAAGCAACTTTTCCTGTAAATTCTGAAATAATTACTCCATTATATGGATCCCATTTACAGATAGTGGTTCCTCTTTCAACTACATCGCCATCTTTTACGAAAATGCTTGAACCGTAAGGAATATTATGTGTATTTAACACAATTCCGGTTTTAACATCAACTAATTTCAATTCTGTTGAACGAGAAATTACAATATCAGTAGTATTTCCGTCAAGGTCTTCACCTTTAACAGTTTTTAAATCTTCAATTTCTAAACGACCGCTGAATTTTGTAGTGATGCTTGACTCTTCAGACAAACCTCCTGCAACCCCTCCAACGTGGAAGGTACGAAGTGTTAACTGAGTTCCTGGCTCTCCAATTGATTGAGCAGCGATTACTCCAACTGCTTCCCCTTTTTGAGTCATTCTTCCGGTTGCCAAGTTTCTTCCATAACATTTAGCACAAATTCCTTTTTCTGCTTCACAAGTTAATGGCGAACGAACTTCTACTTTTTCGATAGGAGATTCATCGATTAATTTTACGATAGCTTCGGTAATTTGATCACCACCTGATACAAGTACTTCGCTGGTTAACGGATTGATAACGTCTTGCAACGCCACACGACCTAAAATTCTTTCTCCTAAAGTTTCCACAACTTCTTCGTTTTTCTTCAAAGCTGTTACTTCAACACCACGTAAAGTTCCGCAATCTACGGTATTTACGATAACGTCTTGAGAAACGTCGTGTAGTCTTCTTGTTAAATATCCTGCATCGGCAGTTTTCAAAGCCGTATCCGCAAGACCTTTACGAGCACCGTGAGTTGAGATGAAATATTCTAAGATTGAAAGTCCTTCTTTGAAGTTAGATAAAATTGGGTTTTCGATAATTTCACCACCACCTGCGGTTGATTTTTTCGGCTTCGCCATCAAACCACGCATTCCGGTTAACTGACGAATCTGCTCTTTCGATCCACGGGCTCCAGAATCAAGCATCATATATACAGAGTTGAAACCTTGTTGGTCTTCTCTAATATTTTTCATTGCTAACTCTGTTAATTGTGCATTAGCAGAAGTCCAGATGTCAATTACCTGGTTGTAACGTTCGTTGTTAGTAATAAGTCCCATGTTATAGTTCATGGTAATTCCTTCCACTTGCTCTCTTGCATCTGCAATTAAGGTTGTTTTTTGTTCTGGAATTCTAATATCTCCTAATGAGAATGACAATCCACCACGGAAGGCAAATTTGTATCCCATATCTTTCATATTGTCAAGGAAAGCAGCTGTTGTTGGAACATCTGTAACACTTAAAATATGACCGATAATGTCTCTCAACGATTTTTTAGTCAATACCTGGTTAATGTATCCAGCAGCTTGAGGTACTACTTCGTTGAAAAGTACACGTCCGGCTGTAGTTTGGATAATTTTGTAAACCAATTCTCCGTTTTCGTTGAAATCTTTTGCTCTAATTTTCACACGAGCATTCAATTCTACTCTACCTTCATTGAGGGCAATGTTTACTTCTTCAGCAGAATAGAAAGTCAAATCTTGACCTAAAATTTTGTGATCTTCTGTAGAAATACGCTCTTTTGTCATGTAATAAAGACCCAAAACCATGTCCTGAGAAGGTACAGTAATTGGAGCTCCATTAGCAGGATTTAAAATATTATGAGAAGCCAACATCAATAATTGTGCTTCCAAAATAGCTTCTGGTCCAAGAGGTAAATGCACCGCCATCTGGTCACCATCGAAATCCGCATTAAATGCCGTACAAACTAATGGGTGAAGCTGGATTGCTTTTCCTTCAATTAATTTTGGCTGGAATGCCTGAATTCCCAAACGGTGCAAAGTTGGAGCACGGTTTAGCAATACTGGATGTCCTTTAATAACGTTTTCAAGAATATCCCAAACTACTGGTTCTTTTTTATCAATAATTTTTTTCGCAGACTTCACTGTTTTCACAATTCCTCTTTCGATTAATTTTCTGATAACGAAAGGTTTGTAAAGTTCTGCCGCCATGTCTTTTGGCAAACCACATTCAAATAATTTCAATTCTGGCCCAACGACAATTACCGAACGAGCAGAATAATCCACACGTTTACCCAAAAGGTTTTGACGGAAACGTCCTTGTTTTCCTTTTAATGAATCAGAAAGTGATTTTAACGGACGATTAGATTCAGTTTTTACTGCCGAAGCTTTTCTAGTGTTGTCAAACAATGAATCTACTGATTCTTGCAACATACGTTTTTCGTTACGTAAGATTACTTCTGGCGCTTTGATTTCCATCAATCTTTTCAAACGATTGTTACGGATGATTACTCTTCGGTACAAATCATTCAAATCTGATGTTGCAAAACGACCTCCATCAAGTGGTACCAACGGACGCAATTCTGGCGGAATTACCGGAACTACTTTCATAATCATCCACTCCGGACGGTTTTCACGATTTTCGTTAGACTCACGGAAAGATTCTACAACTTGAAGTCTTTTTAAAGCTTCAGTTTTACGTTGTTTAGAAGTTTCGTTGTTTGCTGCGTGTCTTAATTCGTAAGAAAGTTCGTCAAGGTCGATTCTTGCTAATAAATCCATTATACATTCAGCTCCCATTTTGGCGATGAATTTATTTGGATCTGTGTCATCTAGATATTGATTTTCCATCGGAAGGGTATCTAAAATGTTTAGATATTCTTCTTCGGTTAAAAAGTCAAGACGGTTTAGTGCATCTCCATCAGGTCCTTTTGCAATACCTGCTTGGATTACCACGTATCTTTCGTAGTAAATAATCATATCCAATTTTTTAGACGGAAGTCCAAGGATATAACCAATTTTGTTAGGTAACGAACGGAAATACCAGATGTGAGCGATTGGCACAACAAGGTTGATGTGTCCTACTCTATCACGACGTACTTTCTTTTCGGTTACTTCTACACCACAACGGTCACAAACGATTCCTTTGTAGCGAATTCTTTTATATTTTCCACAAGCGCACTCGAAATCTTTTACTGGACCGAAAATTCTTTCGCAGAAAAGACCGTCGCGTTCTGGCTTGTGTGTTCTGTAATTGATGGTTTCGGGCTTTAGCACCTCACCTCTTGATTCTGCAAGAATAGATTCTGGCGAAGCAAGACCAATTGAAATTTTGTTAAACCTTTTAGTTTGGTTTTTATCTTTATTTCTGTTCATCATAGTCGTAAACTTTTAAAGTCTGTGGTTGTTGGCTATTGGTTAATTGTTTTTGTGAAAAAAATTTTCAATGAAACAATCAACCAAAAACCGATCAACTATTTTATTCTTCTAATCTGATGTCTAATCCAAGACCTTTGAGTTCGTGCATCAATACGTTGAATGATTCAGGAAGTCCTGGTTCTGGCATGGTTTCACCTTTTACGATTGATTCGTAAGTTTTGGCTCTACCAATTACGTCATCGGATTTAACAGTCAAAATTTCGCGTAGTGTACTTGATGCTCCGTAAGCTTCGAGAGCCCAAACCTCCATCTCTCCAAAACGCTGACCTCCAAATTGTGCTTTACCTCCCAGAGGTTGTTGCGTGATCAATGAGTAAGGACCTATTGAACGTGCGTGCATTTTATCGTCAACCATGTGACCTAATTTCAGCATGTAAATTACTCCTACGGTTGCAGGTTGGTGGAATCTTTCTCCAGTTCCTCCATCGTATAAGTATGTATGTCCAAATCTTGGAATTCCAGCTTCGTCCGTTAAGTCATTGATTTGATCTAATGAAGCACCGTCGAAAATTGGCGTTGCGAATTTTTTGCCTAATTTTTGACCAGCCCATCCAAGAACGGTTTCATAAATCTGACCGATGTTCATACGAGAAGGTACCCCAAGTGGATTCAAGACGATGTCAACCGGAGTTCCGTCTTCTAAAAACGGCATGTCTTCGTGACGGACGATTCTTGCCACAATACCTTTGTTTCCGTGACGTCCCGCCATTTTATCACCCACTTTAAGTTTACGTTTTTTAGCGATGTAAACTTTAGCCAATTTTAAAATTCCGGCTGGAAGTTCGTCTCCAACGGTAATGGTGAATTTTTCTCTTCTCAAGGCACCTTGCAAATCGTTTAATTTGATTTTATAATTGTGAATCAAATCGTTAACTAATTTGTTGGTTTCATCATCGGCAACCCATTGGCCTTTGCTTAAATGTGCAAAATCTTCAACAGCGTTTAGCATTTTTTGGGTGTATTTTTTACCTTTTGGCAATACCTCTTCACCCAAATCATTCATTACTCCTTGTGAAGTTTTTCCGTTTACGATATTGAAAAGTTTGTCAACTAATTTGTCTTTTAATTCCACAAATTTAGTTTCAAATTCCATTTCGAGTGCAGCCAAATCGTCTTTGTCTTTGCCTCTCTTGCGTTTATCTTTTACGGCTCTTGCGAATAATTTTTTGTCTAAAACTACACCGTGTAATGAAGGTGATGCTTTTAATGAAGCATCTTTTACATCTCCTGCTTTGTCACCGAAGATTGCTCTTAAAAGTTTTTCTTCTGGCGTTGGGTCTGATTCTCCTTTTGGTGTAATTTTTCCAATCAAAATGTCGCCAGGTTTTACTTCGGCACCAATTCTGATCATTCCGTTTTCATCTAAATCTTTTGTAGCTTCTTCAGAAACGTTAGGGATATCGTTAGTTAACTCTTCGTTACCTAATTTAGTATCTCTTACTTCTAAAGAATAATCATCTACGTGAATTGAGGTAAAGATGTCATCGCGAACTACTTTTTCAGAAATTACAATTGCATCCTCGAAGTTGTAACCTTTCCATGGCATGAATGCAACTTTAAGGTTTCTTCCTAATGCTAATTCTCCGTTTTGCGTAGCATAACCTTCAGATAAAACTTGACCTTTTACCACTCTGTCGCCTTTTCTAACAATTGGCTTCAGGTTGATTGAGGTACTTTGGTTGGTTTTTCTGAATTTGATTAAATTATAAGTTTTTTCATCAGAATCAAAACTTACCATTCTTTCTTCTTCAGTTCTGTCGTATTTAATGGTGATGATGTTGGCATCAACATATTCTACAGTTCCGTTTCCTTCCGCATTGATTAAAACTCTGGAATCAGACGCTACTTGTCTTTCTAAACCAGTACCCACGATTGGTGCTTCTGGTCTTAACAAAGGTACCGCCTGACGCATCATGTTTGATCCCATCAAAGCACGGTTCGCATCATCATGCTCCAAGAATGGAATTAATGAAGCTGAAATGGAGGCAATTTGGTTTGGTGCAACGTCTGTGTAATGAACTACGTTTGGTTCTACAACCGGGAAATCACCTTCTTCACGAGCAATAACTCTTTCTGCGGTAATTTGTCCTTCATCAGACATTTCAATATTTGCCTGAGCAATCATTTTGCCTTCTTCTTCTTCAGCACTTAAATAAATTGGTTCTGATGTTAAATCAACTTTACCATCCACCACTTTTCTATAAGGTGTTTCGATGAATCCCATTCCGTTTACCTTGGCATAAACTCCAAGTGATGAAATCAAACCAATGTTTGGACCTTCGGGAGTTTCAATTGGACATAAACGACCGTAATGTGTATAGTGAACGTCACGAACCTCGAAACCTGCTCTTTCACGAGAAAGACCACCTGGTCCAAGAGCAGATAATCTACGTTTATGCGTAATTTCTGCCAATGGATTGGTTTGATCCATAAATTGAGAAAGCTGGTTTGTTCCGAAGAATGAATTGATTACAGATGATAATGTTTTGGCATTAATCAAATCAATTGGTGTAAAAACCTCGTTATCTCTAACATTCATTCTCTCACGGATGGTTCTTGCCATACGAGCCAAACCAACTCCAAATTGTGCCGAAAGTTGTTCTCCAACTGTTCTTACACGACGATTTGACAAGTGATCGATATCATCAATCTCTGCTTTAGAGTTGATCAATTCGATTAGGTATTTTACGATAGTGATGATATCTTCTTTGGTCAAAACTTGTTTGTCCATAGGAATATCAAGACTTAATTTTTTGTTCATTCTGTAACGACCTACTTCACCTAAATTGTAACGTTGGTCTGAGAAGAATAATTTATCGATAATGCCACGAGCGGTTTCTTCATCAGGCGGTTCTGCATTACGCAACTGACGGTAGATGTGCTCAACGGCTTCTTTTTCAGAGTTGGTTGGATCTTTTTGAAGCGTGTTGTGGATAATGGCGTAATCCGCTTGATTGTTATCCTCTTTATGTAAAAGAATTGTTTTTACATTCGCCTCAATTATTTCTTCTACATTATCTTTATCGATAATGGTATCACGATCGAGAATAATTTCGTTACGCTCGATTGATACTACTTCTCCAGTATCCTCATCTACGAAATCTTCGTGCCAAGTGTTCAATACACGAGCTGCAAGTTTTCTTCCGATGTATTTTTTCAATCCTGTTTTTGACACTTTAATTTCTTCAGCAAGGTCAAAAATCTCAAGGATGTCTTTATCTCTTTCAAAACCAATAGCACGGAAAAGTGTGGTTACTGGTAATTTTTTCTTTCTATCGATATAAGCATACATGACATTGTTGATGTCTGTAGCGAATTCGATCCACGAACCTTTAAAAGGAATTACACGTGCAGAATAAAGTTTAGTTCCATTAGCATGGAAAGATTGTCCGAAGAAAACACCTGGTGATCTGTGAAGTTGAGAAACGACAACGCGTTCTGCTCCATTGATTACAAATGTTCCGCTTGGCGTCATGTAAGGAATTGTTCCCAAATATACGTCCTGAACGATAGTTTCGAAATCTTCGTGTTCAGGATCGGTACAATATAATTTTAAACGTGCTTTAAGTGGCACGCTGTAAGTTAGTCCTCTCTCAATACATTCTTGGATGGTATAACGTGGCGGATCAACGAAGTAATCCAGGAACTCCAATACAAATTGATTTCTGGTATCTGTAATTGGAAAATTTTCCATGAAGGTGTTATACAATCCTTCATTGCCTCTTTCGTCTGATTTGGTTTCCAATTGGAAAAAATCTTTGAACGATTTCACCTGAATATCAAGAAAATCTGGATATTGAGGGATATTTTTTGTCGAGGCGAAATTCAATCTTTCAGTCTGATTTGTTATCATCAATGGACAAAATTTTGATTAAAAAAAAGTAGTTATTTTGTGTCAAGCACTGTTTAATGAATACTTCCTTTTTATAATCGATACATCTTGAAAAATGGCCTATAGGATCACTTTTTGTCTTCGTATTGATTAAAAACTTTTTCGTATTTTAAACTTATTTTATAATAAAATCATCTATAATTTTATTATACGAAAAATGGTTTAGGCCTTTGGATGGAATATCCAAGGCCTAAACCTAGTTCTTGTAAACTGGTAAACTTATTTAAGCTCAACAACAGCTCCAGCTTCTTCCAAAGCTTTCTTAAGACCTTCAGCCTCATCTTTAGAAACACCTTCTTTGATGTTAGATGGAGCACCGTCAACGATGTCTTTAGCTTCTTTTAGACCAAGTCCTGTTAATTCTTTAACAGCTTTTACTACTGCTAATTTAGAAGCACCAGCATCTTTCAATACTACTGTAAATTCTGATTGCTCTTCAGCAGCAGCACCAGCATCACCACCACCAGAAACTACAACTGCAGCTGCAGCTGGTTCGATACCGTACTCGTCTTTTAAAATTGTTGCTAAATCGTTAACTTCTTTTACTGTTAAGTTAACTAATTGTTCTGCGAATTGTTTCAAATCTGCCATTTTTTCTATCGTTTAAAGATTTTTTTTAAATATAATTGTAATTTGTGCGTACTTAATTAAGCCTCTGCTCCTTCTTCGTCTTTGAATTGGTTTTTAAGAGCTGATATAACTCTTTGTGCAGGAGACTGAAGTAATCCGATAATTTCTCCGATAACCTCTTCTTTAGATTTAAGAGAAGCTAATGAATCAAGAAGGTTATCACCGATGTAAATTTCTTCATTGATATAAGCTCCTTTAAAAACTGGTTTATCAGATTTTTTACGGAATTCTTTGATAATTTTTGCAGGCGCGTTCGCAACGTCAGCAATTAAAATAGAGGTGTTTCCTTTCAACACTTCTGGCAATTCGCCATAGTTATTGCTTGAGGCTTCCATTGCTTTTCCAAGCAAAGTATTTTTTACAACTTCTAATTTAATTCCGGCTTTGAAACAAGCTCTACGAAGGTTTGAAGTAGTTTCTGCATTTAAGCCAGAAATATCTGCTACATAAACAATATTAGTACCAGCTAACTGTGCAGTTAAATCTTCAATCGCGATTGATTTTTCTTCTCTAGTCATACTAAAAATTTTTAACTACCAATTATACCGCTTTAGGATCTAAGGCGATAGCAGGACTCATTGTTGATGAGATGTGGATACTTTTGATGTAAGTACCTTTCGCTGCAGTTGGTTTCATTTTGATTAATGTTTGAATAATTTCGTGTGCATTTTCTGAAATTTTGTTTGCTTCAAAAGAAACTCTTCCAATTCCAGCATGAACGATTCCGGTTTTATCAACTTTAAAGTCAATTTTACCTGCTTTTACTTCTTGAACAGCTTTCGCTACATCCATAGTTACAGTTCCGGTTTTAGGGTTTGGCATAAGACCTCTTGGTCCTAAAACTCTACCTAACGGACCCAATTTACCCATAACTGCTGGCATTGTGATGATTACATCAACATCTGTCCAACCGTCTTTGATTTTTTGTAAATAATCGTCCAAACCTACGTGATCTGCACCAGCCGCTTTAGCTTCGGCTTCTTTATCTGGCGTTACAAGAGCTAAAACTCTTACATCTTTACCAGTTCCGTGAGGCAATGTTACCACACCTCTTACCATTTGATTTGCTTTTCTTGGATCTACACCCAATTTAACAGCGATATCAACAGACTCATCAAATTTTGCAGAAGCAACTGTTTTGATAAGTTCAGAAGCATCTTTTAAAGAATATAATTTATTCTTTTCAATTTTTGATGCTGCCTCTTTTTGTTTTTTAGTCAATTTTGCCATGTTTTTTCTTAATTAGAAGGAGCATCTCCAGTTACTGTAATACCCATAGATCTTGCAGTTCCCGCAATCATACTCATTGCAGACTCTAATGTAAATGCATTTAAGTCAGCCATTTTGTCTTCAGCGATTGCTTTAATTTGATCCATAGTAACTTTTGCTACTTTTTTACGGTTTGGTTCTCCTGAACCTCCTTTTAATTTCGCAGCTTCTAACAATTGAACAGCAGCGGGTGGCGTTTTTACAACAAAGTCAAATGACTTGTCTTTGTACACAGTAATTTGTACAGGCAAAACTTTACCGGGTTTATCTTGGGTTCTCGCATTAAATTGCTTACAGAACTCCATGATGTTAACTCCAGCAGCTCCCAGAGCAGGTCCAACCGGTGGCGAAGGGTTCGCGGCACCTCCCTTAACTTGTAGTTTAACTACTTTACTAATCTCTTTAGCCATTGTTTAAAAAAATTTACACTTTCAGTGGAAGCAGAAAGTGTGGATTATAGATAATGTAACAAAATTTATACTTTTTCTACTTGCATAAAACTTAGCTCTAATGGTGTTTTTCTTCCGAAAATTTTAACCATAACTTCAAGTTTACGCTTCTCTTCGTTGATTTTTTCAACTGTTCCATTAAAACCATTAAAAGGACCATCTACAACTTTTACAGTTTCACCAACTGTAAATGGAATAGCTTGGTTATCAGTTTTCACAGCCAATTCATCAACTTTACCTAACATACGGTTTACCTCAGACTGACGCAAAGGCACAGGATCTCCGCCTTTTGTTTCACCTAAAAAACCTATAACGCCGGTAATTGACTTGATAATGTGTGGTATCTCACCTACTAAATTAGCTTCAACCATCACATAACCCGGGAAATAGACACGGTCTTTGTTGATTTTTTTTCCATCACGTACTTGTACCACTTTTTCAGTTGGCACTAATACTTGAGAAATATAATCAGACATTCCCAAACGATTAGTTTCAGTTTCTATGTAGGCTTTTACTTTGTTCTCTTGACCGCTAACGGCGCGAACAACGTACCATTTTTTCACATTGTTATCCGTCATGACAATTATTTCAATAAATTATAGAAACCTTCGATTGCTTTAGCAAATACTACATCTACCCCCCAAGTTGCCAATGCAAATACCACAGAGAAAACAGCAACGATAATCGTCAGACGTTGAACTTCTGCCCATTCTGGCCAGGTAACATTATTTTTTAATTCCTCGAAAGCTTCGGAAATATAATTAACAACTTTTGCCATTATAATTTATTTTTTTGCACGGGCGGAGGGATTCGAACCCCCATCAACGGTTTTGGAGACCGCTATTCTACCCTTGAACTACGCCCGTTTATTAAAAACCAGCAGTATCGCGAGACACTGCTGGCTCATTATTTATTTTTTTCTTGAATTAGTCAAGAATTTCAGTTACCTGACCAGCACCTACAGTTCTACCACCTTCACGGATAGCGAAACGTAAACCAACGCTTAATGCAATTGGGCTTAATAAAGCTACTTCGATAGTCAAGTTATCACCTGGCATTACCATCTCTACACCTGCAGGTAAAGAAATAACTCCTGTTACGTCAGTTGTACGTACGTAGAACTGCGGACGGTAGTTATTGTGGAATGGCGTGTGACGACCACCTTCTTCTTTTTTCAAGATATAAACCTCAGCTTTGAATTTAGCGTGTGGTTTTACTGATCCTGGCTTAATGATTACCATACCTCTACGGATATCAGCTTTATCAATACCTCTTAACAATAAACCTACGTTATCTCCAGCTTCACCTCTATCAAGGATTTTACGGAACATCTCAACCCCTGTAATAGTAGAAGTTAATTTATCAGCTCCCATACCGATGATTTCAACAGGATCTCCAGTATTAGCAACTCCAGTTTCGATACGACCTGTAGCAACAGTTCCACGACCTGTAATTGTAAATACATCCTCAACTGGCATCAAGAATGGTTTGTTAACATCTCTTTCTGGCTCTTCGATCCAGTTGTCAACAGCATCCATTAATTCGATGATTTTAGGAACCCAGTTTGGATCAGCATTCAATCCACCTAAAGCAGAACCTTGAATTACCGGACCATTATCTCCATCATATTCGTAGAAAGATAATAAATCTCTGATTTCCATCTCAACAAGCTCTAATAACTCAGCATCATCAACCATATCCACTTTGTTCATGAATACAACAATACGAGGAATACCTACCTGACGACCTAAAAGGATGTGCTCACGAGTTTGTGGCATTGGACCGTCAGTTGCAGCTACTACAAGAATAGCACCATCCATCTGAGCAGCTCCAGTAACCATGTTTTTCACGTAATCCGCGTGACCTGGACAGTCAACGTGTGCATAGTGACGGTTAGCAGTTTCGTACTCTACGTGAGATGTATTAATTGTAATACCTCTTTCTTTCTCTTCTGGTGCGTTATCGATCTGGTCGAATGATTTAGCAGCAGTCTTAGAGTGACCAGCTTCTGCCAAAACTTTAGTGATAGCAGCAGTCAATGTAGTTTTTCCGTGATCCACGTGTCCAATTGTACCGATATTTAAGTGCGGTTTGGAACGATTAAAACTTTCTTTTGCCATTTTAATTAATTTTTAATCTTAGTTATATATTAGTGTTCAAATTCTTAAACGAGCCAATGACGGGATTTGAACCCGTGACCTCTTCCTTACCAAGGAAGCACTCTACCCCTGAGCTACACCGGCTTTTTTCCAATCATATTATGATTGTTTTTTTTGTGGGAAGAGCAGGATTCGAACCTGCGAAGGTTTCCCAACGGATTTACAGTCCGTCCTCGTTGGCCGCTTGAGTATCTTCCCTAACCTTTTAATTTTCAATATTTTATTATATTGAGCCGATGGAGGGACTCGAACCCACGACCTGCTGATTACAAATCAGCTGCTCTAGCCAACTGAGCTACACCGGCGACTCAATAAAAAAGTCCGCTATTTCTAACGGACTGCAAATGTATATCTTTTTGTTTCTTATTCAAAATATTTTTGAAAAAAAATTATATTATATATGAGTTCTTACTTTTTCCTTCCTTTTTAAAAGTACTCTTTGCATTGCTTCTGCGCAAAGTTCCACGCCTTCTTCAAAGGTTTTGCATTGCTTTTTTACGATAAATTCATCCCCAGGCACGCTTATTTTCATCTCCGTAATTTTATTTTCTTTCTCACTTGTTTGCTCTACCTTTAGAAAAACGTCAGACGAAACGACTCTGTCATAAAATTTCTCTAACTTATCCATTTTCTCTTGAATGAAATCTACTAGTTTTCCGTCAACATTAAAGTTAACCGCATGAACATTTACCTTCATAATAATATAGTTTTTTTTGGATTAAACATTTGGAATTACTTTTGACCCCGAGGATGTGATTCGCCATATACTTTTTTTAGTTCTGCTAAACTGTTATGGGTATATATTTGCGTGGACGCCAAACTCGAATGCCCTAATAATTCCTTTACCGAATTTAAGTCTGCTCCATTGTTTAGCATGTGAGTCGCAAAAGTATGCCTTAATATATGCGGACTCTTTTTTGCCTTGGAAGAGACATGACTAAAGTACGTATTAATAATTCGATAAACAAAAGTTTCGTTTAATTTAACGCCTTTTGTACTTAGAAAAAAATATTCGGGCTCTCGAACCTCTTCCAACTCAGCTCTAAAGCGGTCGTAAAGCCTTGCTAAATCAGCAACTGAAGCGATGAGTGGTATTAATCTTTCCTTGTTTCTTTTTCCTAAAACTTTAATAATATTTCGGGACAAATCGACGTCTATATATTTAAGATTGATTAATTCGCTGCGTCGAATTCCGGTAGCGTAAAATAAATCGATTATTAATTTATTCCGAATGCCCTCAAAATCGTGACTGAAAACCGGAAGTTGCAGAACATCGTCTAATTCTTTTTCGGAAAAAGGGATTTGTACTTTTTGCGGCTTCTTGAGTGATTTGTGTTTTGCCAAAGGCGAGATGTCAATTTGCTTTATTTTAAGCAAAAATTTATAGTATGCCTTTAATGATGCTATTTTTCGATTGACCGAAGTATTGGATATTTTTGAATCAACTAATGATACTATCCAATTTCGAATCATCGCATAATTGACTGTGTCAATATTATCTTCCGCAAAATTTTGTTTGATAAATTGCGTGAATTCGGCTAAATCCTTAGTGTAAGCTAAAACGGTATGAGGAGAATATTTTTTCTCATTATTTAAATACTCGGCAAAAGCGGTTGCATTATCTCTCATCTATAAAAAAAGTCAGCTATCAAAGATAATAAAACTTTGATAACTGACTTTTGTATTACAACAGAAATTAACTACTATCCTTCCGCTTGGTCTCTCAACCCTTGGATGTAAGCCGCTTTCTGAATTTGTGCTCTTCTTGTTACTGACGGTTTTGTGAACGCTTGACGTGATCTTAACTGACGAACAGTTCCAGTTTTGTCAAATTTTCTTTTGTAGCGTTTTAGCGCTCTATCAATATTTTCTCCGTCTTTAATTGGTATAATCAACATAATTTAGACACCTCCTCTCATTTACGGGTGCAAAGATACACTTTATTTTAAATTATGAAGCAGGAATGTGATTATTTTTTAGCCCGGATAGAAACGGTTATCCTTTTTACGGAAAACGGTAGTTTTTTCTTATCAAAAAAGAGCGACCAACGGAAGCTCCTTTTTTTATTTAGAAAAACACAGTTTGAAGTAAAAAGATAATAGTGAATAGCCGGATTAGCTTCTAAAAATTATTTTTTAACTGCAGGATTATAACTTTTTTGGTCGATGATCATTTTGGATAAAATCTCTTTCAAAATTTCGGATGTTCCTCCGCCAATTGGCCCTAAACGGCTGTCTCTAAACAATCTTGCCAACGGATAATCTTCCATATAACCGTAACCGCCAAGCATTTGTAAGCAACTGTAGATGGTTTCGTCGGCTACTTCTGTGGATTTTAATTTTGCCATCGTGGCTTCTTTTACTACGTATTCACCTTGAATTAATCGGGCAACAGCGGCGTAATTAAATAATTTGCAATGTTCGACATCAGTGGCGTGTTCGACCATTGTGTGTCGCAAAGCTTGAAATTTATTAATTGTTGTGCCAAATGCCTCGCGTTCTGACATATATTGTATGGTGTAATTGAGTGCAAATTCTGCTCTGGCGTGTGCATTGATGGCCATAATCAATCTTTCTAAGGCGAAATGTTGCATGATGTACGGAAATCCTTTGCCTTCTTCGCCCATTAAATTTTCGGCGGGAATGCTCACTTGGTCAAACGAAATTTCTGCCGTATCCGAAGCTCTCCAACCCAATTTATCGAGTTTGGTAGCGGTGATTCCATCACTTTTTGCATCTACCAAAAATATGCTGATGCCTTTGTTACCAAGTTCTGGAGTGGTTTTTGCCGCTACAACATAATAGTCTGCATAAACTCCATTGGTGATAAAAGTTTTCGAACCGTTGATGATGTATTGGTCGCCTTTTTTCACCGCCGTTGTTTTCATTCCGGCAACGTCGCTTCCGCCAAATGGTTCGGAAATACACAAAGCGCCAATTTTATCGCCAGAAATACTGTCGGCTAAATATTCTTGTTTGATTCTTTCGTCGCCTTCGGCTTGCAAATGTGTCATGGCAAGATAAGCGTGAGCCCACATTGCTGCTGCAAAACCTGAAGATTTTATTTGTTGTAATTCTTCTAAAAAAATTACGGTATAAAATAAATCTAAGCCTAAACCTCCATAAGTTTCAGGATACGTCAGTCCGAAAAAGCCCATTTCTCCAAATTTTTTCCAGATAAATCGCTCAATCGTACCGGTTTTTTCCCATTTCTCAATGTGGGGAACTACTTCTTTTTGTAAAAAATCGCGAAAACTGGCACGAAACATTTCATGCTCTTCTGTAAAGTATAATGAACTCATATATTAAAAGGTATTTTAGACTATCTTTTTAGAATTCCAAATATAATGCAATTATCTTCACTTTTTCAACGGGAAAACCTTTTATTTTTGTTAAATCCTCAATACCACTAATCTTGTTATTCATACTTCTGTAAGTTATAATTTCCTTACTTATCGGATATTTAAAATATGGAAATTGCCCCAGTTCTTTCATTGACGCATCATTGATTTTAATTTTTTTAACCACAGGCATTTTTTCCACTCTAAATCGCTGGTTCAATTGAGCAATTACATCTGGCGAAAGTCCCCAAATATCCTGCATTTGCTCCATATTGACAAAGCCGCCCAACAATTCTTTTTGTTTCAAAATTCTATCAGAGAGCCCATCGCCAATACCGTAAACTTTGATTAAATCTTCTTTTGTTGCCAAATTAATATCAATGATTTGAATTTTTTCTTTGGCAAAATTATTTTTAGGAATGGAATGATCTTGAAAATTTTGTTTTTTGTTTTTCGCCCAATCCGGAAATTTAAAGTAAGGCGAAATTTTGGCTAACAAAGAATCGGAAACTTTAGTGACGGCTTGAAATTCTGCAGCAGAATTGACAAATTTATTTTGTTTTCGATAGGCAAAAAGCCGGTCAATTTCCGCAGTGGAAATTCCTAATTTGTAAGCGCGATAATCCGTGAGAAAATTGGGGTTGAATGGGTAAATTTTTTCGGAAATATTTTGCTCGGCTAAATTGACAGAATCTATCGAGGCTTGTAAACTTAACCATTTTTTTTCTTCCACCGAAGCGGTTTTGACTGATTTTTGCTTGATGAAAAAAAAAGCAGTTTGGCAAGCAATAATTAAAACAGCCAGGATTAAAATGCCGGCTCTTTCTCCCGAAGAGAATTTGAAAAAAGAAAATTTTGGCATGTATTCATCATTTTGGCGGGGAAAAAATTAAAAAAATTTAGAGGTCAAAAACTGAACTTCGTTTGGTATAAATTAAATCTTTCAGCCGGACCAAAAAAGCGAGCGTTAAGTAAACACCAAACCAAAGCCCTACAGTAAAAAAAGAAATATAAATAAAAAACAACCTAACACTTGAAGCTCGCATTCCTAAACGATCTGCAAGCCTTGAAGAAACTTCAAAACCGTGTTTTTCAAAAAAATGTCGAATGTTCGTAACCATTGTTTTTTTTTTCAAAAATAAAAAATTATTCGTGATTTTTCATCAATACTAAGCCAATATTACATTTTAAACAATTTCGGTAATTGCAATATTCATTTTTGAGTTGTAGCAACGATTGACTATCGTATGCATTTTTCGATTTTAAGCCAATCATGTCAAATTTACCAACGACATTATTTTGTTCAGGCGAAATTTGCTGCATTAAGACAATAAGGTCTTCAGAAATTTCTTTGCCCATGAATTTTGAATAGGCAAATTTGAACGGAATTACAGTATTCATTACCAGCAAATCGATAAAATTTTTTGAAAGTTTCTTAGTTTTAAACTTGCTCTCCCGATCAAAAAGGTAATGCGTTTGCCAATATTGTGAAGCCGAAACATTAAAAATGTCATAAATTTCTGCCAAAGAATTGCTCTCAATTATTTTCAGGAATAAATGTTCTTGTTGATGGTAAAGTTGCGCCAATTGTGTCAATCTAATTGTTGGAAAATTGTCCGGACGGTGTTTAAAAAACTCGAGTTGCGAAATGTATTTTTGCGACAAATTATATTTTTGAGTAAGATATTTAAACCGAAATTTCAAATCCTTGGCATACAAATCCTCAAGCGAAACATCGAGCAAGTGCGTGAGTCCAAAAAACAAAGCTTCCAGATTTTCGTGCTCAAATTTTTCTTTTAGGATGATGGAAAACGGAATCAATTTTGCCATTTCAAAAAAAGAATTTCCATTTGTATTCAATCCAAAATTTTTTGCTAATGCACAAAATAGAACGGCTTCCCAATCATTTGCCATTTCGTCAAGCATCTCAAAAATGGGCTGACATTTGCGTTGCAATCTTTCGAAAAAAAGTTTTTCTTTAAAATTATCAATGACAAAAGAATCGATAGAGGCAATTTGATTTTCGCAATAAATCCACTTTTTTTGACTAATTAAAGCGTTGTATTTTGACAAAATAGTTGGCGAAACATAGTTTTTAAGTTCCAAAACAGGAATTTCTGAATTGTCGTTTCTAAAAACAACAGCGTCATTTTCCCAAACTACGTGAAGAATAACATTGTCATAATTAGAATCTCGCTCGTGAGAATGTAAATACCAATCGGAAGATTTAAGGTGAATTTCCACATTTCCAGCCCATTTTTGCCCGCCAATTTCAATTTGAGCATTAAAAAAATCCGGACCAGAAAATTGTAGATACTGCCCGGAATTAAAAATAATCACTTTTTCGTTGTGAGCAGTTTTAAGATTTGTAAAGTCAAATTGTTTAAACTGCCATACATAATGCAAAAAATCTTCTTTCATATTTCGGTAGATAATAAAAAGGGTTGGCAAATATTGTCGTGATTAAATTTACAAATTTTCTTGAAATGAGTGTATCTTTGAATAAACTCTAATTTTCCTATGAAAAATATTTTGCTGGCAATAGCCTTTTTAAGTTGCAATTTTATGATTGCTCAAAAAAAACCAACCGCATTAAAGGTTACTTATAGTCGTAGTTCTAATGGAAAAACAATCGAAAATCAGGACAAAATTTTAGTTTTCGCAGATAAAAATTTGACTTATGTAACGAGCGAAAAAGCTTACAATTCTCAGGCGAAATTTCCTATTGAAAATACTTTAATTCATCGAAAGGGAAATATATTATACCAAGTTGCCCAACTTTCGCCCGGAAAAAAAATTGCTACAATTGATAGTGTTTCGATTGGTAAACAGCAATTTGAACTATTGAGTGAAACCAAAACGATTTTAGGTTATCGTTGCAAAAAAGCAAAAACGATTATCAACTCTAACTCCATCGAAATTTGGTACACGAATGATTTGCAAATTTTTGGAGCACCAACTGTTTTAGGGCAAAATTTGGGTTTGGTTTTAGAAATGAACCGCAACAATAATTACGTAGTAACTGCAGAAAAAGTTGAAAATATCAAGGCTTTCCCAGAAGATTTAAAAATAAATTTATCCCAACTTTCCACCACCGATTTGTTGAGTTATCGCGATGTTTTATGGCAATCTAGATTTACTACAATTCCGGTTTTTAAAAACGAAACCATTCATTTTTCGGGAGAAGCCAAAAGTAACGATAGCATTTTAAGATTTGCCAACGGAACAGTGATTTTAAAAAAAATAAAATTTCCGGAAATTAATCCCGGAAGTCAAATTTTTGTGGATTTAAACGAGCAATCTTCTGGCGATGCTTATGATAGAACGGGTTCGGTATTTTTAATCGATGCTGAAGAAAATTTTTCTTTTTTCAACGGATTACAAAATGGTGTAAAATCGCTTCCCGCGTATGAAAATGGTAATGGCAAAAAATACCACGGAGTTGTAAAAACAAATAACTTTTCTCCGGTTTTAGAATTGATGCGCTTTTTTACACCATTTGGAATTAAAAATTTTAACCATATAGAAATTAAAGGCAAAACGTGGCATGAGATTGTGCCCTATCGTCAGGATATTTCGGAATTAAGAGATAAAATTTCTGGCAAAGAGGTTTATATCGGAACATTTATTGGAAATTATGACAAAGGTGGACACAAAGTTAATCTTAATATTACGATTCACCCCGAAGAAAATGCTCTTGCAAAAAAACAAATCGTGCTTTCTTTATTTAACACGACTAATATAATGGAAATGGCGGAACAAGATTATGCCACGATGTTCAACAGCGAAAAAGGTTTGGAAGTAAAATTTACTTTGGACAAAAATTTGAAAAACGTGCGTTTGCGATACATCACGACTGGACACGGAGGTTGGGAAAATGGTGACGAATTTGTCCCGAAAAAAAATACGATTATTTTAGACGGCAAAGAGATTTTTAGCTTCGTGCCTTGGCGAACGGATTGTGGATCGTACCGCTTGTTTAATCCGGCTTCAGGGAATTTTGCTAACGGACTTTCCTCGTCTGATTACAGCAGGTCAAATTGGTGTCCGGGAACTACCACTAATCCTATTTTTATTGATTTAGGCGATTTGACTGCCGGAGAACACAGCATTCGCGTGGTTATTCCACAAGGCGAAAGCGAAGGCGGAAGCTTTAGTTCTTGGAATGTTTCGGGAACTTTGATTGGAGAATAAAAAAATCCTGACGTTTGTTTCGTCAGGATATTTTTTATTTTTTTTAGTTCCTTTCACACAAAGGTAAATGAATTTCTAACTGTTTTTAATGTTATTGGATTGATCCAATAATGTCGTACTTCGTAATGATATGGTGTTTATTTTCGCCTAAATCTACTAAAACTGCTTGATTTTCTTTGCTAAATAATTTTGAAATTTCTTCAACCGAAGTTCCAGCTTTTACAATAGGATAAGGTTTGCCCATAACTTCGCGAACTGGTTTTTCTGCTAAGTTTTTATCTGAAATATAACTTTGGAACAAATCAGTTTCATCAATAGAACCTACGAATCCAGTAACGTCAATCACGGGAATTTGAGAAATCTTATGTTTTCTCATTCTCTCGATGGCGTGTGAAACTAATTCTTCAGTACGAACTACAACCAAAGGCTTGTCTTTATGATCTTTGATTAAATCTTCGGCTTTTTTAATTTCTTGGTCGAGGAAACCGCGTTCGCGCATCCAATCATCGTTGAACATTTTTCCTACGTAACGACTTCCCGAATCGTGGAAGAGTACTACTACTACATCAGTTGGTTTAAATTCATCTTTTAGTTGTAATAAACCTTTGATTGCAGCTCCAGCTGAATTACCTACAAAAATTCCTTCTTCTAAGGCTAATTTTCTGGTGTAAACTGCAGCATCTTTGTCCGTTACTTTTGTGAATCCGTCAATGAGTGAAAAATCAACGTTTTTAGGCAAAATGTCTTCGCCGATACCTTCGGTAATGTAAGAGTAGATTTCGTTTTCGTCAAAAATCCCGGTTTCGTGGTATTTTTTAAAAACTGAACCGTAAGTATCGATTCCCCAAATTTTAACGTTTGGATTTTTTTCTTTTAAATATTTCGCCACACCAGAGATAGTTCCTCCTGTCCCTACTCCAACTACGAAATGTGTGATTTTTCCTTCGGTTTGTTCCCAAATTTCAGGTCCTGTTTGTTCGTAATGTGCTGTTGCGTTTGACGGATTATCATACTGGTTTACGTACCACGCGTTTGGGGTTTCTTCAGCCAAACGTTTTGAAACCGAATAATAAGAACGTGGATCGGTTGGCTCAACATCTGTGGGACAAACGACAACTTTAGCACCAACGGCACGAAGGATGTCCATTTTTTCTTTAGATTGTTTATCCGAAATGACGCAAATTAATTTGTAACCTCTAACAATCGCTGCTAAAGCCAATCCCATTCCGGTATTTCCAGAAGTTCCTTCGATGATGGTTCCGCCGGGTTTAAGGCGACCGTCGGCTTCGGCATCGTCAATCATTTTTACAGCCATCCGATCCTTGACAGAATTTCCGGGATTAAAGGTTTCTACTTTTGCCAGTACTAAAGCGTCAACTTCTTGGGTTACTTTATTGAGTTTAACCAATGGTGTGTTTCCGATGGTTTCGAGTATATTTTTAGCGTATTTCATTTATTTTGAATGATTTTACAATTTTTTTGCAAATATAGGCTTTAAGTTACAGAGTTGCAATTGATAATTTTTCAGCAGATGTTTTGTGGTTAGCAGGATTTGCGTGAAGGATGGTAGCGGAAACCTACTGCTACAAAATACTTTAGATTTGCTTTTGTACAAAAGCGACCAGCGGAAGCTCTTTGTACAAAATTGCAAATCTGGTATTTTTTTGCAGTTGTTGAAGCGAACAGCCTGACCCGAAGGGGCACGCCCAACAATGTGTTTTAGGTGAAAAAATTCCAGACCAATCCGAAACGAACGGTGAAGTCTCGATAAGGATAATTAGGTGCGGAATAATAGTTGTTTTGCCCGAAAAGTGCGTTGAAATGTTCGGCTTTTAGGTAAATCCGGGTGTTACGAACTTTGGCATTTAAGAAGAAATCGAGCATGGGAAAATTACCTATTTTTTGCTGGTTTTGAATATGAAAATCGCCAATTACGGGGTTGTAATCGTCCGCAAAATAGTCGGTAAAATAGTTGAGGGTGAATCCTGTTTGGATGAAAAGTGCCTTCTTAAATAAATTATCTGTGTAGTATATGGTGTTTCGGGTTACGATTTTAGGAAGGTTGAGTATGTCTTGGTTTTGATCGATTTCTTGGTAAAGAATAGTGTTGTCTAACGCAAATTTTTTGTAGCGAAATTCTCTTGAAACTTTTACCGAGAGGTAGTTAATTCCTTCGGAAAATTGCTCGGGTGTTATGGTTACGGTTTGCGGATTAGTACTGGTGTTGCGAAAATAGAGGTGATCTGTTAGATTCGTAACTTCGATGGTGGCGTTTAACCATTGTGTATTGGCATTGAGGCTTAATTTATTGATTTTTTCATTGGCAAAATTATTTGACCAATTATAGGCCACGTAGCTGCTTTGGAACAAATTATAAGTGTGATCTGGGACTTTGCTGATGTTTTGATAGCTTGCGCTGAAATTATTCTTTTCGTTGAGTTTGTAGGAAAGGTTGAGATCAAGATTGGTCATTGCCTGATTGGAGATAGAATTTGAAAATTGAAAACGACCATTCCAATTGTTTTTTTGATAGGCGTATTGACCGCCAACAACGTTAAAATTGTCGCTCAACAAATTAGAAATTGGTGTTGTATCGTTGCCAAAAATGATTCGGTTATAGAAATAGTTATAGCGAAAATCTTCTATGAAAAACATAAATTGCCCGAGTGTGCTGTTTTCATAAATGGCGCCAACTTTGTTGAACATGCGGTTGTAACGAGATTTATCGTTAATGTTGGCAGAATTATACGAGTCGCCAAAACGTGAAAAAATTATGGTGCCTTCTGCGGGAGTAACGATTTGGGTAATGACAGTGGGTTGTCGATATTCGAAAAACTTGTGTTCGTAATTGAGTTGATGTGTGAAATACAGGTTGTTATTTCCGTGAGTTTTATTGAATCGAAAAATGTGGTCAACAAAATATCTATTACCTTTGAGAATTGTTCGGGCATCGTTAAGGTTTACATCAAGTCTCGAGCGATCACGGAAATCTTCGTCACCTGATTCGAAATCTTCTAAACTGAATACGCCACCGTTTTCACCATTGGTAAGGTCTTGTCCGGTAAAATGGGTTTTTAATCGATAACGGTTGTTTTTGGCGGCATAGTTAGCACTAAACTGGAAATTTCCGTTGCTTGATAGTTGATTTACGTATTTCCCAAGGGATCGCAAACCTCTATATCCTATCGCTAAATTTAACTGTTCGGACAAATTGATGGTAAATAAGGCATTGAGCATTTGCCCTTGTTCCATTGTAGTTTTGAAAAATAATTCGCTAAATGGTGTGGGAACATGGTAATAATTAATGTCTTGTACTTCTTGGTAATTGAAATGTTTTCCAGCATAACCAAGTGACGGATATGGTGATTGATTTTTGAGTCCGTAATTGAGGGTTGTAAAGGTTTGTCCTTCATTGGCAAACGGCATTAAACCAAACTGGTCTCGACGGAGGTAATTGAACTTGTATTCTTTTTGAATGGTAAGCGAGGTATCTACGTAGGTCGTGTCATTATTAATAGAAATAATTTTGTAGAGATCAATTGAGGGGATGGAGTCTTGAGAAATGCTTGTTGTTAGCTGAGACTTATCACCTAATGAAATATTATTTTCGACCGAAAGGTTTGCTTCTCGGCGTGTTTTGATTTGAGCAGCGGTTTGTGAGGAAGCGCAAATAAGAAGCAGAATAATAATTAACCTAAAGTTCATTTTAAAAAAATTTGTTCAAAGATACCTAATTTGAAGTATAGAATTAAAAAAGCCGCTTGATAACAAACGGCTTTTTAAAAATATTTTTCAAGAATATTATTTTTTGACGAATTTTTTAGTGACTACACTATTTTCTGTAGCAATTCTCAAGAAGTAAACTCCAGATTGCAATGCTGATACGTTAATAGATTTATCATTTAAATCGAAATTTGCATTAATCACTTTTCCAGTAATATCTAAAACTGTAAGATTAGTGATCTGTATATTGTCGTTAAATGCAAGGTTTAAAATATCATTTGCTGGATTTGGGTAGATTGAAATTGCGGCACGATCAAGTTTAAAGTTTTCGTTAGAAAGCGACAATTGTGGCCCAGAAACGATTAGTGAATATGGTTGTTGGCCTCCGGTAAGAGAACCTTTATGGGTAACTGTAACGCTATAAACTCCATTCGGGTTATCAATTTGCACTTTTTCATAATTATCACGGAAATTATCCTCTGTTCTTAAACCTTCAGCACTTGGATTTGATGGATTTAATGTCCATGGATAGTAAGTTGTCCCATCTTTAGTGATTCTAACATCTAAATCGTTAACAAGATACAAGGTTGATGGATCATTTGTACCAGTATTAACCGAAGTTGCTGGACGATCTGTCCATGAAATTGAGAGCATCAACGGTTCAGATCCAAAAGAAGAAATATCAAAAGTATAAGAAGCTGTGTTTAACAAAGATAACTCATCAATTATTGAAGAAACACCTTTGTCTCTAATAATCGTTGCAGCTCTTTCAGCGTTAATCAATCCCCATCCATGACGGTAATCGGGGCCTTCAAAAAGACCAGCTTCATCAGCACTATGCATGATTAACCCTTTTAAAGTAGCGGCTCTCATATAATTGCCATTCAAGCTATTATAATATTGTTGAAGTAAAAGTGCGGTTCCGGCTACTCCGGGAGAAGCCATAGAGGTGCCATTTAACACACCTTGATCAGTATCGCTACTACTCAAAGTAGATCTTACACTTACACCTTTAGTTACAACTTCTGGCTTTATTCTACCATCGTCAGTAGGCCCCCAATTACTAAAATTTGACATCGTGATAGACGAAGGACCTGTATAATTTAGAACCTGATTAACAGCTCCAACAGTTAAAAAATTCTTAGCCGTATTAAATCCGGCAATTAAATCGTAACCATCTTTCGTTGGATTATAAATTGCATAACTATCACGATCATTACCTGCCGCAGTAACTGGCAGATAATAAGGTGCAGCAAAAGTGATTTGGTCAACCGAACGTGCACGAGAGTCATAGGCTCCAAACATCCAAAGAGGTAAGGAACTTGCGTCCGGTCCATAGGAATGATTTGAAACCAACAGTCCACCAGCAGCAGCAGATGCCATTTCAGTTGAATCACTATTCCAATCGTAACTTCTCGCATTAGCTCTGAAAGCTAATCCACGCAACAACGGATTAAGACCAGCTGCAATAATTGTACCTGTCACGTGAGTGGCATGATCGTCAAAACCTGCACCATCGGCAGCAAATACTCGACCCTGAAATTCGTTATGGGTTACTCTTGCGGCACCTCCATCCCATATTCCAGCTGTCATGTTTTGTCCTTCAATATCTAATCCCAAGCTTCCTCCAGTGTAAAGGGCATTGGCACGAGCTGTTACCGCCGCATTCCTATTAAAGGTTACATTGTATAATGGATGACCATAATTGTCAATATCATAAATTTCCTTTATCACAAACCCGTCACGTACACGTTTTGAATATTCCGGGTTTTTTGATAAAAAATCATTGATACGCTCTTGTGCTTGTTGATACTCTTTTGACAATTTATCTGAAAGAATATTTAAATTATCAATATCAGTCTTATCGACGATTTTTTTCAGTTCTTCTTTAGTTTGAGCATAAGTGATCGAACTGATTAAAAGTAGAAATAAAATTTTTTTCATTTATATAAATTAAGTATAAAAAACAAATATAGAAAAAAGATGCTCTATTATTGGTAAGCTCTTGAATTTTAACGAAAAAAAAAAAAAAAAAAAAAAAGCGACAGTAAAAACTGCCGCTTTAATCAATGTATATACATTATATTAAGGAACTCGGATAATATTTGTTCCAGTGTAGAATGACCCAACAATTGTACCTTGACTATTACGTGCTAGAAGCGTATATTCTAATGTGATTTCACGAGTAGTCTCATCATAAAAACCACTTGCCTCGTAAACGGCATCTAACACACCTAAAGTAGCATGAGTCTGAGCAGCTGCCCTTGCCAAAGTTCTATCGACAATTGCTTCACCTTGAGTATCTCCATCAGAAAATGGAATTAAGCGAACATCATAAATAGCTGCAGTAGCACCTCCAATTCCTGGAAGGTCATTGTTCACTCTCAAAATATCACAAGTTCCAGCAGGGGTTGCTCCACCAGAACCAGGAGTTGAACCGTAACCTACATCTTCTACACTTAAAGCACCAAACCATAAATCATAGTTTGTAGGACAGTCATCGTTAACAATCACAACTGTTTTTTGAAAAGTTGCTGCGTTACCAGATAAACCAGCCATCACTGCTGGGTTTGACGAATTCAATTCAACTGAGAAAATTTTACTTTCATTAAAAACCTCGTCATCGATAACATTCAAAACAAACATTGCTGAAGTTTGACCAGCTGGGATAGTAACTATAGTATTAGCAAAAGTAAAGTCCACTCCCGTAACTGCAGTACTATCAGTTACAACTAAACTTACTTGTAAATCCGAATCTAAAGGAGATGAAAGACTTACTGGGATATTAACAGAACCGGCATTCTCTTGTACAGTTAACGTATTACTGTTACCACTTAAGCTTACAAAAGTAAAATCATCAAATGTTCGAAAAAGATTTTCCTCTATATCATCACAACCTAAAAACAGCAACGGTGATATTGCGAAAAATAATAAATATTTAGATAGTTTTTTCATTTTTCAATTTCTTTAAGAGATTAATTTTGATAATCTGGATTAGGGATAATGTTAGGATTAGAGTTTAAGGCAAGTTGCGAAATTGGCAATTGCCATAAATGAGAACTAGCAGGAACAGTCTGTGGAAATGCAATGTTACCAGCACCATCAGCCAAATGACCAAAACCAGATCTTTGAAGTCCTAATCCTAAACGTTTTAATGTAAAGAAACGATCAGATTCAAATGCTAACTCTAATCTTCTTTCGAGCATAATAGCATTCCATAATCCTTGACCAGATTCTGATCCAGGAGTATACGGACTGTATCGACGAGTACGAACCATATTCAACGCAGCAAGCGCACCTGCTTCGTCATTATTACGGAATTTAGCCTCAGCCATATTCAAATATACTTCTGAGGTTCTTAAATATTTACCATCAACGAATCTTAATCCAGAAGCATTTTGGTAATATTTAATAATGTGGTTGTACGTAAAGTCTCCCGTTTGAGAAGTTTGAATATACGCAGTTTTACGAATATCTGAATTTTGATATAATTGAAATAGTCCAAAATCACAAACATATTCAGAATACAATTGACCGTTTAACAACTGGTTGTAATCGTTTCCGATAAAAACGTTGTCTTGTTGGGTTATTTTAACCTTGAAAAGTACATCGTCAGAATTTGAATCTAACCAGGTAGCACGAAAATTGGCTCTAGAAACTAAAGTTGCTCCTGCATCAATAGATTCTTGAGCACGTTGAGCCGCTAAAACATGATTCCCTTGGTATAAATAGACACGTGACAACAAACCTTTAACGGCAGCTAAATCTAATTTACCCTCTCCATTATCAGTTGCAATCAGTGTTGAAGCTGTCTCAAGGTCATTAATAATTTCTGCGTAAGTTTCTTGAACTGTTTCTAATCTTGCTGGTCTCGCTTGTGGATCATAAGTTTTTGAGTACGCTATACCAATACTATTGTTAGCATCCGCAGATTGTGTAGGGATTTTTGAATAAAAACGTGCAACATCAAAATGGCATAATCCTCTAATTGCTAAAGCCTGTCCTAAAATGTTATTTTTAAAAGCTCCGTCATTTAGGTTATCTATTTGATCAATAATTAAGTTCGCTCTACTAATACTTCTGTACGCACTACCGTAAATTGCAGTTGGCGTATTATTTGTATTATAAGTAAACTCTGCAGTATTACGACCCGACTGTCTTCCTTCTGTATTAAAAATTAAATTATCTGACAAAATATCTGGCACGATAATTAATCCACCCGCCGAACCACCACCGTCGTAGTAACCTGCACTTCTGAACGCAGAATACAATGCAGTCGATGCTTGCTCAAAATCTGAAGGTGTTTGATAGAAGGTTTCTAACACTACAGCATCGTAGGGTTGGTAGTCGTCAATTTGATCATCACAGCTATAAAATACTGTGATACCAAAAACCGCTATTATAATTTTAAAAAATTTATTTTTCATTGCAATTTGTTATTAAAATGTTAATTGAACTCCAAACATATATGTTTGTGCATTAGGATAAGCCCAACGATATGCAGAACCTACAAATGTACCTGTACTTTCTAATCCCATAAATCCGACTTCTGGATCACCCTTGAACTTTGTCCAAGTATATAAGTTTTGGCCCGATACATAAACACGTACTCTTTCCATAAATGATTCTCCGAAAACATCTTTACCAAATGTATATCCGATATTAAGAGATCTAAATCTTAAGAAATCACCTTTGTGTAAAAACTGATCAGTCCCCTGAAGTGTTCTTCTGGTTCCGTCATCATTAATTGGACGAGGCAATACACCAGTTTGACCTGGAGCGGTCCAGAAATTACTAGCATCTGTTCGGAAATTTTGGTTAGTACGAGTTGGATCCAACAATACCAATTCTGCCACGTTATAGATATAATTTCCACCTTGATATGAAAAATCAGCGCTGAAATCTAAATTTTTCCAATTTACTGAAGTTCCAAATCCACCAAAATAAGTAGGTGCTGGTGTTTTATCTTCTAATCTAACTGCTAATTCACCGTTAAACACATTGGTCACACCACCGTCTGGCGTATAATACAAAGGCTCTCCGTTTGCAGGATTTACACCAGCATAACGTACCTCAAAATACTCATTTACCATACCACCAACAACATTCATATGACCTCCAACAGGTTTTTCTTCTAAATTATACAAGTCTGTAACTTTATTTTTAACTAAAGTTAAGTTTCCTTTAATATTCCAAACCAAATTCTCGTTGGAGATTAAATCATAAGATAAAGCAAACTCCCATCCTTGGTTATAAAATTCTCCGGCATTAACTTCTTGGGTGTATGCCCCAGACTCGAACGGTAGCACATCTTGAAAATAAAAGTTAGTTCTGATATCTTTAAAATAATCAACTGTACCAGTCAATCTTCTATTGAAAAGCGTAAAGTCTAAACCAGCACCATAAGTTTCACTTACCGACCATTGCAAGAAAGGATTGGCAATCGCAGAAGTTGGAGCAGCACCAGGAATATTATTATAACCAGGAAAAGCAACAGCCGTTTGAGGGTAATTTTGTGCTAATCCAGAATTACTTCCTCGTTTACCCCATGATGCTCTTAGCTTTAGATTGTTTACAAATTCCGCGTTATCCATGAAACTTTCTTCAGAAATTTTCCATCCAACAGATGCTCCCGGGAAGTAACCTACGTTGTCTTGACGTCCAAACATAGAACCTTCGTCACGTCTCAGCGACGCTTGTAAGAAATATTTGTTATCAAAATCATAAAGCACGTTTGCTCCATAACCAATAAACAAATAATCAGTTCTAGAAGTTGTAGCATCTGTAGGTTGACCAGCTACCGACTGAACAGTCAAGAACGAATTTGGAAATCCTTGTGACTCCAAGAAGTAGCTATAAAAATTATATTTATTGTATTCATTAAAAACAATAACATCCAAATTGTGTTTGTCTGCAATAGTAGTGTTGTATCTCAGTGTGTGAACCCATCGATAATCAAATGAATCAGACCCCCCATCGCTTTTTAAACCTAAATCAGCGTAACCAAACGCATTTGAAATATTTGATCCTGGCGCAACGAAGGTTTCATTTACCGATCTTCCATATACCGCATTAAATTCTGTTTTAAATGATAATCCATCAGTAAACAAATCATCGATTTGAGCGTAAACGTTACCAAATGTTCTGATTTGTCTTGTTTCAATTGAATAATCATCCTCGTAAATCTCGAAGTAGTTTAAGTTACTCGGCAAACCACTTGAACCAAAAACTGGGTTACCGTTTTCGTCAACAATTTGCTCTCCTGTTGTAGGATCGATAGCATATTTAGGAACCAAAGGAGAGTTACCATATGCAGTAAACACAGGACTTAATACGTTAAAAGATTCTCTTGGACGATCATCTTTTGTATAAGATAAATTCACGTTACCACCGATTGTAATATTGTGTTTCATTTTTTGATCCACCTTAATACGACCAGACAATCTGTCAAAACCATTCCAAGGATTAATCAATCCAGTATTTTTATCGTAACCAAATGACGCCAAGAAATTTGTGTTTTCAGTAGCACTTAAAGCTTGGAATTGTACGTTTTGCAAAATACCTTTTTTAAACACTTGTTTTTCCCAATCCTCACCGTTCGCCGATAAAAACGCGATTTGCTCTGGAGTTCGAATAGGAAGCCCTTGAACACCTGCCTCTCTCAATTTTTGCTCGTGAGCCAAGTATTGAGACGCATTCATGATATCAAAGTTATCATCCACTCTGTCCGAGAAACCATAACTTGTATTCAACTGGAATTGAGTAACACCTTTCTTAGCCCTTTTAGTTGTTACAACAATTACCCCATTTGCTCCACGAGAACCGTACAACGCAGTTGCAGCAGCATCTTTAAGAACAACCTGATTCTCGATATCCGCAGGATTAATTGACAACATCTCTGTTGAACTCATATAAACGCCATCCACAACATAAAGAGGGTTAGCATTATTACCATCCATTTGATTAATACCTCGAATAGCAACTCTCGCAGGTTGACCAGGACGCCCAGAAGCACCTACAACCTGAACCCCTGCCGCTTTACCTTGCAACATGTTATCAAGAGACATCGACGGAGCCATTTTAGCAATTTCATCAGAACCAACTGTTGAAACTGCTGCGGTTACATCTTCTTTTTTCTGAGTAAAATAACCTACTACCAAGACATCATCAAGGGTAGTAGCTCCAGCTACCATTGCTGTATTTACGACATTTGAAGCACCTACAACTGCCGTTTTGGTTTCTAAACCGACGAATGAAAATTCCAAAACATCGCCTTGAGCAGCCGAGATAGAAAAATTTCCATCAAAATCTGTTTGAGTAGCAGCGGTTTTACCCTGCACCTTGACAGTAACACCTGGCAACGGCAAACCACTTTCGGTCACTGTACCTGTAATTGTTTTCTCCTGAGCGAAAGAAAACTGCATCGAAAACGCTAACAATAGCGTAAAAATCCATTTGAACTTCGATCTCATATTAAAAATTTATTTGAGTTAGTTATCCTGCAAACTTCTTAATAATTTCTTAAACAAACAAATATTACTTCGGAATAATATGAGTGCATAGTGTTAAAAAATGGAAATTAAGAGTTTTTTGGTGCTCACAAGACCTTAATAAGATGTAAAATATTAATTAAGGTTGCGTTAAAATTTTTAATTTTGAAAAAAAATAATAAATCATGCTCCTCTCCAATTTCTCCTCTTTAAATTTCGAATGTGGAACTGACGAAGCAGGACGCGGTTGTCTTGCAGGTCCTGTTACCGCTGCCGCATTAATTTTGCCCGAACATTTTTTGAATGAAATCTTAAACGACTCAAAACAACTTTCCGAAAAAAACCGAGATTTTCTTCGCCCAATAATCGAAAAAAATGCCATTTGCTATTCCGTAACTCATATTGAACCGTTGATTATTGACGAAATCAATATTCTCAACGCTTCCATTCACGCCATGCAGGAATGTATCAAAAAGCTAAATCCTATTCCTAATTATATTATAGTAGATGGCAACCGATTTAAACCCGTGGAAAATATTCCGCACAGTTGTATAATTAAAGGCGACAGCAAATATTTGAGTATTGCAGCGGCTTCGGTTTTAGCAAAAACCTACCGGGACGATTATATGAATAAAATTCACGAAGAATTTCCAATGTATAATTGGAAACAAAATAAAGGCTATCCCACAAAAGAACACCGCGAAGCCATCAAAAAATATGGTGCTACAAAATACCACCGGAAGTCATTCAGGCTTTTGCCGGAGCAATTGGCATTAGATTTTATAGAAATTTAAACTACCAACTCTTTCATCGGTATCATTTCTGCTTCAAAAAGCGCTACGAAATGTTTGATGATTTTTTCTTTCACCTCGGCTTCAATCACTCTTTCAACACCAAGTTCCACGTGAAGAGAAGTAACGGCTTTACCACGAATCCCACATGGAATAATATTGTCAAAATAACCTAGATCAGCATTAACGTTTAGTGCAAAACCATGCATCGTTACCCAACGCGAAGCCCGAACTCCCAAAGCACAAATTTTTCTCGCAAACGGCGTTCCCACATCAAGCCAAACTCCAGTTTCACCCTCACTTCTCACGCCAGTCAAACCGTATTCTGCCAAAACCAAAATCATCACTTCCTCCAAAAACCGAAGGTATTTGTGAATATCGGTAAAAAAATTTTCCAAATCCAAAATCGGGTAACCCACAATTTGCCCGGGACCATGATACGTAATATCACCTCCCCTATTTATTTTATAAAAAGTCGCGCCTTTTTCCTCCAATTGTTTTTCACTCAACAACAAATTGCCGAAGTCCCCGCTTTTCCCTAAAGTATAAACATGCGGATGTTCCACAAACAAAAAATAATTCGGAGTGTTTTCTTGCAAATCTTCCCTGCGATTTTTAATTTTTATATCCAAAATCCCCTGAAACAACGCCTCCTGAAAATCCCACGTTTCCTTATAATCCTTCATCCCTAAATCCTGCAGCTTTACAACTTTATTCATACCTTAATATTTACTGACAAATTTACGCATTTTAGATTTTAGATTGATACTATACGAATTTTCATTTTTTGAAGAGAATTGATTCTTTTTTGTAATTGTCATTGAAATTGAATTTTTTTTCGAAGCGAAAGGTCGTTTCTTTTTCAGCTCCCGAAACTTTGGGGCATGTTCCCGCTGTCCTTCCAGAGTCCCGAAGATAAATCGGGAGCTCTTCCCTCGCATCGGGGCTAAACGGAAATTCATAAACCAAAATTGCTTTCAATTTGTTTTTCCCAATTATTTTTTTAATTTTAATGACATGAAAAATCTCATTCTTTTATTCCTAATACTCACTTCGTCAATACCTTGCAATGCAGATTGCGCAATGGGAGCCACATCCTTTTTCCCATTGAACAGAACTAACATTAGCACCAATTCAATTTTTATAATTCAGGGTTATGGCACTACTACTGCAACGGTAAAAAACTTTCCAACCCGAAAAGTATTTTTAGAGTCTGAATCAGGCGAATTAATTGAATTAAAACTAAAAGAAATCTTCACAGGAAAAGGTCAGAATCAAGCAATTTTCTTTCCGAGTTCAAAATTGAAGTACAATACCAAATACCATCTTAAATATAGTGATGAAACTCCTATAGAAACCAAAGAACTTTCTGTCTGGAATTCCGCTACAAAAAACCAGGAAAAAATTACTTGGACCACCGCTTCCGAAGAAATCGAAAATTCTATAAATATTGATTTTACATTCCGTTTTGTTAAATCCGAATCAAAAATGTATGGTTGTGGCAATTCATCCAATGCAATTTTTGAAATAAACAAAGTGAATAACTCTACGGTTATTTTTAAAACCGAACTCTTAGATTTACGTACGAACGAAATCTCAACGTTTTATGTTTTTCCCGATAAAAATATTTTAAAGGTAGGATACGAAATGTGTTCTGGTAATTTTGATCTTAAAGATAGTTCAAACTATAAAGTAAGATTTACCCCAACAAATAGTAGCGGTAACGAAGCCAAAACTTCAGAGTGGAAAGCATTTAAAAGCGCAAAAAATCCTTACCTGCGTTAAATCTTTTATCGTCTAAAGCAAAAAAAAACATTTCACAAAATTCCCGTAGGGATGAAATGATGATAACCTCGTGATTATGATACTATGAAAGTCCCGTAGGGATGACATTATTATAATCGATTATCTTTGTCCAGAAGCCTCCAAATTTAAAACCAACTTTCCCCAATAGCCCCGATTGGAGCGGAAATCCTTTTTTTATATTGCCGGGATTTTAACCCATGGCAATCCCAAAAAGATTGAAGCGGAAAGCGGGAACGACGATTATAAAAAAGCCCAAGCCTTTCGCTTCAAAAATTCCAAAAAGGCAAAAAGAAATTCCAATAAAAAAATTCCAAATTCAAAAAATCTAAAATCCTAAATCTTACATCAAAAATCATAAATCTAAAATCACTATCTTTGCACGCTTAAAAATTAACGCAATATGCAACTTTCAGAACAAGAAATCATCAGAAGAGAAAAATTGGGGAGGTTGAGAGAACTCGGCATTAACCCTTATCCGGCAAATTTGTTTCCAGTAAACCATACTTCGAAACAAGTAAAGGACACTTTTGAGGAAGGCAAGAAAGTTGTGGTTGCAGGTCGTGTGATGAGCACGCGAATTCAAGGAAAAGCGTCGTTTATTTCGTTGCAAGACAGCGAAGGTCGTGTTCAGGTGTACATCAACCGTGATGAAATTTGTCCGGGAGAAGATAAGGAACTTTACAACGAAGTTTTTAAAAAATTAATTGACTTAGGAGATTTTATTGGCGTAGAAGGTGAACTTTTTACCACTCAAGTAGGAGAAAAATCCATTCGCGCGACCAATTTTACGCTTCTAAGCAAAACACTACGTCCATTACCATTACCAAAAACTGATGCCGATGGTAACATCTTCGACGGATTTACCGATCCGGAATTGCGTTACCGTCAACGGTACGTTGATTTAGTGGTAAATCCTCACGTAAAAGAAGTTTTTGTGAAACGTACCAAATTGTACAGCGCAATGCGCGAATTTTTCAATTCGGCAGGTTATATGGAAGTGGAAACTCCGGTTTTACAGTCGATTCCTGGAGGTGCCGCAGCTCGTCCATTTATCACACATCACAATTCTTTGGACATTCCTTTATACATGAGAATTGCCAACGAATTATACCTCAAAAGATTAATTGTAGGTGGTTTTGATGGCGTTTACGAATTTTCAAAAAATTTCCGTAACGAAGGAATGGACCGTACTCACAATCCAGAATTTACCGCAATGGAAATTTACGTAGCCTACAAAGACTACAACTGGATGATGGAATTTACCGAAAATTTACTCGAGCATTGTGCAATAAAAGTAAACGGAACGACTGATGTAACTTTTGGAGATCATCACGTGAGCTTCAAAGCACCTTACGCAAGAGTTACCATGACGGATGCCATCATAAAGTATACTGGTTTTGATATTTCTGGCAAGACCGAAAAAGAAATTTTTGAAGCCGCAAAATCCATGGGAATTGCAGTAGATGAAACCATGGGCAAAGGAAAATTGATTGATGAAATTTTTGGAGAAAAATGTGAAGGAAACTTTATTCAGCCAACTTTTATCACGGATTATCCAAAAGAAATGAGTCCGCTTTGTAAAGAACACCGCAATAATCCAGAATTGACAGAACGTTTTGAATTAATGATTTGCGGAAAAGAAATCGCAAACGCCTATTCAGAATTAAATGACCCGATTGATCAACGGGAACGTTTTGAAGCACAAATGGCCTTGGCAGAAAGAGGTGACGACGAAGCAAACGGAATTATTGACAACGATTTTTTAAGAGCGTTAGAATACGGAATGCCGCCAACTTCCGGTTTAGGAATTGGAATGGATCGTTTAATCATGTATTTAACGAACAATCAATCAATTCAAGAAGTATTGTTCTTTCCACAAATGCGTCCAGAGAAAAAAAACGCAGAAATCGAACTTTCACCCGAAGAAAAATCGATTATCGATATTTTAAAAGCCAACGAAAACGTGATGCCTTTAACTTCCTTAAAAGAATCAGCTGGTTTAAGCGGAAAAAAATGGGATGCTTGCATGAAAGCCCTTTCAAAACATGCTTTGGTAAAAGTGGTCGTGAACGGCGAAGATAAAATTGTAGAATTGACGTAAGCCAATTGTTAAAAAATAAAAATTATTGGTTTATTTCTTAAAAAGAATTAGATTTGACCTTCTCAACTAAACCAAAAAATTATGAAAAAAATATTTACACTTCTTGCTCTTTTCCTTGCTTTCGCAATCCAAGCCCAAAGCACTGACTTGCGAGAAACTGCCAAGAAAAATGTTGCCACATTAGAAACCGTTGTAAAACTTGACGCTAATGCTAAAAAAGGAGCCGAAGCCGCTTTCTATCACAAGCACAAAGCCGCTTTGCAAGAAAACCTTACAGCAGAACAAAAACAACAAATTGAGGCCGACGTTGAAGCACTATTAATCAAAGGCATTGGCGAAGAAAATTTTGCAAAACTTAAAGCTAACACCAAGATTTACAATCAATTACTAAAATAAAAAACGAGCTGTCTGCAAAGGCAGCTTTTTTTTTACCAAAAAAATAAAAATAATTTGAGCAGCCCCTCCGGTCGCGCTTTCCGCTACAAGTCCTCGGCCCAAAAACTTTTTTTGTAAGCCCAAAAAACGAGCTCCTAAAGTCGCTGTTTTTCGGGCACAAAAAATAGTTTTTCAGCCTCCGGGCTTTCCACTTCAATCGCTGCTGCAACAGAACGTCTTGCTATAAAACGCAATTGTCTTTTCAGCACAAACTACTCATTTTCCTACAACATTTTTAAAAATCTAAAAAAAATGATAACCCACGTTAAACTTTTTTAATTCTCAACTGTCTTATCATCAAACTAGAAAATTAAAAAACACTTTTATGAAAAAAATGATGATTGCAGCATTATTGATGATCGGGATGACATCTTTTGCACAAGAAAAAACCCTTGGCGAAAAAAGAGCTAGACCAGAAAGAGAACATTTGCCACAAAGAGACAAGTTATCTCCAGAAGAAAGAAACAAAAAACAGTTAGAAAAAATCACTTCGGAGCTTAATCTCACTGATGCCCAACAAAAAGAAGTAGCTAAATTGATGGCGGAAAACAAAGCCAAAAGAGAAGCAAAAAAAGAAGACCGTCAGGCAAAAATGAAACTCATGAAAGCCGAAAGAGAAAAAGAAATGGAAGCCAACGACGCCAAAATGAAAAAGATTTTAACAGCCGATCAATACGCTAAATACCAAACCTTAAAAGCCGAAAAAAAAGCAAAAATGCAAGACCGTTTGAAAGACAGAAAAGAAAAGAAAAAATAATTTAACAGCTAAATTTAAAAAATGGTCTTAAATTTGATATTATCAGTATTATAAATCTAAACGATTATAAAAAATGAAAAAATTAATGACCGTTTTATTCTTTTTAGTTTTCAATATGATGGCATTTGCACAAAATGCAAACGATTTGGCGAAAAGCGATGTGGAAGCTCTAAAACAGGAAATTACAATCACCAAACAAGCAGAAGAAACTTTTTTGGAACTTTTTAAAAGCAAACACGAAGCCCTTTCTAAATCAGGAACATCGGAGGCAAAAAAGAAAATTATCCACAAGTCGGTTGACGCTAAATTGAGAGGTACTTTATCCGCAGACCAAATGGCAAAATTGGATGCAAAACCTGAATTATTGAAAAAATTAACGCAAAAATAATCTGCGTTTTTTAAATAACAAAGGCTTCCGTTTGGAAGCCTTTATATTTTCAAATCATCTACAAATTTAAAAATTCTGCGAAACCTTATCAACTGCGTTGATGGTAAAATCCAAATCTTCGTAGGTTAACGCATCGGTAATAAACCAAGTTTCGTAAGCTGATGGCGCAATGTAAACGCCTTCTTGTAATAATCCGTAGAAAAATTTCTTAAAAGTTTCATTATCTCCCGCTGCTGCTGATTGCAGATCTTCTACAGCATTTTTAGCAAAATGCACAGAAATCATCGAACCTACTCTATTGATTGTATAAACCACATTATTTTTATCCAGCTTCTCCCGAATTCCTTTTTCTAAATAAGCCGTTTTTTCTTCTAATCTTTTAAAAATTTCTGCATCATTATTCAAAGACTTCAACATTTCCAATCCTGCCGCCATTGCCAAAGGATTTCCTGATAAAGTTCCGGCTTGATAAACCGGACCATTTGGCGCTAAATAATCCATGATTTCGTTTCGCGCGGCAAAAGCCCCAACCGGAAGTCCTCCACCAATTACTTTTCCAAATGTCACTATATCGGCATTAACGCCAAATAATTCTTGAGCGCCACCTTTTGCCAATCGGAAACCGGTCATTACCTCATCAAAAATTAATAAGGTTCCGTTTTTTGTACACAATTCACGAAGTTGCTGTAAAAATTCTTTTTTCGGCGGAACGCATCCCATGTTTCCTGCAACTGGTTCGATGATGATGGAGGCAATTTCGTTAGGATTTGCGTCAAATAAAGCCTTGACATTTTCAATATTGTTGTATTGGGCAAGCAAAGTGTCTTTTGCGGTTCCTTGAGTCACTCCGGGACTATTTGGCGTCCCGAAAGTGATGGCGCCACTTCCAGCGGCAATTAAAAAAGAATCAGAATGACCGTGGTAACAACCGGAAAACTTAATTATTTTTTCGCGTTTGGTAAATCCTCTAGCCAAGCGAACGGCACTCATACAAGCTTCCGTTCCGGAATTTACGAAACGTATTTTGTCGATATTAGGTACCATTGAAACGGCTAATTTGGCAATTTCAGTTTCTAATTCGGTTGGTGTTCCAAAAGAAGTTCCGAGTTTCGTTCTTTCAATTACGGCATTGACAACGGGCTCAAAAGCATGGCCTAAAATCATCGGCCCCCAAGAATTGATGTAGTCAATTAATTTATTTCCGTCTTCGTCGTAAAGGTAAGCTCCTTTTGCTTTTTGGATAAATATTGGTGTTCCTCCAACGGCTTTAAACGCCCGAACCGGAGAGTTTACGCCACCTGGAATCACTTGTGAAGCTTCGTGAAAAAGCTGGCTGCTTCTTTTATATTGCATGATTTATTTTTGAAAGTTACAACGTGGCAAAGTTACAAAGTTGAATCTTATTTTTATGGATAGTTTCACCTTTAAGTTTGGTACTGGCGATTGCTTGTACCAAAATGATTTTTCTTTTAGCCCTAATCGTACGGAAAACCTTTTCCCGCTTTTTTTGAATGGGAAAAACTTGCAGTAAGGGCAGGAAAATGTCCCGAAGCTTCGGGAGCTAGAAATGCCTGTCCCGACGCTTCGGGATTGCCCAAAAAAAACCGAACTCAACTTGAATCCGGCTTTTAAGTTTATTTTACTTTTATGGATTGTCCGATGGAAATGGCGTTGTCGCTGAGATTGTTGAGTCTTTTAAGCTCGTCAACGGTAGTCCCGAAACGTTTTGAAATGGAGTAAAGCGTGTCGCCTTTGGTTACTTCATAAAAATCGCCACGGTTTTCGTTGTTAATCACAATCGGTTCGCTTTTGCGGATTGGCGTGAAGCTTTTGCCTAAAACTTCGCTGTCATATTGGTGCAAATTGTAACGTTCGATGTATGAAATTAATTTGTCCGGATACTTGGGATCAGTGGCATAACCAGCAGCTTTTAGGCCTTTTGCCCAAGCTTGGTAATCATCTTTGTCTAATTTAAAAAGGGATGCATATCGACCGCGAGAGGTGAGAAAAAGCGCGTGATCTTTGTAAGATTCTGCGGGATCAGCATATTTTCGGAAGCATTCTTGTGCGGCATCATCATCATGACGAACGCTTTCGCCTGTCCAACCTGTATGGCATTTGATACCGAAATGATTGTTGGCGGTTTTACAAAGCGTTCCACGTCCGGCACCTGATTCTAAAATTCCTTGTGCCAAAATAATGCTGGCGGGAATGCCGTATTCTCGCATATTATTTTTGGCAATATCTTTAAAATCTTGTACATAATTATTTACAACATCGGCATAAACTACGGTTCGAGAAGTGGATTCTATTACTTCTGGATTGTTAGTTGATGTGGTTTTTGTAGTGGTTTTTTTGGTGACAATTTTGGGTGAAGATTTTTTCGTTACCACTTCTCTTTTCGATTTCGTGGCCGTTTTTTTCTTGTAAGATACTTTTGATTTTGACGAACCGCAACTTGCCAGAAGCAAGACTGTTGCCAGAATTAAAAATTTTTTAAACATGGTATTCTATTTTGGGTAAGTTTTTTTTGCTTAACAATTGGTTCATGCCTTCAATTCCCTGCAATCCTCCGGTGTGAATGACTAAAATTTTTGAATTTGGCGGAAAATAATTTTTTTGAACCAAATCGATAATTCCATACATCATCTTGCCAGTATAAACGGGATCTAACGGTATTTTATTATGGTTAAAAAATTGATTTAAGAACGAAACGAGCTCGGGTGTAATCTTGGCATAACCTCCAAAATGGTAATCCTCAATTAGTTCCCAATTATTTTTATTGACAAATGTAGTGATTTCTTTTGTAAGAAAACCTCCTTTAAGTGCCGGAAATCCTAAAACTTTTTGATTTTCAAAAGAAGCATTAATGATTCCGGAAATCGTACCTCCGGTTCCAATGGCACAACAAATAAAGTCGAAAGTTTTATCTTCGGGAGATAAAATTTCTTCGCAACCTTTTATGGCAAGTTCGTTTGTACCGCCTTCAGGAATGAGAAAAAAATCGCAAAATTGATGTTTGAGTTTTTCAAGATATGCGCCGTCCGTTTTGTTAGCGTATTCGTTTCTAGGAATAAATTCAAGTTGCATCCCGTGTTGTTGTGCAAACTGAAGTGTGGGATTTTCCTGAATTTTATTTTGAAGCTCTTCTCCACGAATAATTCCAATGGTATGAAAACCTTGTTCTTTTCCCGCAAATGCTACGGCAGCAATATGGTTAGAAAATGCTCCACCAAAGGTGAGTAAATTATTCTTATTATCTTTTTTCGCTTGAAGCAAGTTGTATTTCAGTTTTCTAAATTTATTCCCCGAAATAAAAGGATGAATCAAATCTTCACGGCGTATTTCGATTGAAATTCCGTTATGGTTCAGGTTAATTTTATGAGAGGGAATTCGCATCATAAATATTTAAAAAAATGCCAGAAAGTTCTTTTTTTTAGGTAATTTAAATTCATTTCATTGGTATAACATTCTTTTTCAAAACTGATATTCCGATAAGCTTTATTCCAGTTTTTATATTTCAAAAATTTTATAAAAAATTCAATGACATACCAAATATAAAAAGGCAAAACCAGCATTTCTATTTGTTGGCGAATGTGGATTTTTTCGTGATTAAGCAAGCACAAATCTTCTTTATCCTCAATTGAATGCAAAATCACAAACGGAAAAATGGTAATGCCGCGATAACCTTTGGGAATAAAAAATTTTGAAACCAAGACTAACATTTATTGTAAACGAATTTTGAGCTTATCTTTTTATTTTTGACGATTTCTATAATAATTTGCACTTAAAGCCACCGAAAATTATTTATTTTTGAAAAATTAATTTTAAAAATCAACTTCAAGAAATGAATCAGCAAAATAATGAAAATAAATTGATTGAAGGTGAAGATTTTTATTACACGCCCGAGGGTTACAAATGTTTTACCGAAAAATATCATCTCAAGCGAGGCTATTGTTGCACAAATGGTTGCAGACATTGTCCTTATAAAAAGCCTCCTAACCCCCAAAGGGGGAACCACAACCGAAAATAGATTTTTAAAATATACTTTTATGAATTCACAAAATATCTCCGCTCCAACAACTCCCCCTATTGGGAATGGGGGGCTTTTTCAAGAACAAATACAACAAGGAATTCCTTCTGATTTACCGCAAATCAAGCCGTTTGACACTAGCATCAATCACGCCCCGAAACGCAAAGAAATTCTTTCGGCTGAAGAAAAAAAATTAGCCGTAAGAAATGCGCTTCGATACTTTGAACCAAAACATCACGCTGTTTTAGCACCCGAATTTTTGCAGGAATTAAATGATTACGGAAGAATTTATATGTATCGTTTTCGTCCGGATTACAAAATTTATGCAAGACCAATTTCGGAATATCCAGGAAAATCAGAGCAAGCAAAAGCCATCATGCTGATGATTCAAAATAATTTAGATCATGCTGTTGCACAACATCCTCACGAATTGATTACTTATGGTGGAAATGGAGCAGTTTTCCAAAATTGGGCTCAATATCTACTCTCAATGAAATATTTATCGGAAATGACTGATGAGCAAACTTTAGTGATGTATTCCGGTCATCCAATGGGATTATTTCCTTCGCATAAAGAGGCGCCTCGTGTGGTAGTTACTAACGGAATGATGATTCCAAATTATTCTAAGCCAGACGATTGGGAAAAATTCAACGCTCTTGGAGTTTCCCAATACGGTCAAATGACAGCTGGAAGTTATATGTATATCGGACCACAAGGAATTGTTCACGGAACGACCATCACGGTTTTAAATGGTTTTAGAAAAATAAAAAAATCGCCTTCTGGTGCATTATTCGTGACTTCTGGATTAGGTGGAATGAGTGGTGCACAGCCTAAAGCTGGAAATATTGCAGGTTGCGTTACGGTTTGTGCAGAAGTGAATCCGAAAATCACCAAAATTCGTCACGAACAAGGTTGGATCAATGAAATAATTGATAATGTCAACGAATTAATTCCAAGAGTCAAAAAAGCATTGGAAAACAAAGAAGTGGTTTCGATTGCCTATTTAGGAAATGTGGTGGATATTTGGGAACGATTTGACCAGGAAAATTTACACATTGATTTAGGTTCCGACCAAACTTCGTTGCACAATCCTTGGGCTGGAGGTTATTATCCGACAGGCTATACTTTTGAAGAATCGAATGAATTGATGGCGAATAACCCTGCAAAATTCAAAGAAGAAGTACAAAAAACTCTTCGTCGTCATGCAGATGCTATCAATAAACATACTGCAAAAGGCACTTACTTTTTTGATTACGGAAACGCTTTCTTGCTTGAAGCTTCGAGAGCTGGAGCCGATATTATGGCTGAAAATAAAATAGATTTTAAATATCCGAGTTATGTTCAGGATATTATGGGACCAATGTGTTTTGATTATGGCTTTGGCCCTTTCCGTTGGGTTTGTGCTTCGGGAAATCCAGAAGATTTAGCCAAAACCGACAAAATTGCTTGTGAAGTTTTAGAAGAAATGATGCAAAACTCTCCAGAGGAAATCCAACAGCAAATGGCCGATAATATCCAATGGATCAAAGGTGCTCAAGAAAATAGATTAGTAGTTGGGTCTCAAGCCCGAATTTTATATGCCGATGCAGAAGGCAGAATAAAAATTGCCGAAGCCTTTAATCAAGCGATTGCCAGAGGCGAAATTGGCTATGTAATTTTAGGTCGTGATCATCACGATGTTTCTGGAACCGATTCTCCTTACCGCGAAACTTCAAATATTTATGACGGTTCTCGTTTTACAGCCGATATGGCGATTCATAACGTTATTGGCGATAGTTTCCGCGGTGCAACTTGGGTTTCCATTCACAATGGTGGTGGCGTTGGTTGGGGCGAAGTAATTAACGGTGGTTTTGGTATGGTTCTTGATGGTTCTCAAGAAGCATCAAAACGTTTAAAATCAATGCTTTTCTGGGATGTAAATAATGGCATTTCCCGCAGAAGTTGGGCTAGAAACAACGAAGCAATTTTCGCAATTAAACGAGCGATGCAGCAAGAACCGTTACTAAAAGTAACCCTCCCAAATCAGGTGGAAGAGTCACATTTAGATTTCTAATAAAAATTATTAAATGAAGAATTTAAACAGCATTACGTTACTCTTTATGGGAATGGGTTTTTTTATTCTAGGAATGATTTTCACCCATACCATCCCAAAAATTCTAGTATTGCTGGCATCTTCAATATTAACGGTAATTGGTGCTATAAAGAGTTTTAAGGAAAAAAATAAACGATAAAACGCCATAATTTACTATCTTTAAATAAAAAATTACCGCTATGAAATTTTTAAGAATAATTCCGCTTATCTTGCTCACGGTTGTAGCTTCGTGCTCTTCTGTACGTGTAGCAACAGATTATGATAAAAGTGTCGATTTTAATCAGTATAAATCGTATGCTTTTCATAAGTCAGGTATTGACAAGGTTGAAGTTTCGGATTTAGACAAAAAAAGAATTCTGAAAGCCATCGAAACTGAAATGAATGCTAAAGGATTTACCAAAAGCTCTAATCCTGACTTACTAGTCAATATTTTCACAAAATCTAGAGAACAAGTTGATGTGAACCAATTTAACGCCGGTTGGGGTTATGGTTGGGGCTGGGGCTGGAATCCATGGATGTGGGGAGGCACAAACACCACCGTTTCTACATCTACCGAAGGAACACTTTACATTGATTTGATCGATGCCAAGAAAAAAGAATTAATCTGGCAAGGTGAAGGTGTTGGAGTGCTTACGCAAAATATTAAAAAGAAAGACGAAAGAATTCAAGAATTTGTACAAAAAATTTTAGCCCAATATCCACCCGAAAAAAAATAATTTCGGTTAAATAATACTATAAAAATCCACAGCTTGAAATTATTATAGCTGTGGATTTTTTTTCTCAAATGCGATTTCTTAAATCTTAACAACAGCTAAAATTGTTTTCTTTTTTAGCGATAAAACCATACCTTTACACCTCAACTACAACGTTTGAATTATGAGTACTGAGTTTGAAAGCAATCCACTGATTGATAGACTTCCGGCACATTTAAAACAATTTATCAAGCCGCAAAATTATGAAGATTACACTCCAATCAATCAAGCGGTTTGGAGATATGTAATGCGAAAAAATGTTGATTATCTTTCCAAAGTTGCCCACAATTCTTACTTAGAAGGTTTAAAAAAAACTGGTTTGGAAATTGAAAATATTCCAAATATGTATGGGATGAACCGAATTTTAAAGGAAATCGGGTGGGCTGCAGTAGCCGTTGACGGTTTTATTCCCCCAAATGCTTTTATGGAATTTCAGGCGTATAATGTTTTAGTGATTGCTTCAGATATTCGCCAGTTAGAACATATTGAATATACGCCAGCTCCAGATATTATTCACGAAGGTGCCGGACATGCGCCAATTATTGCCAATCCTGAATATGCAGAATACTTAAGACGATTTGGAGAAATTGGAAGCAAAGCCATTTCCTCTTCACACGATTACGAAATTTACGAAGCCATTCGCTTATTATCTATTTTAAAGGAAGCCGAAGGAACACCACAGGCCGAAATTGATGCTATTGAGAAAAAAGTAGATGAATTACAGCAAAAAACCGATGATTTATCTGAAATGGCTTTAATCAGAAATTTACATTGGTGGACGGTAGAATACGGCCTGATTGGCACTTTAGAAAACCCAAAAATTTATGGTGCCGGATTGCTATCATCCATAGGCGAAAGCGCTTGGTGTATGACTGATAAGGTGGAAAAACTTCCCTACACGATTGAAGCAGCTAACCAAAGTTTTGACATCACAAAGCCACAACCTCAACTTTTCGTAACGCCAGATTTTGCGCATTTAAGTTTAGTTTTGGAAGAATTTGCGAACACTATGGCTTTGAGAACAGGCGGACTTTCAGGAATTGAAAAATTAATTAATTCCAAAGCACTTGGAACGATTGAATTAAGCACCGGATTACAAATCTCAGGTGTTTTTTCAAATGTCATCGAAAATGAAGGAAAACCTGTTTACATTCAAACAAGCGGAAAAACTGCTTTATCTTATCGTGAAAAAGAATTAGTTGGACATTCCACGAATTATCACGCGGAAGGATTTGGAAGTCCAATTGGAAAACTCAAAGGCATAAATTTAGCAATAGAAGACATGAGTCCGCGAGATTTGCAGGCTTACGCTATTTACGAAGGCGAATATACTTCGCTCGAATTTGAAGGCGGAATTACAGTTTCGGGGGAAATTATAACTGGTACCAGAAATTTACAAGGAAAAATTATCCTCATCAGCTTTAAAAATTGTACCGTTACCTACGAAAATCAAGTGCTCTTCCAACCCGAATGGGGAATTTTCGATATGGCAGTTGGGAAAAAAGTTATCTCGGCGTTTTCGGGTCCTGCAGATGCAAAAAGTTTTGATTTAATTACCCACGTTCCTTCGAGTCAAACGGTGAAAGCACAAAAAAATTCGCAAAGGCAAGCACTTGAAAATTTGTATAAAAATGTACGTAATATTCGAGAGCGAAAACAAACTGAATTTTCGTTAGAGGAAATTTTTTTCAACGTACAGCAAAATCATCCTAAGGACTGGCTTTTATCAGTAGAAATAGCAGAAATTTTGCACGAAAATCCAACCGGAAATTTATTGGAAAAAGTAATGCTTCATTTGGAAAATTTAAAAACTTCGAGACCCGAAATTGCCCATTTAATCAACGATGGAATCGAATTAATTTTTGAAAAAGAACAAGCGTAAATTTTTCTTGTAATAAAATAATAAATGCTGAAATTCGGTAATGAAGTTCAGCATTTTTTTTACATCAAAATATTATCAATACTACCATTATCAACAGTTTCGCCATTGTATTTCAAAGTCCATCCCAGCGAATTTGTGGTAATTAATATTTTGGAAAATTCACTAATTAATCTGTTTTGCGCATTGGATTTCAGTGTAGATTTTTCTATTTTTTTCTTCAAATTTTCCCTCACAACCCTGTTCACTTTGTTGTAATCTTCGCCAGTAAACGGACTCAATCGGCTTTGTTCGATGTTGTAAAATTTAATATCGGGACTTATCTTGATTTCCTCCTTTGGAATATGCGTAATTGTAATGGTTTTATTTGCTTCGTCAATGTCATATTTCATCTGTCGCAAATCATAAGCCACGGTTACATCGGCATTTACAACCACGAGCGCTTTTTTCTCAATCGACACTAAATCCATCAAATATTTATCACTGTCTTTGTACGTCAAAACCTCTGCAAAATGACCTTCGGTTACAATTAATTTCCCAACATTTACAATTTGTTCTTGAATTAAATTCGAATCGTATTCGATGGTTGCGGTATCTTCTTTTTTAAATTCACAAAAGCGAAAAAGCAAAATGATTGCCAAAACTATTGCAAAGCCGTACAAAATTCTTCTAATCATAAGTTTTATTTTGATTTTAAAATATACAATAAAAAATGTGCCGAAAATCGATTTTTAAGAAACTTTTAAAATTGCATCCAAGGGTAAACTTTTTGCAATAATTGAACGCGATTATCCAAGTTTTCGAGAAATTTTTGATGCGAAACCGATTGTACGTTGAATGCTCGATGTGAAAGACCTTTCTGAATACTATCAACCTCTTGCATCGTTGCGATCGTTTCAGTGGTCATCCAGCTTTCGCAAAATTTTTGCCAAATATAATTAACCGCAATTTTATTCGGATGAATCATATCTTCAGCGTAAAACCGATAATCGCGGAGTTCGTCCATCATGATTTCATAGCTGGGGAAATAAAACACCCTAACCCCGGAAGAGGGAACTGAAATTACAGCATGAAGCGCAGTAATTAAATGCGCTTTGCTGCGTTGATTTTCGACGAAACCGTCTTTGGTATGGCGAACCGGTGAAATCGTAAAAATAATTTTTGCTGAAGGATTTATCTTACTTATTTTAAAAATCATGCTCTTAATTTTCAGCTGAATAGATTCAATTGACAGCAATTCTTTTTCAAATTCTTTTTGCGGAATTTTATGGCAATTGGCAACAATATTTCCACTCGTCAAATTTCTGTAAATCCAGGCAGTTCCTAATGTGATGACAATATATGAAGCCTCTTGAATTGCCTTTTTCAGTAAAAATAAATTGCTGTTGAGTTTTGTCAAAAAAGAAATCTTATCCGGTTGTGACATTTCCGAATGTACTTCAAAACAATGCCACCTTTCATTGTGAAAAAAAATATCGTTTTCAGTAAATTCCAAATCATTAACAGCCCTATGAATCACATTTTCTAATGCTACAGGATGAAATAAAATCCCAAACGGATTGACAGTATTTTGGAACTGGTAGTAAGAAAATTTGTCACTAATATTTTCCGCAAAACACGAACCCAACATCAAAATTTTCGACGAATAATCAATAGGAAATTGAGATTTTAAAATAGGAATTGGTGTGGAAAAGTGCATATTTTTTATTACAAATATACAAAAGTTGCGTGGCTTGGAGTGTGGTTTAAATTTTGCTATCGCATCATAAATTTATAAAAAAAACATATACATTTGTTTAAAACAAAGTCAAAAATCAAGAAATATGAACGAAGAAAAACAGCAAATTTCCGTGCAAACTGAAGTAAACAAACCTGTTGAAATTGTTTGGAAAAGCTTTACAGAAACCAAACACGTAATGAATTGGAATTTTGCGTCCGATGATTGGCATTGTCCAAAAGCAGAAAATAACCTTGAAGTTGGTGGCGTTTTTACCTATACGATGGCGGCAAAAGACGGCAGCATGAGTTTTGATTTTGAAGGAAAGTATTCGGCTGTAGAACATTTAAAATTGATAGAATATTCAATGCCAGATGCCAGATTCGTAAGCATCAAGTTTGAAGATCTAGGCGAAAAAACTCGTGTTACAGAAATTTTTGATCCAGAAGATATGCATCCAATTGAATTTCAGCAAGCGGGTTGGCAAGCTATTTTAGACAATTTTAGAAAATATACCGAAACGATATAACTTTTCAAAAAAAACCACAACGGCGAAGTTGTGGTTTTCAATTTCAAATTATTATTTTTTTTTACAAAATAAAATTTTTCGCGTTTTGTAATGCTTCCTCAATTCCGGCAACATTTTTACCTCCAGCTGTGGCAAAAAACGGTTGTCCTCCTCCTCCTCCTTGGATAAATTTACCTAATTCCCGAACGATTTGTCCGGCATTTAGATTTTTTTCAGCCACTAATTCTTTTGAAACATAACAAGTTAACATCGGTTTATTGTCTTCGGCGGTAGCCAAAACTAAAAATAAATTTTTACCCAAGTTCCCCAGTTCATAAGCTAAATCTTTGGCTCCTTCTGCGTTTAAATCTACTTGTTTTGCCAAAAATTTCACACCGTTAATCTCCTGAATTTCAGCAATTAATTCAGCTTTTAAATTTTTAGCTTTGTCTTTCAGTAAAGCTTCTACTTGTTTTTTCAACTTGGCATTTTCGTCTTGCAAAGAATTTACAGCTTTAATCGCATCTTGCGGATTTTTCAACGCTTTTTTAATATCTTTCAGCATTGATTCTTGATTGGCAAAATAATCTTTTACTCCTTGATTGGTAATGGCTTCAATCCTACGAATACCAGCTGCAACAGCACTTTCAGATGTAATTTTAAAATGCCAAATATCAGCGGTATTATTTACGTGAATTCCACCGCAAAGTTCCATACTTTCGCCAAATTTTATTGCTCTCACATTGTCACCGTATTTTTCACCAAATAATGCCATTGCTCCTTCTTCTATTGCTTGCGCAAAAGGAATTTCGCGGCGTTCAACGAGTGGCAACTGCTCCGTAATTCTATCATTTACAAAATTTTCTATGAGTTCCAGTTCTTCATCCGTAACTTTAGAAAAATGCGAAAAATCGAAACGCAAATAATTTGGCGCTACTAATGAACCTTTTTGTTCCACGTGTGTTCCTAAAATGTGGCGCAACCCTTGATGTAACAAATGTGTTGCCGAGTGATTTGCCGCAGATTCGCCCCGTAATTTTGTATTGACCAATGCCATAAATTTTCCTTCAGGATTTTCGGGTAATTCTTTGGTTAAATGCAAAATCAAATTATTTTCTTTCTTGGTATCGAGAATTTCAATGGCTTGGTTTGGTGTCATCAATTTTCCTTTATCTCCTACCTGACCGCCACCTTCCGGATAAAAAGGTGTGGCATCTAAAACAATTTGGTATAATTTTCCGTCTTTTTTAGAATCAATTTTGCGGTAACGTGTGATTTTTACTTCTTTTTCCACTTCGTCATAACCCACAAAAGTTTCCACATTTCCGCCGACTAAAATTGTCCAATCTTCAGTTGAAGTTTCAGAAGCTGCACGCGAACGGTCTTTTTGTTTTTGCAATTCAGCTTCAAATTCAACTTCGTTGTAAGACATTCCTTTTTCTTTTAAAATCAAAGCTGTCAAATCTTTTGGAAAACCAAATGTATCGTATAATTCAAATGCTTTTGCACCCGAAACTTCGCTGGTTTCGGTATCTTTTACCACATTTTCCAACAATTGCAAACCTTGGTCTAAAGTTCTTAAAAACGATGCTTCTTCCTCTCGAATTACATTGGTTACCAACGTTTGTTGCGATTTAATTTCCGGGAAAAATTCGCCCATTTGTTCGGCTAAAACCGCCACCAGTTTGTAAATAAACGGCTCTTTTGTATCCAAAAATGTAAAACCATAACGAATGGCACGACGCAAAATTCTTCTGATTACATAACCTGCTCCCGTATTTGAAGGCAATTGACCATCGGCAATAGCGAAAGCAACCGCACGAACGTGATCGACAATAACACGTATCGCAATATTCGTTTTATTTTGCTCCTCACCAATATTTTTAACTTCGTTAGGGGTGTATTTTTTTCCGGTAATTTTTTCAACTTCGGCAATTAACGGCGTGAAAACATCAGTATCGTAATTAGACGTCACACCTTGCAAAGCCATGCAAAGACGCTCAAAACCCATTCCGGTATCCACGTGTTTGGCTGGTAATTTTTCAAGCGAACCGTCGGCTTTACGGTTAAATTCCATAAATACGTTGTTCCAAATTTCCACCACTTGCGGATGATCATTATTCACCAAACTTTTACCGGAAACTTTGGACTTTTCGTCCTCACTTCTTAAATCTATGTGAATTTCTGAGCAAGGTCCACAAGGTCCTTGGTCGCCCATTTCCCAAAAATTATCTTTTTTATTTCCCAAAATAATTCGGTCTTCGGGAATCAAATTTTTCCAAATATCCCACGCTTCTTGGTCAAACGGAACATTTTCGGCTGGATTTCCTTCAAAAACCGAAACGTAAAGATTTTCTTTTGGGATTTTATAAATTTCCGTCAGCAATTCCCAAGCCCAATTGATAGCTTCTTTTTTAAAATAATCGCCAAAACTCCAGTTCCCTAACATCTCGAACATGGTGTGATGGTAGGTATCAAACCCAACATCTTCCAAATCATTGTGTTTTCCGGAAACGCGAAGACATTTTTGCGTATCGGCAATGCGGCTGCTTTTTGGCGTGGCGTTCCCCAAAAAGAATTCTTTGAATTGTGCCATTCCTGAGTTGTTGAACATTAACGTGGGATCATTTTTCAACACAATTGGAGCTGAAGGTACAATGAGATGTTGTTTGCTTTCGAAAAATTGAAGAAATTGCTTTCTGATGTCTTGTGCTTTCATTATTTTATTTTGATGACAGGCTGTTTTTTATATTTTTTAGAAAAAAAGCTGAAATTTTTAAATTGATGCATTTTTTAACCTGCAAAAATAGCATATTTATCAATATTTTGAATTGAAAAATAAAGCAAACCAACTAATTCTAAAAGATTTGAACAATCCGCTGTGTTGATTAAACGAATTTCTTAAATTAGCAGAACGAAAATTCAATCATCAATATTTAAATGCATTTAGATTTACCTCAAGAAAAAAGATATTTCAGTATTGGCGAATTAGCCAAAGCGTTTGATGTAAATGCTTCGCTGATAAGGTTTTGGGATAAAGAATTTGACATCATCAAACCTAAAAAAAACGCCAAAGGAAACCGCATGTTTACGCACGAAGATGTAAAAAATTTGCAGCTCATTTATCATTTGGTGAAAGAACGCGGTTTTACACTTGATGGCGCAAAAACACATTTAAAAGAAGGTCAGAAAAAAACGCTGGACAAATTTGAAATTGTAGCCAAACTTGAAGCCATCAAAGCACAATTAAAAGAAATTAAAAACGAATTGTAAAAAAAATATGGCAAAATTTTTGCTGTAAAATCAATCAATAATTTAAACACAAAAACAAAACAAACATGAGAAAATGGTTAATCCCTGTAGGAATTATTATTGCACTGGTGGTAATAATCGGATTTTGGGTAGTTGGAATTAAAAATACCGCTTTAAAACACAATCAGGCTGTTGGAAAAGAATGGGGAAATGTAGAAACTGCTTACCAACGCAGAAATGATTTAATTGGAAATTTGGTAAATACCGTAAAAGGTGCGGCAGATTTCGAAAAAGGAACTTTAACGGCTGTGGTTGAAGCCAGAGCCAAAGCAACTTCGGTAACAATTGATCCGGCAAATGTAACTCCAGAACAAATGGCACAATTTCAACAAGCGCAATCTAATGTTTCTTCGAGTTTATCAAGATTATTGGTTTCTGTGGAAGCGTATCCACAATTGCGTGCCAACGAAAATTTCTTGAAATTACAAGACGAATTAGCAAGTACAGAAAACCAAATTTTAACCGCAAGAACACGTTTTAACGAACAAGTTCAGGTATATAATGGTTATGTTTTGACTATTCCTAACAGTTGGTTTTTAAGCGGAAGTTATCCTGAGAAACCATACTTTAAATCGGTTGAAGGAGCTGATAAACCTGTAGAAGTAAAATTCTAATAGACCCTTAACCCCAAAAGGGGAATCATAAAAAAATAATTATATGTCTAAAGTTGAAGATTTCCTAAAACCTGAAGAAGAGGCCGAAATTGTTAGCGCAATTGCTCAAGCCGAAAGAAATACTTCGGGTGAAATTAGGGTTCATATAGAAGACCATACCGAAAAACCTCCGCTCGAAAGAGCTCAGGAGGTTTTTCATTATTTGGGCATGAACCAAACCGCACTTAAAAACGGCGTTTTATTCTACGTTGGCGTGACAGACCATACTTTTGCCATTATTGGCGATGAAGGAATTAACAAAGTCGTAGAAGCAGATTTTTGGGATTGTACTAAAGATGTGGTGATTGATGCTTTTAAAACCGGGAAATTCAAAGAAGGTTTGGTGGCCGGAATTCTTCGTGCAGGCGAAAGATTACAACAATATTTCCCTTTTTCTGACAAAGATAAGGATGAATTGTCTAACGAAATTTCTAAAGGATAAGGATGACTTACAAAAAAATTTACAGCTTTTTTATTTTACTTTTTTTTGCGAATGTCGCCTCATTTGCACAATTTGAAATTCCTCCTATCCCGAAGGTTCAAACTAGTGTTTACGATTATGCTGCAATTTTAGATAACCAACAAAGAGTGGCGCTGGAAGAAAAATTAGTTCGCTATTCTGATTCCACTACCACACAAATTGTGGTGATTACCATTGAAAGTTTAAAAGGAGAAGACATTGGAATTTTAACTCCAGCTTGGGGACAAAAATGGGGAATTGGAGGAAGTCAAGAAAATGACAACGGCGTGATTGTGCTTTTAGCAGAAAAAGAAAGAAAAATTTGGATTTCGGCAGGTTATGGAGTTGAAGACAGGCTTTCCGCCGGAATTATTGGGCAATTAACCCGTAACGTCATTATTCCGGAATTTAAAAACGGTGATTATTATGCCGGACTCGACAAAGGAACAGATGCTATTTTTGATGTTTTAAAAGGAAAATATAAAGGCAAACGCAAAGCGGATAATCAAGTTGGTTCTGCCATTGGTGGCATTATTTTTTTTATCATCTTGTTTGTCATTTTAATCATCATCATTTCTCGGAATAAAAATAACCGCAATGGTGGTAATCGTGGTGGTGGCATTGACTTGGCCGATATCATTATTTTAAGCAGCTTGGGAAGAAATTCCGGAGGTGGCGGTTTTGGTGGTTTTGGCGGAAGTTCTGGTGGTGGTTTTGGTGGTGGTTTTGGTGGCGGTGGATTTAGTGGTGGTGGAGCTGGTGGAAGTTGGTAAATTTCTTTTTTTTGAAAAAAGATTTCACTTTTCTCGTATAACTTTTTAACGCTACTATTGGTTACGGACGATTACTGAAAACGAAAATGGTTTTTCTGTTAGCCCTGATACAAAAATTTGTTTGAGCTCATAAACCTGCCATTAAAAGCAGGTTTAAAGCGAGTTTTTGTAGCAGGAAAATGGATAACTAAAATGCCCAAGCGATTCGCTCCAAATAAAAAATAAATACAAAAAAAAACGGCTGAGAAATATTTTCTTCAGCCGTTTTTTATTTAAGGTTCGAAGCGGTTTCTTTCTTTTTTACCTCCAAATTTTTCGATTTTATAGGTTAGGGAAAACATGGCGTAACGCTTTAATACTGTGTTTTCAACGTCCCGAATACTTTCGGGGCTGATGTATCGTACGGCACTTTGGTTTTGGTTTAACATGTCATAGACTTTTATTTTAAACAATAATTTGTCTTCGAAAAAATTATAGCCTAAACTGGTGTTCCACAGAAAGAAATCTTTACGGAAACCGTCGGAAATGTTAGAATTATAGGTATAACCAAAGTCGTTACCAAAGACTACGTGTTTTGGCCAATAACTGGTGGTTTGGAACTTGATGTTGTGTAAAAAATTTGAGGCTTTATCAACGCTGTAATTTGTATAATTACTGGCGTCAAAGGTGTAAGTGTAACTTGGTGAAATCGTCAATATTTCACCTAAATCCCATCCTAAATTAATGGTTGGACTAATGTTGTAACCTTTTGCGGTGTATAATAAATTATTGGTCAAACCTTTATCATAATTTACATTTAAGTTTAATTCAGCTCCAAAACGGAAAGTATTTTCTTCTTTTTTGATGGTTTTATTCCAAGAAATTCCGCCATAACCATAATAGGTATTTTCAACATTCTCGTAAGTGGTTCGGTTGATTAAATCAGTAACATCAAAAACTCTAGAGGTAACGATGGCCCGTTCGTTAAACGAAAATCCGAAATAAGAGTAAAATCCGGAACGAGAAGCATAATCGTAATTGTTAAAATTCAAGTGAAAATTATGCGTTTTAGTAGGTTCTAAATTTACATTACCAACTCTTTGAAATAATGGATTGGTTAAATCTGTTACAGGAAGGATTTGCATGGCTGTTGGCATTCGAACATCAAAATCATAATAAAAATAGAGTGATTTAGATTTAGACATTCGGTAACTTAACCAAGCATTTGCCGAAGGATATATGTATTTTTTATTGATTTTACTTTCGGTGCCATCGAAAAGCGAACCGTTATCAAAGTGTGTTACTTCAGTTCCTAATTGAATTCCTCCACTGATACTTTTTTTACGCAAATTAAGGGCAGCAGATGGATTAAAAGTTGTGGTTCTCGAATCCATTGAATAGGACAACAACGAATTGAAATCATCATAAGCTTCGCTGGTTTCGTTAAAATTAAAGGTGTTTTTATTCATTGAATAATCTTTCCATTCGTAAGCTGCTCGAACGGTGATGTTTAATGAATCCTTGAGTGGTTCGCTATAACCTAATCGCACGTAATAGCGATCATCCCGGATACCGTCTTGTTCTTTTTGTCTCCTGATATCTTCAGTGCGTTCTGGATCTTGAAAGAAAAAAGTTTCGGAATTGGTTACGTTGTCGATGTCAGAATTTTTGTTTGAATGATTAAAAGCAATGCCTAGACTTCTGCCTTTTTTCTTGAATCTTCGGTTGAGATATAAATCATTTTCAAATGTTGAATTAATAGTATTGTTAAAATTTTCACTATCACTCTCATTCACTAAGCCAATATTATTTAAAGACGATTGTTGTGAACGGCTTCTAAATTCGGAATTATTTTTTACGAATGATGGCGTAACATTTAAAGTGGTAAGCGAATCAATTTTATATTCAAATTCAAAGCTCATGTTGTGGCCGTCATTCCTATTTTCAGAAGAACCAACGCTTTCGGTAATAAAACTTGAATTGGTTCCATCAGCATTAGTTAAGAAACTTTCAGTTCGGCTTCTGGTATCATTTTCAGTAGTTGAATTTGTGAAAAAATAACTTGCGCTTGGGTCAAATTTTTTAAACCATTCATCAGAATAATTTAATCCAATCATATTAGAAGTGGTGATTCCTGAACCTCCTCCAAAATCAATTCCATTGATATTAAACGAGCCGTCTCCACGTGTATAAATTGATCGATTTCGGCCACCTCCCATAGAATCGAAAATTTCGTCCATGGAAAATCCGGTGGAATTTATATTATTAGAAGCGCCTAAAAAACTAAATTTTTGTTTGTCTTTAAAATAATTGAGCAAACCGCTGGCTTCGTATCGATCATCCGTTCCATAACCTCCTGTAAATTTCCCGAACAATCCTTTATTTTTGTCATCCTGAATGGTAAGATTGATGCTGGCTTTATCACCACTTGCTCCTTGACCAGTTTGCTTTTCTTCTTTTGTTTTTGTATCCGAAACTTGTACTTTATTGATTATTTCTGCAGGAAGATTTTTGATGGCAACTTGCCCGTCTTTGCCAAAAAAAGATTTTCCGTTGACTAAAATTTCATTTACTTCTTTTCCGTTAACTGTGATTTTTCCGTCTTTATTAATTTCTACTCCGGGAAGTTGTTTTAGCAAAGCCTCGACGTTAGAATCCGGTCGAACTTTAAAAGATGAAGCATTGAACTCTAACGTATCATTTTTAATCCGAACTGGAGGTGCTTCGCCCACAACTAAAACTTCTCCTAGCGTTGTTACATCATCCGAAATAAATATTTCCCCCATATCAATATCGCTTTCTAAACTTTCGTATCGTTTTTCGAAAACTTCGTAACCAATCATGGAAAGTTTTACGATGAAAGCTTGGGATTGTTTGCGAATAGGAATTGAAAAATTTCCGTTTTTGTCAGAAATTGTGTAATCAATCATTGAGGAATCCTGCTCTTTGGTCAAATAAACCGTTGCAGATTCAATAGGTGTTTTTACCTCTTTACTCATCACTTTTCCTTTGATGGTAAAATTTTGAGAATTTGCAGGAATAACAATAAGAAAAAATAAGAAAATCAGGGGGACAATTCGTTGCATGGGTTGAATAGGGTTATCGTTTGTAAGAAAATATAACTGCTAAATAATAAGATTAGTATGTAATTTTAAAATTTGTTACAATAGTTTTAACAAGAAAATACTTTTTTTTAAATCGAAAACGACTCACGTGCTCTTCTAAAAAATTGATAACCCGAAAAATTTAAAGATTGGTACGAAAACCAACCTATTAAATTAAATTGACTTTTGATCATAAAAAAAACGAGCTTTACGGCTCGTTTTTCGTTTATTTTTCTCTGATGTAAATATCAATTGGAACACCTTTTAAATCCCAGTTTTCCCGAATTTTATTTTCTAAAAAACGCTTATAAGGATCTTTCACGTACTGTGGCAAATTCGCAAAAAACACAAACTGTGGCGTAGGTGTTGGTAATTGCATGCAAAATTTAATTTTCACGTACTTTCCTTTCAATGCTGGTGGTGGATAATTTTCAATGATTTTCAACATGTGATCATTGAATTTTGAAGTAGGAATGCGTTGCTTTCTATTTTCAAAAACTTTTACGGTTTCTTCCAAAGCCTTCAATAATCTTTGCTTGGTTAACGCCGAAATAAAGATAATTGGCACATCCGTAAAAGGTGCAATTTCTTCTCTAATTTTTGCTTCGTACTGTTTGGCAGACATGGTGTCCTTTTCAACCAAATCCCATTTGTTTACCAAAATCACTACACCTTTTCGGTTTTTTTCGGCTAACCAAAAAATATTTTGATCTTGCCCTTCAAATCCTCGCGTGGCATCAATCATCAAAATACAAACATCAGCGTGCTCAATGGCTCTCACTGAACGCATAACCGAATAAAATTCTAAATCTTCTTTAACCTTTGCTTTTCTGCGAATTCCTGCGGTGTCAACCAGGTTGAATTCAAAACCAAAACGGTCAAATTTTGTATCGATGGCGTCACGAGTTGTTCCGGCAATATCAGTAACAATATACCTGTCTTTTCCAATTAACGCATTGATAAAGCTTGACTTTCCAGCATTAGGACGACCTACAACCGCAAAACGTGGCAACTCTTCTTCTTCTCCTGATGGCTCAGGTTTTTCTGGGAAAGCTTCTACCAAAGCATCGAGTAATTCACCTGTTCCACTTCCGGAAATTCCGGCAAAAGTGTAAAAATCACCCAAACCAAGATTGTAAAATTCTACAGCATCTTTTTCGCGCATGGCGTTGTCCACTTTGTTAACTGCCATAATCACAGGCTTTGTAACGCGACGCAACAATTTGGCAACGGTTTCATCCATTGGTGTTATACCTTCTTCTACATCTACCACAAAAATAATTACGTCAGCTTCGTCAATAGCTAATTCTACTTGTTTGCGGATTTCTCCCTCAAAAATATCATCCGAACCTTTTACATAACCTCCGGTATCAATTACAGAAAATTCTTTTCCGTTCCATTCGCTTTTCCCATAGTTTCTGTCGCGGGTTACTCCCGAAACCGAATCTACAATTGCTTCCCTCCTTTTAATCATTCGGTTGAAAAGTGTGGATTTACCCACATTTGGTCTCCCGACGATAGCAACAATGTTGTTCATAGCTTTTTTTCAAATATTGTGCAAAGGTAACATTTTTTTATTAAGACAATAGCGGTAAAAGTGTGTGGATAAACAGAAATTAAACTTTCAAATATTGTTTAACGGAAATTTAGCACATGCCAAGAAAATAAAAATTTAAATTTACAGTTAAAGCTATCGAGATGGATTTTGAAAAAAATATAAAATTGAGACCTAAATTCAGCCGATTTTCGCCCAAAAAAATTCAGGACATTCTGGGGAACTACCACGATTTAAAATCTGATGAGAATATCAATTTTAAATTTAGCGAGGCAGGGAATCATATTTGGCTGGGAATTGGCGCTCTCAAACGTGAATTTTGGTCGCCAACTCTTCATCTCGAACTTGATGCTACAAAAGACGGACAAACTTTTGTAAAAGGAACATTTGGTCCTAATCCACTTTTATGGGTAACTTTTGTCGGATTACATTTTATTTTAGGAATTCTTTTTATTCTTTTTGGCGTTATTGCATATTCAAAACACTCAGTTGGCGCGTCAATAAAATTTGATATGGTCGTGATGTTTGCTATTGCAAATGGATTGTTATTGCTTAATGCAATTGCTATTTTAAACAGAAAAAAAGGAGCTCAGCAAATGCGTGAACTCCTCAATGTTGCCCAAAAAATTATTGATTAATTATTTGTTGTTGTAACCAAATCTTCTCAACTGAAAAGCATTGCTTCGCCAGTCTTTATTTACTTTTACGAACATTTCGATGTGAACTTGCTTACCAAAAAATTTCTCCATTTCTTCCCTCGCCTGAACACCAACTCGTTTAATCGCCGAACCTTTATGCCCAATGATAATCCCCTTTTGCGTGTCTCTTTCCACCATAATCACCGCTTTGATTCTGATAATATTTTCGTCCTCTAAAAATTCTTCGGTTTCAATTTCTACCGCATATGGAATTTCTTTGTCGTAATTCAGCAAAATTTTCTCACGGATGATTTCGTTTACAAAAAAACGTTCGGGCTTGTCTGTTAGAGCATCTTTTGGATAAAACGGTGGCGATTGTGGTAAAAGTTCAACGATTTTTGCAAAAACTTCAGGTACGCCAAAATTTTCTAATGCCGAAATTGGGAAAATCTGTGCATTGGGTACTTTTGCGGTCCAAAGGGCTATTTGCTCGTCTAAAACTTCCTGATTTGATTTATCAATTTTATTCAACAATAATAAAACCGGAATTTTTGCATGAATAATTTTATTGAAAAATGCCTCGTCTTTTAATTCTTTTTCACCGGTTTCTACCATATAAATCAAAACATCGGCATCTTCAAAAGCAGATTTTACGAAATCCATCATCGATTCCTGCAACTCATATGCAGGCTTAATGATTCCCGGAGTGTCGGAAAAAACTACTTGAAAATCTTTACCATTAACAATCCCAAGGATTCTATGACGTGTTGTTTGTGCTTTAGATGTGATGATAGAAAGTCGTTCCCCAACGAATGCATTCATTAAGGTCGATTTTCCTACGTTTGGATTTCCGATGATATTAACGAAACCTGCTTTATGTGACATGAAAAATATTTTATGATGCAAAGGTAGTCATATCAGCCCAATAGCGAAAATAAAAGATTTTTTTCGTAAAAACGTTTGCAGAAACGAATAATGGTTGTATATTTGCACTCGAAACATCGCGGGATAGAGCAGTAGGCAGCTCGTCGGGCTCATAACCCGAAGGTCACAGGTTCGAGTCCTGTTCCCGCTACAAAGAAAATCCGTAACAAACTTATAATAAAGTAGTTACGGGTTTTTTGTTTTAAAAATTCCCGAGAGATTCCCAATTTCTTATTTAAGTACAATAATCCTTATTACTTCTTTGATATTCATTATTGGGTAGTTGAGTAAATTAATGAAATAATTACAGTTAGTTTTTTTATTTTAAGATTAATCTTTCAAATCAATGATATTTTTTTAATTGCAACTTTTAAATTACATTTGTAACTTCATAATAATATAAATGAAGTTCTATTCTTAAATTTTTACTATGAAAATATCAGGCAAAAATATTGGAGAAATGTTGAAAGAAGCCAGAGAGCAGAAATGTTTAACCCAAGAACAGTTAGCTCAAAAAGTTGGTAAAAAGAGGAGTTATATCTCTAAGATAGAGGGAGAAAACGGAAATAACATTAAAGTTCAAACATTAATAGAAGTTGTCGAAAAAGGACTTGGTGGAAAAATTGAGATAAATTTTTAATTTATGAGATTTAATGCAATAGATATTTTTAGTGGTGCTGGAGGTATGAGTTTAGGAGCGATTATGGCAGGAATAGAAATTGATATTGCTGTTGAAAACAATCAATCTGCGGCTAATACTTTTAAAGCCAATCATCCAGAAACAGACGTTATATGTGATGATATAAAAAAAGTTAATAGTACTCTTTTAAGCACTAAAAAGGATTATTTTGCTCTGTTTGGGGGTCCGCCGTGTCAGGGTTTTTCTATATCTAATACGAAAACACGAAATGAGGATAATTCTAACAATAGCCTTTTTAATGAATTTATTAGACTTGTTGATGAGTTAAAGCCGACTTGGTTTGTCTTTGAGAATGTTGAGGGTATAGTGTCTTTCGGAAAAGGAAAAGTTTTATCAGAATTAAGGGAGCGATTTAAAGAGTTAGGATATAAAATCAATGACGGAGTATTACTTGCTTCCGATTATGGAGTTCCTCAAAAGAGAAATAGGTTTTTTATGGTTGGTAATATGTTAGATGTTGATTTTACATTCCCTGAAAAACATAAAAAAAAGGTAAACATCAAGCAAGCCATTAGTGATTTACCATCTCTACAAAATGGTACTTTAACAGATGAATTACCATATAAAAAAGGTGGCGTTAGTGAATATGCTAAATTAATGAGAGAAAACTCGAAAATAGCTACTCAAAATTATGTGTCAAGAAATAAGGATTATGTAATTGAGCGTTATAGGTATATTGGTGTTGGAGAAAATTGGCAATCAATACCTCCTGAACTAATGACCAATTACAGTAATATATCGAATTGTCATAGCGGTATTTATAGGAGATTACATCCAGAACAACCATCTGTGGTAATAGCAAATTACAGAAAGAATATGCTAATACATCCTTTTGAAAATAGAGGATTATCAGTAAGAGAAGCAGCACGAATACAAAGTTTTCCAGATGACTTTGTTTTCAAGGGGACATTGTCAGAGCAACAGCAACAAATAGGAAATGCCGTTCCACCTTTATTGGCAAAAGCAATATTTGACCAGATAATTAAATTAACTAAAGAAAAGTTGAATGAGCAAACCAAATCAAACTCAAATAAATTACCTGAACTTCAATTTTGACGTTAGTTCTTATCGGCTTTTAGGTAGAGAACTTATAACTGACAGGATTACTGCATTATTTGAAATAGTAAAGAATTCATATGATGCTAATGCAGACAGAGTTGAAGTAGAGTTTACAGATGTTAATCCGAGAAGTAAAAAATCAAAAATTATCATAAAAGATGATGGTTTGGGAATGGAGTTAAATGACCTCAAAAACAAATGGATGGTCATAGGAACAAGTAGCAAAAGAAGAGAGAGGACATCTCCAGAACCTTATAATAGAAAAGTTGTAGGTAAAAAAGGTATTGGACGATTTGCAGTTGATTTATTAGGTTCTAAACTTACTTTAAAAACAAAAAAGAAAGGAGAAAAACAATGGATTTTTCTTGAAACAGACTGGTCTCAATATTCTGATTTAGAAGCAAGACAACTAACGCTTCCATTTGAAGAAGACAGAGAATATTTTACAGATATAAAAAATAAATATTGGTTTGAAGATGCTAATGAAAATGAGCAAGGAACGATTTTAGAAATAGAAAGTATAAATGATAATTTGTTATGACAGACGTAATGAGTTATGAATATCTTATATAATATATTTGCCAAATCAACAGCCTCATACTCATTTTTTGAGATGAAAATTTTATAGTTTGCTTCTTTTGGATTTGAAGTATAAAACACTTTTTGAGAATGAGATTTAAACCCAATTAAAAGAAATATTCAGAAAAATCTGGAGCTTTTTTTTTGGATTTAAAAAAAAAATTGCCGTTTTATTTTGCCGAAATTTTTCGTAACTTATCACCTTTCAATAAGCTTAAAAAAAAATTATACGCATGGATTTCGAAAAAATGTACGATTTAATCTCTGAAAAATTAATCAATTGGGCAGATGATTTCATCAGAATGTTACCCAACATCGCTTTGGCAGCCACGGTTTTAGTTTTGGGACTTTTCCTTTCAAAAATTTTAAAAAACTTCATCGCCAAATTATTATCGAAAGTTTCGCCTAATCCAACACTTACCAACTTATTCACCTCAATTGTTCATTTTACCTTAATCGGAATTTCGTTTTTCATTGCGTTAAGCATTTTAAAACTAGACAAAGCCGTAACATCAATTCTTGCGGGTGCTGGAATAATTGGATTAGCATTGGCATTTGCGTTCCAAGATATTGCCGCTAATTTTATCTCAGGGATTTTTATTTCTTTTAGAAGACCAATTGCAATTGGTCAAATTGTAAAAATTAGTGATTACATGGGAAAAGTCATTGAAATAAACTTACGTGACACGGTATTAATGACGTTTCAAGGACAAATGGTGATTATCCCGAATAAAAATGTTTTTCAAAATCCTATCGAAAATTATTCGATGTTGGGAAAACGGCGGTTTGATTTAAGTGTGGGAGTTTCTTACGGAGAAGATTTAGAACGCGTTCAACAAATTACATTAGATGCATTGAAAAATATGGAAGGCTTGTCAGACATTGACGAAACCTCTATGTTTTATACCGAATTTGGTGATAGTTCCATAAATTATACCGTTAGAATATGGATTAACACACCCGAACAACCCTCTTATTTAGCAATTGGAAATAAAGCCATTATTGCTATTAAAAAAGCGTATGATGCAAACGGCATTTCGATTCCATTCCCGATTCGCACATTAGATTTCGGAATCAAAGGCGGAAAATCTTTAGACGAAATTAAACTAAATATACCCAGATAAAAAAATTTTAATCAATAAACATCTGGTTCAACATGTACCAAAACGTGACCCAATTCTGGCAGTTTTAATCGCAAGTGATCCTCGAGTTTATGTGCCAACCAATGCCCATCTTTCACCGAAATTTTTCCGTTTACAATAGCATGAAGTTCTACATGATAATTCATGCCGGCCTTGCGTATAAAACATTTTTCTGTATCTAAAATCCCGTCCACTTCTAACGCAATCCTGCGTATTTCATGGATTAAATCGTCATAGAGGTGTTCGTCCATAATTTCGCTTAAAGCAGGCCGAAAAATTTTATAACAATTAAATAAAATAAACCCAGATGCTAACAATGCTGCCCAATCATCTGCAGCTTCATATCCTTTTCCAAAAAAGACCGCAATGCTTATTCCTATGAATGCAGCAACTGATGTAATTGCATCACTCCGGTGATGCCAAGCATCTGCTTTTAAAGAGCTACTATTGATTTCTTTACTTTTTTTGATAACAATTCTGTAAGAAATCTCTTTCCATAAAATAATTATCCCCAGTACAATTAAAGTCCAAACTTCCGGCGGATCATGTGGTGTTTTAATATTTAAAATACTTTCATACGCAATAATTGTAGCCGAAACAATTAAAAATCCCACTACCAAAAAGGTCATTAACGGCTCTACTCTTCCATGACCGTACGGATGATTGTCATCTGCAGGACGGCTGGCGTATTTTATTCCAAATAACACTAAAAAGGAAGAAAAAATATCCGAAGTAGATTCAATTGCGTCAGCGATTAAAGCATAAGAATTTCCAAAAACGCCCGAAAAATATTTTATTAAAGCCAATAATGTGTTGCCAATTATACTAAACCAAGCGGTTTTTGCTGCTTTTTGATGTGCGTTCGTCACTTCTTTTTTTACAAAGATATTACTTATGATTAAGTTGGGAAAAAATCTTCCGGTTGAATTTTAGTTTGGAAATATTTTTCAACAAAATTATTTACTATAACGTTGTAATACATCTGATTTTATAAATCTAAACAAAAACACAGGCAAAAAACTGATGATTTTTTTACTTTTACGGGAAACTAATGCAAATCTTTTAATATATATGAAAACTACTTTCAGTTTGATTTTGCTATTGATTGGCTTTTCAATTCAGGCACAAGAAATTACTTCGCCCGATAAAAATTTAAAGCTAACCTTCAGCCTTGACACTAAAGGAACACCTATTTATCAATTAAATTTCAAAAATAAAGCGGTTATTAAACCCAGCAAATTGGGAATTGAAACCAAAGACGTCCCCTCTTTTCTTGACGGATTTTCAGTAGAAAAAACCAGTACCACTACATTTGACGAAACTTGGGAACCAGTTTGGGGTGAGCAAAAAACCATCAGAAATCATTATACAGAATTGTTAGTAGTGCTTTCGCAAAAAGCAGAAAAAAACAGAAAAATCAACATCCGATTCCGACTTTTTAACGATGGTTTAGGTTTTAGATACGAATTTCCCGAGCAAGTAAACCTAACCTATTTTGTAATTAAAGAAGAAAAAACGCAATTTGCTTTAAATGGCGACCACAAAGCGTTTTGGCTTCCAGGGGATTTTGACACGCAAGAATACAGCACGGTTACTTCAAATTTATCAGAAGTGAGAGGAAAAATGAAAGAAGCCGTGACGCCAAATGCTTCACAATACCCGTTTTCAGATACAGGATTGCAAACGCCTCTGATGCTCAAAAGCAAGGATGGCTTGTACATCAATATTCACGAAGCAGCTTTGGTTGATTATTCTGCCATGCATTTGGAACTAGACGATAAAAATTTTATTTTAAATTCTTATTTGACTCCTGACGCTATAGGCAATAAAGGTTATATGCAAGCGTCCACACAAACGCCTTGGAGAACCATTGTAGTAAGCGACAAAGCAGCTGATATTTTGGCTTCGAAATTAATTTTAAATTTAAACGAACCTACGAAATACAAAGATGTCTCTTGGATTAAACCTGTAAAATATGTTGGCGTTTGGTGGGAAATGATTACCGGAAAAAGTTCTTGGGCTTACAATGATTTGACCAGTGTAAAATTAGGCGAATTGGATTATTCCAAAACAAAACCAAACGGCAAACATGCAGCCAATACTGCTCATGTAAAAGAGTATATTGACTTTGCATCGAAGCATGGATTTGACGCCGTTTTGGTTGAAGGTTGGAATGAAGGTTGGGAAGATTGGTTCGGAAAATCTAAAGATTATGTATTTGATTTTGTAACTCCTTATCCTGATTTTGACGTAAAAGAATTACATCGTTATGCAGCTTCAAAAGGTGTAAAAATGATGATGCATCACGAAACTTCTGGTTCCATCCGAAATTACGAACGCCATATGGATCAGGCTTATCAATTTATGGTAGATAATGGTTATAATTCGGTTAAAAGTGGTTATGTAGGCGATATCATTCCAAGAGGCGAATTCCATTATGGTCAATGGGCTAATAACCATTATTTGTATGCAATTACAAAAGCAGCGGAGTATAAAATTATGGTGAATGCTCATGAAGCGGTTCGCCCCACAGGATTGAGCAGAACCTATCCAAATTTAATCGGAAACGAATCCGCTCGCGGAACAGAATACGAATCATTTGGTGGCAACAATCCTGACCATACTACTATTTTACCTTTCACAAGACTTATGGGAGGTCCGATGGATTATACGCCAGGAATTTTCCAAACCAAAGTTAGCGCTTACAACCCGGATAATAATTCAATTGTAAACACTACATTAGCAAAGCAATTAGCACTTTACGTTACGATGTACTCCCCTTTGCAAATGGCGGCTGATTTACCGGAAACCTACAACAAACATTTGGACGCTTTCCAGTTCATTAAAGATGTGGCAATCGATTGGGATGATACCTATATTTTGGAAGCAGAACCTGGAGATTTTATCACCATCGCTAGAAAAGCAAAAGATAAAAACGAATGGTTTGTGGGTGGTATCACGGATGAAAATTCAAGAACTGCTACTGTGGATTTTAGCTTTTTGCCGAAAGGAAAAACGTTTGAAGCCATTGTTTACGCTGATGGAAAAAACGCACATTACCAAACTAATCCGCAATCATACCAAATTAAAAAAATCAAAGTTACTTCTAAAACAAAACTCAATCAACAAATGGCGCCAAGTGGCGGATTTGCAATTAGTATCAAATAATTTAAGGCTCCCAAAAGGAGCCTTTTTTATTGCTTTTTGTCCGTTGATTTTCTTTCATCCTCGTGGTGAAACTTCGAAACCGTTTCCACAAAATCCTCTTTGCTACTCTTTCTAAACGCCTCGTCGTTCAACTTATATTGCTCAATTAGCGCTTCACTTTCCTTTTCACTTGCTGATTTCTCACGCAAATTTTTATCTTCTAAATGTTTCATAATGATTGATTTTACACCAAATTTACGCATAAAACCCAACCCACCTTTTACATCAATCAAATTAAAAATTACAGCAATCATTTGGGCAGCGGTCGCGCTTTCCGTTATAAGTCCTCGGCAGAAAAAACTTTTTTTGTAGCCCAAAAAACGAGCTTCCGCTGGTCGCTGTTTTTTCCGGGCACAAAAAATAGTTTTTCTGCCTCCGGGCTTTCCACTTCAATCGCTGCTGCAACGA
>NZ_JAABLM010000003.1 GCF_009915155.1 Flavobacterium ichthyis | reverse complement strand
ATACAAAACAGAATAATGTTTCTCTAAAACTAACTTAACACATTCTAATTTAAATGCGTAATCATACTTAACTTTTCTTTCCATAAAAAATGCCCCAAATAGTGTCTAACTTTTTGGGGCATGTTCAAAGTTGCGTTTTTTTTTTAAATAGCTTAGATTATAAAACCGGTTGTAAAACTCTGTTTACACCGTGAATAACGCCATTTGATGCTTGAATGTCTGCTTGAAAAACTCTTGATAGATTGCTAGCAGAATCACGAACATCAACAGTATTTGTCCCTAAAATAATGGTTGTACTTTGTACAGGATCTGTAAACATCGGAACTACTTGGTTATTTGATAATTGAGTTGAGCGAACATTTCCAGCAGTAGTTACATGGTACTGTAAAACTTTTGTGACAGCAGCATCTGAAGCACCATTGGCAAATCCACCAGAACCTAATGCAGTCGCAAAAGCTGCATTGTTTGGAGCAAATAATGTTGCAGGAGCGGAAGGCGTCAAACCAGACAGCGCGCTTAAAACACCACTTTGAGCAGGACTTGTTACTACAGTTTGTAATGTTTCAAATTCGGGATTGTCAATAACATGGTCAACGATAGTCGGAATTTGGATTACTCTATCTACCACATGAATTACCCCGTTGCTCGCTTGAATATCAGCTGTCGATTGCGTGGTTGTGGCTCCTTTACTATCAACGCCACCATTAATTGTAATTGTTCCACCTGATTTTTGCAAAAACATACTGATACCAGGACCATTTGCAGCAGAATTTAAAGTTGATAAGGTAGTGGCATATCCTGAGGCAGGAACTTCAGAAAAAGTGATTTCATCGCCAATTACGTGATACAGTAAGATTGCTCTGAGTGTAGCCTCAGGCACATTTTCTACCGTAACTGTATTTCCCGGAGTGCTAATTGATGAGAAAAATGTGTTAAATGCAGCATTGGTAGGGGCAAAAACGGTATATTGTCCCGAGCCATCTAAAACCGTTGTTAAGCCTGTTCTATTTAATGCAGTTACAAGAACTGAAAAATCGCCGTTAGCAGCAGCGATATCTGCAATAGTTTGTGGCTGATTAGAATTGTTGTTGTCATCGTCACTACATGATAAAATAGTCAATGCCAAGCAAGCGATTGTACATTTTTTGAGTAAGTTTTTCATAATAAAATTGGTTTAATGTTTAAGTAAAATTATATATTTAAAATTTATATAAAAACAATAAAACTTAATAAAAACTAACATTTAATAATAAATTAACTATTTTAGCTACAAATCATTAAAATAATGTTAATTCAGATAATTGTTATTTTGTAGATTTTTTTTATTTAAATAAATTATTAGAGATTGTATTGATGATAAAAACTAATCATATTATATTATTTGTTTTCTTTTTCCGTTACTAATTAAAAATTAATTTTGCATCGATAATTATCCTATACTATGAAATACTTTTTTATCATATTGATTTTTACGTTTAAACTTTTTGCCCAAGATACTAATATGCTAGATGCCAATGGAAAACGCCATGGTTTATGGAGAGGCATTTACGAAACTTCAAAAAGACCTCGCTATGAAGGTACTTTCAACCACGGAAGAGAAACAGGAATTTTTAAATTTTTCGATGATACCAAAGCAGGATCAATTATTGCTACGCGTGATTTTACGGCAGTTGACGGTTCTGCATATACTATTTTTTTCGACCAAAATGGCAATAAAGTCAGTGAAGGTAAAGAAGTTAATAAATTGGCCAATGGTTTGTGGAAATATTACCACTTTAAATCGCCGGAAATAATGACGCTCGAATATTATGTCGAAGGAAAACTTAACGGGGAAAGAAAAGTTTTTTATAAAAACGGAATCCTTGCTGAACAAGCTAATTTTGTAAACGATGTGAAAGACGGAACTTATAAAAAGTTCAACGAAAAAGGCACCTTGCTGGAAGAATCTTTTTATAAAAATGGTGTGCTTGATGGTCCCGCAATGTTTGATGATGGTTTTGGTAAAGTAACTAAAGGTCAATATAAAGACGGCAAAAAATTTGGAATTTGGAGCTACTTTGAAAATGGAAAGTTGATGAAAAAGCAAAATCCTAACAAAATCAAGCAAGACAAATTTAAAATTGACAGCAAAAACAAAGACGCCAGAAAACGTCCGGAAAATCGTCAATAAAAAATACCAATCATGATATTATTGAAACAAATGCCGCAATTATTTTAGTTGCGGCATTTTGCGTAATTTTGCAAACATAAATTATAAAAAATGAAACGCGTTGTTGTTGGACTTTCCGGAGGTGTAGATTCGAGTGTTGCGGCTTATCTTTTAAAAGAGCAAGGTTACGAAGTAATTGGTTTGTTCATGAAAAATTGGCACGACGAATCGGTAACTATATCTAATGAATGTCCATGGTTAGAGGATAGTAATGATGCACTTTTGGTTGCTGAAAAATTAGGAATTCCTTTTCAAACGGTAGATTTGAGCGAGCAATACCAAGAAAAAATCGTCGATTACATGTTTAGCGAATATGAAAAAGGCCGAACACCAAATCCCGATGTTTTGTGCAATCGCGAAATAAAATTTGATGTGTTCATGAAAATCGCCCTAAGTTTAGGAGCAGATTTTGTAGCAACAGGTCATTATTGCAGAAAAACCGAAACTGAAATTAACGGTGAAAAAGTTTACCAATTGCTTTCTGGTGTGGATTCGAATAAGGACCAATCCTATTTTTTGTGCCAACTTTCCCAACAACAATTGGCGAAAGCACTTTTTCCTATCGGAGAACTGACTAAACCACAAGTTCGAGAAATTGCAGCTAAAATGGAATTGGTAACTGCTGATAAAAAAGATTCACAAGGATTATGTTTTATTGGAAAAGTTCGTTTGCCCGAATTTCTTCAACAAAAATTACAACCAAAAGAAGGACATATTTTTGAAGTGGCAGCAGATGCTAAAATTTTTGAAAAAAAAATAGAAACTTTTGATTCGAAAGAAGAAGAACTGGCATTTAAAGCAGCAAAATTGCCTTACGTTTCTCAAGCCGGAAAAAAAGTAGGTAAACACCAAGGCGCTCATTATTTTACCAAAGGTCAACGAAAAGGACTCAATGTTGGCGGCACGAAAGAACCACTTTTTGTCATCGAAACCGACGTCGAAAACAATATTATTTATACCGGACAAGGCCAAAATCATCCCGGATTATTCAAATCCGCTTTGTTCATAGAAAAGAGCGAAGTGCATTGGATTCGCCCCGATTTAAAACTCAATTCAGGCGAAACGATGGAAGTGATGGCGAGAATTCGATACCGTCAACCCTTGCAAAAAGCCACTTTGCACCAGTTTGAAAATGGAATGTATGTAGAATTTAACGAACCGCAATCCGCCATTACCGAAGGTCAATTTGTTTCATGGCATATTGGAGATGAATTAATTGGCTCTGGTGTAATTGCTTAAAAATTCTTTAAAAATAATTTAAACCGAACAATAGTTCGGTTTTTTTTGAAATTTTACATCGGCGATTTTCGTAACTTTGAGGGAAGAATTACAGAAACGCGTTATGAAAAAAATTACATTTCTAATATTTATACTAATTGGTTTTCAGTCCTTTTCTCAAGAAGACGCATGGATTTATTTTGCTGACAAGCCAAATGCCGCAACATTTCTCTCAAATCCGTTAACAATGCTTTCTCAACGAGCACTTGATAGAAGAACTGCTCAAAATATTTCGTTAGATTTAACGGATGTCCCAATTTCTGAAAATTACATCACGCAAATTTCTAATAGTCCAGGAATTGTGATTATGGCAAAATCCAAATGGTTAAATGCCTTGCACATTCGCGGTTCATTGTCGGCAATTCAAAATCTGCAAAATTTCACTTTTGTAGATCGCGTGGAATATGCCAATAAAAACTTAAACGCTCCTGCTAGAATTTTATCCGAAAATAAAGTCCAAATTCAGCAAAAAAATCTCGAAGTTCAGGTAAATTACAATTATGGAACTTCTGGAAACCAAATTCAAATGTTGAATGGACATTTATTACACCAACAGAATTTTACCGGAAACGGAAAAATAATAGCTGTAATGGATGCTGGATTTCCTAATGTCAATACTGCTTCGCCGTTCGCAAATTTGCGAAATAATGGAAAAATTTTTGGGGGTTACGATTTTGTAAATCGAAGTGATAATTTTTATTCAGGCGGTTCCCACGGAACGTTAGTGCTTTCCACAATGGGTGGTTATGTGGAAAATCAGTTAATTGGGACTGCACCAAATGCATCGTATTATTTGTTCACAACAGAAGACGTTTCGAGCGAGAATCCTGTGGAAGAAAGTTACTGGGTTGAAGCTGCCGAAGTGGCCGATAGTTTAGGAGTTGACATTATCAACACTTCATTAGGATATTTTAATTATGACAATCCTAATTATAGCCATAGCTATCTTGACATGACAGGAAATAGAACTTTTATTTCTAGAGGGTCAAATATGGCTTTCGCCAAAGGCATGATTTGTGTGACTTCTGCCGGAAATTCTGGAGCTTCGACAAATCCTAATATCGCTGCTCCAGCAGATGCGTTCAATGTTTTGGCGGTTGGAGCAGTTACACCAGCGCAAGCTTACGCAAGTTTTAGCTCGATTGGACCTTCTTATGACGGAAGAATAAAACCTGATGTGATGGCTCAAGGACAAAATTCAGTTGTGGCTACAACCTCGGGATCAGTTGGTTTGGCAAATGGGACGTCTTTTTCAGGACCAATTATGGCTGGAATGGTGGCGTGTTTATGGGAAGCGTTGCCCAATTTTAACAATGTAGAAATAATGCAAATCATCAAAGAATCAGCGCATTTATTTTTGAATCCTAATGAACAATTTGGCTACGGAATTCCTGATTTTGCAACCGCTTTGTTGAATGGTTTAGAGGTGAAATTTAATGAACTTAGTGCAACAAAAATTTATCCAAATCCTACGGAAAATAATTTATTTGTACAATTAGCAAAAGAAAATTCTCGTGGAAAAATTGTTTTTTACAACCAAATTGGGCAGAAGGTTTTAGAGTTTATTTTGAATGAAAACCAAAATCAATTAAATATTCAACATTTACCAGCGGGTTTGTATTTGTACCAAATAGAAAGTGGCGGTTTTTTTGAAAATGGCAAAATTGTGAAGAAGTAAGATTTTGTATTAATGTGTGGAGCCGTTACTTAAAACTTTGTAACGGTTTTTTTGTGTTTTAAAGATAGCTTCTGTACAAAAATTTGTAAGTTTGGCAATAGCCGAAAGTTTCCTGATAAAAAAGACGTTTTTCCCATAGCCACGTCCCGAAGCGTCGGGAGAGGTGATAGCTATTTTGTGGAGATTTTCGGAGCAAAATACTAAAGCCGAAAGCGGAAAAATGTCCCGAAGCTTCGGAAGCCAAAAACGCAGGGACGATTCGATTCATAAATAATAAAAAATGAACAAAATAACCGAACTTTTTAAAATAAAATATCCTGTAATTCAGGGAGGAATGATTTGGAACAGTGGCTGGAAACTTGCGAGTGCCGTGAGTAATTGCGGTGGTTTGGGCTTGATTGGAGCTGGATCAATGTATCCTGAGATTTTGCGTGAAAATATTCAAAAATGTAAGAAAGCAACGGACAAACCTTTTGGTGTGAATGTGCCGATGTTGTACCCGAATATTGAGGAAATTATGCAGATTATTGTGAACGAAGGTGTAAAAATTGTGTTTACCTCTGCTGGAAATCCTAAAACTTGGACGAATTTTTTAAAGGAAAAAGGTATTACGGTGGTTCATGTGGTGAGCAGTTCTAAATTTGCATTGAAATCCCAAGAAGCAGGAGTTGACGCGGTTGTTGCCGAAGGTTTTGAGGCTGGAGGACATAACGGTAGGGAAGAATTGACAACTATGACATTGATTCCTATGGTGCGGGAAAAAATTTCGATTCCGTTGATTGCCGCTGGTGGAATTGCTACCGGAAATGCGATGCTTGCCGCAATGGTTTTAGGGGCTGATGGTGTACAGATTGGGAGTAGATTTGCGGCTTCGGTAGAAAGTTCTGCTCATGAAAATTTTAAGCAAAAAGTGGTGGCAATTGGCGAAGGCGAGACGCACGTGACACTTAAACAATTGGCTCCTGTTCGTTTAATCAAAAATAAATTTTATGAAGAAGTGCAAACAGCTTACGCTAATTGTGCTTCAGTTGAGGATTTGAAAATTTTGTTAGGTAGGGCTCGTGCCAAACGCGGAATGTTTGAAGGTGACTTAGATGATGGTGAATTGGAAATTGGGCAGGTTTCGGGGTTGATTCATGAGGTAAAACCAGTAAGCGATATCATGACGGATTTGATTTCGGGATTTGAAAAAGCGCAAAATGAAGTTTCGAAATTTACTTTTTAGAAATAAAAAAAAGTTCGCCATTACGGCGAACTTTTAATATGTTATTCATGTCCGAGATTATAAATTTCTCTAATGTTTTCGAGGGTTTTGTCAAAATTAATATTTAAGTCAATTAATTTCCCGGAATGAATGTCGAAAACCCATCCGTGAACTTTTAAATCTCTCTCAATGATAGCTTTTTGCACTTCGGCAGTTTTTACTAGATTCACACATTGTTCCTGAACGTTCAATTCTATCAAGCGGTTGTAGCGTTGGTTTTCGTCATTTATCGCATTCAATTCTGTTTTATGTAAACGATAAACATCACGTATATTTCGCAACCAAGGATTTAATACGCCTAAATCTTGGGCTTGCATGGCGGCTTTTACACCTCCACAAAAATAATGTCCGCAAACCACTACGTGTTTTACTTTAAGATGTTCAACTGCATAATTTAAAACTGACATAGCGTTCAAGTCGATACTAATCACCATATTAGCAATATTTCTATGAACAAAAACTTCGCCGGGTTGAACACCCATCATATCTTCTGCTGTAACACGACTATCGGAACATCCAATGTAGAGAATATCTGGATTTTGCCCCTTGGATAATTCGCTAAAATAATTGGGGTCTTTTTCTAATTTTTCGGAAATCCATTTTTCGTTGTTTTGAAATACTTTTTCTAATTTCATAGTTTTACATTAAAATATTATTAAAAGGAGTAATTGGTTCAGGTAAATTATTTTGATCAAACATATCAAGTAAATCAATTTCAATTGTTCGGGAAATAGCGGTTATTGGTACGTCGTTTGCGCTACCTTCAAAAGGATTTTCGGTACTTTCACCCACACGATCCATGGTGACAAAAACCCATCCCACCACAATGGTAAAAGGAATGGTAAGCCATACGAATGAATCGCCTAATTTTTGAAACTCGTTTAACATTCCAAACGGGATAAGCAATACAAACAACCAGATGACAATGGAATTGATTGAAGCAAATTGCCGTGGATACGGGAAATTTTTGATTCGTTCGCATTTGCCTTGTTGGTCGTATAAATCACTTAATCGCTTAGAAAGCTCCACATATTCGAAGTTACGGATTTTTCCTTCATTTGACAAATGTTTCAAATTTTCGCTTTGAAGCGCGATAATTTGGGTCGCTTTATTTTTTTTGGTCAAAATAACTTGCAGTTCTTTATCCGAAAGGTATTTTGCCAATTCTTCATTGAGGTTGGTTTGTCGTTCCTCAGTTCGGTAAAATTTGGCATATTCTTTATTGTAAGATTTGTCCATGTTTTCCCAAGTTCGGGGTTCGCGCAACTGAAATCGTAAAGCGGTTAACCAAGCAACATGACGGTTTATAAATGCCAAACGGGTGTTTTCATCATCAACAATAAAATCTCTGACCATAATCCCAAAACTCCTACTGGAATTGATAATTGCGCCATAAATTTGTCGGGCTTCCCACAGACGGTTATAGGTTTGGGTATTTTTAAAGCCCACGATAAAAGCTGCTGCAGTTCCAATCAAAGCAATTGGAATCCACGGGAAAGCAATGAAAGTACAATCGAAAATTTGATAAACAACAGTTGGAATGACGGCAATGGGAATTATTTTATAAATTTCGGTTCGGGTCCAAATGATAAATTCTTTTAAACTGTATTTTCTTCCTGCGTTCATCTTGACTTTTTTAAGGTGAAAAAAATTGAGCAGTAAAAATATAAAAGTGCTATCGAAAAATAATGTTTTGAATAATATTTGTGATAAAACACTTATTTATAAAAAAAAAGCTTGTTGTATTGAAATAGATACAGCAAGCCTTAACTCAAAATAAACCCTATGAAACTTTAATTTTTGATAAACTCCACGCGACGGTTTTGTGCTTTTCCTTCGGAAGATTGATTGTCAGCAATTGGTTGGCTGTCGCCTTTACCGTCAACATTTAGTCTGCGTTCGGAAATTTTATATTTTGAAACTAACTCATTTTTAACTGATTGTGCTCGTTGTAATGACAGGCTTATGTTTTTTTGTTTATTTCCGTCAGCATCTGTATGACCTATAATGGTTAGGGAAAGAGAATTGTTTTCTTTTAAAATTGTGGCAATTTCAGAAATCGTGGCATTGGATTCGGGTAAAATTGTAGCAGAATTGGTATTGAACAATATGGCATTGGTACTAAATTTTCCTTCGTTCATTAACTTTGACCGAATATCTTCGCCGGAAGAAGCCAAACGAATGTTCGCAATGTGAAAATTATTTTCAGCTTTTGATTCGTAGCGACTAAATAACAAGGTATTGAATTTTTGGTTTTCGTTAAAAATTGTAGGCAAATCCCAAATTTTATCACCGTCGAGATATACTCTTAACCGCTGGTTTTGTCGCCAAATTTGTACCCTAACTTGATTATTATTAACATTAAAACTGTTCAGTGATTTGATTTTGTTTGACGAAATTTTCTCGCTGTTTTCCCATAATTCATATTCGCTGTAACCTAATTTTTTTCCACCTTCTTCTTGCGGATGAAGCATGAGCAGCAGACCATTTCGCTTGTCTTTTCCTTGTTTTTCTTTGTATTTGTTCCAAATATTGAAATCCTTTTTGTTTTTTAAATTGGCAAAAACAATCCAAAGTGGATAATCGTAATAGGAAAAAGTATCAGGGACAAATACATCAAATTCTAAAGTAAAATTTTCTGGTAGTTGTTTTACATTTTCCATCAAAAAAACGCCGGGCGAACTCATTTCGAGCCAACGGTCATTGTGAAGAGTAACAATTTTTCCGGATGCATTGGTATTCCAAAAGGGTGGAAAATCGCCTTCGTTTCCTAGTTTAAAATTTTCTTGAACAATGATATTGTTTCCTGGTTCAAAGTCTGAATTGGTTTTATTTCCGGATTTGCGTCCGGAATCTTTTTCAGTTTTATCATTTTTAGAATCTTTAGATTTTTTCTTTGATTTTCCTTCTAAAACGCCGTCTATCGCTTCATCCGTTTTTTTTGAACTTTCTCGTTCTACTCTACGTTCTACGGTTCGTTCGGCAGCTTTTTTGGCTTTGTCGCCTAGTCCTTTCAAAAATTGGGCATGAGTATCATTTGCGAAAGCAAAAAATAAAAACCCGCCGATTATGAGATGAATTTTTTTCATGATATTTTTTTTATTGTTAGTCAGGCGTTTTGTCAAAAGTGATTTCGGTTCCCATAAACTCGGTAACCATCACTTCAGTAGTAATGTTTGTCACCACCCACGGATGAGCAGAATCTTCCTGTAAATAGTAAGCATTTTCGCCAATGAGTGTGTAATTTGCGGTTTCAACTGGCATTTGCAAACAATCGCCTGCCAAAGTATAAGTTTGTTGTCGATGGTAAGTACCGTTTGAAAAAAATTCAAAATAGGTTTGTCTCATGCAGTAGGGATAGGTGTCGCCACTGCTTTGATAATACCATTTTCCGGAGGTTAATAAGTCTTGGAAAGTGGTTTCTGGTTCGCGATCGTCGTTGCTGCATGAAATTTGCGTAAGCGATAAAATCAAAATAGCAGTAATTAATCTGAATTCTAAAATTAGAGTTTTCATGATTTTAGAGATTTAATTAACCTGCGGTTTTGTCAAAAGTTAAATCATGATTGGTTCCATCGTCCATAATTTGTCTCAAAACCATTGTATTTTGGCTAATGGCGACAATTTGAAGCGAATTTGTGTTTCCGGCATCGTCCCTAAGTAAAAGATTGTTATTGGACAATAATTCAAAATTGAGATTTTGTAAAGGTTGATTTTCACAAGTACCTTCGACCATTTCAGTGATGAATAGAATTAATAATCCATCTTCAGAAAAATCAAAATATTCTTGTCTGTCGCAAGAAGTTATTGATATAATAGTACTCGATTGAAAATACCAACGGCCAGAAGTGAGCAATTCCATAGTGGAAGGTTCGGATTGGTCATCATCATTGTTGCAAGAAATAAATCCGGATAAGGCAATTCCAAATAAAAAAAGCATTAAAAATCTTGTAGCGAATGTTTTGTTTAATATTTTCATGATTGTATTGTATTAAATTTATAATTATTTAGTCAGCAACTTCTATAGGGAAATTTGAAAAATAGCCGTTACTGATGGTTACAATGTCTCCGGAAGTTGGACCGACTAATGTACCTGCAAAACTTCCGCTGAATCTTCTATTACTACCAGAACCCTCGATTTCTTCAATTGTTAGGGTAAAAGTTGTGGACGACATTCCTCCTAAATAGGTTTTGTTATTGAGTTTTGTAAGTGCTACCCCACCGTCATTGTCATCGTTTAAAATATAAGTTCCGATGGAGATTTGTTCTGGCGTTGAAAAAATTGCCGAAAATGAAGAAATTTCTCCATTAAAAGTTTCGTCAGTTCCTGCAACGGTAAAATTGTGTTGACCGTCCGTAACCGAACTTCCAATTACCGCCGAATTACTACTCCAAAAAAATCCCGACACATTAAAACTAATGTAAGGATCTAATGCAACATTATTATTGCTATTATCATCACTGTTGCATGCCGTAAATAACACTATGCAGGTTATTTTTAATAAAAAAGATAATCGTTTCATAATATTTTATTTTTATAGTAACAAAGTTTGGTTAAAAAGTGTTAATTTGTAATAGCATAATAATGCGTATCTTTTTAGTCAACAATTAACATGATGAGCCATGAAAAGATTGTTTTTTTTTCTTTTCTTGTTAAACAATTTCGCTGTCAATTCGCAGCAACTTGACGACAATTATATCAATCAAAAGTTAGAAGAGGCAAGTAAATTAAACCGTCAGTTTGAATATGATCAGTCATTTGCGGTTTTAGATAATTTGTACAACAAAGCTTTGCAGGAAAATAATCAGCTCGTTGCCGGAATAGCTTTGATTAAAAAGACGGCTTATCAAATTGTTCTTGATGAAAATTTCGCTAACAATATCGATTGGAAAACAATTGAAAAATTACAACCCGAAACTGAGCCCGAGAAAAATATTTTCAATGCTAAATTATTGCTGCTCAAATCTGGCTTGGCACAAAAGCAAGACAACCTATCACAAGCATTTCAATATTTAGACCAAGCGCTTCAAACTTCTGGCAAAATAAAAGACAATGCCGATATTTTAGGCGAAATTTATTTGTTATACGGACAATTAAAGGCCAAAGAATCTGAATATGTTGAGGCCAATTCCTATTTCTTGAATGCGCTGCAACTGGCTAAAAAGATTGGCGACAAAAATTCAGAAGGAACGATATATGGCGAACTGGCAAACACCTCTTTTTTAATGGGTGAAAAATCCAGGGCAAAAGAATACGCAAAGCAAGGAATTGAGATACTCAAAGAGTTTGACAATCGCGAAGAGTTAATTATTCAGTTGAGTAATTTAGGTAGAATTTATCAGTTAGAAGGCGATTTTGAGTCAGCAATTCCTTATTTTTCAGAATCGGCTGAATTGGCTTCAAAGTCAAAAAGCAAGGAAACAATTTTTGTGAGTTTGGTAGATTTGGCTTTGGTTTATCATGCCAAAAAAGACCGCCCGAACGCATTAAAATTTATGCAACAAGCCATCACCGAAGGCAAAAAAATGAATCGTCCAAAATTATATCGTTATATTAGAATGGGGGCGATGTTCGCCGGATATGTTGGTGATGAAGCATTGATGAACCAATTATACGAAGAGAGTTTTATTTTGGCAAAACAAGCTAAGGATAAAGATGCGCTTCGGGATTGGAACGGTTCGCAGAGTTTCTATTATGCCAATGTTAAAAATGATAAAGCGAAAGCTTTTCCGTTTTTAGAAAAATTTCATGCCTACAAAGACAGTATTTTAAACGAGAAATCACGAAAAGATTTTAATGAACTCGAAATAAAATATCAGTCCGAAAAAAAACAAGCAGAGATTGAAAGATTGGCGCGAAACGAAAAAATTCAAGAGTTAGAAATTGAAAGAAAAAACGCGCTTTTACGAGGAAATTTATTGGAAGCCAACGAAAAACAAAAAGAAATTGAACTTTTAACTACGCAAAATACTTTGGCTCAACTAAAAGTAGAACAGCAAAGGAAAACAATTAGCTTGCGTGAAGCACAAGTTTTGAACTTTGTTCAAGAGAAAAAAATTGCCAAACAACAAGTTTTGCTTAATCAGGCGAAACTGAAAAACGAAAAACTCAATCGCAATTTAGCCATCCTTTTATTCGTCATTTCGGGAATAATTTTTGCTTTTTTGTATAATAGAATGTTGCTTCGCAAAAAATTAGAACAAAAGAAAATTTTACTTTCTGAAAGGTCGAGGATTGCCTCTGAACTTCATGATGAAGTCGGAAGTACATTGACGGCTATTAATTTAATGTCTTATTCCACAGCGAATAAAATATCAGAACCTGAATCAAAAATTCAGCTTCATAAAATTTCCGAAAACACGCAATCTGTTATGGAAAGTATCAGTGACATCGTGTGGAGTATGAATCCAGACAATGATACTTTTGATAAAATGATTATCCGAATGAAGGAATTTGCCGTCAATGTACTCGAGCCGCAAAATGTTGATTTTCAATTTCAAATAGAAAACGGATTGGAAACAGTTAAATTCTCCCCCGAAAAACGCCGCGACTTTTATTTGATTTTTAAAGAAGCGATGAATAATTTGGCAAAATATGCACAAGCATCTTTGGTTAAAATTAGCATTAAAAAAAGTAATAAAAACATCATTTTTAAAATTGTGGATAACGGAAAAGGATTTAATGTAAACCAAAAAAATTCCGGAAATGGACTCAAAAACATGAAGCATCGTGCCGAAAAACACAATGGTAAATTTTTGATTACTAGTAGTTTTGGTAGAACTGAAATTAATCTACATTTTCCACACGCATAAAAATGCTATTTTTTTCTTGAGCTACAATATGTTACTTTACTTTAAAATTTTCTCCAATGATTAAAGTTGCAGTTTTTGAAGATAACATTGCTTTGCGCGAACAATTGATGCTTTTACTCCATCAGCCTCAAAACAAATTGACTTGCGTTGGAGGTTGGGAAAATTGTCTCCAAGTCGAAAAAATTATCCAGCATTATCAACCGGATATTGTGTTGATGGATATCGATATGCCTGAAGCTGACGGCTTTGTAGGGCTAAAATACATTTCGCAAAATAAGCCTAAAATTCCTGTAATTATGCTTACTGTTTTTGAGGATGACAAAAATGTTTTTGAGAGCATTTGTTTGGGTGCCAAAGGATATTTGCTGAAAAAATCTTCGCCGGAAAAAATTATTGAATCCATTCATGATACTTTAAATGGAGGTTCTTCAATTAGTCCGGAAATCGCCAGAAAAGTCATGACTGCCTTCGCTTCAATAAAGAAAATGATTAAACCTGATTATAAGTTAACGCTTCGTGAAAAAGCGGTTTTGCAGTCGTTGGTTGATGGAAATAGCTATAAAATGATTGCCTCTGAGTTGGATATTTCGATTAATACCGTTCGGCAATTTATCAGAAATATTTACGATAAACTTCAAGTACATTCTATGAACGAAGCGGTTTCTAAAGCTATCAAGCAAAATATTTTATAAAAAAAAGCGATAATCTTCCCCAGATTACCGCTTCAAAGTTTTTTACCGAAATTTTCTAAAATTTATTTTCCACTTCTGCAGCCTGAAGCATCAAATAATGCATATCAGTATTTTTTACAAAAGGTTTTAATAATGCACTTCCCGGTCCATAAGCCGCTAATTCCACATAATCTGCAGAATGATCCATGCTTATCCAACCTACAGAGTTGTATTTTTGTTGAATGTCAGAAAGGGCTTTAAACGGCAATTTTTTATAATTATACAAACCATCTTCAGACTTGTGCAAACCGTTATAATACGATAAAATCTCCTTCGCTTCTTCATCTGAAACCGCATGACTATTGCTGGTTTTAAATTTTTCTTTTATTTGAGAAACAGTTGTGTTGGCATTGAAACTATTTAAAATTGCTTCGTTCGTCTGTGTATATTTTTGAATGACATCAAAATTATCATTCGCTTTTTTGCCATATATCACACCAGGATTTGCATTTCCGTGATCAGTGGTAATGATGACTAAAGTTTCTCTGTCTTTTTCGGCAAAATCCATTGCTACTTTAATGGCATCGTCAAAAGCAATCTGATCGTGGATTAAACCCGCAATATCATTGGCATGTGCGGCCCAATCTACCTTTCCGGATTCAACCTGAAGGACAAAACCTTTTTTGTGGTCTTTCATTCGGTCAATCGCTTTTTGGGTCATTTCTGCTAAAGTAGGAATTTTTTTCTGAAGATTTGCATCATTCTGTCTGTCAATAGAATATGGAACGGCATCATCTTCAAAAACACCCAAAATAGGTTGGTTATTGTTAGTAGCCAAAAGTTCGTCACGTGTTTTGGCAACTTGGTAACCTTTGGCATAAAATCCTGAAAATAAATCTTTTTTGTCTTTTCTAAGCGAAGCATCAAAATGATTTTTTCCGCCGCCAAGCATCACATCAAACTCTAAATCTAGGTACATTTCGGCAATGTCATCCATGGCGCTACGTTTTTTGCTGTTTACACAAAAACCTGCTGGAGTGGCGTGAGTAATGGCAACAGTTGTTACGCAACCCGCCATTTTTCCGGCTTTTTTAAATTTTTGGAGAATGGGTAAATGTTCTTCGCCATTAGGTCCAACATTTAGCGAACCATTGTTGACGCGAAATCCGCCTCCCCAAGAAGAACTTCCGGCAGAAGAATCTGTCACAATAGAATTTGCCGAAGCGGTATCCATTAAAGCACGGGAAACTTTATTGTCTCTGTACAATTGTAGCCAATTAGAACCTTTACCGTATTTTCTGTTCAAAAATAAATCTGCCATATTAAGCGTTCCGGAGCTCATACCGTCGCTTACCATAAAAATAATATTTTTAGCTTTTTTGTTTCGGCCAACTGATTCTATGTCTAAAATTGATGCCGAAGCCTGAAACGGATTCATCACTGCAGCTCCTAAAGTAAAGAGCGATCCGTTGCGAAAAAATTTCCTTCTGTTCATTGGAAAATTAAATTGTGTTTGCGACAAAGGTAGGTATTTTCACAACGAGTTTTTGTTTAAGAAATTGTTATCTGAGGTACAATTCACCAAGAATTTATGTTTGTTTGATAATCATCAACCGGTAGTAATCTTGTTTTTAATGTTTAAATAAAATGTTTATATGAATTTAATCAAATATCTGGTTTATAAATATTTAAATATGTATTTATTTTGTAGAAAAAACCATTATAAACAAAATCTATAATGGCTTTTTTTGCCGATTTCGATTGATTTAAACGATTGTACTATTTTCAAAATTAAATGCCACTTGATTTCTTAAAATGTCATCAATCGTTTCATGGTTGCGAATTAAAATCGCTTCGTTTTCGTGCCATAAAACTTCGGCTGGTTTGAGTCGGGAATTGTAATTAGAGGCCATTGTGAAACAATAAGCTCCGGCATTTTTAAAACACAAAATATCACCTTCTTTAATCTCCGCAATTCTGCGGTTGGTGGCAAAAGTGTCGGTTTCGCAAATGTATCCCGTAACCGAATAAAATCGTTCTTTACCTTTTGGGTTGGAGATATTTAAAATTTCGTGAGATGAACCATAAAACATTGGACGGATGAGATGATTAAAACCGCTGTTGATTTGTGCAAAAACGGTTGAAGTAGTTTGTTTTACCACATTCACTTCGGCTAAAAAATAACCTGCTTCGCTTACCAAGTATTTTCCTGGTTCGAAAGCCAAGGTAAGGTCTTTCCCATACTCTTTGCAAAAGGCATTAAATCTTTTCGACAATTTTTTGCCTAATTCTTCAATATCGGTTTCAATGTCGTCTTTTTTGTAAGGCACTTTAAAACCGCTACCAAAGTCGATGAAATCTAAATTTGGAAAATGTTTTGCGGCGTCAAATAAAATTTCGGCCGCATAAAGAAAAACTTCAATATCCAAAATATCCGAACCTGTATGCATGTGAATACCGTTAATGTGCATATTGGTATTTTCCACGATACGCAAAATATGTGGCAATTGATGTACGGAAATTCCGAATTTACTATCAATGTGACCTACAGAAATATTGGCATTTCCACCAGCCATAACATGTGGATTGATGCGAACGCAAACCGGAATTTCGGGATATTTGGCGCCAAAATGTTCTAAAACCGAAAGATTATCGATGTTGATTTGAACACCAAGATGTGCTACTTCTTCAATTTCTTCAAAGGAAACACCGTTTGGGGTATAAATAATTTTTTCTGGCGAAAAACCAGCATGTAATCCCAACTGTACTTCTTGCAAGGAAACAGTATCTAAACCTGAACCAATTGATTTGAATAGTTTGAGTATGGAAATATTTGAGTTGGCTTTGACGGCATAATTGATTTGAAGATTGGCTACTTTGCCAAACGCGGAAACTAGTCGAAAATATTGTGATTGTATTTTTGCCGAATCGTAAACATAAATTGGCGCCTGAAAGTCTCGCGCAATTTGTAATAATTGAGAATGTTGCATGTTGATTTTCTTTTTTTTTGGCAAAATTAAATTGCAAAATTCGACTCTAAAAAAAAAATGTATTGAAATAACAAAAAACAACATATTGTTATTTTAATTCTTAAATATTATTTAAAAGGATTATTTTACAACACATTTTAGAATAGCCCGGATAGCAGCGAAAAGCCTTTTGCACCAAAAAACAATTTTTTCCTCCGGAAACGGAGCGACCTGCGGAAGCTCCCGTTGCCGGATTTGGAAAAAAGTTTTTTGGGAAAAAGCTTGTAGCGAATAGCCGGAATAGCTCCTAAAAAACAGAATGTAAATATTTGAAAATATTGTTTCGCTGGTTAAATAGTATTTGTTATTTTTGTGGCACCCGAATTTTTGGGAGATGAAACAGACAAAAACTTCATAAAAATGGATATACACGAATACCAAGGAAAAGAAATTTTGGCCAGCTATGGCGTGAAAGTTCAACGCGGGCATATTGCAAATAATCCGCAGGAAGCAGTAGCTATGGCAAAACAATTAACTGCTGAAACCGGAACAGGATGGCACGTGATTAAAGCGCAAGTTCATGCGGGAGGTCGCGGAAAAGGCGGTGGTGTAAAATTGGCTAAAAATTTACAACAAGTTGAGGAAATTGCAGAGCAAATTATTGGAATGCAGTTGATTACGCCTCAAACTTCTGCCGAAGGTAAAAAGGTACACAAGGTTTTGATTGCCGAAGATGTATATTATCCGGGCGAAAGCGAGACCTCTGAGTTTTACATGTCGGTGCTTTTGAACAGAGGAAAAGGAAAAAATATGATCATGTATTCTACTGAAGGTGGAATGGATATTGAGGAAGTTGCCGAAAAAACACCTCATTTGATTTTTACAGAAGAAATTGATCCGCTTGTTGGATTACAAGGTTTTCAGGCGAGAAGAGTGGCGTTTAACTTAGGTTTGAGCGGTGTTGCTTTTAAAGAAATGGTTCAGTTTGTGGACGCACTTTACAAAGCTTACGTGGGCAGCGACGCTTCGATGTTTGAAATTAATCCGGTTTTAAAAACTTCTGACAATAAAATTATTGCGGTTGATGCCAAAGTAAATCTTGACGACAATGCTTTGTACAGACATCCGAAATTAGCTGAAATGCGCGACGTTCGTGAGGAAAACCCAATTGAGGTTGAAGCGAAAGCTGCCGGACTTAACTATGTGGATCTTGACGGAACCGTAGGTTGCATGGTTAACGGTGCTGGTCTTGCGATGGCAACGATGGATTTGATTAAATATGCTGGTTTTGAACCTGCAAATTTCCTTGACGTTGGTGGAACTGCTGATGCAAAACGCGTTGAGTTGGCTTTCAGAATTATTTTGAAAGACCCTAACGTAAAAGCAATTTTGATTAATATTTTTGGTGGGATCGTTCGTTGTGACCGTGTGGCGCAAGGAGTTATCGACGCTTACAAAAATATGGGCGACAGCATTAAAGTGCCAATTATCGTGAGATTGCAAGGTACAAATGCCGAATTAGCAAAAGAAATGATTGACAATTCTGGAATGCCGATTTTATCTGCGGTGCAATTCCAAGAAGCTGCAGACCAAGTGAAAGCTGCTTTATCTTAATTGAACAATCTTAGTTATATAAAGAATCCCGTTTGAAAAAGCGGGATTTTTTTATGGGAAAAAGTCGAGCAAAGCTTGGTAAGGATCGCCTTTTAAGTTTAATAATTTAGCAAAAGCGGGTTCTGTTTTCAATCCGGATTTTTTAAGTCGAAGGATTTCCTGCCGAAAATTCTCTCCTTTTTCCGCCAAAATTTTCGCTTCGGCAATCATGTGTCGGTAGCCGTTTTGTTGTTGAACGGGAACATTTTGTCCGAAAATTTCTATTTCAAAACCGTCCAAAAAAAAGTTAGCAATGACAGTTGAAATGCCGTTTACAATTCTTTTTTCTAAAGAAAATTTTTCCGCTTTCGCAAAATGTACTCGGATGTGGTTCATGAAAATTTCGGCATCATCACAACAGCACAAAATATCTAAATCGCTGGTTGCTGTGGCAATATTCAGCGGAATGGTTCCAGCCAAAACAGGGGTGAAGCGACTCAGTTTTTGCATTACTTCGTATTTTTCCAAAACAAAAAACGCTTCTTGCTGAAGCGTTGTTCCGTTTTTTAAATATGCTATTGACAAAAAATCAATCACTCTGATTTTTTCTTTTTGCCGTTGTTAAATTTCACTTTTTCTACCACCGAAGGTTTGGCTTCCGCTTTTTTTGGTTTGAAATTTTTCGCCGGACTTTTTGAGGCAAATGGTTTTTTTGCGGCCGGCTTCTTAGCATCGTCTTTGGGTTTCACACCTTTTGCCGGTGCTTTTATTTGCGCTTTATTTTTTTCCAAAACATCTTTCGCATTTGTAGGATTTTCTTTAGTGCCTCTCAAATGAATAACCAATCCGTTTAAGAAATTACGCAACACTTGATCGCCACAATTTTTATAATTAGGATGATCTTCCGAACGGAAAAAAGCGCCTAATTCTGCCTTTGAAATCCGGAAATCTACCAGTTCTAAGATTTCTACAATTTGATCGTCTCGCAATTGTAACGCAACACGTAACTTTTTAAATATATCGTTATTAGACATGACTTTATTTTTTACAAAGATAGATTTTATCTCTGTTTAATCACAAAGTGCACATAGTAAAAAGCGCGAACTTTTTTATTTTTTATCTAGAACTTTTAGAATAATAAAATTGATTGGCGAACATGGAGTGAAAAAATTACATCAACCACAGTACCGCTTCTGCAAATCCTTCCCGCCATAATTTTTCGTTGTGTTCGCCACCTTTTATCTCTACAAATTTGTCTAGTTTTAAGCAATAACAACGGTTTTCGTCGAGTAATTTTTTCATTCGTTGCATTTCATTTACCAAATTTTTACTTTCCTTATCGCCATACAAAAAGAAAATTTTCGCCTTAATTTTTTCTGACTTTTGCGTAAGCGAATAAATTTCTTCAGAAAACCAAAAAGATGGGGAAAAAACGCCTGCTTTTCCGAAAACTTCTGGATATTTTAAAACCGCGTAATACGAAACTAATCCACCAAGAGAACTCCCGAAAATGACGGTGTTTTTTGCATTAGATTTGGTTCGGTATGTTTTATCGATGTGAGATTTTAAATTATTGACGATAAAATCTAAATACACATCGGCTTTTCCGCCACCATATTTTTCATTTGGAAAAGGGGTTAATTCATCAATTCTTTTTTCGTTTCCATGTTCGATTCCCACTACAATTGCCTTTGTTTTCAAACTATCAAGCGTTTCGTCCACTTGCCATTCACCTGCAAAAGAAATTTTGGCATCAAATAAATTTTGAGCGTCGTGCATGTAAATCACAGGATATTTTTTCGTGGAATTTTCATAACCAATGGGCAGATACAACCAGATTTTTTTGGTTGTGGAAAGTTGTGGCGCTTCAAGTTCAAATTGCGAAACGGTTCCTTTTTGAGCAAAAAAAGATATTGGAAGAATCAGGAATAAAAGGAGATATTTCAATTTTTTCGTTAAATTAATTTTAAAATAATACATTAGCTAAAAATACTTATTTTATGCCACATCACACAGAAAAATTACAATTGCTTGCAGATATGATTGCTTTTGCTATGATCGATGGAGAATTGCACCCCCGTGAATATTTATTTTTAAAAATTGTAGCACAAGCATTAAACGTTTCAGAGATTGAATTAAACAACTTGTTCAGGGAAGAATTGCCTTCCGCAAAACCTAAAAACGAGTTCGAGCGTGTGCAACACTTTTACCGCATGGCATTGCTGATGAAAGCTGACGGTATCTCGCATAACCAAGAACAAATTGCTATTCAACAATTGGGGATTAATATGGGACTTGATCCTTTTGCTACCAAACGGCTTTTAAACTTAATGGAAAATAATCCGCAGGGAACAGTTACTCCAGACGTCTTATGGAGTATTTTTATGGAGCAGAAAAATTAAAAATATTAAATTTTAATTATTTGTTAATCTTAACAAACGTTTTTTTTTTTTTTTTTGATTAATATTGTTAAATAATCTTAAAATTAACAATTATGAAAAATTTATTAGTTTTTGTGCTTTTAATGTGTTTTTCTGTTGGAGTACAAGGTAATGAGAAACAATTTGAAGATCTTACGTAATATGTGAAAAATCGTCCATTAATGGATTAGATTTGAAGGATGAGAGCATTATGAGATGAGAGAAAACAGGTGCAAAAAAAATTATTCTTGAAAAAATCATCTGTTTCTGAAGAAGTTAAGATTGTTGATGGAGAGTATCCTATATTAAGTGATAAAGAAGGAAGATACCTAGAGGTTGATATGCAGACTTAAACAAAATGACTTCATTATACCGCTATACATTACTAATAGCGGTATATACATTTGAAAAATCCTAAAATATTTTCCCATGAAAAAACTCCTCATTACCATCGCAATCCTGCTTTCAATTTTTGTTTTATTCCTGATTTTTTTTGGAGATAAATTGAATGTAAATGTTTCTACAGAAAAATACGAAAACAGTAAGACTTATAAACAGTTTATTGATACCGATTAATTGGTTGTCATCAACAATTGGGCTTCATGGTGTACTCCTTGTATTGCAGAAATTCCTTTTTTAAATCAGTTACAAGAAAAATATGGAACGCAGGTTCATTTTTTGTCTTTTTCTCATGATAAAGATACGTCTGCTACGGTACAAGCCATCAAACAACATCACTTCAATTGGAAAGAAATTACGTTGTTTGATTACCAATTTAAACAGTCGATTAAAAGTAAATTCAATGAAAATGTTGGAATCGTAAGCTTAAACGTAAACGAATTGCCATTCACTCATTTTGTAAAAAATGGAAAAATCATTTTTACCAAAAAAAGACAATTAGATTCTTTGGAAACCGTAAAATTGATTGAAAGTCATTTAAAAAAATAAACAGCGCATTTATTTTAGCTTTTCTTCCCAAGCTTTAATCTCGTCTCTAAACTTGGCAGCTTGCATAAAATCTAATTCTTTGGCGGCTTTTTCCATCGCTTTTCTGGCTTCGCGAATTTTTTTCTCGATTTCCGGTTTCGATAAATATTGGCTTTCCGGTTCGGCGGCTTTTAAGGCTTGTCTTTCTACATAAGCCGTTGAAACAGAATTTTTCGCCAAAGTGCTTTCTATTTTTTTATTCAATGCTTGCGGTACCAAATTATTCGCCAAATTATAATTCATCTGCTTTTCTCGGCGGTAATTGGTTTCGTCGATGGTTTTTTGCATGCTGTCGGTAATTTTATCGGCATACATAATGGCTTTTCCATTTACGTTTCTGGCGGCTCGACCCACTGTTTGCGTCAAACTTCTGTTGCTTCGCAAAAATCCTTCTTTGTCAGCATCCAAAATCGCCACAAGCGAAACTTCAGGTAAATCCAAACCTTCACGAAGTAAATTGACACCAATCAACACGTCAAACAAACCTTTGCGTAAATCCTGCATAATTTCCACACGTTCCAAAGTATCCACTTCACTGTGAATGTAACGACATCTAATGGCAACTTTTGTTAAATATTTCGTCAATTCTTCTGCCATTCTTTTGGTTAAAGTGGTCACCAAAACACGCTCGTCTAATTCAACACGTTGCTGGATTTCTTCGATTAAGTCGTCAATTTGGTTGGCACTCGGCCGAATTTCAATAATCGGATCCAACAAACCTGTAGGGCGAATGACTTGCTCCACATAAATGCCTTCGGATTTTTCCAATTCGTAATCTGCAGGAGTTGCCGAAACATAAACCACTTGATTTTGCAAGGCTTCAAATTCCTCAAATTTCAACGGTCGATTATCCATTGCCGCGGGAAGTCGGAAACCGTATTCCACTAAATTTTCCTTACGAGAGCGATCGCCTCCGTACATCGCATGCACCTGCGAAATCGTCACGTGACTTTCGTCAATCACCATCAAATAATCCTTTGGAAAATAATCTAATAAACAGAAAGGTCGTGTTCCCGGAAGCCTTCCGTCGAGATAACGGGAATAATTTTCAATTCCCGAGCAATATCCTAACTCGCGAATCATTTCCAAATCAAAATTAGTTCTTTCCTCTAATCTTTTGGATTCCAAATGTTTACCAATTTCTTTAAAATATTCTGTTTGTTTCACCAAATCCTGCTGAATTTCCCAAATCGCTCCATTTAAAACATCGGGCGAAGTCACAAACATATTAGCTGGATAAATATTAAGACTTGTATATTTTTCTAAAACTTTCGAAGAAATCGCGTCAAAAGCTTCAATTTCTTCAATTTCATCACCAAAAAAATGAATCCGGAAAGGTTCAGTTCCATAACTTGGAAAAACTTCTACGGTATCACCTTTAATGCGGAAGGTTCCCGGAGTAAAATCGGCTTCGGTTCTGGCATATAAACTTTGCACAAGTCGATGTAATAATTTGGTTCGGGAAATGACTTGATTTTTTTCAAGTGAAACCACATTTTTTTGAAATTCCACTGGATTTCCAATTCCGTACAAACACGAAACCGACGAAACGACAATGATGTCACGACGTCCCGAAAGTAGGGAAGAAGTGGTGGAAAGTCGCATTCTTTCTAACTCTTCGTTGATAGAAAGATCTTTTTCGATGTAGGTTCCGGTAACGGGAATAAAGGCTTCGGGCTGATAATAATCATAATAGGAAACAAAATATTCCACAGCATTATTGGGAAAAAATTGTTTAAATTCTGAATACAATTGAGCAGCCAAAGTTTTGTTATGCGCCAAAACGAGTGTCGGTTTTTGTACTTCCTGAATGACATTTGCCATTGTAAAAGTTTTCCCGGAACCGGTAACGCCCAAAAGCGTTTGGAATTTTTCGCCACTTTTGATTCCTTTGCTCAGTTTTTCTATCGCTTGTGGCTGATCGCCCATAGGTTTGTAATCGGAAACAACTTGAAATTTCATAAGATTTGCGTTGGATTACAAAGGTAGAGAATCTATTTTTACTACGGAATTGTGTTAACTTTTTGTGTGGCTTTCGCCAAATTTTCTCAGTTTGCTAAAAGATTTTGAATTTTCGCATATTGTAAAAGCATAATTGTTTTAGCGTCTTCAATTTCGCCGGAAATAATCATTTTCATTGCTTTTTCAAATTTTATTTCTAGAATTTCAATATTTTCATGTTCAGATTCAAGTCCTCCACCTTTTCCGGTTTTCATCTCGTTAGAATATTCTCCCACAAAAAAATGAATAATTTCAGTCACAGCTCCAGGCGACATATAGGCCTGAAAAATTTTTTTAACTGAATGAATTGTATAACCAGTTTCTTCCTGAACTTCCCGCTTAATCGTGTCTTCTGGATTTTCTTCTTCTAACATTCCTGCACATGCCTCGATTAACATTCCCGTTTTATTTTTGTTTAAAAAAGTTGGCAAACGAAATTGTTTCACCAGTACAACCGACTGATTTTCTTTATTATAAAGCAAAATTGTAGCTCCATTTCCACGGTCTAAAACTTCTCGGGTTTGGGTCTCCGACTTTTGTTCGTCGGTATATTGAAGGGTAACTTTTTTGTAAGTATAATGTTTTTGTGATAGAATTTCTTCTGATTTTATTTCGATTTGTGGATTTTTCATATTTCAAATTTCTTTTAAAAGTAAAATTTTAACTGCAATTGTCAGTAAACGGACACTTTATTTTTCAGTGAAAAAAAAATCAATCGAAACATTCCATCAATAATAAATCGCCTTGCTTGTGTTCTATTTTCACGATTCCGTCTGAAGACACCTTGTTAGAGCTTCCGGTTCTGTAGCCTATTTTAAGTGATTCATCTTGAAGTTGGTAAGTTAAATTTTCTGTCGAAATTCCACTTACTTGGCCAATAGGTATTAGCGAAATAGGGAAATCTTTTGGATACCATTTTTGAAATATTTTGGGCAACTGAAAAATTTTCGAATGATCGTCTAAAATTACAATTTTCAGTTGGTTTTGGTAGCGAACAATGTTGGTAATATTGGTAAAGGTATGATCGGCTCTTTTTCCGGTAGCCCAAACCACATTGACGGCTTTGTGATTTTTTTCAATCAAATAATCAAACGCTTTTTCGAGGTCGGTTTTATTTTGGTCTGGTGTATGAACAATTTCTAACGGATAATTTTTTTTACGATACATTTCCGGATCAAAATCCCGATCGAAATCTCCGAGCAGCACATCGACCTTAATGTTTAATGCCAAAACCCTATCAATCGCAGAGTCCAAAACAATTACCAATGGCGACCATTCTAACAGTTGTCCCAATAATTCGTTGTTACACGAAGCACCGTTGGCGATAATTAAAGCCGGTTCCTGATCGTCTCGAACAATGTGGTGAGATGACATTTTAGTTTAGGTTTTAAAAGTTTAAAGTTCAAAGTTTCAGGTTGCGAAAACCAAAAACTTCAAACTTTAAAAGTTGTATAATTATTTATAAAAATTATTTCAGCTTCGCCAAAATGCCGTTCAGTGTTTCACTCGGACGCATGGCTGCAAAAGTTTTTTCTTGATTTGGTTTATAATACCCTCCAATGTTTTGACTTTTGCCTTGAGCACCAATTAATTCGCTGTTGATTTTTTCTTCGTTAGCAGTTAACTCTGCTGCAATGGGTTGGAAAACAGCTTTTAAATCGGCATCTCTTTCTTGTGAAGCCAAAGCTTGAGCCCAATACAAAGCTGTGTAAAAATGCGAACCTCTGTTGTCAATTTGTCCTACTTTTCTTGCAGGAGATTTATCGTTGTCCAAGAATTTTTCGGTAGCTTGGTCTAAAGTATCGGCTAAAATTAGGGCTTTTGCATTGTTTTGGGTTTGCCCTAAATGTTCGAGCGAAACACCTAAAGCTAAAATTTCACCCAAAGAATCCCAACGCAAATAGCCTTCTTCCAAAAATTGATCCACGTGTTTTGGAGCAGAACCTCCGGCACCAGTTTCGAACAAACCTCCGCCGTTCATCAATGGAACGATTGAAAGCATTTTTGCAGAAGTTCCTAATTCTAAAATTGGAAATAAATCGGTTAAATAATCACGTAAAACGTTTCCTGTTACCGAAATCGTGTCTTTGCCTTCTTTAATTCTTTCTAACGAAAATTGAGTAGCTTCAACAGGATTTAAAATTCTAATATCCAATCCGTTAGTGTCGTGGTCTTTTAAATATTTTTGAACTTTTTTAATAATTTCTCTGTCGTGGGCACGTTTTTCATCTAACCAAAAAACAGCAGGGGTTTCGGATAATCTCGCACGGTTTACGGCTAATTTTACCCAATCCTGGATTGGAGCATCTTTGGTTTGACACATTCTAAAAATATCGCCTTCTTCCACATTTTGCTCCATTAAAACTTCGCCTTTGCTGTTAATAACTTTTACAACACCTTCAGTTTCGATTTGGAAAGTTTTATCGTGAGAACCATATTCTTCAGCTTTTTGAGCCATTAATCCCACATTTGGAACGCTTCCCATGGTTTTTGGGTCAAAAGCGCCATGTTTTTTACAAAAATCTATTGTTGCAACGTAAACTCCTGCATAAGAACGATCCGGAATAATGGCTTTTGTATCTTGCTGTTTTCCTTCTTTGTTCCACATTTGTCCCGAAGTTCTGATCATTGCCGGCATTGAAGCATCGACAATTACATCTGAAGGTACGTGAAGATTGGTGATTCCTTTATCTGAATTTACCATGGCAATTGCTGGTCCGTTTTGCATGGCAGCATCCAAATCTGCTTCAACTTCTGCTTGTTTAGCATGACCAGAAATTTTGGCGTAAACATCTCCCAAACCGTTTTTGGTATCAACGCCAAGTTCTGCAAACAGGTTTTTGTGTTTTTCAAACACATTTGCAAAAAATACATCTACGATGGCTCCGAAAATAATGGGGTCGGACACCTTCATCATAGTTGCTTTTAGATGAACCGAAAACAACACATTTTTGGCTTTGGCATCTTCAATTTCTTTTGAAATAAAATTTTTAAGCGATTTTAAATTTAAAACCGAACTGTCAATTACTTCTCCAGCTTTTAAATTTGTAGTTTCTTTTAATGTTTTGGAAGAACCGTTATTGGCTACAAATTCAATTTTAAAAGTATCTGCTTCATTGAGGGTTACTGATTTTTCGGTGCTGTAAAAATCACCTTCGCTCATGGATGCCACGTGGGTTTTGGAATCAGAAGACCAAGCTCCCATAGAATGTGGGTGTTTTTTTGCGTAATTTTTTACCGCTTTCGGAGCACGACGGTCTGAGTTTCCTTCGCGTAAAACGGGATTTACTGCAGAGCCTAGCACTTTTGCGTATTTTGCTTTGATGTTTTTTTCCTCATCGGTTTTGGCGTCTTCCGGATATTCGGGAAGGGCATAACCTAAAGCTTGTAGCTCTTTTATGGCATCTTTTAACTGAGGGATTGATGCAGAAATATTAGGAAGTTTGATAATATTAGCTTCCGGAGTGGTGGCCATTTGACCTAGTTCTGTAAGGTGGTCGTTTATTTTTTGTTCTGCTGAAAGAAATTCTGGGAAGTTGGCGATGATTCTTCCGGCGAGGGAAATATCGCGGGTTTCAACATCTATTTTGGCTGGAGCGACAAATGATTCGATAATTGGGAGAAATGAATGTGTGGCGAGCATTGGAGCTTCGTCTGTAATGGTGTAAATAATTTTTGCTTTTTCAGACATTATTGTGTGGTTTATTTGTTTGTAAATGCTTGTTTATTTTGTTTGTCAAGGATTGCAAATATAAGAAATTGGAGCCGATTTTAGAAGTGTTTTTGTAGCGAAATCGTTTGATTTGAGGATTTTAAATTTTTTTTGGGAAGATTTGTGAATTTGATAATTTTTTTTGGCTGATTGGTTTTACACTGAACCTTTGCAAGTAAGAATAGGGATTTTTTTAATAGCCCTGATTGAAGCGGATATCCTTTTTTTAATTGCCTCGGGTTTCAACCCGAAGGGGAATTAAAAAAAGATTGTAGCGGAAAGCAGGAATGGCGATGGCTGAAAATGCCCGAGCCTTTTGCTCTTTGAAATTGTGATGGGAATCTGAAAGAATTTTAGATTAAAAAAAAATCCCGAATTGCTTCGGGATTTTGGTATGAAAAGACGGTTTGAATTAGATTCTTCTGTCTTTGATTTTTGCTTTTTTACCTGTAAGTTCACGGAAGTAGAAGATACGAGCTCTACGAACTTTACCGGTTTTATTGATTTCGATTTTTTGTAAAGCAGGCATGTTGATTGGGAAAATACGCTCAACACCTACAGAACCTGACATTTTACGGATTGTAAAAGTTTCGGTTGTACCAGAACCTCTTCTTTGGATTACTACACCTTTAAAGAACTGTGTTCTAGTTTTTTCACCCTCTTTAATTTCGTAATAAACTGTGATTGTGTCACCAGCTCCGAACGTTGGGAAGTCTTTTTTTGTAATAAATTCGTCTTTCACGAATTGCATCAAATCTGCCATTTTGTTTGATTTAAATTGTTGATTATCAGAGCAACATTCACGATTTTCGCCAGAGGTTAGTCCGAAATAGTGCGCAAAGATAATATAAAGTTGTGAATTATGTGAAAAAAGGAGTATTTTTTTATTGGAAGGATGAAAAGTTTTAAGTTTCAGGTTTCCTTCTTCAATTTAAAATTCTAAATCATATATCCTAAATCATAAATCCAACAAATCAGGTCTTCTGTTTTTGGTATGCTCGAAGGCTTTTTCTTCGCGCCATTGGTCAATTTTGGCAAAGTTTCCACTTAATAGTATGTCGGGGACTTTTAACCCTTTATATTCTGCGGGTCTTGTGTAAATTGGTGGAGACAATAAGTTATCTTGAAAGCTATCTGTCAATGCGGAAGTTTCGTTGCTTAAAACTCCAGGAATTAACCGGATCAAAGCATCGGATAAAACCAAAGCTCCCAATTCTCCTCCGGATAAAACGTAATCTCCAATAGAAATTTCTTTGGTGATGAATTGATCGCGAACACGTTGATCAACACCTTTATAATGTCCGCACAAAATGATGATATTTTTCAAGGAAGACATTCTGTTTGCCATTCTTTGATTTAAGGTTTCGCCGTCTGGCGTCATGTAAATTATTTCGTCGTAATCTCTTTCCGATTTTAATTTGGTAATGCAATCGTCTATGGGTTGAATCATCATGACCATACCAGCTCCACCGCCAAATTGATAATCGTCCACACTTTTCTGTTTATTGGTCGTGTAATCACGAAGATTGTGAAAATGAACTTCTACCAATCCCTTTTCTATGGCTCTTTTCATAATTGAGCCTTCAAATGGGCTTTTTAATAATTCGGGTAAAACGGTAATAATGTCGATTCTCATACTTTAAATTGAGTTGCAAATTTAAAAAAATAAAAAAAAATATATGGCGGCTTGACCTTTCAAAATTTTTTTACATTTGTTTTAAAAATGTACTTTTGTTGTAAAAATTTATGAATACAAAAACAAGTGTTAAATTTGGAGAGGGTAAAGTGAGTGGAATAATTTCAATTTTTTTAGGATTGATGTCTTTCTGCGGTGTATTTTGCTTTAAATATCCGGAAATTTTGACGACTCCAGAATTTCGTGAGGTTTATACAGGTGAATCCATGAAAATTTTACTCACCGGAGTTATTATTGCCTCATTATTTTTTGGGGTAGTGAGCTTTTTGTTAAGCAAGCAGAAAAAATGGGCCTTAATTGGAATAATATTTTGTATCATTACTATTGTCTTGGGTGGTTTCGAGGTAGATGCTCGTGCTGTTAAAACAACACGCTTTCACTTAGGGCTGGATTGGCTACTTTTAGACTTGTTTTTAATGGCTTTGATTTTTGTTCCAATAGAAATGGTGTTTCCCAAGCGAAAAGATCAAAAAACATTTCATGAAGAATGGCGAACGGATTTGGTTTATTTTGTAATCAGCCATTTGTTGGTTCAATTTTTTGGCGTAATTACACAAAAGCCAGCACAAGTTTTTTTTGGATGGATGGGATTATCAGAAATTCAGGCGTATATTCAAAGTTTACCTTTCGTAGTCGAATTATTTTTAGCATTTTTTCTGACCGATTTATTTCAATATTGGACTCATCGATTTTTTCATCGACATTCTTTTCTATGGAGATTTCATTCTATCCATCATTCTACCGAAAATATGGATTGGTTGGCGGGATCTCGAACACACTTTGTCGATATTTTTGTGACGCGTTCAATGGCGTTTATTCCACTTTATGTTTTTGGCTTTTCTACGATAACCTTTCAGGTTTATGTGATATTTATGGCGGTTCATGCAGTTTTAATTCATTCAAATACTCGGATTAATTTTGGCTTTTTCAAATATATTTTTGCAACGCCTCAATACCATCATTGGCATCATTGTAAAAATCCCGAGTATTACGGTAAAAATTTTGCTACAATTTTTCCATTTATTGATAAAATATTTGGAACCTATTATTTGCCTAACAATGAATGGCCGGAGGATACTGGTTTACTCGAAGCCGATTATCCAAAAGGCTATTTAAAACAAGCGATTTATCCGTTCACTAAAAGCCCTTTTGATAAAGATTTAAAAATGAAAGAATATTCTAAGAGATAAAGTGGCTGGAAATCAATTGAAATATTTATTTATGCCCCAAACTGTTTTAAGTGATGGTCTAAATGTTTCCACTGAATCGAGCCCCATTGCTCATCAGTTAAAGTTCCAAAAAAAGGATGTTTTTTATTCGCGATGCAATCAGGGCCTTCAGTTGAAAATTTTTCAATCATTTTAATTAGTGTGGTTCGGGATTGCTCAAAATCGTGTTGCCCAGAAATTCTAAATTCTTTCGCCGTTGGCAAATCTTTTTTAAATCGAAAATTGTTTTGAGTTAATTGTCTTTTGCCTAATCTTCCAAAAATATATCCCAAAAGTCCCACTTTTATTTTTAAATCGCCAAAGGCAACTTTTATTGGTTGCTGACAATGTACCAACATTTGGCTTACATTCATCGTACCCCATTCATTTTGAGAAATAGGTTTCAAAGAATTAATTCTGTCAATGATTTGGCGACTTCCTTCAGGACTGAACAGCGTTTCCATAAAAATTTTGGCTAAAAAAGAATGTTAAGTTTTTTAACATAGCAAAATTATACAAATTCAGTTTTAGTTGCATTACTGCTGTTATAAATTGTGATTATATTCACATAAATAATTTGTAATTTTGCACCTTTTAAAATAATCATTCAAATAAATATAAGATGGAAAACGGAATTTACGCAAAATTCAACACTTCAAAAGGTGCAATTTTGGTGAAATTAACGCACGATAAAACCCCTGGTACAGTAGGAAACTTTGTAGGTCTTGCAGAAGGAAACCTTGAAAATTCGGCTCGTCCGCAGGGAAAACCTTTTTATGACGGATTAAAATTTCACCGTGTAATTTCAGATTTTATGATCCAAGGTGGTTGTCCTCAAGGACAAGGAACAGGTGGACCTGGCTACCAATTTGACGATGAATTTCATCCAGAATTAAAACACGATAAACCAGGCGTTTTGTCAATGGCAAATTCTGGTCCGGGATCTAACGGTTCGCAATTTTTTATTACACATGTTCCAACAAATTGGTTGGATAACAAACATACCGTTTTTGGTCATGTTGTTGAAGGACAAGATGTTGTAGATGCAATTGCTCAAGGTGATGAAATTGAAAGTATCGAAATTATCCGCGAAGGTGAAGAAGCAAAAAAATGGAATGCCATTGAAGCTTTCAGGGTTTTTGAAGGTGCAAGATTGAAAAAAATTGAAGCTGAAAAAGCTGCTTCGGAAGCGAAAATGCAAGAATTAGCAGCAGGTTTTGATAAAACTAAAAGCGGACTTCGTTATAAAATTATTCAAAAAGGAAACGGAAAAAAAGCCGAAAAAGGCAGAACGGTTTCGGTTCATTACACCGGACAGTTAGACAACGGAAAAACTTTTGATTCTTCTTATCCACGTAAAAAACCAATTGAATTTCCTTTAGGGCAAGGTCACGTAATTGAAGGTTGGGACGAAGGTATTGCCTTACTTCAAGTGGGTGACAAAGCCAGATTCGTGATTCCTTCGCATTTAGGTTACGGTTCTCGTGGAGCTGGAGGCGTGATTCCGCCAAATGCCGTTTTGGTTTTCGATGTAGAACTTATGGACGTAAAATAATTTTTTTTGGAATAAAATTTGAGAAAGCATTCGGTAAGCGTCGGATGCTTTTTATTTTTTGTATAAATTTGTGTTTATGAAGCAATTTCTGTTTTTCTTTCTCCTGATTTCTTTTTCCGCCAAATCACAAGTGGGGCAACATTGCGGTTATGATTTTACTTCGTATTTTGTATTGAATGTTCATGAAGATGGTTCCAAAAAACACATTCCCGGATTAAAAATTTCTGTCGTCAATATTTTTGGGACAGAAGTGGCTAATATTAACAATATGTTCAGTTGGACTGATGGGGGCAAACCTTTAATTTTTACCGAAAATTACAAAATTGACGACCAGAACCAACGCTTACAGCCTGGTGAAAACGCCGAAAAAGAACGCTGGTTTTTTCCTTTTGCCAAAGAAAATTATTTGCTTTCAGTAAAAAATACTTTTCCAGCAGACGAATATAGTATTAAGGTAGAAGACATTGATGGTGATGCAAATGGCGGAAATTTTGCCACACAAATCGTAAAACTCTACAACTTTAATATGTATGTTTTATGTGCCGGAAAAGCCCGTGAGACACAATTTGGTCCTAAAATGAACCGGCCAATTGAGATTGTTATGATGAAGAAGTAATTTGTTTTTTTAGATTATTTTTTCTCTTTTTCGCCATATCTTCAAGATATTTTTTTTCAGCTTTTGCGTGAATTTTAATTGCTTTTGGTTTTAAAAAAATAATGTTTTCCGCATTGTTTTTGTCCCAACGTTTTGCGCTACGATACAAATGATGGTCTAATTTTTCAGGAATTTTAAATTGTTGCAAACTGATTTTTGCTTCAACTTCATTTGAATAAAATTCTTTGTTTTTGTGTAAAAGTTTAAACCTGATTTTCGTTTTGAAATCGCCATCGTATCGGGTAGTTTCGGTTAAAATTTTATTTTTTGGTAAAATCTCTATCGAATTATAACTGTTTCCACAAGTTGAATACTGCCAATATTCAATTGGTTTCCATTTTCCTGATTCATCAATTGCTTCTTGAATAATGAAGATTTGGTTGTCTTGCGTTAACAGTTCGATTGTTTTTTCAGAATTATTTTTTACCGAAACATAATAAATTGTATCATTTTTGACTTCAACACTTAATTGAAGGTTTTTAGTTTTATTGTAGATTTTTTCAGCAATTTCAGTTGAAACTAAATGATTGTCGTTCGCACTCATAACTTTATTTTGCGCTTGAAAATTAGAGCAACAAAAAAATAATATTATGATGAGATATTTTTTCATTTCCACTTAATATTACAACCCAAACTCGGTTTTTGTGTTTTAGAAAGCGAACGGTTGTAAATCAAAGCGTCAATGGCGTTTCGCAAATCACTTCCACTTAACGGTATGCCATTTCCCGGTCGAGAATCGTCTATTTGTCCACGGTAAAAAAGTTTATTTTCGGCATCAAATAAATAAAAATCCGGAGTGCAAGCGGCATCATAAGCTTTGGCAATTTCTTGCGTATCATCGTATAGATAAGGAAAATCAAAACTGTTTTTAAAGGCAAATTCACGCATCAGTTCCGGACCATCCTGCGGATATTTTTCGGCATCGTTACTGCTGATTGCTACAATTCCCAAACCTTGAACGCGATAATCGGCGGCAATCATTAAAATTTCCGGCAAAGCGTGATGTACATACGGACAATGATTACAAATAAACATCACCAATGTTCCTTTTTTACCTTTTATTTCATCAAAAGCCAAATAATGGTTGGAATTGGTGTCCCGCAAGCGAAAATCAGGAGCCAAGGTACCAAGCGGTAACATATTTGAGGGTGTTTTTGCCATTTTTGTTCGGATTTAGATTTTAAATATAGCAGATTTTTTACATCTTTGAAAAAAAACTTTTTTTACCATGGAAACTGATCAAGATTTTTTGAGTTGGACCGAATTTAACCGAGTGGAAATGCGGGTTGGCACTGTTTTAGAAGTGAATGATTTTCCACAAGCGAAAAAACCGGCTTACCAATTAACGATTGATTTTGGAACGGAAATTGGCATCAGAAAAACTTCGGCACAAATTACCCATAAATACCAAAAAGAAGATTTGCTAAATCGTCAAATTGTAGCGGTGGTTAATTTTCCAAAAAAACAAATTGCCAATTTTATGAGTGAATGTTTGGTTTTGGGAGCAATAGAAAAGGGTGGGGAAGTGGTGCTGCTTTCGCCCGACTTTAAAGTGGAAAACGGTTTGAGGATTGGATAAAAAAAGCCCGAAAAATTCAAAAAAACTTTTCGGGCGGGTTGCAACATTTAAATTTTAAAAAATTTAAATATCTTCAAAGCTTAAATCCGTGAAAGTCGCCGTTGATGGACTCATTTCAGTTTCTGATTTTTCGCTAAAATATTCTTTTTTATAATCTCTTTGGTGTCTTTCAGAAATCACTTCTTCGCCTTTTTGAGATAAAACGTACGAAGTCATTTCGTCTAAAATTTCAGAAAAAGCGGCAAAATCTTCTTTGTAAAGGTAAATTTTGTGTTTTTTGAAATGGAAAGATCCATCTTCTTCGGTAAATTTTTTACTTTCTGTAATCGTGATGTAATAATCATCGGCTTTTGTAGCTCTTACATCGAAGAAATAAGTTCTTCTTCCGGCTCTCAATACTTTAGAAAAAATTTCTTCTTTTTCTAACAGGTCATTTTCTCTCATAATCCTCTTTCAAAAATTTTAATGTGTTAGGTTGACCAAAAATCGAAAAAATAGCCGAAATAAACAAAAAAATTACGGCATTTCTTTTTCCGAAAGTTGTTTTAAATACAATTCTTTGTAATATCCTTCTTCGTTTATCAGCTGATTGTGAGTGCCTTGTTGGATGATTTCACCGTCCTCTAAAATAATAATTTTGTCGGCATTTTTTGCTGAAGAAACCCTGTGGCTTACCAAAATGGTGGTTTTGTTTTTACAAATTTCCATCAAATTTCCTAAAATTTCTTCTTCCGTTTCGGTGTCAACCGCAGATAAACAATCGTCTAACAATAATATTTTTGAATCCTTAATAATCGCTCTGGCAATCGAAACTCTTTGTTTTTGTCCACCTGAAAGTGTGATGCCGCGTTCGCCAATCACGGTTTCGTAACCTTCGCTAAAACCCATAATGTTTTTGTGAACCACGGCTTGTTTAGCAGCAGCTATAACTTCTTCTTTTGTGGCATTTTCCTTGCCAAAACGAATATTGTTGATAATTGAATCAGAAAACAAAAATGCATCTTGCGGAACGAAAGCGATGCTGTTTCTCACATCGTACAAATTTAAATCTTTTACATTTTGGTTGTCAATCGTAATTTCGCCAGTATCAACATCATACATTCTACTAACCAAACTTAAAATCGTAGATTTTCCAGAACCGGTTTTTCCCAAAATTGCCAAGGTTTCGCCTTTGTTAACGTGGAAGCTAATATTTTGTAAAGCATTGATATTGGTGTCTTCGTAAGTAAAACTCACGTGGTTGAAATTAATTTTTCCATCAATCACCGAACTTTTTTCCGAAGCGTTTTTAATTTCTGGTTCAATTTTAAGGAATTCGTTAATTCTAGCTTGTGAGGCTTCGGCTTCCTGAATCATTGAAGAAACCCAACCTAATGAAGCTACTGGCCAAGTCAACATATTAACGTATAAAATAAATTCGGCAATTACACCAATGCTTTCGATTGAACCATTGATGTACATCGTTCCGCCAACGTAAATGACTACCAAATTACTTAACCCAATCAACAAAATCATCAATGGACCAAATAAAGCGCTTGTTTTGGCTAATCTCATACTTTTTGCACGGCTGTCTTCGGATAAAGCCGAAAATTCTTTGGTTGATTTGTCTTGTAAGCTGTAGGCTTTTACTACTCTAATTCCGGAGAAAAATTCTTGGCTGTAGCTCGAAAGCAAGGATAAATTTTGTTGAAAAACTGTACTTCGCACATTAATTTCGGTACTGATTTTAAAAATTAAATACGATAATATAGGTAATGGCAAAACGGTGTACAAAGTTAATTTTGGAGAAATGATAAACATGTGTACCATTACCACTCCAAAACGTATGGCAGTGTTGATGCTATACATTACGGCCGGTCCAACATATTGACGAACGCGCGAAACGTCTTCACTGATGCGGTTCATTAAATCTCCAGTTCGGCTTTGCTTGTAAAAATTTTGAGACAAATTTTCAAATTGTCTAAAGACTTCATTTTTTAAATCAAATTCTACAAAACGTGACATCACGATTAAAGTTTGGCGCATCACAAAGGTTAAAATCCCGGCAATAATTGTGGTTGCCACTACTAATAAGATGTTTTCAATTAAAATTCCTCTGGTCTCATCTTTATTTAATTGACCGTTGCTTAAAGCGTTAATAGATTCTCCTATTAAGCGAGGGGTGTAAAGAGAGAAAACTTGAGCAGCAACTGTTGCTAAAATTCCTAATAAAAAATGGTATTTATATTTTTTGAAATATTTGTTTAAATATTGAAGTTCTTTCATTATTTTAAGGTATTCTATATTTTTTTATTGTTTTTAGGTCAAAAATTTTGTTTAAAATAAAATTATTGTATTATAAGTGAATGTGGTAGCTTGTTATTATATTTTTAATAAAAGTTAATTTGATTGCAAAGTTTTGATTTAAATTCTAATTTTGCCGATAGTTTTTGATAAAACCATAATTAACCACATAACTTATTAACATGATTACAGAGGTAGTAAAGGCAGGCGAATTGCACAAAATTGACCCCGTTTTTGGGCAAGTGTCTTTCGATAATCACGAACAAATCGTTTTTTGCAACGACAAAGATACTGGATTAAAAGCAATAATCGGTATTCACAACACAGTTTTAGGACCCGCTTTAGGTGGAACCAGAATGTGGAAATATACTAATGAATGGGAAGCATTAAACGATGTTTTGCGTCTTTCACGTGGAATGACTTTTAAATCTGCTATTTCAGGTTTGAATTTGGGTGGTGGAAAAGCCGTAATCATTGGTGATTCTAAGATGGATAAAACTCCGGAAATGATTAAAAAATTCGGTGAGTACATTCATTCATTAAGCGGAAAGTATATCACGGCTGAAGATGTGGGAACTACAACTCCTGATATGGATTTGATTCGTACTGTAACGCCACACGTTACTGGAATTTCTGTTGAAAATGGTGGTTCTGGAAATCCTTCGCCTGTAACCGCTTACGGTGTTTACATGGGAATGAAAGCGGCTGCAAAGTATAAGTTTGGTTCAGAAAATTTAGCTGGAAAGAAAATATTAGTTCAAGGAACCGGAAATGTTGGTGAAACGCTTATTAAACATTTAACCAATGAAGGTGCTTTGGTGCAAATGACCGACATTAACGAAGCGCGTTTGCTTGAAATTAATGCCAAATACGGTGCTCAAATTTTTACTGGAGACATCTATTCGGCTGATGTAGATATTTATGCTCCTTGTGCACTTGGAGCTACTATTAATGACGAAACTGTAAATAAAATTCAGGCAAAAGTGATTGCTGGAGCGGCAAATAATCAATTAGCGGTTGAAGAAATTCACGGGAAAGTATTGAAAGAAAGAGGAATTGCTTATGCACCTGATTTCCTAATTAATGCCGGAGGAATCATCAATGTTTACGCCGAAATTGTAGGTTATGATAGCGCAGAAGCAATCCGCAGAACCGAAAATATTTTTAATACAACTTTAGAAATTTTCAATTTTGCAGATGTTAACAACGTGACAACACATCAAGCGGCGCTTTCAATCGCCCAAAAACGTATTGACGATCGTAAAAAAGAATTGGCAAAATAATTTAAAGCCGTTCAAAATATATTATTATTTTTGCAAAGCGAAAGAAATCCCTCTTTCGCTTTGTTAATTTTAAAAAGTTCTTACAGGTGTTAAATAGAAGACATATTCGTGTAAAAGTAATGCAATCCATTTATGCGATGCATCAAAATAACTCAGACAATCTGGAAAAAGAAGAAAAATTTCTACTTTACAGTATTGAAAATACGCAAGATTTATATCTTCTTATGGTTTCTTCCTTAATTGAAATTCAAAAAAGGGAAGAAGATTTTATAGAAAAATCAAGTCGTAAGCATTTGGCAACAGCCGAAGAACGTAATCCGAATAAAAAGTTTATCAATAATCATATTTTTCAGCTTTTATTAGAAAGCAATAATTTGAGCATTGGGCTGGAAACTAGAAAAATAAATGATTGGCACCTTCACGATGAGTACATCCGTATTTTATTGGAAGAAATTAAAAAAAGTGATTTCTACGAAAAATACATGCAAAATCGCGTAAATAATTTCGAAGAAGACAAACAATTTGTCATTTCTATTTTTCACGAAATAATAGCTCCAAACGAAAAACTATACGAATTTTTAGAAGATAATAAACTTACTTGGGTTGATGACATTCCATTAGTAAACACTTTGATATTGAAACAATTGAAATCGCTTGAAAAAAATGATGTAGATTTTTCTGTCCCAAAAGTTTATAAAGATGCTGAAGATAAAGATTTTGTCAAAAATTTATTCAGAAAAACGGTTTTAAACGAAAACGAATTTTCTAAAGAATTTGTAAATAAAACACCCAATTGGGATTCTGACAGGATAGCCGAAATCGACACCATCATTTTAAAAATGGCGATTTGCGAATTTTTAAAATTTCCATCAATTCCAGTAAAAGTTACCATTAACGAATATCTTGAAATTGCAAAGGAATATTCAACACCTAAAAGTAGCATCTTTATCAACGGAATTTTGGACAATCTTGTAAAAGAATTCAAAGAAAACAATAAATTAATTAAAACCGGAAGAGGTTTAATGTAATTTCAAAAATTAATGATTATGATAAAAAAAACGCTCTCGTTATTGGCTTTAGCATCATTAGCCGTAACTATTTCCTGCAAAGACAATGCTTCGTCAAAAATTCAAGCCGGAAATGTTGAAGCAACGCAATCAACAGAAACTTCTACAACTTCAGGCGAAACTGTTGATGTTGCCAATACTCCCGTAAATAATGCTGTACCTGTAATGACTTTCGAAGAAAAAGAATTTGACTTCGGAACCATTAAAGAAGGTGATAAAGTGGAACATATTTTTAGTTTTACAAACACTGGAAAAGGAGATTTGCTTATTGCTGATGCAAAAGGAAGCTGTGGTTGTACAGTTCCGCAATTTAAAAAAGAACCCATCAAGCCAGGAGAAACCAGTACGATGACGGTTACTTTTGATTCTACTGGAAAACCAGGAAAGCAACAAAAATCAGTAACGATTACTGCAAATACTGCAACTGGAAACGAATTATTAACGATTAAAGCCGATGTCACTCCAAAAGCGGGTGGAATTGGCGTATCACCTAAAAAAGGAGCTTAAGCAATGGAACAATACGGAAATATTTTGCTCTTCGGAGCAATGTTCGTGGTAATGTATTTTTTTATGATTAGACCACAACAAAAACGCATGAAAGCTGAGAAAGAATTTGAAAACAGCTTAAAAGTGGGTGATAAAATTATTACCAAAAGCGGACTTCACGGTCGTGTTGCGGAATTAGCAGAAAGAACAGTGATTATCGAAACCATGTCTGGAAAGCTAAAATTAGAACGTTCGGCAATATCCTTAGAATTAAGCAAACAGCTTAACGAAAAGAAATAGTCAATCACAAAATCCTAACTAATAAAGTTGGGATTTTTTTTATTGGTAACGCACTACTTCGGGCTTTCCAAATTCGTATCCAGGAATTCGAAAATCTGTGGTTCGATAACTGTTGGTTTGGAAAGAAGAACTCCCTTCGGGTGCTAAAACAGGATAATAAGAAAATGAGAGTTGGAATTGGTTAAACACTAAAAAGTCATTGGCAATAATCAATCCGACACTAATTTTAGAATACGCTTTTCCCTTTAAAAGATTGTTATTGTTGCCATTAATCATCGCAATTGTATAGCCAAGAAAAGGATTAAACCTAAATCCGCCCAAACTCCACGGTGAATAAGACTGGGTTTGTAATGCAAGCATAGCTTTTTTTGTTCCGCGAAGTGAATAACTGTTGATGCCAATAATTCCATTTTGCTCATTAATATTAATTCTATCAGCGAAAGTGTTAAATCTATTGGTTCCAATTACCAAACTCGGCTTAATAAATTGCCTCAAACGCCATTCTCCTAAATTGAGCAGATTAGTAAAATAATTGGCTTCGATATTTAAAGCCGATTGCTGATTTATGGCACCTCTAAAATAAGTTCCATATTCTACATTGGTACTAAAATAACCCCATTTAAAATATTGGCCAAAGGCAAATCTTCCGCCAATATACAATCGGTTTATATCATTTTTTTGTTGGTAACCCGCTGTAATCGCATAAATTTTCCCGATAGGAATATCTTCTGTAATACCGTAATTGAAGATAAATTTATCTTGAATAAACTTACGGGAAGTTAACCCAAATCCGGCAAGATAGAAATTTTCATTGGCAAAAAAACCTTCATTGTCAAAATCGAAAAATGGTTTTTCCGTATAATTCCTTCTTAAAAATCTAATGGAAGCAATAAAATTTGTCGTTCTGTCTTCTTCCGATGAACCCTTAAAAACCTGTAAAGATTTTCCTGCCCAAACATCTAAAGTATTTACTTTAAAATTGTGGTTGTTAATGGTGCCTTCAAAATCCGGCAGTGAATCCAGCCTAAAATCTTGTGCGGCATAAATTCCGGCTCCCCATTTTGCGAAAGGAGAGAAAAAAGGCCGATTAACCGAAACGCTTTTAGAATAATTTCGATGTTCATCAATTCTATATGCCAGCGAAGTTTCGATATAAGTGTTTGAAATATTTGGAATGGTATATTCTGTACTGTAAGCATTTCTACCATTATTAAAACGTTGCATGTAAGAATTATCCCACTCGTGTCCTAAACCAAGAAAATTTCTTTCCGTTAATTCTATTTTTGTTCTGGAAGTCGAACCCGAAGCATTTGGAATCAAGCTCCAAGAATCTAAGGCACGAATATAAATATCTACAGAATCAGAGGAGGTTGGCGATATTTTCGGGTTAATATCTACTGAACGAATGTAGCGTTGAGATCTTACCAAACGTTCGGATTCCCTTACTATAAGTGAGTCGAGGGGTGTGTTTTTTTTAAAAAGCAATAAATTTCTAATAGTAAATTCTTTCGTTTTCAGGTGAATTCTGTTACCCAATCGCTCTCCCCAATTTCGAGGTTTTCGCGTTGTATCTTTTTCGGAAAAACCAAACGGGTCTAACGTGGTAATGTAAATATTTCGGATAATTTTGCCTTCGTAAGCCGCATAATTTTGTAATTCAACTTTATCTTGTGGTTTATTTTTCGGCTTTTTAGAATCGACTGGCTTAAAAATTAATTTGTGTATAAATTTTGTAAAACCACGTTTTTTAGCATATTTTTCAATTTTTCGATAACCCCGAAGTGAATCTTTTTTTGCAGGTTTTTCCTGTGCAAATGCTATTTGACAAATGCAAAATGCTAAAATCAGAAAAACTTTTTTAGTCATTTAATTTAAATGAATCTGTTACGAAATGCTTTTATTGTTGAATTTACGAAAATAGCTTGCAATCTAATCGCCAAAGCATTGTTAAAAAAGTTTAATCGTGAAATTCTCTTTCGTCTTGGGTAACTTTTAAAATACTAATCCCTTTTTGAAGCAATAAATTATTGGGGTACACGATGATTTCGCCATCCAGGGTGCGTAAAATTATATGAAAAGTTTTAATGTCTTCAATTTCAGCTTCCAGCGGAAAATCTTTATCATGTACTTTTATGGTGTCGCCAATTTTAAATGGAAAGGCGAAAAATAAAATAATTCCAGCTGTGATGTTGCTCAATATTGACCATTGCGCAAAAAATGCCACACCAATCAAGGTGATAACTGTGGTAAATGCTATATATAAATCTTCGGTTTTTACGCCCCAAATTATTGTGATCGCGCCAACCATCAAAATAGTGATAACAATATTGATATATTTGGTAATTAAAGTAGCACGGTTTTCATTGAGTTCCGTTCGTTTAGAAAATTTTTTGATAACATTTGTAATCAAAGCGCGGATCAACATTACCGCTACAATTAATAATACGGTGGTAATGATTTCAGGTAAAAATTCTTTGAACGACATTTTTTATTTTTTAAAATTAGCCAAAAAATGATATACTTTTTCAACTGGTAAACCCACAACATTGGTATAAGAACCCTCAATTTTAGAAATCCCAATCAAGCCAATCCACTCTTGAATTCCGTAAGCTCCAGCTTTGTCATAGGGTTTATAATGTTCTAAATAATAATGAATTTCATGATCCAAAAGTTCAGTGAAAGTTACCCGAGTTTTTTCGTGAATCACTTCGCAAAAATCTTTTCCAGAGAAACAAACAGATGTAAAAACTTCATGCGTAGCATTAGAAAACGATTTTAATATGGCGAAGGCATCTTCGTAATTCTTAGGTTTTCCAACGGCTTTTCCGTCGTGCCAAACAATGGTGTCGCTGGTTATTAAAATTTCATTTTCGGACAAATTAGTAAATGCGGCGGCTTTTAATTTTGCCAAATAATCCGTGATTTCCACCGCTTTTAAGTTTTCCGGAAAAATTTCCTCAATTTCCTTTAATCGGATTTCAAAATCAATTCCCATTTCTTTCAAAAAATGTTGCCTTCTGGGTGATCCTGAAGCTAAGATGACTTTAAATTTTTTTAAATGATTAAGCATATAAAATTTCGAAATTAATGACGGCGATAGAAAGGATTCCAAAGAAAATAATCCATTTTAAAACCTGACTTAAATGTGCAAATTGTTTTTGGTTTTTTGCCGAAAATATTTTGATTGTAAAATAAATTAACGGTGCCAAAATAAAAAGGAGTCCATATAAAGTAGCGTATATTCTATTGTTGTAAAATAAATTTTCGTTGATATAATAAATGATTAAAGCCATTGCTACGAAGCTAATGCCAAATACAATTTTTGCAGTTCTCGAAACACCAAGAGCAATTGGTAATGTGTTCATCCCTAGGTTATAGTCGCCATTTACATCTTCTAAATCTTTTACGATTTCTCTCATTAAATTAATGATAAAAGCAAAAATCGCATAGTCAATTAAAATTCCCATCAAGATTTTAATGCCTCCTTGAGTTTCTGGGAAAATCATGGGGATCAAATCAAAAATTCCAATCAATAAAATACTTGCTCCTAAAATGAATGCAATGACTAAATTCCCAATTAAAATCATCTGTTTCAATCCATTAGCGTAAATATACAATAACGCCGGAATGATAAAAAATGCAGAGGCAAAAGCAGGTTTTCCAACTGCATCAGCTAAATAATATCCAATTCCGAAACCAATAATATTTAAGACGATATAAATATTATAGCCCTTTTGTTCGGAAATAGTTTTACCAATTACCACATCTTCTGGCTTATTGATTTTATCTGTTTCAATGTCAAAAATATTATTGATGAGGTAACCTCCAGCCGCAATACAAATGGTGGCAAAAACGAATAAAATATATTGCCAATCTTTCATTGCTAACGGAACAGGTTGCGTTGCCAAAAATCCATAACGAAAAATCAGTTGCATCAAGGCAATCAGCAGTAAATTTTGGTAGCGAATTAATTTTAGAAAAGACATCATTTTTAGTTAGGAATTACGAGGTTTTAGTTAGAAGTTGAATTGCGTTCTTTGCGAAAAACGTAGCGTTGCTTGCGGTTTGGCATAAATTTTAAATCGAATATCAGAAATTAACTAATCGTGTTTTCCATTAAAATAGGTATCCCATTTTCCTTGAACCCGCATCACTTGTTCAATCACATCTCGAACGGCTCCTCTACCACCATTTTTATGAGAAATATATTGGCTGATTTCTTTGATTTCCGGACTTGCATCTTGCGGACAAGTGGGCAAACCTACTAATTTCATTACATGAAAATCCGGAATATCATCTCCCATATACAGCACTTGTTCTGGGAAAATATTGTAAATATCAATATATTCTTTAAAATTTTCTACTTTGTCCGGACAAGCCAAATGAATATCGGTTATTCCTAAATTTCGTAGTCTGATTCTTACACCTTCGCTACTTCCGCCAGAAATTACACATACGTTGTAACCGCTTTCCACGGCAGCTTTCATGGCAAAACCATCACGAATATTCATCACGCGAAGCATTTCTCCACTTTGGGTAACATGAACGGAACCATCGGTTAAAACCCCGTCAACATCAAAGATAAACGTGGTAATTTGGTTCATGATTTCTTTATAACTTTTTGACATTGGTTTTTTGAATCGATTGCGTTAATAGTTGATAAATTGATTTTTTATTTTCGTCCGAAAGCATTTCAAGATGCCGGTTTATGGTAGCGATATCTTGTCGTTTTGCTGGTCCTGTCTGGGCTTCAAGCGGCGAAAGATTTTTTATTTTATTGGAAGTTTCAGCGATTAATGGTTTCAAAATTTCGAAAGGAACGAGATTTTCATCACAGATTTCTTTGCCCATTTGATACAAATGATTGGTGAAATTGTTTACAAAAACGGCTGCCAAATGTAAGGCTTTCCGTTGTTCGCCGTTAATTAAATAATGTGTAGCGTTCAAACTTTCCGTGAGTTTTTCCAGCAAAGGATAATCTTCGGCAAATTCACTTTCGAGACAAAACGGAATTTCGGAAAAATCTACATTTTTATTTTTGCTGAATGTTTGAAGCGGATACCAAACGCCACGTTGGTTTTTAGGATCAATTTCCGTAAAAGCAACAGTTCCGGAAGTGTGAACTACTAATTTTTTTTCAAAAGGAATTTGAGCAGAAACTTCAGCAATCGCAGCATCCGAAACGGCAATGATGTAAACATCGGCATCGGCAAGCTGGTCAAAATTAGAAATAATTTTATGTGATGCTATCCAATTTTCGACTGATGATTTTTGCCTTGCAAAAACCTGAAGCAATTCAATTGAAGATGCTTGTGATAAAGCCTCCACCAAATGTTTTGCCACATTCCCCGAACCAATAACTACAATTTTTATCATGGTGCTAATTTAAAAATAAATGCCGAAAAAATGTGACTCGCCATGGTTTGCAGTGTTGAAATATTTTTAGGTTTGTGACATTACGTTTAACAGAATGTTGAGAGTGAAAAATAATTATTTTTTATAATTTTATTAAGATGTTGTAAAACAAAAGGTTATGAAAAATGTAAAAATTGCCATCGATGCTTGTTTGGCGTGTTTTAATTGGTGTGAAATTTGTGCTACTTTATGCATTGAGCTTAACGATAAAAACCATTTGAAATGTATATCGCTTTGTAGAGATTGTGCCGAAATTTGTGTTTTGTGCATAAAATTCTGCAACCGAAATTCGGCGTTTGCGGGAAAATTGATGAAGCTTTGTGCTGAAATTTGTACGGCTTGTGCCGAAGAATGCGAAAAACACAATCACCATCAACATTGTAAAGATTGTGCGGAAGCTTGCCGAAAATGTGCCGCTGCTTGTACTTTTCTGTAAAAATCCCGAAGATTATAAAAATGCCAAAAGATTTTCACTTAGCCCTGATGGAAGTGGAAATCTTTTTCTTTTCCCTCTTTTCGGGGAAAGAAAAAATTGAAACGAACAGCAGGAATAGGGACTCCAAAAATGCGGGAACCTTTCGCTCGAAAAAAATATTGGAAAAATTAAGTTTTTTTTAAGCAAACCAACTGCGGGAAAATGAATTGCTTTGCAACATTTTGCTTATTTTTGCAGGGCTTTAAAAACCCTCCTAATTTTCCTTTTTAATGGTAAATAAATTTCTCTCCTTTATATTTTCAACAAGATTGATGGCGATGCTTTTTGTGGCTTTTGCCGTAGCAATGGCTGTCGGGACGTTGATTGAAAACGATTATAATACTGATACGGCTCGAATTTGGGTGTATAATACTTGGTGGTTTGAGTTGATTATGCTGATTTTTCTTGTTAATTTTTTAGGGAATATTAAAAGATATCAGTTGCACAAACGTGAAAAATGGTCCACATTATTACTGCATTTGGCATTTATTTTTATTTTGATTGGTGCTTTTGTAACGCGATATATTAGTTACGAAGGCATGATGAGCATTGCTGAAGGTGAAACAGAGTCGGAATTTATGTCGAGCGATACGTACCTAAATGTTTTTGTCGATGGCGAATATAAAGGTGAGATGAAACGTAGGGCTGAAGAGAAAAAATTACTAATGTCGCCGGTTACGAATAATCATTTTGCGATTAAAGATAAATTTGCTGAAATTCCTTACAAAATTGAATATAAGGATTTTATCATGAATGCGCAAGAAGTGATTAAGCAAGATGCTAATGGCGAAACGTATTTAAAAATGGTAGAATCAGGTGGTGGTTCCAGACATGAACATTATCTAAAAGAAGGTGAAGTTCAAAATTTACATAACGTGCTTTTTGCGTTTAACCAACCTACAAAAGGTGCGATAAATATTACAAAAACTGGTGATAGTTATACTATTGAAACACCTTTTGCCGGTGAATTTATGCGAATGGCTGATCAAATGCGTGGCAAGGTTGGAAAAGATTCGGTTCAGCCATTGATGTTTAGGTCGCTTTACAACGTGGGTGGTGCTCAATTCGTTTTTCCGGAATTGGCAATGAAAGGCAAAGTGGCATACGAATCAAACAATGATTATAAAGATAAATCTACCGACGATGTTTTAATTGTAACTGTTGAATCAGAAGGTTTGAAAAAAGAAGTGGCTTTGGTAGGTTCTCGTGGAAAAGTAGGAATGCCACAATCCTTTAAATTAGGGAATTTAGAATACACACTTTTTTATGGAAGCAAAGCTCATGAATTGCCATTTAAAATTAAATTGAACGACTTTATTGCGGACAAATACCCAGGTTCAATGCAAAGTTTTTCGGCTTTCAAGAGTAAAATTACCATTCAGGACGAAAAACCTTTTGACTACGAAATATTCATGAACAACGTTCTCGACCACAAAGGTTATCGATTGTTCCAAGCTTCGTATGAATATACTGATGATCATAAACGCCAAATGATTGAACCGGACATTACGGTCTTGTCGGTAAACAAAGATTTTTGGGGAACTTGGATTACCTACATTGGATATTTCCTTTTATACATTGGCTTGATGGCGATTTTGTTTGATAAAAATTCTCGTTTTGGTTACGTGACCAAACAATTGGACAAGTTGAAAAAAAAGAAAGATAAAAAGGCTGCAAAAACTATTATCACGGCAATGGCGTTGCTTTTTACGATGACCAATTTTGCGCAAGACAATCACAATCACAGTCACGACCATAATCACGATCATCAAGAAGAAACGCACCAACATTCGCCTCAAACAAAATTTCAGGAACCAACCGAAAAACAAATTGATTCGCTTTTATCAATTTTAATGGTGGATGCCAAACACGCCGAAAAATTTGGTCGATTGGTCATTCAGGATGAAAAAGGACGAATGAAACCTGTGAATACTTTCTCGTCAGAATTATTGCGAAAAGTAAGCAAAAGCGACCATTATAAAGGTTATAACTCGGATCAGGTTTTTCTTTCGATGACACAATATCCACAGGTTTGGTTTAGTGTTCCGTTTGTTTATCTTAAAAAACATAATGATAGTTTACACAAAATTTTAGGCGTTGAATTAAAGTCAGATCACGTTCCGTTCCGAAGCTTTTTTGATAACGAAGGAAATTACAAGTTGTCTCCTTATTTAGAAGAAGCATACAAAGCTGCCATCCCTAATAAATACCAGACCGAATTCATGGACGCCGATAAAAAAGTAATGCTTTTAGGTTCGGCTTTGAGCGGAAAAATATTACGTGTGTTTCCAATACCGTTTGACAAGGGCAACAAATGGATTTCACCCTTGGAACTTGGAGAAACGGAAATGACCGGAATTGACTCCACTTTTACCAGAAATGCTATTCCAGCATATTTGGGTTATCTTAATCAAGCCAGAACGACAGGAGGTTACAATCAAGCCGATGAAATGGTTAGCAGTATCGAACTTTTTCAGAAAAAATACGGAAAAGAAGTTCGTCCATCTGATGAAAGAATCAATTCGGAAATTTTATATAACAAATATGACATCTTCAAAAGATTGTTTTATTTATACATGATGGCAGGACTTTTCATGCTTTTGTTTACCATCATGAAAATTTTCTACAACAATAAATTCATCAACTTCGCGGTAAAATTTTGCCACATTCTCATAGGATTTTTCTTCGTGTTGCATACCGCAGGATTAATCGCCAGATGGTACATATCGGGTCATGCTCCTTGGAGTGACGCTTATGAATCGATGATTTATGTAGGTTGGGCTACCATGTTTTTCGGTTTGGCTTTCGGACGAAAATCTCAATTAACCGTAGCGTCAACAGCATTTGTAGCTTCCATGATTTTAATGATTGCACATTGGAACTGGATGGATCCTGCCATTGCAAACCTTCAACCGGTTCTAAATTCTTATTGGTTGATGATTCACGTAGCCGTAATTGTAGGAAGTTATGGGCCATTTACGTTAGGAATGATTTTAGCTTTGGTGTCGTTAATTTTAATGATTTTTGCTAATGAAAAAAATGCCAATAAATTAGATTTGAGCATCAGAGAAATTACCTACATTACAGAACTTTCCATAACCGTAGGTTTAGTCATGCTAACCATTGGAAACTTTTTAGGAGGTCAATGGGCAAATGAAAGTTGGGGCCGTTACTGGGGTTGGGACCCAAAAGAAACCTGGGCTTTAATCAGTATTATGGTGTATGCTTTTGTCATTCACGCCAGATTAGTTCCCGGATTAAAAGGAAAATGGATTTTTAACGTTTTGAGTGTTTTTGCTTTCTATTCCATTATGATGACCTATTTTGGGGTGAATTTTTACCTTTCAGGTTTACATTCCTACGCAACGGGTGACAAAGTCGTAACGCCTAATTTTGTTTTTGTTTCTGTTGCGGTTTTAATCGTCATTTCAATTTTAGCTTACTTTAAACAAAAGAAATATTTGAAAAATTAATGAGAAGCCTGCGATATATGCAGGCTTTTTTTTAACAATATTTTCACTTGCGGATTTTTAGCAAAATGATACCTTTATAAAAAATGATTATGAAAAAAATACTCGCACTATTAATCATAGGAAGTTGCTTCGCTTGCCAGCAAAATCAAGCCCAACAGCAAAAAACTAAAACTTTAGCTCAAAAAAATTCAACAATGGCAAAACAATCCATTCACCAATTTAAAGTAAAAGACTTAGAAGGGAACGAATTCGATTTTTCTTCGTTAAAGGGCAAAAAAGTGCTCGTAGTCAATACCGCTTCAAAATGTGGATTAACACCACAATACAAAGATTTACAAGCAATTTACGATCAATACCAAAACAAAAATTTTGTCATCGTAGGTTTCCCAGCCAATAATTTTGCAGCGCAAGAACCCGGAACCAATGAAGAAATTGGAGAATTTTGTCAGCGTAATTATGGCGTCACTTTTCCTATGATGGAAAAAATATCGGTAAAAGGTGATGACATGCATCCGTTGTATCAATTTCTCACACAAAAATCTCAAAACGGCTTGCAGGATTCCAATGTGGAATGGAATTTTCAAAAATATTTATTAAATGAAAATGGCGAATTGGTAAAAGTAATTTCGCCAAGAACATTGCCAACTGATCCCGAAATTGTGGATTGGATAAAATCTTAATAATTACGCAAGATCTAAAGCCATAAATTGCAGGTCGAGCCAACGGTTAAATTTGAATCCGGTTTCTTTCAAGACTCCGGATTTTTTAAACCCAAATTTTTCGTGAAATGCGATACTGCTTTGGTTTTCGGCATCAATGCAGCCAATCATTCGGTGTAATTTTTTTGCTTTCGCAAAAATGATTAAGGTTTCTAAAAGTTGTTTCCCAATTCCCCTTCCGGAAAATTCCCCCTTTACGTAAACCGAATGTTCCACGGTAAATCGAAAACCGGATTTTGCCCGAAATGTTCCATAAGTGGCAAAACCAACTATAATTTCATCTATAATCGCTACGAAAACCGGAAAATTATCTTTTTTCTTTTCTTCAAACCAATTTTTCTGCAATTCAAGCGTTCGAGGCTCTTCATCATAAATCGATGTAGAATGGGCAATTTCGTAGTTTACAATTTCTAAAATTGATGGCAAATCTTCAACTGTTGCTTCTCGAATCATGGTTAGCGAAAAATTTAATTTCAAAGATAGAAATTATGTCTAAATTTTCGCTGAAGCCTCCTTAATTTGTACCTTTGTTATCTATTAATAGCACAATGATTTATCCTAAAAAACCTTTGGCACAAAGCATTTTGAGCATTTGTAAATCCAAAGCAATCTCACAAATAATTATTTCTCCAGGGTCGCGAAATGCACCGTTGACGATTGGTTTCGCCAACGATGATTTTTTTAAAACGTACAGCATTGCCGATGAACGTTGCGCGGCATTTTTTGCCATGGGAATTGCGCAACAAACCGAGCAACCAACGGCTTTGGTTTGCACTTCGGGTTCGGCTTTGCTCAATTATTACCCTGCTGTTGCCGAAGCATTTTACAGCCAAATTCCATTGATTGTAATTTCTGCCGATCGTCCTGCAGAAAAAATTGATATTGGCGATGGTCAAACAATACGTCAACGAAACGTTTTTGAAAATCATATTATTTTTAGTGCTAATTTAACCGAAGAAGCTTCGGCTGAAAATGATGCAAAAATTCAAGAGGCGATTCATCTTTCTAAAATAAATAAAGGCCCGGTTCATATCAATGTTCCATTTGAAGAGCCGTTGTATGAAACCGTTTCACAGTTAATTGTTACGCCAAAATTTGTAGATTTTGAAGATAAAAAATCAACAGAAATTTCGCTCGAAAACTTCGCAGAACAATGGAATCATGCTGCGAAAAAGTTGATATTGGTTGGGGTGAATGAGCCGAAAAAAATCGACCAAAAATGGCTTGAGCTTTTGGCAAATGATCCATCTGTTGTGGTGATGACGGAAACCACTTCAAATCTTCACCATCCGAAATTTGTAAATAATATTGACACGATTATCACGCCTTTTTCCGATGAAGATTTTAAAAATTTTCAGCCCGAAATTCTGCTCACTTTTGGAGGCATGATTGTTTCAAAACGAATCAAAGCTTTTCTCCGAAAATACAAACCTGCCGAACATTGGCACGTGGACAATTTACGAGCCTACAATACTTTTGGCGCGTTAACCTATCATTTTGAGTTTGAACCCAATTTATTTTTGGAAAATTTTTTACCTAAAATTCAATTTAAAAATTCGGATTATAACCAAAATATGCAATCCTTAAGAATGTTCCGAAAAGCAAAACACGATGCTTATTTAAAGGAAATTCCGTATTGTGATTTTAAAGTTTTTGACGAAGTTTTATCATCCTTGCCAACAGAATCAATGCTGCAAATTGGGAATAGTTCTGCCATTCGATATGCACAATTAATCGACATTCACCCGGAAATTGAAGTTTTCTGCAACCGTGGAACCAGCGGCATAGACGGAAGCACTTCAACCGCAATCGGCGCTTCATTATTTGGCAAAAAAAATAATTTTGTCATCACGGGCGACATCAGTTTTTTCTATGACAGCAATGCACTTTGGAACCAATATATTCCCGAAAATTTTAAAATTATTGTGGTAAATAATGGAGGAGGAGGTATTTTTAGGATTTTGCCAGGTCACAACGAAACGCCGGTTTTTAATACCTATTTTGAAACTTCGCATTCACTTTCGGCAAAACATCTGGCAAAAATGTTTGGCTTTCAATATTTTTCTGTGGATAATGAAATTGATTTAAGTAGCCAATTATCAGCGTTTTATGCTTCCGGAAAGAAATCAATTCTGGAAATTTTCACACCAACAACTGTAAATGACAAAGTGTTGTTGCAGTATTTCAAAGCGTTAAGCTAAAATTTGTTTGTAACTTTGCTAAAATAAAAACCGTTCAAATGATTGAAATAGGAAAATTCAATTTGCTAAAAATTGACCGCGATACTCAAGTAGGATTGTATTTAACCGATGGTGAAAACGATGTACTTTTGCCCAATAAATATGTGCCAAAACAGTTTGAATTTGGTCAGGAAGTTGAAGTTTTTGTGTATTTGGATCACGAAGAACGACCTGTGGCAACCACGTTAGAACCGGCAATTATTTTGCACGAATTTGCACTTTTGCGAGTAAATCACGTCAATAATGTTGGGGCATTTTTAGATTGGGGTTTGGAGAAAGATTTATTTGTTCCGTTTAAAGAACAAGCCCGTCCTATGGAAGTAGGGAAACGGTATTTGGTCTATCTTTATTTAGATGAAAAATCCAATCGTTTGACAGCTTCGAGCAAAACCAACCAATTTTTAGACAATGAAAATCTCACCGTTCAACAAGGTGACGAAGCCGATTTAATTGTGTCACACATTACCGAATTAGGAATCAACGTGATTATCAACGAAAAACACAAAGGCTTGATTCACACAAGTGATAATTTTTATGATGATATTCGTCCGGGAGATCGTTTTGTAGGTTATATCAAAAAAATTCGTCCGGATCATAAAATTGATGTAGCCATTGAAGCGATTGGTTATGAAAAAGTTGAACCAAATGCACAGAAAATTTTAGACGAATTGAATGCCTCACGTGGATTTCTTCGCCTTAACGACAACAGCCATCCCGAAGATATCAAACAGGTGTTGCAAATGAGCAAAAAGACTTTTAAAAAAGCAGTGGGTTCGCTTTACAAACAAAAATTAATCGAGATAAAAGACGATGGTATTTATCTTGTAAAAGAATAATTCTGAAATCCGAGGCTTGGCTTCGGATTTTTTTGAATGATTTACATGATAGGGAAATAGTCATTTAGTTATTTCACCTCAATATGCGGATTAACCGCTAACAAAGCATCAATAAAGGCTTGTTTATTTTTTGGTGAAATATAAATGTCGTCAAATTTACTGTAATGAATAATCAAACCTTTGGTTCCCAAAGCTGGTTTCAAAGTGGTTCCTACAAAAAGACCTTCGTGATTGGTGATTTTTGTAATTCTAAAAATATCAATCTTCCCACGAATTGGTCCCGAATAATAATGCAAAAATGATCCGTTGATTTTATACTTTGTATCCAATAAAATCCAGACTAACAAAGCTGCTGTTGCCAAGCAAATAATCAACGGAACAATCATGTCGAGCTGATCATTTGGCGTGAAAAACGGAGTAGAAATCAGGAAAATTACCGTAACCCATAAAAAGAGGTTGGTGGGTAAATATTTATCGGATTGAAAGGTTTTTTGCATGTTCAAATTTATATAAAAAATAAAAATCGGGAAACATTTTCCCGATTTTTGCTTTTAAAGGTCTAAAGATTTTTTGGTTTTGCTCAAAAGCGCATCTTCGTGAACCAAAACCGATATGGCTTTCAGTTTCAAATACGGAACACTCATGTACACAAAGCCTTCGTTTCCAACATTTTTGCTTCCCCAAGAATTTTTCACTTTGTAATACATATTGCCTTTTTGGTCCTTTACTTTGCCCACAATGTGCATCAAATGATCGTCTGTAGTATTAAAATTTTCAAATTCTTGCTGACGAAATTCTTGCGTTATTTTTTTCTCTGGTTTAATTTCTGTCAAAATTGTTTTTTCATCCGAAACATTTTCCGGAATCACGGCAATTCCTTCTCTTCCTGAAAAAGTTTTTTCACTAACATCGGCATCAAGTGCCAAAGTGTATCCTTTTTCAAGTGCGTTGTCAATGTTTTCCACAAATTCTTCTAACGGCATATTGTAAAATTTTCCGTACGAAAAATTGTCCGGAATGTCCAAGATAAATTTTGAATAAAAAGGTTCGTGCATGAAAGATGTGATGGTTACATAATCGTCTAAATCCAATTTTGTCATTTCCAGAAAACTCTTTGGCGTATATTTTTTTCCTTCAAATTCAAATTCAGTCACATCGCTTCCCATATGTTTGTCCAAGATATCAGTCACTTGTTTTTGCCAGTCAGCATCTGGTTTTTTCGACGGATCTGCATTTTTTTTCAATACAACTTCCAATTCTTCTACCATTTTGCCATGGTCATGTTTTTCGGCATTTCCTGTTAATCCGGAATAAGCTGTTAACGGAACCAACCCGAAATTTTTTGCGCTGTCAATCACATCATGGTTCAAACCGCCTTCGCCAAATTGCGCTTTGCCTTGCCGCATCACATAATTCCATGCTTTTTTAGGATAAGTATGGCGAACATTGTACATTTCGGATAAATCGATTTTTTTTCCGCTTGCGCGAATAATTTCCGCTTCCAGAAAAGATGTTGACGAAAAACTCCAGCAAGTTCCCGTGCTTCCTTGAGAAATTACAGGCGTACATTCAATGTTTTTAACTGTTTGAAATTCATACTTTTGAGCCTGAATTCCAAGTGCTAAAGAGAAAAATGCGATAGAAAATAATTGTTGTTTTTTCATTATAAATTCAAATTGATTACCGAGACAATTTAAAAAAATCCCGTATTTTTACGCTAAAATAAGATAAAAATGACTGCGATAGACTGGAAAACTGTTAAAGATTTCGAAGATATTACCTATAAAAAATGCAATGGCGTTGCCAGAATTGCGTTTAACCGTCCGGATGTGCGAAATGCTTTCCGTCCAAAAACCACTAGTGAACTGTACCAAGCTTTTTATGATGCTCAAGAAGACACATCAATTGGCGTAATTTTGCTTTCTGCCGAAGGGCCGTCTTCCAAAGATGGTGTGTATTCTTTTTGTAGCGGAGGCGATCAAAAAGCGAGAGGTCATCAAGGTTATGTTGGCGAAGATGGCATGCACCGCTTGAATATTTTGGAAGTTCAACGATTAATTCGTTTTATGCCAAAAGTGGTGATTGCAGTGGTTCCGGGATGGGCTGTTGGAGGCGGACATTCACTTCACGTGGTTTGCGATTTAACTTTGGCAAGTAAAGAACACGCCATATTTAAACAAACCGATGCCGATGTTACTAGTTTTGATGGCGGTTACGGTTCGGCTTATTTGGCCAAAATGGTGGGACAGAAAAAAGCCCGCGAAATTTTCTTTTTAGGAAGAAATTATTCTGCTCAAGACGCTTTTGAAATGGGAATGGTAAATGCTGTGATTCCGCATGATGAGTTGGAAGATACCGCATATCAATGGGCTCAGGAAATTTTAGAAAAATCACCAACTTCTATCAAAATGCTAAAATTTGCCATGAATTTAACTGATGATGGAATGGTAGGTCAACAAGTTTTTGCCGGCGAAGCAACCCGTTTAGCCTACATGACAGACGAAGCAAAAGAAGGCCGAAACGCATTTTTGGAAAAAAGAAAACCGAATTTTGAGAAAAAATATATTCCATAAATCCCCGAAATTATGATGGAAGAATTTTCTAACGAAACCCTATATTTAAACAATTTACCCAAGTTTGAAGAAGTAGTTTATTCCAAATTAGATCCTGCTTACCAAAAAGTAGCACGAATTAATCTCGCTATTTTTCTGGTGATTTTGGCTGGCGTTGTGGTGGGCTTGTTTTTTTTAGACGAATTTTTTCAAAATCAAACTTTTATCATTATCACAGCGTGTTCATGGTTAGGTCTTGGAATTTTTCTACTAATTTGGTACACAATTGCCATCAAAAATAGAGGTTTTGCCGTTCGGGAAAAAGATATTTTGTGTCAACGTGGCGTGTTGTCAACCACCACAACCATCATTCCGTACAATAGAATCCAGCACGTGGCTTTGCATGAAGGCGCAATTGCTAGAATTTTTAAATTGGCTCAAATCCAAATTTTTACAGCCGGAGGTACTTCGAGCGATTTAAAAATTTCGGGTTTAGCCAAAGAAGAAGCCGAAAAAATAAAATCATTGTTGATGCAACAAATTCAGTATCACGCTTAAATTCAATGGAAGATTTTAATTTTCAAATACCACAAAGACAATCTGTTACCGGAATTTTGGTAATGTTTGCTGATACGCTTCAAAAATTTTTGAGAGCCATGTGGGTTCCGCTTGCATTGTTTTTATTTAAGGCAAAAGAACCCAAAGCGTATTTATTGATTGGCGGAGTTGTGGTGCTTTGTTGCATTGTTGGCGCTATCATTGCATATTTGCGTTACCGAAATTTTACTTTTTATTTAGACGAGGGTAACCGCGAATTTATCCTCAAAAAAGGCGTCTTTCAAAAAAGTATTATTTCTATTAACTTGGATAAAATTCAGCAGGTAAACATTAACCAAAATGTGATTCAAAAAATTTCTGGTGTTTTTAGTTTAGAAATCGATACTGCTGGAAGTAATGGAAAAGAAGTGAAAATTTCTGCCGTAAAAGAAGATTTGGCGCAAGCCTTAAAAGCCAAATTGCTTTCCTTTGATTTTGAAAATAAAACAGTTTCCGATGAAATTTCTGAAGAAAATCCGCAAGAAATTGTCAGTCAAAAACCCTTTATCAAGCTAAGTAATCTAACACTTTTAAAAATAGGTTTAACCTCGAATTACGGTCGTTCAATCGCCATTTTAGTGGGTTTTTTCGTTACTTTGTACCAAAGCATTAAAGATTTTGTACAAACTTTTGAACTTGACGAATCCGAAGTTGATTCGGTTCTGGAAAGAAGTTTTGGTTTACTATCAGTTGGGATTTTAATTTTCGCTTTTTTCATTGTAATAATTTTTGTGAACATAATTCGTACTTTTTTAAAACATTTTGATTTTCAAATGATGCAACAAAATCAATCTTTTGCCATCACTTCAGGTTTATTTGCTAAGAAAAATACATTGGTCAATCCTAAAAAAGTTCAAATCACATCGATAAGCCGCAATTTTTTTCAAAAGAAACTTAAAATTTTTGACATCAATACCAAGCAAGCTTCTGATCAGCAAGTTAAAGAAAATAATAAATTTGGAAATTTTATCGAAATTCCGGGCTGTAACTCTGAAGAAAAGCAACATATTTTGCAAATTATTTTTGGACAAATTCCGTATAAAGGAAAAAAACTGCGTCCAAATTTCCGCTACTTAATTGGCAAAGTTTTAAAGCTCATCATTATTCCCGTAAGTATTTTTAGCATTTATGCCTTAAAAGTTTATCCGGGTTGGCAGGAATTTTTCCCATTAATTTTTGTATATTTAATTTTAGTTGGTGCATTGATTTATTACGGTTTCCAAAATAATGCTCTTTTTGTGAATGACCAATTTGTAATAAAAACCCACGGAGCTTGGGACGTTGAAGATGAGATTATAGAACCGTATAAAATTCAAGCGATCACTACAAAACAATATTTTTGGAATAAAAAATCTAACGTTGGTCATGTGTACCTGCATACGGCTGCAGGAGACTTGCAGTTTAAGTTTGGTAATTTTTCTGAGATTAAAAAACTAACTAACTATTGGCTGTACAAAGTTGAGGTTTCCAAAAAAAATTGGATGTAACTTTACACATTATTATAAACACTAAAAATGAGACATTGGGTTGAAGCAGCTCGACTGCGAACTTTACCACTTTCAGTATCCGGAATCATCGTTGGAAGTATGTTTGCCTTGGCATATCCTACTCAAAATGTACTAACTCCAACAGATGTTTTCAATTGGCAACTGTTTGGTTTTGCATTACTTACAACATTAGGATTACAAATTTTATCTAATTTTGCTAACGATTACGGAGATGGTGTAAAAGGTACAGACAACGATGATAGAATTGGTCCAAAACGCGCTTTGCAAAGTGGAACTATTTCCGCGAAATCCATGAAACGCGCCATCATTATTACTTCTTTTCTAACTTTTATTTGTTCACTTTTACTTATTTATTTTGCTTTTGGGGTGGAATACATCGGGTATTCAGTGTTTTTTATTGTGTTAGGAACTTTAGCAATTATGTCGGCAATTCGATACACCGTTGGAAACACTGCTTATGGCTATCGCGGTTACGGAGACTTTTTTGTATTTGTATTTTTCGGATTGGTAAGTACTCTTGGCGTTAATTTTTTATATTCTAAAGAAGTAGATCCGGTTTTAATTTTACCAGCGTTTGCCATTGGATTTTTAAGCGTTGGCGTTTTAAATCTCAACAATATGAGAGACGAAATTTCCGATAGAAAAGTGCAAAAAAACACATTGGTCGTAAAAATCGGTGGAGCGGCAGCTAAAAAATATCATTACTTCTTAGTTATTTCTGCTATGGTTTTGTGCATTGTATTTTCATTTTTGCTCGATTTCCGTCTGGACCAATACCTGTTTTTAATCGCCTACATTCCATTTACCAAACATTTATTTCGGGTAAAAAAAGCAACCAATCCTAAAGACTTCGACCCCGAACTTAAAAAACTCGCAATCGCCACATTTTTATTGTCAATTTTACTTTCATTAGATTTAATATCATTTATTCAAGATGTTGTGATGCAAATATTTAATTTTTCTACCAATCAGTTTTAACTAAAAATAATATTATGAAAATCACTTATTACGGACAAAATAGTTTAAGTATTGAAATAGCCGGAAAAAACATCATCGTTGATCCATTTATTTCAGGCAATGGGAACGCTTCTCACATTGATATCAATAGCCTTAAAGCCGATTTTATTTTGGTCACACACGCTCACGAAGATCATACTTTAGACGTGGATACTATTGCCAAAAATACCGGAGCAACCATCGTTTCCAACGCTGAAATCGCTGGTTATTACGAAAAAAAAGGACACAAAACCCATCCCATGAATCATGGCGGAAGCTGGAAATTTGATTTCGGGAAGGTAAAATATGTGAACGCCATTCACTCAAGTTCATTTCCAGACGGCACTTACGGCGGAAATCCCGGCGGTTTCGTTATCGAAGGCGAACACAAAAATATTTATATCGCAGGCGACACGGCTCTTACATTCGACATGAAACTCATCCCGCTTCGCACCAAGCTGGACCTCGCCGTTTTGCCCATTGGCGACAATTTTACGATGGACATTGACGATGCTATCATCGCCTCAGATTTCATAGAATGTGACAAAATTCTCGGTTGTCATTACGACACTTTTGGCTACATCGAAATCGACCATGACAACGCCAAACGCAAATTTTTTCAAGCAGGAAAAGACCTCATGTTGCTGGAAATTGGCGAGTCAATCGAATTATAATTTTTTTTAGAAGCAAAAGTTCAGGCATTTTCAGCTCCCGAAGCGTCGGGATATTTTCCTGCTTTTCGGTACAAGTTTTGCCACAAGAAAAATGTGGTAAAAGTTTTTACCTTCAATCGGACTATGGGAAAAAAATTCTGGCATTTTTGGAAATTTCCAAGCTATTTGCCGTATTCAAATTTAGATAGTATTTAAAAATTTTGCGAAAGCAGAAATACCTATCATTAAAATCTTTTAAATTGCGCAAGTAATTCACAATTTTGTTTTCTAAATAATTCGCTGTTTCGCACATGAAAAAAATTTTATTGTTCCTTGTATTTCTCAACATTCACGCTGGTTTTTCACAGCAAAATGGTTACTGGGATAAAGATCGTGCCACCACAATAGAAATTGTTTTAACAGCCGGAAGCAGAATCGCCATAAAATCCGAAGACTTACCAACCGGAACCACAGAAATCGTTTATAGAATTACGTTATTAGATGATAACCAACAACTCGCCAGTAGTTTGGTTTCGCTTTTAAAATCAATTCCAGATCCGTCGGGAATCAGTCAAGGTGGAGCAGGAGCTGTTTTTTTAATGTCTAAAGTTTCTGGCGATGACAAATGTAAATACGGCGTATTTTCTTCAGAAAAAAATGCCACTGATTACGAAAAATACGGAAAATTGACTAATGCTTGTTTCGCTCAAAATAAAGCGATTAGCAAAGACGCCAAACGAATTACCGCGGAAAAATCAGACTGTTTTACTCCCGATAGTGAAAATATTTGGTTTGGTTTTGAAAGTCAAAACTGGATTATGAAACAAAAAATTGTGCTCGAAATCGTGCCTTGGGTTGATGCTGAATTAAGTCGCGGATGGAATGTTTCTCATCGACAATCGGTTATAAATCAATTAGGAAAAGCCAGTTTTTCAAAAAAAATGATCAACAAAAATGAATTGGCTTTGTGCGTTCTTGAAAAATTACAGCAAAAGTATCGCTACAAAGACTTTACCAGTTTGCTCAACATCGAACAAAATAAAATCACCAGTGAATTGGCTGACCAATGTTTCAGCAAGCCGTCAAATGGCTTGTTAAAAGCCTTGAGAAACGATGGCAACGAACATTTTAAAAATCAGAATTTTGCAGATGCAATTGACATTCTGAAAAATATCATTATCGAGAAAGGAAATGCTAATGCTTTAGATTACAATAATTTAGCATATTACTATTTATTTTCTAATCAATATGATAAAGCATTTCAAACTTTAAAAACAGCTCAGAAATTAGACGATGCCGAACTGCTCATCGACCTCAATTTGGCACATTATTATATGTTAACAGGAGAATTTCGCAAAGCAAAAGAAATTCATCTCGAACATTTGAATCAAAATGTTTCCGCCACTAAAAGCTGGAAAAATAAAGCCTTGTCTGATTTTGAAGAAATGAAAAATGCCAATTTAAATGTTCCGGATTTGGGAAAAATTATTAAAGTTCTTGAAGATTAATTTATGAAAGCATCTTACCAAAAATACATTTTAAATTTTAAAAAACCTTCCGGAACTTCTCGCGGCATTATGACAATCAAAGAAACTTTTTTTCTTTTTTTAGAAGAAAATGGAAAAAAGGGAATTGGAGAATGCGGCATTTTGCGTGGTTTGAGCATCGATGACCGTCCGGATTATGAAGAAAAATTAAATTGGGTTTGCCAAAATATTGAGGCTGGAGAAGAGTGGCTTTTAGAAAATTTAATCGAATTTCCTTCGATACAATTTGGCGTAGAAACCGCTTTTCGCTCTTTTCAATCTAATAATATTTTTGAAATTTTTCCTTCGGAATTTACAAATGCCAAAAAAAATATTCCCATTAACGGTTTGGTTTGGATGGGGGACAAACAGTTTATGAAAGAACAAATTGAAGAAAAAATTCAATCTGATTTTTCATGCATCAAACTGAAAATTGGCGCCATAGAATTTGAAAAAGAACTCGAACTGCTACAATTCATACGAGAAAATTATCCTCCCGAAAAAATTGAAATTCGTGTGGATGCCAACGGCGCTTTTTCTGCAAACGAAGCTCTTAAAAAATTGCAACGCTTGTCAACTTTTAGAATTCACAGCATTGAACAACCCATCAAGCAAAATCAAGTACATTTGATGGCAAATTTGTGTAAAGAAACGCCAATTCCAATTGCGTTAGACGAAGAATTGATTGGCATTTTTGAGCTTTCGGAAAAAAGAAAATTATTACAGAAAATAAAACCGCATTATATCATTTTAAAGCCTAGTTTGGTAGGTGGTTTTCAGGGCAGTTTGCAATGGATTTCCCTTGCAGAAGAAATGGGAATTGGCTGGTGGATTACCTCGGCATTGGAGAGTAACATTGGCTTGAACGCGATTGCTCAATTTACTTTTGTACAACAAAACCCTATGCCACAAGGATTGGGAACGGGTTCATTATATACTAATAATTTTGAATCACCTTTAACGGTTAAAAATGGTTTTTTGCAATATGATACCGCAAAAAACTGGGAATTTGACTTACTCTAATTTTTTTTCGCAATAGCTATTGGAGCACTCAACAATTGATCCGGAATTGCAAAGGCTTCCACTAACGGAACCGCATTTTGCCTAATTTCCCAACATAATTGGTTTACAGCTTTTCGAACGGCTTTGGTTTTCACACCTTCCATATAACCTTGTTCTAAAAACCAACTTGCATTTTTTTCAATGGTGTGCAAAGCAAAAAGCTTACACAGTTTTCCCAAAACATTTTTCAAGTTTACATCGTCAATTTTTTCGACAGCTGCGTGAAATTGCTTCAAAATTATGTTTTCAAGATAGGCTTGTGCCACGTGAATTAAATGATGTTGCACAATATTAAACGCGTCAAACGAATCCATTCCGGAATCCAGTAATTTTTTGATTCTTTTTCCGGCTGACGCCAAAATTTCTTTCTCGCGATATTCAAATGCATGAAGATGAAAATTTGAATCCAAAATATGTTTTTCGTCAGTATTTCTGGTGGCAAGGGGATTTTTGTAAGTGATTGAAGTTTTGGCTTGATCCATCACATAATTAAACATCCCGAAAGTGTCCATTTCTCCAAATTGTTTCGAAAATTCCGACAAGCGATTTTTGGCAACCAAATTCATCAAAACCGTATTGTCACCTTCAAATGTGGTATAAACTTCAGTGTCATTTTTTAATGCATCAAACCGGTTTTCGCTCAAATAACCCTTTCCACCACAAGCTTCCCGACATTCCTGAATGGTATCACGCGTATTCCAAGTAGTGTAAGCTTTCATTCCCGCTGCAAGTGCTTCAATTTCCTGCATTTCGGTTTCATTTCGATGTAAAAATCTTTGGGTAACGTATTGCAAAGCAAAATGACAAGCGTAAACGTTTGCCAAATACGGCATCAATCGTCGTTGGTGAATTCTGTAATTTAAAATTGGAACTTCCGTACCATTTTGCGGTCCAAATTGTCGCCTTTGATCACCATATTTTATGGCAATTGTTAAAGCTGATTGTGCCGCCGCGTTTGCCGAACGTGGAATCCCAATTCTGCCGCCAACTAGAGTTCCTAACATGGTAAAAAAGCGTCGGTTATCGCTTGAAATCGGGCTGGTAAATTTTCCGTTTTTGTCGATTGAAGCAAATTTGTCCAACATATTTTCTTTCGGAATGACAACGTTTTTGAAATAAATAATTCCATTATCCACGCCATTCAAGCCCATTTTTTTACCGCAATCTTCAATAGTAACACCTTCTACAATATTTCCTTTAAAATCTCTAATTGGAACTATAAAAGTGTTGACGCCGTAATCTTTTCCGTCAATAATTAATTTGGCAAAAACCGTTGCCATTTGTCCATCGCGAGCTGCATTTCCAATGTATTCTTTTCGGGCAAATTGATGAGGTGTATTGATGGTAAAAGTTTTGTTAATATGATTGTAAATTGCCGTTGTTTCTAATGCTTTCACGTTAGAACCGTGATTGGTTTCGGTCATAGCGAAACAACCTGGAAGCGAGAGATTTCCTACTTTTTTTAGATATTTTTTGTAATGTTTTTCGGTTCCCAAAGAGTGAATACTCATGCCCCAAAGCCCGAATTGAACACCAAATTTTATCACCAAACTCAAATCATGGTAGCTTAAAGTTTCCATAATGGCAAAGTACGATTCGATGTTGTCTTTTCCACCGTATTCCTTGGGATAAGCTGTAGAACCCAAACCTTCTTTGGCTAAAATTTTACACCATTTCAAGACCTTTTCACGATAAACCTCAATATCAGTTGATTCTTCGTACTTGAAACTTGGTCTGCAAAGAATTTTTTTGACCAAATGAATTGTTTCTCTTTGGTTTCCTTCTAAAATTTCGGTGAGTTTTTCAATTTCAAAACTGGGCTCAGTAGCATATTCCGAAGTAATAGTACCATGATTTTCTTTGAAAGCAAATACCGCTTCGTTGCTAATAATTCCTAATTTTTTCTCGATGTTTTGCAACGAAAAATACAGCTTTTTTAAAGTGTCATCTTTGATGTTGTTTTGTTCAATCAATACTAATTTTATGGCAACATCCGTCAACGTTTCTTTTTCATCTGAAGCATTTACAGCAGGCAAAATCATGTCTCTCCAACTTTGCAAATCTGCTCTTGAAGGTGGATTTTCGATATCGATTAAGGAAGAAATTTCTGATTTTTCTTCTGGCGAAAGCCAATCTTCGGATTGAATTGTAGTTGCGATAATTTCCGATTGATCTTGCGTCATTACGTCATCGCGCCAAGAAATATACAGTATGGGAAGCAAGGCTTTTGCTAAAGAATTTTTCATGATTGTAAAGCTTTTTCTTAAAATTATTGAAAAGAATTTTAACTCGCCTTAAATGTCTGTTAATTGTTTTTTTTGCTGAAATTTTCGCAAACTCTCGATGGCTTCGTGTTGTATTTTTTTCTTTAAAAATGTGGTCCAACCTAACCAAAAGCCAATGTTTCCTAAGGCTTGCTTTGCCCAATTGTGAAAGTCAAATTCGTCTTCGTGGGCAAAAATAAGTCCGTCTTTAAAAATAAAATTAGCTTTAATTTTATTTTTAACCTTTCGATTTGTTTTAGAAAAAACATAAATCGCAGTCCACTTTGCTGAACCAGTCGTCGCATTTGCTTTGATGTTAGAAAATTCTATGGATAAATTTCCTTTCGCACGCTCGAGCAACATTTGCCACATATCTGCAATGTCTTGCCCTTGAAGTGTTCCAAAAGCTGGATCATTAAAAATGGCTTCGGGATGGTAACAGCTTGCCATCGTTTGATAATTGTGGTTAGCAAACGCCGAATAAAATTCTTCAATAATTTGTTCGTTCGTATTCATTTTTTGGTACAATTTAAGGCTGATAATTGTCGGTCCAATCAGTGGATTTTATGGCGGAAACTTTGTTCTCTCTATTCAAAGTTACTTGAAGTTCTTTTTGCAAATATTTTTTTTCGTAATCGGCTTTAAATCTAAATATGATTTCTTCGTCATCCTCGTTTCTGATGGCTTCTACAAAACGAAGGTCAAGAAATTTTCCGTGTTTTAAAGCGAATTTTCTACATGTTGCTGATAGTCGTTCTAAGGTAGTATTTTGTATCACTTTGTCAGTAGCTTCTTCTTTTGTAAAAGGTTTAAATTTTGAGGTATTGCAAGCGCTCAATATGCGTTTTCCTAAATTATACGCTTTGGATTTTTGTGCTTCGGAAATGGCGGCAACTTCTATTTTTTCTGGTTCTGAGGGTTTTGCTGTTTTTTTTGATTTACACGAAAATAAAAATGCGGAACATAACAATATGAAAACAATTTTTTTAGTCATTATTCAAGATTTGAAAGATTTGGATTAACGCTGTCAACTTCAACCTCGGTAGCATCAGGTTGTGGATGCGTTGGAACATTAGTGGTTGGAGATGGAGCTGGTTGAGCGGTTTCAATTTCAGTAGTTTCCGGATCTTGCTTAGGTGTTTCTTTGCAGGAAATTCCTACAAATGCAAGCAAAATCATCGTAGCGAGTAGATTTTTCATAGCTTAAAAAATTTTAATCAAGTTACTGAAAATCTCTCAAAAAGTGAAAGCCGCCTTAGTTTTTTATTGAATTTTTAAGATTGTGGAAAAATTTTTGCCAGCAACTCGTACGATTTTTTTCGGTCTTGAAAATTTTCTGCCATCGTTGCCACCATAATTTCATCCGTGTCAAAATCCGAAGCAATTTTTTCTATTTCTCGTTTTACTTCTGCCGGATTTCCGGCGATAAAACGACCTCGATTGTAGGCAATTCTCGCTTTTTGCGCAAGCGAATAATTCATATTTTTTATTTCTTCAAACGTTGGTAAATTTCCCGTGGCACCCATTTCGATGTGCAACATTCGATAATTGAATTCGGTAATCCAATCGGCTATTTTTTGCTCATCTTCGGAACAAAAAACAAAAATCCCAACGTTTACTTTTGGCTTTGCCAAATTTTGAGAAGGTTTAAAATTTTCTCTGTAAAAAGATACCACTTCGTCGCCACCTTCCGGGTTTATGAATTTTGCAAAAGACAACGCCATTCCAAAATGTGCGGCAAATTGAGCGCTTCCTCCACTTGAGGTAAGTAGCCAAAGTTCGGGTAATTGATCAGCTTTCGGGAAAGATTTTACTTTTTCGTGAACGGTTTCGGGCGTTTCATCATGGCGAAGAAATGCCTGAATATCAATTAATTGTTGGAAAAATTCTTTTTCACTAAAATCATTGGCTGGATTCAGCAAGTGTGATGACAGCCTGTCGCCTCCGGGAGCTCTACCAATTCCGAGGTCAATTCTGTTAGGGAAAAGTGTTTCGAGTAAGCCGAAATTTTCTGCCACTTTCAGCGAACTGTGATTGGGCAACATAATGCCGCCAGAACCCACACGGATTTTTTTTGTTTTGGAAGCTAAGTAAGGAATCAGCACTTCGGGAGCGGTTCCGGCAACCATTTTAAAATTGTGGTGTTCGGACACCCAATATCTTGTAAAATGTAATTTTTCGGCGAGTTGCACTAATTCGGCGGATTCTTGCAAGGCTTCGGCAGCGGTTCCGTTACGTTTTATTTGAGATTGATCTAAAACGCTTAACTTGATATTTTTCATATCGGTAAAGATAGCAAACAATGAAAAAAGTTGGGCAGTTTGCGAGCTTGTGACCGTGTTATTTTTTTGCTAAAATTATTGATGATGGTAAGGTTCGTTTCGCAAAATGGTGAAACCGCGGTACAATTGTTCGATGAAAAAAAGTCGAACCATTTGGTGCGAAAAAGTCATAGACGAAAGCGAAATTTTTCCGGTTGATTTTTGGTAAACCGTTTCCGAAAAACCGTAAGGACCACCAATCACAAATACCAAAGTTTTTATGCCGGAATTCATTTTTTTCTGTAATTCATCGGCGAAAGCTACGCTTGAAAAATGTTTTCCGTTTTCGTCTAATAAAATGAGTTGTTCTGTGTGGGAAATTTTGCTCAAAATCAGTTCGCCTTCTTTTTCTTTTTGTTGAGTTTCCGATAAATTTTTGACGTTTTTTATATCCGGAATGATTTCTAAATCAAATTTTATGTAGTGTGACAAACGTTTTTGATAATCGTCTATTAAAGTTTGTAATGATTTATTGTCAGTTTTTCCTATCGCAATTAATTTAATATTCATTATAAAGTGATAATTTTTTCAAAGTTAGTAAAGGTTGTTGAAATTTTGGGAGTAATTATAATTTAATCTAAACTTCTTGTTAATCAATGTATTGTGGAACCTTGAGTAGAAATTTTGTAAGTGATTTGGCTACAAGAGTTTTTAAATTTGTCATGCAATCCTCAATAAAATAAAAATTAGAAATTATGAAAACGACAATTTTATCGCTGATGACCATTTTCACATTTGGAATTGCTTCAGCACAAACAGATCCGCAAGACAGAACGCGAACGACACCAACAACAAGTTCGCAAACACCACATAACGATTTAGATAAGAAAAAAAATAAGAAAAAAAATAAATCGACGGTGGAACCACGGAGAAGTACGGACATGAACAGTACAAGATCAAATAATAGTACTTATGACCCAAATCGTCCGACGGTAAATCCCGGAAATTCTACGAATCCGAGTGGAACAACAAATCCTGGAAATACAATCAACCCGAACGGCACTTTAACTCCAAGAGGAACTACTAATCCGGGAACGATGACGCCAACTACTACAGCGCCAAATGGGACGATGAATCCGCCGAATCCAACGAACCCGAATAGTACGATAAATAATCCGGCAGGAACTAGTACAACCCCAGTTCCGATGAATTCTCCTAGAAATTAATTTTTTTAGTTTTTAGATTAAAAAGCCTGATTCATTTTAAGAATCAGGCTTTTCTTATACATTTTTTAGGAAGCTGGCGATTGCTGAAAACGCTTCAAGTTTTTCCTTTAGCCCCGTCCCGAAGTGTCGGGAGAGGCGATTTCCCACGCCTTACACTGTGTCAAAATTTTGGCATTGATAAAGACGAAAGCGGGGACGAGCGATTATAAAAATGCCGGATGATTCGCTCCAAAAAAATAAGGAACAATGGGAAAGTTTTTATATTTTAGCTTTATGATAATTTTTTAAGATGATAACTGAAGCACAATTTAAGCACGAATTAAAACTGATTATTGAAAACGGAATTCGCGAAGATGTAGGCGATGGCGACCATAGTTCGCTGGCGTGTATTCCTGCGGAGGCAACGGGTAAAGCGAAACTTTTGGTGAAGGACGAAGGCGTGATTGCGGGAGTGGAATTTGCCAAAATGATTTTTAAATATGTGGATAAAAGTCTGGAAATCGAGACGCTGATTGAGGATGGAAGCGAGGTGAAACATGGCGATATTGTATTTTTTGTGAGGGGAAGTTCTCAAAGTATTTTAAAGAGTGAACGCTTGGTTTTGAACGCAATGCAAAGGATGTCGGCAATTGCAACAAAGACGAAATTTTTTGCGAATTTGCTGGAAGGAACGGCGACGAAAGTGTTAGATACCAGAAAAACCACGCCTGGAATTCGTGCGATTGAAAAATGGGCTGTGAAAATTGGTGGTGGCGAAAATCATCGGTTTGCGTTGTACGATATGGTGATGTTGAAGGACAATCACATTGATTTTGCAGGCGGAATTACGCAAGCAATTGCCAAAACCAATCAATATTTGGCGGAAAATAATTTGGATTTAAAAATTATTGTGGAAGCTAGAAATCTTGATGAAGTGACGGAAATCTTACAATCGGAGAATGTTTTTAGAATTTTGTTAGACAATTTTGACTACGAAACTACCCGAAAAGCCGTTGCGATGATTGGCGACAAATGTTTGACTGAATCTTCTGGAAATATCAACGAAAAAACGATTAGAAATTATGCAGATTGTGGCGTGAATTATATTTCATCTGGCGCTTTGACGCATTCTGTTTACAATATGGATTTAAGCCTAAAAGCCGTGTAAAGTGACCAAAATTATAGAAGACAAACTCAACAAAATTCCTGTGGTTCGATCGCTAATGCGGTTAACGCAGAAAATTAAATTGCCCTGGCTGGAAGGTTTGTCTTTTTATGATTTACTCGAATTGTATTTTATTGGGATTGCAAAGGGAGCGTTTTCTTACAGAGCAAGTGCGATTGCATTTAGCTTTTTTATGGCACTTTTTCCGTTTGCGTTATTTATTTTGAACTTAATTCCGGTAATTCCTATTGATGATTTGCAAACGGATTTTTTAAAATTTGTGGAAGAAAGTGTTCCGCCAAATACCTATGATGCGATTTATAAAATTCTGAACGACATCCTGAACAATAGTTACAAAGGTTTGCTTTCGTCGGGATTTTTACTTTCGATTTTTTTGATGGCAAATGGCGTCAACGCAATTTTAGGAGGTTTTGAATATTCGCGACATATTACTGTTACACGAGGATTTTTCAGGCAATATGCGGTTTCCATTGGTATTGCAATTATTTTAGCGTTTTTGTTGATCATCACGGTTTCGGCAATTGTGGTTTTGGAATACATTATTCAAACGATGAAAAGTAGGGGTATTTTTGAAAACATTAATCTTATCAATATCGGAAGATTTGTGTTTTTAGGCTTGATGATTTTAACAGCCACGTCCATTCTTTTTAAATTTGGAACAAGACAAACCCGCAAAAATTCTTTTTTTAGTATAGGGTCAATATTTACTACCATTTTAATCATTCTTACCTCTTTTGTTTTTGGAATTTACGTAGTAAGATTTGCCAAATACAATGAATTATACGGTTCGATTGGAACATTATTGATTTTGATGATTTACATTTGGTTAAATTGTATGATTTTATTGCTTGGTTTTGAATTAAATGGTACAATTAATCGATTGAAACGCAAGAAGTTGTTTAATTAATAAAAAATCTTTTGGACAATTTTTACCTAAAATAGATTTCTTCTAAAAAAAGCTATCTTTGTATAAATCACGCCAAAATGTACTTTGTAGAAGTTATACTTCCATTATCGCTTGCCAAAACCTTTACTTATCGTATCACCGAAGCTGAATTTTCATTTATAAAACCTGGAATGCGAATTGCGGTTCCGTTTGGGAAAAGTAAAATATATACAGCTTTGGCAGTTGAAATTCATCAAAACGAACCTCGACTTTACGAAGCTAAAGAAATTCACGAAATTTTAGACCAGATTCCGCTGGTAACTCAAACTCAAATTGAACACTGGAAATGGATTGCTAGTTATTATATGTGTAGCATTGGCGATGTTTTTCGAGGTGCAATGCCCTCAGCGTTTTTGTTGGAAACCGAAACGATTATTTCTGCAAAAAATACAAATCTTCCATGCGAACAGTTATCTGATGAAGAATATTTGGTACTGGAAGCCTTGCAAAATCAGAGTTCGCTAAAGGTTAGTGATGTGATTTCGATTTTAAACAAAAAAAATGTTTTCCCGATTATTCAAAATCTAATTGCCAAAGAAGCCGTGTTGCTTCACGAAGAAATGGTGGAACAATACCAACCCAAGTTGATTAAATATATCAAACTTCACGAAGATTTTGAGGATGAAAATACGCTTTCGGGTTTGCTTGAAAGTTTGAAAAATGCTAAAAAACAAGCAGAATTGGTTTTGGCGTTTTTTCAGTTGAAAGCCACTCATAAGAAACCCATTACAGTCAAACAACTTCTGGAAAAATCAGGTGCTTCGGCAGCAGTGATGAAAGGATTAGTGGACAAAAATATTTTTGAAATTTATTATTTGCAACACGATCGGGTGGCTTTTGAAAAAAATAAAAGTCAAGTCGAATTGGTTTTGAGCGAAACCCAAAATAATGCCCTTACTGAAATTAATTCGGTTTTAAAAAAGAAAGAAGTTTGTTTGCTTCATGGCGTGACAGCAAGTGGCAAAACGGAAATTTATATCAAATTAATCGAAAGTATTTTAGAGAAAAATCAGCAAGTGTTGTATCTCTTGCCCGAAATTGCTTTAACGACGCAACTCGTAAGTAGGTTAACATCTTATTTTGGTAATCAGGTGGCGGTTTTCCATTCAAAATATAGTAATAATGAAAGAGTAGAAGTGTGGTATCAAGTTTTGCAAAATTCGGCGAAAGCCAAAATTATAATTGGAGCCCGTTCGGCACTTTTTTTACCTTTTCAAAACTTAGGTTTAATTATTGTGGACGAAGAACATGAGCAAACTTTTAAGCAATTTGATCCTGCTCCACGTTATCACGCTCGAGATGCTGCTATTGTGTTGGCAAATTTTTTTAAGGCCAATGTATTGTTAGGTTCGGCAACGCCAAGTTTAGAAACGTATTTTAATGCTTCAAACGGAAAATACGGTTTGGTAACCGTCACCGAACGTTTTGGGAAAGTGATGATGCCAGCTGTTGAACTGGTAGATTTGAAAGACAAATATTTTCGAAAAAAAATGAAAGGTCATTTTAGCGACGTTTTGCTTGAAAATATGGCGGAAGCTTTGGCTTTGGGCGAACAAATTATTTTATTTCAAAATCGCAGAGGTTATTCGCCGGTACTGGAATGTCTTACTTGTGGACACGTGCCACAATGCGTTCATTGTGATGTGAGTTTGACTTTTCATAAACTTAAAAACCAACTTCGATGTCATTACTGTGGCTATTCAATGGCAAAACCCTCTAATTGTCACAGTTGTTCGGGAGTGGATTTGACCACGAAAGGTTTTGGAACGGAACAAATAGAAATCGAATTGAAAGCATTATTTCCTGAGAAAAAAATCGGGCGAATGGACCAGGATACCACGCGAGGCAAATATAGTTTTGAAAAAATAATCGACAGTTTTAAAAACCAAGAAATTGATATTTTGGTGGGAACCCAAATGTTGGCAAAAGGTTTAGATTTTGAAAATGTTTCGTTAGTGGGAATTATGAATGCTGATAATATGTTGTATCATCCTGATTTTCGGGCGTTTGAAAGAAGTTATCAGATGATGACTCAGGTTTCTGGAAGAGCAGGTCGATCGGCAAAACGTGGCAAAGTAATTATTCAAACTTATAATCCGCATCACAATACCATACAACAAGTTACTAACAACGATTATCTGGCAATGTATAAAGAACAATTATACGACAGACAAGTTTTTAAATATCCACCCTTTTTTAGGTTGATTAAAATTACGATGAAACAACGCGACTTTGAGAAATTAAAAGAAGCATCAATGTGGCTTTATCAGGTTTTAAGTCAAAATTTAAACATGCCAGTTTTAGGTCCGGAAGAACCGCCCATCAGTAGAATTAGAAATGAATATATCCGAACAATTATAGTAAAAATTCCGCAACAAAAACATTTGGGCAACATCAAAACTACGATTGCAAAAATATTGAATAGCTTCGATACGGTGCCGCAATATCGTTCGGTAAAAGTATCAGTTAATGTTGATTTCTATTAATCGGAAGCTAAAGCCTTAACCAAATCCTCTTTTTTATGACGGCTTAACGGAATTTTATTTGATCCGATTTCGGCAAATTTGCTGTTAAATTTATCCACTTTGTCGATGTTAATAATAAACGATTTATGAACACGAATAAATCGTTCTTTAGACAATTCGTTTTCAAAAGATTTCATGGTGGCTAAAACCAAATGGTTTTCATCTTCGGTAACTACTTTTACATAATCACCGTAAGCCTCAATCCATTTAATTTTGGCGGTAAAAATTTTTAATTTTTTAAGATTACTCTTAATAAAAATATGTTCACTGTCTTCATCTAAATTTTCACGGCGGAGATTGTATAAATCTATGGCGCGTTTTACAGCAGCGCTAAAACGTTGCGGAGAAATGGGTTTTTGCAAATAATCAGTAGCATCATAGTCAAATGCTTTCACCGCATATTCCGCTTTCGAAGTAATAAAAATGATTTGAGGTTTTGTCTTTAAACCATCAAGTAAATCAAATCCATTAATTACCGGCATTTCTATATCCAGAAAAACCAAGTCCACTTCTTTATTGGTAAGACAGTTTTTGGTTTCTATAGCATTTGAAAAGTCACCTACCAAATTAAGGTTAGGATGATTTGAAACAAGTTTGGTTACTGTCATTCTCTGGATGGCACTGTCATCTACAACTACACAATTCAATTTCATACTTTTGGAGTTTTTAACAATTTTAGGGCGGTTAAATTTAAGCATAATAAACTTACTACAAAACATTTATGGGTGATATTTTTACCTTTTATCGAATAAAAGCACATTGTACTTGTTGGTTAAAAAAAAATGATTACTTTTGCACCCAATTTTATAACAATTAAAGTATTGTATTATGAATCATTATGAAACTGTTTTCATCTTGAATCCCGTTTTATCTGAAACCCAGGTAAAGGAAACAGTAAGCAAATTCGAAGATTTTCTTACTTCAAAAGGAGCAGAGATGGTATCTAAAGAGGACTGGGGCCTAAAAAAAATGGCTTATGAAATCCAAAACAAAAAAAGTGGTTTTTACCATTTATTTGAGTTCAAAGTAGCTCCAGAAGTATTAATTGCTTTTGAAACTGAATTTAGACGTGACGAAAGAGTAATGCGTTTCTTAACCGTAACTCTTGATAAACATGCCATTTCTTGGGCAGAAAGAAGAAGAGCAAAACTTAAAGCATCTAAAGCGTAATTATTATGTCAACGATTGAACAATCAGCAAAAGGAAAAAAAGACGGAGATATTAGATATCTAACGCCTTTAAACATAGAAACTAATAAAACTAAAAAATATTGCCGTTTCAAAAAATCTGGTATCAAATATATTGATTATAAAGATGCAGATTTCTTATTGAAATTCGTGAACGAGCAAGGGAAAATTCTTCCTCGTCGTTTAACTGGTACTTCTTTAAAATACCAAAGAAAAGTGTCTGTAGCTGTTAAAAGAGCACGTCACTTAGCTTTAATGCCATACGTGGCCGATTTATTGAAATAATTTTTAATCAAAGTTGTTGGTTTCCCAATAAAGGAACCTAACTTCTTCAAACAAAGGACAACAACATGGAATTGATCTTAAAACAAGACGTTCAAAATTTAGGCTTTAAAGACGATATCGTAACTGTAAAACCTGGTTACGGAAGAAACTTTTTGATTCCTCAAGGATTTGCTACAATTGCAACGCCTTCGGCAAAAAAAGTTTTGGCTGAAAACCTAAAACAAAAAGCACACAAAGAAGCTAAAATTGTTGATGATGCTAAGAAAACAGCTGAAGCACTTAAAGCTCTTGAAATTAAAATTACAGCTAAAGCAGGAGGAGAGAAACTTTTTGGTTCTGTTACCAATGCTGATGTAGCTGAAGCTTTTGAAAAACAAGGACAAAATATTGATAAAAAATTCATCACTTCAGGGATCGTTAAACGTACAGGTAAATATACTGCAAACGTTCGTCTTCACAGAGATGTAATTGTTGAAGTGCCTTACGAGATTGTTGCAGAGCAATAATTTTTTTCAACAAAATAATAGAATCCCGATGAAAGTCGGGATTTTTTTTTAATCTGAATTTATTTCAGATTCTCAGTAATCTGCATTTTTGTCAGATTCTTTTTACATTTAATTTTAAATATTTTGAAATACAAAAGATTAACAAAAGAACAATTCGAAGCGCTTCACCAAGAGTTTGCAAATTTCTTGGCAAGTCAATCCATTGATAAAAACGAGTGGGTAACCATCAAGCAAAACCAACCTGAAGTGGCAGAACAAGAACTTGATGTTTTCTCTGACTTGATTTGGGAAGGCGTTTTAAATGGTGCCAATTACCTCGAACACTTTTCTAAAAGTTTCATTTTCTTGTTTCATTGCCAAGAAAAAATGATCAAAACTATTGTGTTAAAAGATTTGTCGGGAGAAGCAGATTTTCTAACAAGAGAAGGACTTCAGTGGTTAAGCGACAATATGTTTACCGATAGTGTAGAAATCAAAACCGGCATCAAGGATTACGGAATTGATCGCAACGATGCTATTTTCGACTTAATCAAACAAGGTGCGATTTTGAGCGATGGCCAACTTTATTTGCAAATAAACGGCATTATTCAAGCTTCAAATTAACAAAATTTCCCAAAATTGGTTATTTTAGTGGCTGAAATTTCAGTGACCGAAATAGCCAATTTTTTATGGAAATCAAACAACTTATCGATTCGCTACGCAACGAACTCAACCAGCATAACTACAATTATTATGTGTTAGACAATCCCGTAATTTCAGATTTTGAATTTGACCAAAAACTGAAAAATTTACAGGAATTAGAAGCGAAACATCCGGAATATTTCGATGAAAATTCACCCACACAAAGAGTTGGCGGTAGCATCACCAAAAATTTTCAAACAATCACCCATCAAAACCGCATGTATTCTTTGGATAATTCTTATTCTAAAGAAGATTTACTCGATTGGGAAAAAAGAATCCAAAAAATTTTAGGCAATGTTTCTCTTCAATATACTTGCGAATTAAAATATGATGGTGCTTCAATTTCAATCACTTACGAAAACGGAAAATTAAAACGCGCGGTCACTCGTGGCGATGGTTTTCAAGGCGATGATGTGACCACAAATATCAAAACCATCAAGTCTGTTCCGTTACAACTGCAAGGTGATTATCCCGAAAATTTTGAAATACGCGGCGAAATTATTTTACCACTCGAGGGTTTCGCTAAAATGAACCAACAGTTACTTGACGAAGGAAAAGTTCCGTATGCAAATCCAAGAAATACAGCTTCGGGAAGTTTAAAATTGCAAGACAGTTCAGAAGTTGCCAAACGACCTTTAGATTGTTTGCTTTATACTTTTATTGGTTCCGATGTTAAATTTGCCACACATTTTGAAAGTTTAGAAAAAGCCAGAAGCTTTGGTTTTAAAGTGCCAAATGAAGCCAAATTGGCAAAAAATATTCAAGAAGTTTTTCAGTTCCTGGAATATTGGGATGAACACCGACACGAGTTGCCATATGAAACCGATGGTGTGGTAATTAAAGTCAATAATTTACATTTTCAAGACGAATTAGGGTACACGGCAAAAGCGCCTCGTTGGGCAATTGCCTATAAATTTAAAGCCGAACAAGTTGCTACAAAATTAAATTCCATAACATATCAAGTGGGGCGAACTGGAGCCATCACGCCAGTTGCCAACCTCGAACCGGTTCAGTTAGGAGGAACGACGGTAAAACGCGCTTCTTTGCACAATGCAGATCAAATTGAAAAATTGGATATTCGTGTTGGCGATATGGTTTTTGTGGAAAAAGGAGGCGAAATCATCCCAAAAATTATTGGTGTAGATTTTACAAAAAGAAATCAAGATTTATTGCCAACGGTTTACATTACCAATTGTCCGGAATGTCAAACCGAATTAATTAGAAAGGAAGACGAAGCCCAACATTATTGCCCTAATTTTTACGGTTGTCCACCACAAATTATAGGTAGAATCCAGCATTTTATTTCCAGAAAAGCAATGGATATCGAAGGTTTGGGAGGCGAAACAGTTGCATTACTTTTTAATAATCATTTGGTTCAAAATTATGCCGATTTGTATGAATTAACTGTAGAGCAAATAATTCCGTTGGAAAGAATGGCGCAAAAATCTGCAGAAAATTTAGTAAACGGAATCGAAAAATCTAAAGAAATCCCATTTGAACGTGTTTTGTTTGCGTTAGGAATTCGATATGTGGGTGAAACGGTAGCCAAAAAATTAGCAAAGCATTATCAAAACATCGAGAATTTGGCCAAAGCAAGTGTGATGGATTTGATATTGGTAGATGAAATTGGTGAAAGAATTGCACAAAGTGTGGTAGAATTTTTTGAAAATGCTGAAAACCAAATCCTCATCCAGAGGCTAAAAGAATACGGAGTTCAGTTGGAAGTTAAAACCGTTTATAATCCTGAAGCTACCACCATTTTAGAAGGCAAAACCTTTGTGGTTTCAGGTGTTTTTGAAAAATTTTCTCGTGATGAACTTAAAAAAGCCATTGAAGACAATGGTGGAAAAGTTTCAGGGTCAATTTCTTCTAAAACCAATTTTGTTATTGCCGGAGAAAATATGGGACCCGCAAAATTGGAAAAAGCCAGCAGTTTAGGCATTCCCATTATTTCTGAAGATGATTTTATTGTGATGATTGGGTAATGATCTAGCAAAGTTTTACAAAGATTCACGAAGATAAAAATTTAAAAAAGCGCAAAGATTGTTTGTAAACCTTTGCGCTTTTTTCTCTGCAAAATTTTGCGAAACTCTGTAAAACTTCGCGAAACTCTGCGATCCTCTGCGAACCTCTGTGAAACTCCGCATAACTCCACCGAACTCTGCGAAACGTCATGAAGTCCGCAAAACTTCTAAACCACAATCGTTCTCGAACTATGCGATTTATTTTTATCAGCATCAAAATAAAAATCAATTCGACCTAAATTAATGCCGTAGCAACCTACTTGATTTACTAAAGTTTCCACGCCATCTAAATTTTTTACAACCGTAGGTTTGTCCAAAAATGTATGTGTGTGACCGCCAATAATTAAATCAATGTTGCGGGTTTTTTCGGCTAATTTAACGTCGGAAATTTTTTCGGGATCATTGCTGTATTTGTAACCCAAATGCGAAAGGCAAATCACTAAGTCACATTTTTTTTCTTCCTTTAAAATACGCGACATATCGGTTGCAATTTCTACAGGATCAAGATAAACGGTTTCTTTATAATTTTTTTTGTCAACCAAACCTTCCAATTGAATTCCTAAACCAAAAACGCCAATTTTCAAACCTTGCTTTTTAAAAATTTTGTAAGGTTTCACAATGCCATCAATGATGGTATTTTTAAAATCGTAATTGGCACTTACAAAATCAAAATTGGCATGTGGTAATTGTTTATAAAATCCTTCCAAACCATTGTCAAAATCATGATTTCCCATCGTTGCTAAATCATACTTTAACATACTCATCAGTTTCAATTCGAGTTCGCCACCATAATAATTAAAGTAAGGCGTTCCCTGAAAAATATCGCCAGCATCGAGTAACAAAACGTTTGGGTTTTCCTGCCGGATTTTTTCTACCAAAGTGGCTCTTTTTGCCACGCCACCCATATTTGGATTTTTCGGATGATTTGCTTCAAACGCATCGATATGGCTGTGAACATCGTTCGTATGTAAAATGGTAATGTGTTTTTGTGCCGAAGTAAAGCTGCTCAAAGAAAAGCCTCCAATTGTTACAAGTGCGGTTCCAGCGGCTGTTTGCTGTAAAAATTCTCTTCTTTTCATGATTTTATTTGGAAAAATTTATTTTGAAGATGATTTTATTCTAAAATAATGCGTTCATTTGTTGGAACAGGAATGGTATCTACTTTTTGAAAATAATCCAACCAAACATTTCGTAGTTTATAATCTAAGTCATAAACTTGACTCCCTTTTTTGAAAAAATTCATACTATCGCCACCATTATACAAATAATCATTTGTAGCAACATAGTATGTTTTTTGAAAATCAAGAGGCTGGTTTTGGATCAAAATATTTTTAGGCAAATTATCTTTGGTAATCACAAAGGACATTCCCGAAAGCGGATGCGGTTTTTTCTCCTTAATAATGTATAGAACCAGTTCCATGATTTGTTCGCCTTTTAAAGCTACCACAACCAAATTATTTTCAAAAGGCATTAATTCAAATCCGGTTCTGGTGGTTACATTACCTTGCGGTATAATCGCCCGAATCCCACCGTGATTGAGCAAACATACATCAACAGTTTTTTTTTCTCTTGCCAAAAAGATTTTATTTGCTGCTTCCAGCGTAATATCTGCTTGTAAACTTCCAATCGTAGTTTGCCATTTTCCTTGACTTTTGTCCATCGTTACGGGTGCAAAAGCCAAAACAGTATTCATGTCTTTGTCAATTTTTTCGCGGTATGGTTTTACAAAAGCTTCAATTGCTTGATTAGGTTGAAATGCTTCTGAAACACCTATTTGCTTGCCTTCTACTTTAGTAACATAATGTGTTGAGGTGCAAGAAATTGAGGCAAACGCAAATGCAATCGACCAGATTTTCAAATTTTTAAATGGGTTTTTTAAAATATCCATCGCAGATGTAAACTAATTTGATGTAAATTTGTATTCAACAGCAAAACTACCAAATTTTGAGGTTTTCTCTGGAGTTTTTCTGCTAAATCAACATTAAATTTAAGTTGGGGGTAACGTGAATTCGTTTTAAAAATATAAAAAAGTAATTTCTGTATGAAAGAATTTATTGGGACTGGTGTCGCATTAGTAACACCTTTTAGAAAAGATTTTTCGGTGGATGTTGAAGCGCTGAAAAAAATTGTCAATTATCAAATCGATAATGGCGTAAATTATTTAGTGGTTTTAGGAACAACTGGAGAACCAGCCACGATGAAAAAAGAAGAAAAAGAATTGGTAATCAAAACCATAAAAGAAACCAATAATGGTAGATTGCCTTTGGTTTTAGGAGTTGGGGGAAATAACACCGCCGAAATTATAGAAGAATTACAAACAAGAGATTTTTCTGGATTTTCGGCTATTTTATCAGTTTCACCTTATTATAACAAACCTACACAAGAAGGAATTTACCAGCATTTTAAAGCCATCGCAGAAGTTTCGCCTTTGCCTGTAATTTTGTACAATGTTCCTGGAAGAACCGGAAGTAATATGTTACCGTCCACAGTAATTCGATTGGCAAAAGAATTTAAAAATATTATTGGGATTAAGGAAGCTGCCGGAGACATCGTGCAAGCCATGAAATTAATTCAGGCTAAACCTGAAAACTTTTTGATTATTTCTGGCGATGATATGGTGACTTTGCCAATGGTTTTAGCAGGTGGAGCAGGAGTAATTTCGGTAATTGCCGAAGGATTCCCGAAACAATTTTCTGAAATGGTAAAATTAGGATTAGAAAGAAAAGTGGACGAAGCTTATCAATTGCATTATCAATTAGCTGACGCCATTGACATGATTTTTGAGCAAGGAAACCCTGGCGGAATCAAAGAGGTTTTTAAATGTTTGGGACTTTCAGAAAATACCGTGAGATTACCTTTGGTAAATGTTAACGAAGATTTAGCAGGCAGATTGGCCCAATTTGTAGAGAAAAACAGTATATTAGTTGCATCTTATTAAATACCAAAATTATGTTGTCTAAAACCATGGAAGATGCCTTAAATTGGCAAATTAAAATCGAAGGAGATTCTTCTCAAATTTATCTTGCAATGGCTTCATGGGCTGAAGTTCAGGGCTTTGAAGGGATTTCTACCTTTATGTTTGCGCAATCTGAGGAAGAACGTTTGCACATGCTGAAGTTGGTGAAATACATCAATCAACGAGGTGGCGAAGCAAAAATTTCGGCTACAATTGAACCTAAATTAGACCTTTCAAGTTACAAAGTTTTGTTCAAGCAATTGTACGAGCACGAAGTAAAAGTTTCGGAAAGTATCAATAGTTTGGTTGGGATTTCTTTAGACGAACGCGATTATGCAACTCATAATTTCTTGCAATGGTATGTGGCAGAGCAAATTGAAGAGGAAGCAAGCGCCAGATATATTTTGGACAAAATTAATTTAATTGGTGACGATAAAGGTGGTTTGTATTTGTTTGACAACGAGATGAAAAACTTCACAGCTCCAATTGCTGCTCCAAAATAAAAACACGATTATTTCGTTACAAAAAAAGGTGTCCAATTACGGCATCTTTTTTTTTCGTTTCAGGAGAAAATTCTCTTTGAAAAAAATGTTTTTTTAATCTGTAATTAATCTTTAAATTTGCGGTTGATTTTTTATTGACGAAAAGTCTCGTTTTTAGTAAAAATCAGCAAACTCAGAAAATTAAAAATGAATAGATTTTTTTATGCGCTTTTCACAGTGTTGGTTTTGGCTTCTTGTAGTCCGTACCAAAAAGCACTAAAATCTGAAGATGTTGCTACAAAATATGCTGTAGCGACAGAAATGTATGAAGCTGGTAAATATACCAAAGCCATTAGGTTGTTTGAACAAATTGCACCTTCTTTCAGAGGAAAACCTCAGGCAGAAAAGCTATTTTACATGTTTGCACAATCTTATTATAAAACGAACCAGAATTATTTGTCAGGGTATCAGTTTGAAAGTTTTGCCTCAAGTTATCCGCGAAGCGAAAAAATTGAAGAAGCCTTATTTCTTTCTGCCGAAAGTTATTCTAAGTTATCGCCAAGGTATTCGTTAGAGCAAGGAGATACTTACAAAGCGATTGACAAGATGCAAACATTTATTGATAGATTCCCAAATTCTGAATATTTGCCACAAGCTAACGAAATCACTAAAAATCTTCGTGAAAAGTTAGAGAAAAAAGCTTTTGAAATTGCTAGACAATACCATACCACTGGCGGATGGACTAGAGATTATGGTGCCGCAATCAAAGCGTTAGACAATTTTATTATTGAATATCCTGGAACACCATTTAAAGAAGCAGCTTTGTATTACAAGTTTGATTCGGCTTATCTTTTAGCGGTAAACAGTGTGGAAAACAAAAAGAAAGAACGATTAGAATTTGCAAAAAGTTCGTACGATAATTTGATTAAATTTGCACCTACAACCGGATATAAAAAAGAAGTAGATAACAAATTAGAAGAGATAACCAAAGAGTTACAAAAATATAATTAATTAGCAATCATGGATTTAAAAAAAACGAATGCTCCTGTAAACACAATTACTTATAACAAGAGCTTAATCGAGGAACCTACGGGGAATGTTTACGAAGCCATCACTATTATGGCAAAAAGAGCCAACCAAATTAATTCGGAAATTAAAAAAGAGTTAACCGAAAAATTGGAAGAATTTGCTACTTACAATGATAGTTTAGAAGAGATTTTTGAAAACAAAGAGCAAATTGAAGTTTCTAAATTCTACGAAAAATTACCCAAGCCTCACGCTTTGGCAGTTCAAGAGTGGTTAGACGAAAAAATCTATCACAGAGATACTACAAAATAAAGAACTGATGTCTGTTTTAAGTGGTAAAAAAATATTGCTGGGAATTTCCGGTGGAATTGCCGCATACAAAACAGCTTCATTAGTTAGACTTTTCATCAAAGCAGGTGCCGATGTCCGTGTGGTCATGACACCTGCTTCTAAGGATTTTGTCACCCCATTAACCCTTTCAACGCTTTCTAAAAATCCTGTGGTTTCTACTTTTTTTAATGAAGAAGAAAAAGATGCCGAGTGGAACAATCACGTAGAATTAGGACTTTGGGCAGATTTCATGGTGATTGCTCCAGCTACCGCAAATACCATGTCAAAGATGGCAAGTGGCACTTGTGATAATCTATTAATTGCTACTTATCTTTCAGCAAAATGTCCCGTATATTTCGCGCCAGCAATGGATTTAGACATGTACAAACATCCGTCAACTTTGGCGAGTTTTACCAGTTTGCAAAAATTTGGAAACATCATGATTCCGGCAGAAACAGGTGAATTAGCCAGCGGACTTTCCGGAGAAGGCAGAATGGCAGAACCCGAAAATATTGTGGCTTTTATTGAAGCAGACATTCTTCAGAAATTACCGCTCAAAGGGAAAAAAATTCTTGTTACAGCAGGCCCAACCTACGAAGCCATCGATCCGGTAAGATTTATAGGAAATCATTCTTCCGGGAAAATGGGTTTGGACATTGCGCTAAAAGCCGCTAACCAAGGTGCCGAAATCATCTTGATTTCAGGACCAACGCATCTTCAAGCAAAACACCAAAACATTCAAACAATTTTTGTAACTTCGGCTCAAGAAATGCACGATGCCTGTCATCAATATTTCGATAATGTTGACGTAGCCATTGCAGCAGCAGCCGTTGCAGATTATCGACCAAAAAATCCTTCTTCGCAGAAAATAAAAAAAACAGAAGCAACGTTACAAATAGAACTCGAAAAAACGACAGACATTTTAGCCGCTTTAGGACAGAAAAAAAACAAGCAGTTTTTAATAGGTTTTGCATTAGAAACCGAAAACGAAATTGAAAATGCCAAAGCCAAAATCGTGAAAAAAAACCTCGATTTAATTGTGCTAAATTCGTTAAATGATGAAGGGGCTGGGTTCAAAACCCAAACTAACAAAGTGACGTTTATCGACAAAAATTTTCATACAGAACCCATGAATCTAAAGCCAAAAGAACAAGTGGCAGAAGATATCATCAATAAAATAATTCAGCATTATGCGTAAACTACTTATCGCTTTTTTATTGTTCGGAACCGCAGTTCAGGCTCAAGAACTCAACTGCAACGTTACCGTTAATTACGATCGTGTCACCAATGCTAACCCGCAAATTTTCGCCACTTTACAACGATCCGTCACCGAATTTATCAACAAAACTCGCTGGAGCAACCAAACTTTCAAAGAAAGCGAACGTATAGAATGTAGCATGTTGATCAATATTTCAGCTTATAGTTCTGACCAATTTTCGGCGTCTATTCAAGTGCAATCTTCTCGACCTGTTTTCAATACCAATTTCACCTCTCCAGTTTTTAATTTTAATGATAAAGATTTCAATTTTAGATATGTAGAGTTTGAACAATTATATTTTAATCCTAATGCATTCGAGTCAAATTTAATTTCAACCCTTGCATTTTACAGCTACATTATGTTAGGTCTTGATGCTGATACTTTTTCACCGAAAGGAGGTACACCTTATTTTGAAATGGCGCAAAATGTAGCCATTCTCGCACAACAAAGCGGAAGCAAAGGTTGGAATCAAGCCGATGGAAATAACAACCGCTATTTTCTTATAACGGACTTAATGTCAAATACTTTCGATCCATATAGAAATGCATTATATGAATATCATTCCGCAGGATTAGACCAAATGGCAGACAATTTGCAACAAGGAAAAACCAATATTAAAAAGTCCATCCAAACACTTTCGGAAATTTACCGAAGTCGTCCTAATGCCTTTTTAACCCGCGTATTTTTCGATGCAAAATCTGACGAAATAGTCAATATTTTCAGTGGAGGACCAACGATTGGCATTACAGATTTAGTAGAAAATCTCAACCGAATTTCGCCACTCAATGCTTCCAAATGGAGCAATATAAGATATTAATTTAAAATTTTTTAGAAGCTAATCCGGCCATTCGCTTCAATCTTTTTGGCAAACGTCTGTTTTTGTACCCTAAAAAAAGAGCTTCTCCCGAAGCTTCGTGAGTCGCTTTTTTTCAGCGGCAAAAACAAGCCTTTCGCCTAAAAAGGATTTCCGCTGCTGTCCGGGCTAAACTACACATTACCAACAACCAATAATAAAACTATTGCTCACTTCGTTATCCATAAAAAATTTCGCACTCATTGAAAAACTCGAAATTAATTTTTCGGAAAATTTTTCTATCATCACTGGCGAAACTGGAGCTGGGAAATCCATACTTCTCGGCGCTTTAGGTTTGGTCTTGGGAAAACGCGCCGATTTAGGTTCGTTAAAAAACAAAGAAGAAAAATGTGTTGTAGAAGCACAATTTGATATTGCTGCTTACAATCTTCAAACATTTTTCATAGATAATGACCTCGATTTTGAACCGCAAACTGTCATCCGCCGTGAAATTTTACCTAGCGGAAAATCACGGGCTTTTGTAAATGACAGTCCGGTAAATTTGCAGCAACTTCAAGAGCTTGGTGATTTTTTAATCGATATTCATTCGCAACAACAAACCCGAGAACTTTCAGAAGAAAATTATCAGTTTGAAATTATAGATACCATTGCTCAAAATAAATTGCAACTTGCTGATTATCAAATTCATTTAAAAAAACACAAAAAGCTAAAATCGCAATTGATTGATTTACAAAATCAATTAGCGAATAGTACCAAAGAACAAGATTATAAAGCGTTTTTACTTAATGAATTACAATCAGCCAAATTAGTTTCGGGAGAACAACAATTGCTTGAAACACAATTTGAAGAACTCAATAACGTAGAGGTTATTCGGGAAAATTTGGACAAAGCCATCGCCATTGCTCAAGAAGAACAATTTGGAATTTTAACCCATTTGTCCGAAGTAAAAAATGCGATTCAAAAAATTGCTAATTTTTCTGGAAAGTACCAACAACTTTCCGAAAGGATAAATAGCGTTTCCATTGAGTTTACTGATATTGTACAAGAAATAGATCAGCTTTCGGCTAATCTTTTCGGTGATCCCGAAAGTTTAGAATTGACCAATCAAAAGTTGCAATTAATTTACACTTTGCAGAAAAAACACCAGTTAAATTCTGTTGAAGAGCTTCTGGAATTGCAAGAGAAATTAGAATCCGAAGTGCATTCAGTTGAAAATCTTCAAACAGAAATAGATGCAATTGAAAAAGAAATAGAAAATTCCGCCCAAAAACTAGATGAATTAGCAATACAATTGCACAAGAGGAGAGAAGCTGCAGTTCCCGAATTGGTACAACAATTAATCGATATTTTGGCCCTTTTAGGAATGCCGGATGTGCGTTTTCAGATTCAATTTTCATTGGAGAAAAATTATTTTGAAAACGGAAAAGATACTATTTCATTACAATTTACTGCCAACAAAGGCATTGCTTTAGGACCGTTGAAAAAAACGGCTTCTGGTGGAGAAATGTCGCGAATTATGTTGGCAGTAAAAGCAACTTTGGCTAAATACCAAAAGCTTCCAACGATTATTTTTGATGAAATCGATACTGGTGTTTCGGGAGAAATTGCAATCAAAATGGGGGAAATTATGAAGCAAATGAGCCACACAATGCAAGTTTTTGCAATTACTCATTTGCCACAAATTGCTGCCAAAGGAACTGCTCATTTTAAAGTTTTTAAAACTACAGAAGAAAACCAAACCACATCAGAATTAATATTGCTTTCAGCCGAAGAACGCGTTGCGGAAATTGCCCAAATGCTTTCGGGAAAAGATATTTCGGACTCGGCGATAAATCATGCCAGAGCCTTGCTGAACTGAAAAAACAAGATTATATTTGTGAGTTAAGAATCAAAAAAAAATATACCCAAAACATATTATTATGATTATCGAACCAAGAATGAGAGGTTTTATTTGCCTCACGGCACATCCTGATGGAGCTGCGCAAAACCTTAAAAATCAGATAGAATACGTAAAATCTAAAGGAAAAATTAACGGTGCCAAAAAAGTTTTGGTGATTGGAGCTTCAACCGGATTTGGTTTAGCTTCAAGAATTACCAGCGCTTTTGGCTCGGATGCGGCAACAATTGGTGTTTTTTTCGAAAAAGAACCAAGCGAAGGTAAAACTGCTTCGCCAGGTTGGTACAATTCTGCTGCTTTTGAAAAAGAAGCACATGCCGCTGGATTGTATGCCAAAAGTATTAATGGAGATGCTTTCTCTAACGAAGTGAAGCAGCAAACTATTGAATTAATTAAGAACGATTTAGAAAAAGTAGATTTGGTAATTTATAGTTTGGCTTCGCCTGTGCGAACGCATCCGGTTACTGGTGTGACGCATCGTTCAGTTTTAAAGCCAATTGGACAAAATTTTACTAACAAAACGGTAGATTTCCACACGGGAAAAGTTTCGGAAATTTCGATTGAGCCTTGTAAAGATGAAGATATCGAGAATACTGTAACTGTAATGGGTGGTGAAGATTGGCAAATGTGGATGAAAGCCTTAAACGAAGCTGGAGTTTTGGCTGATGGCGTTTTGACGGTAGCGTATTCATATATAGGACCAAAATTGACCGAACCGGTTTACCGAAAAGGAACAATTGGTCGCGCAAAAGATCATTTAGAAGCCACAGCCTTTGAAATAACAGATAACTTAAAAAGCGTTAACGGAAAAGCATTTGTTTCGGTAAATAAAGCGTTGGTTACTCAAGCAAGTTCAGCAATTCCGGTAATTCCGTTGTATATTTCTTTGCTTTATAAAGTGATGAAAGAAGAAGGAATTCACGAAGGGACTATTGAGCAAATTCAGCGTTTGTATCAAGAAAGATTGTACACAAATGGTGAAATTCCGGTGGATGAAAAAGGCAGAATCCGCATTGATGATTGGGAAATGCGTGATGATATTCAAGAAAAAGTTTCCAAACTTTGGGATGAAGCAACTACTGAGAATTTATCTGAAATAGGTGATTTAGAAGGTTACAGAAAAGATTTTTACCATCTATTCGGTTTTGAAGTACCAGGTGTTGATTATCATAAAGACACTAATGAATTGATAATTGTTGAAAGTTTAAAATAAAAAATTATAACTTCAATTTGTGAAACCCGCGTAAATGCGGGTTTTTTTTGTTGTAAATAATAAAGATTTAACTTTTACATTTCTTAATAAAACCTTAATTTAGCAGTCTATTAATTTAAATTTAAGTTTTTTTATGAAAAAAATTACATTGTTGGCGATGTTCTTTGTTTGCTTGCTCACTTATGGGCAAGTCTATGAAGTTCCGTCTTGTTCAAACTTGGGCTCGAGTACTTACGGTCCAATGAACAGCGTCGCCGGAGCAAATGCAACCAACCGAACGGCCGTGATTTATCCGGCAAGTCAGTTGTCAACCGTTGCAGGACAGGTATTGACATCTGTCTATTTTAAAAGATCTACAGCTTCGGGGACGATGGCTGGAACTCCTAATTTAAAGATTTACTTGAAAGAAACAACAAGTACTGATTGGGGTACCGGAAGTCTCACCTGGGATACTACTGTAGCTGATGCATCATTAGTTTTCGATGGGAATCCTGCAACTATTGTGGGGTCAACCGCAGGATGGAAAAGTTTTCCGTTAACCGGAACGTTTACTTACTCTGGTACGCAAAATTTAGTAGTATTAATGGAGTATCAAAATACTACAGCAAGTACTGCAATCCAATGGAATTATGAGTACACTTCACCCTGCGTGAATACATCAAATTCTAACACAACTAAGTACTCGAATAATACTTCTGGTACATTTCCTGCGCTATTGTCAAGTAGCGATTACAGACGTCCACTAATTGCATTCGATATTCCAGTTACTTGTAGTGCGCCAGACAACATTGTTGCTGACACACCAACAACAAATTCTGTAAATATTTCTTGGAATGCATCATCGTCAGTTCCAGCGAATGGTTATGATTATTATATTTCTACAACAAATACTGCACCACTACCGGCTGCTACACCTACAGGATCTGTTGCTGCAGGAGTAACTTCAGTTAGTTTAACAATGTTGCCACCTGCTACAACTCATTACGTGTGGGTAAGAGCTAACTGTGATACTGATGGGGTAAGCTTGTGGAGAAGTGGCGCAAGCTTTACTACTCAATGCGCTGTTTTAGTTCCAACTGTGACAGAGTCTTTTACAACATTTCCTCCAAACTGCTGGACTAGAGCCGCAGCGGGAGATTTGTCAACTGGACCAACTGGTACAGGAACCGGAATTTGGGTAGCTGATGGCTTCTTAAATTCTGGAACTACTGGTGCTGTAAGAGTTAATTTATACAGTACCAATAGAATAGGCTGGTTAATCACGCCTACAATTGATATGTCAGCCGGTAACTACCGAGCAAAATTTAGAATTGGCTCAACCGATTATGGTAACTCTAATCCGACAGAGATGGCAGATATGCCGGACGGAGATGTAGTAATTTTTGCAATGAGTGAAGATGATGGTTTAACATGGACAGCTTTAAGAACTTGGGAAGGAGCAAACATTCCACCAAATGCTGGTACACTCGTAAACATTCCATTGCCTACAAATGTAAGTGCGACAACAAAATTTGCATTTTATACAAATGATGGTACTATCGACACCGCTGATGATTATGAAATTTTTATTGACGATTTCGCTGTTGAAACGATTCCGGCATGTGAATTTCCAATCAATTTGGTGGCTTCTGGCGTGACCTTTAATTCTGCTACAATCCAATGGTCTGCAATTGCAGGATCTGTTGGGTACGAATATGTTTTAGATAATGATGCAGCAGAACCTACTGGTGCTGGAATGCCTTTGGCAACAAACACATATACTGAAACTGGCACTTTAACACCATCGACAACTTATTATTTCCATGTTAGAAACAATTGCGATGGTGAATATAGCCCTTGGTCAACTTTAAGTTTTACTACAAGAGGGCTTCCTCCTGCAAATGACAATTGTGCTGATGCGATTTCAGTTACTCCAAATGCGGATTTGTTGTGTGGAACTGTAGTTTCAGGTACTTTGGTAGAAGCTACAGATTCTGGTGAAGGTGATAATGGTGCAGGAACTCCTAATGACGACGTATGGTACTCTTTTGTTGCTACATCTTCAACACACAGAATCACTTTGTCTAATGTTCAAGGAACTCCAACAGATTTAGTACACGAAGTTTTAGAAGGTTTCTGCGGAGGAGGCTTAATCAGCTTAAATGTTTCTGATCCAAATTCTAGTGATGTTGCCGGATTAATTGTTGGAAATACTTATTATGTAAGAATTTTTACTTTCGGAACACCAGTAACTAATACTGTAACTTTTGACTTGTGTATCGGTTCATTTCCACCACCGCCAGCAAATGACAATTGTGCTGATGCGTTAGTAGTTCTTGCAAATAATGACGGAACATGCACCAATACTATTTCTGGAACTTTAGCTTCTGCAACAGATTCTGGTGAAGGAGATAATGGCGCTGGAACACCTAACGACGATGTGTGGTATTCTTTTATCGCAACTGCTACTGAACATCAAATTAGAATTTCAAACGTTCAATCAACACCAACTGACCTTGTACATGAAGTTTTAGAAGGAACTTGTGGAGGAGGATTAATAAGTCTTGTTGTAAGCGATCCAGACACTAGTTTAGTTTCAGGATTAATTGTTGGTAACTCATATTATGTAAGAGTATTTAGTAATGCGGCAACTGCTGGAGCTACTACTACTTTTGATTTATGTGTTTCAACTCCACCTGTTGGTTCAGTATGTACAAACCCTATTGTGGTAACTTCTTTACCTTATACAACAACTGATAATACCAATTTGTATGGTGATGACTATAATTTTCCAACCGGAGGAGCATCAGGATGTTCTGCAACATCTAACTATTATTTAAATGGTGATGATGTGGTTTATGCCTATACTCCATCTGTAAATCAGTCAATTAATATTAGAATTCCTGGAGCTCCAGGATGGTCTGGAATGTTGGTTTATACAGATTGTGCTGCAATTGGAACTGGAGCTATTGCTTGTGCTTCTGGATCTGGTACTGGAAATAGAGAAATCAATAATCTTTTCGTGACTGCAGGTACTACTTACTATATTGTTCTTTCTACTTATCCGTCACCACAAAGCTTTGCTTATACTTTAAACATAACAGCAAATTCTTGTATCAATCCAATAGTTACGTTTACAAATTCTAATAATTGTCCTACACCAGGTTTTTACGTGAGTGCTGACATATCTGATTTAGGATCTGCGACATCGTTGACTGTTACTGACAATCAATCAAGTGCTCCTCAAACAGTAACTGCTACTGGAACAGTTCAGTTTGGCCCTTACGATTTTGGAACTAGTGTAATTTTAACTGTAACAAATAATCAAGATCCTACATGTTTTGTTGCAAGTACTGCGCAAATGGTTGATGCTTGTCCTCCTGCTAATGATGATTGTGCAGGTGCTATCGAATTAATTCCTTCAGCCGATACTACATGTGCAAGTACTGTTGAGGGAACAACAATCGCAGCAACGCAAAGCTTGCCTGGTTGTTTAGGTACTGCAAATGACGATGTTTGGTATAAATTTACAGCTACCGCTACAGATCACAGAATTGTTACTAACAATGTAAGTGGTGCAGCAGATATCGTAACTCAGGTATTTGATGCTTGTGGAGGTACTTCATTGGTATGTCAAGACACACCAAACTCTCCTATAAATTTAACTGGATTAACAGTAGGTTCTACTTATGTATTTAGAATTTATACTTACTCTTCGACAGCTACAATTAGAACAACATTTAATGTATGTGTGCAAACAGTAGCGCCACCACCACCACCACCTGCTAATGATAACTGTGCAGGAGCGATTGCTTTAACACCTGGACCTGATTTTGCTACCAATGCAATAGTTGGAGATTTCACATCTGCCACTACAGTTACTGGATTGACTTATGCATGTCAAACGAATCGTGCTTTCGATGTTTGGTATTCAGTTGTTGTCCCTGCATCAGGTAATCTAACGATTGAAACCAAAACTAACACAGGTACTGATATTACCGATACAGTGATGAGCGTATTTTCAGGAGCTTGCGGAAGTTTAGTAGAAGTAGATTGTGACGATGATGATGGTGATGGTAATTTCTCTTTAGTTACCCTTACAGGAAGAACTCCAGGAGAAACATTATATGTGGGTGTGTGGAAATATGGAACCACTGCAGCAACTGCTTCTACTTTCCAAGTTTCTGCTCACGATGAATCTTTAAGCAACACTAAATTTGATAGTGCTGACTTTAAAGCTTATCCGAATCCAGTAAACAGTATTTTAAACCTTTCGTACGTTGAAGAAATATCTTCAGTTCAGGTTTATAATTTAGTAGGGCAGCAAGTGATTACTAAAAAAATTGGTTCAACTCAAGCGGCGTTAGACATGTCTAATTTGGCTCATGGAACCTATTTAGTTAAAGTTGCCGTAGGTGACTCAGTAAAAACTATTAAGGTAATGAAAAACTAGTTTTTCTTCAATGCTTAGTGAGAGCCCAATCCGAAAGGATTGGGCTCTTTTATTTTACGAATAGATAAAAAATATACAGCATAAACTTAATAATGTGTTAATTAATTTATTAAATTGCTGGTAATTTAATTACTAACACATTTAATTATGAAACAAAAATTACTATTGCTAATTACGATGCTTTATTCAAGCTGGGTTAGCACCGCACAAGTGCTCAACCAATCTGCAGGTTGGCCTAACGCGGCATGGACGATTACAGGAACTTATAATACCGATCCATTAGCGTTCGAGTCGGATCCTACAACTACTGCTTTTTTTGCATTTGATGATGACGATGCAGGACAAACAAGTGACGACGATATTGCAGCAGAATCTCCAATTATTGATTTGACGCCGGCGTTCACAGCTGGCGAAACCGCTTTGGAAATTTCCGTTGATTATGGCTATTATTTTTTAGATGAAGATGTTTTAAGATTCGAGTATTGGGATGTTACCAGTGCTTCTTGGATGCCTTGGGAAAGCGGCAATTTACCTGGAAACAGCACCTCTGTTTTTGACAATTTCTGTACCATTCCGAAAACCAATTATGTAACACAGCCTTTAAGCATCGCTAATTTTACACCAGCGCAATTAGCGGGTTTTCGTTACAGAATTTTCTATGATGATGATCCTGCCGGGGCTGATTGGAATTACGGGTTCTGTTTCGCATCGCCAACAATTCGATCCTTATCATGTGCTGCGCCAGCAAACCTAGCGGTAGTTGCGAATTCAATTACTAATACTAATGTTAATATCGAATGGACCGCAGTAACTGGTATTACAGGTTTTGAATATGTTTTGGATAATGTGAGCACAGACCCAACTGGAGCTGGAACTTCAATTACATCAAACACGTATTCAAGAACCGATTTAATGCCGTCAACTCAATATTATTTTCATCTTCGCACGGTTTGCACATCCGGATTAAGTCCTTGGAGAACAATAACTTTCTCAACACTTGCGTCACCGCCTGCAAATGATGATTGTGCGGCCGCAATATCACTTTCACCCAACGCAGATTTGCTATGTGGATCTGTTGTAGCTGGAACCCTTGCCGGAGCGACTGATTCTGGAGAATCAGACAATGGGGCTGGTACACCTGATGACGATGTGTGGTACACTTTTGTAGCAACAGCTTCAACACATAGAATCTCTTTATTGAACGTAACTGGTACACCAACTGACCTAGTTCATGAAGTGTTAGAAGGAACTTGTGGTGGAGGGTTAATTAGCTTAATTGTTTCGGACGCAAATACAAGTAATGTTTCTGGACTTGTAGTGGGATCGACTTATTATGTGAGGGTATTTACATTTACTTCTGGAAGTACTAATACTACTAATTTTGACATTTGTGTGGGTACTTTTCCTCCACCACCTGCAAACGATGATTGCACTGGAGCATTAGTCTTTTTGTCAAATAACGATGGTACTTGCACTAACAGCGTTTCAGGTGCTTTAACATCGGCTACTGATTCAGGAGAAGGTGATAATGGTGCAGGAACTCCCAATGACGATGTTTGGTTTCAATTTGTTGCAACTGCAACCGAGCATAAAGTATTGTTAACGAATGTACAATCGACCCCAACTGATTTAGTGCATGAAGTTTTAGAAGGAACTTGCGGCGGAGGATTAGTTAGTCTTCTTGTAAGCGACCCAAATTCTAGTATTGTATCTGGCTTAACAATAGGCAACAGTTACTTTGTAAGAGTTTTCAGTAATTCGGCAAATTCTGGTGCTACAACAACTTTTGACTTATGTGTTTCAACTCCGCCAGTTGGTTCCGTATGTCAAAACCCAATTGTGGTATCAAGTTTACCTTATACTACTACTGATAATACAAGCGCATACGGAAACGACTATAGTTATCCGTTAGGTGGTCTTTCAGGTTGTGCAGCAACATCTAATTATTACCTTAACGGCGACGATGTTGTCTATGCTTATACCCCTTCAAGTGATCAATCAATAAACATTAGAATTCCTAATGCTGTTGCTTGGTCAGGTATGTTAGTTTATACAGATTGCTCGGCGATAGGAACAGGAGCAGTAGCTTGTGCATCAGGCTCTTCGGTAGGGAATCGTGAAATAAATGATTTTAGTGTAACAGCTGGAGTAACTTATTATATTGTGATTTCAACTTGGCCTTCACCAGATAATTTTGCTTACACATTAAATATTACGCAAAATACTTGTGTTAATCCAACCGTTACATTTTCAACAACAAACAATTGCGCGACTTCGCCAGATTTCTTTGTAAACGCTAATGTTACGGATTTAGGCTCAGCTACTTCATTGACGCTTAGTGATGACCAATCGAGTCCTACACAAAATATTACGGCAACTGGTTCTGTGCAATTTGGTCCGTATCCAGTAGGAACAAACGTTGTAATAACGGTTACTAATGACCAAGATGGAAATTGTGTAGTAACAAGCACCAGTCAAACTGTTGTTGCATGTCCACCAGCTAATGATGTTTGTGCTAACGCAATTCCACTAACACCGGGAGCGTTAATTTCTTCTAATCCTTTAGTAGGATCAAATTTAGGAGCTACGAATGACAGCTCAGAACCTTTACCAACTTGTGATGCTTTTGATTTTGCTAACTCCGGTAAAGATGTTTGGTATTCTGTTGTCGTTCCAGCATCAGGAGAACTTACAGTTGAAACCGCTACGGTTGCTGGTACTACGATGACTGATAGTGGAGTAGAGGTATATTCAGGTACTTGCGGAGCAATCACCTCAGTACTTTGTAATGCCGATGATGGAGATGGAAACTTTTCAAAAGTAGTCATGACTGGATTAACACCAGCTTCGACTTTGTTAGTAAGAGTTTGGGGTTACAATGGTCAATCTGGGCAATTTCAAATTTCTGCTTATGACGCCTCACTATCTAACGAAAAATTCGATTTTTCATCTTTCAAGGCTTATCCAAATCCTGTGAAAGACATTTTAAATCTTTCGTTTACTGAAAATATTACAGAAGCAGCTGTATTTAACCTTTTAGGGCAACAAGTTCTAGATAAAAAATTAAATACAAATAATGCTCAATTAGACATGAGCCAATTACCACAAGGTACTTACCTCGTAAAACTTAATATCGATGGTGCTTTGAAAACTATTAAAGTTATTAAAGAGTAAGCTTTAATATTAACTTTTAATAAAATGTAAGAAACCACTCCTTTGCAGGGGTGGTTTTTTTATGACGAATCAATATCTTTGACAAAATTTATAAAAATGTATTTTTCATTCATCATTCCGGTGTATAATCGACCAGACGAAATTGACGAATTATTACAGAGTCTTACCACCCAAACATATACAAAATCATTTGAAATTGTAGTGGTAGAAGATGGCTCCACTATTCCTTGCAAAAATGTAATTCAAAAATATTCCCAGCTCAATATTTCCTATTATTATAAAAAAAATTCCGGACCTGGCGATTCTCGTAATTTCGGGATGAGTGTTGCAAAAGGACAATACTTTTTGATATTAGATTCTGATTGTATTTTGCCAGAAAATTATCTTGCCGAAGCTGAAATAGCTTTAGAAAAAAACTACGTTGACTGTTTTGGCGGTCCAGATAAAGCACTCGAAAGTTTTTCAGATTTGCAAAAAGCGATAAACTTTACAATGACATCTATTCTTACCACAGGAGGCATCCGGGGTGGTTCAGAAAAAATTGGAAAATTCCAGCCAAGAAGCTTTAATATGGGACTTTCCAAAAAAGCATTCTTGGAAAGTGGAGGGTTTGGAAATATTCATCCCGGCGAAGATCCAGATTTATCCATCAGGCTTTGGGAAATGGGTTTTGAAACTAAACTTTTTCCAGAAGTTTTTGTATACCATAAAAGGCGGATTGATTGGAAAAAATTTCAAATGCAAGTCAACAAATTTGGAAAAGCAAGACCTATTTTAAATAGTTGGTATCCTAAATATAGCAAACTCACTTTTTTCTTTCCATCTCTATTTATTTTAGGATTTGCGTTTTCAATTATCTTAGCAATTTTTGAGCTTTATTTTTTCCTTGGTTGTTATCTAGCTTATTTTTTAGTCCTTTGGGCAAGTGCTGTTTTACAAACTAATTTAAAGATTGGCACCTTTGCGATTCAAGCTGCGGTTATTCAGTTTTATGGTTATGGAACTGGTTTTTTAAAATCTTTTTATAAAATAAATTTGCGTAAGCAAAAACCTCAAGAAGCTTTCCCCGAATTGTTCTTTAAAAAATAAAAATGACAAAAATTATAGGATTAACCGGAGGAATTGGAAGTGGTAAAAGCACCGTTGCCAAACATTATGCGTCACTTGGGATACCTGTTTACATTGCCGATGATGAAGCCCGAGAGCTAATGAACAAAACCAAAATCATTGGCAAGATTATTGATATTTTTGGAAAAGAAATAATTTCGGATGGAAAAATCAATCGAAAAAAATTGTCCGAAATTGTTTTTCAACAGCCACCACTGCTCGAAAAACTCAATTCCATTATACACCCCGAAGTAAATCTTCATTTTAAAAATTGGGTAAAAAAGCACCAAGATTTTCCGTTCGTAATCAAAGAAGCCGCCATTTTATTTGAAAGTGGAAGTTACAAAGATTGCGATAAAATCATCATGATTACAGCGCCAAAAAACATTCGTATAGCAAGAGTAATGAACCGCGATAAAGTTTCTCAGGAAGCTGTTTTGAGAAGGATGAAGCAGCAATGGCCAGAAGAAAAAAAAATTGAGATGAGTGACTTCGTGATACAAAACATCAATATTCAAGAAACTTTGAGGAATTCTGAAAGAATACTTTCATTATTATAAAATCCATAAAATAAGTATGAGATGTTAATGTTTGGTTAATGTATTGATGCTTTAAATGTTAAAATGTTAATTTTGAGACGATGAATAAAACGTTATTTCGTTTACTAGTTTTGCTGATGAGTCTTTCCCTCATTGGAATCATATTAGTACAATTGTATTTAATTTATACCTCGTTTAAAAATAACGAAGAACAATTTAAATACCATGTACAATCCGTTATTGGGAATGTTTCTGAAAAAATGAAACAACAAGAAGCATACAACTACATCAGTCAATATAGAGTTTTAAAAGATAGCATTGGGAAAACACCCGATAAAAGTCAACTACTTGATTTTTATTTGGTACAAAAAAACAAAGCTACAAATGAAACTGTCATCTATTCCAGCAATATTGTGGCAGAAGATTATAATGTTAACCTATCGTTCTTTGATAAAAAAACCAAAGATTCAGTTGCAAAAATACCCGGATTTACCGCCAAAAGGCGAACTGAAATTTATTCCGGGAATAGAGTGGATAATTCTTCCATAATACGAAACACAACTCCAGATATTACCATTGAAAAATCTGGAAACATAGAAATATTGGAAAACGCTCAGTTTGAAATGTTTTTAAAAGACATTGCCGAAACCAAACCGCTTAAAGATCGTATATCTAAAGAAAGGTTGCAACGAATGCTTGAAGATGAACTCAAACAATACGAAGTAAAAACACCATTTGAATTTGGAATATACAGCGATGGACTGGCAACAAAAATAAAATCGGAAAATTTTACGTTCGACAAAACATCAACGTTTCAAACCCCGATTTTCGTGGACAATGAAGGTAATAGTAAATACCAACTCTTAATTTCTTTTCCCGAAAAAAAGAAATTTTTGTTTACGGATTTGGTAGGAATCACCATTCTGTCCATAACGTTCACCTTAATCATCATCATTGCTTACGCAAGCGCGTTAAACCAACTCATCAAGCAACGTCAGATTTCTGAAATCAAAACCGATTTCATTAATAACATGACACACGAATTTAAAACGCCAATTGCAACCATCAACCTTGCTCTTGACGCCATTAAAAGCCCGAAAGTAATTGATGACAAAGAAAAAATATTTCGTTATCTGCAAATGATTCGCGATGAAAACAAGCGAATGCATGCACAAGTAGAAAACGTATTAAGAATATCAAAACTTGAGAAAAAAGAACTCGAAATAAATAAAGAACCATTTGACGTTCATAACATTATTGAAGATGCCGTGGAACACGTAGCCCTTATCGTAGAAGATCGACAAGGAACCATCAATACACATTTTGATGCTGCACGAACCACAACACTAGTAAACGATGTACACTTTACAAATGTGATTGTAAATGTACTCGACAACGCCATAAAATATTCGCCTGAAGCTCCTGTAATTGATGTTTACACAGAAAATGTAAAAGATTTTGTACTCATTAAAGTAAAAGACCAAGGCCAAGGCATGAGCAAAACCGCTCAAAAAAGAGTGTTCGAAAAATTTTATAGAGAACACACCGGCGACCGCCACGACGTAAAAGGACATGGACTTGGTCTAGCCTACGTAAAAAGAATTATTGACGACCATAACGGTCAAATATTTGTAGAAAGCGAAAAAGGGAAGGGTAGCACCTTCATAATAAAATTACCACTAATAAATTAAGCTATGGAAAATGTAAACAAGAAAATCCTTTTAGTTGAAGACGACCCGAACTTCGGCTCCATCCTCAAAGATTACCTTAGTCTTAACGATTTTGATGTAACCTTGGCTAAAAACGGAATGGAAGGTTTCGAAAAATTCAAAAAAGACACCTTTGATTTGTGCATCCTAGATGTAATGATGCCTTACAAAGACGGATATACTTTAGCAAAAGAAATCAGAGAAAAAAATAAAGACATTCCATTGATCTTCCTTACCGCAAAATCAATGAAAGAAGACGTCTTAAAAGGCTACAAAGTTGGCGCAGACGATTACCTGAACAAACCTTTCGACTCCGAAGTTTTGCTTATGAAAATCAAAGCCATCATCCAGCGAAAAGCCTCTGACAGCAAGACAGATAACACCAAGTTCGAGTTTCAAATTGGGAACTTCCATCTCAACTCTAAACTTCGTTTCCTTACCTACAAAAACGACGAGCCAATCAAGCTATCGCCAAAAGAAAACGAACTACTCAAAATGCTCGCGCTTCATGAAAACGACCTAATGCCAAGAGAGTTAGCCCTTACAAAAATCTGGAGAGACGACAACTACTTCACCTCAAGAAGTATGGACGTGTACATCGCCAAATTGCGTAAATACCTCAAAGCCGATGAAGACGTAGAAATCCTCAACATCCACGGAGAAGGATTCAGACTTGTAATCAAAAATAAAGCAGAATAAACATTGAGCTTCGGGAAACCGGAGCTTTTTTTTTGTTTTTTAAGGAGCTATTTCCGGCTTTCCGCTCCAAGTTTTTTTTAAACCTCCTTTTTTGCACAACTAAAAAGGAGCTTCTCCCGAAGGTTCGGGAGTCGCTCTTTTTAGCCGGCAAAAAATGTCGGTTGATCAAAAAAGCTTTCCACTTCAATCCGGGCTAACTCTAGATATAAGGTATAAGATTTTAAATTGAAAAAATTTGAAAAATTTAAAAACCCAGAAATATATCAATCTGTGGTAAAAAAATTGAAGCAAGAAAAACATTCGTGCATTCGTGGCAAAACTAAAATTGTAATTCCAATCCAAAACAGGTTTTCTCCTCTTTCTCAACCGAAAAAATCATTTTATGATCCTCAATAAAGCCTTTTACCCAAAATTCATCCTTCAACATCAACTCCTTCATAAAATTCATATCAATGTTTTTAATTTGCTGTTTCAAAATAATTTTAGGATCCAACACGTCCAAAACCCATTCTAAATATTTCACATTATTCACGTGATTTACAATATCCAAATCCGAAAAAACAACTTTTCGCTCACTCAAAACTTTTGAATCATTCGGCAAATCAATCTTTTTCACACGCTCATTTGTTGAGAATTTTTCAGGAAATTTTTCAAAATGTTCGTGCGGCAAAACCAAAGCTTCCGGACGACGCAATTTTGTATTAAACACGGCCCAATATGTTTCGCAACCCACTAATTTTTCCTCGCCAAGCCAAACCTCCAAAGCTCTAACTGAACGAGAATTTTCTAGCGAAACAATCCACGTTTTTACCCTAATTTTGTCACGCCATTTGGGTAATAAATGAATTTCTAAACGCATTCTACTCATCACCCAAGCCTGATTAAACTCCTGCATATCCGTGAAACTTAGTCCACCAACTTCCGCATGATCAGCAGCGGTAAGTTGTAAAATGTTACATAATTCCGTAATTTTCAAAAAACCATTAGGCAAACATTGTGTAAAGTTAATTTCAAAGTTGACTTCGTGAATAGATGAAAAGTTTGGAGCAATTGGCATTTTTTGAGTGAGGATTTAAAAGTTGTTAGTTTGGAGTTTTTTTAAGATTTCCTTAAAATCCGTTTTGTAATCATACCAACTCACATTTTCTGTTCGTTTAAACCAAGTGAGTTGGCGTTTGGCAAACCGTCTGGTGTTTTTCTTGATTTCTTCAACGGCAAAATCTAAAGTGAAATCGCCGTCAAAATAAGCGAATAATTCGCGGTAACCAACGGTTTGTAAAGCGTTCAAGTTTTTGTTTGGATATAATTTTTGGGCTTCTTCTAGTAATCCATTTTGCATCATTAAATCCACTCGAAGATTGATTCTGTCGTACATTTCTTGACGTTCGCCTTCAATACCAATAATGATTGGCGTAAAATTTCTTCTGGTTTTTTCTTGATTTAAAAAAGTAGAATACGGTTTTCCACTTCCTACACAAACTTCTACAAAACGCATCATTCGCTGTGGGTTTTGGAGCGTTTGAGGATTTTCGGTTTTTAATTTTTCGAAATATTCGGGGTCTAATTCTTGTAATTTTTGTTGGAGAAATTCAAGTCCGTATTTTTCGTAATTGGTGATAATTTCTTGGCGAACAGAATTTTCAATTTCTGGAAAACTGTCAAAGCCTTTTAAAATGGCATCTACGTATAAACCGGAACCACCAACGAGAATCACATAATCGTTTGTCAGGAATAATTCGTCAATTTTCGCCAAGGCTTCGCGCTCAAAATCACCAACGGTATATTTATCTAAAATCGATTTGGTTTGAATGAAATGGTGTTTGGCTGAAGCCAATTCTTCTGGAGATGGAACGGCTGTACCAATTTCCATTTCTTGAAAGAATTGTCGGGAATCGCAGGAAATGATTTCGGCATTAAAATGTTTGGCCAGTTTGATGGCTAATGCGGTTTTTCCAATGGCGGTTGGCCCGATGACGGTAATGAGTTTTTTCATTTGTTGCAAAGTTAATTTTTATTTGCCACGAATGCGGTATTTTTTTGTAGTTGATTTATATCACCACGAATGCACGAATTATTTTCTAGCCACAGATTACAGAATTTTTATGATTTTTAAAATTTTCGCATCTTTCGATCCTTGGATCCTTTAATCATAAATCATAAATCTAAAATCATAAATCTAAAATCATAAATCTAAAATCCTACATCTAAAATAGCCCGGATAGAAGTGGAAATCCCGGAATTTAAAGTGCTTGTTTTTCTCGGAAAAAAAGAGCGACGCAGGAGCTCCTTTTTTAACGACAGAAAAACAGCGGTTTAAATGAGGAATTGAAACGGATAGCCGGATTAGCTCCTGAAAAAAAAATAATCAGGGTAGGGAAGTTCCGCATTTGTAGCAGAAATCGGCGGTGTTTCTATGATCGCTAGTACCACAATTTGGGCAGGTTCCTGGGAGTAGTTTTCTTTTTTTTCCGCTTGTTGCGAGTTCGGCAGTGACGATTCCTGTGGGAACCGCGATTATTCCATAACCCAAGATCATGATGAATGAGGCGATGGCTTTTCCGAGTGGTGTAATTGGCGCGATGTCTCCGTAACCTACGGTTGTGAGTGTTACGATACACCAATAAATGCTGGTTGGGATGCTGGTAAAGCCGCTATCTGGACTTTCAACAACGTACATGATGGTTCCTAAAAGTATCGATAATATAAAAACAAAATAAACGAAAACAATAATTTTTGTTCGGCTGGCATTGATGGCTAATCGAAGTTGGGATGCTGATCCTGAGAATTGCACAAGGTTTAGAATTCGAAATAATCTGAGCAATCTCAAGGCTCTCACGATGGCTAAGGTTTTCGTGCTTGGCGCAAAAAATGAGAGGTACATGGGAAGTATAGAAATAAAATCGATGATACCGTAGAAACTAAAAATGTATCTTAAAGGTTTTCGGCTGGAGATGATGCGTAAAATATACTCAATTGAGAAAAAAATGGTGATAATCCACTCCGAAACGATGAAAAAATTGTGGTAAATAATGTCTAAACTTTTGACACTTTCGAGCGCAACAAGTACTACACTTAGCAAAATGAGTCCGAGTAAAATGATGTCGAAAAGTCGTCCAGCTGGCGTATTGACGCCGTGAATGATGATATTTACCCTTTGTCGGAAAATTTCGAATCCGCTTTTGTCTTCTTTCATTGCAGTTAAAATATTTCTTTAGAAATGAATTATCTTCTGAACTTTATTTTTTGATATGTAGTTTAGGATGAGTTGTTTGGCGTCTTTGGTGTGTTCCATTTTTACAATGATATTTTTTAAAATGTCAATTTTGCTCACTTGATAATTAAGTTCAAAGTACGCAATTCCATTAAAAATGCCATTTTCTAAAAGAATCGCACTTCGTTCTTGAAGGTTTCTGCCTCGATCTACTATGATGAGGTTTTGGCTGTGAAATTTATTTTTTTGCAAAAATTGATTTACGCGGTTGTTATACTCAACCGGATTTTCTTGGTTAACACAAGCTCCAAAACATTGATTTACTTTAAAGGGAAAACAATGGGTTTTAGGCTTATCTAATTTATTAATTTTTTGGCAAAGCTGAAATTCATCAGTGATTTTAAACAAAAAATTTCTGGCTTCTATCTGGGAGGCGAACGAAATAACTTCGTTTTTTAGTGTATTGGTTGGCTGAATCGTTAATGAAAGGTAGCCGTTTTTATCGAATTCGCTGTATATTGACCACGGGAAAATTACTTTTTTTTGCGAACGGTTGTATTTCGGTTTGTTGATTTTAATCTCTTCGGATTCTTTTAACAAGGCGATAAGTTCACTTCCCGTTTCTTCGTAAGTGACCTCAAAAACTTCCTGTTGTATTTTTTTTGATTTTGAGGATTGACTCGTAAAATGTTGGTTGACCCTTTTTTTGATATTTCTGCTTTTACCGATGTAAATAACTTCGCCATTTTGGTTATGAATATAGTAAATTCCAGTAGTTGAAGGTAATTTGGCTACAATTTCTAAAAATTTTTGGGGAAGTTTTTTTTCAGTTTCTGTTTTGATAAAACTTTTAACTATTTCTTTTTCTAAGTCTTTATCTAAAAGTATTTTAAATAATTTAGCTGTCGCCAATGCATCTCCCGAAGCCCGGTGTCTATCAGCCATCGGAATTCCGAGTGCACGAACTAATTTTCCTAAACTATAAGATGGTTGCTCGGGAATTAATTTTTTGGCCAATTCGACGGTGCAAATGTTATGACGTTCAAAATCATAGCCAAGACGAGAAAATTCGGTACGAAGAATTCGATAATCAAATTGAGCATTATGAGCCACAAGAATGGTGTCTTGCGTGATTTCGATAATACGTTTTGCCACTTCATAGAACTTTGGAGCACTTTGCAACATGGCGTTGTTGATGCCTGTCAATTTCACTACAAAAGGTTGAATGGGTTTTTCAGGATTGACCAAACTGATAAATTGGTCCACGATTTCGTGTCCGTCAAATTTATAGATGGCTATTTCTGTAATTCCTTCTTCGTTGAATTGGCCTCCGGTGGTTTCTATGTCGAGTATTGTGTACATAAGCCCCTAACCCCCAAATGGGGAATAAGAATTATTAATTATAGTTTTTTTTCTTTTCTATACATATTCCCCCAAGTTCTATTTTATTGCTGTATTCCCCCTTTGGGGGTTAGGGGGCTTCTCGTTCCAAAGATACTACTTCCAATCCGAACCATTGTACTTCCGCATTCGATTGCAAGTTTGTAATCGCCCGACATTCCCATAGAAAGAGTTGTAAGTTTGGAGTTTGGAGTTTGGAGTTTGTCGAAAATTGATTTCAAATGTAAAAATTCTTTCTTGATTTGGTCTTGGTTTTCGGTGAAGGTTGCCATTCCCATCAAGCCTTTTATTTTGATGTTTTTTAGATTTTTGAAGGTTTCAGAATCTAATAAATCATTCAATTCTACTTCGTCTAAACCGAATTTTGTGTCTTCTTCGGCAATATGAATTTGCAACAGGCAATCGATGCTTCTGTTGTTTTTTAAAGCTTGTTTGTTTATTTCTTCTAATAATTTCAACGAATCTACACCGTGAATCAAGCTTACAAAAGGTGCAATTTGTTTTACTTTTCTGGATTGTAAGTGACCAATAAAATGCCATTCAATATCCTGCGGAAGTTGCTCGTGTTTTTCAACCAATTCCTGAACATAATTTTCTCCAAAAATTCGTTGTCCCGCTTCGTAGGCTTCCATTAAATCAGAAACGGGTTTCGTTTTGGAAACGGCAACAAGTGTTACATTTTCTGGAATTGAGGATTTTATTTCGAGTAAGTTGTTTTTTATTGACATAAATTTATTTATAAACTTTGTCGGAATGACAAAGATGGTGTCTTTTTTCTTTTCTCTTTGTTCTATTTTCTCAAAATCAAATCTCATACACAACAAGCCCACTTCTAAACTTAGGGTCGATGTACGTACTTTTTGGAGGCATAATCAAATTGTTATCGGCCAATTCTTTTATTTCAGCAATATCGGTTGGAAAAAGCATAAATCCTACTTCGAATTCGCCTTCATCCACCACTTCTTTTATGGTAATGATGGATTGCTTTCCAGGAATATAATCGATTCGTTCATCGTTTCTCAAATCTTCGATTCCTAAAATGGGTTGCAATACTTTTTCGTATAAAATTTGAGCATCCAATCGTTCCAAAACCGAAGTGAAACTGTGTTCGTCCTTCAAAGTTAGTGAATAAAATTCGCCATCCAAATACATTCCGAATTCGAATTTTTTTGTGGGTTTCCAAAGTTCCTGTTCTTTGTTTTTGAGCCAAAAACTTTCGGATAGTTTATTTAGAAATTCTTCTTTTGAATTTCCGTTTAAATCACGAATGATTCGGTTGTATTCATATATTTTGACATTACTTTCGGCAATTAGAAAACTCATAAAATAGTTCAGGTTTTCGTTACCGGAAGCTTTGTCTTCTAGGTATAATAATTCTGCCGAAGCCGAACGGTGATGACCATCGGCAATATACAAATCGCCAATTTCAATGAATTTTTCCTGAAGCCAAGCGATTTCTTTTTCGTCTTCAATTTTCCAAAGGATGTGTTTTTCTCTCTTGGTGGTGGAAAATTCATAAAGCGAATCGGTTTGTTTTTTTTCTGCAATCCAATTGGTTAAGTCTTGATTATCGGGATAGGTTATCAAAACGGGTTCGGTGTTGAAACCGGTTTGGTGCAAATAATCTTTGAACAATTCCACGCGATATTGAAGAGTGTCTTCGTGTTTTTTGATGACATTATTTTGATAATCTTCGATGGAAGTTCCAGCAATAATTCCAGTAAAGGTTTGGATTTTGGTTTGGATTTCGTAGAGAAAAAAAACGGCTTGTTCTTCTTTTATTAAAACTACTTCTTCCTTAAAGTCATTGTATTTTTGAGCCACGAGTTTGAATCGCTTTTCGAGTCCGATTTTTTGCTGGTTGACGTAAGCCGGATTCAAGACGTGAAGAAATGAAAACGGATTAAAATCCAACTGCGAAGCAAGTTCAGCCGGAGAATATTCGTCATAGGAACGCGAAGTGACCAAGCTGACTTTGTCGCGGGTTGGTCTTACGGCTTTGAAAGGGATTATTTTTGCCAAAATATTTTTTGGTTTAATGTTTAAGGTTTAAAGTTTCTAACAGGTTTTATCCCGAACCGTCGGGACTGTTAGGATGTTGACAAAGATTGGGAAACTAGCGTTTAAAAAATGCCTAAAGTTTTTCTCCCGAAGTTTCGGGATAGCCCCGATTAGAGCAAATATCCTTTTTTGTTTTTTCTTTAAAAACAAAAAAGATATTGTGGAAAGCGGGAATAGGGTTTAATTTATTCCTAATGTTCTGCTCCAAAAACAAACAAACACCTACAAGGTTTTGGAAACCTTGTAGGAATTATTTTAAGAAAACTGTTTCGCTACTTTTTCAGCCTTTTTGCTTTCGGAATAATCATAGAATCCTTCGCCAGATTTCACGCCTAATTTTCCGGCTCGAACCATATTTACCAAAAGCGGACAAGGTGCATATTTCGGGTTTTTGAAGCCGTCGTACATCACGTTGAGAATTGCAAGGCAAACGTCAAGTCCGATAAAATCAGCCAATTGCAACGGTCCCATCGGGTGTGCCATTCCGAGTTTCATTACCGTGTCGATTTCATAAACGCCTGCAACTCCATTGTATAATGTTTCGATGGATTCGTTAATCATCGGCATCAGGATGCGGTTGGCCACGAAACCTGGATAATCGTTTACTTCAACTGGCGTTTTGCCTAATTTTTCGGATAAATCCATAATGATTTTAGTGATTTCATCAGAGGTATTGTAACCGCGAATGATTTCGACTAACTTCATAATGGGCACTGGATTCATAAAGTGCATTCCGATAACACGTTCAGGATGAGCGACAACGGCTCCAATTTGCGTGATGGAAATCGAAGAAGTGTTGGTTGCCAAAATCGTGTTGTGTGAACAAGCATCGTTCAATTGCTTGAAAATGTTGAGTTTTAATTCTACGTTTTCGGTTGCAGCTTCAACTACCAAATCAACACCAACAACACCGTCTTTAATGTCGGTGTACGTGATGATGTTGCTGATGGTCTTCATTTTATCGTCTTCAGAAATGGTGCCTTTTGCTACCATTCTGTCCAAGTTTCCGGCGATTGTGGCCATTCCTTTGTCTAACGCTTTTTCTGAAACATCGATTAATTTTACGGTAAATCCGCTTTGTGCAAAAGTGTGGGCGATTCCGTTGCCCATTGTTCCGGCTCCGATTACGGCTATGTTTTTCATTTATAAGCCCCCTAACCCCCAAAGGGGGAATTCCTACTAGGGGTGAGTAGGGTTTAAAATTTTTCTATTATTTATTTCTTTTTTGATTTCGTGAAGTAATTGTTCTTCCATTTGCCGAATGGACCAATTGTTTTTTACGGTTTCAGCGATGTAATATTCTCTTTTGTCCTCGTTATCAATACGTAACAATAATCTATAATGTGTCCAACTCAATTGTGAACGCAGTGAGTTCACAATTGGAAAAGTTCTATAAAATTGACGATACCAATTTAAATTTCTAAATGAAAATCCGCTACCAAATTCAGGAGTTAATTGCTCTGAAAGATATTTAATCAGATAATTTCCGTACGCCGCACGGTCTTTTCCTTGTTGTTCTTCGTTAAAAATTCGCTCGCCGATGTACCAATATAATAGTGTTCTTTGAAAATCGACTGAACGAACGGCAGTTTCTCTTGCATTTGCAATGAGATGCTTGATTTCGAGAAGAATATTATCGTTGGTTAGCATTTATATAATTGAAAGATTGAAAGATTTTTCTACTATTACAATATTACTTTTTAAAGCAATCGATGATTTGATACGCAACTCTCAAGGCATCAGTTCCATCTTCTAAAGTCACGATTGGCGTTGTGTTGTTGTTGATGGCATCTGCGAAAGTTTCTAATTCATCGAGAATAGCGTTGTTGTTTTCAACATCTGGATTATCAAAATAAATTTGTTTTTTTACACCTTCGGCATTTTGCAAAATCATATCAAAATCCCCTGGCACTTCTGGAGCGTCTTTCATTTTTACGACTTCACATTTCTTTTCGAGAAAATCTACCGAGATGTAAGCATCTTTTTGGAAGAAGCGTGATTTACGCATATTTTTTAAGGAAATTCGGCTCGAAGTCAAATTGGCAACACAGCCGTTTTCAAATTCAATTCGCGCATTTGCAATATCGGGAGTGTCAGAAATTACCGAAACACCACTTGCGTGAATGTTTTTCACTTTCGATTTTACAACGCTCAAAATAGCATCAATGTCGTGAATCATCAAATCCAAAACTACGGGAACATCTGTGCCACGAGGGTTGAATTCTGCCAAACGATGCGTTTCGATAAACATCGGATTGATAATGTCGTTTTTTACAGATTTAAAAGCAGGATTGAATCGCTCGACGTGACCCACTTGTCCTTTTACATTATATTCTTTTGCTAAAGCGATGATTTCTTCGGCTTCTTCAACCGTGTTTGAAATGGGTTTTTCAAGGAAAATATGTTTGCCTGATTTGATGGCTACTTTTGCACATTTATAGTGTGAAAGTGTTGGAGTTACAATATCCACGACCTCAACAGCGTGAATGAGTTTGGCAATGGTATCAAATTTTTTGTAACCAAATTCTTTTGCTACTTTTTCGGCATTTTCTTGATTTGGATCATAAAAGCCAACTAGTTCATATTTTTCTGATTGTTGTAATAATCGCAAATGAATTTTACCTAAGTGACCCGCACCTAATACTCCAACTTTTAGCATATAAATGTATTTTCTACAAAAATAATATTAATTGTTTAAAGTCGAAAGTCTTAAAGTCGAAAGTTAGAAAGTTGAAAAGCGAATCGAAAATAGATTTGATTTTTTGCAGAAACTTTTGACTTTTGACTTTTGACTTTCGATTTAAGTTTTGTTATTTTTACCAAAATTTATTACTCCAAATTTTGAAAGATACCGCCAAACATCAAGGACTTCGCAATCAATTAGTAACTGTTCTAGAGCAGAAAGGAATCACGGATAAAAACGTCTTGGATGCCATTAAAAAAATTCCAAGACACCTTTTTTTGAACTCCAGTTTCGAGGATTATGCCTATCAAGACAAGGCGTTCCCGATTGGTGCCGGACAAACGATTTCGCAACCTTATACCGTGGCGTTTCAATCTCAATTGTTAGAAGTTCAAAAAGACCATAAAGTTTTAGAAATTGGAACGGGTTCGGGTTATCAAACGGCGGTTTTATGTATGATGGGAGCCAAAGTTTACAGTGTGGAACGACAAAACGAATTGTTTAAAACCACTTCCTTATTATTGCCAAAATTAAATATCAGACCCAAACATTTATCGTTTGGTGATGGTTATAAAGGATTGCCGAATTATGCACCATTTGATAGTATTATTGTAACGGCTGGAGCTCCAATTATTCCAAAACCTTTGATGGCACAATTAAAAATAGGAGGAAGGCTCGTGATTCCGCTTGGCGAAGAACATCAAATTATGACCATGCTGATTCGTAAAAATGAAACCCAATTTGAAAAGCATGAGTTTGGAGAGTTTCGTTTTGTGCCTTTATTAGAAAATAAGCAATAATCATTTTTTGTTAAAAAAAATTATTTGCTTAAAATGATTTTTTCAATCTATCTAAATCACGCTTTGTGTCCGCAGCTTTTAAGGATTCTCGTTTGTCGTACGTTTTTTTACCTCGTGCTAAAGCAATTTCTAGTTTTGCCAATCCTTTTTCGTTTGTGAAAAGTTTAGTAGGTACAATGGTTAAACCTTTGGTTTGGACGTTTTTGGCTAAATTTTTTAGTTCTCTTTTGTTTAGTAAAAGTTTACGTTCGCTGCGAGATTTATGGTTAAATTGATTACCAAAAGCGTACTCTTCGATATAAGTATTGATTGCAAATAACTCGCCATTGCTGAACTCGCAGAAACTTTCAGTTATATTAGCTTTTCCAAGTCTAATCGATTTTATTTCAGTTCCGGTCAATACAATTCCGGCGGTATATTTTTCAATAAACTCGTAATCAAATCTAGCGCGTTTATTTTGTATGTTGACAGTTTTTTGCATAAGAAAACAAAGGTATAACATTTACACGATTGTACAATTTTGCATTTTAAATTTTTGCTTCAATAATATATTAAAACCTCTCACCGCTTGAAAAATATCATTAAAAAAAAGACACTTATTTTATGTATTTTTATAGAAATCTAATTGTATCCTTAACAAATGACAAATAGTCAACAAAATAATCCTTTACACGGCATTACATTGCAGAAAATGTTGGAAGATTTAGTAAAATATTATCAGTTTGATACTTTAGCTGAGCTGATTCCAATCAACTGTTTTAGACAAAATCCAAGTATTGCGTCAAGTTTAAAATTTCTGCGAAAGACACCTTGGGCTAGAAAAAAAGTGGAAGCGCTCTATTTACAAACTCTTCCACAATTTTAATTTTTCTTGCGAAATTATCCTTCTGCAATACCTTTCCACTTTTTTATTGAATGTGACAATGCAAGAATAAAAAGTCCTACAACTAACAAATTTAACCATGCCATGGTTACAAAATGACGTTCGATAAATTCAACAGCTGGTGATATTTTTCGATCAATTCCCACATTATAATCATAATAGCCAGTTGACTCTTTCACAATTCTATCCAAATAAAAATAAACTACTGGAACGATTGCTGGTAATGTCCAAAGTGTAATATTTAAAGTAATTCCCGAAATTTCTTTGGCTCTTCTACCGTTTATTATCGAAAAGAAATAAATCAATAGAGCCGTAATAATAAAGATTGCGGAAATAAAATAAAAATGTTCTGACGCTGAAATTGCCGTAAAAATTCCAATAACCATATTTGTAACTCCCGTAACTATCAAAGCTATCAGCCAGTTTTTCCCCGAAGTTACCCTAAAGCTAAACAAAGCCAACGATAAAAACATTGCAAAATATCCGATAAATAAACAAAAATCCAAGTTTAAACTCGGCCTGTCCCAAGCCTCAACCACTTTTGAATAGTTAAAAAGAATGGGTTCGAAAGGCACATAATATTTTGATTCAATTTGCTCATAACCGTTCACCATAATCAATCTTTCAGATGTCGTATCAATAGCAATTTGACTAACAGTGCCTCCTGTATCATCAACCGTCACAGCGGCTTCAGCAATGGCGACATCATCTCCATATTGATAAGTATTTTCATAATGATGCGGATGTCTGAAACGTTTTTTGCCTACAATACTATATTTGGTAAAATCGGGAGCATTGTAGGTTAAATCCAACCATTTTTTTGCATCAATATTCGCTTTTAAATCATGACCTTTAGCGATGTTTAAAAATTGATTCATCAACTTTTCCACTTCGCCTTTTTGGTTGTTTTTTAGCAAAAGTTTAATATCGCGTTTTATTAAGCTGTCTTGCTCATCCGTATAAATGTCGAACTTAACGGTTCCTTTATTAAGTAAAGATTTTAGGCTGTATTGTTTTCCCTCGAATAAAAATGAATTCCTCCTAATCTCATATTGTTTTCCTTCTTTATAAAAATATTCGGTGTCCGAAATTTCAAAAGGACCTTCTGCAAACAAAGAAGCCTTGCTAATAATTTCGCATCGTTCTACTAATTCTTCGTAAGGAAAGTAACTTCTCGCTCTGTAATCTTTTCCAAATAAAAAGGTTACAGTGTAAGAAATTTGGAGCAAACAAATGACAAAAATAATCAACCATTCTTTAAAAACGCTGTTTGCAGTTTTTGGATAATAAGCTTTAAAACCATTATTTCTGGCATAATAAACCAGCCAAATGATTATGCCAAAAACCGAGATTAAAACGCTAAAAAAAATAGTTAGTTCTTCTGAGATGGAATAGGCTTCGTTAACTGATTGAAAATTAATTGTACCTTGTGAAAATCCTGCTATGAAAAAGATAATATGAAAGATAATTGCTGCAATACAAGCCGGAATTACCTTGGTATTCCAGAGTAAAGGATATCGTAACAACAAGTGTTTTTGTATATTTTGAAACATAATTTTTTAAATTTTTAGGATACGAAAAAACGTCTGGTAGAATGTGTGATGTCACGAAAATATTGTAACGGAATTCTTTTTTCCGAAATCATCTGAAGAAAATCAAAAACCGAAGTTTCTCCAGAAAATGTAGCGATAAATGTACCTCCGTTAAATTGTAAATTGATTAACTTTTCGCCTAAAGCTTCGCTGAGTTGCATTTGCGAAAGCGAACTTTCTAACTCAATTACCAATTGAGTTTCCGGAATAGTTTCTTCAGAAGATGGCTCGTTTCTCAAATTTTTCTGAACGCCATTTTTTAGAAAAATTACTTGGTCCGAAGTTTTTTCTACTTCGTATAATTGCTGTGAACTTAACACAATTCCTATGGGTCTAAAAGGGGATTTTGCAATGGATCGAAAATCTTCTAATATTGTTTGTTGTGCCAAAATATCAAGGTTTGCCAAAGGTTCGTCAATGAGCAAAACATCAGGTTTTCTAAGTAACATTCGGGCTAATTCAAACCTCATTTTGTATCCGGAAGAAAGGTTTTTCCAAAGATGATTTTTAAATTTCCGAAGTCCTAAGCGTGAAATCACTAAGTTTACAATCAGCTCATTTTCTTCCGGTTGATAGCCATAACTCGTGGCGGTAAATTGTAAATTTTCGAACATTGAACCATACCACGTGGCAGTTCTTTGCGGAATATAAATCAGTTTTGCACGAAGATCATACAAGTCTTGATGCGGAATGTGAAATTCTATTTTTCCTGATGTAACGTAAAGCTCGCCACAAAGTAAACGTAGTAAAGTGGTTTTCCCGTTTCCGTTTTCGCCCACAAGTCCTAAAATTTCTCCTTGATTTACTTTCAAATCGATAGCTCCAAGCGCAAAAGCACTGTGTCCATAATTTTTTTTCACAGCCGAAGCCGTAATCAAAGTTTTTGGGGCGACAATGGGTTTAGTTTGGAGAAAAGTCTTCAGCTCCTTTAACAACTCTGAAAAATCGTTGTGTAAATTGCTCAATTCCGTTTCCCGATCGATTTTGTCCAGCAGTAAATTGGTTTTTTGATAAAAAGAAATATTTTCGGTATCAAGGGTTAAATCAATAATTCGCTTGGTGAGAAGCGTATAATCTTTAAAATTTAGATACGATTGAATCTCTTCAAAATGTTTTTCAAATTCAGCCATATTATGAAATGTTTGTTTCAAATATAACTTCATTTTTAACAAAAAATTATTTATTAATTAAAATTTTTATCAAAATAATTTTAAGGAATTGAAATGGCAAAATGGGTTTCAAAAATTTCTTGAGAATCAATAGCTACAATTCCTTCCTTTTCGGTTAATTTTCCTGTACACGTAATATCATCAGCATAACCAAACCAAGGTTCGATACAAATAAAGGGAGCGTTAGGTTTTGTCCAAAGTCCTAAATTTGGGAAATTTCCGGTTGAAAAATGAAGAAAATCTTTTCCATTTTTTAAGATTGAAATTACTTTAGAAACGTATTTTTTTACCACTAATGCATCGTTCTCGAATAATTTTTGCGAAAGCGGTAAATTTTGTTTTTCTAAATTTAAAATAGAGGTTTTGCCCGAAAGTAAATCATCTTTTAGAGCAAAAACTTCTAACTTGTCGTCTTGGTCAAAATGAATCGAATAATCTTCAAAATTTCCAGGCAGGGCAAAAGCAGGATGACCACCAACGGAAAAATACATGGTGTCTTGCCCTTCATTTTTTATCTGAAAATATTGCAAAAGAGTTTTTTCTTTTAAAATAAAAATAACCGAAAACTCAAACGTAAAAGGAAATTTCTCTAATGTTTCTGCGGAAGATTTGAGGGTAAAGGTCACACGATCAACTCTTTTTTCTGAAACTTCAAAAACCAAATCTCTTGCAAAACCATGACGTGGTAACGAATATTTTTTTCCGGAATATTCAAACTCGTTATTTTTTAAAGTTCCTACAATAGGAAAAAGTACAGGAGCGTGCTTTCCCCAAAAATCCGGATTGCCTTCCCACATAATTTCTCGATCCTGATGTTTTAATGAAGAAAGTTCGGCACCTTTAGGATTAATCGTTGCTGTTAGATATTGGTTAGAAATAGAAATCATCATTTATTTTTTACTCTAATTTAAAAAACAAAAACCAGCTTTTTAGGCTGGCTTTGATTATTTTTTTTGAAAAATTTACTCTGTAACCACAACCGTTCGGGTAAGGAACGATGTACTTGTGTTCCGGAATTTAAATGTATAAGTTCCCGGAGTGTTTACCATAAATGGATAGGTGATAGTTTTAGTTTGTACATTTTCGTTGCAATCTCCAACATATTTTAGTCTTACGCTAATGGTTTTAGTAGTTCCGGTCAACGTTTCTACAAAATTTTCAAAATTTCCGCAGTCATTTTTTGTTTGGTAAGTTAAAGTATAAGTGGCCGATTGGTTCACTGTTACCGTTGCTGGGCCTTCCGCTGCTGTAACCAAAGCTTCTTCAAAAACAATGGTTTGACCGCCTTCATCACCGCTGCAAGCGTTTAAGAAAAATGAGAAAATAAAAAGTAAAATAAGAAGTGTGTTTTTTTTCATAATCAATTATACTATTAAGTGGGAAATTTTGTAAGAAAATCTAAGAAAAATTCCACTTTGCTAAGATTCAAAAAAAACCATCACTTATGCAAACTAAAAAAAGCCAATTTTTTAGCAAAAAATGAAGCATTAAATTTTGAAAAATTGTGGTTTTCAGAATTGTTAAAAATGGCAATTGTATAAACATAAATTTTATCATATAAAAAAGATTGAAAACACCTATTTTTTAACATAAAAAAGGCTAATTCGTTAACAAAAGTTTAATATTTATCTAACCTATCAACTCAATAAATTCTACCAAATTTGTAAAACAACCAACCAATAAAATTAATTAACTCAAACAACTACCGCTATGAAAAATTTAATCAACCTATTGAGTATTAAAGAATATATTATTGATAATGAGCTGACTGACAGCGTAATGATTGTGCTGCATCCGAAAAATTTTGATGAGTTAGCCATGGAATATATTGAAAGTAATAATATGCAAATTGAGCGTCCATTTGAAATTTTAGGAATATGCATTATTGAAGATACTGATGACGAAGTGGCATACAATGAAATTGATATTTTAGAAGTGGCTTACGATCATCATGAAGAATTTGAATATGAATATTTGAGAGCAGCTGTTTAAAATTTTCGCCCCAGAAAAATGCTATAAAACTGAAACCTTCCTTGTTATGAAACGTATTACTTTAGCCATCGCAACCGTATTGCTTGTTATTTCGGGTTTTGCCATTCCCGGAAGATTTGCAGACCATTCGTCCAACCTTAATAACTTCTTGCTAAAAGTTGGTTTTACCGCATTGTTTATTGTTTGTTTATTAATTATTTTTTCGGGAGTAATAAGTTTTATACGAATGAAAAGATACAACGGCATTCGCACTATTAGACAATATTATTTGCAAAGAAGCACTCGATAAAAATTTATATTTGAATAAAAAGCCCAATCGATTATTAATGGATTGGGCTTTTTTGATTTTAGTGGATGCTGATTGCAGTATGATTTTCTGCCAATTCTTTTATTTTTTGTGAAGCTGTATTTCCAAAATTTATCGACTCATCATAATATTCTGAGCCATTATTTAGTACAGCAAAATCACCAATTTCAATACCAAGCCAAGTTTCGCCGTTGGCATCTTGGGAAATTTGGTAAGAATAATTAATGTCGGGAATTACAGTTTCGCCCCAAGCATCTACATAAAGTTGGTACCGAATCACGCGGCCAGGCTCGTAACCTGTTACGGTTAATTTAGAAAATCCCGGAAAATTTATTGTTGTGGAAGCTGAAACAGCGTTGTCACCAAAATCTTCAGGTAATTTGTCCCATTGTTTAATATAATAAGGATTGGTAAGTATTTCCCAAACTTTCTCAGGAGTTGCATTAATCTTGATATTGTTTTTTACAATAAGTGTGTGGTTCATAGCATTATTTTTTTAAGTTATTTTATGATTCGTCTCTTGTTTGTTTTACCAAGCCAATGCCGGACATGAAAAAAATTAAACCTAATATGCCGTAAACAGCAAGCGATTTGTAGCTTCGTTCGCTACCTGAAGTGTTCATGAAAATGTAAGCGGCATAAATCAATCCTACAATTCCAAGGATGGTTAGAATACTTCCAAAAATTCTTTTAAGGTTCATGTTGCGTAAGTTTTTAAGTTTAGTTACCATTAAATTTACGCCATTTTCTACAAATTGTGAATTGTTTTAAGAATAATATTAACGTTTGTAAATTTATTTTAACCCAAAAAAAAAGACCCGAAAAAATCAGGTCTAAATTTGAATTAAATTATTTTGAAGAATCTTTAGTTGGACATTTCAGTTTGATTTCTAAAAACCAATTGTCCGTCAAAACTATCGAGTAAAATAATACTTTCCGTAGTTACTTTTCCCGAAAGAATTTCTTTAGAAAGCTGGTTTAAAACTTCTTTTTGAACTACTCTTTTTACTGGTCTTGCGCCAAATTGCGGATCAAAACCTTTTTTAGAAAGATACTCAACCGCTTCCGGAGTGGCGTCTAAAGTAATGTTTTGTAACGCCAGCATTTTAGTAATTGATTTTAGTTGAAGTCCCACAATTTCACGAATATTATTTTCGTTTAAAGGTGTGAACATTACGATATCGTCGATTCGGTTAATAAATTCCGGACGAACCGTTTGCTTCAACAAACCTAAAACTTCCACTTTTGCCGCTTCAGTAGCGCTTTCAACATCGCCTTTTATCCCGAAGTCTCGAGATTCAAATTTCTCTTGAATAATCGAACTTCCCATATTTGAAGTCATGATAATAATCGAATTTTTAAAATCCGCCAATCGACCCTTATTGTCCGTAAGTCGTCCTTCGTCTAAAACTTGTAATAAAATATTGAAAGTATCCGGATGCGCTTTTTCAATTTCATCTAACAATATCACAGAATAAGGTTTTCTCCGAACGGCTTCCGTCAATTGTCCGCCTTCATCGTAACCCACGTATCCCGGAGGTGCTCCAACTAATCGACTCACACTGTGGCGTTCCTGATATTCGCTCATGTCAATTCTTGTCATGGCATTTTCATCGTCAAATAAATACGAGGCCAAGGCTTTTGCCAATTCGGTTTTTCCAACTCCTGTAGTTCCTAAAAATAAAAACGAACCAATTGGTTTTTTCGCATCTTGCAAACCGGCACGACTACGTCTCACGGCATCGCTAACGGCTTCGATGGCTTCTTCTTGACCCACAACTCTTTTGTGTAACTCTTCTTCAAGATGCAATAATTTTTCGCGTTCGCCTTGAAGCATTTTCATTACTGGAATTCCGGTCCATTTTGCCACAACTTCTGCAATATCTTCGCGATTCACTTCTTCTTTAATTAAAGAGTTTTCTTGATTTTCCTGTAATTGTCGCTGTAATTCATCAAGTTTGGTTTGTGCCTCTTTAATTTTCCCGTATCGAAGTTCAGCTACTTTTCCATAATCACCGTCACGTTCTGCACGTTCGGCTTCAATTTTGAAGTTTTCGATATCTAATTTTGCTGCCTGAATTTGATCTACCACATCTTTTTCCGATTTCCATTTGGCAAAAATTTCATTTCTTTCTTCTTTTAAATTTGCCAATTCCATCCCGAGGGTTTTCAGTTTGTTTTCGTCATTTTCACGTTTAATCGCTTCCATTTCGATTTCAAGTTGCATGATTTTTCGGTCAAGAACATCTAATTCTTCAGGTTTAGAATTGATTTCCATTCTGAGCTTAGAAGCCGCTTCGTCCATTAAATCAATGGCTTTATCCGGTAAAAATCGGTTGGTAATGTAGCGTTGCGAAAGTTCTACAGCAGCAATAATTGCCTCATCTTTAATGCGAACTTGATGATGCGTTTCGTATTTTTCTTTGATTCCACGTAAAATAGAAATGGCACTTTCGGTATCAGGTTCATCCACTAATACTTTTTGAAAACGTCTTTCAAGTGCTTTGTCTTTTTCAAAATATTTTTGATATTCGTCTAAAGTTGTTGCACCAATGGCTCTTAATTCTCCTCTTGCTAAAGCTGGTTTTAAAATGTTAGCAGCATCCATCGCACCTTCGCCACCACCAGCTCCAACTAATGTATGGATTTCGTCAATAAAAAGTACAATGTCGCCTTCGGCGGAAGTTACTTCTTTCACTACGGATTTTAAACGTTCTTCAAATTCTCCTTTATATTTTGCGCCCGCAATTAAAGCACCCATATCAAGAGAATAGACGATTTTTTCTTTCAGATTTTCGGGAACATCGCCGTCCACAATTCTGTGAGCCAAACCCTCGGCAATGGCAGTTTTTCCCACTCCAGGTTCTCCCACTAACATTGGATTATTTTTCGTTCTTCTGGTTAAAATTTGCAAAACTCTGCGAATTTCTTCATCTCTTCCAATTACGGGATCCAATTTTCCATTTCGGGCTAAATCGTTGAGGTTTTTAGCATATTTATTCAAAGAATTATAGGTTTCTTCTGCCGAAGCCGAAGTTACGCGTTCGCCTTTTCGCAATTCTTCAATTGCCGCTTTAAGGCTTTTTTCGGTAATACCTTGGTCTTTTAAAATTTGTGCAATTTTACTTTTTGAATTAAAAATGGCAAGCAACAAATGTTCAACAGAAACAAACTCGTCGTTCATTTTTTTGGCGATATTCGAAGCTTCCAGCAAAGTGGCGTTCGATTCTCTGGAAAGCATAATTTCTCCGCCAGAAACTTTTGCGAAAGATTGCAATGTACTATTTAGAATTTGCTCTAAAAGTCCAACATTAACGTTTAATTTTTTGAGCAAAAAAGGAGCGACATTTTCATCCACCTCAAAAATCGCTTTTAAGATATGTTCATTTTCAATTTGCTGATGACCAAAACCTTGCGCAATTTGTTGAGACTTGTGGATTGCTTCTTGAGATTTTATGGTAAAATTATTAAAGTTCATATTGAATTATTTTTTAAATTTATGAAAGCAATTTCAATTTATATTCCATTCATTAATAAATGCCAAATTGACATAAAAACTGCTTTATACTATAAAATTAACCGACAAAAAGTCTTGAAAACTGAATTTATGGGAATTTTCAATAAATTATTTGGTTCAGATGAACCGCAAAATAAAGGTACGAACTCTAGTGCAATGCAGTGGAATCTTTTAACAGAACTAAAACATTTGGAAGAAATTACCGAAGAATCTTACACGAAGCCGGTTGTGATTTTCAAACATTCCACCCGATGCAGCATTAGTAGAATGGCGTTGAAAAATTTTGAAAGAGAATTTGGTGAAGAAAATTTATCCGAAAAAATCACTCCTCACTTTTTAGATTTGCTCAACTACCGAGAGATTTCGAATGAAATTGCGCAAAAATTTCACGTGATTCACCAATCGCCACAAATAATTTTGCTCAAAGAAGGGAAAGCTATTTATGATACTTCGCATAGCGAAATTGACGCCGTAGTACTTAGCCAAAAAGTATAAAAAAACCAGCTCGAAAGCTGGTTTTTGTTTTGATTATCAAGAGATTACATTCCTTGCATTTCTCTGACTCTTTCTTGTAATAATTCCGGATCTTGTAATGCATCAAACCCAATATAAGCAATGATGAAGATAAAATAAATAATTGATAAAATGTTTAAAATCAACCCAATGATATTTAAAATTCTCCCCGTATTGCTTGTTGAGTAGTTAGTATAATGTGTTGGATTTGCAGAATATAATTTTCTGTCTTTATTAGCTAGAACTAAGCCGATAATTGACAAAATTAAACCAATAAGCCCGTAGCACCAGCAAAGTACGATGGAAATAATTCCTAACACTAATGAAGGCGTTGCATTAGGTAATTTTTGATTGGTTAAAGATTCATTTTCTTGAAAGTTTTGGTGTTCCATAATTTTTAAATGTTTATTTGGTTGGTTAAAATTTTCTATAAAAATATAAAAAGATATTTATTTACAAATGCCGCAAACATAATTATTGCATTAATTATAGCAACAACGATAATTAACTTAGAATAATTTCGAGATTTATCTACAAGATGAAGCCCAAGTAAGACGAAAAATAAAATAGTGGTGTATATTGCCGGAAACATATGGAAAGCATCGGCAAATTCACCTTTACAAACCATCACAAAAGCTCTTTGTGTACCGCATCCAGGACAATCAATTCCCAAATATTTTTTCGTAAAACAGGGAAGCATATATTCTTCCATAGAAATGACTTTTAAAATACAATTTTACGAAAAAATAAGAAGAAACTAATGATTTTCCTCGAAACTTTGCTATTTTTGAACCATCTCTAAAGCCGTTATCAAAATGAAAAAAATATACATTCCGTTACTTATCATTGCTGGTTTTGTAGCCATTTTCGAACAAGGAAAAGAAAAACCAAATGTATATATTATGGTAACAGCCATTGCGGTTTTTATGATGACAATGATGTGGTTAACGGCAAAAACCCCGGGGAAAAACGACGAAAATCCTTCAGATAATGTTTAAAAAAGGCGATAAGGTAACTGTTTTGGACGATGATTTTAGTGGCGAGGTTATTTCGGTAAATCAAAATCGTGTGAAAATTGAAACTACTGATGGTTTTGTTTTAGAATTCAACGATTCAGAATTAATTTTGATAGAAACCCCTTTGAAAATTAATTTTTCGGTACAAAACATAAATCAGGTTTTAAAGGAAAAAGAAATCCCGAAACCGAGAAGTTTTGTTAAAGAAAAGAAAGATAAGCACGAACGTGGTATTCCAGAATTTGATTTGCACATCGAGAAGTTAGTGCGCAACAAAAAAGGGATGTCAAACCACGAAATTTTAACACTTCAGCTTGAAACGGCACAACGCCACGTTGAATTTGCCATCAAAAATAGAATTCCGAAAATTGTTTTAATTCATGGAGTAGGAGAAGGAACTCTGAAAACCGAGATTGATTACATGCTCAATCGTTTTGAAGAAATTAATTTTCAAGACGCTGATTATCAAAAATACGGTTCTGGAGCAACGGAAGTGTATGTTAAACAAAACAAGAATAGATAAAATTTAAGCTCCATTTGGAGCTTAAATTTTTTTTTTTGGAACAAATATTAAGGAATGTAGATTCCAAAAGTATCATTTTGTCGTACAAAAGTACTTTGAAATTCGGTTGAACTTGCGACTGGAGTTACGCGACGGTAGGTCACATTTCGCAGCACTAAATTAAAAGAAACTTGACCAGTCGCTTCGCTTCTGGTTACCGAAATATAGCCTTGATCGTCAATATCATTTACCTGATCAATTCCGTTATCGCCATTCCATTGTTCGAAAAGTGTGGGTAAGTTAGCACTTGCACAATAATTTGCAGGAAAAACATCGCCATAAAAAACTTTATAGGTAACTTTTACCAAATTATTATCGATAAAAATAGGTTGCGCTTCGGTATTTCCTGCTTCAGGCAAAAGCGAATCCGGGATTGTAACCTCTAAAACACAATTAATATTAGGAGAATTAACTACGTTTCCAGGATTTTTATCTAAAATTTTAAAAATTTTAGCATCACTGCATCTGAAAATATTTGCGTTATTAAAATTAAACGTAACATCAGTATTGGTTTGGAAAACACCAAAGTTTAAAGTTTCGTATATAATTGAACCGGATTGTGTGCTGCTAGACATAGCAATATTATTCAAAGTGATTGCATGTTCATATTTTGCAGTTTCGAGCGTAGAGGTTCCTTCAACTGGTCGGGTTACAACACGATATTGTCCTTGTGCATTGGCACCACTTGTCCATTCATCAATAACTTTTGGAGTGATTGGAGGTAAAAGTGAGCAAAAATAACCATCCGATACATTTTCATCGAAAACCCTGTAAGTTAATTTCCGGTTAGCGTTTAGTAAAAAAGTAGTATCTTTTGATTTATTAAGAAAAGGAAATTCGTTTTGAGGAAATTGCAATATAAGTGCTTCATTTTCATTAATTTTAAAAATAGAATTTAAAATATCTGAATTGTTCGAACACCTTTTTGCTTGAACCTGAGAAAAATCAAAAGAATCGAATGTTAAATCGCCATCATCGCAGCCGCAAAGTATCAATGCTAGGAACGAGAGGCTTAAATATTTTTTCATTGCAAAATTTTTTTAAGCAAAAATAGTTTTTTATGATTAAATACCGCAATCTATAACGTCTTTTTATGCGTTGCTAAAAGTCGGAATTGTTTTTTATCTTTGAAAACAAAACTTGCAAAGTGAATTTTAAGTTTTTCAAAATTTTATTAATCCTCCTTTTTACTCAACATATTACGGCTCAAGAACTTTTGCCATTTGTTGAAAATTTTACCAAGCATGAATATTCTGGTGATAATCAGGTTTGGAACGTGGTTCAAGGGAATGACAATGCAATTTATTTTGCCAATAATCATTATTTTATTAGATACAATGGTGTAAAATGGGAACGTTATACTTTACCTAATAAAACCATTATTAGGTCCATTTATAGTCATGGTGATAAAATTTATTGTGGTTCCTACAAAGAGTTTGGTTTTTGGCAAAGAAAAAATGGTGTGATGCAATACCAGTCGCTCACAGAAAATAATGAGTTGCTTAGAAATAGTCCGGACAACGAAGAAATTTGGAAAATTTTTAAATCGAAAGACAAATTGTATTTTCAAACTTTCAACGAATTATTCATTTTAAATGCTAATCAAAAACTCGAAAAAATAAAGTTTCCCCATCAAATTTCCTACTGTTATGAGATTGATGATACGATTTATGTAGCTACCGTGAAACATGGGGTTTACGTTTTTGAAAACAAAACTTTTATAAAAAAAGAAAATTGGAAAATTCTTGAAAATAATGTGATACACAATATGGAGAAATTCAATGGGAAGCTCCATATTTTTACCAAACACAATGGAATTTTTGTTGAAGAAAATGACAAACTTGTGCCTTGGAATCATGCACTTAACAATGTTTTTAAAGAAAAAGTAATTATTACTGCCAAAATTATTGATGATGATAAAATGGCAGTTGGAACGAGCTTGCAAGGCTTATTTTTAGTAGATTTAAAATCAGGGAAATACCAAAACTTAAATCGGCAAAATACGTTGAAAAACAACTGTATTTTAACGATTACCACTGATAAAGAAGGCGATTTATGGCTTGGATTAGACAATGGGATTAGCCATGTTGAAATCAATTCGCCAGTGGAAATTTTTACCGATAATTCTGGAATTTTAGGTTCAGTTTATTCATTGGCAACTTTACAAAAAGGATACTTGTTTGTTACTAACCATGGGATTTTTACCTGCAAGAATAAGGATTTAGAAGTAATTCCAAATTCGCAAGGGCAAGTTTGGGACATATTTAAAAAGGATAACGATTTTATAATAGGTCACAATGATGGTACTTATTATTATGATGGTGTTTTAAAAAGAGTAAATCCCGTAAACGGTGGCTGGAAATTATTAGAAAGTAAATTTGAAAAAGTTTATTTTCAAGGAAATTACTCTGGTATTGTGGTTTATGAGAATCCTAATGATCTTTCGCAATATAAAAATCTAGCAAAAATTACTAAGCCTATCCGTAATCTTGCCCAAAATAAACCCGGAGAATTATGGGCAGCAGATAGTTATAGAAGTTTGTATAGAATTATTTACAACAAAAATTTTGAAGTTGAAAAAGTAGAAAATGTATCGCAAAGTAATGGAATTATCAATGACTTTGCAGTCAAATTATTTTCGTACAAAAACGAAATTCTATTTTTAATTGACAATAATTGGTACACTTATAATTCTATTTCGGGGAAATTAGTAAAAAGTGATGCCTTCAACAAAGATTTCAAAAATGTTACCGAAGTTATTGAAATTGACCAAGATAATTTTATGGTTTTAAGAGATGATATGCTATACACCGTTCACCAAAAAAACAATAAATTTGTCTGGAATCTTATCCCAGAAAAATATTACCGGGGTAGAATTATATTAGAGAATATAAAGGTTTTTAAAGACCAAAATCAATTTCTAATAAACCTTGACGATGGGTTTTTCTCAATAACATCTCAAAAAACTAAAGTTTCAAATCAAAAGTTTATTACCGAAGGTTATTTTCAAGGAGAGCTTATTGTAGAAGGAAACAAAATTGCAAACGGACAACCTGTAGAAATCAACATTATAAGTGAATATTTAGGTTTTAACCGTCCAGAAATTTTCTACCGTTTAGATCAAGAAGAAAAATTTATCCCGCTAAAAAATGGAACGCTCGTCCTCAATAACTTAACCAGCGGAAGTCACATCGTCAATTTTTATGTGAATAATGGAACTAGTTTTACCAAGATTGCGGATTATCAATTTGATGTTCGTTGGCCTTGGTACTATTCATTTTGGATGATTTTAGTGTATATTTTTGTGATTGCGGCTGCCTTGTTTTTGTACTATCGCTGGAATCAAGTAAGATATTCAGAAAAGCTAAAATTAAGAGAAGAGGAATTAAAACACCAACAAGAAATTTTGGAATTAGAGTTAAAAGCTGAAAATAATAGAAAATTACAAGAGTACGAAAAACATATTTTGGAAATCGAAGTGCAAAATAAAGCTTATGAAGTAGCAGGGAAATCATTATCTATTGCAAAACAAAGCGAAATGATTGATAGCATTCAGCAAATTTTAGAAAGTGAAAATGAATCCAGAAAAATAAAAGAAAAAATTAGAAAGTCGATTAAAGTAAACGCTTTGAACAAAAATGAGTGGGAAAGTTTCCAACAAAATTTAATGCAAAGCAATGAGGAATTTGTGCAAAAACTCACCACCCAATTTCCGAATTTAACTTCAAAAGATATCAAACTTTGCATTTATCTTAAAATGAATTTATCATCTAAAGAAATTGCTCCGTTGATGAACATTACTTTTAGAGGAGTGGAATTACACCGATATCGTTTGCGAAAAAAACTCAATTTAGCACAAGATGAAAGTTTAAACAATTTCATGATGAAAATTTAATCGCATTTAAAACGTTTTCGTTTTAACATTTAGCACTACATCAAATATACATCATTGAAATTTTAACACCTCGTATTTATATACATTTTTACCATTGTATTTTATTGACAATCATTTGATTAAGTTATAGTAAATTATTTTTGATGTAGTAATGTAGTGATAGATATTGTTTTACTACAACGTTGTAATTCCTTACTTTCGTTTCACTAACTTTTAACAAATTTTAAACAAATGAAAAACTTTATTTTTGGAGTGTTTGCATTTTTGTTATTTCACGGTGCGATGGTTGCACAAGAAATAACAGGTAAGGTGCAAGATCAGGATGGACTTCCGCTTCCGGGAGTAACCATTACGGCACCAAATTCGAGTGCGGTTTCCGACTTTGATGGAAATTTCTCAATTAATGCCGAAGTCGGACAACAGTTAACATTTTCCTTTTTAGGTTACAATTCGGTTTCGCTTCCTGCGGCTTCCGGAATGACTATTAGCATGTCTTCTTCCGCAACAGATTTATCGGAAGTTGTTGTAATTGGATACGGTACCGCAAAACGTTCGGAATTAACGGGATCTGTGTCCACAATTAAATCGGGCGAAATTACCAAACAACCTGCTTTCAATGCCTTACAATCATTACAAGGTAAAGCAGCAGGTGTTAACATTATTGCCAACGATGCTCCAGGAGCGACACCTACCATTATTATTCGTGGTTTAGGAACTGCAGAAGGAGGAAGAACTCCAATTTTTGTTGTTGATGGTGTCATCACAGGAAGTATTGCCAATTTAGCGCCTTCAGACATTGAATCTTTCGATATTGTGAAAGACGCGGCAACTGCTGCAATTTATGGTTCGAATGCTGCAAATGGTGTTGTTTTGATTACGACTAAAAGAGGACGTACTGGAAAAACCCGTGTAAACGTTGATTCTTTTTACGGTGCGAGATCTACAGTCAATGCTGTAAAAATGGCAAATGCAGATCAATACATCACTTATTTTAACGATTTTCAAAGATTTAGCCCACAAACGGCCAATACTTATTTCTTACAAGAAAATCAGCCGTATGATACGGATTGGTATGATGAGTTGACCGATATTGGAATGATTAACAGTAATAATATTTCATTTTCTGGAGGTGGAGAAAGCTCAACATATTTCTTTAGCTTCAATAATTTTAACGAAGATGGTATCTTAAAAAATCAAGATATTACCAGAAACACACTTCGTTCTAACACAAGTTTTAAAGCACTTAACGACAGATTGAAAATTACAAATAATGTAAATTTAACTTTCACAAAATCAACTCCGAAACCATTTGGTGCTTTTTCTGATGCTTATCGTCAATCTCCATTAACACCGGTATATTATCCAACAGGTCAATGGGGTCAAAACTTTGTAAACGCAACAACAGGAGTGATTGGTTATTTGCCAACAAATCCGGGTGATAGAATTGGTAGACTAAATACTGCAGCAAATCCTGTAGCATCAGTGCATTTTGCGAATGAAAGAAACAAAATGACAGAGCTACAAGGATCAATTGAGGCAGAATACAAAATTACTGATTGGTTGAAAATTACTTCTCGTTTTGGTGCTACAAAATCTTTTAGCAAACGAAGAGTTTACAGTGATTTGATGGGAACTTGGTTAGCAGGTGATCCAACCAGAACGCAAGCGGAATATGAAGCAAACCATGATGCCATGGAAGACAATGTAACCACTTGGTCATATAATTCATTATCTTATGCTGATGTGGAAAGCTATCGTTATAACTGGGATAACTTTTTAACTTTCGAACATTCTTTTGGTAAACATAATTTTGATGCGGTTTTGGGTGCTACGCAAGATAGAAGAAACGATGTTTATACTTCTACTATCAGAGGGTTTGACGTTCCAACACAATCAAATTATTGGAATATCAATTTTGCCGAAGGCGTAAAAATCGCTGAACAACAGTTTTCAACACCAACGCAAATTTTATCTTACTTCGGGCGTTTGCAGTATAATTTTGACGAGCGTTATTTTATCAGTGGTGTTATCAGACGAGATGGAAACAGTGATTTCCGTAACAACAGAAATTATTGGGGAACTTTCCCTTCAGTTTCTGCGGGTTGGGTAATCTCTAATGAATCTTTTATGGCAGAATCTAAAACTTTTGATTTCTTAAAGTTAAGAGCGGGTTATGGAGAAGTTGGTAATTCTAATATTCCAAGAAACCAGTCGTCTGTGATTACCAATCCTGGAAGTAATAGTGTGAATTATGTTTTTGGTCCAAACCAAGATTTTATTTACGGTGCTGCTTACGGTACTCCGGCAACAGACTTGATGTGGGAAGTAACAAAAGAGATTAATGCAGGTATTGATTTTGCAATATTGGATAACAAATTAAGTGGAAATATTGATTATTACAACCGTTTAAATACCAATTCAATCTTAAAAATTAAACCTATTATGAACTCTCCAAATATGCAAGATTTCTTTGACCATGGTGGAGAAGTACGTAATGAAGGTTTTGAAGTTGGATTAAACTGGAGAGATCAAATTAACGATGATTTTTCCTATAGTATTGGTGGAAATTACTCAAGAAACACAAATACTTTGGAAAGCGTAAAACCAGCTTATGATGGTTATATTGGAGGAAGTTTAGGTAATGGTCAAATCACCAAACAATTAAGAGAAGGTCAACCAATTTATTCTTGGTGGATGTTTGAAACCGAAGGTGTTTGGCAAAACCAAGCAGAAATTGATTCAAATCCTCGAATCGGAAATCCGCAACCAGGTCAATTGCGTTACAAAGACCAAAATGGTGATGGTTTAATTGATGATAGAGATAAAAAATTCTTCGGATCATATATTCCTAAGTTCACTTATGCTTTGAGTGTTAATGTAAACTATAAAAATTTCGATTTTTCAGTTGATGGAATCGGAGTAGGTGGAAACAAAGTTTATAATGGGTTGAAAGGAACGCGTATCGATGGTGGAGAAAACATCGCAGCTGAAACATTTAATAACCGTTGGACCGGCGAAGGTTCTACTAATTCTAACCCGGGAGCAAACAGAGATGCATTGGCTTCTAATTATTATTTAGAGGACGGAGATTATTTCAGAATTAACAATATTACATTAGGTTACACATTTAAAGAATTACCTGGTATTTCTAAATTAAGAGTTTACGGTACTGCTCAAAATCCGTTTATGTTTACTAAATATTCAGGATTTACACCAGAGTTAAATCAAAACGGAAACCCAGGAGAAACTGCAGGGATCGAACTTTCGGCTTATCCAACACTTAAAACGTTCATTTTTGGTATCAATTTAGAACTTTAAAAATTTAAACTATGAAAATTAATTATACAAAAGCAGTTTGTCTTGCATTTGCAATAGGTGTTTTAGCGGGCTGTGATGATTATCTAGATGTAGATTCTAGAGAGCGAATTGCTGTTGAAGATGGAGAAATCCAAGAACCAGAAGCCTTCGTGAACGGTATTTATGGAATGTTAACCGAATGGGATTATGCGTTTTCTTACTTAGGAATTACAGAAATTATTTCGGATAATGCTGATAAAGGAAGTTCCCCTTCGGATTCAGGATCAGACAAAGCATTTTTAGACAATTTACAATTTACAAGTGCTAACGCAGGTTCTGTTGGAGCCATGTGGACCAACTGGTACAAATCTATTGGTCGTGCTACAAATGCTATTGAATACACAGAAAACTTCGGGTTAACTGATGAAGCTTACAAAAATCGTTTAATTGGGGAAGCTAGATTCCTTCGTGCTTTCAACTATTTTTATTTGGTTAGGGCTTTCGGAGATGTGCCTTTACAACACGTTGACCTTGTAAACAGAGCGCCAAAAGAGCAAGTTTACGATTACATCGAAGAAGATTTGTTAGCTGCAATTGAATTTTTGCCGGAAAAAAGCGAATATGTTGCAAAAGATTTAGGTCGTGCTACTAAAGGAGCTGCAAAAGCTTTATTGGCAAAAGTATATTTGTACCAAAGAGATTGGCAAAACGCCTATGATTACGCCAACCAAGTCATCACTTCTGGTGAATATGGTTTAGAAGGAGATTATGCTACACTTTGGAGAGAATCTACCGAAAACGGTGTGGAATCTATTTTTGAAGTTCAAGCTCGCGGTGTGGAAATTGCTCATGGAGTGCAACAATATTCTCAAACACAAGGAGCCCGTGGAACAAGCGGCTGGGGTTGGGGTTTCAACACACCTTCACAAAATTTGTTAGATGCATTTAATGCTGAAGGCGATGTGATCCGTAGAGATGCAACTATTATTTTCGCTGGCGAAACTTTATGGGATGGAAGAGTAGTTAGTGCTGCTGTTGAAAACCCAATGTACAACGAAAAAGCGTATTCAAGTGCCAACTTAGGTGATGGTGATGGAGACAAAAACATTCGTGTACTTCGTTTAGCTGAAATTTATTTAATTCACGCAGAAGCTGCAAACGAGTTGAATAATACAGGTGTTGCTGTTGCATCTTTAAATTTAGTACGTAATCGTGTAAATTTAGGTGTCACGCCCGCAACAACTCAAGCAGACATCCGTTTGGCAATCTGGAAAGAAAGAAGATTAGAATTAGCGTTCGAACACGATCGTTGGTTTGATTTAATTCGTACAGGTCAAGCTCCAGCTGCTATGGCGGCAAACGGAAAACAATTTATTGTAGGAAGACACGAATTATTCCCTATTCCTAACAATCAGTTGATTCAAACTCCAGGAATGACACAAAATCCTGATTATTAATAGACTACTTTAAACAATTTTAATGAAATATTTCGCTTTCATATTATTTTTGTTTACCAGTTGTGGATCAAGCGAATCGTCTTCTTCGGGAGACGATTCTACCACTCCGGTAACACCACCAGTTACAATTTCTGACGAGCAATTGATGGACATTGTACAAAAACAAACGTTTAAATATTTTTGGGATTTTGCCGAACCCAATTCTAAACTCGCCAGAGAACGGTATCATCCTGACGGGAATTACCCTTCTAACGATGCTCATATCGTGACCACTGGTGGTTCGGGTTTTGGCTTAATGTCAATTGTAGCAGCAGTTTCTAGAAACTACGTTTCTCGTAGCGAAGCTGTTTCACGATTAAATACTATTGCAAATTTTCTTGAAAACGCCGACAGATTCCACGGGGCTTGGCCACATTGGATTGACGGAAATACCGGACATGTAAAACCTTTTGGAACAAAGGACAATGGTGGCGATTTAGTTGAAACCGCTTTCCTTTGCCAAGGAATGATTTGTGTTCGTGAATTTTTTAAAAATGGTTCTCCCGAAGAACAAGCTTTGGCACAAAAATTCGACAATCTTTGGAAAGGTGTCGATTGGAACTGGTACCGAAACAATCAAAACGTATTGTATTGGCATTGGTCACCAAATTATAACTGGGAAATGAATTTTCCACTTGAAGGCTACAACGAATGTTTAATCACTTACGTGATGGCAGCCGCTTCGCCAACACATCCTATTCCTACAGCAGCTTACCACGAAGGTTGGGCAAGAAACGGCGGAATTACTTCTGCTAATACTAAATATGGAATTCCCTTAATTTTAAAACATAACGGAGCTGAACAAAGCGGAGGGCCACTTTTTTGGGCACATTATTCGTATTTGGGTCTCGATCCGCAACAACTTACTGACCAATACGCTAATTATTGGGATGTAAACGTTAATCATTCAAAAATAAATTACCAACATTGTGTTGAAAATCCAAATAATTTTGGTGGTTACGGAACTGATTATTGGGGGTTAACCGCTTCATATTCCAGAAATTCTGATGGTTCTGTGGGTTACGACGCTCATATGCCACAAAATGACAAAGGGGTAATTTCGCCAACGGCAGCCATTTCGTCAATTCCTTATACCCCAACAGAATCCTTAGCAGCAATGCGAAATTTTTACGTAAATAATAGCGTAACAATGTGGGGTCCCGCTGGATTTTACGATGCTCATAGCAAACATTTTGGTTGGGTGGCAAAACAATATTTGGCAATCGATCAAGGTCCGATGGTAGTGATGATCGAGAACCACCGTTCAGGATTATTATGGAATTTATTTATGAACGCTCCCGAAATTCGTCAAGGATTAGTTTCTTTAGGATTTCATTCGGGCAAACACGGATTTTAATGAAATTAAAAACAATTTTATTCAGTTTATTCGTATCAGTTTCTGTGTTCGCGCAAAAACAAATCAGTGGCAATTTTAAAGTCGAAATTTCCCAAAAGAAAGAATTGCAATACGCTTTGCATCTTCCGGAAGATTTAAAATCTAAAAAACCGCTTATTGTTTTCTTACACGGTTCTGGCGAAAAAGGATCGGATATCGAAAAAGTGAAGGTTCATGGGCCTTTCAAATATTTAAAAACAAATAACATCGACAGTTATGTTTTGGCACCTCAATGTCCGGAAAATGAATATTGGGATTCTGAAACGCTTTACAAATTGATTCAAAAAATACAAAAAGAGTACAAAATTGACGAATCCAGAATTTACCTTACCGGTTTAAGCATGGGAGGTTGGGGAGCTTGGAATCTCGCTTTTGCCCATCCGGAAATGTTTGCTTGTTTGGTTCCAATTTGTGGTTTCGTGGATCGCGTTCCCATGATTGAAAACTGTAAAATTCAAAATATGCCTATCCGCATGTATCATGGCTTATTAGATGATGTGGTTGATGTCAATTATTCAATTGAAATATATAGAAAACTTCAAAAGTGCAACAAAAATATTACATTTACCATTTTTGACGATGCCAACCATGACAGTTGGACGCGCGTTTATGACAATCCGGAAATTTACAATTGGATGTTACAACAACGAAAAAACAATTAATATCGAGCTCAATTAGGAAAATTTTTTCCTTCAAATTTATATAAGAATGAAATTCAAAAGTGTACTCTTATTGTCTTTAGCCATTACATTTTCGGCAAATGCACAAAAAAGTAAAAAGAAAGAACAAATCAAGCCAAAGGCAGAATTTGTGGCAGAATTAATGTCGAAAATGACACTCGAAGAAAAAATCGGGCAGTTAAATTTGCCAAGTTCTGGAGATATCACTACCGGCCAAGCAAAGAGTTCAAACATTGCAAAAAAAATAGAACAAGGCGAAGTAGGAGGTTTGTTCAACATAAAATCAGTTGCGAAAATCAAGGACGTTCAAAAAATTGCAGTCGAGAAATCGCGTCTCAAAATTCCATTGATTTTTGGGATGGATGTGATTCACGGTTACGAAACTACATTCCCAATTCCGTTAGGACTTTCAACTTCTTGGAACATGGAAATCATTAAAAGAAGTGCACAAATTGCCGCTTCAGAAGCAACCGCTGACGGAATCAATTGGACATTTTCTCCCATGTTAGACATTTCTCGCGATCCTCGATGGGGTCGTGTTTCAGAAGGAAACGGAGAAGATCCATATTTAGCAAGCGAGATTGCTAAAGCTATGGTTCAGGGTTATCAAGGAAACGATTTGATGGCAAATAATACGATGCTGGCTTGCGTAAAACATTTTGCACTTTATGGAGCTTCCGAAGCAGGACGTGATTACAATACTGTGGACATGAGTAAGATAAGAATGTACAACGAATACCTTCCTCCATATAAAGCTGCAATTGAAGCTGGAGCCGGAAGTGTGATGGCGTCATTCAACGAAATTGACGGAATTCCTGCAACTGGAAATAAATGGTTGTTAACAGAAGTCCTTCGCAACCAATGGAAATTTAACGGTTTCGTGGTAACTGATTATACCGGAATTCCAGAAATGATTGAGCACGGAATGGGCGATTTACAAACGGTTTCAGCATTGGCGTTAAAAGCTGGCGTTCACATGGATATGGTTGGGGATGGTTTTTTGACAACTTTAAAAAAATCGTTACAAGAAGGTAAAGTAACAATGGCAGAAATTGATAATGCAACCCGTTTAATTTTAAATGCAAAATACGATTTGGGACTTTTCCACGACCCGTACAAATATTGCGATGAAAAACGTGCCAAAACCGAAGTCTATAACGATAACTTCCGCAAAGAAGCAAGAGCAATCGCAGCAGAATCTATGGTTTTGATGAAAAATGAAAACCAATTACTTCCTCTAAAAAAATCTGGAACTGTTGCTTTAATCGGTCCGTTAGCAGATGCCGGAAATAATATGGCAGGAACTTGGAGCGTGGCTACTAATCAAGGTCGTACAAAATCTTTAAAAGAAGCAATGACTGAAGTTTTGGGTAAAAATGTAAACGTTTTGTACGCCAAAGGTTCTAACTTAGATTATGATGCAGAGTTTCAAAAAAATGCAACGATGTTCGGAAAAGACATTGCTCGAGATAATAGAAATCCACAAGAAATTATCGCTGAAGCTGTTGCCGTAGCACAAAAATCAGATGTGATTATTGCAGCTATCGGTGAATCTGCAGAAATGAGTGGCGAAAGCAGCAGCCGAACCAATATTGAAATTCCACAAGCACAAAAAGATTTGTTAGAGGCTTTACACAAAACCGGGAAACCAGTGGTGGTTGTGCTTTTCACAGGTCGTCCGTTAGTTTTAACTGATGATATGGCTAAAGCCAATGCGATGCTAAACGTTTGGTTTCCGGGAAGTGAAGCGGGATACTCAATTACCGATGTTCTTTTTGGAGATGAAAATCCTTCGGCAAAATTATCGGCCACTTTTCCAAGAAGCCTTGGTCAAGTCCCCATCTTTTATAATCACAAAAATACCGGTCGCCCGATTGCTAACACTGAAGGAAAATTTGAAAAATTCCGTTCAAATTACATCGATGAAAGAAACGAACCATTGTTTCCGTTCGGATTTGGATTAAGTTACACAAAATTTGAGTACAGCAACCTTAGTCTTTCGTCCGAAAAAATGACCGAAACCCAAAAAATCACAGTATCGATTGATGTAAAAAACAGCGGGAATTATGATGGAAAAGAAGTCATTCAATTATACATTCGTGATATTGTAGGTTCAGTAACCCGACCAATGAAAGAGCTTAAAGATTTCAAAAAAATCAATTTCAAAAAAGGTGAAACCAAAACTGTGACCTTTGAAATTGACGTAGAAGATTTAAAATTCTATAATTCCAATTTAGATTTTGTAGCAGAACCTGGAAAATTCCAAGTTTTTGTCGGAACAAATTCTGATGAAGTTTTGACCAAAGAGTTTGAGTTAGTTAAATAATTATTTCATGTTTGTTTGAAGAAACCCTTTAGCATAATTGTTAAAGGGTTTTTTCTAATTTTTTAAGAGGATGAAAAAAAGTATCTTGTTATTTTGTCTGGGAATTTTTTATGCCAATGCCCAACAAATAAAATCTCCTTCAGGAGAAATTTCGGTGAATTTTCAATTGGATAAATCCGGAAAACCTACTTACAATATTTTATACAAAAACAAAACCGTGGTGGATAAAAGCGGTTTGGGAATTGTTTTAAAAGAAGAAGAACCCTTAAATCAAGGTTTTTCTATCGAAAATGCTTCTCAAAAAACAATCAACGAAACTTGGCAGCCGGTTTTGGGCGAACAAGCCAATATCAAAAATCATTGCAATGAAATGGTTTTTAATTTGATTCAAAAAAATACTAATAGAAAAATCAATATTATTTTCCGGGTTTTTGATGAAGGCGTGGCATTTCGTTACGAATTTCCCAAGCAACCTCACCTAAATTATTTCATCGTTAAAGACGAAGAAACACACTTTAACCTAACCGGAGATCATAAAACATTTTGGATTCCAGGCGATTTTGATAGTCAGGAATACAATTTCAACGAAACAAAAATTTCAGAAATCGATAACAATAAGTTGAATCTTAACAACGGAATTTCGGTAAAATCATTAGCAGGAAGATATACGGTTCAAACCCCGTTGATGATGAAAACCGCTGATAATCTATACCTAAATATCTTTGAAGCCGCGGTTGTAAATTATCCAGTTATGCATTTAGATGTTTTGGTAAAAGATTATCAAATGAAATCTCGCTTTGCGCCAAACGCAATTGGTGATTTAGCCTACCTTCAAACTCCCGCAGTTTTACCATGGAGAACAATTATAGTGAGTGATGATGCCCGAAAAATTGTTTCTTCAAAAATGATTTTAAACCTGAACGAACCATCTAAAATTAAAGATGTTTCTTGGATTAAACCTATGAAATACGTAGGTGTTTGGTGGGAAATGCATGCTCAAATTTCGAGCTGGGATTTCAGCGGAACGCAAGACGCTTCGCAAAAAAATACTGGAAAAAAACCACATGGCGCGACAACAGAAAACACAAAACGATACATTGATTTCGCCGCAAAATATGGCTTTGATGGCGTTTTGGTCGAAGGCTGGAACGTGGGTTGGGAAGATTGGTTTGGCAATTGGAAAGAAGATGTTTTCGATTTTGAAACGCCTTACCCCGATTTTGATATTGAAGAAATTAGCCGTTATGCCAAATCGAAAAATGTAAAAATGATTATGCACAATGAAACATCGGGTTCGGTTTCTAATTACGAAAGAAGATTGGATCGTGCACTTGACGTTATGCAAAAGTATGGATACCCGGCCGTAAAAACAGGTTATGTAGGAAAAATTATTCCGCGTGGCGAATTTCACGATGGTCAAGCCATGGTCAACCATTTTAATTATGTACCACAACGTGCCGCAGCATACAAAGTGATGGTCAATTCACACGAATCTTCGCGTCCAACTGGCGTTCATAGAACTTGGCCAAATTACATTGCAGCGGAAGCCGCACGAGGAAACGAGTTCAACGGCTGGAGTGACGGAAATCCTCCAACTCACGAAACAATTTTACCTTTTACGAGATTATTAGGCGGTCCGATGGATTACACTCCGGGAATTTTTGAAATAAAAATGAACGTTTACAATCCTGAAAAAACCGAGCAAGTTCATACTACTTTGGCAAAACAATTGGCGCTTTATGTAACGCTTTATTCGCCCTTGCAAATGGCTGCCGATTTACCGCAGAATTACGAAAAATATCTAGATGCATTTCAATTTATTAGAGATGTAGCATTGGATTGGGATGAAAGTTTGTACCTCGAAGCAGAACCTGGCGATTATTTAACCGTTGCCCGAAAAGAAAAAAAGAAAGAAAATTGGTTTTTAGGTGCGATTACTGACGAAAATCCGAGAGCGACAACCGTAAATTTAGATTTCTTAACGCCTGGAAAAAGATACAAAGCCACGATTTACCAAGACGGCAAAAATGCGCATTGGCAAAATGACCCGATTAATTATGAAATAAAAACGATGGAAGTTACTTCTAAAACCAAGCTAAAATTAAATTTAGCAGCTGGTGGAGGAACTGCTGTGAGTATCATTCCTGTAAAATAATTTTAGATGAATATTTTTAAAAATAAATATAAAAAGATTGTCATTGGAACTTTTGCTGTCGCCGCTTTTTTTACTTCTGAAGAAATTTTGGCACAACAAAAAACTTTCTGTAACCCGATAAACGTGGATTACGGTTACACGCCAATTCCCAACTTTGCCGACAACGGAAAACACAGAGCAACTGCCGATCCGGTGATTGTAAATTTTAAAGGAAAATATTTTCTGTTTTCTACCAATCAATGGGGGTATTGGTGGAGTGAAGATATGCTCAACTGGAAATTTGTGTCGAGAAAATTTTTGCTCCCGCAACACAAAGTGTACGATGAACTTTGTGCACCAGCTGTTTGGGTAATGAAAGATGAAATGTATGTGATTGGTTCTACTCATGGTCCAACTTTCCCAATTTGGAAAAGTAAAAATCCTACAGTTGATGATTGGGAAATTGCAGTTGATTCCTTAAAAGTTGGCGCTTGGGATCCCGCATTTTTGTATGATGAAGAAAAAGATAAATTATTTTTGTATTGGAATTCGAGCAACAAATTTCCATTGCTTGGAACCGAAATCAATACCAAAACCTTGCAATCTGACGGTCACGTAAAACCTTTGATGACGCTTGAACCGGAAGATCACGGTTGGGAGCGTTTTGGCGAATACAACGATAATGTTTTCCTTCAACCTTTTATGGAAGGTGCTTGGGTGACCAAATACAAAGACAAATATTATTTGCAATATGGAGCTCCAGCAACTGAATTTAGCGGTTATGCAGATGGTGTTTACGTCAGCAAGAATCCTTTGGATGGTTTTGAATATCAATCACATAATCCTTTTTCCTACAAACCGGGAGGTTTTGCAAGAGGTGCCGGACATGGTGCGACTTACCAAGATAATTTTGGAAACTGGTGGCACGTTTCTACCATCATTTTAGGCGTAAAAAATAATTTTGAACGCCGTTTGGGAATTTGGCCAGCTGGTTTTGACAAAGACGATGTGATGTATTGCAACACAGCTTATGGCGATTATCCTACATTTTTACCACAAAAAAATGCCAATCATATCCAAGGATTATTTTCGGGTTGGATGTTGTTGAATTATAACAAACCGGTTCAGGTGTCGTCAACGTTAGGAGGTTACCATGCGAATTTTGCGGTTGACGAAGACATGAAAACGTATTGGTCTGCAAAATCTGGTGAAAAAGGAGAGTGGTTTCAAACGGATTTAGGCGAAGTTTCGACCATCAATGCCATTCAAGTTAATTATGCCGATCAAGATGTTGCCGATGATTTCTTGGGAAAAAAACAAGGAACTTTTCATCAGTATAAAATTTTAATATCGAATGATGGAAAAAAATGGATTACTTTGGTTGACAAAAGTCAGAATAAAACCGATGTCCCACACGATTATATTGAACTCGAAAAACCCGCTAAAGCCAGATACCTTCGTTTAGAAAATATCAAAATGCCAACCGGAAAATTTGCCCTTTCAGGTATAAGAGTTTTCGGAAAAGGAGCCGGAAAAATACCTGGCGAAGTGGAGAAATTTATCGTTTTAAGAGCCGATCCCAAAAAATTTGGCGAACGCAGAAGTGCTTGGCTCAAGTGGAAACAGAACGAAAATGCAGATGGTTACGTAATTTATTTCGGGAAATCACCGGACAAATTGTACGGTAGCATTATGGTCTATGGCAAAAACGAATATTTCATGACGGCTTTGGATAGAACTGACGAATATTATTTTCAGATTGAAGCTTTCAACAATAACGGAATTGGTCCAAAATCGGATACGCAAAAAGTACCTTAATCCACAGATTTTTTTACAATAACAACTATTTTAGTCAAGTATTAACGTATATTTAGCACTTATAAATTTTATTTACATCAACCCATTTATAAACTTTAATTTTTAACTGAGACAAATATGGCCTCTCAACATTCAAACTCAAACAATTCAGCACTTTACACGCTTACAACAGTATTTTTCTTTTGGGGTTTTATAGGTGCTTCTAACGGTGTTTTCATTCCATTTTGTAAAGCAAAATTCGGTTTAGATCAATTTCAGAGTCAACTCATTGATTTTGCGTTTTACGGAGCTTATTATTTAGGAGCACTTTTGCTTTTTATTTTTAGTGGCATTGCCAAAAAAGATATTTTAAATGCTTGGGGTTTCAAAAAAGGTATCGTTAATGGTTTATTGATTAGTGCCATTGGTGCCGCATTTATGATTTATGCCGTGACCGTTGGAAGCTATGCTTTAATTCTGGGTGCATTATTCGTGGTGGCGTTAGGATTTTCGTTGCAACAAACCTCCGCACAACCTTTTGCCGCTTCATTGGGTGAACCTAAAACAGCGTCACACAGGTTAAATTTAACCGGAGGAATAAACTCTTTCGGAACAACCATCGGACCAATTGTGGTTTCAATTGCTTTATTTGGAGTAGTTTCGGGAGTAAATATTGAGGAATTTGCCCAAAAAGCAGATTCATTGAGCAAAATGGAAATTTTATATTCTTGCGTTGGAGCGTTATTCTTGTTAGTGGCAGGTTATTTTTATTTTTCAAAAAAATTACCTCATGGTAAAAGTGATTCTCGATTTGAAACCGCTAACAAAGCTACCACTACGTTAATCGTAATTACACTGGCGTTAATAGCCATTTTTGCTTACATTTTTTCTCGTTACGAAGATCCGGAATTCATCAGCCGTTTTATCGAAAATAAAGAAGTTGATTATTTAGGTTTAGGCTTAACCATTGCCTCATTATTGGTAATTGTAGTTGGATTATTATACGCAAATTTTGCTGCAAAAAGCAAACCGGAAGGTTGGGGAGCTATGCAATATCCGCAACTAGTTTTGGGAATGTTAGCCCTTTTTACCTATGTTGGGGTAGAAGTTACCATTCAAAGTAATTTAGCCGAATTATTAGGAACTGACGCTTTCGGGAATATTGAAGGTTCAGGAATTGCACCTTATATTTCAATGTATTGGGGAAGTTTGATGATTGGTCGTTGGGCTGGAGCTATAACCGTTTTCAACCCATCAAACAGCATGCGAAAAATTTTGTTAATCGTGGTTCCATATATTGCTTACGGCGTGGTTTTGTTAGCAAATTCAATTTCCGGGCAAGATATCACACCTTTGTATGCTTATGCTGGAGTGGTGGCGTTGCAAATTGCAGGATTTTTCTTAGGTCAAGATAAACCAGCAAAAACCTTAATGATCTTCGGGTTAATGGGAATGATTGCCATGATCATCGGATTATTTTCTACCGGAACAACTGCAATTTACGCTTTCATGAGTGGCGGTTTATTTTGTAGTATCATGTGGCCAGCAATTTTTGCATTAGGAATCACAGGTCTAGGAAAATATACTTCGCAAGGATCGGCATTTTTGGTGATGATGATTTTAGGTGGTGGAATTATCCCGCCATTACAAGGGAAAATTTCTGACATCATCGGAATTCACGAGTCGTATTTTATTCCGGTATTGTGTTTTGCGTATTTAGGTTTCTATGGATTTATTGTAAAAGGAATCTTGAAAAAACAAAATATCGACGTTGATGCCATTGAAGCCGAAGGCGGACATTAATCTGCTAAAGAAAAAATAAAATACCAACCGGGACAAAAAGTTATCATTACCTTTGTCCCGGTTTTTTTATTGGTTATGAAATTTTCAAAATACTACCTTTCGGCAATTACAGCCTACATAATCTGGGGATTTTTTAGTCTTGGATTAAAACCTTTAGCTAACATTGCATCGCTCGACATTTTATTTCACAGGGTTTTTCTGTGCGTGATTTTAATGGTAGCAATTAATTTTTTATTCCGAAAAAAAGTAATCAAAGAAACTTACAACGAATTCAAATCCTTAGATAAAAAAGAAAAAAAATCAATCATTTTCCTCATCATTTCCGGAACGTTTTTATTAACGGCAAACTGGTTTTTCTTCATTTACGTAATGAATCACATTAATGTCAAAGCGGCCGGGTTTGCCTATTTGGTTTGCCCAATTTTAACCGCTGTATTTGCATCCATTATTTTAAAAGAAAAATTATCGACCTTGCAAAAAGTTGCCGTTGCTATAAGTTTTTTTAGCTGTACAATTTTGGCAATGAGTTATTTAAAAGATGTTGTTTACAGTTTGATTGTAGGAGCAACATACGCTTTGTATTTAGTAAGCCAAAGAAAAAATACTAGAATTGACAAATTTTTAATGCTTGGCATTCAGTTGTTTGGTATGGCGTGTATTCTTTTACCTTTTTATCCATTTTACAGCCAGCCTTTTCCTACGGAAACTAATTTTATTATTTTTATTCCAATCATTTCCGTCCTGTTTACGATTATCCCGATGTATTTAAGCTTGTACGCTTTAAAAGAAGTCAACTCGTCCACGGTAGGAATTTTAATTTATATCAACCCAATCATTAATTTTTTTCTGGCAGTATTTTTATTTCACGAAAAAATCTCCGAAATGCAAATCGTTGCGTATTCGCTAATCATGATTGCAGTTGTTATTTTTAATTATTCGGTCTTCGCCAAAAGAAAACCGTTGGTGCTTAAAATGTAGTTTGTTATGAAGAAAATTTATTTCGATAACGCTTCAACCACCGCAATTCGCCCGGAAGTAATTGCCGAAATGACGCGTTCGTTGCAAGAAGATTTTGGCAATCCATCGTCAACGCATAGTTACGGCAGAAGTTCAAAAACTGCTATTGAAACCGCACGAAAAAATATTGCCAAACAGATTAACGCAACCGCTCAGGAAATTATTTTTACGTCCGGCGGAACAGAAGCGAACAACCTGGTTTTGCGTTCGGCGGTGGAAAATTTAGGAATAGAGAGAATTATCACCAGCAAAATTGAGCATCATGCGGTTTTGCATACCGTGGAAGCGTTGCAAAAAACGAATAATTTCCAAATCGATTTTGTGGAATTAGAAGACAACGGAAATATTTCGTTATCCCATTTAGAAAAATTATTAGAAGAAAAAGAGCCCACTTTGGTTTCGCTCATGCACGTGAATAACGAAACAGGAAATATTTTAGATATTGGAAAAGTAGCCAAAATTTGCCAACAAAATCAAGCGCTTTTTCATTCAGATACCGTACAATCTGTGGGAAAAACTGCAATTGATTTACAGGAAATTCCAATAGATTTTATGGTGGCTTCGGCTCACAAATTTCACGGACCCAAAGGAATTGGATTTTTATTTGTGAGAAAAAATACCGGATTGCAACCCATTATTTTTGGTGGCGAACAAGAAAAAGGACTTCGTGCCGGAACCGAATCTGTTCATAATATTGTTGGAATGGCAAAGGCTTTGGAAATTTCCGTTGCCAATTTAGGTGATGAAAAAGCAAAAGTTTTTTCGCTAAAAAAATATTTGATCGAAAAGCTTTCGCAACATTTTCCAGATGCGAAAATTAATGGACATCATGAAGGATTTTATAATATAGTGAATGTTTTGTTGCCTTTTACGGAAGATAAAACCGCGATGATTTTATTTAATTTAGATATGAAAGGTATTGCAGTTTCGCGTGGAAGCGCTTGCCAATCCGGAAGTATCAAGCCGTCGCACGTGTTGCAGGAAATTTTACCCGAAAATGAAATCTTAAAACCTTCGCTTAGAATTTCTTTCAGCCACGAAAATACATTGGAAGAAATTGATTTTTTTGTAGAAGCTTTGAAAGCAATTTGATTTTTTACAAAGTTGCAAAGCTTCAAATTTTTAGAATTACAGGGTTTTGAAGTTACAAAGCTTCAAATTTTCAAATTTTGGTATGAGTATTTCTTTACGTTCCAATTGGTTACCGACTTTCAAAAATGCCTTTTGAATTGGTCCCAACGCTTCGCGATGGCCCTGATATTTCGTCATTCCAATATAGTAGAAATCACTCTACCACCGAAAGATTCCTCCTGCGTCGGAATGCCAAGTTTAACAACAAAAAAAATCCGTTTTGAATTTCAAAACGGACTTTTTATATTCAAATCTCTAAAATCTAATATCTAAAATCAAAAATTAAAGGTGAATCACTTCGTCATAAGCGGCTGCTGCAGCTTCCATCACGGCTTCGCTCATGGTGGGATGCGGATGTACAGATTTGATGATTTCGTGACCTGTGGTTTCTAATTTTCGGGCTACAACGGCTTCAGCAATCATGTCGGTAACACCAGCACCAATCATGTGGCAACCCAACCATTCGCCGTATTTGGCGTCGAAAATTACTTTTACAAAACCATCAGGAGTTCCGCTGGCTTGTGCTTTTCCTGAAGCTGAAAATGGGAATTTTCCGATTTTTAATTCGTACCCTTTTTCTTTGGCTTGTTTTTCGGTTAAACCTACAGATGCAATCTCTGGAGTTGCGTAAGTACAACCCGGAATGTTACCGTAATCAAGCGCTTCTACGTGAAGACCAGCAATTTTTTCAACACAAATAATTCCTTCGGCAGATGCCACGTGAGCCAAAGCCTGACCGGGAACGATGTCACCAATTGCGTAGTAACCTGGAATGTTCGTTTGGTAATATTTGTTCACCAAAACTTTATCTCTGTCAGTTGCAATGCCTACTTCTTCTAAGCCAATGTTTTCAATGTTCGATTTAATTCCTACTGCAGAAAGTACAATGTCAGCTTCCAAAATTTCTTCGCCTTTGGCTGTTTTTACGGTAGCTTTCACACCATTTCCAGACGTGTCCACTTTTTCAACTGACGCATTTGTCATGATGTTGATTCCCGCTTTTTTCAACGAACGCTCAAATTGCTTTGAGATATCTTCGTCTTCCACCGGAACGATATTTGGCATAAATTCTACAATTGTCACTTGAGTTCCCATCGAATTGTAAAAATGAGCAAACTCAACACCAATTGCTCCAGAACCTACCACAATCATTGACTTTGGTTGTTCTGGCAAGGTCATGGCTTGGCGGTAACCAATTACTTTTTTACCGTCTTGAGGAAGATTCGGTAATTCTCGCGACCGAGCTCCCGTAGCCAAAATAATATGATCTGCAGTAAGTTCAGTTACTTTTCCATCTTTGTCAGTAACTTCTACTTTTTTACCTGGTTTTACTTTTCCGGCACCGTTAATGACTTCAATTTTATTTTTTTTCATCAAAAATTGAACACCTTTGCTCATTCCTTCGGCAACACCTCTGGAACGTGAAATCACGGCATTAAAATCTTTGTCATACTCCTTAATCGTTAATCCGTAATCCGAAGCATGTTTCAAATAATCAAAAACCTGAGCCGATTTCAAAAGCGCTTTTGTAGGAATACATCCCCAGTTAAGGCAAATTCCACCCAAATTTTCTTTTTCAACTACGGCTACTTTAAAACCAAGTTGCGAAGCACGAATAGCAGTTACATAACCGCCTGGACCACTTCCTACAACAATAATATCGTATTTCATCTATAAAGGATTTTCAAAATTTTTCGGCACGAAATTACGCAAATATTTTCTAGAAATAAAGTTTTTTTGGAGCTGTTTCCTGCTTTCCGCTGTATCCTTCCGCTTCGCTACAGGGATGCCGCTTCAATCAGGGCTATGGCAAAGTGCTAATACGAGATATTTTTTGTTTTAAAAAATTCATAAACTAAACTTCCGCGGCAAACTGCGAATAATACAAGTTTTTATAATATCCCGTTTCTCTATTAATGAGTTCGTAATGAGTTCCTTCTTCAACTACGTTTCCAGCATCCATCACAATAATTTTATCAGCATTTACAATCGTTGCCAATCGATGCGCAATCACAATTGAAGTTCTACCTTTGGTAATGGTTTCCGTCGCTTTTTGAATTAAATCTTCGGAATAAGAATCGATAGAAGAAGTAGCTTCGTCTAAAATCAAAATACTGGGATTACTTACAAAAGCACGTAAAAAAGCAATCAATTGTCTTTGTCCGGACGAAAGCATCACACCACGTTCTTTCACATTATAATCGTAACCGTTTGGCAATCCCATGATAAAGTCGTGAACGCCAATTTCTTTTGCGGCAGCGATAACAGTTTCTCGAGAAATGGTTGGGTTTTCGAGTGTGATGTTGTTAAAAATTGTATCGGCAAAAAGGAACACATCTTGTAAAACTACCGAGATTTGACGACGTAAACTATCGAGTGTAAATTCTTTAATATTCGTTCCATCCACTGTAATTTCTCCTGAATTAATTTCGTAAAAACGATTTAACAAGTTAATTATCGTTGATTTTCCAGCACCAGTGGCGCCAACAATTGCAATCGTTTCGCCAGGTTTTGCCGAAAGGTTAATGCCTTTTAATACATTTTCTTTTCCTGTATAGCTGAAAACAACATTATTAAATTTAATATTGCCTTCGAATACTGGAGCAATTTTTTGCCCATTATCCTGAATATCTTGGTGCATGTCTAACACATCAAAAACACGGTTGGCGGCAATCATTCCCATTTGCATCTCATTAAATTTATCGGCAATTTGTCTCAACGGATTGTACAACATTCCAATGTACATTGTATAGGAAAATAAATCGCCAAAAGTGGTTCCGGTGTCACCCGCAATAATTTGCAAACCACCATACCAAACTACTAATCCGAGTGAAATAGACGAAATGATATCAGCAATGGGAAAAAAAATAGAATTGTACCAAACGTTTTTAATCCACGCTTTTTTATGCTTGTCATTGATCACTTTAAATTTCTCGTATTCAATATCCTCTCGCGAAAAAAGCTGCACGATTTTCATTCCGGTGACACGTTCCTGAACGAAAGTATTAAGGTTGGTAACCTGAGTTCGCACTTCTTCAAAAGCCGATTTCATTTTTTTCTGAAAAATTCTCGTGGCAATTACTAAAATTGGCATTGCACACATCACAATTAAGGTGAGTTTCCAGTTCATGTAAAACATAAATCCAAGAACCACAAACATTTTTAGTAAGTCACTGATAATCATAAATAAACCTTGACTAAAAATCTTTGCAATGCTTTCAATGTCAAAAACAGTTCTTGTTACTAATTTTCCAACAGGCTCATTGTCAAAAAATTTCATTCTAAATTGACTGATGTGCGAGAATAATTTTACCCGAATATCTCTAATAATATCTTGCCCTAACCAATTTGCCAGATACACAAAATAAAACTGTGAAATTACTTCTAGCATTAGTACAAATCCCATTAACAAGATATAATTTAATAACCCAGATTGGTCTTCAGGTTCAATATATTCGTCAACCGTAAGTTTCAGTAAATAGGGGCGAAGTGCAGCAAAAACCGACAACGAAATCGCAAAAACTATCACCCAATAGTACATCGCTTTATACGGTTTTGTATAATGCATGATACGTTTAAAAACAGAAGTACTTGATTTTGCCATTTATTTTGTGGAGCAATTTTTTTGCCCAAAATTATTTGTTACTAATATACGGATATTCAACACGGGTTAAATATAATCCATGTGCAGGTGCCGAAGCACCAGCATTTCCGCGGTTTTTACTTTCAATGATGGTTCTCAAATTTTCTATAGATTTTTTTTCGGTGCCAATTTCTACCATTGTTCCTACAATTGCGCGAACCATATTACGCAAAAATCTGTCAGCTGCAATGGTAAAAATAAGTTTCGAGCCGTGTTGAACCCAATAAGCTTCCATAATTTTGCAATTAAATGTTCTTACGTCGCTATGGGTTTTTGAAAAACATTCAAAATCAGTGTAGTCAAATAAAATTTTTGCCGCTTCATTCATCAGTTTTAAATCTGGAGCGAGGTGACAAAACCAACTTTGCTCATTATTGAAAACATTTTTTTGCGTGTCAATGTGGTATTCGTAAGTTCTTTTGGTAGCGTCAAATCTGGCGTGAGCATCGTTTGGAACTTGATGAATATTGGTAACGGCAATGTCTTTTGGCAAATACGAATTGAGTTTTTGGATTAAATTTTTTTGGTCAAAATTTTCTTCGAAATCAAAATGGGCAAACATTTGGCTCGCGTGAACGCCAGAATCTGTTCGTCCGGCTCCAACGATTTCCAAATCAGAACATAACAACGTAATCAATGCTTTTGTTAAAGTTTCCTGAACAGAAGAAGCATTAGGTTGTGATTGCCAACCATGATAATTTTTACCGTTGTAAGAAAATTCAATAAAATATCTCAAGATAATAGCTGTAGAAAATTTGAAATGCAAAGATACACATTCGGGAGAAAATTTAGTTGATTTATCTGAAGATGAAAAAGCGATATGTTTAGATTTTTCGGGTTTGATATGCTAATTTTGTTTTTGAGATTTATTATTGATGAAAAAAATTTTACTGCTTTCGGACACACATAGTTATCTTGATGAGGCCATTTTAAAACACGTGGATTGGGCTGACGAGGTCTGGCATGCGGGAGATATTGGAGATTTAAAAGTAACGGATGAAATTAAAAAACGAAAGCCTTTGCGAGGTGTTTACGGAAATATTGATAATAATCAAGCGCGACTTGAATTTCCACTTCACAACCGGTTTGTTTGTGAAAAAGTAGCTGTTTGGATGACGCATATTGGTGGTTATCCGGGAAAATATCAGCAAACCATTCGGGAGGAGATGACAAGAAATCCGCCGAAATTATTTATTTGTGGGCATTCACATATCTTAAAAGTGATGTTTGATAAAAAATTAAATTTGCTTCACATGAATCCTGGAGCTTGCGGTGTTCACGGATTTCATCAGGTGAGAACGATGTTACGGTTTATTATTGATGGAGAAAAAATTACGAATCTGGAAGTGATTGAATTGGGCAATCGCGGTTAAATGTTTTATTTTTTTCTCAAAAGATTACTGAAATGCCTAAACTTTAATTTATAACCCTGACGGGAGGGAAGAACATTTTTGCCACTTTTTTTGTGGCAAAAAATTTCTGGAAGGACGGCAGGAAAATGGTTTCCAAAAATGCCCGAACGATTCGTTTCTAAAAAAAATTATTTTTTGAGATTTTTAATTTTGATGAAAACGATGGTTCCGGCTTGGTTTTTTGAAGTTATTGAAAAGCTTCCTCCGAGGTGTTTGACGCGAGATTTGATTTGTGTGAGGCCAAATCCGGCGCTTGTTTTAGATTTTGAGGTGTCGAATCCAATTCCGTCATCTTCAACTGTAATGAGGAGTTGATTGAGGTTTTCTTCGAGCGTGAGGTATGCTTTTTTGGCTTTGCTGTGCTTGATGATATTGTTAAAAAGTTCGGTAACGATGTAGTAAATTTTTAGTTCAAAATCTTCTCCAAAACGACGACTTTCCGGGATATAGTTGTAATATTCGAACTTAATAATGGAGTTTGAATTTTTTTCGCAAAGGTCTTGCAAGGCGTGGAATAACCCGAATTTAGATAGTAAAGGAGGCACGAGTTCATGTGATAGATCGCGAACGTTGTCATGGGCTTCTTTGATAATTTCCTGTACTTTTTTGATTTCGAGGTTATTTTTGTCTGAGTTGGCGGCTAAAAAAGCGGAAAGATGCAAATTAGCCGAGGAGAGTAATGCACTGATGCCGTCATGAAGTACGGATGCAACTTGCTGTCGTTCAGATTCTTGTCCGTCAAGTGTAGCGTTAATGATGTTTTGTTTTACTTCTCGATCCATTTCAATGAAACTGTTTTTTTGTTTCAAGCGTAAGTTTTGGTAAAAAAAGTAAAACATGATGGTACTGAAGGCAAATAAGGCGATGAAAATTAAAATTACCTTGTGGTTGTTGCGTTGCCGTTCTTCTAAAGCTTTTTGTTTTTCGGCATTGAGGCGTTCAATTTTTTCGATTTGATAACGTTTTTCGACTTCATTTATGGCTTTTTTAATGTTGTCCTCGTAAATGGTTTCGTTTACTTCCATGTATTTGTTAGCATAAAGAAGTGCGTTTTTAAAATCACCGCTTTGTTCATAAGCGTAAGAAAGGTTGATATAAACATCGCCAACTTTTTGAGAAATACTGTCTTGCGGAATTAAGTCAAGTAATTTTTCGAATTCATGGATTCCTTTTTTATAATTTTCTTCAGCTGCTAAATAATGATATCCTAAGTTGTGTAAAGCCGTGGCAATGCGGTCTTTATTATTGGATTTGTAGGCAAAATGAACCGAAGAATCTAAATATTTTTTGGCGGTAGCAAAATCTTCTCTGGTTGCATAAAAGGTGTAGTAATTGTTGTAACTAATCGCTAAATCATTTGCGTTTGAAGTTTTGAACGCTTCGTCACGAATGAGTTTCAAATAATAGGAAGCACTATCAGATTTAGTTTCCAAGTGGAGTTTATACAAATGTTGGTAAAGTGAAATATCGGGATTTATAATTTTTTTGTCTTTTGCTAAGGCCAAAGATTTATGGTAATATTGTTTTGCTTTTTTGTAATCCCGAAGGGTTGAATATCTATGTCCAATTTCTTGAATGATTTTTATTCTGTGCTCATTGAGGTTTTGTTTTTCGGCGACAGCTAACGCATTAAAAAGTGTTTCTAAAGATTTTTTAGTGTCATTAAGATAAAAGTAAAATCGAGAATTCTCTATGCTTGAATCGCAATATTCTGGATACTTTTTATTTTTTAAATGTTGTTCGGATAAGGCACGAGAATACCTTAAACCTTTATAAAATTCCTTATGCTTTTGATAATGCGCTATGGAATCATTAAAGGTGTTTGGAAAAATCGTGTTGCAGGAGAACAACAGCAACACGATTAGTACATATTTTTTAGAGCGAGATAAGATCATCTACACGGAATCTTGGCTTTACAACTTTTTTACCTACGCTTGCCAATTGTTGGTCAGGTAATTCAAATCCTACTTGTAAAACTTCGTCTTTCGACTCGAAATTTTCGGTATGGGTTTGAAAGTCAGGCGAAGGCGAAGTTTCACCAGATTGAAGCGTAACTGTTACCACATTTAAATCATTACTATCTGTAGAAACAGCGTAATCACAGTTTACGGGAATGTCGAAAGACAGTACAAAATCTGTTAGCGTTTTTTCTAAGCCGTAAGTTCTTAAGTAAGTTGACATATATTTAAAAAGTTATTAGGTTACTAATTACTCAAAAGGTTGTGTTTCATGGCATATTTAACCAACCCAATGGTTGACTTTACATTTAATTTTTTAATTAAATTTTTTCGATGCGTTTCGACTGTATTTGGGCTGATATGAAGTTCTTCGCCAATTTGAACACCGCTGTATTCTAAAGAAATTAATCTTAAAACCTCGAGTTCACGTTCCGTTATAGCGGAAAGCGGTAATTCTTCCTGAACATAAGAAGGTTGTACAATATTGGCAAACGACTGAAAAACGCGGTTTCGAATACTTTGAGAAAAATATTGTTCCCCATGATAAACAGTTTCGATGGCTTCTTGAATACTTTCGCCAGCACTTTGCTTACTCAAATAGCCACTTGCACCAAGTTTTAAAACTTGTTTGATGATTTTTACATCGTCATAACTTGAGAGAATAATTACTTTACAGCAATAACCTTTTTCTTGAAATTCTCTTAAAACATCAATGCCGTCTTTTTTTGGCATATTAATGTCCATCACTAAAATATCCGGTTTCTTTTCGAAAATTTCCTCTACTAGATGCTCACCGTTAAGTGCATAACCTAAAATTTCAAATTTTGGATTAGTATTTAGCAACAGTGTTATACCTTCAATTAGAACTTGATGGTCATCTGCTAAGTATATCTTAATTTTATCGTTCATTTTTCAGGGGGATTGAACATTTTCAAATTTAACATTAATTTTAGATAACAGGTATTTTTTTTTTGATTAAACGGTGAAAAGTCTAAAAAATAGATGAACTACAAAAAAAAGCCCATCTTTGAAGATGGGCTTTTGACGCACTAAATAAACTAAGTTTATAGGTTTACCTCAATCTATCCGCAGATTTTACGAGATCTTCATCCTTTTTTATGGCTCTATTAGCGAGCACAAGAAAAACGATAGAAAAAATAGGCATGAACATCCCAATACCCTTCTCTGGAGTCGCCACTCCTCCGGGTAAGTTTAGCGAATGATATACAAATAAACCTAATAAAATTAAATTTAATATCATATTCAATCTGCAAAGTACAAACTGAAGTTTTCTGTTATTGTAAAGGAAAATAGTTACCAGCGACAATGCAGCGCTTCCTAAAAATAAAACAACGTCTAGGGTATAATCAGTAAAATAAACCGCCTTATTTCCGGAAATGTCCGTTTCCAAGGGAAATAAAAATGGCATCACACCCATCGCTAAAAAAGATAGGAATAGATATACCGTTTGGATTCGTTGAATCATATTACTGATAATTTGTTGCACAAAAATAAATGATTATTTTTAAGTATTACTATTGCATATTTAAAAAATAATTGTAATATTGCATTGTAAATCCGTATTAGCTTCATTCCGCGGATTGTACTTATTAAAAAAATCCACACTTTTATACTACATTAATTTATTCTTCAAATTTTTTATGTTTGACATTTCTGTTTTAAAAGAAATGAAGCTTTCTGAGCTTCAAGATATTGCAAAAGCCACAAAAAAAATAAAATTTCACGGCGTTAAAAAAGACGAACTTATCTACAAAATACTTGATTATCAAGCAGCTAATCCTAAAGATATTGCTGACGATAGTAAAACTACTGACGAAAAACCTAAACGCACCCGAATTATCGCTCCCAAAAAAGCAGAAGAAACTGAAATAACTGCTCAATTAAAAGACGAAAAAAATAACCTCGAGACTGATAAACCTCCCGTTAAAAATGAGGAGGAAGCAAAGTCAAACAAACACAAAATTCAAAAAAAGGTTGACAAAGTCCCCAATAAATCAGTTGAAAATCGAGATAAAGATTCATCAGATGCTTCTTACATAGCGGTTAATGACAAAACTGTTGCTAAGGAAAATGGGCACAAGCAAAAACCTAAGGGACAAAATCCTAATCAAAATAAAAAACAAAATCCGAATCAGAACCAAAATCAAAATCAGGCGTCTCATTCTAATAACAACCAAAACCAGAATTCTAACCCTAATCAAAATCAAAGTTCTAACCAAAATCAGAATTTTAAAAACAACAAGAAAACGACCAATTTCCGTGATGCCGACTATGAATTTGACGGAATTATTGAAAGTGAAGGCGTTCTTGAAATGATGCCAGATGGTTACGGATTTTTACGTTCGTCTGACTATAATTATTTGGCTTCGCCAGATGATATTTACCTTTCAACCTCCCAAATCAGATTATTTGGTTTAAAAACCGGAGATACTGTAAAAGGAGTTGTTCGTCCTCCAAAAGAAGGAGAAAAATATTTTCCATTAGTTAAAGTTTTGAAAATCAATGGTCATGACCCGCAAGTGGTAAGAGATCGTGTTTCATTTGAACATTTAACTCCATTATTTCCTAACGAAAAATTTGATTTGGCTGGAAAACAAAGTTCAATTTCAACCAGAATTATCGATTTATTTTCACCAATTGGAAAAGGACAACGTGGCATGATTGTAGCACAGCCGAAAACCGGAAAAACAGTTTTGCTAAAAGACATCGCTAACACAATTGCTGCCAATCACCCTGAAGTTTATTTAATTGTTTTATTGATTGACGAACGTCCCGAGGAAGTTACTGATATGCAACGAAGCGTTAGGGGAGAAGTGATTGCTTCAACGTTTGACGAACCTGCGGAAAGACACGTTAAAGTAGCCAATATTGTTTTGGAAAAAGCAAAACGATTAGTAGAATGTGGGCATGATGTGGTAATTCTTTTAGATTCAATAACGCGTTTAGCAAGAGCTTATAACACAGTTCAACCAGCATCTGGTAAGGTGTTGAGTGGTGGTGTAGATGCGAATGCTTTGCAAAAACCCAAAAGATTTTTCGGGGCTGCGAGGAATATTGAAAATGGCGGTTCATTAAGTATCATTGCCACGGCTTTGACAGAAACAGGTTCTAAAATGGATGAAGTAATTTTTGAAGAATTTAAAGGAACTGGAAATATGGAACTTCAATTAGATCGAAAAATTGCCAACCGAAGAATTTTCCCTGCTATTGATTTAACTTCTTCAAGTACAAGACGTGACGATTTACTTTTAGACGAGGGAACTATTCAAAGAATGTGGATTATGCGAAAATATTTGGCTGATATGAATCCGGTGGAAGCCATGGATTTTATCAACGATCGTTTCAAAAAAACCAGAAATAACGAAGAATTTTTAATCTCAATGAACGATTAATTCTGAACAATTTTTATAGAAAAACAAACTCCAATCAGCTAATGGTTGGAGTTTTTTATTTTTAAATAAATCACGGTTTTTTAGTTGCCAAAATAGAATATACCATGGGAATTTTATTTTTTAAATGTTTGATTCTGAATTTTCCCGGATTGATTTCAACCGTTTCGTTGAAGCAATCGTATGGCGAACAATCATATTCGTGAAATTCGTTCAATTCTAAATTTTGCTTTAGCAAACTATTGATTAACTCGCTTAAACTGTGGTTCCAGCTAATTTCTTTGCGAGAAATGGGTGCATTTTTTTCAGCATAAGTACCAGTTAGTTCTTCAATAATTGGTTCATCTTTAAAATATCGGTATTGAATTTCTTTAAAATTATTGTCAAACATCCAAACCACAGGATGAAAATCTGCCATGATGAATTTGCCTCCAGGTTTTAGAAACATAGCCACAATATTTGCCCATTTTTCTAAATCCGGAAGCCAACCAATCGTTCCGTAACTGGTAAAAACGATGTCGAATTTTTCATTTGAAAAATGAGGCAAACTGTAAATATCGCAGTTAATAAATTGAGTGTCGAGCTTTAGTTCTTTTGCAGTTTTCTTGGCAAAATCAATGGCTTTATCCGAAAAATCAACTCCGGTAGCAATTGCCCCAAGTCTTGAAAGCGAAATGGTGTCTTGCCCAAAATGACATTGAAGGTGTAATATTTTTTTGTTTTGAATAGCTCTCAATAGCGATAATTCAATTTCGTTTAGCGAGTTTTTCCCTTGTAAAAATTCGCGTTGGTTGTAAAATTCCGAGGCAATGTGAAATTCCGTCCGGTCGTTCCAAGCTTTTCTATTGATTTCCAGATAATCTTCCATGAGCTAATAATTTTGGAATAAATGTATAAAAAAAGCCTTTTTAATTTCTCAAAAAGGCTTCTTGTTATTTTAGTTTGAAAAAAATTAATTCACCAAAATTTTCTTCGTAGTCGTAATATTTTCTGACGAAATTTTCAAGAAATAAAATCCGGAAGGCAAGTTTTCTAACGTATATGTTTTTCCAGATGCTGTTGGTTTATCAATTTTTTGAATGATTTGACCGTTGGTAGAAATCAATTGAATTTCGTCTAAAATAATTTCTGAATCAATGTTAATCCTGTGATTATTGGAAGGATTTGGGTAAACTGAAAGCGCTGTTAAAGCATCAAAATTTTCAGATGAAAGATTTTGCCAACGATTTTGTGCCGCAGGACCACCCCAAATCATCGTGGCTAGATAAGGATTGTCAATAAAAGGGTTTCGGTTTCCTTGACCGTATGTGTTAGAAGCGTTTCCTAAATAAGTATTTCGTCGGTCTTCATATTCTGAAACGGGATCTTCGGCATTCCATTGTAATAACAAATTTACCATATTACTATCAATTGAATTTCTACTTCCACTTACAATATTAGTTGGTAAACAACGATTTCCATATCTCACGTACATGTACATGATCATTCGTGCCACATCTCCTTTCCATTCATCTCCAGGATACCAACCTCCACTAACATCTCCAGAAAATCCTTGTCCAGCTGCAAAATCTTTATTCCCTCTATTTCCGTTTCTTCTAACGTCAGATGCGCGAAGGTGATGCGCATCAGCTCCAGGTCCGGAAGTTCCCAAAGCGGGCGTTCCTTGAGATTTTGCATAAGTATGTTCACGATTCCATTGGCCATTTCCGCCACCAAAATTTGATTTGCTCCTTGTTCGGTCTTTAGTAACATCGCCTGAACCATTTGCCCAACCGTATAAAAGCAAAACATTATTGGATGTTGACGATTCTAAATCAGTAATTTTCAAGGCCTCTCTTGCTTCATCATAACTGATTGTGTTCACATGTGTAGCGGTAATTTTAGTAGTTAAAGCATTCCTTAAATTAATACCAGTTTGCTGAAAATTAAACCCGTCATAATAAGGAGATGCCGGAGCTCCATTTTGTGCCGTAGCAATAGCGAAAGAATAAAGTGCTACTGCCGAAAACAATTTTTTCATTCAATAAATTTTTGGAGGTGCAAATTTAGGGCGATAAATTTCGTTGACCTAAACTTTAACTTTTCGTAAAAGAATTAAGCCCGCAGTATTATTGCAGGCTTTTTATTAATTATCAAAAATCAATTAGTTTACTACAATTTTTTTAGTTGTTGATTGATTTTTTGCTGAAATTTTTAAGAAATAAAATCCAGAAGGTAAATTTTCTAAAGAATATGTATTTCCAGAAGCATTGGGTTTTTGGATTTTTTGGATCATTTGCCCGTTAATTGAAATTAATTGAATTTCATCCAAAACTATATCAATTTCAATATTTATTTTGTGATTATTAGAAGGATTTGGATAAACTGACAAATCTGCTAAAAGGTTTAAATCTTCGGTTGAAAGCGAACTTCCCCATATTTGTTGCACATATTCAGGATGATCGATAAATGGATTACGGTTTCCTTGGTACAAATAAGCTTTGTTGTTTCGGTGAATTTCGCGATTGCTAACCGGATCATTTTGATGCCATTGTAATAACATATTCAAAAAATCAGTTTTAAATACTTGATTACTTGTTCCATTAAACATTGGAAACGAATAGTTAGATACTTGATTTTCGTATCTTGTTGCGAAATAAAATAAAATTCGGGCAACATCGCCTTTAAATTCGTCAATTGGTTCAAATGCAAAACCGGAATAACCAGATATGTTAATCCTGCCTAATTTTGAACCATTGTTTGATGTCCAAGTTGGATTAGAAATATTAGCAAAAGGAAAATTACTTCTTCGGTTGTTCACATAGCCGTCAGTTGGAGTTAATTGGTGAATGTCGCCAACCATCGGCATTGCTGAATTGTAAGTACTTTGTGGAACAAAATGTTCGCCATTGTAACAATCCGATTCGCCTTGGTAATTTCCGCATTTGTCATTTGCATAATAGCTATAATTGTATGCGTCAGCTCCGGTTGGATTTTCCGAATACATGTCTAAAATACTGCCATCATTTTCATAAAAAATATCCACGTCCGTAGCTTTAAAACCTTTTACATCGGTAAAAAGATTATCGTAAGATTTTCCGGAATGACCATTAGAAATTATGGTTTTGAGTTGTGTTTTTAAATTATATCCGGTTCCGGTTGCGTTGTTGTAATATCCATTAGGAATTTGCGCAAGCAAACAAAAGCTTGATAATAAAAGATTTAGGGTAAAAATTTTTTTCATTGAATATATTTATGGAACGGCAAATTTAAGCTAATAAATTGGTTGACCTACATTTTTAGCAAAAAAAAAGTCTGCAAATGATCATGCAGACTTATAGTTATTTGTTAAAAATCAATTAGTTAACAATTACTTTTTTAGTTGTAGATTGATTTTCCGCTGAAATTTTTAAGAAATAAAATCCGGAAGGTAAATTCTCTAGAGAATAAGTATTTCCTGATGCGTATGGTCTTTGAATTCTTTGAATGATTTGTCCGTTAATGTTGATCAATTCAATTTCATCTAAAACCACATCAGAGTCAATATTAATTCTATGATTATTTGAAGGATTTGGATAAACCGCCACAGCATCAAGCATTTCAAAAGTTTCTGTATCTAAGAATGGCCATCTGTTTTGCGCAATTGGACCACCCCAAATCAGGGTTGCCAGATAGGGATTGTCAATAAAAGGATTTCTGTTTCCTTGTCCGTATGCATTTGAAGTTGTTCCTAAATAGGTATTTCTGTTGTCTTCATATTGTGAAACCGGGTCTTCAGCATTCCATTGCAAAAATAAATTTAGCATATTGCTATCCGATGCTGCCGTAGATCCTGTCCCAACTGCTGTTGGTAAACAACGATTTCCATAACGAAGATACATGTACATCATCATTCTCGCCACGTCGCCTTTCCATTCGTCTCCAGGATACCAACCACCCGAAACTGTTCCAGAATTTCCTGAGCCAGCAGCAAATTTTAAGTTTCCTCTTTGTCCGTTTCTTTGAACGTCTGAAGCTCGTAAATGATGTGCATCGGCTCCTGGACCGGTTTGTCCAAGTTCAGGATTTCCAAGTGATTGTGCAAATGTATGTTCTCTATTCCATTCACAATTTGCGCTACCGCCGTTACTATTTTTATTTCTTAATTTATGATCATTATCGTCCGAGCTTGAACTTGGACAAATATTATTACTAAACCCATAAATTAACATTACGTTGGAGGTTTGACTTGGTAGCAAGTCGGTAACTTTTAAGGCTTCCCATACCTCATCGTAACTTAAGTTTCTACTATGGGTAAGCGAAATTTTTGATGCCAGAGCTGTTCGCAAAGCGGATCCAGTTTGGTTCCAATTGAATCCATTATAATACGGTGTGGCTGGAGCTCCTGCTTGTCCAAAAGCCATCATTATACTTAATCCGGCAAATAACGAGTAAAGTTTTTTCATAAAATAATTATTTTTCTTTTCTTTCTAATAAAGCCATATAAAAACCATCAAAACCAGATTCTGACGCTAAAATTTTTACATCTTTTACGAAAGAAAATTGTTTTCCGTTTTCCGTTTCTAGAAAATTTTTCACTTGGTTTTGATTTTCTGAAGGCAAAACGGAACAAGTGGCGTACACTAATTTTCCGCCCGGTTTTACAATTTTGGAATAACTGTCTAAAACTTCCGCTTGAACTTTTTTAATATTATCGATAAATTCTGGTTGGAGTTTCCATTTTGCATCTGGATTTCTTTTCAAAACGCCTAAACCACTGCAAGGTGCGTCAATCAATACACGATCAGCTTTTTCGTGTAATTTTTTGATGGGTTTCGTTCCGTCGATGATTCGGTACTCTATGTTAAAAGCACCGTTTCGTTTAGCCCTTATTTTTAGTTGTTTCAGTTTACTTTCGTACAAATCCATGGCAATCAACTGGCCTTTATTTTCCATTAATGAAGCCATGTGGAGGGTTTTTCCTCCAGCTCCAGCACAAGTGTCAACTACCCTCATTCCTGGTTTTACCTCTAAAAATGGTGCAACTAATTGAGAACTTGCATCCTGAACTTCAAAAAATCCTTCTTTAAAAGCATCAGTTAAAAATACATTGGCACGCTCTTTTAAAACTAATGCATCTGGCTGATCTTGTAAAAATTCGGTTTCAATGTCTAAATCCATCAAAATGGCTCGAAGTTTTTCGCGTGTTGTTTTTAAAGTATTCACGCGCAAAATTACTTTTGCTGGCTGATTTTGCGCAGCAATTTCTTTGTTCCAAAGTTCTTCACCTAATTCCGCCTTTCCTAATTCATCCATCCAATCCGGAATTGATTCGCGAAATTTTCTAATCTTAGACAACTCATCAAATTTCCCTTTGATTCTTCTTTCTGGAGTTCCTTCTAATTGTCTCCAATCCGGAATTGGGTAACCTCTTAAAACCGCCCAAACGCCAAAAATTCGCCACAATTGATCGCGATCCATTGGTTCTTTTACTCCGGCAATTTCCATGTAAAGGCGTTTCCACCTTACGATATCATAAATAGTTTCGGCTACAAATTTTCGATCTGCACTTCCCCAACGCTTGTCTTTTTTTAAAGCTCGGGCAACTACTTTATCGGCATATTCGCCTTCATTAAAGATGGCGTTTAAAGAATCTATTGTAGTGTAAACTAAATTTCTGTGTAATCTCATTCTAAATTAATTGAACTGCAAAGGTATTACATTTTTTGGCAGAATTTATTGCTGTAAAAAGCAGCTAAGCAAAAAAGGCGTTTTTTTTTCCAAAAACGCCTTTTCTTTTACATGTTGGTTTACTATCGTCGTGAACCTGAAGTACTATTTTCTCTTGAAGAATTTCCTCGAGATTGGCTTGGAATAGTAGCACGTTGATTGTTTTGAGCTGATCTACTTATATTACTTCTTGCGGGCTGATTACGTTGTGTTCTTGGAGTTACATTTGGTTGCGTAGTTCTTGTCGCTGCTTTTCTTGATGTAGCTTCTACACGGTCGTTACCTGTATTTCTTGTAAGATTAGTATTATTGCTTCTAATCATAGAATTTTCGTTACTACTATCCCTATTTACGCGAGTGGCTTTTTCCGTAGTTAAAGAATTATTTCGTCCAGAATTGTTTCGTCCAGAATTGTTTCGTCCAGAATTGTTTCTAACGGCTTTAGTTTCTACGTTTCTCGTAGTACTTGTTTCGTTGTTGATTATCGCTGTATTTCTAGTTGATGAACCTCTTGTTCCGGTGGCTCTTACAGATTGCGACTCAGCAGTTCTGGTTCCGTTTGTTAGAGTGTTTCTATTTCTGTCTAATTCGTATCTGTTAGTTACATTCGTATTTCGGTTTACAAAAGATCGTTGCGGATTTCTAACCGCATAGCCATCACTTCTTCTCGTTTGGTGCAAGGCAACCGCTCGTGTACTCCTTCTAACGTCAACATAGTTGTAATGGTTGTGAACATTGATATGAACGTGAACATTTCTTCTGTATCTAAAAATTGGATATGGATTCCAAGCATAATAATAAGTTGGATAATAATCCCAATACCAAGGTGAAACATAGGGACGGTAATAATTGGTCCAAAAAATGTTGAAAATAGCAGGTCTTGTTACATAAACCGGCTCATAGATGTAATTGTTTCCGTACATAAAAACATCCCCAACGACTTGTACTTGAACATTGTTATTGCGGTCTCTTTCCACCTCAATTGTAGCCACATCCTGAAACACATCGCGTTCTAAAACCGATTGGATGATAATGAGATGCAAACCATTTTCAGTTGCTTCAATTACTCGTAAATAATCAACTCGGTTATCGCCATTTAAATCAAGGTTTGAAATTTGCATTTTAGGGTCATTCAAGCGTTGCTCAAAATCAGCTAAATCTCTCGAATCTCCAAAAATTGAGGCAACTGCTCTTAAATCAAGATTGTCACTAATATCTGTACTGTTTGCAGTAACCGTAGTTCTATCTTGAGCGTGTATTGTAAAAAATGCAAGTAATAGTGCTAAAAAAGTATATTTGGTTTTCATGATTTCTAAGTTTTTGAGATTTTTTGTAATGGTCTAAAGCGATCGTTTGATAGTCTAAAACCAATATCTGTGCCAAAATCAAATGTCATACAAAAATAATGATCAACTAATTGATAATTAATTTGTTGGGATAAGAAAACGTTTGGTCTTATTTGAATGTTTGATGAATGTAAACACTCATTATACAAGAGAAAAGTTTATTTTTGGTTTTTTTTGAGTTTTTTGTTTTTTCGTCCGTATAAAATTACGAACCCAGTAATTGGTAAAAGTGCCACAAAAAAACTTGCAATAAAAGCGAGTATTTTTCCAGTCAAACCAAAATATTGGCCGGTATGAAGTCCATAATTCATCTCTTGTAATTTCATTCCGGCGCTTTTATTTTCGTAAAGATTTTGCTGAAGTAATTGACCAGAAGTAGGGTGAAATGATAAGTTCGTTTGGTGATCAAAATGCCACGCTTTTGGATATGATCCGGTGATAATAGGATTTTTGTTTCCTTGTTCCCAAACAAAAAACATTTCATCTTCAGGTTTAATGTTCATCGCTGTTTGTAATGCTAAATCTACCGGTGCTTTTACCGAAGCAACAGCTGGCGTAATTCTTATTGCCACATTTTCGTTCGGATAATTTTGACCTAAATTACCTACATAATACAGTCCGTCGTGAACCCAATGGTATGAAAATGAAAGACCAGTAACTGCTATTACAAAAGCTACGACTGAAATGTAAAATCCGGTAACATTATGCCAATCATAATTAACACGTCTCCATTTAGCACTCCATTTAATTTTAAAGCGGTTTTTGAAATCTTTTTTCTTCTTTGGCCACCATAAAATAATTCCCGAAATAAGCATAACGATGAAAATTATCGTGGAGATTCCTACCACTTGTTTCCCAATTTCGGGTGGAAATAGAAGATGCATATGAATATTTTCAATAATAGTAAAAAAGTCTTTTTCAACATCTTCTTCGCCTAAAAATACTCCAGAGTAAGGATTGTAATAAAAGCGGTAAGACCTATGATTTAAACTTCCATAGACAATTGCAGATCTATCTTTTCCATAAAAAATTACCATTTCTGTAGTGGCACCAGAGAATAATTTTTTTGTTTTTTGCTGCAGATAGGAAGGAGGCACATAATCATGGACTTCTATTGATACTTTCCGATAAGATCTTGTGGCATCTTTTATTTCATCGTGAAAACAATAAATACAACCTGTTATACTCACAATAAACACAATAAGCCCGGAAAGTAATCCGAGCCATTTGTGTAAAAAACGAATATTTTTTTTAAAACTCATTAAAATTTGTAAGCCACGCTTCCCATAAATGTTCTTGGAGCCTGTACGTTAGTAGTAGTATAACCGCCATTGAAATATAATTCATCTGTTAAGTTATTTACTTTAAATGAAAATCTGTATTTTGGCTGGTCATAATAAAGTGCTGCATTCATTACAAAATATTCAGGTAAATAATAGGTTTCTACATTTGCAGGATTTCCATCGGCCGAAGGATTTTGGTTATAAACATAATTTTTACTGCCGTAATTTCCGCCAAATCCAAATCCTAAACCTCTTAGTGATGTATCTTGTAAACTGTAGTTTACCCAATAATTAATCATATTTTCGGGTCCTGCAGTTTCTGGTCGAAGTCCTTGAACTCTTTGGTCGTTTACCTTGTTCAATTTGCTGTTGTTGTGTGCAAAACCAAAAATAAAGTTTAATCCAGGAATTGGGTTAGAAGTTATTTCTGCTTCAAAACCTTTGCTGGTTTGATTGCCATCTTGAACGTTAATTCCTGGAGCTGTTGAAGCGCGAACAATATTTTCAACGTTGATGTTATAATAACTTAACGAGGCACTCAAACGGTTGTTAAATGCATTAATTTTTACACCTGCTTCAAACTGGTTTGCTGTTTCGGGTTTAAAAGTTTCAGTAGCTCCTGGATTTGTATTCATTACATTTTTAAAACTGTTTTGGTAATTTCCAAATAATGAAATTTGATCTTTTAATACTTGGATTACAGCCCCAAATTTTGGAGAAAGCGCATTTTGTGAAAATGCTCCACTCGTAGTATTATTAGTTGGATTATAAATACCATGGTTTTCAAAATGATCAAAGCGCAATGCCGCCGAAAGCAAAATATTTTCTGTTACATTAATAACATCGGCCAAATAAGCACTATAAGTTGTTAAAGAACTGTGAGTGATGGCTTGGGTTCCTTGAGCGAAAAGTGCTTCGGCATTTGTAGGGTTAAAATCATAATAATTAGGTACCTCACCAGAATAGTTGATGGTGTCAAATGTCCAAAAAGTAGGTAAATATCCAATTGCCGCTTTGGTTTCTAATCTATAAATATCTCCTCCTGCAAGAAACCTGTTTTTTAAACCAAGGACATTAAATTCGCCATTAAAATTTTGTTGAAATTCTACAATGTTGTCTCTTCCATCGATATTCCAAACATTTCTTTCCATGGTATTATTCGGCAATAAATAAAACCATGTTTGTGGACCAAAAGATTGATTCGAACTGGTACTAAAAACCGTGCTCGATTTCCAATTATCGTTTATTATATAATCTGCTTGCGCAAAAACATTAGCGGTTTTAGTATTCATCATAAATTCTCCACCAGTAAATGAACGTTTCCAATCCATTTGAATTTCGCTTGCATTTGAAAGACCTAAAGTACTTGGAGTTTGTCCCCAATGCAAATAAACCAATGGCATTGATGAGGCATCTACATTTGAAAGTTCAGCATCAATTGATAAGGTAAATCTGTCGTTTACTTTATATATAAAAGAAGGTGCGACAAAAAAACTTCTTGTTTTTCCAAAATCTTGAAATGTATTACTGTTATTATATGCGCCATTTACGCGAAGCAACGCTGTTTGATCACTATTCAACGCTGTGTTTACATCGGCAGTAATGCGGTTTAACCCGTAGCTTCCCGCTTGATATGAAATTTCTCCACCAAAATTTTCGTGAGGTTTTTTAGTAACGCGGTTTATTAATCCACCATAAGAAGTTAAAAGACTTCCAAAAAGTGTGGCAGACGGGCCTTTAATGGCTTCTAACCTTTCTAAATTTGAGGCATCAACATTATTGGTAATTTTTCCTGCTATTCCGTTTCTCAATAAACTTTGAGTGACGAATCCTCGCGAAGCAAATAAAGATCCGCCGTCTCCTGTTCTTCCTGTTGCTGCCCAAATTTGATACAATCCCGGAACATTTTTTAATGCTTCATCTTGACTTGTAATTAATTGATCTTTCATCAATTCTTTAGTTACAACATTATAAACCGATGCATTTTCTAAATTCTTTATCGGCATTCTAGAAACATATTCACTTTCTGTTTTTGTGTATCTGTTATAATACGTTTCAATAAAAATTTCGTTTAATTGTTCGCTGTTTGAAAGCAGTTTTTCGGTTGGGATTTCCGTAGTTTGATTTTCAAATACGCTGATACTAACTTCTTTAGATTTATACCCTAAGATGGAAAAGCGTATAAAGTAGTTTCCAGTAGTAATATTTTTGAACTCAAATTCGCCATTAGCGTTCGTTTGCGTAACGTACTTGGGCGAAATTAAAGTAACTTGAACTTTTTCGAGAGGAAAATTTTCGGAATCAGTAATTTTTCCAATAACTGTACCCGTATTTTGGGCTGTAAGAATAACACTATAAAAGACTGCGATTAGTACTAATTTAAATTGCTTACTCATTTGAGATAAATTGGTTTAACAAGGGTTTTGTTTTTTTTTGCAAAGGTATTGTTAAACCAAATTCAGTCAAAGTTTATTTAGAATAAATATAAATTAAAAAATGCGATTTATGAATTCAATTGAATTTTTAAAGTTTTAATTTAAAATTTTAAAACTAAGTCTCGAAAAACAGAAAACTATTTAAAAATAGTCTAAATTAAATTATATTTTTAGAATGCCTCTAAAACCTCGTGCAGCATAATAAGAATCTGCACCGTTGTGGTACGTAAAAACTGAATCATAACGCCTGTCACAGAAAAGGGCACCACCTAATTTTCTTATATTTTCAGGAGTGGCAATCCAGCTTGAGGTTTTTAAATCAAATTTCCCTAAATTTTGAAGTATTCGATATTGCTCTTCATCTAAAATTTCAATTCCCATTTGCTTCGCCATTTCCATCGCATTTGTGGCTGGCTTATTGAGTTTTCTCCCGTCGAGTGCTTTTTGGTCAAAACAACAACTTCTTCTATTTTTTGGAGTTTCGGCGGAACAATCCACAAAAAAATAATCATTTGCGTTAGCATCTAAAACCACTAAATCTGGTTCGCCTCCCGAAATTTCCATTTGAAATAATGACCATAATTTTTCAGGATTTGCTTTCAATTTTGTAACAATATCATCCCAATTTATTCTAGGATGACGATCCATATTTTCCTGAAATCTTTCGTATAAAACAGCTAACAAATCATTGGTTTCTGATGAAGAAAGTTGTTTTTTCATGGGCAAAAGATAAATTTACTGTGGAATATTTTCTACTAAAATAGTATTTTTTTGCGAGTCAAAATAAGTGCAAGTCATTTCGTTTAAGTCAAGTACCCATTTTTCAATACCTGACTTTGCACAATCATTACAAAACGTGATGAAATCAGTATTACCTTGTTGATGTAATTTTAAATCTGCTTTAAATTGTTCAGAATTAGTGATTTCCGAAATTTTTAGCACATCATATTTTGCTTCCCCAACTTGCTGATAATCATTTGTTCCAAAATATTCCGAACGACCATCAGTAACAAAATATTGGTAACCCGTAACGCCCAAATTTTTTATTTCCCGAACGTATGCCGGAAAATCTGCCCCGGATTTAACCTTTGAATGTGCGTCTTTAATTTGTAGAATAGTAAACATTTATTTTTATTTTATAGGACAAAGTTAATTCAACTGCTACACATTTAACTACTTCGAAGTTCTTTTATTTTATTAGAATGAGTTTGTGCCAAAATCCCCCATTCGGCAATACTTTTTAAAACCGGGATCAATGATTTTCCAAAATCGGTCAAACTATAATCTACCGTCAATGGTGGTTTTTCTGTAAAAACTTGGCGTAAAATTAAACCATCTTCTTCCAATTGTTTCAGTTGTAAACTCAAAGTTCGTTCTGTAATAGTAGGAATCATCTTTCGCAATTCGCTGTACCTTTGAGTCTTTTTTGCCAAATGTATTAAAATAACGGCTTTCCACTTACCGCCAATAAATCGCATAGTCACGCTCGTACTACATGGAAAATTTTTATCATCTATTGTAAACATTGTACTATCATTTTTAACCGTTATTGCAAATGTAAATAACTATACTTACTTTTGCAACTATAAAAATGATAGTTTAATAAAATTACTTTAAAAAAATGACTTTTTTACAATCAATGCAGTTGCGATATACCACAAAAAAATATGACGCAACCAAGAAGATACCCTCTGAAAAAATTGATCAATTGGCAGAAATCCTGCTTTTAACTCCATCTTCAATCAACAGCCAACCTTGGAAATTTGTGATTATTTCCGATGAAAATTTAAAAGCAGCATTAGCCGAAGCTTCCATGTTCAATAAAGAAAAAATCAATCAGGGAAGCCATTTGGTAGTCTTAAATGTTATCGATGATTTAGAACTATTCGAAAAACAAGTTGCCGAAAATTTACCAGAAGGCGCTTTAAATTATTATAAAACTTTTATCAAGCCTTTAGGCGAAGAACACGCTAAAATCTGGATGTCGCGTCAAGTTTACATTGCATTGGGAATATTATTAAGTGCTACCGCAAACATGGAAATTGATTCTACGCCAATGGAAGGGATTGAACCCGAAAAATACAAACAAATTTTAGGTTTAGAAGGTTATCAGCCTTTAGTAGCTGTGGCTTTAGGAGCTAGAGATAATGATGATTCAAACCAACCTAATGTTAGGCCAAAATCGAGAATTGGTCGAGAAACAATTGTAGAAATCCGCTAAAAAAAAAGAAACCCGTTTCAACTTTGAAACGGGTTTCTTTTTTAATCTTTCTTTTTATATTGACGAAGCAGTTTCCTGTTAAAGTCATCTTCTGCTTTTTTTAATTTTAAAATTTTTAGCGGGCTAATCACATTCCTCAAATTTGTCATCAATTTTTTTCTATTTTGGTACAAATCGTCGTCAATTTGCTGCATTTCGCTCAATAAATTTTGCGCTTCTTTTTCCGAAAGCTGGTCAGCATTTGCCAATTTTTTTCCTAAAGGTCGCATTTTTTTGTGCCGAAGTTCGAATTGCTCATTGTCGTAAGCATTGTAAATAGGCCAAAATTTTGACGACTCATCAGACGTAAGCGATAATTCTGATGTGATGAAAGCAGTTTTTAACGACTTAATTTGTTCTCTTTTGCTGTCATTTTGCCCAAAAGAAACTATGTTTAACATCAACAATATAAACGTAATATAATTTTTCATAATTTTATTCGGATAAATAATTTTCGATATAATTGCTTTCAGCAAGGTAATTTTCTGCTGAAGATTCATCTATTGCCAAAAGTTCATTTTCTAACGCATAAATATCAGCGTCATTTAACTGTTCGATGATTTCGTATTGGCTCAAATTGCTTTGTTCGGCTAAATAATTTTCGATGGTAACATCAGTAATTTCTGGATTAGCCAATTGTTGAAATGTAACTGTTAATGCCAAAGCAACAGCGGTAAGCGATGCGGCAACGGCAAAAATTTTGGCTTTATTTTTTTGAAAAAATGAAATTACCGGAACCTCTTTTTGCCCGTCAATTTGTTCCAAAATGCGCCGTTCTAACGACAAAAAGTAATCGTCAGGAACGGAAAATCCGCCTTTAATTTTGGGGTCTTTTTCTAAATCAATTTTCATATTGGTAAGACTATTTTTTGGTAAAATGGTTTAATGGGTTAACAAAAATTCTTCAATTTTTTTCACGGCATGGTGATAAGAAGCTTTCAATGCTCCAACCGAAGTACCTAAAATTTCGGACATTTCCTCGTATTTTAATTCTTCAAAATATTTCATTTTAAAAACCAGTTGCTGTTTCTCTGGAAGTTTGGTAATGGCTTTCTGAAGTTTTAAAGCAATTTCATCACCTTCAAAATAAATATCAGCTGGTAATTTTTCAATTTCTTTCTCTAAATATTCACCGTTAGAAATGCCGTTTCGTTTGGCTTTCGCCGAAATAAAATCAATGGCTTCATTGGTGGCAATGCGATAAATCCACGAAAAAAGTTTACTATCACCTTTAAAATTTGGCAAGTGTCGAAAAACTTTTATAAACGTGTTTTGAATGACATCGTCAGCATCATCATGGTTCAAAACGATGTTTCTAACGTGATAATAAAGTGGTTTTTGGTAATCACGAACGAGTTGCGCAAATGCAGTTTCCCGCGTTTCCGGATGCATCAATTTTGCGATAAAATCTTTCTCGTTAACCAACTCTTTTTTTCTTATTGGACTAAAGTTAATCGATTTGGTTTAATTTAAAATTTTATTTGCAAAAATTATTCAGTTGGAGTAGTTACCATTGGTGCTGGAACAACTACGGGTTGAGGTTTTGGTGTAGGTTTTACAACGGTTTGATTTTGAGCTGGTTGATTACCGGTAGCTACAAAAATTTCGGTTTCCCATTTTGACGGGCTTTTTATTTCCGAAGCTGATTTTTTATACACTTCAATTATTGGAAAGGCTAAATTTTGCTGTAAATTATTTTTTCTAATGTGGTTAATGGTTTCCATTTTGGCTTCCGCCAAGTGTGAATAATCTCCATACAAAGTGGTTTTCACGGCTTGATAAGGCGCTAAATTTCCGCTAAAATAATCACTTCCCGGAGCGGTGTAAATTTCATCGGGCATGGGCAAACATACCGAAATGGTGTTTGTGTTTTCGGTACGATTGACTTCATGATAAATTACAAATGGACTTCCCGTTAATTTAATTTGGTTTTCCTTAAAAAACAACATCATTTTTGCTGTAATCAAACTAATGTTTTTTTGTGTTTCATCAATTTTACAAGTAATTTTTTGTTGGAAATACCAGCCACCCGTTTTTTGAACCACGCCATTAACCTTAATATTATAAGTGTTAATCTCGTGGGTAATAATTTTGTCCAATTTTTTTAGCGATCGTTGGTAAACCGAACCAATCATTTTCTCGGCACCACCATCAAGTAACGCTAAAACTTTTGCTTTAAAAGTTAACTTTCCTTTAGAATACCAAGTCACTTTAGTTCCACCAACGGTATCTTTAAACGTAAAATAAGTTTGCACTTTTTCACCCGAAATAATACTTTTTTGGGCAATACTGTCATTTTCCTTTTCAAAAACCGTTATGGTTTCACCATCATTTGCCGAACTTTTCCAAGAATATTTTGCCCCTTTTCCAATAGTTGTATCGCCAAAAATAAATTGCATGGAACGATCATCATCTTTCCAAACGCCAAATTCTTCCCAGTTTCTCAAGTCATTTACGTAGCTGAAAACCACATTTTTTTTGACATGTATTACGGCTGATTGTTTCACTTCAAATTCATTTTTTTGAGTGGCCACAAAAACCACCGCACCAATGACCAACAATAGAATTAAAAGCAACAAATATTTTAAAATTCGCATAAATGAAAAAGTGTTTTGTGTTACAAAAGTACAAAATTTAGGGCAAGAATTGTGGTTTTGAACAATTTTGCGTTCAAATCAAAAATCCTATATTTGCTTTCTAACTTTTTAAAAAATTAAATAAATAACATGAATTTACGAAATTTCGCCGCTGTTTTTTTGGCTGGAGCTTTGCTGTCTTCTTGCGGAAAAAATAATGATGAAGCGGGAGTTGTTGGCTCAAACTCAAACGAATTTGAGTATGAAGTAGAGCAATTTGCGGATATAAAAGTTTTACGATATCAAATTCCGGGTTGGGAAAAATTAACCCTTAAGGAACAAAAATTGGTGTATTATCTTACACAAGCCGGGATGGCAGGTCGCGATATTCATTGGGACCAAAATTACAAACACAATTTATCAATAAGAAAAGCCTTAGAAAGTATTTACCAAAATTACGAAGGCGATAAAAATACTGAAGATTGGAAAAATTTTGAAACCTACTTAAAACGTGTTTGGTTTTCTAACGGAATCCACCATCATTATTCTTCGGATAAAATTAAACCTGCGTTTTCAAAAGCGTATTTTAATACTTTGCTTTCCGAAACTAAAACTACCTTATCACCCGAAATCGTGGAAATTTTGTTCAATGACAAAGATGCAAAAAAGGTAAATTTGGATGAATCCAAAGGTTTACTTGCCGGTTCTGCCGTGAATTTTTACGAAGATGGAATTACAGATGCCGAAGCCGAAGCATTCTACAAAACTAAAAAAAGTGCTGATCCGGCTCGTCCGGTTTCTTTCGGATTAAATTCTAAATTGGTGAAAAATGCTTCCGGGCAAATTGAAGAAAAAGTGTGGAAAAGTGGCGGAATGTACGGTGCTGCAATCGACAAAATTATTTTTTGGCTCGAAAAAGCACAATCCGTTGCTGAAAATAAAAAACAAGGTGATGCAATTGGATTGTTAATTCAATACTATAAAACCGGAGATTTAAAAATTTGGGATGATTATAACATCGCTTGGACAGAAGCTACCGAAGGTAACATCGATTACATCAACGGTTTTGTGGAAGTTTACAATGATCCGTTAGGTTATAGAGGTTCGTACGAATCTGTGGTGCAAATTAAAGATTTTGACATGTCCGAAAAAATGGCGGTTATCTCTAAAAATGCACAATGGTTTGAAGATAATTCTACTTTAATGCCTGAACATAAAAAGAAAAATGTAGTTGGCGTATCTTACAAAGTGGTAGTTGTTGCAGGAGAATCAGGAGATTCTTCACCAAGTACGCCAATTGGTGTGAATTTGCCAAATGCCGATTGGATTCGAGCAGAACATGGTTCAAAGTCCGTTTCTTTAGGAAATATTGTGGAAGCTTACAATAATTCGGGTGGTTCAGATCGTTTGAAAGAATTTGCCCACGATGAGGAAGAAATTAAATTGCAGGAAAAATATGGCGAACTTTCTGACAAATTACATACGGCTTTGCACGAGGTAATTGGCCATGCTTCCGGGCAAATTAATCCTGGAGTTGGAACGCCTAAAGAAACCTTGAAAAGTTATGCTTCAACTTTGGAAGAGGGAAGAGCAGATTTAGTGGGATTATATTATTTGTACAATCCAAAATTGCAAGAATTAGGTTTGGTGGATGATTGGAAAAAAATCGGGATGACGGCTTACGACGGTTACATCCGAAATGGTTTGATGACACAATTAATTCGTTTGGAACCTGGAGCAAATATCGAAGAGGCACACATGAGAAACCGTCAATGGGTTAGTGCTTGGGTTTTTGAAAAAGGAAAAAAAGACAATGTGATTGAGAAAGTAATCCGTAATGGAAAAACATATTTTAATGTGACCAATTACGAAAAATTACACCAACTTTTTGGGGAATTGTTGAAAGAAACCCAACGCATCAAATCCGAAGGTGATTTTGCAGCAGCAAAGGCTTTGGTGGAAAATTATGGTGTAAAAGTGGATCAAAAAATCCATAAAGAAGTTCTCGAACGAAACAAAAAGTTTAAATCAGCGCCTTACAGCGGATTTGTAAATCCGGTGATTGTTCCAAAAACGGACAAAAACGGCGAGATTGTTTCTTTTGAAATTCAACAGCCAAAAACTTTTGCAGAGCAAATGCTTTATTACTCCAAAAATTATGGTTTTTTACCAACAGAAAATTAATTTTTAATTTCAATTCAAACGCCTCGATTTAATTGGGGCGTTTTTTTTATCCAATAAAATCAGTGCTTCAAATAAACTTTTATCACAAAAAGAAGTCCGATAAAAACTAGAAATCCTAACAAAACTAAATAGCTTTTTTTGTAAAAAACCTGATGTAATTTTAAATCTTTTCGGTAAGCATAAATCATTGCGATTACAAAAGCTACAACAAAAAAAGCAGCAAAAACGAGTTGTCCGGAGGTAAACATGGTATTTTTTTTGCAAAATTAATCAATTGTAATCTAAAGATAACTATTTTGCACATTATTAAAATTGATAATTTATGCAAAAGCAACTTAACGCAGTTAAAGAATTTCACGACACTTTTGGCTTAGGTTCCAGCGAATTTCCGATGGGAAGTTTAGGCGAAAGAAAAAACTTACTTCGTTATAATTTAATGAAAGAAGAAAATGAAGAATACTTGGAAGCCGTTCAAAATAATGATATTGTAGAAATTGCCGACGCTTTGGGAGACATGCTTTACATTTTGTGCGGAACAATTATCGAACACGGTTTGCAACACAAAATTGAAGCCGTTTTTGATGAAATTCAACGCAGCAACATGAGTAAATTAGGTGAAGACGGAAAACCAATCTATCGCGAAGACGGCAAGGTTATCAAAGGTCCAAATTATTTTAAACCTGACTTTTCAGTTATTTTGAAGTAAAATCTTTTTTCAGAGTTTACGTGATTTCTATAATTTTAAGATAGAAAAATCTCTCACAAAAAAAATTGTGTTTAAAAATAAATGCCACAGATTATAAGACTTTAAAGACTGGAAAAATCTTTTTAATCCTTAATCTCTGGCAAAATTTTATATCCTAAATCTAAAATCCTAAATCTTATATCTTCACCGTCCAATTAAAAATGTCTTCATCATTTTTATATTGAATGTTGGTTAGCTTTTGTTTCAATTGTAATGCCATTGATTGCTCCAGTTTTGGTAATTCGTGGTATTCATTTTTGTACGAAAAACCCACAATGGGGTTGATGACCGCTGCCGTTCCTGCTCCAAAAATTTCCTTTAAAGTGCCATTTTTAGCAGCTTCAATTAATTCCGAAACCAAAACCGAGCGTACTTCTACTTTGATTCCCAAATGTTCAGCTAGAGTAATTATACTTTTTCGGGTAACGCCATCTAAAATCCTTTCACTTGTTGGCGCTGTGAAAAGTGTATCGTTAATTCTAAAAAAAACATTCATCGTTCCGGCTTCCTCCAGTTTTGTATGCGTGGCATCGTCAGTCCATATAATTTGTTGAAAACCTTGATCATTGGCTAACTTGGTGGGATAAAATTGAGCAGAATAATTTCCGGCGGCTTTTGTAGCACCAATTCCGCCATTTGCGGCACGACTATAATGTTCGGCAATAACTACTTTTACTTCACCAGAATAATATGATTTTGCCGGCGATAAAATAATCATGAAACGATAATTATTGGATGGAGCTGCAACAACACCAGTTCCAGTTGCTATCATAAATGGACGGATGTACAAACTGTTTCCCAAACCTTTTTTTACCCAATTTTTTTCAATGTTTAATAGTTTTTTTAAACCATTGATAAAAACATTTTCGGGAACTTCTGGCATTGCCATTCTTGTTGCAGAAGCATTGAATCTTTTAAAATTTTCATCCGGACGAAAAAGCCAAACATCATCATATTCATCTTTGTAAGCTTTCATTCCTTCGAAAATAGCTTGACCGTAATGAAAAACTTTAGAAGAAGGATCGATTAAAAACGGTTCGTAAGGTTTAATCACAGGATTTTGCCAGTTTCCATCTTTAAAATCGCAAACTAACATGTGATCAGTGAAAATATTTCCAAAAGCGAGGTTTTCAAAATCTACAGTATCAATTTTACTACTTTTTGCCTTAACTATATCGATTTCGAAAGGAGTATGATCAGTCATTCGTTATAATGAGTTTTCTTAAAGTGTTATCAATTAATTGGTTAGACTTTTTTGCTGGCAAAACACAATAACTGGATAACATTTTGCTAAATTAGTAAAAAATGTTACGTTTCATTAAAATCCAAAAGATAGTTGCAAAGAATTATTTAGCTAGCAATAATTTTCTCTTAATTTATAATTTTCTCGTCAACAAGTTTTATAGATTTTCCAAAAAAATATTGCAGTTATAATCGGTTTCTAGAGAATTCTACTATTTTTGCAACTATATACACATTTAAATAGTCAATATTTATGAAAAAGACATTGTTTTTTGCGGTAGCTCTAGCTTCATTTTTCGCTTGCGCTGATAAAAATAAAGAAGCAAATTCGCCAGAAGAAAAGATAGAAAGTGTAAATGACACTATATCAAGGACTGAAACTGATACAGTTGTTTGGGTAAAAGATCATGCTTCAACTGAATTAAAAAATGAGAAAGAAGAAGATGCTACAGAATTAAAAGTAACCGCTTCCAATGATCTTAAAGTTGACTATGCTTCTTTTGGAAATAAAATTTCAAAAGAAAAAGCGTTGACATCGCAACAAATGATTGACAAATATAAATCGCTAAAATCTGGCGATACCGTATCCATTAAATTTAAGTCTAAAATAAAGTCAGTATGTAAGAAAAAAGGCTGCTGGATGAAATTAGAACTTCCGGCAGCAAATGAATCATTTGTGCGTTTTAAAGATTACGGATTTTTTGTACCTCTCAATGCAGACGAAGGTAATCATGAAGCAATTGTAAGCGGAAAAGCATTTCTTACCGAGACTACTGTGGCAGAATTAAAACATTACGCAAAAGACGGCGGTAAATCTCAAGCAGAAATTGATAAAATTACCCAACCAAAATTCACTTATGCGTTTTTAGCAGATGGTGTTTTAATAAGCAAATAATATGAAGTTTAACTTTGTTTTAGCTTTCTTAGCTGGTACTTTTTTCGTACTTTCATGTAATAAAAATGATGCTACAAAAAAAAATCCTGCACAGGAAAAAACTGCGGTTAAAGACACGGTTTCTTCGGGTTTTGAAATGTATGAAATGTCAGAAATGGCAGCTTTAATGGAGCAGATGTATGTTGATAACCAAAGGCTTAAAAATCAAATTTCGAAAGGTGATACGATAGGTCAGTTTCCGCAACATTTTCTAGAAATACACGAACGAAGCATGACCGATGAGAGTGAGAACGACGCTTTTTTTAAAAAACAAGCCGCTATTTTTATTGACGCACAAGAAAAAATTTATAAAGATCCTAAAAACGCAAAATTACATTTTAACAGCGCCATATCAGCTTGCGTAAGTTGTCACGAAGTAAAATGTACAGGACCTATACCGAGAATTAAAAAATTATATATAGAATAAAATCAATAATGAAAAAAGACATTAAAATTGCTAAAAAACGAAATAACGCTCTTGAAATTGTATGGATTGCGGTCATTCTGCTAGCTTTAATTATATTTTTTAGCTCCCAATTTGGACTTCAGGATTTCGTGAACGGCACGGTGACGATTAATGTCAAGGAAAAAGAAATTTTACTGCCTAAATTTTTTATGTTTTTTTTCGTAGGTACACTTACATTTTTCATCATATATAGTTTAAAAAGTGTCATTGACAAATTTTCTAATGCGATTGCAAATACCATTTTATTGGTGTCAATTATCTTTTTTGTTGCCGTATTGACCTATGTCACGGCATTTGATATAATGGCTTCTAAAGAATTAAATGCAGGTTCCTATTTGATTGATCCAATTTATTTTGTTATAATTCAAATGTTTCTCGTATGTCTATTTGGATACGTTATTCAAAGAAAAACACTTCTAAAGTTTAATATTTAATGAAAAGAGAAATCATTCAAACGGCAGATGGGTCCCAAACGATTTATATGCCAGATTTGGATGAAACCTATCATTCGCGTCATGGAGCAATCCAGGAAGCGAAACATGTATTCATTAAAAATGGGCTTTCTATCTTACAAGGGAAGCCTATATCAATTTTAGAAATTGGTTTTGGAACTGGCTTGAATGCCTTTATCACTTTTTTAGAAACTATAAAGTCTGCACAAAAAATTAATTATGTGGGAATTGAAGCTTTTCCAATAACTCCTGAAGATGCCATGCAAATGAAATATTCCCATGCTTTGAATGCTGGCGAATTTGCCGAAATTTTTTTAGAAATGCACACTTGTTTATGGAATGAGAAAATAAATTTAGGCAACCATTTTTCATTTGAAAAAAAGAAAATAAAATTTCAGGAAATTGATTTTCAATCACAGTTTGATTTAATTTACTTTGACGCTTTTGGCTACAATGTTCAACCGGAATTATGGAATGAAGCCATTTTTGAACAAATGTTTTTAGCATTAAAAAATAACGGAATTTTAGTCACATACGCTTGCAGAACTCCAATCATTACAGCTATGAAATCCAGCGGATTTATGGTAGAAAAATTAGCCGGACCACCTGGAAAAAGAGAAATGTTAAGAGCTTATAAAAGGTAAAATTTTTTTTATAATGTTAAATGTTTAAATTTTTAGATTTAGTTAACTTTTTTTAAACGAAACTAATTTACTTTTTTACTAAATTTACAATAAGTTCTTTTAACCAAAACATTCAACTTAAACCTAAAAAATAAATTACATTCATGGCACGACAAATGTTTGCATTTACCAAGTCAATTTTGGAAAAAGTAAGTTTCGATCCTTTGTTGTTTTGCAAAGAATTAGAAAAAGCAGTCAAAACGATGTTGCCTTACGAAGTGGAGCAATTATGGGAATGGCTTTTAAGCTATACCAACGAAAAACCAGAGTTAAAGCACTGTCTGGTAATCATTAACCGATAAATATTTAGGAGCCCAAGAGGGCTCCTTTTTTTTTATTTTTGTTTTGGCAAAGGACTAATAATTTCTACATTTTGAAAAACAATAGCCCCTTTCACAACACCAGCAATAACTTGTCGTAAAGCGTCAATGATGTGCATTTTCAATTCGCTTTTCGGGAAAATTAAACTTACTTCTCTTGAAGGTTTTGGATCTTGAAAAGACTTTAATTTCTGCTGATTTTTTTCGCTTAAATTTAAAGTATGTAAATAGGGGAGAAGTGTAATTCCTAAGCCTTCATCGGCTAATTTTATAAGCGTTTCAAAACTTCCACTTTCGAGTTGAAAAGCATTATTTTCTTGATTTGAAGCCGTTTTGCATAAATTTAAAATACCATCTCTAAAACAATGACCATCTTGCAAAAGCAAAATATTCTCGCCTTCAAGGTCGGTTGGGTTAATTTCTTTTTTATGATTAATTGTATGGTTTTCAGGAAAATAAGCAACAAATGGTTCATAATAAAGTACGATTTCTTTGATTTTATCATCTTCCAAAGGCGTTGCCGCAATTGCTGCATCTAAATGACCGTTTTTGAGTCTCGTTAAAATTTCTTCAGTGCTATGTTCCTCAATAATCAGTTTGATTTTCGGATATTTATTGATGAAATTTTTCAAAAACATCGGCAATAAAGTTGGCGTAATTGTAGGAATAATTCCTAATTTAAATTCGCCACCTACAAATCCTTTTTGTTGGTCCACGATATCTTGAATTCGGTAAGATTCATTGACAATGTTTTTAGCTTGCATTACAATTTTCTGTCCAATTTCTGTAAGTTGAATTGGTTTTTTTGTCCTATCGAAAATTAAAATTCCCAGCTCTTCTTCAAGTTTCTGAATTTGCATACTCAACGTGGGTTGCGTTACAAAACATTTTTCAGCGGCAAGCGTAAAATTTTTATTTTCGGCTACTGCCAAAACATAATATAATTGAGTAATAGTCATTTCTATAAAATTATTTGATGCAAATATAGAAATTTATAAACAATACTTATTGTGATAAACATTTGAATTTTTGTAAATTTATAGAATAACTCATTATTAAAATAAAAAAAAATGAAAACAAATATTTTAGGATTACCATCTAAAGACGCCGAAAACATTGCTAACGACCTCAACGGATTATTGTCAAATTTTCAAGTTTATTATCAAAATTTAAGAGGAATACACTGGAACATTCGGGGTAAAAGATTTTTTGAGCTTCATGTTAAATTTGAAGAATTATATAATGATGCTCAACTTAAAATTGATGAAATTGCAGAACGAATTTTAACCGTTGGTGGAAAACCTTTGCATACTTTTGAAGATTATTTAAAACATAACAGCTTAAAGGTAGGTAAAGATATTTCAAAAGATGATGAAGCGGTAAATTTAGTTGTAAACTCACTTTCAGAATTATTAAAAATTGAGCGTGAAATCCTCAATAAGTCTGATGAGATTAGCGATGAAGGAACGAATTCTATGATGAGCGATTTTATAAAAGAGCAAGAAAAAACAATCTGGATGATGAAAGCATGGCTTGAAGAAAAAATATAATTTCCCTATTGCTAATTGATATTTCGTACGAAGTGCTGTAAAATTTTAAAAATTTCACAGCACTTTTTTTATAAGTTAAAAAAAATTGTGAAAAAATGATGTGATTGCTATTTTTTTATAATTTAGTCGCATGAAAGCCTCTCTTTTTTTTCTAATCGAATTTATGTTTTTTTTGGCAACGCCAACACTCGTTTGTGCTATTGACAAGGAGGTAAAAACCATTTCTTTAAATAATAGTAATGAAGAAGAAGAAATTACAATACAGCATATAAGTTCAAGAGATTTTCAGCAATTGCAACAATCAAATACTTTTAACTTGGATTCCCAATCCAATAAATTGCATTATTTTAATCCTTATTTTATTATCAAAAAACCAATTCTTCCGGTTTATGCTCCTCCTCCTGAAACCGTTTGATACCTTATTTAAGAAAGTGGCGCAAATTCGCAATCGCTTAAAATTTTGTATTCAAACGTTATTTTTTGGTTATGACAAAAAAAACCAGTCTTTTTGGTAATTTAAAATCTGATTTTTCATCAGGTTTGGTTGTATTTTTAGTGGCTTTGCCATTGTGTTTAGGAATTGCATTGGCATCCGGAGCACCACCGTTATCCGGCATTATTGCGGGAATTTTTGGTGGAATTATCGTAGGAATGTTAAGTAAATCTCACATTAGCGTTTCAGGTCCGGCGGCTGGCTTAACCGCTATTGTTTTAGATGCGATTAGTACTTTAAAATTCTTTGAAGTTTTTTTATTGGCAGTCGTTTTAGCCGGAATTTTTCAGCTTATTTTGGGTTTTATCAAAGCGGGAAGCATTTCAAATTACTTTCCAAATAATGTTATTGAAGGCATGTTGGCAGGAATTGGAATTATTATTATTTTAAAACAAATTCCACATGCCGTGGGTTACGACAAAGATTTTGAAGGTGATGAAGCTTTCGTTGAAAAAACTGGAAACACAATTGAATCACTTTTTAGCGCATTAAATCACCTTCATTTTGGAGCGATTATGATTGCGTTAAGTGCTTTGGTAGTTTTAATTTGTTGGGAAAAAGTTCGTTTTTTAAAGAAAATAAAAGTTATTCCTGGAGCATTAGTAGCCGTTATTTTGGGAATTATTTTAAACGAAATTTTTAAAACTACTGGAAGTAATCTCGTCATTTCAGAAGAACATTTGGTCAATCTTCCGGTACCGAAATCCGTTGACGATTTTTCTTCAAGTTTGATTTTCCCTGACTTTAAAGCAATTGTCAATCCTCAGGTTTGGGTTTTTGCCGCAGTTATTACCACGGTGGCTTCAATTGAAACATTACTTTGCATTGAAGCTTCGGACAGAATGGATTTGCAAAAAAGATATACAAATACAAATGTTGAGTTGAAAGCCCAAGGAATTGGAAATATCTTAAGCGCATTAATTGGCGGTTTGCCCATGACTTCCGTAGTGGTTCGCTCTTCGGCAAATGCTAATGCTGGCGCAAAATCGAAAATGTCAACAATTATTCATGGATTTTTGTTGCTGTTTTGCGTTTTATCGATTCCGGTTTTATTAAATAAAATTCCATTGGCAACATTAGCGGCAGTTTTGTTAATGGTAGGTTACAAGCTGGCAGTGCCAAATATTAAACACTTTGTCGATTTAATGCCAAAAGCGCTTAATTTTCTAATTGTTTCAATCATTGTTACCATAATTGTTTTTCAAAATTCTAATCATTTATATTTCAAAATATTGATGATAGCATTTACTGTTTGCATTGTAGCCTTCATTATTTTTAAAATGTATCGAAATGTTGACTTTTTAAAAATGATTACCAGAAACCAATACCTTTATTTTCCGTTTATTGCCACTACCATTGCCGTTGTATTCACGGATTTGCTTAAAGGTGTGGTATTAGGAATTGTAATTAGTATTATTTTTATTTTACGCGGAAATTTAAAACGAGCCTATCATTTCAAACGAGAAAAATTTGCCGAAGGCGATATCATTCACATCAGCTTAGCGCAAGAAGTTTCGTTTTTAAACAAAGCCGCAATCAAATCTACTTTGATGGAAATCCCTGAAAATTCTACTGTAATTATTGACGCTTCTGATACGGAATATATTGCTCATGATGTACTTGATTTAATACAGGAATTTGCTTCCATAAAAGCTTCGGACGAAAATATTAAAGTAACGCTCAAAGGTTTTAAAACAGTTTATCAACTGGACGATTTAGATGATTTACACAATCATGTCAACATCGAAAAACATTAATAATTGTTACAATTTTATAGAAGCGGTTAGTCATTGTAATCGCTTCTTTATTTTTACATTTATCCGCGTCTTCGTAAAAATTACGTACCTTAGTAGTCTATTATTTTACAAAACATGAAAATTGCAATTGTATGCTATCCAACCTTTGGAGGAAGTGGAGTTGTTGCCACAGAATTAGGGCTGGAATTGGCCAAAAAAGGACACGAAATTCATTTTATAACTTACAGTCAACCAGTACGATTGGCATTATTAAACCCTAATTTACATTACCACGAAGTGGCAGTTCCAGAATATCCACTTTTTCATTTTCAACCTTATGAATTAGCACTTTCGAGCAAATTAGTTGATATGGTAAAATTGCACAAAATTGAACTTTTACACGTACATTATGCCATTCCACATGCGTATGCAGGTTATATGGCAAAACAAATGCTGAAACACGAAGGAATAAAAATACCTATGGTCACTACTTTACACGGAACCGATATTACTTTAGTGGGAAGTCATCCGTTTTACAAGCCGGCCGTAACTTTTAGCATCAATAAATCCGATGTGGTTACTTCGGTTTCACAGAGTTTGAAAGAAGAGACCTACAACCTTTTCGAGGTCAAAAAAGATATTGAAGTAATTCCAAATTTTATTGAACTCAACAAAAATAAAATTAACCAGAATGTTCCATGTCAACGAGCCTTGATGGCGCCAAACGGTGAAAGAATTATCACGCATATTAGTAATTTTAGGAAGGTAAAACGTATTCCGGATGTAGTGAAAATTTTTAATTTGATTCAAAAATCTATACCGGCTAAATTAATGATGGTTGGCGAAGGACCTGAAAAAGAAGTTGCCGAACAATTGTGTGAGGAATTAGGAATTTCGGACAAAGTGATTTTTTTTGGTAACAGTAACGACATTGATACTATTTTATGCTACACCGATTTATTTTTACTTCCTTCGGAAACGGAAAGTTTTGGATTGGCAGCTTTAGAGGCAATGGCTTCAGGCGTTCCGGTAATTTCTACTAATTCGGGAGGATTGCCGGAAGTGAATGAAAATGGCGTTTCAGGATATTTAAGCGATGTGGGGAATGTGGAAGAAATGGCTCAAAACGGCATCAAAATATTAAATTCCGATGAATCACTTTCGAAATTTAAAGAGAACGCCATGAATATTGCTAAGAAATTTGACATCGCCAATATTCTTCCCTTGTACGAAGCTATTTACGAAAAAGCACTCAAGAAAAAAGTTTATTTATGAAAAATATAATTACAGCAATCACGGCAGTTGCACTTTTGAGTTGTAACAGTTCGCAAAAAAAATCGAGCGAAGCATTTCAAAAATCCAGTAAAGAGTTGGTGACAGTTTTAGCGAAATCCGAATATGGAGGTTTGGAGCAAAAATCTTTTGAAGTAATTAATAACTCCACTGATTTTACTGAATTACTTCAAAAAATTAACTTGGACGGTAATCTTGAGGTTGATTTTAAAAAGGAACAAGTGGTTGCATTATTTTTGGGACAAAAAAATACCGGCGGACATTCCATCAATATAAAATCAGTTGAAGAAAAAAATGAAATTTTATTGATTACAGTTGAGAAAATTTTGCCGAAAGACGGAGAAATTGTAACGATGGCATTGACAAATCCTTATGTGATTGCGAAAATTAGTTCGACGAAAGCAATCAAATTTGTAGAATAAAAAAACGCTTCCTAAATTCAGGAAGCGCTTCATTTTCTTTTTTTTTTTTAAAATTTAAATCTGATACCTAATGCGATATCTGGACCAAAGTTATCGTCGCGAAAATCATCAGCAAAGTATAATTCGGGTCTAAAATCTAACGATAACATTAATGGAATGTCAAATTGATATTCGATACCAATATCTCCAGCTACAAATGCGAAAGCGCCACTGTCATCTCTATCGTTGTGGTCAACGCTCCAAGAACCAACACCTCCACCAACACCGGCATACCAGTTAAAACCACCGTCTATATTCCAAACCCATTGGTATAACCCGGTTAATTTGATAGCATCTACATGGTTACTATTACGCCAGCCAAGGTCAACTTCTAAACGATTGTTGTCTCCCAATCCACGTTGGTAAGAAAGTTCTCCTCCAAAACCATCATTGTCACCTAAACGTAAACCTAATGCGTTTTTTGGAATTTCTTGAGCCTGAGCACCGAAAGCCAATCCGGCCAACATTAGTGCTGAGAAAAATAATTTTTTCATACATTTTTTAATTTAGAGTTAAATCTAAGTTACAGAAAAATGCGGTAAGACTCAAATTTTTAAGAATATTCTAACAATTAACGAGTATTTTTATTTTGGCAAAATTAGCTCAGTATGATTATTTGCTAAAATGGTTTCCATTTCATGAAAATCCTCTTCATGGAAAATCTCAGTCATTTTATGAAAATATAATTTCCATCTTTTTTTATTGTATTCAAGAGCGGTTAAATTCTCTATCCAATCTCCGGAATTTAAGTATAACGTTTCCCCTTTTTTATTACTATGCTTTAAGATTTTTGGTTCATGAATATGTCCGCAAATGACATAGTCGTATTGGTTTTCAATAGCTAATTCAATTGCTGCATTTTCAAAATCACCAATGAATTTAACGGCTTTTTTAACGCTTGCTTTAATTTTTTTAGAAAAGGAATAAGGCTCTTTTCCTAGTTGTTTTAAAAACCAATTGATAAATCTGTTTAGTAAAATGAGGTAATCATAACCAATTCCGCCTAATTTCGCTATCCACTTGGCGTGATTCACGGAAGAATCAAAAACATCTCCATGAAAAAACCATGCTTTTTTTCCGTTCAATTCTAAAATTAACTTATTACAGATGGTGAAATTACCAATTTTTGAGTCGGCAAATTTTCTCAGCATCTCATCGTGATTTCCAGTAATGTAATATACTTGGGTTCCTTTGGAAGTTAAGTCGAGAATTTTTCGAATTACCTTTAAATGTGATTTTGGGAAATATGATTTCCGAAATTGCCAAATATCAATAATGTCGCCATTTAAGACCAAAATCTTAGGTTTGATAGATGAAAGATAAGAATACAACTCTTTGGCATGACATCCAAAAGTACCCAAATGGACATCGGACAATACTACTAATTCAACCGTTCTTTTTTTCAATTGGAAGTTATTTTAAAGTTTTTCAAAATAAAGCATCCCATATTAACCTGAAATTTTGTAATAGTTAAAAAAGTAACAAGATTTAGCCCGATATTAATTAAATTTGTTCAGTAAAGAAAATAAAAATGGCAGGAAATAGTTTTGGAAAAAAATTAATATTAACCACTTTCGGAGAATCCCACGGAGAAGCAATCGGCGGTATTTTAGATGGATGTCCACCTGGAATCCAATTAGATTTTGAAGCAATTCAATACCAATTATCCAGAAGAAAACCGGGACAATCTTCAATCGTTACACAACGAAAAGAAGAAGACGAAGTACAATTTTTGTCAGGAATTTTTGAAGGAAAAACCACCGGAATGCCAATTGGCTTTATCATCAAGAATGAAGACCAAAAGTCTGCCGATTATGATCATATCAAAAATGTTTTCAGGCCAAGCCACGCAGATTTCGTTTACGAAAAAAAATATGGAATAAGAGATTATAGAGGTGGAGGAAGAAGTTCTGCGCGAGAAACAGCTTGCAGAGTAGTAGGTGGTGCCATCGCGAGACAAATAATTTCAGAAATAAAAATTACAGCTTTTGTATCATCGGTCGGAGAAATTTTTATTGACAAACCTTATCAGGCATTAGATTTTTCAAAGATAGAGAGCAATCCTGTTAGATGTCCAGATGCAAATACTGCCGAAAAAATGATTCAGTATATCAAAGAAATTAAAAAAGACGGTGATACAGTGGGGGGGACGATAACTTGTGTGATTCAAAATGTGCCAATTGGCTTGGGTGAACCCGTTTTTGACAAACTCCATGCCGAATTAGGAAAAGCAATGCTTTCGATAAATGCGGTTAAAGGATTTGAATACGGAAGCGGATTTTGTGGCGCACGAATGAAAGGTAGCGAACACAACGATTTATATAACGAAGACGGAACAACAAAAACCAATCTTTCTGGCGGTATTCAAGGCGGCATTTCAAACGGTATGGATATTTATTTTCGTGTAGCTTTCAAACCAGTTGCAACAATTTTGCGTAAGCAAGAAACTATAGATAAGCAAGGAAGTATGGTTGAAATGCAAGGGAAAGGCAGGCACGATCCGTGTGTTGTGCCAAGAGCTGTTCCTATTGTTGAAGCCATGGCTGCTTTGGTGCTTGCGGATTTATCAATAATTTAAAAAAAAAGTTATCAATACTGTTTTTTGGATTGCGATAATTTATATATTCGCATATTAAATCTAAACTTAAAAAAAATATGAAGAAAATTTTACTTTTGTTATGTTTGAGTCTTAGCACAATTGCATCGGCTCAAATTGATTACGGGACGCCAGTTGCAAATAATGGCTCTACGTCTCAAAATGGTCGTGCACCTCAAGGAGCTACGAGATATGCTAGAAGCATTTGGATTGTTACTGCTGCGGAAATGGCTGCCGCTGGATTTGTTACTGGCGATGTAATTCAAGGAATTGGATTTAATTATTCGGTAGCGCAAGCTCCCGCAACTTCCGCGTCTTTTACTGTTTACATGCAAAACACTGCTGATGCAACCAACTTAAAGAGTACAACTTGGGCAACAGCAATTACAGGAATGACAACTGTACATAATAGTACAATTAATATTCCTGCTGCAGTTGGTACCTTCGATATTCCATTTACAGGAGGGTCTCCATTTACATATACTGGTGGTGGTTTGTATATCGCATTTGACCAATCAAATGCTACAGGTGCATTAGCAACAACTCCCAGCACTGCTTTGTGTTTAAATACGCTAGTTGGTGGTTTAAAAGGAGCAATCAATGATACAGCCGCTCCAACAACTGTTGCAGCTTCAAATTTTCGTCCTGAAACACGTTTGGCTAAAATAGTATCATGTGTTAGACCAGGAACAGTTTCAATCTCTGCTTCAACAGAAACTACTGGAACTTTAAACTGGGTAGCTGCTACTACTGCTCCAGGTGTAGGATACGAATATTATGTGACGTCTTCAGCAACTCCTCCAACTTCAGCAACTCCTGCAACAGGATCTGTTGGTGCAACAGTTTATACCGCTGAAGCTACCGGTTTAATGGCAGGTACTGTTTATTACGCTTATGTTCGTTCAAGATGTAACGCAACTGACGTTTCAGCATGGACAGCTGCTACTACTTTTTCAACAACATTTGCACCAGCAGCTGTTCCTTACGCATACGGATTTGAAGTAGATGGAGGATGGACTCTATTTAACGCTGGAGCAGGAAACAATTGGGGGCTATTTGCTGCATCGGCTGCGGGAGTTATACCAACAGCTGCAGAGGGAAATAATTATGCGGGTTACCAATATAATGCTGCAGCTCCTGCAAACGCTTGGTTATTCTCAAGAAGAATTTCAATGAACGCTGGTGTAACTTATGACATTGCTTTCAAGTACAGAGTGGCAAGTGCAACGTATCCAGAAGGTCTAATTGTAAAAATTGGTAATGACGCTACTGTAGCTGCTCAAACCACTGAATTATTTAGTAATACAAGTATTACTACAACTACATGGACTCAAGCAACTGCTAGTTTTACCGCTCCAACTACTGGAAGTTACAACGTTGGTTTCAACTGTGTATCTGCTGCGGATATGTATCTTTTAGCAGTAGATGATTTTGCTGTAACACTAAATTTAAGTAATGAAAAATTTACTTCAAATACTTTAACAGTGCATCCTAACCCATCTAATGGAATCATTAATATCTCTAACTCGGCAGATGTATTATTGAGTAATATCGCAGTTATGGATATTAATGGTAGAACCGTGAAAAACGTTTCATTGAATAATGTTTCAGAAGCACAAATTAATATCTCTGACCTTTCTGCAGGTGTTTACATGATGAACATTTCTTCAGACCAAGGAACAGTTACGAAAAAAATTGTGAAAAATTAAAAAGGTTTTTTCTAAGTTAATCTTAAAGCCGAAGTTGTAAAACTTCGGCTTTTTTTTTATTAAGATTTTATTAGGTTTTTTTTAACTTGTCAAAATTTTATGACCATTTGAAAAGTTGTACTTTGCAAACTGAATAATTAAAATTTTAAATAATGAAAAAAACTTTACTTACTTTGGCTCTTACAGCCGCTTTTTTTTCTACAAATGCTCAAACAAATATTTCGTTTGAGGCGTCTGAGGGTTTTACCCTTGGTCCAATAGAAAATCAAAATGGATGGGTTCCGGCTTTTGGCGCGGATTCAGATATTAGTACATTATCAGTTTCTAATTTAAGAGCGTCATCAGGTACTTATGCGCTTCAGTTTACATCAAATTCCGAAGAATGGGGGTATTACGATGGTGTTTTGTCTCCAAATATTCCTAGCTTAGGAAACGTTTTTGAAATTGGATTTGATATTTATCCAGAGTCCGCGGTTGATTCTGATCACGTAATTTATGCATTACAATCAGCTGACCTAAATTTTGCTGCTTATTTAGTGTTTAATTATCAAGGTAATATATTGGCACGTACTGGTACAGGAACTCCAGCTGTAGATGTAGGAGATTATACGGCTAATCAATGGTACAACGTTAGAATTTCATTTAATTACACAACTTCTACCCTGACGTATTACATTAACGGAAACCAAGTTCACACAGGTCCTACAATGGGAACTACAACTGGAGTTGACCAACTTTTGTTTGCATATGACAACTATGGTTCTGGATTTACAATTGACAACGTTCAAGTTGCGACTTCTTTATCAACTGATAAATTTAATACTAATACTTTGTCTGTGTTTCCAAATCCTTCAAACGGAATTGTCAATATTTCAAACGCTGAAAATGCTTTGCTAAATAATGTTGCTGTTATGGATATCAACGGAAGAACTGTGAAAAATATTCAATTAAGCGATGTTTTAGAAGCACAAATTAATATCTCTGACCTTTCTGCAGGTGTTTACATGATGAACATTTCTTCAGATCAAGGAACAATCACTAAAAAAATCGTGAAAAACTAATTCACTTTTTGAATACATTAAAAACCGGAATGAAAGTTCCGGTTTTTTTATACTACAAAAATTTAGCTTTGAGCTCTGGTGTTGGAATCATGCATTCGGATTTTTTGCCGTACCATTTATAGCGATTTTTGGCAATATAATCATAAACGCTATTTTTTAAAAAATTAGGAAAAACGTTTAAAATATTTAGAAAGGAATAAATTCCGGATAAGTTTGAAGCAATTTTTAAAGCGGCTTCGGCTTTGTAATAATAAGCAATTCCAGGTTCGTATAGAATAATTGAATCGGTTTTTGAAGTATCGATTTTTAAATAATTTACAATTTCTTGTCCCATTTCTGATTGTAGTGCGGTAAAGCGAAACACATCATTTTTATCGTGTTTAATGATAAATTGAACCGTGTTGTCGCACAAATTGCAAACACCATCAAACAAAATTATTTTCTTTCCTGCAGGTAATTTTTCCATAATCATTATTTTGGCTGAACATATTCCAGCGCATCCAAATCAACTTTAGAGGTAAAAATTCCGTAATTTACTACGGCTTTTTTCTTTTCAATTTTATCAATCGTACCAATCGATTTTCCATCGAGCATTCTCACTCGGTCGCCAACCTTCAGGACCACCTTTGGTTTTGCCGCTTCTTCCTTAATTGCTTTAAGTTTTTTTTCCTTTTTCTCTACGCGAATTTCCTCCACTTTCTGTGCTACTTCTTTTACAATTTCTCGTTTTTCGGCTTCTTTTACTTTCTTTTCTTTGGCAGTTATTTTTTTTCTTTTTGAATTTTCAATCTCCACCATCTTTAAAAATTCTCCAATTAGTTCCTTTTTGTTTTTATTATTATAATATTTTTCAGAAATATCATCTAACTTTTGTCCCAAATAAACCAATCGTTGATTAGCATCATACAGTTCTTGATAACGCTCTAATTTATCCTGAATTTTACTGTTGATATTCTCCAATTTTTTGCTTTCCTCGCGAGCCCGAATTTCTTCCTCCTTCAAATTTTGTGACGTTTTTTCCAGTTTAGAACGTTCTTTTTGCAAGTTAGCAATGGTTTTGTCAAATCTAACTTTTCCACTTTCAATCTTCTTTTTGGCACGATTGATTAACCCAAATGGAATTCCATTTTTCTGTGCCACTTCAAATGTAAAAGAACTTCCGGCTTGTCCCAAAATCAATTTATACAGAGGCTCCAGAGATTTTTCGTCGAAAAGCATATTGGCGTTTGAAGCGTGAGGCAATTCATTTGCCAAAATTTTTAAATTAGAATAATGCGTTGTAATAATTCCGAAAGCTTCTCTGTGGTAAAATTCTTCTAAAAAAGTTTCTGCCAAAGCACCACCTAATTCGGGATCAGAACCCGTTCCAAATTCATCTATTAAAAAAAGCGTTTTGGCGTTACACTTTTTCAAAAAATAGTTCATGTTTTTTAACCGATAACTGTATGTACTTAAATGATTTTCAATGGATTGATTGTCGCCAATATCCGTTAAAATCCTATCAAATAAAAAAGTTTCACTTCTTTCATGAACCGGAATTAACATCCCACACTGCAGCATTAATTGTAGCAACCCAACTGTTTTTAAAGAAATTGTTTTTCCCCCAGCATTAGGTCCGGAAATTACAATGATTCTGTTTTCATTGGTAAGTTCAACAGTTTGCGGAAAAGTTACTGCATTTTTTTTCTTGTTGTTCAAATATAAAATAGGATGGTAGGCTTCCCTAAAAAACATCCTTTTTTCTTTAGTAATATTTGGCAGAATTCCATTGATTTTATTGGCATATTTCGCTTTGGCAGCAATCACATCCACATCGCTCAAAAAATCTTGGTAAATTTTAAGAAGCGATACAAAAGGTCGAATTTCGTTTGAAAGTTTTCTAAGAATCTTGGTAATTTCTTCTTTCTCTTCAAATTGTAAATTGTTGAGTTCACGAGAAAAGCGCAATGTAGCTTCGGGTTCAATGTAGGAAATGCTTCCCGTTTTAGAATTCCCTAAAATGGTTCCTTTTACTTTCCGCCTATACATAGCTAAAACCGCCAAAACCCTACGATTTTCAAAAATGCTTTCGCGAATGTCATCCAAATAACCCAAATTTGCGTACTGCGACAAAGCCATTCCGAAACTTTGGTTGATTTTGGCACGAACTAAATTGATATTTTTTCTAATTTCCGAAAGCGATGGTGAAGCATTGTCTTTAATCTCGCCATATTTGTCGATTACCTCGTCAATTTTTTGAATGATGGTTTTGGTCAATTCAATTTCCGAAGCTTTTTCGCTCAATTTTGGGTAGTAATCGTTGAATTTTTTTAGAAAAAGCAATAAAGTATTTACCGTTTCGGAAACGGTGGCAATTTTTCGGAAGGCCAATGCGTCGAGAAAACTATCTTCAATGGCGAGAAATTTTATTTCGTTACTAATGTTTTCAAAACCATGATTGGGTAACGCGTTATTATTGGAAAAAGACGAAGTATATTCTGACGTTTGCCACAACATATTCATCAACGTTTCGGGATTTTTGACTGGGGAAATGTTGAGTGCTTTTTCTTTGCCCAACTCCGTTATGCAAAGTTCGGAAACGGTTTCGAGAACGGTTGTAAATTCTAAGTCTTGTAGGGTTTTATCGGTAATGCTGATCATTTATTTTTATAGCAAAATTTTTACAAAATTACGAAAAACATCCCACTGATTTTTAAATGAACTTGTACAGTTTTGCTAACAGAATGCTAAAAATTACGTTCAATTTGAGTTTATTTTCCGAAATTTGGATTTTTATAAAAATATGACTGTAAAGATCCATCCGTCTTGGGAGAACGTTTTGAAAAATGAGTTTGAAAAACCTTATTTTCAAGAATTAATTCAATTTGTGAAACAACAATACCAGCAATTTACGTGTTATCCGAAAGGTTCTCAAATTTTTTCGGCTTTTGACCATTGTAAATTTGATGAGGTAAAAGTGGTAATAATAGGGCAAGATCCTTATCATGGAGCTGGACAAGCTAATGGTTTGTGTTTTTCGGTTAATGACGGAATTCCTTTTCCACCTTCATTGGTTAATATTTTCAAGGAAATTCAAGCCGATTTAGGGAAGCCTTTTCCTGCGACAGGAAATTTAGAACGTTGGGCTATGCAAGGTGTTTTGTTGCTAAATGCGACTTTAACCGTTAGAGCTCACGAAGCTGGAAGCCATCAAAAGAAAGGTTGGGAAACGTTTACAGATGCCGTAATTCAAAAAATTTCAGATAATAGTGAAGAAGTTGTTTTCCTACTTTGGGGTGGATTTGCTAAGAAAAAAGGTTTAAAAATCAATAGACAAAAACACTTGGTTCTAGAAACTGGTCATCCTTCACCTTTGAGTGCTAATCGTGGTTTGTGGTTTGGAAATCAACACTTTAGTCAATCAAATAATTACTTGAAATCGAAAGGTAAAGCAGAAATTGAGTGGTAATATTCTGATAGCTTACAGGTTTTATCTAAAAATCTTGAAATTGTAGCTTTGGCTATGGAAATCTCTGAAAAGGCGAAACATTTTAGACAAAGTTGAGTCCAAAAGTGTAATAGAAGCCTAAAGTTTTTCATCTAGCCCTGACTGGAGGGAAAATCCTTTTTATTTTTTTCTTTAAAAAAATAAAAAGATTTGGAAGGAAGGCAGGAACATGGTTTTAAAAATGCCGAAAATTTCGCTTCTAATTCAAAGTCAAAGCTCCTAAAATTTCTTCTGACATGAAAGGACCTCCTGGATAAGTGGCGGTGTAATCGAGGTTGAGCCAAATTTGACCACGTTCGTCAATGTGGTAATGGAGTTCTTTGTTTTTACTTTCTTGTTGAAATAGAATTTCTTTGACCAAATAGTTGATAGCTTCGAGATCAGTTTTGTTACCAATTAAAACTTCTGGATAAATGTGACCTCCAGTGTGAATAAGCCGTGGTGTACCGCCAACCGAACGAACGCAAGCGGCCATGAGAATTGCGTGATCATCACAATCTCCGGAAAAATGGATGAGGGATTCAGTGGCTCTTGCTATATATTCTTTACCTTTTGGATCGTTAACGTAGTTCCAACGGCTTTGAATTTCTTTAAATACCGCAAAACACTGAATGATTAACCGGTATTCCCGATGGGTTTTTACGTTTTTAAAATGTTTGGTTGTGGCGAGAAGTGCGAAGTTGCGAACTTTCGGATTGTCGTATTCAATGGCGTTTAAAATTTTGGATTTATTGGGAAAAGGTAATAATTTGGAGATGATGATGTCTTGTGGATTTGGGTCGTCGGCCATCATATAAACCATAGAACGGTAATCTTCAAAGACACTGTTGAAGCCGTAACTTCCAAAAACACTTCCGTAAATTAATACCAATAAATATAAGGTTAAACAGATTATGATGATGGTTTTTAGCAATCTTAACACGATGGTTATTAACGCTACGACCCCAATAAAAAGTAAAATTCTGTCGATTTGATATGGCCAGTTTGGGTCGATAAGTTGATGGTGAATGATAATGAAAACGGGAATGGCAATCAACACACTCAAAAGCACAATAATAATACTGTCCCAAGGTTTTTTAACCTGCAGTTTTTCTTTGATATTCTGAAAATTTATTTGCTCCTTTTGTGTCATAGCAACCCTTGGGCCGAGAATTTTTTAGCTTATTGCTATTTCTGCAAAATTACTTTTTTTATCGATAAGACCGAGTTCCAGCAGCTGATTTTGAACTTTGTTTAACGTTTCGGGTGTGAGTTGTTCCTGAGACCATTCGGTTAATGAAAGCCATTCTAGAATATCGGTTTCTTGCTGATTATATCTTGTTGCAAGCATTATGCCGATGTTTTCAATTTGTTTAAAATGTGCTGTTTTTTGATTGATAATTTTAAGGATTTTCTCGATGATTTCAAAATGATTCTCCAAAATTTCATTTCTGACAGCAATTACAAAACAAGGCCAAGGCGTAGGGCATTCGCCAATTTTGCGAAAAATTCCGGCATCAACTAAAGGTTTTGTCATAAAGCGTTCCCACATAAAGTAGTCGGCTGTTCCGTTGGATAAGGCTTCAACAGCTCCATCAATGGTGTTGACGATTTCAAATTTCAAGTTTTCGGGATTCCAACCTAAATTTCCAGCGTTTACGTACGCCATTAATTGTGAACCAGAACCAATTCGGCTAATGGCTACTTTTTTGTTTTCCAAATCGGAAAGTGTCTTGTATTTTGATTTTGCATCCACGTGAATGCCCCAAATCAAAGGAGATTCTACATAAACTTGAACAATTTTACTCGGATTTCCAGCCACAATGTCTTTGATGATGCCTTCGGTTAAAATGACGGCAATGTCGGTTTCATCGTTGCGAAGCATTTGGCATAATTTGCCGGTTCCTTCGGGAACATCGGTCCACTCAAGGTTGATGCCTTCGGTTTCAAATTCTTTATTTTCGATGCAAAGATGCCACGGTAAATTGAAATGTTCTGGAACTCCGGCTATTTTGATTGTTTTCATTTTTTTTATTTAAAGGTTTAAAACAGTTTAAAGTTTAAGGTTTAAAGTTTACAAGGTTAGAAGTAATGATATAACTCACAATTCAAAACTCACAATTCAAAACTCACAATTCATAACTCATAACTCATAACTTTTCTTTAGTTGCCACCATTTCCAAATCACACCGTCTTTGTCTGGATAATCTTCAATGAAATTAAAACCCACTTTTTGCAAGACCTGATTTGATGCTCCGTTTTCAGCATGGGTGTAAGCGTTCATTTCTTGGATATTCATTTTGTTGAAACCATAATCGAGCCAAGCTTTCGAGGCTTCGGTAGCATAGCCTTTGTTCCAAAATTTTTCGTTTAGACGATAACCATAATCATAGAAATTGGTATTTCCGTTTTCGATGTGGTCGTTTACGAATTTGATTCCAGTCCAGCCGATGAGTTCATTGGTTTCTTTGATTATCGCCACAAAACGTCCGATTCCATTATCGATATATTGTTGTCGGACCATATCGATGTAAGCATGAACTTCATCAAGATGCACAACAGGTTTTTTCCATAAATATGCATGCACATTTGGGTTTGAATCCATTTCAAATAAAGCTTCTGCATCTTCATGACGCATTTCGCGAAGTAGTAAACGAGGTGTTTCTAAAACTAAATCCATGAAAAATTTATTGAACCAATTTATCTAAAGTATATTTAATCAATTCATCAACAGCTTTATACGGGTCTTCACTAAAAGTTCCGCTTGCACGGTTTGCAATGATAGTATTTAACGACAAAGCATGATGTCCTAACAAAGCCGACAAACCATAAATAGCAGAAGTTTCCATTTCAAGATTTGTAATTCTAGTATCTTCAAATTGAAAGTTATCCATTTTGGCATTCAATTCTGCATCTTGAATACCAAGACGTAAAACTCTTCCTTGTGGACCATAAAATCCACCAGCAGTTGCGGTAATTCCTTTAAACATTTTATCGCTTTCTATCAGTTGCTCTAGTTTATCGCTGCACTTGATAACGTAGGGTTTTCCTTTTCTTTCATCCCAATTGGTATGTTTGATGAAAGCCTCTTCTATATGTGGATTGGAAACTTCATCAATCAAGTAGGAGCGAAGCATGTTGTCCAAACCTAATCCGTATTTTGACATCACAAAACTGTCCACTGGAATATCTTCCTGCAAAGAACCTGAAGTTCCGATTCTGATGATATTCAAAGAAGTAAGTTCTTCTTTCGGCTGACGTGTTTCCAAATCGATATTGACCAAAGCATCTAATTCGTTGAGGACAATATCGATATTATCAGGTCCAATTCCGGTTGACATTACTGTTATGCGTTTGCCTTTATAGATGCCCGTTTGGGTTTTAAACTCTCTTTTTTGGGCTGAAAATTCTATTTTTTCAAAAAACTGCGTGATTTTTTCCACACGATTTTGGTCACCAACGAAGATGATGTCGTGTGCAATATGTTCTGGTTTTAGATTTAAGTGATATACACTACCGTCCGGATTTAGGATTAATTCTGATGATTGTATCATAGTAGCCCCCTAACCCCCAAAGGGGGCATTCCTATTAGGGGTCAATAGGTTTTTTTATTTATATGTTTTTTTGGTTCCCCATTGGGGATTAGGATACTATCCACCTACACGTTTTACTTTGAAGCCTTTTTCTTTGAGGATGTTCATGATTCTGTCGCGGTAATCGCCTTGAATAATGATTTCGCCATCTTTGAAACTTCCGCCAACGGCTAATTTACTTTTTATTTCTTTGGCAAGTATCTTAAAATCTTCGTCTTCGCCTTCATAGCCCGAAATTATGGTGATTGGTTTTCCTTTTCGCTTTTCATATTTGCAAAGCATTGGTTCTTTTTGAACAAATAATTCGTGGTCTTTTTCCTCAACAGCTTCTGGTTCGTTTGAAACCTGATGGTCTGGAAAAAGTTTTTTTAATTGGTCTTGCAAATCCATATTTGTAAAATTTTCAAAAAATAAATTCCAAATTCCAAAAGTACAATATTTGGAATTTGGAATTTTATTATTGGAATTTGGTACTATTTTTTAATTAATCCTAAATCAACCAAGCGTTCATGCAAAAATTCTCCCGCTGTAATGTCGTCGTATAATTTTGGATTTTTTTCATCGATACAATTTTCTAAACAGTCCAACTTCATATCACTAACCGGATGCATAAAAAACGGTATAGAATATCGCGAAGTTCCCCACAATTCTCTCGGCGGATTTACCACTTGATGGATTGTAGATTTTAGTTTATTATTGGTATGACGTGAAAGCATGTCACCCACATTAATCACCAACTCATCTGGTTCCGCAATCGCATCAATCCATTCACCTTTGTGATTTTGTACCTGCAATCCGCGACCTTGAGCTCCCATTAAAAGCGTAATTAAATTTATATCGCCATGAGCTGCAGCGCGAATAGCATTTTCTGGTTCTTTTGTAATCGGTGGATAATGAATCGGTCTTAAAATCGAATTGCCTTCTTCGGCATATTTGTCAAAATAAAATTCGTTTAGACCTAAGTGCAATGCCAAAGCTCTCAAAACGTAAATTCCAGTTTTTTCAAGCATTTGATAGGCTTCTTTTCCTACTTTATTAAATTTTGGAAGTTCTGTAACTTCAACATTATCTGGATATTCTGAAGCCCATCTTGAATCTTTATTTACATATTGACCAAAATGCCAAAATTCTTTCAAATCGCCTTCTTTCTTGCCTTTTGCATGTTCTTTTCCAAAAGAAACATAGCCACGTTGACCACCAATTCCTGGAATTTCATACTTTTCTTTTGTTTCTAGAGGAAGAGAGAAAAAATTACGGATTTCTCCATACAATTCATCCACTAATTTGTCATCTAAAAAATGACCTTTTAAAGCAACGAAGCCAATTTCTTCAAATGCTTTTCCGATTTCATTTACAAATTTTTGTTTACGTTTCGGGTCGTCCGAAAGGAAATCACGCAAGTCAACACTAGGAATATTTTGCATACTCTTTTAAAAATAGATGTTAATAACTTTGCTTTGGCGTAAAGCCTTATTATCACAAATGTAAAATTATTTATGTGAAACTTCTTTCAAAAGTTATTAACAATTGAAAATTCTGCAACATTGTGTCGCCAAGCTGTTATTTTTTTATACTTTTGGGCAACCTAAAAATGTACGCAAACCTTTTCGTAAAATGATGAATTTCGACCGCCAAAACTTAAGCAACGAACAACTTTTAGATTTATATAAAAGAATTTTAAAACCCCGATTGATCGAAGAAAAAATGTTGATTCTCATCCGTCAAGGAAAAGTTTCTAAATGGTTTTCTGGTATAGGGCAAGAAGCAATCGCTTGTGGGGTTACCGCGGTTTTAGACCAAGACGAATATATCCTGCCAATGCACAGAAATCTTGGTGTTTTCACCGGAAGAAACATTCCTTTATACCGTTTATTTTCGCAATGGCAAGGCAAAAAAAATGGTTTTACCAAAGGTAGAGATCGCTCATTTCACTTTGGAACTCAGGAATTCAAAATTATTGGAATGATTTCGCATCTTGGTCCACAATTAGGGGTTGCCGACGGAATTGCTTTAGCCAATAAATTAAAGAAAAACGGAAAAGTTACGGCTGTTTTCACAGGAGAAGGAGCTACGAGTGAAGGCGATTTCCATGAAGCCTTAAACATTGCTTCCGTGTGGGATTTACCGGTAATGTTCATCATTGAAAACAACGGATACGGACTTTCGACACCTACAAACGAACAATACCGTTGCGAAAATCTCGCCGATAAAGGAATTGGTTACGGAATGGAAAGTCATATTATCGACGGAAATAATATTTTGGAGGTTTTTAATAAATTATCGGTACTCAAAAAATCCATGGTTGAAAATCCTCGTCCGGTTTTGTTAGAATTTAAAACTTTCAGAATGCGTGGTCACGAAGAGGCGAGTGGTACCAAATATGTTCCGCAAGAGTTGATGGATATGTGGGCGATTAAAGATCCAGTGGACAATTACAGAAAATATTTAAAATTAACCGATGTTCTTTCGGAAGAAACTGACGACGAAATTCGTGCTGAAATCAAGAAAGAAATCGATGAAAATTGGGCAATGGTGCAAACCGAACCCGAAATTGTCGCCACGTTCGAAGAGGAACTCAACGACGTTTACAAACCATACAATTTCGAAGAATTTCAACCTTCAGCCGAATCTCAAAATATAAGATTAATTGATGCCGTTTCCCAAAGTTTGAGTCAATCAATGGAACGCCACGAAAATCTAGTCATTATGGGACAAGACATTGCCGAATATGGTGGTGCGTTTAAAATCACAGACGGTTTTGTGGCAAAATTTGGTAAAGAAAGAGTGCTCAACACGCCAATTTGCGAAAGTGCCGTAGTTTCTGCCGCAATGGGGCTTTCCATCAACGGCCATAAAGCCATAGTCGAAATGCAATTTGCTGATTTCGTTTCTACAGGTTTCAATCCCATCGTAAATCTTTTGGCAAAATCGCATTACCGTTGGCTGGAAAAAGCCGATGTGGTAGTCAGAATGCCATGTGGAGGTGGAACCCAAGCAGGTCCGTTTCACTCGCAAACTAACGAAGCCTGGTTTACCAAAACGCCAGGTTTAAAAGTCGTTTATCCTGCTTTTCCGTATGATGCAAAAGGCCTTTTGAACACCGCAATCAACGACCCGAATCCGGTATTATTTTTCGAGCACAAACAGCTGTACCGAAGCGTTTACCAAGAAGTTCCCGAAAATTATTACACTATTCCGTTTGGGCAAGCCGCCACCATACGTGAGGGAAAAAATGTAACGATTATTGCTTTTGGAGCGTCCGTTCATTGGGCTTTGGAAGTGCTCAATAACAACCCGGAAATTTCTGCCGATTTGATTGATTTGAGAACTTTGCAACCCCTTGATACCGAAACCATTTTTAATTCTGTGAAAAAAACGTCTCGTTGCATTATCGTTCAAGAAGACACCATGTTTGGCGGAATTGCCAGCGATATTTCGGCGTTAATCATGGAAAATTGTTTTGAATATCTCGATGCACCGGTAAAACGTGTGGCTAGTTTAGATTCTGCGATTCCGTTCACCAAAGCTTTGGAAGATCAATTTTTAGCTAAAGGAAGATTAGAAAACTCGCTGAAAGAATTAATGGCTTATTAATTCTTTTTTAGGAGCTGTCTCCCGCATTTCTCTTAAATAAAACACTGGCTTTTTTGTTCCCGGGATTTCTACTTCTCCCGAAATTCCGGGACGAACTATTGGAGTGGGTAATTAGGTACTAGGAATTTTTTAGTTGTAATTGTAGCCGAAAATTCCAAACACAAAACCCATTTTCTCCAATAACCCTTCTGCCGGTCGCAAAACTTCGGAATCGCTCCTCAAAAAATTAAAATCTATTATCGCCGTCGAGCAAGTTGCCCAAGCCGCCAAGCAAACTACCTTCGCCACGTTGTTGACCGCCACCTTGTGGTGCCGAAGCATAAATTCTGCCGGCCAAACGGCTAAACGGCAACGACTGGATGTAAACAATTCCGGGTCCGGTTAAGGTGGCGTAAAAAAGTCCCTCGCCTCCGAAAATAGTGTTTTTGATTCCGCCAATAAATTCTATGTCGTAATCAACCTCTTTGGTAAAACCCACGATGCAACCGGTATCGACTTTTAATTTTTCGCCGGAAGCCAATTCTTTTCTTGCCAAAGTTCCGCCTGCGTGAACAAATGCCATACCATCGCCTTCAAGTTTTTGCATGATAAATCCTTCGCCACCAAATAGACCACGACCTAATTTCCGGGAAAATTCAATGCCCACGGTAACGCCTTTTGCGGCACAAAGGAAAGCGTCTTTTTGACAGATAAATCTTCCGCCGAATTGTTGTAAATCAATGGCTACAATTTTTCCGGGATATGGCGAAGCAAAGCTTACTTTTCTTTTGCCATTAAATTCATTTAAAAAAACGGTCATAAAAAGGCTTTCGCCCGTAAGTAATCTTTTTCCTGCAGAAAAAAGTTTTCCCATCATGCCTTGCGTTTGGTTTGAGCCATCGCCAAAAATAGTATTCATGCTAATGCCGCTGTCCATCATCATAAAACTTCCGGCTTCGGCAACAACGGCTTCTTGAGGATCGAGCTCAATTTCTACGTATTGCATTTCTTCGCCAAAAATTTGAAAATCAATTTCGTGTGCATTCATAAAATTTGTGTTTTTTGATTGATTTTTTGTGTACTAAAATACCGAAATTTAAGTTTGAATCAAAATAGTTGGATTTTTAAAATGGATAACCAATTGCTAAATTGAACACTAAATTTTCTTTCCGCCAGGTGCTACTTCCGAAATTAATTTGGTCAAAAACCCAGCGATCGCCTTCTGGCAAATATGGTTTTCTGATGGGGAATGCGAGGTCTAAACGCAGGATTAAAAATGATAAGTCTAATCTTAAACCAGCTCCAGTTCCTACCGCTAATTCGTCTAAAAATTTTTTCGAAAATTCGGCACCTTCACGTCTATCATCTTTGTTCATTAACCAAATATTTCCAGCGTCAACAAAAATAGCGCCGTGAACCACGCTAAATAATTTGGCTCTATATTCGGTATTTAATTCTAATTTAATATCTCCTGATTGATCCGGAAGAAATGAGTCTTCGGCAACTTCTTTTCTGAAAGTTCCGGGACCAATTGACCTTGCCCGGAAAGCACGGATACTATTGGTACCACCAATAAAAAATTGTTTGATAAACGGCAGCTGATCAGAATTCCCATAAGGAACACCAACTCCCGCAATCACGCGACTCGCCAATTGAGAATTTCTTCCCAATCGCAAATAATGGCGAAATTCATGCTCCATTTTGGCAAATTGACTAAACGGAACACCTAAAACTTTTTTGGGATCATCTGGATTTCCGCCCGCGATTAATCCGGTAATCGTAGCCGAAAGGTCTAAACTTCCTTTGTAATAAAAAGTATTTTTTCGGCGGCGTTCCATGGTATTGGTATAAGTGTAACTGTAATTTGGACCGAAAATTAATTGGTCTTCTATTACTCTTGCCAAAGCCGGATTTTCGGGGTCTTCGGCTGTTCCATTTCCAATAATTTGTTGGTTATATTCGTCTGTTACATGACCGGATCTTACGAAGGTAATTTCGGTTACATTCAATTGATGTTCTTTTCGCACATTTTCTTTCCAGAGATATCCAAATGAGCTTTTAAATGTATTTAAGGTATATAAACGCTGGCGTTGTTGGTGTTCGAAACCAATCATAGCGCGAGTTCTCGGCACAAATTCGCTTGAAGATTTTAAGTTAAACGGACTGATAAAACGAGGCCAAACCAAACTGGCTTCGCCACCAAAACGATATACATTATAACCTCTATTTTGTCCTGAAACTTGAACTTCTATTCCGCCAAATCCTGTTAAAGTCAATAATTCTGCACCTTTGAAAGTGTTTCTATTGCTCCAGTTGACATTTAATTCAGTTCCAGTATAGTTGGCAGAATTTGTTTTGGCCAAAACTTCAACTCTTATGGATTTTTTTGGTAAAGGTGTCAAATAATAAAATGCATCTAAGCTATTAGAGGTCGAATCGGCAATTTCAAATTCATTTTTTACGAATTTAAAATTACCTAAATTGATCAATCGGTTTAATGACAAATTATGGTCAGTTCTATTATAAACATCGCCTTTGTTGAATGCGAGTGATTCATCGAAAATTTTTGGCTTAAAAGTTCTAATGGTATCTATGATGGTTAAATCTTTGTATTCTTCCACATAAGCATTTGGAGAACGCAAGCTGTCATCAGCATTTAGGGAATAATTTGGATAAATGGTGATGTCGTTGATGGTGTAAATTTGTTTTGCGCGATTAGGTGTTTCGTCTTTAACTTTTACTATTAAATCTACTTCTTTATTTCCAACAGTAGAATCGACTTGAACCAATAAATAATCCGGACTGAAGAAAAAATATCCTTTTTCTTTAAGTCTTCCGTCAATACGTTCACGTTCGGCTTTAATTCTATCTAAATCGTAAGGACGACCTTCACGAAGGCGACTTCTTCTGGTTACTTGGGCAATGTCTTTGCTTAATTGCGAAGAATCTTGCGGGAAAGTGACGCTTTTAATTTTGTATTGAGGTCCGGGTTTTACAATATATTCTGCAGTAACTTTTCGGTTTTTGCTATGTCCGGTTGAATCTGATTCGGTTGCGGTTTTGAAAAATCCTTTGTTTTCGGCATAATTTTGAAGAATACTTTCGTTGTATTCCATATCGACTTGGCTGAATAAAACGGGTGGTTCTCCCACTTTATTTCGCAACCAATATCTAAAACCTTTGTCTTTTTTAGGTTCTCCGGCAATGTTGTAGAAGTATAACTTTGGGCGAAGACCCAAAAATGAACTATTAGGTTTAGGACGCAAAAGCGGTTCGAGTTCTTTTTCTAATTTTTTTCTTTCTGATTTTGAAAGCAAAGTATCTTCCACCGTTACTTCGCCACCAACGTACAATGCATCACCTTCCGGAAGGTATTTTAGGTTGCTGCAACTCCATAAAAGTAGGGCTGAAACGGCAAGACTATATTTAAAAAGTTTATTCATCGTCGGATTTTTTTTCTGCATTTTTATTGGTTTGTTCTTCTAATTCTTGGTTAGATTTGGCTTTCTCGGCTTTTTCTTTTTCCCGTTGGCGTTGTTTTTTTTCACGATTTAAGCGCGACATTTCTTTTTCTTCGGCAGTTCTATGAAATAATTCTCGGAATTTATTGTAATCCATGGTGATGATAAATCCAACTCCGGTTTCAATCACTTGACCTTGCAACGCTACTTGGTATTGGTTTTTTCGATACGCTCGAACCATGTAACGACCGTCTTTGGTTAATTGATAATCTACTGAAATATCTCCGGCAATATTGGTAGTTTCCTCGTTAGATTGTTGTGGACCTTCGAGACCGAAACTACTCCCAACGGTCACTTTTAATCTATCGTTTAATAATCTTTTGGATAAACCAACGTTTAAGTCTGTTCTATCTTCACGCGAACCAGTTGTGTAATCTTCGCGCGATTGTAAGTCAAAATCAAGTTCCACACCTTGAACTAAATCTGCCGCCAAATTATTTAATTGTTGTGAAAGAATTTTACTCACACTTTGCCGTGCAATTGCTCCGGCATTGGTGCCTCCTGCTTCGCTGGCAAAAGGATTTTCACCAATAAATCTTCCTAACAATAACAAGGCAAAAACCTGTTTGTTTAATTCTCCAGGCTCTTGACGAATTTGTGCCAATTTGGTTTTGGTCAGGTTCGTCACTTCGGTTGAAACGGTATTATTGCCTTCTGGTAAAACGATGTCGAAAGAAATTTCTGGCTTTAATAATTCGCCGTTCATTTTTAATAAAGTTTCAAAAGGAATTCTTTGTTTGAAAGTATTTCGGTTGCTTACAATTTGATTATCAACCAAATCAATTGGAGCCGTTTCAATTTCATAAACAGCGGTAATATTTACGTCTGCCGCCATTGGTTCGCCTTTCCAAAGAATATAACTTCCTTTTTGTATTTCGAATCTTCTTTTGATAAAATTAAATGACATTTCGTAAGCGCCTTCTTCAAATTCATATCTTCCGGTTAAGGTGGTTTTTCCAGATTCGTCAATACCTCCGGTGAGTTGTGCTTCGCCTTTTAAATTCAAATAATCACCATTTCCTTTATCGATTACCAAAGTTAATTCTGCTTCGCGAACAATTTCAATATTTACCGAAACATCCATTCCTCGAAAATCTGACTGGTTTAACGAATCGGCGACTACAAATCGCTCATCAATTGTCATTTGGTCTTGATCGATAAATTCAACAATGCCTTCACGATCAGCAATTGACGGATCTGATTGAGGCAGAACAACGGTCAAATCAGTATCCTCATTAATTTTTAGTTTTCCGTTAATAATCGGTTTATTCAAATCTCCTCGGACATTTAAATTTGTATCGATGAATAAATCGCCATAATACAAGTCGTTATCTTTTGCCGTTGAACTTACTGCTTTAAAATTGTCAGCTTTTACGGTCAAGCCAAAACCAAAATCGGTATAATTGGTAGTGGCAACATTTCCGTCAATCACCAAAAGATTGTCATCTACATCAGAAACAGAAAATTTATTAAAATTAATTCCAGAGTTTGTAAAAGAAATTTTATCGTTCATGTCATCAAAATAGGAGGCAAGCTGTTTTACACGGAAACCAATTTCGTTGAATTTCAATTCTCCAATTACACTCGGCTGCGAAACACTTCCTGTAATATTCATGTCTCCCGAAAGAAATCCTGTACTTTCAGTAATATTTCCCATGGTAAAACCTTGAATACTTTTCATGTAAAGTCTGTCGATATTCAGGTTCATATTTAAAGCGTTATTGTCGGTTCTGTAAGTTCCCGTAAGATTCACCTGATTGCCTTCGCCACCAGTGATGGCCACATCTGTATTTAAAGTATTGGCAACGTTATTGTCCACTTTTACCGCAATATTTCCTACGGTATCTTGTTTGAAAGTAAATTCATCTATGTTTAAATCTGCGGTGAAAGTCATGGTTTTAGTAATGTCTTTAAGCAAAACATTTCCGTTGATTTTTCCTCCGGCAAGCAAAGTATCTTTGGCAACAGCACTTGTAATGGTAGCAATTTCAAAATCTTTTAAAGTAATATCTACTGGAGCATTGGCGGCTTCGGATTGAGATTGAATGGCAATTGAACTACTATCGTTACGCAATTCAAAATTATTGGCGTAAATTCCGGTTGAACCGAAACGAACCACATTTTCGCGATCAATATCCCAAGGTTCGTAATTTAAAACCAAGCCATCGGGTTCCAAAGAAATTTGCGTAGCATTATCTTCAGCCTTTAAATTTCCGGCTAGTAAATATTGGTCTTCTTCTTTAGTATCTCTAATTAATAAGGTATAATTTACCCGATTTTCCTTCACATCACCAGAAATACTCGTGTACGGTAAATGAATTTCACCACTATGAATATCGTCAATTACCAAACTATACACCAATGCATCTTCGTAAGTTTCTACATCAATTTCGCCATTGGTAATGGTATTTGAGCCATAAATCACTTTCGGAATTTTCCCGTTAACAGTAATCGAATCGCCTTCGGAGTTGTAATTTGCCGTTAAATTTATAGGCGAAAAACTTTTTAAACTTGGCACCAATTTGTACAAAATAGGATCATCTTTCACCACTAATTCTAAATCAAATTGTTGCGGAAGCGATGATTTTTTTTCTGAAGTTGGATTGGCATCGTAATATTTTGCAATAGAATTGGTTAACGCCGTTCCAATTTGGTCATACTGATAATTTCCTTTGATGAAAGCATTTAAAAATTGTGATTGCAAACGAATACTATCGCCTTCGGCAGAGGAAAAAGCGTCAATTTTAATCGAGTCTAACGCATAAGTTTCTTTGGCATCAGCAATTAAAAAATTGTACATTCTGATTTTGCCGTTGAGGTTTTCCGGACTCGAATCGTCAATATCAGCATTAATAATTCCGCGTAATTTCATTGGTCCTGCGTGAAGATTTAACCGCTGTAGATCAGCAATATCTGTGTTTAATTTAAGTTTCACAGCAGGATATTTTCCTTTAAAATTTCCTTCGGCGTCTAAATCAAAAGTCAAATTCACATCATTCATTCCGGCTGTGAGGTCAAAATTCCCCTGACGAATTTCTCCATGAAGCTGTAAATCTCGATAAACGTAACGATTAAATTCCGCACTTTGCAATTTTCCATCAATCATAGCATTTGCGGTTTCAGGATTCAATCCGGTTCCTTTAACTTTCGCTCTCAAACTGATTTTTCCCAAGGAATCATTTTTCAATAATTGGCCCAAATCAAAATTAGAAATCACGGCATCGGCATCATATTTTTCAAAATTTTTACGTCTTTGGTCAAAAAGTGCTTTGATTTTTGCATTTCCAAAACTGCTTTGTAAATTCAAATCTGTATTAAAATTGTTGATTTTTCCTTTAAAAAAACCGTTCAATGCGAGTTGTGAAGGAATTTGAATGTTCGCCGGAATGGTTCCTTTTGGCACAAACATATTAATATCTTTTGCCGAAGATTTTAGTTGGTTAATTTTTAAATCAAAGTAAGCATTTTCAACATTTGGCAAACCCGTAATTTTTCCACTGGCGTCAACCACGGTAGAACCAATTCCGCTGATTTGCAGTTTTGGGATTGACAAATTATTTACTTTTCCAGCAATTTTGCTATCGATGTACAAAATCGCGTTGGGATTATTTCTAAAAATATCCTGACTTTTCAACGTGGGTACAAAAAGCAATATGTCTTTAAAACCAATTTGACTTTCTTGCAATGAAGCCTGGATTCCCAAATCGCCAAGATTATCAGAAATTTCTGATATATTTTGATAGGTTACTTGAATTGCATCTTGCAAGGAAGTTTGAGGCGTTTTTACCAACAAATTTTTTAAAGTAGCACGTTTCGGACCATAGAAAAAATCGGTTTCAAAACGTTGCAAGTCCAAACCACTTTGGTCTTTTATTGAAAATTGCGCAATGTTGCCATAAATTGTGTCTTTGCTGTAATATAAATCTTTTGCTTTTAAATTTAAATTGCTAATATTCAAATGTTTAAAGTCAATCCCTTGCGAAACCTTTGGCGAATTTTCATCATTAAATTTAAAATTTATATTTTGAATTGAAGAATTGGCCAATTTCACACGCCAGTTTGGAGCAGTTGCTTCGAGCGTTTCCGGAGCGTCAACTTCAATGGGTTTATCGAGTTTTCCAAAAGTTAAGCCACCAGAAATACCATCGATTTCAAATTTATCTAAATCAATCAATTGCTTTTTGAGATTGATGGCATTAAATTCAACCAACAATTTTTTGAGCTTAATTCCGGTATTCAAAGAAGAACCTTTGTTGTCAAAACCAACGTCTATGTTTGCCAAAGAAATTTCGCCTAATTCCAAACTTAACTCCGGACTTTTTACTGCTTCGTCCGTAACTTCCACAGTATTTTGCGCGACTTCCTGAACAATTTCGCCTTGTTTGAGCATTACTTTAAAACCATCTAAATTAATTTTCGGAATGGTAAAATCCATTTTATTCAAGTCAAATTTTGTAATTTTGGTGTCGAAATGATGCAAATAAGCAGTCAAATCATTTTTCGAAATTTCATCAGCAAAACGCACGCGAATTCTGTCAAGATTTATATTTTTCACCGAAATTTCCATTGGAGTAGAAGTGGTGTCTTTGGGCTCGTTTGACGCAAAAGCATCAATAATATAATCAAAATTAAAAACCGAATCTTTATTTCGTTTTATAGTTGTGGTAATTCCTTGTAAATCAACGCTATTTATTTCTATGGTGTTGTCCAAAAGTTTAAATAAACTGATATCTACTTTTAATTTTTCTCCGGCCAAAAGCGTGTCGCCTTCCTGACTTTGAAAATAAACATCGCGAATAATCACATTTTTGGGCAAGCCAATTTCAATTCTTCCTACGGAAACTGGCGTTTTGATTTTGTTCTCCAGATAAGAAACGGCTTGATCTTTTAACAAATTTTGGAAATAAGGAATTTGGATTAAAATAACAATCAGCAAAAACAATCCGATAATTGACCCAATGATCCAAGCGAGAATTTTAAGCGATTTTTTGACGTATTTGTTCAATGTGGTAATTTTTATTTGTAACTAAATTTAACACTTTTGCACTTCAATTTTATTAAAAAAATGTAAAATTTGTTTAAAAGCGGAATACATTTTCTTTAGATTTTTTCTAGTAATTTTTTTAAATCAACGGCATCATTAAAAAAATTTTCCCATAAATCACCTTTTTCTGCAAGCCGTTTTGAAATGGTTTTGATATTGAATTTACTGAGGTTCAAATTGTTATTAATTTCTTCCCATTCTAATGGTGTACTCACATTTGCGCCATCTCTGGGACGAAGCGAATAAATGCTTGCCATGGTTTTTCCTTTTCCGTTTTGTAAAAAATCGAGATAAATTTTTCCTTTCCTTTTAGAAGGGCTTCTTTCTAAACTTACAATTTCGGGTAATTTTTTTAAAACCATCTGACTGACAATCTGCGAAAACTCTCTTGTATTATTGTAAGAATATTTTTGTAAAATTGGGATAAAAACGTGCAATCCTTTTCCGCCAGAAGTTTTAACATAGGCTGGAACTTGCAAGGTATCCAAAATTTCTTTTAGTGTTAAAGCAGTTCTTACCAACTTTTTTATATCGGCTTCGTGAGGATCTAAATCAAAAATGATATAATCTGGATGGTTCAAATTTCCCAGTCGACTACTCCAAGGATTGAGTTCAATACAACCCCAGTTCGCCAAAAACAACAAGGTGTCGCGGTCTTGACAAATCAGATAGGTAATATTTTCGCCGGTGGATTTCGATTTTAATTTTCGGGTTTTGACCCAGTTGGGAACTTGACCTTCCACATTTTTTTGAAAAAAACCGGGCTTCTTAATTCCGTTTGGCGTTCGCAATAAAGATTGTGGTCTGTCTTTCAAATAAGGCAAAATGTATTCGGCAATTTCATTATAATATTGAATTACATCGCCTTTTGTATATTTTTCTTTTGGCCAAAAAATTTTATGGTGATTAGTGAATTCTACTTTACTTTCTGGAAAATCAGTTGTTTTTCGTTCTTTTTTTTTGGCTTTCGCCGAAATTTTATCGGCAACAATTTCATCAGTATTTTCTTCTGTTTCCCAAATTACATCTTTCGGTTTTTTGTCTGTTCGCAAACCCAGAAAAACGGGATGCCGTAAACTTCCTGAATCGGTTTTTTCCGAAAATTTAATTTGTGCCACTAATTTTGGTGAAACCCAATGCACGTCTTTTAAATCAACATCATTAGCAAACGGCGAAGTTTTGCGCTTTATTTTTTTTAATTTTGAATGTAAATTTTTGAGAACTTCATCACTAAAACCGCTTCCAACTTTTCCTGAAAAAAGCAATTTTTTGTCTTGATAGTAGCCAATTAACAACGCCCCGAAACTATTTCTGCTTCCTGAAGGTTCAGTAAATCCGCCAATTACCATTTCCTGTTGCTTAGTCGCTTTGATTTTAAGCCAATCTTTACTTCGCAAACTCTCGTGGTATTTTGAGTTAATTTTTTTAGCAATAATTCCTTCGCCACCTAATTTTTCAATCGCCTGAAAAGTTTCAATTCCTTTGCCAATTGTATGTTCTGAAATGCTGATGTTTTTCAATTTTGGTAATATTGCTTTCAGGATTTTTTTGCGTTGCAATAACGTTAACGCACGTAAATCATATTGGTTAAAATACAGAATGTCAAATACATAAAACTTCAAATTTCCTTTTTTAGGATGTTCGTCAAAATGCTGCAACCATTGAAATTTGCTCGTTCCATTTGTGTCTTCCACCACAATTTCGCCATCTAAAATTATATCATCTTTTATGGTAGAAAATGTTTCGACCAATACAGCGTATTTTTTGTTAAACGAATTTCCATTTCTTGAAATCAAGTTCACTTTTCCGTTTTCGATTTGCGCAAACGACCGATAACCATCGAATTTATTTTCAAAAATCCAATCATCATGGTCAAAAGGTTCTTCTGCTAAAGTGGCCAATTGTGGTCGCCAATTTGAAGGAAATTTTTTAATTTTTTTGGCTTCCGCCAAATCTTCTCGCGTAAAAATATCGTCAACTTTTTGTGTTTCAGCTTTATTTTTTTTACTTGAAGATTTTTCGGAATCAATCACTTTTTTGGCTTCTGCCGAAGACAATTTTTTTCCATTTTTTGAACTGTAAATGTTTCCATTGGCTTCAATACCTTTAAAATCTAAACCGGAAATCGCTGACGTTTCATCAAAATTCATTTTTGTTTCGGCAAATTCATCTTTGGCTTTCATCAATAACCACATATTTTCTTTGCCTTTCATTTCGACCAAATGCCAAGCTCCGTTAAGTTTTTTTCCTTTTAAAATAATTTTAATCGAACCATCTTTTAATTGTTTTTCCATCAACGAGTTGTCTTGCGAAATTTTCCCTTCCGCATTTTCTGGTCGATAGGTTCCATAATCCCAAACCATCACGGTTCCACCGCCATATTCCCCTTTTGGAATCGTTCCTTCAAAGTCAAAATAATCCATGGGATGATCTTCCACATGAACCGCTAAACGTTTGTCCGAAGGATTGGCACTTGGACCTTTTGGAACGGCCCAACTTACCAAAACACCGTCAATTTCCAACCGAAAATCGTAATGCAAACTCGAAGCAGCATGTTTTTGGATCACAAAAGTCAATTTCCCTCGAGACGTTTTTTTCACGCCTTTGGGTTCTTTGGTTTTGGTAAAATCACGCTTTTGGTTGTATTTTTCGAGAGCCATTTTTTTTTAATTTTTAATTGCTTCGAGGCTGGCTTTAAGTTGGTCTAATAAATCGTTAGAAGCTTTTGGCTTGCTTTTCTCTTTTTCAGTTTTCTTTTCTTTGACAGTTTTTCCTTTGGTTTTGGCTTTTTTCTTGATCATTTTGAGCAACTCATCTTTGTAAGTGTCCTTGTATTTTTCCGGTTCAAATTTGTCCGTAAGTTGGTCAATAATCGACATGGCAACATCCAATTCTTTTTTAGCAATTTTAATATCGTTAGGAATCTTGGCTTCGGAAGAATCGCGTAAATCTTGGTCAAACCGAATTTGAATTAACAAAATAGCATCATCTTCAACTTTTAATATTCCGAGATGTTCAGAAGTTCGCAAAACATATTTTGCCAAACCAACTTTACCTGATTTTTTTAACGCTTCTCGAAGCAACACGTAGGTTTTTCGGGCTTCTTTTGTAGGTTCAACGATGTACGGTTTTTCTAAGTATTGCGAAGGAATTTCTTTTTCTAACACAAATTCAAAGATGTCGATGGTTTGCGTTTTTTCGGGTAATGCTTTCGCAAAATCTGCTTTATCAAGTACCACATAATCGCCGTTATCTTTCTTATAACCTTTGGCAATATCGTCCCAAGAAACTTCTTTTCCATCTTTTTTACAAACTCGGACATATTGAATAGGACATTGGTCTTTCTTTCGGATCATGTCGAGATTGATGTTATGAGAAGTTGACCCGCTATATAATCTTATGGGAATATTTACCAGTCCAAAGCTGATTCCGCCTCGCCAAATTGCTTTCATATCAAAAATTTTATTGGAAAAAAATAAAAAAAGTGAAGTATTGTACTCCACTTTTTTTATAAGAATTTAATAATTATGGACGATTTTCTGTATCGTTTCCTGTACGTTTTTGGTCACGTTTTGTAACCTCAGGATTGTCATTTATATTTTCGTCATCAGTTTTTGAGGGATATTTGTCGTCATTCATTCCATCTCGAAAACCATCATCTAAAAAATCATCATTGTCGTTATTTTCTTCCTCAGAATTGTTTTCTTCGTCAAAATTTCGGTCTTTGTCAAAACGTGAATTTTGATCACGATTTAATTGTGGATTATCTATTTTTCTATCGTTAGCATCTTGGTTGTAAGGGTGATGTTCCATGGCAATTTTATTTTTAAGGTTGATTGAGTAAATTTCGCCTTAAAAAATAAAAAATCCATTACAAGATTTCTTTCAATATTTATACGTTTGAAAACAACTTTGCTGATTTTTAAGATTCCAACCAGTTTTTTAAAATTTCTTTGCCAAATTCCGTCATGATACTTTCTGGATGAAATTGTATGGCTTTGATATTTAATGTTTTGTGTGAGAATGACATTATGTTTTGATCATTATCAACCGCTGTAATCTGAAGATTTTCCGGAAAATTTTCTTTAGAAACAATCCATGAATGATACCTTCCTACGGAAAAATTTTTGGGTAAGTTTTGATATAAAGTTTCGGAGTTATCACTTATTGAAATTGGTGTTGCGATTCCGTGAAAAACCTGGCTGAGATTGATTAATTTTCCACCAAAAAATTCTGCGATGGCTTGATGACCTAAACAAACGCCTAAAATAGGTTTGGTTAAATAAAATTTTTCAATGGTTTTCATGAGTAATCCAGCTTCGCTAGGAATTCCTGGACCTGGTGAAAGCACAATTTTGTCAAAAATTTCCAGTTCGTTTAACTCAAAATCATCGTTTCTAAAAACGGTTACTTCTGCATTTAACGCTTCGAGATAATGCACCAAATTATAAGTAAAACTGTCGAAATTGTCGATGACAACTACTTTCATAGTCAAAAAAATTTTAGCAAATGTAACGCTTCAGTTTTAATAAAAAAATTTAGAGTAACATTCGTTAAAAGTTGGTTAAGTAAGTTTAGAAAAACAAAATTAGGTCTTACATTTATGTTTATCCAAAATAATAAATATGAACAACAGTCAACAAATTCAGCCAATTAAAGAACTTGAAGTGAATATATCAAAAACGGAACGCGTGGTATCGTTGATTTCCGGCAGTTTGATGTTATATGATGCTTTGAAGAAAAAACCGGCGAATATTCCGCAGAGTATTTTGTCAGGATTTATGATTTTTAGAGGTGTTAGTGGTCATTGTCCTGCCTATCGTTTGGCGGGAAAAAAACTTGAAGAAAAAAAAGCGCAGAATATCAACATCAGGGTATCAATGGATATTGACAAGCCGGTTTCTGAGGTTTATCACTTTTGGCGTAAGCTTGAAAATCTTCCAGTTTTTATGAAACATCTTGAAAGCGTAACTGTAATTGATCATATTACTTCAGAATGGAAGGCAAAAATCCCGGTGAATTTAGCGACAATGAAGTGGAAAGCGGTGATATTGAAAGACGAGCCCAATAAAGAATTGAGTTGGAGTTCTTACGGTGAAGCAGTAATTCACAACGTGGGAAAAATAAATTTTCGTGAAAATGACGACTTGACCACAAGATTAAATGTGGTGATTTCTTACACGGCACCTTTGGAACACGCCGGAGAATCTGTCGCAAAAGTGTTGAATCCTATCTTTGAAAATATGGTGGAAAACGACATCAAACGTTTTAAGGAATTTATGGAAATGGATTATAAAGCTTTAATATAATGAAAAGTTCCCGCTTATTGGGAACTTTTTTGTTTTGCAAACTTTTTTAGGTTTATTGCCATTTTTTGCGCGGTTTCGGTGTAATCTTTTTGGTATTTTTTCCAAAGTTCTTCGCGTGTGGGCTGGTTTGATTTGGCTTGCAATTCATCAATAACCGTTAACGTGGACATCGGCGGCAAGGCAATTCCGATTGCGCTGAAAAAATTTGCAACGTTTGCAATAATACTTTGAGCACCATCAGAATCGCCAGTAACGACAACTCCGCCAACTTTTCCCTCCAAAACAGATTTTTTTCCAGCCAAAATTTCGTCATGAACCTCGTCTAATCGTTCAATCACTTTTTGAAGTTCGGAAGAATGATGATTCCACCAAATTGGCGATGCAAAAATAATGATTTCAGACGTTTTTATTTTGTCAAAAATTTTAGGCCAATCATCATTTTGTCCCATGTTTGTAAAGGTTCCTGGTAAAATATTGTGATTTACTAGCTTTACAATTTCGCTATCAATATTATTTTTCTGAAGAAATTCTACAAGAAATTCACATAAAACCTCGGTGTTAGACAACCCCTCTTTTTTTAAAGTCGCCAATAAAATGATTGCTTTCATAGTTCTATTTTAATTTGGTTTAAAATAAAAAGGCAGTTTCATCATAAAAGAGAAACTGCTTTTTGTTAGGTAAAAATTGTGAAATTATTTGAATTCTTTGCTTACGTTTTTTTCTTCGCCTTTTGGCAAAACGTCGCAATAGTCTGTAAGTTTTCCAGTTAATCCTTCTGCACGGCAAAGTAATTTATCTAAAACGTGCAATTTTTTTGCAATTAAAATTGATGCAGTTACTGCTGCTGCACCAGCTGCGATTCCGATTATCATACTTTTTTTCATAGCGTTTGTATTTGGTAATTAAAAAAAAACAATTTAAAAATCCCCATCAGGTTTCGTAATGGGGATTTCAAACAAATAATAAATCTCAAAAAACAATACTCACTCAAGAATTCCTGAATTTTTATTTAACAAAGACTTTATTATTGTTTAAACTAAGATTTTCCAATTCTTATATTTCAAAGTTACGGTAGGGAGAATTAAAACGCTTTATATGATTTTAATTAAGCTTTATATGTTCTTTATATTGAATTTTTTATAAATAAAATTTAAAATTTTGTAAAAATATTGATAGGTATTACAATAACTTTAGTATTTAAAGTGCGTAATTATTATGTTCGAAATATTTAAAATTCTTTTAGCTACAATTTTCGGGACAACTGCTATGACGGCGTTTAGCTATTATGTTTCAGAAAAATTTAGAGAAATTTTTAAGGAACCAGTTCTGCTGAATTTTTTGTTAAAGACCATGAAAAAAGAATGGCTTCCGGAGAGGACGGTAATAACCGGATGGATTTTACACTATTTGTTTGGATTATGTTTTGTCTTAATTTTTCATGCTATTTGGAGTTGGACTGATATAGATCCTACGTGGTTTACTGGAGTTATTTTCGGCATGATTAGTGGAGTTGTGGGAATTATTTCGTGGCATTTTATGTTTACATTATCATCTTCCACGCCAAAAATAAAGTTTGAGCAATATTATATACAATTATTTATTGCCCACATTATATTTGCCTTAACGGTTATTGCTGTTTATAAATTTTTTAAGCTTTTTTAGCAATTTTTTGTGGGCAACTATTTTATTGGAATAAAAACAGAAAATACAGAACCTTCACCTAAAATGCCTTTGGCTTTTATAAAACCGCCGTGTTTTTGAACAATTTTTTTGCAGATTGCTAGTCCAATTCCTGTTCCTTCATAATCAGTTTTACCGTGTAGGCGTTTGAATAGTTCAAAGATTTGATGCTCATATTCTTGTGCAAATCCTATTCCATTATCTGCCACGTCAATTTGCCAAAATTCTCTTCCATTATGGTCTTGCGAAATTATTTTTTTTGCAGAAATTTTAATTATCGGGGCAACATCTGGCTTGCTGTATTTGATGCTATTTGTAATTAAATTTGAAATTAACTGCTGAAATTGAATGGGTATTACTCTTAATTTAGGAAGATTAGTGGCTATAATCTGAACATTTTTAGTTTCAATTATATCAAAAAAATTATTTTTAATATCAGCTATAATTTTATTAAGGTCTAGTGATTTAAATTTAATTTCACTTGCATCCATACTCGAATACATCAACAATGATTCGATTAAATTTTGCATTCTTTTGGCAGCATTTACAATACTAGAAAAATAAGCGCGTGAAGCCTCAGTAAAGTTGTTTTGTTCTTTTTCTAAAATTCGAGTAGAAAATAATTGAATTTTTCTTAAAGGTTCTTGTAAATCATGTGACGAGATGTAGGCAAAAGAAGCCAACTCAACATTTTGTTTTTCGAGTTCTGCATTCATAGCCTCAATTTCAAGTGCTGCCAGTTTTTCTTCGGTTACATTTTTAGACGTGATGGCTACACCGTTATTTAATTTTTCAATGTTAGCTTGAAGCCAAATTTGCTTTCCTCCAACTATTGCGGTCGTTTCATATTTTTCGCCGATTCCGGTTTTTACGCAATGCGCCATTTTTTCAAAAATACCGTTTTCGAAAATACCAGGATACACTTCGCTACACAACTTGTTCAAAACATCAGATTGTTCTAAGCCAAAATTTCGAGGAACTTCCGGATTAGTGTAAATAATTTTAAAATCTGTAATTAGTTTTGAATCATTGTAAACTGCTTCATAACTTGCAATACCGTAATTAGAGATATTTAATAAAGACTGCAACAATGACCGTGAAGTAGCTAATTGATCCGTTCTAATGTCGCGTGCTTCCGAAATGTCCTTCAACGATATTACAATTAAATTTAAATTATTATCATTTAAAACGTTGATATTTAGCAGTATAACTCTTTTTCCAACTTTCGGAAACGCATGTTCGAATTCAAAATTTTCTATAGGAACAGCTTCATTTATTGATAAAAACAATGTTTTTAGCTGAAAAAAATTAAACACACCATTGGCTAATTCAAAAAAATTATGACCTTCTACCGATGGAGTCTCTAGTTCAAATTTTTGCATGAATGCATTGTTCGCCAACAATACAGTGTAATCTTTATTTAAGATTAAAATGGGATCGTGTACGACTGCGACAATGGGTTTGAAAATTTCGAAAGAATTGATGCTTGTGTGGGATTGCATAAATTGTAAGAAATTTAAGACTTACAAATTTATCAAATAAATCTTTTAAAACTATAATTGTGCTGTTAAATAATTGTACACTGTTTACCAGTTATTTTTATATGTAAAAGCTTGATTTAAGAATTTAAGAGAATATAAACTTTTAGAAAAGCCAACACTAATGCCTTGTTTTTTTTAAGGAATTCCAATGGTATCATTTCCTTGTTGCTTGTCTTGTTCTGAATTATTTTTTAAATTTTTAGTTTCTTTTTCCGGCATTTTTCCGCCTTCACTTTTAGGAGCATGATTTTCTAAGTCAATATTGGGCAAATTATTAACGTTTACGTATTTGCCTGATTTGTCAGTTTTGCCGGACTGTTGATTCCGATGTTGCTTTTTATCTTCCATGGTAACATAATTTTATTTTCTATAAAATTAGGGTAGATCAAGAATATTTTAATTACAAGTTCACTGGAAAATTTTGCACGATTAAATGTTTAAGATAAATGTACCTTGAACTTTCTCGGAACCGTTCACAATGACCGAAACCTTGTGTAGACCGCTATAATATTTTCTTGTTGTAATTATTTTAAACGAATGTTTTTTAACGACTTGTTCCAGTTGATTGGGAGCATAATTTCGTTCGCTAATTTTAAAAACTTTTTTACTCAACTGTCCATTGGCTTTATTGAAATAAATGGCATATTCTAAGCGAATAGTCTGTGTTGTTTCGTAATTATTTTTTACCGAAAACGAGAAAATAACCGCGTCCGGAATGCTAACTTTTGGCGTTTCGATTATAAAATGCTCTACCAAAATTTTTTCGGAAAGCAAGCCGTATTGCGATAAAACTTCGGGGTGACCTTGCTTTAAAAGTGTTCTGCAGCCGTGTTTCACTAGTGCATCAGTTTCTTTGGTTTTTCCGAGCCATTTTTTGGCAATTGCTAAAGTAATTTGGGGATTGTCTTTGGCAATATCATTGAGATTATTAGCGACACTTCTTCTTACGTATTCAGACTTGTCGTTTTTTAAATTTTCTAAAATTCCAAAAATAGGTTCCGGATTTTTTTTCAAAAAAGGCAAAGCCATTGCCCAAGGAAGTCTTGGACGTGAACCTTCACTAGCTAACCTTCTTACATGATGGTTTTCATGACGAGACCATTGAAGCATTTGTGCTAGCATTTTTTCGGGATATTTGAGTATAAACGGGCGAATGGCAAATTCGCATGTGATGAATTGTGTAGTGCGTTCTAAAAGAGGTATCGCGGTTTCAATTTCTTCAATACCAAAAATTTCTATATAATCCGGAAGAAATAAATACGGAAAACGCTCATGTGCCACTTCTTCGGCTTCCACTTGATCAATAAAATTTTCAATTATAACAGCAGCATCTTTAAAATTTTTAGGTAAAAATTCATGTAAAACCAGTGTAGTGTGGCGGATGCGTTGCTTGAGTTCCATCTGCTGAAATTCTTCAATAAAAATGTTTTTAATGAATTTTTTAGAATTAAATTCCGGTTGAATTTTTTTTAAAGTCTCAGTAAACTGTTGGTAAAAATTCTTTGAATACACATCTTTTAAAGCGCTCATAATATTATTTTTTACATGACAAATATACTTGATGTTAGAAAATACTTGATGGAAACGCTTTGATAATTTCGTCAAATAAAAAATAGTGGTCTTTCAAATTGTTACTTCTAAGTATTTTATACTTTTGTCGTCTAAAAAATATTTTTTCCGTGGGAAAACACATGCATAAACTTTCGGCGGCAGGGCTGTTAGTAACTTTAGGAATAATTTTTGGTGATATTGGGACCTCGCCTTTGTACGTTTTAAAAGCCATTGTAGGAGACGAAGCGATTAATTCTACTGATATTATTGGCGCCGTTTCAGCAATTTTTTGGACGCTAACACTGCAAACTACTGTTAAATATGTAATTATTACTCTTAGAGCTGATAATAATGGTGAAGGTGGAATTTTTTCTCTCTACACTTTAATCAGAAAAACAAAAGTAAAATGGTTGCTTTTTCCAGCCATTATCGGAGGAAGTACGCTTTTGGCTGATGGAATTATTACACCTCCGGTAACGGTTTCATCGGCGATTGAAGGGTTGCGAGTGATTAATCCGGACATTCCTACTATCCCAATTGTTATTGCAATTATTACAGTATTGTTTGGTTTACAGCAATTTGGGACATCATTTATCGGAAAATTTTTCGGCCCCGTGATGTTGTTGTGGTTCTCAATGTTAGGTGTTTTAGGAACTATACAATTGACAACAAATTTAGGCGTTTTTTCAGCTTTAAATCCTTATCATGCATACGAATTATTGATGAACCACAAAGAAGGATTTTTAATTCTTGGCGCCGTTTTTCTTTGTACTACGGGAGCCGAAGCCTTATACTCGGATTTGGGACATTGTGGAAAATCAAATATTCGAGTGAGTTGGATTTTTGTAAAAACCATGCTGTTACTCAACTATTTTGGTCAAGGAGCTTGGTTAATTTCCCATGAAGGCGAAACTTTACAATCCATAGATGTGATTAATCCATTTTACGCCATTATGCCGGAATGGTTTTTACCATTCGGAATTGGATTGGCAACTTTAGCGGCAGTGGTAGCGAGCCAGGCGATGATTTCCGGGTCATTTACATTAATAAATGAAGCAATTCGATTAAATTTTTGGCCCAAAGTAAAGGTAAAATATCCAACAGAATTAAAAGGACAACTTTATATTCCGTCTTTAAATTGGATGCTTTGGATAGGTTGCTTGGTGGTCGTGTTATATTTCAAAGAATCGTCAGAGATGGAAGCCGCTTACGGGTTGGCAATTGTTATGACAATGTTGATGACTACTTCGCTTTTAAATTATTATTTGATTTTAAAAAGGTATAATAAAATTTTTATTACTGTTTTTATTACCACTTTTACGATAATTGAATTAGCATTTTTAGTAGCAAATCTTCATAAATTTTGGGATGGCGGTTACATTACTTTGTTGATTGCAATGGTTTTAATGACTACAATGTTCACTTGGTATTTTGCCAGAAAAATCAGAAACCGTTATTTAGTATTTGTAAGATTAAGTGATTATTTGCCGGTTTTAGAAGATTTGAGCCATGACGAATCAGTACCTAAATATGCGACTAATTTAGTTTACTTAACGAGTGCTGATCATAGAACCGAAATCGAATCGAAAATCATGTATTCTATATTAAATAAACAGCCTAAACGTGCTGATATTTATTGGTTTGTACATGTTCATACCGTGGACGAACCCTACACAATGGAATATCGCGTGAACGAATTTATTCATGATGACGTAATTAGAATTGACTTTAGATTAGGTTTTCGTGTGGCGCCAAGAATCTCACTAATGTTTAAAAAAGTAGTGGAAGACATGGTTAAAAACAAGGAAGTTGATATTACCAGCCGTTACGCTTCGTTGAACAAAAATAATATCATCGGCGATTTTAGATTTATTTTGATTGAAAAATTTATCTCATACGATAACGATTTGCCTTTCTACGAAAAATGGATTTTAGACAGTTACAATATTTTGAAAAAAATGGGGCTTTCTGAAGAAAAAGCTTTCGGTCTAGATTCGAGTGCTGTTACGATAGAATCTTTTCCCTTGCTAATTACAGCGCCAAAGGAGATTAATTTGAAGAGAGTAGATTAATATTGTTGATGATAAATAATAAGGTCGATAGCTAAATAGTTCTCGACTTTTTTTGTGTAAACAACAAAATTAATACACGATTTCCTCTACATTTTTTTTGATGTTTTCGGCAATTTTTTCAGTTGGTAAATCATTTGGATCATTACCGAATGGATCTTCGATTTCTTCGGCAATCAATTCTAAACTTGCCAAAACATAAAATATAAAAACCACCACAGGAACCACGTAGTAACCTAGTTGAAAAACGTAACCGAAGGGAAGTGTAAGCACATAAGCAAAAATAAATTTTTTGATAAATGCGCTGTAAGAGTAGGGAATAGGCGTGTTTTTGATTCGTTCGCAAGCACCACAAATATCTGTAAATGATTGTATTTCAGAATTAAGAATAATTAATTGATCACCCGTAATTTTTCGTTGTAAATACAGCTCGTTTACCCGATTAATCATCGTTTTAGCAATTTGATTAGGCTTGTGTTTATAATGATCTTGTGATAGTGTTTTGTCTTCAAATAATTCATGACTAATGCTTTCCATTTTTAAATGTAAATTTAAAACTGATGCATAAGCCGGGATCATTTTTTTGAAAAAATCTTTGTCATCCGCGTCATCGAGCATCACAGATAATTTTATGGCTAAATTTCTGCTATTGTTTACCAAGGAACCCCACATTTTACGACCTTCCCACCAACGATCATAGGCTGTATTGGTTCGGAATACCAGCAAAAGCGAAATTACAAACCCAAGCATGCTATGCATGATTGTAATATTTTTTACGTAACTCGTGTCTGATAATTTCCAATATTCTAATTCAAGGTATCCAACTACCGCAGAATAAATGGCGATGCCAATCATTACCCAAAATAATTTCCGAAAAGTATCACCTTTATGAAATTGAAAAATGAAAGAAAACCACTCTTTCGGGTTGTATGAAATCATTTTTGTTGTGATTTATGATTTATAATTAAGATTTAGGATTTTTACTTCTCACTTCTTACTCCAAACTCCTAACTAACTAATATAATTCCAAATATTTTGTTTCTGAGTTAATTCTAAATAAGCTTTTCTGGTGGCAAGATGTTCAATTTTTTCTAAAGTTGGGTCATTTTTTAAAACACCCATGGCAAATTGCCTCGCTAGTTGAAGAATTTCTTTGTCTTTTACTAAATCGGCAATTTTTAAATTTAAAACACCGCTTTGTTGCGTTCCCATGATATCACCCGGACCACGAAGTTTTAAATCTACCTCTGCAATTTCAAAGCCATCATTTGTACGGCACATCGTTTCCATCCTAGTTTTACTGTCGTTGCTTAATTGATGTCCGGTCATTAAAATACAATAACTTTGTTCGGCTCCACGACCCACGCGACCACGAAGTTGGTGTAATTGACTTAAACCAAATCTTTCCGCACTTTCAATAATCATTACGCTTGCGTTTGGCACGTTTACGCCAACTTCAATTACGGTTGTCGCCACCATAATATTGGTTTTTCCGGCAGAAAATCGTTGCATTTCCGCATCTTTTTCGGCAGGTTTCATTTTTCCGTGAACAATACTCACGCTGTATTTTGGCAAAGGAAAATCTCGGGAAATACTTTCATAACCATCCATTAAATCTTTGTAATCCATTTTTTCCGAACCTTCAATTAATGGATAGACAATATAAATTTGTCGGCCTTTTTCAATTTCATCTCGAATAAATTTCCAAACTTTTAAACGATTAGAATCAAATCGATGAACCGTTTGAATAGGTTTTCGCCCGGGAGGCAATTCGTCAATTACCGAAATATCCAAATCACCATACAAACTCATTGCCAAAGTTCGGGGAATTGGTGTAGCTGTCATGACCAAAACGTGCGGCGGAATTGCATTTTTTTTCCAAAGTTTTGATCTTTGTTCTACACCAAAACGATGTTGTTCATCAATAATTGCCAACCCTAAATTTTTAAATTTCACCTTATCTTCAAGCAATGCATGTGTCCCGATAAGGATGTGCAAACTACCATTTTCTAGCTCCTCATGAATAATTTTTCTATCTGAAGCTTTAGTTGAACCAGTCAATATTTTGATGTTGATATTTAAGGGTTTGGCTAATTCTGATAATCCTAAAAAATGTTGATTTGCCAAAATTTCAGTTGGAGCCATCAAGCATGCTTGGAAGCCGTTATCTAACGCCAAAAGCATACTCATCAATCCCACAATTGTTTTTCCGGAACCTACGTCGCCTTGAAGCAATCTATTCATTTGTGCAGGATTTCCCATGTCATTTCGGATTTCTTTAATTACTCTTTTTTGTGCATTGGTTAAATCAAAAGGCAAATAATTTTTGTAAAAATCATTAAAATATTCCCCAACAGTTTCAAATTTATGACCGAGAATTTTATGCTTTCTAACCAAATTTTTGGTGATAAGTTGCAGTTGGATAAAAAACAATTCTTCAAATTTTAAACGAAATTGGGCTTTTGCAAGCAAGTCGGCATTTTGAGGAAAATGAACGTTGAACAACGCCACATTTTTTGGTAACAATTTTAATTCTTCAATGATATAGTCAGGTAGGGTTTCAACAAAAAACTGATTGGCTTCTAAAAATAATTGTTGCATCAACTTACTGGTCACGCGATTCGTAATGCCGCGATTTCCAAGCTTTTCCGTCGAGGGATAAACGGGTTGCATCGCCGAACGTAAATTTTGTTTATGTTCGTCAAGTAATTCCATTTCCGGATGTGGCATACTGAAATTTCCATTAAACGCATTGATTTTGCCAAAAATGACGTAAACGGTATTCAGTTTTATATTTTCTTTAATCCATTTATGTCCTTGAAACCAAACGAGTTCCATTTCTCCAGTATCGTCAATAAAGGTGGCAACCAAGCGTTTTCCTCGTTTTTGTTCAACGGTTTTAATGTGAATTATTTTACCAATAATTTGCACTTCCGAATTGATGGGTTGCAGTTCGTTAATTTTGTAATACCGCGTTCTATCAATATAACGATTGGGAAATAAATTAATGAAGTCTGCATATTTACTAATTCCCAATTCTTTACGTAGCAAGTCGCCACGTGTAGGACCTACACCCTTTAAGAATTCGATTGGAGTTTTAAGTAAATCTTGTTGCATCATCGGTTGAAAGTACGAAGATAATTGTTTACGAGAAAATTTAAAATCATCAGTCGGTTAGTTTCTTCAAAAAATTTTACTTTTGAAAGATGAAAAAGCTACTTTTTTTACTCATTTCTGCATCTACTTTTGCGCAGCAATCCACTAAGGTTGATTTCACTTCAATCAATGCAAAGCTTACGCCAGATTTTTTTGAAAAAAGCGTCTCCGGGTCGGTTGTTTTTCAATTTACTGTAAAGCAAAAAATTGATACGATTCGTATTGACGCTAAGAATATGAATTTCGAAAATTTGTTGGTCAACGGTAAATCTGTTGCTTTCGCAAATTCAGGAAAAGAGTTGAAAATATTTAAAGGTTATAAAATAGGAAATAATTCATTATCATTTACTTACAAATCTTATCCTAAACAAGCACTTTATTATTTTGGCAACGCCGAAAGTCATCAGATTTGGTCTCAAGGTCAAGGAAAATATACAAGCCATTGGTTGCCATCGTTTGATGATGTGAACGAAAAAATGATTTTTGGTTTAGAAATTTTATTCGATAAAAATTACACTGTCTTGTCCAACGGAAAATTAATTGCTGCTGAAATAATTTCGGATAAAAAATGGTGGAAATACCAGATGAAAAAGCCAATGAGTTCTTATTTGGCGATGTTGGCAATTGGACATTTTGCAAAAGAAAATCAAAAATCGAACGATGGAATTCCTTTAGAAAATTATTTGGCGGAAGAAGATGCGGCAAAATTTGACTCGACTTATAAATACAACCAGCAGATTTTTAATTTTTTAAACCAAGAAATTGGTTTTGATTATCCGTGGGAAGTGTATCGTCAAGTTCCGGTGAAGGATTTTTTGTATGGTGGAATGGAAAATACTTCTGCCACCATTTTTACGCAAGATTATGTGGTGGATACTATCGGTTTTAACGACAGAAATTATATTAACGTCAATGCTCATGAGTTGGCACATCAATGGTTTGGTGATTTGGTAACCGCAAAAACAGGCGAACATCATTGGTTACAAGAAGGATTTGCTACTTATTATGCGTTATTGGCGGAAAAAGAAATTTTTGGTGAAGACCATTTTAATTGGAAACTTTATGAAACGGCCGAAATGTTGCAAAAAGTTTCGAAAAAAGATACCATTCCGTTGCAAAATGCTCGCGCAAGTACGTTGACTTTTTATCAAAAAGGTGCTTGGGCTTTGCATGTTTTACGAAGCAATGTTGGGGAAGAAAATTTCAAAAAAGCGGTCAAAACATACCTCAAAAAACATGCGTTTCAAAATGTTGTTACGGATGATTTTTTAAGCGAAATCAAAAAAGTTTCCCGCTATGATGTCGATACATTTCAAAAAGAATGGTTACTCAGTTCTGGTTTCAGGGTTCAAGAAGCCTTAATGATTTTAAAGAAAAATAAAGCCATTTCACAATATTTACAAGTATTAGAAATGGCCAACCAGCCATTTGAAGAAAAGGCAAAATTTTTTGAAGAGATTTTAAAAAATGATACTTTTTTCCCAATAAAAGAAGAAGTTTTATTGCAAATTCAAAAAGTGGATTTTCCTGAAAAAAAACATCTAATTGAAATTGCAATGCAATCAAACGATGTGAAAATCAGGCAAACAATTGCTAAAACCATGCGGGAATTTCCTTTGGAATTTAAACCGAAATTTGAAACATTTTTAAATGATGAATCTTACATCACAAGAGAAATTGCGCTGAATTATTTGTGGTCAAATTTTCCCGAAAATCGTATTCAATACCTTGAAATATCCAGAGATTGGATTGGAATGAACGATAAAAATTTACGCATTTTGTGGCTGACAATGGCATTGATGACACCCGATTTTGAAATTGAAAATAAAGCCACATTTTATGACGAATTGTTGCATTACAAAACTACAAATTTTGAAAGTAGCGTGCGGCAAAATGCTATCGCCACGTTGTTTTACATCAATCCAAATGATACAAATGTGTTGAAAGCGTTTGTGAATCCGTTGGTGCATCACAAATGGCAATTTTCTAAATATGCAAGAGATAGTATCCGGAATTTTTTGAAAAAAGATAATTACAGAACTTTTTATACCGAACTTTTGCCAAACTTGCCAAATGATGAAAAGGTACAATTAGAACGCTTACTCAACGAAAAAGCAGAATAAAAAAAAAGGATAGTTTTGCTATCCTTTTTTAGAGTTTTACGAAAACAAATATTTACCACATTTCGCTCACTTCATTTTTAATATAAGCTAAAGCGTTATTGCTTGGCGATTGTTTTTCTACCATATCTTTTAAAATATTTTCACGCAGTTTTTGTGCCGAAGTCGTTTCGGGATGTGAGGCTGCTTTACGTATTATATTGATAGTAGCATTTTTAGCTGCTAAAATTACGTTCCAACATTCTTCTGACAGGTAAATTTGTTGGGTTAAATTGTGCTCAAATTCATTTTCGATGTTTTGGATTACAAATTCGGCATATTGGTTTTTATCATCCGAGACTGGAGCGACTCTCAATAATAATTTTGCCGGATTGATTCTTTCTAAAAATAAAACCATTCGTTCGTAGGCTTGTAACCGTAATGGCAAAGCTTTTTTTTGAAGTGTTCTTTGAATGGCAAATTTTCGGCGGTTGGCTTCGTTATTGATGTGCAGGTTAAAGAAGTAAAAGGCTACTAATCCGGTTACAATGGCTGGAATAGTGTAGCTTAATAGTTCAAGAATTTTGGTTGTGTTCATGGGTGATTTTATTTTTTCTGGTAACAAAAATAAGTAATTGGTTTGATAAAATTTTCTGTTTTGCAGGGTTTTGCAAAAGGGGTTGGAGCGGCATCCTTTTTTTGGAGCGATAGCGGAAAAAAAAGATACAGCGGAAAACCCGGCCGCCTTTTTCTGGCGGTTTGCCTAAATACAAAAGGTTGTACAAATGCACAACCTTCTTGTTATATTGTGGGTGAAAAATTTATCCTCCCATATAGTCTTCGCCACCATTGTCGCCTTCGCCACGACTTTGGTTACGGTCACGCTCGTTTTTCTTTTTGTTGAAACGGTATGTGAACGAAAGCGTTACTTGGCGTTCGCGCCATTGCCATTCTGAATAGGCATTTTGGGTAGCAAGATTGGTTTCTGAAATTCTTTTTCGGGAATTGAATATGTCGTTTACGTTTAAGCCAATTGTGGCTTTGTCTTTCAAGACGTCTTTTGTGAAGGCTAAATTAGAATGAATAATGCCTTTGGTTCGACCTTGTGCATTGGTTTGTGGTGCATTATAAGTAGCGTTTGCTTGCCAATCAATTTTCCACGGAAGGTTCACTTTTGAATTCACACGCGCAAACCAAGAGTAAGCTGTGTTGCTAAAATCGATTGTTTGTGCTACATTATCTAGGTCGATATAGGTGTAATTTCCGATGGTTTGGTTACGGAAAAGATTGAAATTCCCGTTTAATCTCCACCATTTGTAAGGGTTGTAGGTTAAGGTGAATTCAAAACCAAAACGGTCTTCGGAACCTACATTTACAGGCGAAGTTACCAAAACGTTGTTGCCATCAATTACTTCGGTGTTTCTCACATATTGTACGGCGTCACTGGTGTGATTGAAGTACATTGAGGTATTTAGTGTAAGGTTATTGTTAAATTTTTTCAGGTAACCTAAATCAAATGCATCACTCATTGAAGGATCTAAATCTGGATTTCCACGGAATAAATTGATATTACTTGACAGGCTTGAAAACGGGTTGATTGATCGTGATCTGGGGCGTGAAATTCTACGACTGTAGCTTAACATGATGTTGCTATCGTAGCTAAATTCGTAAGAGAGAAATGCGCTTGGGAAAAAATTGTTGTATTTTTTAGTACGGAAAATTTGATCGGTAAATTGGTTGATTTGAATGTTAGAATCTTCCCAACGTAAACCTCCCAAGTAAGAAAATTTTCCAATTTTTGAACCAAATTGTGCATAAAGTGCATTTACATATTCCTTGTATTCAAGCGTATTAGTAAAAGTTTCGTTGTTAACCCAAGTGCCGCCCACGAAATCTTCTACCGAATATTCAGTAAGTAATTCCATGAAGTTCCCGCGGTATCCAGCTTCAAACTGACTTTTTTCGCCAAGTGGTAAAACGTAATCGGACTGTAATAAATTTCTTTTTTGTTTTTGATAATTCTCGGTTCTTTGATCATCAGTGGCAGAAGCGGCTATGTAAGCATTTTCGTCGTCACGACTTGCAGAAAATGCACCATCAAAGGTTAACTTATGACCTTCTTTTTTAAACTTTTTTACAAAATTAGTAGAATACTCTATATTGATGTCATCGTCGTTTTCATCGTTAAAACGTGTTCCCGAAGAAAGTAAATTTCGGTTTTCGTCATAAAAGAACTGACGGATTCTGTCGTTATTTTCGCCCGAACTTTTTCTCCAAGAAAAGGTATTTGTCCAAGTAGTACTCGAATCTATATAAATTTCTATCCCAAAATTTCCATTATAACTTTTGTTTAAACGATCGTTATTACGTCTTTCATCTAAAAATCTTCCTTGCGGATTGTCAAAAAGATATTCTGTATCAGTTAAAGCGTTTCCAGGATTTTTTCTGTAGCTGTAACCTTGAGTGGTAAAAAGGTTAAAATAACGCGATTTTAAGTTAATAGTTCCTGTGATTCCGTGATTTGCAGGATCTCCGGTTGTGGCAGTTATAACACCGTTCACGCCTTGATTTTTTCCTTTTCTTAATACAATATTTAAAATTCCACCACCACCTTCGGCATCATAACGAGCAGACGGATTAGTAATAACTTCTACTTTTTCAATAGATTCTGCGGGAATCATTTTTAGAGCATCGGCAATGTTAATTCCGCCAATTCCGGAAGGTCTTCCGTCAATTAATACACGGACATTTTCATTTCCTCGAAGGCTTACATTTCCTTCAACATCTACTGAAACTGATGGAACGTTGTCTAGAACGTCGCTTGCGGTTCCACCTTTTACAATCATGTCTTGGCCTACATTGAACACTTTTTTGTCTAATCGGATTTCAACGGTAGAACGTTCGGCAATTACTTCAATTGCATCTAAAGTGGTAGCATCTGCTGCGAGAGCAATGGTCCCAAAATTTTTATCAGTCGTTACTTGCTGGTTTTGTAACTCGACTGATTTGAAAGAAATAAATTCGAGCGTAACATTATAAGTTCCAGGAGCTACTTCAATGTTGAAATTTCCTTCTTCGGTAGTTAAAGCTCCGGCAATGGGTGTTGCATCAGCACTTGAGGTAACGGTTACGGTGGCGTAAGCTAAAGGTAAATTAGTTCCTTTTTCGGTAATTTTTCCGGAAATTTTTACTTTTCCGCCCGGCTTTTCTTGGGCAAAAGCAAAAATAGAAAACGTGAGCAATATGAGGGTTATTGCTAATTTTAAATTTTTCATTAATAGAATTTAGTTCGGTTTATTAAAGCTTTGACCGCAAAAGTAGCCTTTGGTTTAAGCGTACTTTCACAAAGCTTTGTTAAATAACAGGATTGAAATGCTAAAGAATTTTGTCAACATTTTCAATTGGTCTGGCAATAACCGCTTTGTCACCAATCACCACAATCGGTCGCTCAATGAGAATAGGATGCTCCACTAAAGCTTCTAAAATTTCATCATCAGACAATTTTTTACTTTTAAAATTTTCCATCCAAATTTTTTCTTTAACCCTAACAATGTCAATCGGTTGAAGTTTTAATTTTTTCAATAAATCTTGAATTTCTTTTTTTCGCAAAGGCGTTTCAAGGTATTTAATAGTTTCAAATTCGATTCCCTTTTCTTCGAAATATTGAACCGCACAACGGGATTTTCCGCAACGTGGATTGTGATAGATTTTATTTGTCATGCTGCAAAGTAACGGAAAACGAAAAGAATTTTATGCAAATTATTCGTAACAAATCAATAAATTAGAAGTCTAAAAAATATCAACTAAAAATAAACAAGCATGTTTGCATCATTAGGTTTTAAATTGCCCAACAATGGTTTTTGGAAATATATTGTAGGTTCGATTATTGTAATTGTCGCATCAGGAATTGGGCAAGTGCCATTTATGATCGCTGTTTTTGCGAAAGCAATGGCGGAGGGCGAAACAATTACAAACGACACCAGCAAGTTAATGAAAATTCTCGACCCGAATCTTACACTTTTCTTGCTGATGCTTTCTTTTGTAGTGGCACTTGCCACGTTATTTTTGGTTGTGAAACATCTCCATAAACAAAAAATTCTGGAAGTAACTACGGCAAGACCGAAGGTGGATTGGGGTCGGGTATTTTTTTCTTTCGGAATTTGGGCAATATTTTCAGCTGTGTCAGTTGTGGCGTATTATTTCATCACGCCAGAAAAATTTGTACTCAACTTTCAACCTGTTCCGTTTTTAATTTTATTTGTAATTGCCACGCTTTTAATTCCTGTTCAAACCAGTACCGAAGAATATATTTTTAGAGGATATTTAATGCAAGGTTTTGCACTTTTAGCTAAAAATAAATGGTTTCCGTTAGTGATGACATCCGTGATTTTTGGCGGAATGCATTATTTCAATCCCGAAGTTGCCAAAATGGGAAACATCATCATGATTTACTACATTGGAACTGGATTTTTCCTTGGAATTATTACCTTGATGGACGAAGGAATGGAGCTTGCCCTCGGATTTCATGCTGCAAATAACCTAATTGGAGCTTTGCTCGTTACTAGCGACTGGGGTGTTTTTCAAACACATTCTGTTTTTAAAGATATTTCGGAACCGTCGGCTGGCTTAGATGTTTTGCTTCCGGTACTCGTGATTTTTCCAATTCTTTTATTTATCTTTAGTAAGAAATACAAATGGTTTGGTTGGAAAGAAAAATTAGCCGGCGAAATCGTAGAACCAATTAATCAAAATAACCAAATTAATAAGGTTGGGAAATGAAGGAAGTAAATAATAATAGCGTCCACAACAAATTTAAACTCAATGGTTTTCACTTTACTAGAGAGGATTTATTGAGAATTGCCTATAGCTTTATTAAAGAAGGCGATGATTTCGAAAAACCAGTTGGGATTTTTATCTTAGATTGGTTTGATGATCACGAGTATATCGAAATGACAACGTCTGGAACGACAGGATTGCCAAAAAAAATTAGAATTAGCAAAGAAGCAATGGTAAATTCGGCAATTGCTACCGGAAATTATTTTGGCTTAGAGCCAGGAAATCGTGTGTTGCATTGCCTTCCTGCTAAATACGTGGCGGGGAAAATGATGTTCGTTCGCGCTTTTATTTTAGGATTAGACCTAGATTTTGTCGAACCATCATCAAAACCAATGGCAAGAATTTCGCAGTCTTATGATTTTGCAGCAATGGTTCCGTTACAGGTGGAAAATTCTCTTGACAAAATTCATTTGATTAAAAAATTAATCATTGGTGGTGCAAAAGTCAACGCATCTTTGACTGAAGATTTACTCCAGTTTGATAACGAAATTTTTGAAACTTACGGCATGACCGAAACCATTACCCACATTGCTGCTAAAAAAATAGGAGAGGAGGCGTTTAACACTTTGCCAAATGTTACAATTGAGGAAGACGACAGGCATTGCTTGGTCATCAATGCGCCAAAAATTTCTTCAGAAAAAATCATTACAAATGATGCGGTAAAAGTTTTAAGCGAAACCGAATTTATATGGCAAGGCCGAATCGATAACGTAATCAATAGCGGTGGTGTAAAACTTTTTCCGGAACAAATTGAAGAAAAATTATCGACTAAAATTAACCGCAGATTTTTTGTGGCTTCACAAGATAATCATCAGTTAGGCGAAAAATTAGTATTGGCAATCGAAGGCGATCCGTTTCCTATTGATGATGAAATTTTTGGAGAATTAGGCAAATACGAAAAACCAAAAGTCGTGCTTTTTGTACCTCAATTTTTAGAAACGCCTACAGGAAAAGTGTTAAGAAAAGAAAGCTTGGAAAGTATAACTTAAAGTTTTTGTTTAAATAATTTTATATAAAAATGAGATTCGTGAAAATTAATATCGGATCTCTTTTTAATTTTAACCGAAGTCCAATTGTTTGAAATTTCAATTTTATGATCAACACCATCTATGTTGATCCAAATGGGCATTTTGAAATTTTTTACATCGGTAACAAATCGCAGTGTTAATTCTTTTTTGGTTTGGAAAAATTCCAATTCCGGAATATTTGTATATTCGAGATATTGGGCAAAAAACGGATTGAGGTTGTAATTAAATTTTTTGTTGAAAAACGAAACCACCATTTCTCGATCTACAATTTGATGTTTGTACGTTTCTGCAAATTCCCGAAGAATTTTCCACCAATGGCTGTCATCGTTCAAAATGTTTCGCAAAGTGTGTAACATTTGAGCACCTTTAAAATAAGCATCCGAGGAACCTGCTTTATTCACGCCAAATTTCCCAATTACTGGAGAAGAATTAGCAACCCGGTTTTTTTGCCCTTTTAAATATTCAAATGCTTTTTCTTTACCATACAAACACTCCACAAAAACCGATTCTGAATAAGTAGTAAAGCCTTCGTGAATCCACAAATCAGCAATGTCTTGGGAAGTAATGCTATTGCCAAACCATTCATGAGCACTTTCGTGAACCACAATATAATCGAACAACAAGCCAATTCCAGTACTCGAAATATCGCTTCCCAAATATCCCATCTGAAATTTATTTCCGTAAGCCACAGCACTTTGATGCTCCATGCCTAAATAAGCAGTTTCCACAAGTTTGTAACCGTCGTTTTTAAAAGGATATTCACCAAATTTTTCTTCAAAACAATCCATCATCGGTTTGACGATGGAAAAATGTTTTTTGGCGATTTCTTCATTGCCACGCAACACATAATAATCTAGATTTAAACCGTTATGCTCATCGTGAATTTGCACATAATCGCCAATATTTACGGTAATATTGTAAGTATTGATTGGATTTTGTACTTCCCAATCCCAACGGGTGTAACCATTTTTCAGGTTTTCTTTTCCCAGAAAATTTCCGTTGGAAACATTCATCAAACCGTCCGGAACCGCCACTTTTATTGAAGCACCAAAATCAGGTTCGTCACTTTGAGAATCTTTCACCGGATACCACAAGCTCGCTCCCGTACCTTGCACAGCAACGCCAATCCAATGCTTCTGATTTTTATCTTTTTTGAAAACAAAACCGCCATCCCAAGGCGCATTTTTCGCAATTTTCGGATTTCCGGAGTAATAAAATTTTATTTTTTTAATTTGTTCCGAAGCTTTAATTTCTTCTTTAAAATTTACAAAAACAGCGTTGAATTCTCGCGAGAAATTCAGTTTCTTTTGCTCAAAAACAAGGCTGTCCACATTCATGTTGTCAAATAAATCCAACTGAATTTTAGTTGTATTTTGTAAAACTTGAAATGAAATTTCGTTGAAACCCTGAATGGATTTTTCTTCAGGATTAATGATAATGTCTAAATCGTAACGTTTTACATCATAACAGGTTCTTTCAAAATGAAAACCGCCTCGCAAAGAATCTTTTCGGGTAAATTCTTGCGCATCAAGATAATTAAACGAAAAAATAAATATGATAGTGATAATAATTTTCAAAAGTTCAAATGTTTTGGGCTATCTAAAATTATAATTACGTTTAATTTTTGTGTAAAATCACGATTAGTCTGGCGGCAATTAGTAGCGGTTTATACAAAAGTAGTATCTTAAAAACTTAGATTTAATGATTTTAATCCCAACTGCTAGCGATAAATTTTAAAATTCAATTTTTCCAATCTAAACTTGAATCACACCTAAATTAAAATGTTTTTCAATAGGAGCGTGGTTGGCGGCTTCAATACCCATTGAAATCCAAGTTCTGGTTTCAAGCGGGTCGATAATGGCATCAGTCCAAAGTCGTGAAGCTGCATAATAAGGAGAAACTTGATTGTCATATCGAGCTTTAATTTTATCAAATAACTCTTTTTCTTTAGCTTCATCAATCCCTTCGCCTTTTGCTTTTAAAGAAGAAGCTTCAATTTGAGCTAAAACTTTAGCTGCTTGAGTTCCACCCATAACCGCCAATTCGGCACTTGGCCAAGCAAAAATTAATCTCGGATCGTAGGCTTTTCCACACATGGCATAATTTCCGGCTCCATAAGAATTTCCTATTACAACGGTAAATTTTGGAACAACGGAATTAGAAACGGCATTTACCATTTTGGCACCATCTTTAATAATTCCACCGTGTTCCGATTTTGAACCGACCATGAATCCGGTAACATCTTGAAGGAAAACCAAAGGAATCTTTTTTTGATTGCAATTGGCAATAAATCGCGTTGCTTTGTCTGCTGAATCCGAATAAATTACGCCTCCAAATTGCATTTCGCCTTTTTTAGATTTTACAACTTTTCTTTGGTTGGCTACAATTCCCACAGCCCAACCGTCGATTCTGGCATAACCTGTGATAATCGTTTGTCCATAACCATCCTTATAAGGTTCAAATTCGGAATTATCCACCAAACGATTGATGATTTCCATCATATCATATTGTTCCGAACGAGATTTTGGCAAAATTCCATAAATATCCTTTTCATCTAAAGCTGGTTTTTGCGAAGCAATTCTGGAGAAACCTGCTTTGTCAAAATCACCAATTTTATCTACAATATTTTTTATTTTATCCAAAGCATCTTTATCATCTTTTGCCTTGTAATCTGTAACGCCGGAAATTTCACAATGCGTTGTTGCGCCACCTAAAGTTTCATTGTCAATAGATTCGCCAATGGCTGCTTTCACCAAATAACTTCCTGCCAAAAAAATACTTCCGGTTTTATCCACAATCAACGCTTCGTCAGACATAATTGGGAGGTAAGCTCCTCCGGCAACACAACTTCCCATAACAGCTGCAATTTGGGTAATTCCCATACTGCTCATGATGGCGTTGTTTCTAAAAATTCTTCCAAAATGTTCTTTATCCGGGAAAATTTCATCTTGCATCGGCAAATAGACGCCGGCAGAATCTACTAAATAAATAATGGGTAATTTATTTTCTATGGCAATTTCTTGTGCCCGAAGATTTTTTTTACCGGTGATCGGAAACCAAGCTCCGGCTTTTACAGTAGCATCATTTGCCACAACAATGCATTGTTTTCCTTTGATATAACCCATCTTAACCACCACGCCACCACTTGGGCAACCGCCGTGTTCGGCATACATTCCGTCGCCGGCAAAAGCGCCAATTTCAATCGAAGCAGCATTTGCGTCAAGCAAATAATCGATGCGTTCTCGAGCCGTCATTTTTCCTTCTGAATGTAATTTTTTGATGCGTTTTTCGCCGCCACCCATTTTTACTTTGGCGAACTTTTTCTTTAAATCAGATACTAAAAGTTTGTTGTAATCTTCGTTTTTATTGAAGTTAATGTCCATAAAATTAAATTCTGGTTGTCTATTTTACTGTGGTGCTAATGTACGAAAACGTTTGCAAAGTAGTGCTAATTCTTCTGCTAGATAATTTGGAAACATTAATTTTGTGTAAACAGAATACTCCTGATTTTACTTATTTCTTAATATTGTCTTAACATTAAAGAGGTACATTTGCACCATAAAAATGTACCATTATGTCTTTGAACAATATTTTCCAATTTTTAGTTCCGAAAGATAAAAAGTTCTTTCCGCTTTTTGAACAAGCTTCTTTAAATTTAACCCTTTTGGCACAAACTTTACACGATGGAGTAAATGCTCCAAAAGCGGATCGTGATGTGTATTTTAAAAAGATTGAAGAATTAGAAGCAGTAATTGAAGAGATTACACATAAAACACATTTAGAATTAAGCCGAAATTTTATTACACCATTTGACCGAGAAGATATTCACGCTTTGGTGAAAGCTATTGATGATGTGGCGGATTATTTACATGGTTCGGCAAGCAGAATGCGATTATATCAAGTAGAAAAAATTACGAAATCCATTAGAAAATTAACGGAAATTAATTTAGAGGCTTGTCAGCAAATAGGTTTAGCAATTGCAGAACTTAAAAATTTGAAAAACTTAAAAGCTATTTCTGACGCTTGCAAAAAAATCAATAAGTTAGAAAGTAAAGCAGACAATGTTTTCGATAAAGCCGTTGCTGATATCTTTGAAAACGAAACTGATGTCAAAAACATTATTGCATATAAAGAAGTACTTTCGGCATTAGAGTCTGCTTCGGATAAATGCAAGAGTGTTGCCAATGTACTCGAATCAGTAGTGGTGAAACACTCGTAAATTTTTTTTTACAGAAAACATTTTCTATGACGCTTTTAATTATCATTATAGTACTTGCTTTAATCTTTGATTACATTAATGGTTTTCACGATGCGGCAAACTCAATTGCCACCATTGTTGCCACGAAGGTTTTAACACCTTTTCAAGCGGTACTTTGGGCAGCATTTTTTAACTTTTTAGCCTATTTTATTTCTAAATATTGGATTGGAGAATTTAAAATTGGTAATACAATTGCAAAATCGGTAAACGAAAATTTCATCACGCTTGAAGTAATTTTTGCAGGGTTAATTGCGGCAATTACATGGAACTTATTAACTTGGAAATTAGGAATCCCTTCTTCTTCTTCTCACACACTTTTAGGTGGATTTATGGGAGCTGCCTTGGCTCACGCTGGAGCTTTGGCAAAAGATGGAGTGGATGTAATTAACTACGTTAAAGTAATTCCAACCATCGCATTTATTTTTCTTGCACCTTTACTCGGGATGATTATTGCTTACTTTCTCACCATTTTAATTATGAATATTTGTAGGAAAGTCCGACCTGCAAAAGCTGAAAAATGGTTTAAAAGAATGCAATTAGTTTCATCGGCACTTTTTAGTTTGGGTCATGGAGCCAACGATGCGCAAAAAGTAATGGGAATCATTGGTGCTGCTGTGATTTATTACCATTTAAAAATTGATTTTGATCCAAATTACGTGAATGCTGAAGATACTTTCAAATATTTTGTAAGCGATTATGCTTGGGTACCTTTTGTATCTTTCCTTGCAATTGGTTTAGGAACGATGAGTGGAGGTTGGAAAATTGTAAAAACTATGGGTTCGAAAATCACGAAAGTAAATGCTCTTGAAGGTGTAAGTGCCGAAACAGCTGGAGCGATGACTTTATACATTTCAGAACATTTTGGAATTCCAGTTTCAACAACTCATACCATCACAGGTTCAATTATTGGAGTAGGTGTGACTAAAAGAGTTTCTGCAGTTCGTTGGGGTGTAACGATTAGCTTACTTTGGGCTTGGATTTTAACCATTCCGGTTTCGGCACTAATTGCAGCTTTGGTTTATTATGTGATCTCTGTGTTTTAAAAAAATATATTTAAGAAAAAATAGCTGTTCGTTTGAGCAGCTATTTTTTTTTAAATTTTAGAGTTGCAAAGTGACAGAGTGACAAAGTTTCTGGGTTAAAAAGTTTGAAAGTTTAGCGTGTAAAAGAAATATTAACTCCAAACTCATGACTGATAACTCATAATTCATAACTCTTCCTCCTTTTGTCCCATCATCATCAAAAACGATTTTAAAAACGGGTCTAAATCGCCATTCATCACACCTTCAACATCGCTGGTTTCGTGTCCGGTTCTCACATCCTTGATTAATTTGTAAGGATGCATTACGTAATTTCTAATTTGAGAACCCCATTCTATTTTCATTTTTCCGGCTTCAATATCGGCTCTTTGTTCCATGCGTTTTTTAAGCTCAATTTCGTACAATTGTGATTTTAGCATTTGCATGGCTCGTTGACGGTTGTCTTGCTGAGAACGCGTTTCGGAACATTGAATCTGAATTCCGGTTGGCTTGTGGAACAATTGAACTTTGGTTTCTACCTTGTTCACGTTTTGTCCACCAGCTCCACTTGATCTTGAGGTTACAATCTCAATATCGGCAGGATTGATTTCGATTTCGATAGAATCATCCACCAACGGATAAACATAAACTGAAGCGAACGAAGTGTGGCGTTTTCCGTTACTGTCAAATGGCGAAATTCTCACCAAACGATGAACGCCGTTTTCACCTTTTAAATAGCCAAAAGCAAAATCGCCTTCAAATTCGAGGGTTACGGTTTTAATTCCGGCAACGTCGCCTTCTTGAAAGTTTAGTTCGCGAATTTTGTAGCCATTTTTTTCGCCCCACATCAAATACATTCTCATCAACATGGAAGCCCAATCGCAACTTTCGGTTCCTCCTGCTCCTGAAGTAATTTGTAAAACGGCACTCATAGAATCGCCTTCGTCCGAAAGCATGTTTCGGAATTCAATGTTTTCCAAATGGTTGTTGGCCAAATCGTAAGTTTGGTCTAATTCTTCCACGGTAAGTTCACCTTCGCGGTAAAATTCTGAGGCTAACTGGAGTTCGTCCACTAAAGATTCAGCTTTGTTGTAATCTTCGACCCATTTTTTCTTGGATCGGAGATTTTTAATGTGGGCTTCGGCTTCTTTGGCGTTGTTCCAAAAGTCAGGTGCAAGCGTTTTTTCTTCTTCGTTGGTAATTTCGATTAGTTTTTTATCAACGTCAAAGATACCTCCTCAACGCTCCAAGGCGTTCAACGATACCTTTAATTTGTTCGGTAGTTGTCATAAATTAGTTATACTTTTGTGTTCGGTTGAAGCAGGATTTTGTGCCTAGCCCTGATGGAAGTGGAAATCCTTTTGCAGCTTGCGACTATTTTTTTGTTGAATAAAAAAAGCGACCGGCAGGAAGCTCTTTTTTATTTTACAAAAAAAAAGGAGCAAGCAAAAAAGATTGTAACGTACAGCAGAAGTGGCTTCTAAAAAAAAAATCCAGCTTTTGAAAGAACAAAAATAAGAGATAGTTTTGATTTTATGGAAATAAATTTGGTGAGTGATACGGTTACCAAACCTAATAATGAGATGTTGCAGGCGATGTTTCGGTCGAAAGTGGGGGATGATGTTTATAAGCAAGACCCGACTGTGATTGAGCTGGAGGAGATGGTGGCGAATATTTTTGGGATGGAAGCGGCGCTTTTTTTTCCGTCGGGGACGATGGCAAATCAGGCGGCAATTAAGTTACATACGAATCCGGGTGAACAAATAATTTGCGATAAATGGTCGCATATTTTTCATTATGAAGGTGGTGGTGCTTCGTTTAACAGCGGTGTTTCGTGCTGTTTGGTGGATGGCGAAAGAGGAATGATTACGGCTGATCAAGTAGCGGAATCAATTAATCCGCCGGATTTTTATCACAGTCCGAAAACGAGTTTGGTAAGTATTGAAAACACAACTAATAAAGGTGGTGGCGCTTGTTATGATATTGAAACTTTGCGTGATATTGAGCAGGTTTGCCGGGATCATGGCTTGAAATATCATTTGGACGGGGCGAGAATTTGGAATGCTTTGGTGGCAAAGCGACAAAATCCGAAGCATTTTGGGGAAATTTTTGACACGATTTCAGTGTGTTTGTCCAAAGGTTTGGGAGCTCCGGTGGGTTCGGTTTTAATTGGTGATAAAAAAACTATTGACCGTGCTTTGCGGGTGCGAAAAATTTTTGGAGGTGGCATGCGACAAGCCGGATATTTGGCTGGTGCGGGAATTTATGCTTTGCAACACAACGTGAGCCGTTTGCAGGAAGATCACAACAAAGCAAAGGAGTTGGCGAATGTTTTGAGAAATTTGAGTTGGGTGGAAAGTGTGGAACCCGTGGAAACGAATATTTTGATTTTTGCGGTGAAGCCACAAATTCCCGAAAGTTTGGTGATTGAAAAATTAAAGCAAAAAAATGTTTTGATTAGTGCTTTGGGTAAAGGAAAATTACGGATTGTAACGCATTTAGACTACCGCGATGTAATGCATACGTACGTGATGGAAACGTTACAGAAAATGAGTTTTTAAAAAATACCCCGAATAGACTGCACCCAAAAGTTTAGACAAATTTACAATTAAATTTGATAATGGTGAGCTCGATATTTTATCGGGCTCATTTTGTTTAAATTCGACTTTATTCTATCGTTGTTATAATAGGTTATGTAG
>NZ_JAABLM010000002.1 GCF_009915155.1 Flavobacterium ichthyis | reverse complement strand
TGTCCAGAAAAGGAAACTGTTTAGACAATGCTGTGATCGAAAATTTCTTTGGCACATTAAAATCTGAAATGTTTTACACACAAAAATTCAAGTCGATAGAACAATTAAAAAAAGAAATTGATAACTACATAACCTATTATAACAACGATAGAATAAAGTCGAATTTAAACAAAATGAGCCCGATAAAATATCGAGCTCACCATTATCAAATTTAATTGTAAATTTGTCTAAACTTTTGGGTGCAGTCTACGCTGATGTTCTCTTTTTTTTTTTGTTTAAAAACGATTTTTTAAGTTTTCTAACATTTCTTTGGTAATGGGCTTCGACATAAAATCAATTACCGAATCGTATTGCCTGGATTTTTCAATATCTTCTGGATCAATGGTGGACGATAAAACGATTACTTTTGTATTTTTATGAAAACGTTGAAATTTTTCTTTTTCAAAATTATCTAAAAATTCCCATCCGCCCATAACGGGCATGTTTAAATCTAGAAAAATTAAATCAGGGCAGCAAAAATTTTGATCAGCAATGAGTGTTTCGTAGTACACCAGCGCTTCTTGACCATTTTTAGCTGTAACAATTTCTTCCGCAAATGCTGCTTTTGCAATTACCATTTTGTATAACATTAATGTAATAGGGTCATCATCTACGCAAAGTATTTTTTTGAGCATTTTATTCTTTTTTGAATTTTATTTTAAATTTAGTTCCTTTGCCTACTTGGCTTTCTACCTCTATTGAGCCTCCCATGGTTTCCACTTGAGATTTTACCAGATAAAGGCCAAGTCCTTTGCTGTCTGGGTAGTTATGAAACCTTTGGTACAGCCCAAATATTTTATCTTTATTAAGAGCTACATCAATTCCAATTCCGTTATCCTCAAAGATAAATTCGGTATAATCCGGGTGTTCTATGGTAGTAATTGTTATCTTTAATTTACGGGAAACGTCTCTATATTTTATGGCGTTTGTTACCAAGTTTAGAATGATACTTTCTAAATATGCCTTGTTGATGTTGGCTATGGAATCTTCTTCTAATTTTATTTTTAAAATGGGCTGGTGTAAATTGAATAAATAATTTAATTGATTAAAAACATTTTCGAATACTTCGCTAAACAGTACCCTTTCTTTTTGCACCGAAGGGTTGTCTTTAATAATGACTACTTTTACTAAATCATTAATAGTTTCGTTTAACAAATGTGTTGACTTAGAGAAACCCTTCAAGATTAATTTCAGGTCCTCATTTTCCATCGGAATGTCTTCAATTAAATTCAATAATCCCGTTAAATTTGATAATGGAGCCCGAAGGTTGTGCGAAGTGATATAAGAAAACTGCTTTAAATCTTTATTGTTTTGCGTTAATTCTCGGATGAGTTGTTCCTTTTCCTTTTCTTGTTTCTTTTGTTCGGTAACATCACGTTGAATAGAAATCCAGTGGGACAATCTACCTTCTTTGTCCCAAATGGGAATCATGGAAAAATTGACCCAATATTCTTCGCCGTTTTTTCGGTAGCTGATGGTTTCAATTTGTGTAGCGTGTTCATTTTTGATGGCTTTCGAGAGTTTTTTAAATTCAGATACATCCGAATTCACGCCTTTAAACATCATGGGAGATTTTCCTATTAATTCACTTGATTTGTACCCCGACATTTTTTCGAAAGCTTCGTTTACAAATAAAATATTCGGGATTGGATTTTGACTAATATCGGTATTGGTAATGACTACGGCGTCTTTAGATTGTGTGATGGCTGTTTCCATCAGTCGGAGTCTTTGTTCTTCTTCTTTTTGGCGTGTTACATCTTGCATTGAACCAATCATCCTAAATGGTTTTCCCTCATCATCTTTTATTAAAAATCCTCTATCAAAAACGTATTTATAGCTGCCGTCGGCACATTGAAAGCGGTATTCATCTTGCCATTTTTCTACCTTTTTTTCCAGAAAATTGTATAGTTTTACTGACATTCTCAGGCTGTCTTCAGGATGTATTCGATCAAACCACCATTTAGAGTTTTCTCCCACTTGATTTTTTTTATATCCAAATACACCGTAGATTCCTTTGTTCCAAATAAATTTATCTTCCTGAATTTTCCAATCCCAAATGGTATCACTTGTGGCTTTAGCAACAATGTCGTAACGATCTTTGGCTTGTTTAAGTTCTTCTGCAGAAGTTTTATTTTCGACCAAAACACCTATCAGGTTGGCTATTCGTTCTAGTAGATAAATTTCATTTGAATCGTTTTTCTTTTCAAATTTAAAATAAGTTACAAGACTGCCAATAAGCGTTCCATCAGTCTTTTTTATGGGGATAGACCAGCAAGAAATATAGCCATTTAATTTTGCTTTTTCTGCAAAACTTTTACACAAAGGTTCAATTGAAATATTTTGAATATAGTGGTTTTCTTTTGTGAAAATAGTGTTTTTCAGGGGTAAATCATAAATAGCCTCTATATAGTTTTGTGGCATTGAAATTCCCGCAAAATGCCTTATGGTGTTGTGCTTGATTTCTAAAATTGATGCAGATGCACCAGAAATCATCTCCTCAACATTTTCTAAGGCATGTTCTAATATACTTTTAAGCGATTTATCAGGTTGCGAATTTAATTTATAGATATCTTTTTCAACGGCCAGGGCTTTTTCCTGAAATTTTCTAGTGGTAATGTCTTGTAATGCACCAATTTTCTTGATAGGTTTATTATTTTCCCACACAATATCAAATCTATCCGATACAAACGCATACGAATCATCTTGCTTTCTAAATCTGTATTCCAGGTCGTGATGTTTTGTGTCTCCTGGTTTTAATGAAGCAATTGCTTTTCGAACACTTTCAACCTCGCTGGGGTGTAATCTAGATATCCAAAAATCTAAATCTAATATTGGATCGATGAAATTGAAGCCAAATATTTTGTTGTAATTGCTTCCCGCAATGTGAATTTTTTTAGTTAAAGCGTCATATTCGTAAATTGCATCGCTTGTTGCTTTTGCAATTGCCTCGTATCGGCGGTTAGTTTCTAAAAGTTGTAGTTCGTTCTCAACACGTGTGGTCACATCTCTTGCATTTAACACAATGCCTTTAACGGCTTCATTGTCTGTCATATCAACTACATTGGCCTCGAGCCATCTCCATTCGTTGTTTTCAAACCGCATATAACGAAACGGTCTGGTCGAAATTCTTTTTTTTTCTTTTATCTGAAGAAATTCGGATCTAAAATGCTCGGCATCTTCTGGATGCAGAAAATCAAAGGCGTTTTGTCCCAAAAAAGAGTCGGCATTGATATTGTATTTAGCATTAATATTAGGACTAATGTAGATAAACCTTCCATTAGTATCTAAGATAGAAATCATTTCCGAACCATCTTGAATCAAAGCTCGAAAACGTTGTTCGCTTAATTGTGTTGTTTTTTTACTTTCTAGTTTTTCTGTAATATCATTTATTAAAACCATTCTGGCTTTACGATTTTGAAAAATAAAATCGGTGCTTTGTGTTTCTACATTAATGATAGTACCACTTTTAGTCACGTGTCGTAATGCGCTTTCGCCAAAAGTTGAGTTGCTTTGTTTTTGTTTAATAATTTTTAAGGCAATTTCTAAATCTTCATCATGGATGATGTCACTTATTTTTAGCTGTAAAAAATTGTCAATAGTTGTTTCATATTTTTTTAGCGCAGCGGTATTTGCGTCTAAAAAATAAAGCGATTCCATGTCATAAACCACTTTTGGAACAGGGCTAAAATTAAATATATCGCGGTACTTTTGTTCTGATTCAGCCAGTTGCAGGCGTATTTTTTTTTGTTCAATGTTATAAACTACGCTTTTAAATAAAAGATAAGCATTGAGATCATCTTTTAGCAAATAGTCCGAAACGCCGTAGGAGAGCGATTTTATGCTAAATTCACGGTCACTGTTTCCGGTAAGTATAATGATGGGGACATTACCGGCAAGCGGTACTATTTTTTTGATTAAATCTTCACCAGCTTTGTCAGGTAACATTAAATCGAGCAAAATGACATCCACTTTGATACCGGATCCGAGTATTTTTTTTGCCTCATTATAAGAAACTGCCTCATAAATGACAGGATCTTTGAATTCTTCTTCTATGTAGTTTTTTACCAAAACTAAATCGCCTTGGTTATCTTCTACAATTAGAAAATGAACTCCATTTTGTTTAAATCCCATTTAATGCGTTTTTTTTGGCAGTTGTACGGTAGAAATCCAAAAGTCTTCTATTGAGTTTATGACTTCTAAAAATTTCTGTGATTCAATGGGTTTAGTGATAAAACAGTTTACGTGATGGTGATAGCTTTTAAAGATATCTGCATCTGATGATGAGGTTGTTAGCATAATTACAGGTATATGTTGAATTTGGGGATTCATTTTAATTTTTGCTAGTACTTCGTGTCCACTTAATTTCGGTAGGTTAATATCGAGAATAATTAAATCCGGAGTTCTTGCAAATTGATGATTTTCTTTTTTTTCAAGAAAATTCAATGCTTGCCAACCGTCACGCACCACAGATACTTCGGTGTCCAATCGTCCTTCTCGCAAAGCGTCGAGCGTCAAAACGATGTCTCCTTCATTATCTTCTACCAACAAAATATGGACTGATTCCATGGATTAGCGGATTGGTTTAAACAAATATACGATTATTTAGTGATTGTAAAATAAAACTGGCTTCCTTTTCCTTCTTGGCTTTTTACCCAAATTTTTCCGCCCATAGTTTCCACGATTTTTTTACAAATTGCTAAACCTATTCCTGTCCCAGAATAATCATGTGTGCCGTGCAATCTTCGAAATATTACAAATACTTTTTCAAAAAAATCTGGATGTATCCCAATACCGTTGTCCATTACACAAAATTGATGATGATGACCTAAATCGATATATGAAATGTGAATTTTGCAAGTTATTTCGGGTTTACAATATTTTAATGCATTGCTAATTAAATTTTGAAAAACCTGAATAAGTTGCGTTTTGCTTTGGGTTACGATTGGCATTTTGTCCCAAGTGATTGCTGCAGAATTATTGTTTATACTTTGTAATAAGATGATATCTTGTAAAATTTCTTCAACAGGAAAAGTTTCTATTTTATATTCCATTCGGCCTATCCGAGAATATTCTAACAAATCTAAAATTAAAACCCGCATTCTTTTAGCACCATCTACTGCGTAAAATATATATTCTTTCCCTTTTTCATCTAATTTGTCGCTGTACTTTCGCTCTATTTCGGATAAAAATCTTGTGACCATTCGCAAAGGTTCTTGCAAATCGTGAGATGCAACATACGCAAATTGTTCCAGTTCGGCATTGGTATCAGCCAATTCCTGATTACGTATTTTTAATTGCTCGTTTAATGTTTGTAATTGTTGCTCGTGAAGTTTTCTATCAGTAATATCCTGTAAAGCGCCTATAACTTTAATGATGTTGCCATTTTTGTCAAAAAGTGCATAGCCTCGGTCTAAAATATAATGTATTGTACCATCTTCCTTAAGAAATTTATATTCCGCAACCCACAATTTTTCTTTTTTACTTATAAAATTTTTAAAATCGTTTAATACGCGTTCTCGATCTTCTGGGTGTATTTTTTCAACCCACCAATTTGTCGGCTGGTTGAGCTGTTGATAACCAAACATTTCTGTTAGTTGGTGTCCCCAAATTACCTCCTTCGTAGCATAATCGTGTTCCCAAATGACATTGCTAGTAATCTTTGTAATTACTTTATACTTGTCATTGCTATGCTGCAATTGTTGCGAAATTTTTTTTAAACGATCAAAATACTTTTCATTTTTTCGCTCGTAGGCTTTAAGCATTTTCCAAAAAATAGCCCCAGAAATTACTATGAAGGCTAAACCCTTACAGGTCTGAAAAAACTGAGAGTCATCATTTAAATTCAAGTAATCTAAAAGGCGATCGCTTCCTAGAATCCAAAGCGTCCCAACGGAAAGATAAATGGCAATAAGTTTAGTAGAGGTTTTCATTAATAAAACATTGGGGATTTAAAGATAGCAAAATTTTTTGCATTAGTGATTTTAGTAAGAAAAATCTTTAAGAAGCTCGAAACTCATTGCCTAACATTAATCCTTAATTATGAATAAGTTATGCTTCTTTTAAAAACAATTTTTTATATCAAAATAAAGTGTAAATTTGCACCTCCAAAAAAAATATAATGGATTCTATCAGAAACATCGCAATTATTGCCCACGTCGATCACGGTAAAACTACTTTGGTTGATAAAATTATGTACCATTGCCAACTTTTTCGTGAAAACGAAAACACCGGAGATCTTATCCTAGATAACAACGATCTTGAGCGTGAAAGAGGAATTACCATCACCTCTAAAAACGTTTCGGTGATGTATAAAGGTACAAAAATTAACATTATAGATACTCCAGGTCACGCCGATTTTGGTGGTGAAGTTGAACGTGTTTTGAACATGGCTGATGGTGTTTGTCTATTAGTAGATGCTTTTGAAGGCCCGATGCCACAAACGCGTTTCGTATTACAAAAAGCGATTGATTTAGGCTTAAAACCTTGCGTTGTTATTAATAAAGTGGACAAGGAAAATTGTACTCCCGAAGAAGTTCACGAAAAAGTTTTTGACTTGATGTTCGAGCTTGGAGCAACCGAAGAACAGCTTGATTTCCCCACCGTTTATGGTTCGGCAAAAAACAACTGGATGTCTGACGATTGGAAAAACCAAACGCAAAACATCGAGCCACTTTTAGACATGGTAATTGAAAATGTTCCGGCTCCAAAAGTTTCTGAAGGAACTCCTCAAATGTTAATTACTTCATTAGATTTCTCATCTTTTACAGGAAGAATCGCGATTGGAAGATTAGAAAGAGGTGTTTTGAAAGAAGGAATGCCAATATCTTTGGTAAAAAGAGATGGAAAAATTATCAAATCAAGAATTAAAGAATTACACACTTTTGAAGGTTTAGGCCGTAAAAAAGTAACTGAAGTTACAGCTGGAGATATTTGTGCTGTAGTGGGAATTGAAGGTTTTGAAATTGGTGATACCATCGCCGATTTTGAAAATCCTGAAGCATTACAATCTATCGCTATCGATGAGCCAACAATGAGTATGCTATTTACCATCAACGACTCACCGTTTTTTGGAAAAGAAGGAAAATTTGTAACCTCAAGACATATTAAAGAGCGTTTAGCTAAAGAACTTGAAAAAAATCTTGCGCTTCGTGTAAACGAAACTGACTCTGCTGATAAATTCATGGTTTTCGGTCGTGGAGTATTACACTTATCAGTTTTAATCGAAACCATGAGAAGAGAAGGGTATGAATTGCAAATTGGTCAACCTCAAGTAATTATCAAAGAAATTGACGGTGTAAAATGTGAGCCTATCGAAGAATTGACAATTGATTTGCCAGAAAACGTTTCAGGTAGAGCAGTAGAATTTGTTTCAGTTCGTAAAGGTGAAATGCTTTCTATGGAAGGAAAAGGAGAGCGAATGATCATCAAATTCAACATTCCATCAAGAGGAATTATCGGTTTGAGAAACCAATTATTAACTGCAACTGCCGGAGAAGCCATCATGGCACACAGATTCATAGGTTATGAACCATTTAAAGGTGAAATTGCAGGTAGAATCAACGGTTCGTTAATTTCGATGGAAAACGGAAAAGCCATTCCTTATTCTATTAACAAATTGCAGGATCGTGGTAAGTTTTTCGTAGATCCAAACGAAGACATCTACGAAGGACAAGTTGTTGGAGAAAACTCTCGTGGCGATGATATGTCAATCAACATCACTAAAACCAAGCAGTTGACCAACTTCCGTTCTGCAGGTGCTGATGATAAAAACAAAATCGTTCCGGCTATCAAATTCTCTTTGGAAGAAGCTTTAGAGTACATCCAAAAAGATGAATACGTGGAAGTTACGCCAAAATCAATTCGTTTGCGTAAAATTTACCTAAACGAAAACGATCGTAAACGTTTCAAAATCTAATTAGTTTTTTATAAACAAAGGAAGCCATTCTGCAAAGAGTGGCTTTTTTTTTTGTGGAGCAAAATCCCACTTTCCGCTACAAGCTTTTTTACAAAACTCCTTTTTTGCTGCCAAAAAAAAGGAGCTTCTCCCGAAGTTTCGGGAGTCGCTCTTTTTTTCGGGCAAAAAATGTCGTTTCGTTAAAAAATGCTTTTCGCTTTAAACACGAAGTGTTCACCGAACTCCGATTAAAATAAAAGTATTGTGAGGTAATCGGGGCTAAAAACTGCTAACCATAACCATTATTTCTTTGAGAGCACATTTTGCCAATAATCATTTAGCAATTATTTAATACCCACAAATTTTCAAATCCATTTTAAAATCGTTAACTTGTAGTAACAATAACAAAATCAATATTATCACTAAAAATTGGCATCATGAACGCTAAAACTACTCATCAAAGTCAGGCGATAACTTCTTTTCAGGAAAAAAAAGAAAACAATTCTGGTTTCACCGAAAAAGTGAAAAAGAAAAATCGCCAACTTAAAAATTTGCTCAAAACAAATTTAGAACTCCTAAAACTCAATGACATCAACACCTTGTTATTGTTTTAACCTAAAAAACCAACGCTATGGAAAATGAAAATCAAAAAAAACATCAAAATCCTGATTTAAATACCGATAATCAGGTAGCCCACAATTTAAAAAGTGACGCCACTCACAAAGCCGCACCCGAAAAAAATCAGGACCATGATGAGGATTTAAACGACAACACCGATAAATACCTCGCCATGGAACAACAAGGTGTGACTTATACCGCAGAAAAAGATTTTGCACTTGAATCAGACAAAGGCGGAAAACTTTCAGCAGCACAATGGCAAGAAGAAGGCGGAAACACCAAAAATGCCGACGCTTTTAACCAAGATGAATACATCTTAAGCGACAACATTGATTTAGACGAAGACCAAAACCAATCGATTTCTTCAGACGACGATGATTTTGAAGAATTAAACGAACGGTATTAATTTTTCCTCTAAAACAGAAAATGCCCCAAAACGAACGTGTTGGGGCATTTTTTATGGATTTTTTTGAGATTATCTTGATCAATTCTGCGATTCTCACAAAGATTTCCTGAAAAAATCCAATTACCGTCAATTTTTTTCATTAGAACATATCCACTTTGAATGTTGACATCTTTGCGATCAATGTTAGCAGTAAATTGAGAAAAGAAAATTGCATAATCTTTGCTTTGAGTTAAAATGGGTTGAGAAAATCTAAAAACGACATCATTTGGGAGTATAGATTTATTTTTCAACAATTTAAAATTTTCAACCCATAATCTATTTGTAACTAAATAGTTTCTATTTTTTGTATTTTCTATTTTGTTTTTTAAAATTTGAATTTCATGTTTATTTAGCTCTAATTTTTTCCGGCAGTTTACCCATATGACTTTGTGAGTGTATTCTGTGCTTTGGTCGTTAAAAAGATACCGATCGATTACCTTCCGATTTGGGTTTTCGCTGCTAATCCATATCGTTTCTGGAATATCGATTGCGATAGATTCGCAGAGCGTCTTAAAATCTTCCTTTCTATTAATATCCAGCAGATAATTTTCACTATGTTAACGTCAGTATCTACTGCGACACAAGATGTAATCAGGAAGATTGATAAAAAAGCTATATGTGTTTTTATTCGCATGCTGTACTTTTTGGTGTAATAATATTTCCGACGAAACTACTTTCTTGAAAATCTTCTGCATCATTTATTTTTTTGAAACGCTCTCTTTTTTCGCTCCCGATTGGATATTCATGGTTAAACAATTACGCTAATAGGTCGACGTTTGCGTTTGGGAAATTCTCTGCTAATCCATATTATACTTTGTCTTTTTACTATTGAAAATAAATCAATAGTAACTACCAACAAATATCCATTCATTATTTACTTTTTTATAAAATAGAATCATTCCAGAGCCTAATAAAAATGGATGATTATAGGCGATGACAGCCTTATCGTTTTTTCTATTAAAAATAGGTGTACTGAAAACGAAAACAGGCCGATTTTCATTGATATTATTGTTGATTTCATTTTCCAAACTTTTAAGAGTTAAACCTCTTTTCACGAATGGATTCTCTATTATAATTACCGAATCCTTAATACAAGATTTTAAATATTTCTTCTCCCAAAATCTTTTTTGCTGTATTTGAAATTTCTGTGTCATATAATTGACCTCAGATTCAGAAATATACCAAGCGAATTTATTGTCTTTCCAGTGAAATTTACCGTCAGACGGGAACGGCCCTTTTTTATCATGAATCTTTTTATGTTCGAGATAAACATTTTTTAAAAATGAAGGAGAAAAAGTAGCAGTTTCCTCTAAAACATTTATTTTCGTAAAATGACCTTTTTCGCTAATATCTTTTATGACTTTGGATACAAAGGGATATTTGTTTCGATTAGAAGAACATCCAACTATACTAAAAAAAATTAATATAAGAAGAATAAACGGACTTTTCATAAGCATCATTCTATACAAGGTGCATTATTTGTTGGCTGAGTTCCATTTACAATTTCATTTGTCATTTCAGCTTGTTTTACCGCACTAATTCTCAATTTGTCGTTAAGAGATAATATTTGGTTAAAGGATGTGTCCTCATTGGCAAAGTCCCAATTTTTAAACAACCCGCTCCAAGCCAAATCCATATATAGTTGATTTGGATTTTCCATATCTCCTATAGGAACTCCAGTATCATATTCTTGTAAAATGGATGCCATTATTTTTACGTAGTGGTTGCCCATAAATATATGATCGTCAGGAGCGACCTCTCCCGCTTTTATCAAAACATAAGTGTTCCATATTTGAGGAAAATCTGTAACATCTGTGCTTGGCTGAGTTCTTTGTATTACACTTGCGATTAGAGCATGTAAAATTTCATGAATTATAGTAGCTGCTTTCCCTAAATTTGTTGCTCCATCGTTTTTGAAATAATCTGAATTTAATTTTATATGATAGCTTAGCGTATTGTCGTTAGATGGAACACATAAGCCGTACGCTATTTGATTATTATGCATCAAATTTGGCACTTGTGAAAATTTAAGGGTAAATGGACTAAGATCTGAGTCGAACCGCTTCATAATCTTCGCAATATCATTTTGTTGTAAATTTTTGAGTTTGTTAAGAATTCCTTTAGTGCATTCGTCTAATTCGCTATCATCTATTTGATCCTCAATTAAATTAGCTATGATATCATCTCTCTCCGGCTCCAAAATCCCCACTTCCATTCCATCGTCACAAAGCAATGAAGGATCAGTGATTTGCGTAACTGGTCTAATTCGTAAAAATCTTGGAGTTAAAATTCGGTCGCCATCTTCATCATCGTTTTGAGCATCAATCAAAGCCTCAATGGCTAATAAATACAATCGTGTATAAGCGCCAGCGATCTGATCGTCAACACTACCACCAGGAATATTTGGAGAACCCGCCGAACCGCTAGGGTTTCCTATTGAAGTTCCTCCACCTCCTGAAGAGCCTCCACCACCAGTACCCCCGGGTGAGCCATCACCTGGATTGACAGTTATTGGAATAGGTGGCGTGTGGTTACATGGAAAATCCGGATCGCTTGCCACTTCGGTAAATGTAACTTTACCTCTAAAATTTTCCATCTTTCCGCTAATTTTGTATTCTTCCCAAAAATCCACTTCCATTTCATATTTTACTAGAACTATTTTGTCTTTACCTTCTTTTTCGGTCATAACCAAGTTGTAAAAAATATTTTCTGGAGTGTCTGTTTTGGAGGCTTGATAGGTAAGGTGGATGGCACCATAGCTATCTTCTGTTTGCATTACTTTATCATAATTAATTTCGAGTGCCTCATCCTCATTGCGATAATGTAAATTGCTGTTTTTTATTAACAATTTTTCTTTTTGTAAAACACCACGGTGGTGCAACTTATTTAACGTTGATGTTTTTCTGCATTGGGCTTCTTTTCCTTCGAGCAGAACAATTTTTGGTTTTTTGTTCTTTGGGATTTCCTGCTGTAAAGAAATTTCCTCTGTTTGGCAACTCATCGCCAAAAGGACCACCATAACGCCAAAAAGTTTTATTAAGCGTTCTTTGTTAAATTGTTTGTTTGTCATATTTATTAATTAAAAAATTACAACTTCAAACGCTGGTACGTTTCAAATATAACATTATTTTTAAAAATATGATAAATAAAGAAAAAACTTAATTTATTTTCCCGAATATCTTCCCCCACTCAAAGCCATAGCTTCCTTATGGATACCTTATGTTTTAGCCCACTTTGTTAAAATTGTTAACATTTGGAATGTTTCATAAAAAAAATCCCCTTTCGGAGATTTTTTCAGTTTTTATAATTGTTTACAAAGATTACTGCTTCGCAAATTGCAATTCAATCGCTAGTTTCACTTCGTCGCTTACCAAAACGCCGCCGGTTTCTAAAGCCGCATTCCAGTTTAAGCCAAAATCTTTACGGTTAATTTTTCCCGTTGCCGAAAATCCTGCTTTGGTATTTCCCCAAGGATCTTTTGCCAAACCGCCAAATTCAACGTTCAAAGAAACTGGTTTGCTAACGCCACGAATGGAAAGTTCACCATTCAAAACATAATCTTCACTTGATTTTTGTTCAAAAGAAGTGGAAGTAAAAGTAATTTCCGGATGATTTTCGGCATCAAAAAAATCGCCGCTTTTCAAATGATTGTCTCTGTCGGCATTTCCAGTTTCAACCGAATTAATTTTTCCTGAAAAAGAAAATTTAGCATTGCTAAAATCGTCACCTTCGGTTTCAATTGAAGCGTCAAACTGCGTGAATTTTCCCGAAACATTAGTAAACATCATGTGTTTTACTTTAAATCCAATTTCTGAATGTGTGGCATCAACAGCCCATTTTGTAGTACTCATAATTTTTATTTTTATACATTGATTATTTAAAATTGATAAACATTGGCACTTCCATCAACAAAATTTCCGCGTCATTCGTCAATGCCGTGATTGAAATTTTTTCCGTTCCTGAAATTCCAAAACCATCTCGCTGGTCTAATTCTTGACCATTAATTTCGAATTTTCCGTTTAAAACAAATGCATAAACGCCATTTCCGGATTTTTTAAAATCGTAACCGACTTTAAAATTTTCGTCAAATTTCCCCAAATGAAACCATGCATCTTGGTGAATCCAAACACCTTCATCTTCTGCATTTGGCGATAAAATTTGTTGCAATTGATTATGTCTGTCGGCTTCGTTCAAAGAAATTTGATCGTATCTCGGCTCAACATTTCTTTTATTAGGGAAAACCCAAATTTGTAATAGTTTAGTTCGTTCAGTTTCACTAGGGTTATATTCACTGTGAAAAACTCCGGTTCCGGCACTCATAACCTGGATTTCACCTTTGCGAATCACGGCTTTATTTCCCATGCTGTCTTCGTGTTCCAAAGCTCCTTCTAGCGGAATTGTGATGATTTCCATATTGTCGTGTGGATGTTTCCCAAAACCCATTCCGCCTGAAATAGTATCATCATTCAAAACCCGTAAAACTCCAAAATTCATGCGGCTCGGATCTTGATAACCCGCAAAACTAAAAGTGTGGTAAGCTTCTAACCAACCGTGATTGGCATGACCACGAGTTGCTGCTTTGTGCAAAATTGATTTTTCCATAACTTTTTAATTTTTCAAAAAATTTAATTTTTGATGTTTTTGTTATGGCAAAGTTCGTCCAAATCCAAAACCTGTGCATTGAACTAGGACAAGAAATAAAAAGATTGGATTTATCAGGCTTTCGCCAATTTAGTTCGGATTTTACTTAAAAATTCAGGTGAAATTCCCAAGTAAGATGCGATGAAATGTTGTGGAACGCGTTGTTGAATCGTAGGATATTTTGCCGAAAATTCTAAGTATCTTTCGGTGGCAGTTTGAGAAATGGTGTGGAACAAACGATTTTGGGTAGCGGCCAAATTTCGTTGTAATAAAATTCGGAAAGCGCGTTCAAACCGCGGTGCTTTTTCTAATAAATTTTCTTTCGATTCGGGGGAAAACATCAAAAGCTCAACGTCTTCCAACGTCTCGATAAACATTTTGCTGGGTTCACTTTCGAAAGAGCTAAACGAAGTATCGCCAATCCAAGCATCTTCCAAAGCAAACTGGATAATGACTTCATTTCCGTTACTGTCAATGTAATATTTGCGCAAACATCCTTGATTTACGTAGGCTTCAAAGCTACAAATCTCACCTTCACGAAGCAAAATTGTTTTTTTGGGAAATTTTTTCAAACTAAGATTTGCATGTAAAATGTCAAGTTCTTCGTTTGAAAATGCCACGTATCGGCTGAGGTTTTGGTCGATGGATTGAAACACGTTTTGGGTTTTTTAGCAAATTTAAACTTTTATTATTTTACGAATTTGTATTTTTGAACAAAACTCAAAATAACCAATGAAAATTGTAATATCTCCAGCAAAATCCCTCGACTTCGAAACGGATTTGCCTATAAAAACACACACAAATTCGGTTTTTGAAAAAGAATCGCAAACCGTTCACCGAAGTTTAAAGAAATTAAAGCCTAAAAAGCTGATGGAAATCATGGCTATTTCCGATAAACTTGCGGATTTAAATTGGCAACGCAATCAAGAATGGCACGTACCATTTACTCCCGAAAATGCCCGACAAGCGATTTATGCTTTTAACGGCGATGTTTACCAAGGTTTAGACGCTTATTCAATTTCTGAAGAAAAGATGTTGCAAATGCAGGAAAAACTTAGAATTTTGTCAGGGTTGTATGGATTGTTAAAACCTTTAGATTTGATTCAGCCATATCGATTGGAAATGGGAACGAAGTTAGCCATCGGCAAAAAAGAAAATTTGTACGAATTTTGGAAAACCAAAATTACCAAACAATTGAACAGCGAAATGAAAAAAGGTGATTTGTTGATTAATTTAGCCAGCAATGAATATTTTTCGGTGATTGACAAAAAAGCAATTAAGGCAACAATCGTTACGTCAGAATTTAAGGATTACAAAGACGGGAAATTAAAAATGATTAGTTTTTTTGCCAAAAAGGCGAGGGGAATGATGGCGCGTTTTATAGTAGAAAATAATGCTGAAACTCTTGACGATTTGAAAAAATTTGATGTTGACGGCTATCGATTTGACGCTTCACTTTCCAAAGAAAATCAATTGGTATTCACAAGATAATTTGTCTTTAAAAGCATGATAAATAAAATTTATAACTATTGCTTAATAATTTTATTATCAGTGTGTTATGTATATTGGTTTAAATGTAAAGTTTATATTTAAATTGTATCAATAAAAAAACCCCGTTTGAAACTCAAATGGGGTTTTTAGGGCAGGGGAAATAGTTTAGACTAAAATTTTATGTCAACAGCTAATTCGAATTCATCATAGATTACATTATCACCTAAGCCTTCGAAAAAGTTTTTAGATTTATACTTGATATCATACTTTGTGCGGTCCACTTTTAAAGCTGCATTAGCGGAATTTTTATCAACCGTGATGTCAAATTTTACTGGATGTGTGATGTTTTTTATCGTTAAGTCAGCAGTTACAGCATATACGTTGTTAGATTTTTTTCCCAAAGATTTAAAAACGATTGTGGCGGTTGGGTACTGGTCAACTCCAAAAAAATCATCTGCTTTCAAATGTTTGTCGAGGTTTTCTTTACCTTTTCCACTTAAATCAGTTGTATTTATGGAGGTCATGTCAACGGTGAAATTTCCACCGGCTAATTTTTTGTCTTTAAAAACCAAAACGCCATCTTGGAAATTAATTGTTCCTTCGTGTTGTCCGGTAACTTTTTTACCAACCCAATGGATTTTACTTTGTGCAACATCAATCTTTTTTGATTCTTGTGCGTTAACGTTAAATGATGTGATTACTAATAGAATTAACGAAATTTTATTTTTTAAATTCTTCATTTTCAATGTTTAGCTTTACTTTATTTATAATTTAACTTTAATTAATTGTTTCGGTATTTCTCCAGCAGAAAATTGAGCATTTCAACTTCTGCTGGAGTGAGGTTCTGGGCAAAAAGAGATTCTACATTTTCAATTAACGGACTAATGGTTTCAAGTGTTTCTTTCCCTAGTGGGGTAATTGAGATTTCCATTTTCCTGCGATTTTCCTTACATGTTTGTCGGTTAACTAATCCTTTGTTTAGTAATTTGTCAACAAGTCTTGTAGTATTACTTGTTTTAGTCAACATACGTTCTTGAATTAAGCTCATGTGGGCAGGCTTGTCTTTTTGCCCTTTTAAAATTCTAAGAACGTTAAACTGTTCCATCGATAAATCATGTGGTTTCAGTACGTCGTTAAATTTTTCATTAATCAAATTTTGATTATAAATAAGATTTAAGATGATTTTCTTGCTAGGTAAAAGCGGTGAATTTGTCTTTAATATTTCTTCTATTCTCATTTGTAGTTACAAAATTTGTATATACAAATGTATAGACAAAAAATTAATAAACAATGTTCATCGTTTAAAAAAAAGTTAAAAAGAGTAGTCTTAATCCTGAAAGTCTTAATTTTAGGCACATTTTTGATAATTATTAAATGAAAATTTTACTGTTAGCAATTGGGTTGAGTTTATTTGGCTGCAATAAAACTGAAAAACAATTAACACTTCCTCCTAATCCTCTTAAAGTTTATGAAAGTAATGGGGTAAAAGTGAAATCTTATAACTTTAATGGTCTTGATTATTTCTTGAAACAAGAAAATGATACTTTGTATGTAATAAACTTTTGGGCTACTTGGTGCAAACCTTGCGTTGAAGAATTACCACATTTTGAGAAATTAAATCGAGTTGCTAAAAATTCAAAGACTAAAGTTTTGTTAGTAAGTATCGATTTTCCCAAAATGGTCGAAAGCAAATTATTGCCATACATTAAAGAAAATAACATTCAATCAGAAGTGGTGTTGCTCAATGATCCTGATGCTAATTCGTGGATTCCAAAGGTTGATGTTTCTTGGTCTGGAGCGATTCCGGCAACAATAATTTATAAAAATAGTGAGAAACGTTTTTTTGAAAAATCATTTACTTACGAAGAATTAGAAACTGAAATAAAAAAGTTTAATTAAAATTAATTTTATAATATGAAAGCTTTAAAAATTTTCGCATTGATGGCGGTTTTAGTAACTGCAAGTGCATTTTTTTGGGTTGAAAAAACTCCGGCATCAGGATACAAAGTAGGGGATATCGCCATTGATTTTTCGCTGAAAAATATTGACAATAAAAAAGTTTCTTTAAAAAATATCAAAGGAGCAAAGGGTTACATTGTTATTTTTACTTGTAATCATTGTCCGTATGCGCAAGCGTATGAAGATAGAATTATTGCTTTAAATAAAAAGTACAAACCGCTTGGTTATCCGGTAGTTGCTATTAATCCGAATAATCCTGAAAAGCAAAAAGATGATAGCTTTGAGATGATGCAGAAACGTGCCAAAGAAAAAGGATTCACCTTTCCTTACTTGCTGGATGAAGGACAAAAAATTTATCCGCAATATGGCGCGACAAAAACACCTCATGTTTACATTTTGCAAAAAACTACGAAAGGTAATCAGGTAAAATATATAGGTGCAATTGATGATAATTATGGCGATGAAACAGCTGTAAAACAAAAATATGTAGAAAATGCATTGAACCAATTGCTTAATAACAAAGAGGTTTCGGTGAAAGAAACTAAGGCAATTGGATGTTCAATTAAAGCTTAATTATAGACAAATGAATTTAGAGCAAAACGATTGGTGGTCACAATTTCAAAATGATCCTAATGGCGTTATTTTAGATGTAAGAACCAAAGACGAATTTAACCTCGGCATCATACCATTGGCGAAAAACATTGATATTTACAAAGGTCAAGGTTTTATTTACGAAGTGGATGAATTGGATAAAACTAAAAATTATTACGTGTATTGCCAAGCTGGAATGCGAAGCGCAAAAGCTTGCGAAATTATGAATAAGCTTGGGTTTGAACATTGTTACAACTTGATAGGGGGAATTGGAAACTGGGATGGTGAGATTGTGGTACCAGAATAATATTAGGGGCTTCGGCCTCTTTTTTTATATTTGTAAAAAATAAATTTATGAAAAAAATACTGTTATCTGCATTTTTTGCGATGCTTTGTATGGCTTGTCATCCGCAAAAATCTGGCGTAGAAAATATTGCACCACAAGCGTTTCAAACGGCTTTGGCTGGAGAAAATAATCCACAATTGATAGATGTTAGAACGCCCAAAGAATTTGCCGAGGGACATCTTAAAAATGCTCAAAACATTCACTTGTACGATCAGGATTTTGCAGAACGCATTGACAAGCTTGATAAAAACAAAACGGTTTACGTGTATTGTAAAGCAGGAGGAAGAAGTGCTGAAGCTGTAGAAATCATGCATAGCAATGGATTTTCTCACATAATAGAACTTGATGGCGGTACTGATGCCTGGCAAGAAAAAGGAATGCCGTTAAACCAGTAATTATTTTTTGAGGTAAATAATAAAATTTGAACCTACATTCGCTTCACTTTGGGCGAAAATATACCCATTATGATTTTCGACAATTTTTCGGCAAATGGAAAGGCCTAATCCAGTTCCAGCATAATCATGTTCAGTTTCTAAGCGCTTAAAAAGCTGGAATATTTTTTCCGAAAATTCTTGTTGGAAACCTATACCGTTGTCAGCTACAATGATTTTTACATAATCCGAACTTTTGATGAGGTTGCCGGAAACACGTTCAATTTGTGCTATTTTTTCGTTTGAAATTTTGATTATTGGTGCAATGTGCTCCTTAGAATATTTAAGTGAATTAGAAATCAGATTTACGAATAGTTGATGAATTTGGAATGGAATTGCGTTAATTTGTGGCAAATTTTCTACTTCAATAATTGCCTTTTTTTCATCAATATTAATGGCAAGTTCTTGTAGCACTTCGTCTAAAATTTCGTTTAGACTAGTATTTACAAAGGTCTTAGCGTCTTTTACAGTTCGGGAATAATTCACTAAATCGATCATTAAAGTCTGCATTCTTTTAGCAGAATTTTTAATTTTTGAAAAATATTCTAATCCTTTTTCTGATATATTTTGTGACTCAGTATCTTCAATTCTCGATGTAAACATCTGAATTTTTCTCAAAGGTTCTTGAAGATCGTGGCTAACAATTTGGTTAAAGGATTCTAATTCGGCGATGGCTTCGGTTAATGTTTTGTTAGTTTCTTCTAATTTAGTTTGGTATTGATACACTTCTGTAATATCATTGGTAACGCCAATTTTTACTAATTCACCTTTAGCGTTTCGAGTAAAATCACCAGTAGATTTAATGTATCGTATCTCTCCGTTTTTTTTAATGATTCTATAAATTAAATCTGTGGGTGTGAAATTTTTTAAAGATTCGTGGTGTGCATTCACAACTTCTTGGGCATCTTCGGGATGTATAAATTTTTGAAAGCTTTCGGCATCTTGAAAATCTCCTGGTTGAAGTCCTAATATCCTGTAAAAGTTATCTGAATAAAAATATTTCCCGGTTTTCATATTAATTTTCCAATGACTGATATTAGCAACTATTTCGGCTTTATCTGCGATTTCATTAAGGAAATTAAGTTCTTGGTTTAGTTTTTTAGTTTTTAAAAAACTATTGTTAATTCGATATAAAGAAACCAATAAGATTACCATCACTGTAATGGTTAATACAAAACCGGTAGTGGTAGAAGTTTCGGTGTCATAGCGGTGGTTAATTCCATGAATTTTATGTTGTGCAACCTCTTTTTCCACCAAAACGAATATAATAGCGCTAATATTTTCGGCTTCTTTTCTTCTTTTGTATAATATGTCCCTAAGTTCATTTTGGGATAGGGTTTTATTTTGGAACTTGTTTTGAATCTTATCAAATTCCTCAGTAAATTGTAGAGCCATGACTTGCATTTGCTCAAATTCTTGAGGTTTCAGCTTTTCAAGTTTGTAATTTTGCTCAAGTTCTTTTAAATTGATTAAGATGCTTTGTTTGGCTTGATTGTCGTTATTGATGAAAAATTCGTCACTTGTAATCAGATAGTTTCGCAATGATGTTTCGCGTTGACTAATTTCTGACTGAATTTTTTCTAATAAATATTGGCGTTTATTTGAGGCGTAAATCCTGTCGGCAGTATGGTTTAAATTTTTCATTTGATAATGAAAAACCGCTGATACACTTATCAATATTACAAGCGAGATGACAACAGTTGTAGGGTAAATTTTAGATGGCGTAAAATATTTTTTTAGTGTCATAGCTTAGAATTTTTTGGCGTAAAGTATTTATTGTTATATGCTAAACAAGAAAGTATCTTTATTTAGTCCAGAGGTATGATGTTGCCAATTTAAATTTACCACTTCATTTAAAACTTCTTTTAATTTTGTAAAATTGGATGGTTTTTTTATATAAATGTTTGCTCCTTTAATAAATGTTGCTTCTAAATCAGCATTTGACGAAGAAGTGGAGTAAATGGCAATCGAGATGTCTTTGAATCGTGGGTTGTTTCGTATTTCTTCTAAACATTCCATTCCGGTTTTGCACGGCATGTTTAAGTCTAGAAATAATAAATGAGGCAACGGATTTTTCGGGTCATTTAAATAATCCATTAGTTTTTTTCCGTCAGAGAAAGTATCTAAAGTGTGATTGAGTTGTAACGTAGATAATGCTTCACGAAAAAACGCTAAATCGTCTTGGTCATCGTCTGCCAAAATAATTCGAGTGGGGGAATAATCTATTTTTTGCACTTTATATAACTTTATTCTTTTGCAATACCTCGTCTTTTGTCCACAATTCTTTTAAACATTGATGGGGTTAAGCCTGTAGTTTTTTTAAATTGACCAGAAAGATGGGCAACACTACTATAATTTAGTTTATACGAAACTTCTGTTAGGGTAAGACCATCTTCGATAATCAATTTTTTTGCACGCTCAATTTTTTGCATAATAATGTAATTCTCGATTGAAGTGTAAGTGTGTTCTGAAAAAATATTTGAAATATAACCATAACTTAAGTTAAGCTTGTCAGACAAATAGGCCGAGATGGTTGAGGTTGGCAGTTTGTCACGTTCATAAATCATTTCAGTAATGGTGTCTTTAATTCTTTGAATCAACTGACTTTTTTGATTATCAAGTACTTCAATTCCATAACGGGATAATGCATTTCTCAGTTCTTCGAAAACCGTAGGGGAGATTGTTTCGAGGAATTCAATTTCGCCCATTTCGAGCATTTGGTAACTAATACCAAGCTTTTCTAATTGTTCTTGTAGAATGACGCGACATGCTAAATTAATGTCGTATTTAATATATAACTTCATGTTTGGTGGTGTAATTTTATCAGTAAATATATTATTTTTTTGGTTAAAATTTAAAAAATTATCTAGTTTGGATTAAATAATTTCGACCATGAATCATTTAAGTATTGAAGCATAAACACTTATCATGACAAAAAAAAAGAGCACCGTAAAATAATTTTAGGTGCTCTCATTTTTTATTGGGTTAGAGTTTTCATAGCAATTTCCCCAAATATTTGATTAGGCAGTAATCATATTGATAGTACAAATTTGGTTTTTTCTAAGTTCAAAAATGTTATAGTTTTAGTAACAATTTTTATATAATTTTATTTGCTGTTTCGCCTTGTAAATTTTACAAATAAGATTATTGCATGTAATGTACCCGAAAGGCCATTTGCGATAATAACTGGGATGTCACTCCTAAAAATACCATAAATTACCCAAGTTACACTTCCTAAAAATAGCATCATAAAAGACATTGCTGACAAGCTCTTAGTGGATTTTGTTTTGACCACTTTGTAGGCTTGCGGCAAATTTGCAGACGTTGTTAAAAATGCCGCAGCTAAGCCAAGTAATTGAATATAATCCATTTGAGTAGAATTTTACATTTTACATTATCTTATAAGCTATTCTTAAAATTGTGTAAAAAAATCAAGTTAGCGTATTTTTATCTTTACAGTATCAAAATAACCAAATTTAACCAGCTATTGTAGAACACTAAAGATATTTATTATGAAAACTTTATCCCTAATTTTATCCGGTTCTGTTTTATGTATTGCAACTTATTTTTTTGTAATCAATTTTAATCTTTCTACAGAAATCAACCATCTATTATATATGTCAATTTTATTTATTCTGATGGCCATTTGTGTGGTAGGAATATTGATGAATATGCCGTTACTGCTTTATGGAAAAAGAAAAGTAATATCTTATTCTAATTATTCTAAAAAACAAATTGTTAATAAAGGAAAATCTTTAATTAATACTAATTTTTCAACAGAAAAAACCGTTGAAATGATTTAAATAAAAAACTGTTTTCTCACTGAAAAAAAACGGCTTACTATTTTTATATAAGCCGTTTTTTATTATATTAAATTACAAGGAATTATCTTTTATTATAATTCATCTTAGCATTTTGTGCAGTGGAAGGTTTAGTGTTGTTCGCAGAGTTTTGTACTTGAGGATTGGCTCTTCGAGTGGAATTTTGATGTTCTTCCAATGTGTCATTTTCTCGATTATCATCTTTAAATTTACGTTCAAATTGATCTAAACTTCCGGTTTCAAATCCTTCCTCTTTTCTGTTTTGATTCATTTCGTTTTTCATAGCTTTAAAATTTTGATTGTTATATTACACTTAAATTTTTTTTTACAGTATTAATTAAGTATTACTTAAATTTACACATTATATATTCATTAATGTATTAAGGTTTCGCCAAAAAAAATGTTAGCCGCCAATAATTTCGCCTCCATTAATATGAATGACTTGTCCAGTAATATAGGAGGCGTCTTCAGATGCTAAAAAAACGTAAGCTGGCGCTACTTCGCTTGGTTGACCAGCTCGTCCCATAGGGGTATCCTGTCCAAATTTTTTTAAATCTTCCCCTCGAAAAGTTGCTGGTATTAATGGTGTCCATATTGGTCCTGGAGCAACCGCGTTTACTCGAATTTTTTTTTCTACGAGCATTAATGAAGCTGATCTAGTAAAGGCTACAATTGCACCTTTTGTACTCGAATAATCCAGTAAATGCTCGCTGCCTCGATACGCCGTTACTGAAGTAGTATTTATTATTGAAGCTCCTTTTTTAAGGTGCGGAATTGCGGCAATAACCGTATAAAAAAATGGAAATATATTGGTTTTAAATGTTTTTTGAACTTGTTCAGTTGTAATATCGGCGATATTCTTTTTAGGAAATTGCATCGCAGCATTGTTTACTAAAATGTCTAATTTCCCTAGTTTTTCAATCGTTTTTGATACTATTTTTTTACAGAAAGTTTCCTTCTTTAAATCTCCTTTAAAAAGCAAGCATTTCCTGCCTTCAGCGTTTACCATATCTTTAGTGGTTTTCGCATCCTCATTTTCGTCAAAATAGGCAAGGGCCACGTCAGCTCCTTCTCTTGCGAAATGTACTGCGATACTTCGGCCAATCCCACTATCGCCTCCGGTAATCAAGGCAACTTTTCCCATTAACTTTTGGCTACCATAATAATCCTGACGAATAATTTGGGGTTCAGGTGTCATTTTGTTTTCGATACCTGGCTGAGACTGTTTTTGTTCAGGAAAATTTTTAAGTTTTTTCATCACTAATTTTGGATGTTGTTAAATGTTGTACTGTCAACGGCTTTGTTTCTCTTTGACAGTACGATGTTTGCCAATATTAACATTCCGAAAAGTATGTGCGGAAAACTATGCGATAACCCAATAATTATTGGAGAAAATAACAAAAACGCTGCAATGACCACATCTATTTTTAAATGCAATTGACGTGAAAGAAAATTGGCAAGATTAATTTCGTGTTCGCTTAAAGTTGCTGTTAAGAGTAATAACAATGCAGGTATTACAAGTATTCTACACACGAGAGAATCGTCTGGAAAGTTCATAAAAGTAGGAATGCAGAGCATAATAATTCCTATTATATAATCGATAATTGCGTGTGTTTTTGAAGTGATAATTTTCATAATAATAAAAAAAAAATCCTCGCTACTTATAAGTACGAGCGAGATTTTAAGGGAAACATAATCCTCTTAACCGGATTCGTGCCAGTTATCTTCTAAAAATCGTCATCTTGTGGATATCCATCAATTAACATTTCATCAATATCCGGACGTTCACAAATGTTGGGTAAACTAAAATAAAGCGATAGCCATTGTGGTATTTTTATTCTGTTTAAATCTATTCCTAATGGATAATTGTCATGGTTGTGATCATTTGTTGTTTCCATGTTCTAACTTTTTCAAATGGTATTACAATTCAAAGTTCTTGTTTTATAATGTTTTAGCGCTTATATAATTATTGGAAAAAGTTATTAAAGTTTGGATAGATTGCTTTTTTGATTTTACCGTACCACCAAAGAATTTCAACAACCATTTAATAATAAATTGTACCGATATATTTTACGAGGGTAAAAAATAAAATAAGTAAATCTTATAATTATGTAACTTTTTTTATTTTAGATATAAATATATTTGCATCACAATCCAACTACAAAAGTTTGGATTTTTAACCAAGGATAAACATATACTTTATGAGTTCATCAATGCAGATTTTTCTCGCAGACGACGATCAAGATGATCGCCTTTTATTTGAAGAAGTTCTGGGAGAAATTAATATTTCAAAAGAACTTCTAATGTTCAAAAATGCTATCGAGCTCATGGAACATTTAAATAATGAGGAAAAAAGGTTGCCACATATTATTTTCCTAGATCTTAACATGCCTTTTATATCCGGTGCAGAATGTTTAAAGCAAATTAGAAGTAACCCACGTTTTAAAGATATTTCCGTGGCAATATATTCCACATCATCTTTGGAAAAGGACATAGAGGAAACTTTTATTAACGGCGCTAATATCTACATTACAAAACCCAATGATTATGGCACGTTAAAAAAGATTATTAAAAATGTTTTAAATATTAATTGGCATTACCATACTTCTGGGTTAAATAGAGAAACCTTTTTCTACAATGTTTAAAACGCCTATCAAGGGCGTTTTTTTTTGTTAGAAATTATGTTATTAAAAAGTGCTTTTGTGTAAAACGAATACGTGATTTTCTATATAATTTTGATGATATTAAGTATGGAAGTTATGAAAAGCATTATTTATACCACAGCACTTTTACTCTACGGAATTGGTTTCGCTCAAGATATTTCTTTCCTAAAATCTATCTCTGAAGTCAATCCAAAAGATGCAAGAGAAATCTCCGAACAAATTGTCCAATTGACTACTTTGAATTATAGATATTATGGTGTTACTAACAATGGAGATGAAAACAGCTACACTATAATTTACGCCCCGAAAGATATTACGGACTTGGAACTAGAAAGTAAAGAGGATTGGCATGAGTGTTTATTTGTGGACTTTAAAAAAAATAATAATCAAGTATTGACATTAAAAGCCATTCGAGGGAAATACATTGATATTTTTCCTACTTGGAAAAAATTTTTCAAAGAGAAAGCGCACATGGAATACACCATTACCGATCCATCCACTCGGGAAACTTCTAAACAAGAATACAAGTTTGAATTAGTCGAAGGTAAAAATTCAAAAATACCACGATGGAGTATCGAAAATAAAAAAATTGCCCTCCGATAATCTTATTTTAGAAAATTGAATGGAAATTTTATAACGCATTGGATTTATCAATGAAGTAATTTTACATCGTAACCAAATTAATTTTCATTATGAAATCACTTAGTAAGAATATATCGGCTGCTATATTACTTCTGTCAATAGCTATCACTACCACATTAGCAATTTCTTGCAACAAAAAAGATCCTTGTGTCGAATGTGCAGAAAAAAATATCGAATTAAATAATAATACTGACACAGTTGTTATTAAAAATAATCCCTCATTTAAAAATTCCAATAGGCGACCAAGTGGTGTTTCAGCGCAAAACACAACACTAGAAAGCAACCGAGAAAGTAAACTTAATCAAAAAAATGAGCCAAACGTAAGCATCATTGACCCTAACCAAAAAAGTAACACAGATACTGACAGAGTTTATGGAAGCAGTGGAACAAGCGGCGGTAGCGGTACTAGCGGAAGCGGTGGTGAAGGAAATGGAAGTACCGGATGGAATGACAACGTGAAAAAAAAATAATACAGCATAAATAATAAAATATTCGGAAAATCCAACCTGTCAACTGTAAAAGTAGCGTTATGAATATGTTCTAACGCTACTTTTTTTTTTCTTTTTGGTAAAATTTATCCCTATGCATTAACAATCATTCGAAAATCCGTTCCCGAAATTTGTAAGGCAAAAATTTTAAAAATGTCTGAAAGAATTAGAGAAAAGCTAAAAATTTTGGCAGATGCAGCTAAATATGATGTGTCTTGTTCGTCTAGCGGAAGCAATCGAAAAAATGATAATAAAGGTTTAGGGGATGCAAACGGGTCGGGCATTTGTCATACTTACACCGAAGATGGCCGATGTGTATCTTTACTTAAAATTTTACTTACCAATCATTGTATTTTTGATTGCGCTTTCTGTGTATCTAGAAAAAGTAACGATGTAAAAAGAGCCGCATTTACAGTCGATGAAGTGGTAGAACTTACTATGGGTTTTTATCGGCGAAATTATATTGAAGGTTTATTTCTCAGTTCGGGAATTTTTAAAAACCCCGATTACACCATGGAAAGATTGGTGAGAATTGTTAAAAGATTACGGCTGGAAAATAATTTTAACGGTTATATTCATCTCAAAACTATTCCTGGAGCCAGTGAAGAATTGTTAACGGAAGCGGGATTATATGCAGATAGAATGAGTATTAACCTTGAAATGCCAACCGAATCCGGACTTAAACTCTTAGCCCCAGACAAATCTCATGATCAAGTAAAAAAACCTTTGGCATTCATTGAAAATAGTATCGTAAAATTCAAGGATGAAAAAAAAATAATTAAAAATACACCCAAATTCGTTCCTGCAGGCCAAAGTACACAAATGGTAATTGGAGCCACACCAGAAACTGACATGGAAATTATGTACAGTGCGAATCAATATTATAAAAACTTTAATTTAAAAAGGGTTTATTATTCTGGTTATATCCCAATAAGTTACGACGAAAGAATGCCTGTTATAGGTTCTCAACCGCCACTCTTAAGAGAAAATAGATTGTATCAAACAGATTGGTTAATGCGCTTTTATGGTTTTGACGTTTATGAAATCCTGAATCCCAAAAACCCTAATCTCGATGTAGAGATTGATCCAAAACTTAGTTGGGCTTTGCGAAATATGGAGTTTTTTCCAGTAGATATTAATACAGCTGATTATAGAATGATTTTGCGAATTCCGGGAATTGGAGTAGGTTCTGCGAAAAAAATAATCCAGGCAAGAAAATTTGGAAAATTAAAATCATATCAATTACAAAAATTAGGCATAGCCTACAATCGAGCAAAATATTTTATAAGATGTGCGGATTCAGTTTTTCAATTAAATGATCCTGATCCCATTCATCTTCGCAACAAAATTGTAACCGAAGGTTCAAGTAAGTACACAAAAATTCCTCAAAATCAGCTAACGCTTTTTTAATATGATATTTATTTTTGATGGAAGTTTTAATGGTTTATTGACCACTATATTTGAATTTTTTGAAAGAAGACCTAAGCAGTTTACAATTGTTTCTAAAGCATTATTTCAACCTTTGTTAATGTATGATTTTTTAGAGGTTATTACTCAAGAAGAAAAATCGATGAGGGTTTGGAAAGGTTTAGAAAAGCGAGTCTCTTCAATGTTTTTATATCAAATTTACACCGCCTACTTGTCCGAAAAAGAGGAAAGTTTTCAGCATATTTTTGAATTTTGTGTGTATGTTTTTAATTCAAAAACAGAAAAAGTCGAGCAAAATTTTGGACACAAAAATGTAATTGGCATCACAAAAATTGCTAAAAGCGTGAGTCGTGAACGTCATAGAATGAAAGCTTTTATCCGTTTTCAAGAAACGAGTGATGGTATATTTTATGCGGGTGTAGAACCCGATTTTAATGTGTTACCTCTTATTGCTAAATTTTTTAAAGATCGATTCGCCGATCAACAATGGATTATTTACGATTTAAAAAGAAAATATGGATTATTTTATAACCTGAAAACAGTAGAGGAAGTTGTATTCGAGATGCATCCAGATTTAAAAAAGCATACTACTGACGAAAATCACTTGGCGGTTAAAGAAGATTTATTTTCTATATTATGGCAGGATTATTTTAAAAGTACAAATATTTTGGCTCGCAAAAATATGAAGCTTCATATCAGGCACGTGCCAAAAAGATATTGGAAATATTTAACCGAAAAACGGGTTGCGCCTTGATATTTACTTTACCAAATCACGTTTTTTAGTTGTTGATTTTAGTTATATCGTAATTATAAAGATTATTTAACGAAAATTAATTCGGGTTCACAATACTTATAATCGTATAACAAATAAATTTATTTTTATAAAAAAAACAACAATAATATTTTAGAAATTTGTGTTAAACGGACTATGCAATATTATCTTAACCATGAAGATTGAAGACTCGCACTTAACAATTTACCCTTTTTATGAAGCCAATCAGTCACAGGGATTAGTAGTACTTTTTGACGAATTTGTGTTTCTTCCTGTGACACTCGAAAATTTAAATTATGTGATTGAAAATCAGTTAAAGCCAGCTTTACGACCAATAGGTGACCTTACAAATTTTTTTTTAGACCATAATTTAGAAGATCATAACATAAGAGCAGAACTAGAAGCTTATGCAGCACTCGAAATTTCTTTTGACAGTCTAACTGTTGCTGCAAAGCAATTTTTGTATCATAATTTGTTCGATGTTAATAACTTACTTGAACAAGGATTAGCGATTGACTATAAATTTAAAAGTCTTGAAAGAGTTCAGAAGCGAGTTCTCGAAAATGAAACCGAGCAGGATTCAAGTTCTAAAACTACCCAATCCTAAAAGTTTTATTTTAATTATTTTTCTGGTAAGAAAAAGATAAAGCTTGCGCCAAAATCTTGACTTGGAGCTGCAAAAATGACTCCATTATGATTTTCCACAATTTTCTTACACATTGCGAGTCCTATTCCAGTGCCTTCAAATTCTCCTTTGCCGTGTAATCTTTGAAAGATGCTAAATATTTTTTCTGAATATTCAGGTTTAAATCCTATACCGTTGTCGGTAAAGGTAAACTTAAAGTAAGCTTTTTTTTCTAATAAGTGATACGACTTATATTCTAAATCTGTTGTTTGAGCCACTTCAATAATAATTTCGGGCGGGACATTTTCACGAGAATATTTTATTGAATTTGAAATTAGATTACTAAACAATTGCGAAATTTGGAGCGGAATCACCTTAATTACAGGAAGATTATTCCAGCTTATTCTAACTTTTTTTTGTTCGATGATTAATTCGTAATCATTAATAACCTCCTTTAGAATTTTATTTAAATCAGCTTTTTTGAAAATATCTTTTCCATGTGAAAGTTGTGAGTAACCTAACACGTCTTTGATTAAATTAGTCATTCTCGTAGCAGAACTGGTAATTTTTTCTAAATAGGCCTTTGCTTTTGGAGAAATTTCGCCTAAGTTTTCTTCTAACATATTCCCAAAAATGGTAATCTTCCTTAGCGGTTCTTGCAAGTCGTGAGATGCAATATAGGCAAACTGTGCCAATTCGGCATTAGAATTTTTCAAACTTAAATTAGCATCGGCGAGTTCCTTGGTGCGTTCTTGTACAATTTCTTCAATTTTTTTTCGTGAAAGCACTTGTTGGGTCACATCATTGGCTACTACCATAACACTTTTCACCATATTATTTTGATCGAGAACAGGCTCGTATATATAAGTAACGTAAAGAGATTGTAAACCATTAGGTCGTGGCAAATGAAAATTTTGTTCCTCAGAAATATAGGATTTACCACTTTCGAAAACCTTTTTGAGAATAGCTTGTAAGCCTTCGTTTGCGAGTTCTGGCATCGCTTCAAATAACGGATAATTGAGTAGTTTATCGCTTGTTCGCCCGAGCAGAAATTCCATTTTTTGATTGATAATTTCAAAGCGATAATCTTTTCCAGTCAAAATACAAATCGCAATAGGAGCTTGTAGTATCATGTTACGAAAATTCTTTTCACTTTCGTGCAACGCTTCAAGATTTAATTTTTCTTGTGTACTATCTATTGCAATATGGTGAATTCCATAAATTTCATTTGCCTGATTTCTCAAGGCTTTATAAGTAAAGTTATAGTAACCTCGCGTCATAACGCCATTCACTTCTAACCAAGCTTCTTCACCAATTCCCACATAATCTTCACCGGTTTTAAAAACCCGATCGAATTTTTCAAAAAAATTCTGACCTTTTAATTCTGGCAATGCTTCTCGAATACTGCTGCCAATTATTTGTTGATCTTTACCCCAAAATTTAAGCATTAAATCATTAGCATACTGTATCTTATGATTCTGACCAATATATAAAGCTGTTGCAACACTGGATTCTTCGATTAACAACCTATAACGGTTTTCACTTTCTTCCGCTTTTTGTTTGGCTATCACTAAGTCGGTTACGTCATTAGCGGTGTTCATCACGCCATAAATTTTTCCTTCGAGATTATAGATAGGAGTAAAGGTATAATTAAAGTAAAAATCTTTTAATTGTCCGTTTACAGCAAGTTTAATAAATTGATTTTTAGCAATAAATGGTTTTCCTGACTCGAATACATCATTTAATTGGTTGTACACATTTTGGTCTTGAAGTTCGGGTAAGATTTCGGCGTATTTTTTTCCTAATAAATCGGTTCCTTTGCCCCAAGTGTGGATAATTGCATCATTTACAAATTCAATTCTCATGTCTTTTCCCTTATACAATCCTATTGGGAATGGTGCATTCTTTAAAACCTGAGATAACACATGGGCTCTTTCCTTACTGTAAGTTTCGGTTTCAAGTAATTTTTCAACATTTTGAAACACCCCCGAAACATGAGTTGCAATTCCATTTTCAAAATGAAATTGTGCCATACACTTGATAGGGACTATTTTTTTTGAGCGGGTTATAAATCGAAAAATGATATTATACTTTTCATCTTCCTGATGGTTAACTGCAGAAAATAATTTTATAATTTTTACACGATCTTCCGGATGTACAAATTCGTAAAAATCGGTAAGGGAAATCTCGTTTTGGTTTAATTCAAACCATGTAATTATCTCATTAGAAAAACGAGTAATTTTCTTACAGAGGTTAGTATTAAACACGCCTAATTGACCAATCTCAATAGCAAGTTCTAAATTTTCCGAAAGTTTTTTGTTCGATTTACGCTGTTCTACTTCCTGCGTAATTTCTCGAGCCATTACCAATACTCCGCTAGGTTTTTTAAGTGAATCACAATAATAAGGTTGTGCCGAAAAATTTACGTATGCTAATCTCAGAGCGCCATTTTTAGGTAAAAATACAGGCGATTCAGAAACCGAATAGGCGATTCCTGTATGAAAAACTTCTTCTAAAATTTCAAGATAACCTTGGTCACGCAATTCTGGTAAATAGTCTCCAAGTTTCATACCAATTACTGATTTATCCTTGCCCCATAAATCAAATGACTTATCGTTAGCATGAAACAATTCTAAATGTGGTCCCAAAAAAATATGCATGGCAATATTACTTTGGCTAAAAAACTGATGGGAACGTTCTAAAATTGAAGATTGAAAAGATTGTTCGTCAATTTTTTTCTCATTTTGGATGATACGAATTAAGATAGATTCGGTATTCCCATTTACATTGATTATTGGTGTCAGTTCAAAGATATCAATGCTAAATTCACTTGCAGGCAAATGAAATATTTGCTTCTGGTTATTATCTAAACACGTTTTGATATGCTTGATAATTTCAATACCTAAATTCTCTCCGAAAAAATCAATCACATTTTCCCCTAAAAAGTTAGCTCGGCTTCTAAAATTAGTTTTAAACTCTTCTGTGTAAGTTTCAATTTTATATGGATTTTTTGAGCTAATGAGCACATGGATTCCGGGTAAAAATTTGAATAGCGTTGTGGCACTTAATTGTGATTGTTTCAAAATTATTTGGGGTTTTTTGATGATATAAATATACGCTATTTGCATATACAAAAAGTGAAGAGTTTTATTAAATTCAATAAATAAGCATGTTACCGATAATTTAGTGATAGATCAACTCAAATAAAATGCTTATTTTTAGCATAAAATGTATGATACCATGAAAATTGTTTCGCTTCACCAAGGAAATTTTAGTCTTACTAGCCAAAAAAAGTTCAAATCCGTGGAAACCACAATCAACAGTACAAAACGACCCGTTTTAGGAGTACAGCCATTTTTAATAAAAACTCCGCGCGACCTAATATTATTAGATACCGGTTTAGCTGATCAGCCCCTACCTAAAGATATTAAATCACTTTTACAGCAACATCAATTACAAACACAACAAGTGACAAAGGTACTAATTTCACATCTGCATAAAGACCACGCCGGTGGAATAGGCGAGGTTGAAGGTCAGTCGTTTAAAGAAAATTTCCCTAACGCAAAAATTTACATTCAAGAACGAGAATATAAATTTGCCATGTCACAAGTACAAAATCCATCTTACGATATTGAACAACTTCAGCATTTTAAAACACTTCCAAACATCGTTTGGCTTCAAGACGATCTCGGAATAATCGACCCCAATATTACATTTGAAGTAACCAAAGGCCATACGCCATATCATCAAGTATTTTGGATAAAAGGCCAGCATCAAACCATTTTTTTTGGAGCCGATGAATTGCCAAAAAAATCCTATTTCAATCGTTCCATTGCATACAAAACTGACTATGATGGCATTATTGGCAAGCAACTTCGCAATCAATGGAAACAGCAGGCCAATAATGAAAATTGGATTATTTTATACTACCACGATAGCCAAAATTAATATTTATATTAAGTAAAAATCATTTACTTACATTACTTCAAATTTCTAGAAAACCTTTACCTATTCACTTTATTAATTTAGCTTGAATGACACCATAAAAATTGAATCAATTTTTTCAAAATCCCCTTTATTGGCTTAATTTTACCCAAAATTACATTGCATGAAAAAATTCGCCATTGAAATTAAATGGGCTATCAGATATACTTTTTGTTACATCGCCTACACATTTGCCGAAAAAGGTATGGGACTTTATGATCAAAATATCAATATTTACTGGAAATATTCGGCATTATTTTACGTATTAGCTATATTTTTATTCGTAGTAGCCATCAAAGACAAAAAAATCCACTATTTTAAAAACCAAATGGACTGGAAACAAGGCACCACCAGCGGTTTATACCTTAGTTTGTTCATCGCCATCTTAATGCCAATCGCACAAGTCATCATTCACAAAGCCATTGCGCCAGAATTTTTAGAAAACATGGTCAAAATGATCGTGCAAAAAAACAATATTACGTTAGAAAGTGCTCAAAAAGTTTACAATTTGGAAAGTCAAATCTACCAAAGCATCTTTTTTACACTTTCCTTTGGTATCACAATATCCGCTATCATTTCATCGTTTTTAAAAACAAAAACTACCAAAGCATGAAAACAAAAATCTTAGCCATAATCGCCATTTTGTGCGTATTAATCTCTTGCGTCAGTGCCAAATCCACCCTCAAAAACGTAGATGAAAACGCACCCGAACCAACCCTTACCTCTGAAGGATATTTCTTACTTTCGAAAAAAACAACCGATAAAAAATACGGCTATCACAAAGACCATCCCATCAATGTTTTTTACAAAAATGCCAAAGACGAAGCAATCAACATCAACCGATTTCTCGATGCCTTAACCGGACCAAACGGCGAAAAAATTGCTTACAAAAAACTCGAAAATTGCTGTCCGTTTCCCACCACAAGAACCGAAATGGGAGCCGGATTACTCGACCTTTACGAAATTTCATATCCCGGAATTTCCCAACCCGTGCAACTCTATTTCAATAATTACAGCAAAGGCCATCTCTACATTCCGGTAGGATTTTCCGCAAAATAAAAATTTTTTGGGCGTGTCCCTTCGGGTCAGGCTGTACGCTACAACACCTCATAAAAAAACGGCAATTTCTAATTGGCCTCAAAGAGCTTCCGCTGGTCGCTTTTGAGCCCAAAGAAATGTGCCGTTTTTTTATTTCGGTCGTTTCCGCTTCCATCCTTCACGCGGAAGATTATGCTTCGGTCTAATTCGTCCTTGATTTCGCTGATAGTATTACCCCAAAAACCCCATCCCCAGAAAATCCCAAAAAATATCCTTAAATTTGCGCTTCAAAAAATCAACACCATGAATTTAGATAATATAAAAAAAATAAAACATACCGATAGCGGAAATTTTTTCCTTTTGGCGGGACCTTGTGCCATTGAAGGCGAAGAAATGGCGTTGAGAATTGCAGAAGAATTGGTGAAAACGACCGACAAGCTGCAAATTCCTTACGTTTTTAAAGGGTCGTTTAAAAAAGCCAACCGCTCAAGAATTGACAGTTTTTCAGGAATTGGTGACGAAAAAGCGCTTAAAATTCTCCGCAAAGTTTCCGAAACTTTTCACGTTCCAACCATTACGGATATTCATACTAACGAAGACGCTGCAATGGCTGCCGAATACGTAGATGTGTTGCAAATTCCGGCTTTTTTAGTAAGACAAACTGATTTAGTTGTAGCAGCTGCAAATACCGGAAGAACCGTCAATCTTAAAAAAGGACAATTTATGAGTCCGGAAAGTATGAAACACGCCGTGCAAAAAGTCATCGATTGCAACAATGAAAATGTGATGGTTACTGATCGTGGCACCATGTTTGGCTACCAAGATATGATTGTAGATTATCGCGGAATTCCTACCATGAAAAATTTTGCGACCACAGTTTTAGATGTAACACATTCTTTACAACAACCTAATCAAACGACTGGCGTTACTGGCGGAAGACCTGAGATGATTGAAACAATTGCCAAAGCCGGAATTGCAGTTGGCGTTGATGGAATTTTTATCGAAACACATTTTGATCCTGCAAATGCCAAAAGTGACGGTGCAAATATGCTGAATATCAAGTATTTTGAAGATTTGATGACAAAATTAGTCGCCATAAGAAAAACGATTAACAATTTTTAACAGACCTCCCCGGAAATTTTTTCGGGGATTTTTTTTGCGATTCCAAAAAGTTTACATTACTTTGTGTTTCAAAGTTCTTTTTATGAAAAACAATCAATACCTAAATGACATTGCCGAAATTAAAAATATGATGAACAAATCATCGCGTTTTATTTCATTAAGTGGGTTGTCTGGAGTTTTAGCCGGAATTTATGCCTTGATTGGCGCAATTTTAGCGTATCAATCTTTATATAAATCTGCGGACTTTAGTATACCTCAAAATATAGTTCTAACCGAAAATCAGATTTTTAGGGTAATAGGCATTGCAGCCGTGATTGTGGTATTTTCGGTTGTAACTGCAATTTCACTTTCAGCTAAAAAGGCGAGGAGGGAAGGAGAAAAAATTTGGGATGCATCATCGAAAAGGTTGATAATTAATTTTACGATTCCGTTATTAACTGGCGGCATTTTGATTTTATATTTAATTGAAAAAGAAATGTGGAGTTTAGTCGTGCCACTCATGCTCGTTTTTTACGGTTTGGCATGTGTTAACGCCAGTAAATACACGCTTGGAGACGTTCGTTATCTTGGAATTACAGTAATTTTGTTAGGATTAGTTAGTCTTTGGTTCGTCAATTATGGTTTGATTTTTTGGGCAATTGGTTTCGGTTTGGGCAATATTTTCTACGGTTTGCTCATGTATTTCAAGTACGAAAGAACAGCCGTAAACCAATAGGATTTTACTATTTATTTTTTTAAATTTACTCCACTTGAAACACATTATCCAAAATATCAACAAAGCTTTTGATCATAGAATTCGACTCGGAATTATGTCGGTTTTGATGGTCAATGAATCGGCTGATTTTAATATGTTGAAAGAACTTTTGGGGGTTACAGATGGTAATCTCGCCAGTCATACCAAAGCTTTGGAAGCTGAAAAGTATATTGTGGTAGAAAAACAATTTATTGGTAAAAGACCCAATACGAAATATTTGGCCACCAAAGAAGGTAGGAAAGCATTTACAGCTCACATTGAAGCGTTGGAAAAACTCATTGGAAAAAGCTAAAAAAATTTTTGTCTAAAAACTTTGAAATACAAAGTACTTTTAATTATAAATTATGAAAGATATTTTAATTGAAAAATTGTACGAAATAAGTAGCAAACCGTATGCGAAATATTGCAAACGAAACCTGCCTTGGTCGATTAATAAAGACCAAATGCTACAAATGGACCAAGAAAGTTTGGGTTTTAAATTAGGCTATTTTTTAGTAAAAAATGGTTTTGAAATCCAACCAAAATTAGAAGATCATGATGTTTTTCATGTGCTAACTAAAACAGGAACTTCTGTTTACGAAGAAATCGGAATGCAATTCTATTTGTTGGGCAATGGTAAACGAAGTTTGTATTTATTTTTGGTTATCATCACCGGAATTCTTTTTTATCCGGCAAAATTCAAGTATTTCAACCAGCAATATCTTCGAGGGAAACAATCGTTTCCAATTCACAACGTTGCATTTTTAGAGTTGCTCGAAAAACCTTTGGACATGGTGCGAAATGATTTTAATATCAAATAAAAAATAAATTTGACAAAGGCATATTTTCAATTATTTTTTAGGTTGTAATTCCCGAACTACAATATATTGGTCTTGTTCCATTTTCCAAGCCTCGCCAGAAACAGTAATGGTTTCACCAATTGATACTTCTCGAAATTGCTTTGGATCCGTAAGATTTGGGATGCTGATGGTAGCAAAATAAGTTTGGCTATTTTCTGCAAAAATCGATGCTGTATAACCATCTTTTCCGCGGTTAATTTCGGCAACGATTCCTGTAACCGAAACAATAGTTTTCTCTGGCTCATTTTCAGAATGTCCTCCAGTAACAACTACTTCGTCTTTAATTTCCGGTGATTTTTTGGCATTGCAACCAGCCATAAAAATCACCACTAACATTAAAATAATATTTTTCATAAGATTTTTCTTATTAGCCAAGAATGCCCAAATGATTTTAGAAAAATTCGTGTATTCGTGGTATTATTTTTCTAAACAAAAAACTAAACTTTTCCGTCAGCATAATCCTGAAGATACGCAAAACGAGGCGTCAACTTTCCGTTTTCAGTGATTTTGGCACGTTGCAAAATGCCATCTTTGTCATTATTAAAAAATGCGGGAATTACATGTTCTAAAAACATTTCGCCAAAACCTTCACTCGCATCTTTTGGCAATTCGCAAGGCAAATTATCAACAGACATCACGGTTATCGCAGCTGGATGAAAGTAATCTACTTCTTTGTGTTCGCCAGGATGATAGCCAAAAATCGGATCGGCAATTGTTGACGCTTTTAAAGTACAAGCAATCGGTCCATTAACGTCGCAAGAAATATCTGCCACAACTTTTATTTTATTGTCAGCCGCATTTAACATTTCACGCGATAAAATTACCGGAGCTCCATTTCCATAAAAATGTCCTGCTATATAAATATCAGAAACTTTTGTAAAACGTGCAAAATCAGACTGATAGTTTTGTGGGTTTTGGTAAAAATCTTCTCTGGAGAACTCTTTTCCTTCCGTATGTTTGTTGTAATCTGCAACATCAATTTGGGTGTAAACAGGTTGTGAGTATTTTTTTTGAAGAAAATTTTCAACATCCACACGTTTTACCTTCATCGCATCGAGGATTTCTACAATACCGTTCCCTACTTTTCCATTTCCGGTCACCACAATTTTAATGGGTGGAATGGTAATTCTTCGCAAACGAGCTACCAAGTCTTCTTTGCCGTTTAGTGTTTCGGCTTTAGGTAAATTGAATAACTCAAATTTTATTCCGAAAGCACGAATTCCGTTGTAAGCGCCAACGATTCCGGCATATCTTCCAAAGCCAATCAAGCGCTTATTGGTTTCATCCACTATGGTTTCGTGGTCAAAAAGTTCAATATTTTTGTCCAAAATGGCACGAAGCAACTTTTGATTGTAAGGTTGTTTTTTAATGGTATGTGAAAAGAAAAAATATTTTTTGTTAGGCAAAAGTGCGTCAACCGGAATTTCTTTCACCCCAAAAAGAACATCGCAATCTGATAAATCAGTTGTTACCGGAAATCCTTTTTGTTTATAATCTTCATCAGAAAATACTCGAATGTCAGAGGATTCAACAACAATTTCTGCTTGGGGAAACTGTGATTTTAATGTCGCTAAAGCTTCTGGGCTAAAAACAACGCGTCTGTCTGGAGGATTTTTTCTTTCTTTTACAATGCCGAATTTCATAATTTTTTGAAGATTTTAATGTGGTATAAGCTGATTTCTATCAAAAAAAACTGCTTTAAAGTAATTTGTTCCAAATTTAACTTTTACAAAAGGGTTATGCAAATGATAGCGGGATTTATTTTTTTAATTTTTTTTAGGTGATGTTACTCTTTTGGAAAACAATTGATTAGGATTTTTTTTGGTTGCCATATACTAAATCATGTTTTTAAACGGTTAAAATAGAAGCATGAAGTATGCAAGAATTTTTATATTTGCTTTTCAACTACCGCCATTAAAAATGAATTTTTACAAAAATATAGCCCCAATTGTTCTTGCGGGAACATTACTATTTACCGCTTGCAAAGAAAAAAATAAAGAACTCGCATCACACGAAGTCGCGGAAATTTTCAACCCTGAAATCATCAATCCTTATAGCGCAAAAACTAAAAAGTTATCCGATAATTATTTAAGTGAAAAACGCGCAAAAATTCAAGAGTTTTACGATAAAAACTGGCCAAATGAAACCTTAAACGGCGGTTTTATTGTGGCTAAAAACGGCGAAATAATTTTTGAAAAATACAATGGCAAAGCTAATTTTAAAACTGGTGAGGAAATAAAACCCAACACGGCTTTGCACATCGCTTCGGTTTCGAAAGTGTTGACTGCTGCAGTGGTTTTAAAACTTGTTGACCGCGAAAAATTAACGCTCGAAACTACCGTTCAAGAAATTTTGCCAAGTTTTCCTTACGAAGAAATTACGGTGAAGATGCTGTTGAATCACAGAAGTGGTTTACCTAATTATGCTTATTTTGCTGATGATAGAAAAATTTGGGACAGAAGTAAAATGCTCAAAAATCAGGATATTTTAGATTTGATGGCAAAGCATAGATTTAACCTCTACTTTTTGCCCGACCGAAAATTTGGTTATTGCAATACCAATTATGCGATTTTGGCTTTAATCATTGAAAAAATAACCGGAAAAAGTTATCCGGAAGTGATGCAGGAGATGGTTTTTGTGCCATTAGATATGAAAGATACTTTTGTGTACGATCACGAGCGGGATAAGGAAACGGCAAGTCAATCGTACAAGGGAAATAAAGTGTTGTACGAGACGAATCATTTAGACGATGTTTATGGCGATAAAAATATTTACAGTACGCCACGCGATTTAATGAAGTTTGATTTGGCTACGTATTCTGGGAAATATTTAAATGAGGTTTTGATGAGCGAAGTTTTTAAAGGCTATAGTTACGAGTCGAAAGGAACGCGTAATTACGGTTTGGGAATTCGGTTGTTGGAGTGGGATACAGGCGAAGAATTATTTTACCATAACGGCTGGTGGCACGGCAATACTTCGAGTTATGTGAAGTTGAAAAATGACACGGTGACGATGATTGCTTTAAGTAACAAATTTTCTTACAAGCCGTATAAAATTTTGAAATTGTCGCCTATTTTTGGGAAATATCCTATAAAGTCTAATGAAGGGGATAGTGCTGATTAAAAAAGGTGTATCTTTGTGGCACGGATTTTGCGTGAGCGGTTGTAGCGAAAATCCTTTTTTTGGGCTTTTTCTGCCCGAAAAAAGATTGTAGCGGAAGACGCGACGGTGCAAAAATGCGATCAGCTTTTTTTGCAGCGGCACGCCCAAATGAAAAAAAGTTCTTTTATATTATGGGGTCGACTGGTTTTGACAGCAAGTCGAATTGAAAAGTAAGCACGTCGAGAACGGAAACATATCTCGTAAATCCATGTTTCGCACTTTTATACGGCGAGAATAACTACGCTTTAGCTGCTTAATCCGAATTATAGTACGATTTGCCTAGTTCCTACAAGGTAGGAAAGCTGGATTCCTCTTGAAAGCCTTGGTTTGTGGCGTTCTGTTTAGGGGAACCGTAAAAATAAACCTAGAAACGGTAAGGCTTCGGAACCGTTTTGACACTTTAGAAGATAGGCGTTTGGTAGCGGTTTTCGGCTTAGCCAAACGATGAAAATTGAATCGGAAACTAAACGTGTAGAAAGCTTTTTAGTTGCTTGTTTGGACGGGAGTTCGACTCTCCCCGACTCCACAGAACAACCGTAATTATTTGTTTTACAAATGGTTACGGTTTTTTTATTGGTTTTTTTTAAGCATTTTTGGATGTAAAGTTTTTTCGTTTTTATCGTTCGGTTTATATGCTTATTTTTGTTCGAAATTATTTTATCATGTATAGTTTTTACGGCACGTGGCCTTGGTATATCTCGGGTTTTTTGATTGGAGTGGTCATGTTATCTCTTATTTATTTTGGAAAAACTTTTGGGATGTCGTCTAATCTCAGAACGCTTTGCAGCATTGGTGGCGCGGGAAAATTTTCGGATTTTTTTAGATTTGATTGGAAATCACAACGGTGGAATCTGGTGGTGGTTTTGGGTGCGATGGTTGGCGGATTTATTGCGGTTCATTTTTTAAGTGACGGTTCGGGTGTTCAATTAAATCCGGGTACTTTAGTAAAATTACAGGAAATGAACGTTGATCTTCCTGATGGAAAATTGTTACCGGAAAAATTTACTACAATCGAAAATGTATTTACACCCAAAATATTTTTATTTATGATTCTTGGTGGTTTTTTGGTAGGATTTGGTTCACGTTATGCAGGTGGATGTACTTCGGGTCACGCAATTACGGGCTTGAGTAATTTGCAATTACCCTCGTTGATAGCTGTAATAGGATTTTTCGTGGGTGGACTTTTTGCAGCTCATTTTTTATTACCTCTAATTTTTTAAGGACAATGAAGTTTATAAAATATTTATTGGTTGGAATTATTTTCGGAATTGTTTTAACTAAATCTGAAGCGGTTTCTTGGTACCGAATTTATGAAATGTTTCAGTTTCAATCGATCCATATGTATGGGATTATTACCACTGCAATTATAACTGGAGTGATTGGGATTCAGCTTTTTAAAAGAAATCAGGTGAAAGACGTTGATGGAACACTAATTAATATTCCTGATAAGGACAAAGGTTTTAAAAACTACTTGATTGGCGGAACGATTTTTGGGTTAGGATGGGGGATGATTGGCACGTGTCCTGGACCAATTTTTATATTAATTGGTGCTGGATTTTATGCTGTGGGCATTATTTTTTTAGGAGCGCTCGCCGGAACTTTTTGCTACGGATTGATTAAAGATAAATTACCTCAATAACGATAAAAAAACAGCCGCAGAAATTTCTGCGGCTGTTTCACTAACAACAAACTTCAAACTAAATTTAGTTAGAATATACTCTTACATAATCTACCACAAACTGCTGTGGAAAGATAGAATCGTCAACGGCTGGACCGCCAAAATTGCCACCTACGGCAACATTTAAAATAAAATAAAAAGGTTGGTCAAAAGGCCAATTGTTCTCGGTTTTGTTTTCGGGATTGTAAGTATAGACAAGTTTGTCATCTACATAAAAATCCATTTTTTCTGTTGTCCAATTTACCCCGTAAGTATGAAATCCTTTTTCAATTTTTTCAATTTTGGTTTTTTTGGAACTTGCGTTATCGCCGTGATGGTCTTGCATGTGTAAAGTGGTATAAACCTGCGAAGGTTCTTTTCCAACGTATTCTAAAATGTCTATTTCTCCGGATTTTGGCCAACCGACTTCTTTGATATTAGAACCCAACATCCAAAATGCCGGCCAAATTCCGGAACCCGTTGGAAGTTTCGCACGCGTTTCCATATAACCGTATTTGAATTCTTTTTTGCCGGCTGTGGTGATGCGGGTTGAGGTGTATTTTTCGCCCTCTTTTTTTGCTGTAATATACAGTTTTCCGCCTTTGAGTTGATGATTTTCTTTGGTGTAAACTTGGCGTTCGTTGTTTCCCCAGCCGCAAATATTGGGGCATCCATCGCCTAATTCGTAGTTCCAAATTTGTTCGTTTAACGTTTTTCCGGAGAAATTTTCTTCCCAAATTAATTCGCCTTTTTTTACTTGAGCAAAGGCAATAGAGGAGAAGCACAACATCCCGATGATTGTGGTGACTTTCATAATATTTTATATTTTTTTTAAAAAAAAGCCGGAAAAGGTTTAATAAATTTTCCGGCTTTTAAAAAAGTAATTTTATTGGTAAACTCTTACATAATCTACTTCCATGGTTGATTGCGTGAATGCAGGATCAATGGCTCCGCCAAAATTTCCGCCCATTGCCACGTTTAAAATCAGGAAAAAATCTAAATTAAACGGGCTCGATGCTGAATTCGTATAAGTGTGAAATGCCGGTTGATCATCTACATAAAATTTTATTGAGTCCGGACTCCATATTACTTTATAAACATGAAATTCAGAGGAAACATTACTTATAGTTGTTGAGGCTGTATTTGCTGTTCCACCAAAATTTCCTGGGTAGTGGAGTGATCCATGGATGGTGTTTTGTTGATTTCCAACATGTTCCATGATGTCAATTTCTCCACAATTTGGCCAAGGATTTGTTGCATAGTTTTGCCCTAACATCCAGATTGCTGGCCAAGTTCCACCACCAGTCGGTAATTTTGCTCTAACTTCTACTTTACCGTACGTAAACTCAAATTTGTTTTCGGTTACTAAACGAGATGATGTGAAATTAAATCCAGAAAAAGTTTCGCGTCTAGCTCTAATTTTTAGTAAACCATCTTCAACAATTACGTTTTCTGGTCTATCAGTGTAGTATTGAGATTCGTTATTTCCCCATCCATTGTTGCCATTTCCTATATTGTAACTCCATTTAGAATTGTCAGGTGCTCCAGGAATGTCAAATTCATCTTGCCATACTAGATTAGTATAGTCCACATCTGGAGTTGTTCCCCCTTGAACAGGTCTTGTGCTTACAAAAATATGATACCATGCTAAACTTGGATTGTTACCCATTACAGCTCTCACAACCATTCTATTTTCGGTGATAGAAAGAATTTCATAAGTACTTTGACCAATATAATAGCCCATAAAACCGTTGTCCGAAAATGTCATTTGGGTTCCAGTCGTTTGGTTTGGAACATTATTTTGAACAACAAATGAATCAGCTGGTTCTAGACTTACATTTTTAATTCCGGAAGAGTCGTATGTCATACACAAATCAGAACCTCCAGAAGTTCCAAAATCTCCTAAATATGCGGCATTTACAAAAGTTCTTCCTCCATTATTCAATTGGTACGAAATCATGTCATTGTTTAGGGTGAATGTAAGTTCGTTTTCGTATAAACAATCGCTATCTGGAGAGCCAGCTTTTTCCCAAGGAGCAGCGGAATAATAATTTGGATAAAAATTTGCACTACCATCACTATTATTTTGTCCTACACCTAAATGTCCAGGTTCTGACGCGGCAAAGTACCAAGTTTTAGTTGTACCACCAGTTAATAATTGTTTTGTTTCGGGATCATCGAACACACTAAAAACTGTTACTTCAGTTGTAATAGTTGATGCAACACCACCACGTCCTGATGCAATTACGGTAACTGTATAGGTATTAGTTCCATTTAAAGTGAAACGTTTTCTCAAAATTCCTGAAGGCGAATTGATGCTCGTGCCATCGCTAAAAATGTATTTGTAGCTGATTGCGTTTTCGGCTGTCGCTACGAAGTTAACGAATCCTGTTCCATCTCCATCTGGAAACTCAACGCTTTGACCTGCAATGGTAGCTTCAACAGCGAGGTTGCTTGGTGCAGTAAGGTCTCCGAAAGCTTTATCATCTTCTTGGCAGGCAAAAAAGGCTGCAAAAAATGTAAGGCAAACCGTTATTTTTAATACAATATTTTTCATAATTTTTTAGTTTGAAAGTTTAATGTCATCGAAATAATAACTTGCTCCGTTTCCTGCTACGTTGAAATCAAAGAACAACACTATTTTTACGTATTGGTTAGCAGTATTAATTCCTGTAAAGTCAAAGGTGAGTTCTTCCCAACCATTTGCAACGGAATTTACTACGGGAACTTCCACAAATTGAGAAGCATCGGCGTTTTCTAATTTCATCATCACAGTGATTCCCGATTGAGGCGACCACACTTTCATTTTTATTTTTTGCAAAACTGAAAAATCTAAAGCGTCGGGAAATGTTAGAAATGTTCCTGCCCATGTTTCGGCACCGTTTGGTTTGTTAAAAACCGCGACATTTGCACTATTATTAATCCCAGATGGATTTGGGTTTGCAACCGGACCAGCACCAGCTCCACCGAAGTTCGTAAAATTATAGTTTATTGAATTATTTTCGAATGTTACGGGAAGTTCTAAAACCGCTTCGCCTGAAGTTAACTTGATATCATCGAAATAATAGTTGGCGCCATTCCCGTTGTTTCCAAAGTCGAAAAATAAAGCGATACGTTGGTAAGCATTGTCGTTATTTACCGTTCCAAAATCGTAAACCAAAGTTTCCCAACCGTTAGCAACGGTAGTAGTTTGATCCACTTCCATGGCAATGTTGGCATCGTTTAAATTTTCGAATTTTAATTTTACAACTGCTCCAGCAACTGGTGACCAAACTTTCATTGAAATTTTTGTCATTGTAGAAAAATCTACAGGTTCGTCAAGGGCGATTGTGGTTCCACCCCAAGTTTCAGCACCGTTGTTTTTTACGTGTCTTCCCACTCTTGAAGAAGCATTAAATTCGGATGGAGCTGGATTATTTACAACTTCTGAAAAAGTTCCACCGAAATCTCCAAATGCATAATTAAGAGTGGTTGATTCGAAGTTTAAGGGTAAAATTAGTGGATTAAAAATGGTAATTTCCTCAATGATTTCAGTTGTTGCTGAACCTCCACTGTAAGCAATTAATCGTACCTGGTAAGTTCCAATGTTAGCATAAGTATGAGAAACGGTTTGTCCTTCATTGAATTGAACCGGTTCTTGATCAGGGTCTTCTCCAAAATAAATTTCGAAATAGGTTTCAAGGTTTGCCGTTGCAGAGAAATTGAGTTGAAACGGATTTCCATTTTCTGGATTTACGACCAAATCTAAATCAGTTGGTGCTAAAAATGATACAGTTAACGGTTGAGTATAAACAGTTTCTTTGCCGTTAATTCCTGTTGCTGTGATTGAAACTGTGTAATTTCCTTCTGCATAGGAATGATTGACAGTTTGTCCCGGTAGAAATATTTCGCTTTGCGGCGTTCCATCTCCAAAATCTACCTTATACTGTGTAGCACCTTCACCATTTGGACGAATGGTTACTAAGCCTGAATTGTCTTGTGTTATGGTAAATAATGCCGAGATGTTTTTAGGGGATTCTGCATTTTCTACAAACCCTAAATCGTTATTGTCGTCGCTACAGCCTATTGCAAATAGCAAAAATAGACCAATAATATATTTAAAATTTTTCATATGATTTATAATTTAGTAGCCTTGATTTTGTTGCCAATTTCCAGCTGAAAATTGAATTTCTTCAATAGGTACTGGGAAAACTTCATTTTTGTTAGCTGTAAAGCCTGGGATGGTTCCGGCTGCAGTTCCAGTTCTTACTAAGTCGAAAAAACGATGACCTTCTCCAACAAATTCTAACCTTCTTTCTTCCTGAATAAATTCGCCTAAAGCTGGACCACTTGCATTAATGTCGTGATTAGTATCGCCAAAAGCTCTTCTTCTAACCAGGTTTAAATATTCTCTGGCTTTAGTATCATTGCCGATTTTATTATATGCTTCGGCTGCCATCAGTAAAACATCGGCATAACGAATAGCGCGATAATTGTTTGGATTGGTAAGATTAAGGTCTCCTGCGGCTTCAGATGAACGAGTTCTTGGGATGTATTTTTTATTGAAATATCCTGTGTGCTTATATCCTATTCCGTATGAAGCTCCGGTTGTTGCAGCCCAGGCTTCAATATTTAAAATAGCTGCATCTCTGCGTAAATCTCCTGCTTCGAAAGCATTATAAACTTCTTGTGTGGGCACATTAAAGCTATATCCAGAAGAAAATCTTGGACCTGAGTAATTTCTTGGTCCGTTGAACCCAACTGCTACATTTCCTTCGGAACATTGCAAACATTCGAAACCAGCACCTTGAATGTCAGTATATTGTACTTCAAAAACTGATTCTACTCCGTTTTCTTCAGCAACCTCAAATAAAGTGTCATAATTTGAAACCAACGAATATCCTCCTGTAACAGAAATTAATTCTTCTAAAATTTGAGTAGCTTCATTGAATTTATTATCATACAAATATGCTTTCCCTAACAAAGCTTGAGCCGCACCTTTCGTAACGCGACCTTTTTGCGCTGGAATCGTATTTAAATCAGGAATTGCCATAATCAATTCATTTTGAATAGCGGCATACACATTTTCAACGGATTCACGTGGCAATGTTTTTTCATCGCCTAAAACAAAAATTGCATCTTCTTTTACAGGAATTGGCCCGAACCATTTTACCAGTTCAAACATAAAATAAGCCTTTAAAAATCGTGCTTCGGCGATAACGTGAGCTTTATTCGGGAAATCAGCTTTGTCTTTGTTTTGTAATACATAACTTGCTCTATTTACTCCTGCAAACATCCAGTCCCAAACATTTTTTATATTTGGATTGATTTGATTGTGAATCATTTCGTCAACTTGCTGAAACCCTACAACATCGTTGGCACTTTCTCCACCTGCTAAGGTATTATCTGAAGCGATTTCGCCTAAAAGTACATTTACGTAAGTGGACTGCAAAATATCATACGCTGCTATTAGCGCCATATTATATTCTTCCTCGTTGTTAAAATAGTTGTCGGCACCTAAAGAATAGGCGGGTTTTCTTTCTACAAATTCATCACTACATGAAATGGTAATGGTAGAAAATGAGCTGATAGCAATAAGGGCTATAAAAATATTTTTTTTCATTTTTTTAGTGATTAAAAGTTAACATTTAATCCGAACATGTAAATTCTTGGAATAGGGTAGAAGCCATTGTCAACGCCACCCCCAATTGGGGCTCCACTTGAAGCTCCAGGATCATAACCTCTATATTTTGTAAATGTGTATAAATTATTTGCGGAAGCGTAAACACGTACGTTAGAAATTCCGGCTTTTTGCAGAAAATCTTGGTTTAAAGTGTAACCCAATTGTACATTTTGGATTCTTACATATGAAGCGTCTTCTACAAAATAATCTGAGAAAATATTATTGGCAGTTGTACCATTAGTCACTCTCGGAATACTATTAGTAGAACCTTCGCCAGTCCATCTTCCCAATACATAATTCATTTTGTTCACGTCTGGAATGGCTCTTTCATAAGCACGAACCATGTCGTTACCAATTGAGGCAAATGCATAAGCGGTGAAATCCCAATTTTTGTAATTTAAAGTGAAATTTAATCCCATTGTAGCATCTGGAATTGGCGATCCTATATCTGTTCTGTCATCAGCATTAATCACACCATCACCATTCACATCTACAAAACGCAAATCTCCGGGTTGTGCATTAGCTCCCAATAGTAATTGTGAAGGATGTGCATCCACTTCAGCTTGATTTTGAAAAATTCCATCAGTTTGATAGCCGAAGAAATAACCTAATTCATAACCGGCTTCCATTCTTGAAGTAATGGTTGAAGTTCCAAAATTTCCTCCTTGGATAAATCCTGTACCGTTGTCAACGCGAGTTACTTCGTTCTTCAAGGTAGTCACATTATAAGCAATGTTAAAACGTAAATTGTCATTAATTTGGTCTTTGTAAGAAATGGCAAACTCAAAACCTTTGTTCGTGACATCCCCGGCATTAATAACTGGTAATCTTCCACCTGGTCCAGCGATTCCCGTAATTCCAGTAACAGGTACGTCTGGGATAAGTAAGTCTTTTCGTTTGTCAATAAAATAATCGGTTGTGATATCAACTTTGTCATTGAACAATCTGAAATCTAAACCAACGTCAAATTTTAAGGATTCTTCCCATTTTGCAAAAGGATTTGCCAATAGTCCTGGAGCTACACCGTTCACCAAGTTGTTGTCAAAAACATATTCTGCTTCACCTCCCAATAAATTAACATATGCGTTGGATGGAATTTTGTCGTTTCCGGTTAAACCGTAACTGGCACGTAATTTTAAGAAGCTTAAATTTTTAGATTCTGGAAAGAAATTTTCTTCAGAGATTACCCAACCTGCCGTTGCTGAAGGAAAATAAGCAACTCGAAAATTTGGACCAAAGCGCGTTGAAAGATCTCTTCTGATGATTCCTGATAGTAAATATTTTCCGTCATAATCATATTGAATGCGAGCAAAATGTGACAAACGTCTTTCGTCATAATTACTTGATCCTGAAGTAATTTGTGGACTTGTACCCGTGGTTAAACTAATATCGGCATTTTCCCAACTATTATTTGGGACATCAAATCCAGTAGCATACAACCCGTTTCCGTATTCTTTGTAAACTTGTTGCCCTATTGTTGCTGTCACATTATGTTTTTCAGCAAAAACTTTAGAATAAGTCGCATACAAATCAAATGTGTAACTGTTGTCGTTAATGGCGTTTTGATTCACACTGCTTCGTGGATTGTCAAATACTTTTCCGCCGTAACTTACTTGTTTGTTAAACACACGACCTTCGCTGTCAGATGTTTCAAAACCAATTCTTCCGGTAACATTCAAATCTTTAATAACTTCATAAGTTATTGAAAATGAACCGTTTAATCTTTTTAAGAAATAAGAATTAAAGGTATTGTCAATTTGTGCCAAAGGGTTGATAATTTCGTTCCCTAAATTACTTCCCGGAACCGAAGCGCTACCTGTTGGCAACACCGTAAAATTTCCGTCAGCGTCAAAAGGACTGTAAATAGAAGGCGTGTTAATGGCGTTAAACAATACCGAACCTAAAGAATTTTCATTAAATGTTCTTGAACTTACATACATATAAGTAGCGTTCGCTTGCATCTTCAATTTGTCGCTGATGTCCGCGTTCAAATTAATTCTGGCAGTATTTCTAAGGAAATTAGATTTGTGACCGCCAACAATTCCGCCTTGGTCAAGATGCGAACCACTCACGTTGTAAGTGATTTTTTCCGAACCTCCACGAAGTGATATGTCATGGCTTACGATTGGAACTGAGGATTCAAAAACTTGGTCTTGCCAATCTGTTCCTGCTCCTAAAGCCGAAACATTTGGAAAAGGCAATGGACTTCCAGAGTTTGCATAACTTTCGTTCAATAAAAGTGCATATTCAGTAGCGTTAAGCATTGGAAGCTTACGAGAAGTTTCTTGTAAACCTAAATAAGTATTGTATGATAAAGTAGGTTTAGAATTTTTCTTACCTGATTTTGTTGTGATAATAATTACCCCATTAGCTCCAATCGTACCGTAAATTGCGGCTTGAGCGTCTTTTAAAACGGTAATGTTTTCAATGTCATTAGGGTTTAACAGGCCAATTTCTTTCAAAATGTTTCCATCTACGATAAAAGTTGGAGTGTTGTCTCCGTTAGTGGCAATTCCACGGATTCTTACGTCTAGAAAAGCACCAGGTCGTCCACCTTGCGTGGTAACGTTTACCCCCGAAACAGTACCTTGCAAAGCTTGTTCGATTTTTACGGGTTTTAAATCTTCAATTTGTTTAGAATCTACAATACCTACGGCACCGGTAACATCACGTTTTCTTTGTGTTCCGTAACCAATTACGACTACTTCATCCAAAGATTCAGCATCTGGTTCCAAAGAAATTAAAAGGTTTTGTCCAGAAGTGGCTGCTGTTTCGATGGTTTTAAATCCCACGAAAGTAATCACTAAGGTAGCATTTTCTGAAGCGGAAATGGAAAAATTACCATCCATATCCGTAATTGTTGATTGATTGCCATTTTTTACCATGACTGTTGCACCAGGAAGCGGTAATCCGGTAGGTGCTTCCGTAACTTTTCCGTTAATTTCCACATTTTGTGAATACCCAAATGCAGAAATAAACAAAAGAAGATTTAGGATAATTTTTGACTTCATATTGGTTTGTTTTTTGTGATATTTAAAATTAGTGTTAAGAAATAGTAAATTCACAAAATGAACCACAACAAAAAATATACAAAGAAAAAATAATGACCAAAAATTTTTAATTATTCAGCGAAATCGTTGTATTAACAACCCTTTAAGAGATTTAAGTTTTTTTTTACAATATGCCAATCATAACAAAAAAACGTAATCTACAACGTTAATGTTGTGGTAATGTTGAGGTAATTTCTATTGTTGTTGTGGTAATTTAAACTGATAAAATGTACTCTACAAGGCTTTCTTCGTGTGGTAATTCCATTTTTTTACGCAAACGATATCGTTTTATTTCCACGCTTCGGACTGAAATGTTTAACAAAGGAGCAATTTCTTTGGATGATAAATTTAATCTTAAATAAGCACATAAACGTAAATCATTTGGTGTAAGCGAAGGATGTAATTGTTTTACTTTTTTAAGAAAATCTTTATCAGCATTATTGAATGCATCTTTGAAAACATTCCATGTATCTTCTTCACTAATATTCTTGTTGATTGTAGAAATTACGGATTTAATATTTCGATCACTTTCGGATTTTTTGAGGTCATCTTTTATCAAACTTAAAAGTTCATTTTTCTTAATTAAACTCATAGTTGAAGCTGCTAATTCTCGATTTTTACTTTCAAATTCTTGCTCGAGTTGATGATTTCTAATTTTCATTAATTCTTGTTCGCTTGCTAACTCTTTTATTTCCAGTAAACGGTTATTCTCTTCTATTAATTTGGTTTGTTGTTTCTCGAAATAGTTTTTATAAGCTTTATTAATGAAATAAGCCAATGCAAACATTATAATCAAATAAATGGCATTCGCTAAATTAGTTCTGTACCAAGGTTTTAAAATTATAAATTGATAAGAAATCAAGTTTTCGCTTAGCTGTTTTCCAATTTTAGCTTTGGCTTCAAACAAATATTCTCCAGGAGGCAAGTTCTTTAAAGTAATATTAGATTCTAAATTCCAGTTACTCCAGTTATCATTAAACCCTTTCAAGCGATATTGATATTCAGGAATGACATATTTATTGAATTCAGGAACGGTAAGAAAAAAGGTAATATTATTTTCAAAATGTTTGAATTCAGTTCCATTTTGAAGTGAAGCAAATCGTCCGGATTCATTAGGTTTACTAACATTTATTGCTGTTAAAAATGCTTTATATTCATGAAATTTCCAGTCATTAATATCAATTGTATAATAGCCATCAGCGGTTCCAACCAAGTAGAGCGTATTGGAAATTTGGGTAATATTTTCATAACCTAACATTGAATTTGTTAATGATGAAGGAATAGGTATAATATTGTGCTTTAATGAATTATTCATTTTTCCCGAAGAAAAATAATTGATATAATTTTTACTAAATAGCCACAAACGATTGGCATTGTCGGCCATCATTTTTCCGGACGTATAAATGTCGCGGTCGAAAATTCGGCTTAAATCTTCATCACGCTCAAATGTTTTTGTTTTATCATTTAACTTAAAAATTCCTCCTTTAAAAGCATAATAAATCGAGCCATTGTACTTAATTAATCCTGCATTTTTGCCTTTTTTTATTTTATTGAGTGTTTCAAAACCATTAGTTTGATAAAATCCTGAATCGGGTTTTAGTCGAAAAACGCCTTTATATTCATGACTTACATAAATTTCTGATTGAGAACTGAGTTCAAAATATTTTGATGAATAATCGAAGCCTTTAATTTTATTTCTGTAAGTCCATTGGTCATTTATTTTTTGTAAAACTGAAATTCCGTGATAGTTTCCTTGTAATAAAATTTCTTTGTTGCTTTCAACTTGTCCAAATTTCCATGTTCCAGAAGTGTTGAAAATCTGTTTTACGGCATTACCCTTTACAATATAAGTTCCCGAATCGTGGCCACAAAAAAGCGTTCCATCGTAAGAAAATAGCGACCAAACTTGCCCCTTAGTTTGATTAATAAATGTGAAATTTTCGTCAGAATTAAATTTTTTGTAAAACAAACCCTGATTGGTTCCCACGTACAAAAGATTTTCGTGAAGAATGGAAGTGTACACCGTTCCTAAAAATCCAGTATCGTCTGCAAAAGTTCGAACCGGCGAATCAAGGTTAATACAGTTAATTCCATTGTCTAAGCCAACCCAAATATTTTTTTCATGGTCTTCAAACATTGACAAAGCCGTATTATTGCTCAATCCTTTGTTTTGCGTAATATGGTATCGCACACTTCCGTTAGCATTCAAAATAAAAATTCCGTTAGAAACACTTCCCAAGGCAAATCCACCATCGCGTAATTTTTGACTGCTGTAAATACTCGTATTGCTCAAAAATTGATCTGCCGGAATATTCCATTTTTTTAATTCTCCCAATTCTAATTCATAAAATCCTTGAAATTGAGTTTGCAACAAAAGACCATTTTTCCCCGGAAAAATATTAATGATTTTATTGGTTTTCAACACTTCTTGGTTGGAAAACAATTTACCGCAACCGTTTTCTATTTCAAATAAACCTTCGGAGTAAACTTGATAAAAAATAGAATTTCCAACTTTAAAAGCATTTAAAATTGCACCAGTTGGCTTAATAATCGAGAAACTATTGTTTTTTGTGTTATATATAAAAATTTGGTTTAACGACTGAAAAATGACATAATGATCATAGTCAATAATATTCCAAAACTGCTCGTCATCAATGATATTTTTCGAAACCTTTTTACTCAAAGACGTGTATTGAAGTCGTCCGTTGTTAGTTTTTGTCCAAAAACCGAACTCCATATAGCAACCCGTATAAATTTTTCCATTTGCGTATTTTACTGATCTGATTATAGTTTCATTTGGTGATGGATAAAGCGTCCATGAAGAACCGTTGTATTGCAGCAATCCTTCGGTGTTGGCCACATACAACATATTCTCGTGGTCTTGAGTAATCATCCAGTTTTGATTTCCGCCTTGATAATTATTGGAAGAAAATTTAATGATTGGCGGTAATTCTTGGCTAAAGCCAAAAGAAAATAGCAGTAATAACGGTAGTAGAAAATATTTTTCAAGCAAAACAATTCCGTATTTTTGGTTGTAGCTACGAATATACAATTTGCCTTAAAAATCTCACTTTATTATTTTAAATTTTGGTAAAAAAAAAAGCATCCGGTAAGGGATGCTATTTAATTTTTAAACTATTTCGGCACTTAATCCGGCTTCTAAAAGCGCGGAACATTGTGGTTTTAATTCGGCTAAAACACCCGTTTTAACAGTACATTTTCCTTTGTAATGCACTAAAATGGAGCATTGTTCCGCTTGTTCTAAAGTATGATTACAAACTTTTACTAAAGTTTCAATCACATGGTCAAAAGTGTTTACATCATCATTGTAGAGAATGATTTCGTTGTTTAAATCAATGGCTTCTTCCACCAAAACTTCTTCTAAAATTTTCTCTCTCGTACTCATTTTTCTTCTATTTTATAATGTGGCTAATTTACATATTTTAGAGCAACCCAATTATTTCGTTGGTGTTTTTTAACAAAAGTTAACCCTTTACTTTCACAAGATTGGTGGATGGCTTCAATGTCTTCTTCATAAAAACCACTTAAATATAATTCGCCATTATCGTTGAGACAATCTACATACTGCGGCATATCATTTAACAAAATATTACGGTTGATATTGGCAATAATCACATCATATTTTTTGCCAGGTAAAATTGATGCATCACCTTCATAAACGGAAATTTCGCTACAATTATTACGTTCTGCATTTTCAATCGAATTTAAATAACACCAGTTGTCAATGTCGATGGCATCAATAGGTTTGGCACCTTTCATTTCGGCCAAAATTGCTAAAATAGCAGTTCCGCATCCCATATCTAGGGTTTTTTTTCCTTCAAAATTATTTTCCAAAATGTGCTGAATCATCATGTGAGTCGTTTCGTGATGACCCGTTCCAAAAGACATTTTTGGCTCAATCACAATGTCAAATTTGGCATCGGTTTTTTCATGAAATGGCGCCCGAACGTGGCAAATTCCGTCTACATCAATAGGTTCAAAGTTTTTTTCCCACTCTTCGTTCCAATTTACTTGCTCAATTTCTTCAACAGTATAAGAAATATTAAATGATTCATTTTCAAACAATTGAATATCATCTAAAACATTTTCTGTCCAAAGGTTTTTTTGGATGTATGCCGAAAATCCTTCTTCGGTTTCAATAAAACTTTCAAAGGGTTTTTCGCCTAATTCAGCGATCAAAATCTCCGTTCCAATGTCTTTCGGTTCAACTTTAAAATGATATCCAATATAATTTACTGCCATAATTTTTTTTTGCAAAGGTACTATTTGCCTGCGAGAATTTTTTATTTTCCTGTAGTTTTACTTATCATTAGTGATTGAATTAACCTTTTAAGTTAGTATTTTTGCACGCTAATAAACTACATTTCTCTCAAATGAAAAAATTAGCAGCAATTGTTGTCTTGATAATTTCAACATACGCAAATGCGCAAATCGTGAAAGTTGAAACCAAAGACAATGATTTAAAATTACCCACTTTGCCGTACTATAATTTTGGTAGAGGTTTAGGTTTAACTTCTCCCGACAGTATTTTTCAGCTCAACATTCGTTTTAGGATGCAAAACAGGGTTTCCTACATTCAAAACGAAGACGAAAATCCTGCTTATGACGGACAAATTCGGCGTTTGCGTTTGCGTTTTGACGGTTATGTAGGAAATCCGAAATTTTTATATGCATTACAATTATCGTTTGCTCCTGGAGATGTTGGTGAAATTGAAGAAGGCGAAAATGTTAACATTATTCGTGATGCGGTAGTGTATTATCGTCCTAATAAAACCTGGAGTTTTAGCTTTGGACAAACCAAACTTCCCGGCAACAGACAACGTATCAATTCATCCGGAGCTTTACAATTAACTGATCGTACAATTAATAATGCGAGATTTACCATTGACCGTGATTTTGGTTTTCAAGCACATTATTTAAACGAATATGCCGACAAATTTTCCTACAATGTAAAAACGGCGGTTTCTACAGGTGAAGGTCGAAATTGGACCAAAACCAAAGACGATGGCGTGGCATTAACAGGAAAAGTGGAACTGTTGCCTTTTGGTGCTTTTACAAAAGAGGGTGTTTATTTTGAAGGAGATATTGCCCGAGAAAAAAGACCTAAACTGATGTTGTCCGCTGGTTTTCAGCAAAATAATATGGCAAAAAGAACACAAGGACAATTAGGTGATGATTTATTTGAACCTAGAACGATGAAATCTGTTTTTGCCGATGCCATGCTGAAATACCAAGGTTGGGCTTTCATGTCGAGTTATATGAGCAGAACCGCTGATAACGCTATCACTTTTAATCCGGACGATATTACTGATTTTCAATATGTATTTACCGGAAGCGGATTTGACTACCAAGCCAGCTATTTGTTTCCCACCAATTACGAAATCATAGGAAGATTTTCTACGCAAAAAGTTCACGAAGATATTCAAACTTTAGCACCAGATGCTAAACAATACAGCATTGGTTTGACCAAATATTTCTGGGAACACGCTTTTAAATTGCAAGGCGAAGTCACTTTAGACGATTTGAATTATTTTGACGGAAGTTCTAAACAAAATTGGTACGTAAGATTTCAAGTAGAAATTGGAATTTAATCTTAATATATATAGCTAAAAACGCCCGCAGTTTTGCGGGCGTTTTGGTTTTTTAATATGGGCAATATTTTTTTATGCAAGACCTTCAACAATTGCGGCAAAATCTGTGGCTTTTAAAGCAGCTCCACCAATCAAACCACCGTCAACATCTGGTTGAGAAAAAATTTCTTTAGCGTTTTCAGGTTTTACGCTTCCGCCGTATAAAATAGATACTTCATCAGCAATTTCTCTTCCAAATTTTGTTTCAATGGTTCTACGGATAAATTGGTGCATTTCCTGAGCTTGTTCTGGTGAAGCGGTTTCTCCGGTTCCAATGGCCCAAACGGGTTCGTAAGCCAAAATAATATTTTTCCATGCATTTTTTTCCAAATGAAACAGCGCATCTTTTAATTGGTTTTCAACTACATTGAAATGTTGTTGCGATTGACGTTCTTTTAATTCTTCGCCAAAACAAAAAATCACTTCCATCTCGTGTTTTAAAGCCGTGTTTACTTTTTCTGCCAAAAGTGCATCGGTTTCATGAAAATAAGCACGTCTTTCAGAATGGCCTAAAATCACAATGTCCACGCCAATGCTTTTTAACATGTTAGCCGAAATTTCTCCGGTAAAAGCTCCAGCTTCTGCTTGATGCATATTTTGTGCAGCAACGCCAATGTTAGTAAACTGCAAATGTTCTACGGCTGAAGAAAGGTTGGTAAATGTTGGCGCCACAATGATTCTGGCTTCTACATCGTTTGGTAATTTATCAATCAAATCGTTTAATAAATCTTCAGTTTCTTCGGCGTTTTTATGCATTTTCCAGTTGCCGGCAACAATTTTTGTTCTCATTTATTTTAGTTTTTTTAATGTAGCATTTAGTTTGTCAAAATCTTTTTCAATGGCACGATAAATGACGATTTTTCCTTTTTTATCGACTACGATGTAACGAGGAATCCAATCTAAGTCGATTGCTTTCCCGAAAACACCTTTCATTCCGTCCTTTGCCAAATATTGGTTTTGGTTTCCCAAATTATACTTCTCGATTCCGGTTTTCCATTTTTCGGCGGTTTTGTCCATTGAAATGTAAACGTAAACGGCTTTTGGATTTTTAGTTTGCATTTCCTTGAATTTCGGCATGGCTTTGATGCAATCGCTACACCAAGAAGCCCAAACGTCGATTAAAATCGTTTTACCTTTGTGTTGGTTTAAGATTTCTTGAAAAGAAATTTCGTTGCCGTTAAGGTCTAACAAATTTTCGGATAAAGCTTCTGGGGCAAATTCCGTTTTTTGCGCTTGCGAACAAGAAGACATGGCAAGGATGCAAACGAGTGTCGCGAATATTTTTTTCATGATTTGAAACAATTTAAGATAAGCAAATATAAGGTTTCCTTTTGGAAAAAAACTTGCTGAATCATTGGTTTTGGTATTAATTTTTTACGCAAAGGTTTTCGTACTTTTACTACCGACGATTAAAAAATCTTTAAAGTTTTTTCTTAGCCCCGTCCCGAAGCGTCGGGAGAGGCGATAGCGCTGTAGTGAAGCGGAAGCCTAAAGCCGAAAGCGGGAAAATGGATTAAAAAATACCTAGTGATTGGCTCCTGAAAAAAAAATTATTGCTCTAAAAGTGTAATAATTTCTTCTTTTAAAGGTGGTAGATGTTTTTTGACAATTGCCCAAACGATTGCATTGTCGATGCTTTCGTAAGCGTGAACGAGACGGTTTGTAAAATAAATTATTTGTTGGTCGTTTTCAATTGTGAAATTGTTGTGTGATTTTTAAATTGATTTAAAGCTTAGCCAACTATCGCCAATTGCCTTTCGACAGCACTTTGGGTTTTTCTGTCGCTATTGTAAGTTTCGAATCCGATATTTAAAGTAAATTCTTCAATCAGGTCGATTGCCATCAACACATCATATAAATATTTTATGCTCTTTTCTGTCATAAATCAATATTATTAAGACGTCGATGTTTTTTCGAAGAAACACATTTTTAATTGACGAATTTGTCACTAAGTCAACTTTTATCTGGAAGATTTTTTCTAATTTATCTCATAAAATCAATAAATTTTCGCCCCGCTTGATAGCATCGGGTGTGTTCCCTTCAACCAATAAATCGATGTCGCTGGCATGTTCGTCGAATTTGTCCGTTGTAGAAGATCCAAAGCGAATGTAACAAAAACTGATTGATATCGTTTTATCCCAACCGAATTTTAGGATCGAGCCACGCATAAACGAGGTCGACTAAGATGTTGATGACGACAAACGTGGTGGCGATGACGATGACCGAACCCATGATGACGGGCAAATCGAGGGTGTTGAGGGCTTCAACGATTTCTTTTCCGAGACCGTTCCAACCGAAAATATATTCTACGAAAACGGCTCCTGCTAACATGCTGGCGAACCATCCGGAAATGGCGGTTACAACAGGATTTAAGGAATTTTTTACGGCGTGTTTGGCGATGATTTTATATTCGGAAAGGCCTTTGGCTCGTGCGGTTCTGATGTAGTCTTGACTGAGAGTTTCGAGCAAAGAATTTCGCATGAGTTGGATGACAACACCAAGCGGCCGAATGCCCAAAACGATTGCCGGAAGGATAATATTTTTCCACTGAATGTAGGATCCTTCGCCGAAATCATCTACTTCGTACAAACTTCCGGTCATGTTGAGATTGGTGTATTTGTGTAGCAAAAATCCGAAAAGCCACGCAAATAAAATGGCACTAAAAAACGACGGAATGCTCATGCCTAAAGTACTGATTAAGGCGATAAGGCGGTCGAGCCAAGTGTTTTTGTATAAAGCGGAAATAATTCCTAAAAAAATTCCGATGGTGATGGCGATGACAATGGCGAAAAGTGCCAGTAAAAATGTATTAGGCAAAGTATTGCCGATGACGGTTGTGACCTTTTTGCCGCTTTTTTGAAAACTTTCCCGCAAATAAGGCGTTTTAATGGCAACGGTAGTATTGGCGATGGAAAATAAACTCGTGGCGTTGTATTTTTCTTTGGCTAGAAATGTGTAATCGTCGGGATTTTGGCTGTGAAAAGATAAAGGCGATAAATCGTTTAAATAATAAAAATATTGGGTAGAAACGGGTTTGTCAAAACCATATTTTTTTTTCACGATTGCTAATTGCTCGGAATTTTCATTTTGGTCAAGCATCATTCTGGCGGGATCTCCGGGCAAAACGGTAAACAGGAAAAATATTACCGTGACCACACCGAAAAGCGTGAGCAAAGCATAACCTATTTTATGTAGCAAATAGCGTATCAATTATTTTTTGATTTCGGAAAATGGTTTGTTCAGCAAGCTTTGTAATTCGGCACCTTTGAATTCTTTTTCGTTGATGCCGTCCCATTCTTTTACTTTATTTCCGTTCCAAAGGTAAATGATTCCAGGCGTGTCTTTGCCGTTTCCAAGCAATTTCCAAAACGGAATGACCTCAATGATTTTGTAAGGATAAGTAGCTCCGGCAAATTCAAAAAATTCCGGAATTTTCTCGGCTTCTTCGTTCATGAAAATGATTTGAACTTGCGGGAAATTTTTGTTTTTGGCTTTCATCGCCGTTAATTCTTTTGCCACGTCACGACAATGTTCGCAACCGGGAACGAATAAAGCCAGGATTTTTTTGCCTTGATCAATGTTAGCAAAATATTGTGCATATCCTGATTTTACTGCAGTAGGTTCGGTTGCAACAGGTTTTACTTCTGGTGTAATTTTAGTTTCGGTTTTTGTTTCTTCTGAAACTATTGGTGTTGATGGAATGGCGATTGTGTCGTTTGAAATATTTTCAGTTTCGGTGAAATCGTGAGCGGTTTCAGAATCTAAAAGTGGTGTTTCCACTTGCGAAGGTTGAATTGGTGCCAACATAAAAATCATCAATATCGATGCTAAAGTTGTAGTGGTGATGACCCAGAAATTATTTTTGTCAAAATTATTTTTCGGACCGATTTTAAGGTAAACCAAAAGCAACACGATTGCGACTACGTTTTTGATAATGGCTTCAATTGGTGTCATCGGTAACAAACTTCCGAAACAGCCGCAATTACCGGAATTTCCACCGTTTTGAATGGTATCGATGCTCAAATGAACGGTAAAAATGACCAACATCAGCAAGGTTGCCGGAATGATAAATCGTCTTAGATAATGACGTTGCAACAATAAAATTCCTAAAGCCAACTCAATTCCGATTAAAATTCTGGAAAAAAGTACGGCTACATTTTCCGAAAACCCCATGGGATACAACTGTTTCACTTCAAAAGTTGAAATGGCAAAATAGGGGGAAGGATACATTTTGGCGACAGCCGAAATAATAAATAAAAACGAAATGATGATTCTGATGGAAAGTGAAAAATATTGTTTTTGCTGCATTATTTTATTTTTTTCAAAAATATAAATTGTGAGAAAAGTTTGTTGTTAATGAGTTGTTATTTGGCAAAACCCAACAAAATCAAGGAGAAAACGGCATAGTTGAGCATGTCCTGATAATTGGCATCGATTCCTTCAGATACAAGCGTTTTTCCTTGATTGTCTTCAATTTGCTTAACGCGAAGAATTTTTTGCAAAATTAAATCCGTAAGCGAACTCACTCTCATTTCGCGCCAAGCCTCGCCATAATCGTGGTTTTTGTCCATCATTAATTTTTTGGTAAGGGCTACTTTTTCGTCATAAAGTTCGGCGGCTTTTTCAGGTGATAGATCCGGTTGATCCACCACGCCAAGCTCCAATTGAATCAACGCCATTACAGAATAATTGACAATGGCAATAAATTCTGCGGTTTCATCTTCGTCAATTTTTCGTTCAATATTTTCTTGTAAAATTCTGATTCTTTGCGCTTTAATAAAAATTTGATCGGTTAAAGATGGCAGTCGTAAAATGCGCCAAGCCGCTCCGTAATCCTTCATTTTATTGTTGTACAAATTTCTACAGATGTGAATGATGGAATCGAATTGTTGAGAAGTATTGCTCATTAATGCTTTATATTTGTATGGAAATTTTTCAAAAGTAATGAAAAAGCGGTTGAATCTAAAATTTTATCAGCCTGCAAAACTTCTTCAAAAATTAAAAAATGAATTGCAACGGAACATTGATTGATTTAAGCCGGCCAAAAGTGATGGGAATTTTGAACCTGACGCCAGATTCTTTCTATGATGGTGGCAGAAATATTGCTTCGGAAAAAATAATTTCGAAAGTAGGACAAATGTTGCAAGATGGCGCAACTTTCATTGACGTTGGCGGTTATTCGAGTAAACCCAATGCCGATTTTGTTTCGGTTGAAGAAGAATTAGCCCGAGTGCTTCCGATTATCAAACTTTTGGTCGCCACATTCCCGGAAATTTTGATTTCGATTGATACCTTTAGAAGCGACGTGGCAAAAGCTGCAATTGAAGCTGGAGCTGTGATGGTTAATGATATTTCGGCAGGAAATCTCGACGAGAATATGCTGAAAACGGTTGCAGAATTAAAAGTTCCGTACGTCATGATGCACATGCGAGGCAATCCTAAAACGATGCAACAACTTACGGATTATCAAGATATTGTAAAAGAAATGATTTTTTATTTTTCGGAAAAAATTAGTGAAGCCAGAAGTTTGGGCATTCATGATATTATTATTGATCCGGGTTTTGGTTTTGCTAAAACTTTGGAACAAAATTTTGAAGTGATGCAAAAATTAGAATTGTTTCAAATGCTTGAATTACCTTTGTTATCTGGCATTTCCCGCAAATCCATGATTTACAGAACCCTTGAAACTACACCTGAGAACGCACTTAATGGTACCACTTTTCTCAATACGATTTCCCTACAAAAAGGCGCCAAAATTTTACGGGTTCACGATGTAAAAGAAGCGGTGGAATGTGTGAAGTTGTATGGGAAGCTTAGGGGGAATTAATTTTTAGAAATTTTTTTTGCTTTTAAAAATCGGTAATTCCCTTTCAACTTAAACACACTTTTGATCCCTCTCAGGAGGGGAAGTACGGAATGCTTGAATATCGATGAATTATTTTAGGTGATGATTCTTATAAATTTTTTATGATTTGGATTTTTTATAATGCCAAAAATTGTAAAAGGTTGCGTTGTTTTACCTTATTGAATGGATGGGTTTATTGATTTCTTTGCGAAGTTTTTCGTTAAAATTTTCTTTTGTCAATCCCACTTTGTTAAGGCTTGTCCACAAATCTGTTTTAGAATTGAGCAAATCAATTAGCGCATTTTTTCCAAAATGTCGAAGCGTGTGTTCGATGACTAACGCAGCGGTTAAATAGGGTAGAGGTGTTTCGTTTTCAAAATAATTTCGGGCGTAAATATCAGTTTGGGAAGCAAAATCGAAAGTAGGGTTTTTCGTGAGTAATTTTTTAATTTTTTCCCGATGCCATTGGTAATCAAATTTGCCGCTTCCGGCAATGTAAGTGGCGATGCCTTCATCAAGAAACGAATTGATTTCCGGAAATAAATTTCGCATATAAATATGCACAATTTCATGCGTATAAATTTCTGAATCATTACCCGAAAAAATAATATTGCCATGATCTGCAAAACCTCCAGAACTGTCAATGTACATCATTGGATGATAATCGAAGCCTTTGATTTCAAATAATTCTTTAGGATTAATACACGAAAAATAAGTGATTTCAATTGGTTTGGTTTCAAAAAAAGTGCAAATAAAATCGATGTCTTTTTGTTGTAAAAACATTTCGGTTTGATTGGCTTTTTTATTAGGAGAAATGTAATAATTGACACTTTTGGTTGAATGTTTTTGCCAATTTTTTGTGGCCAAATTTAAGTAACGACTTAATTTTATATTGCCAGAATTATTTTCTGAAACAAGATTGTAAATCGCCTTAATTTGATTTTGATTGGTTTCGTGGTGATGGCCAATAAAAGCAATTTTTAAGATTTTTTGATTTGAATTTTCCGTGGGCAAAATTTCCATTAAAGTAGGTTTGAAAAAGTTTTTGCCGTGTTTGCTGTTTTCTATATTGTAAAGATCTAAAAAAGGATATTTATATTTTTGAAAATCAGAAGGTAACCAGAATTTATTTTCTAAAACACTGTTGTTTTTTGTTTCGAAAAAATCATCTAAAACAGCAATTATTTCATTATTTGCAGAAATTTTTTGATTGATGTTAGGTGAAATTGTTAGTATTTTTTCTTCAGGATTTTTATTTTGGCTGCTGCACGACAATGTGCTGCTTAGAATTGTTAGGATTAAAAAAACCGCCAAGTTTTGGTAATTTTTCATATGTAAGACTATTATACTGTGTTGCTAATACTTAATTTTTTTTGGAAGTAAAAAAGAAAGAGCCGCGAAGTGCGACTCATTTTTATCATTTTTTTAATTCAATAGTTTGAACATTATTAGCACCATTTGTTGCTTTCCATTTTTGATATTTTCGTTCATTGGTAATGATAATCCAAGTTTTAGATAAATCAGAGCCTTCGCCTTGGATTGTGATATATTTTCCATCGTTCCAAGTCCAGTCAAAAGGTAGTTTGTCATCTCTTTGAATCCCCAATACTGAATAATCCAGATTTTTTTCACCACTTCCATTTTTTTTAAATTCCATGGTGCCAATGTTACTTAATGTAACGCCAGGTTGTCCAGGAGTTATGGTTTCAAAGCGTTGCACGGTCCATGTTCCTACCATTCTATGAGAACAAGACGTTAAAATTAAAGCGGTAAAAAAGGATAATACTACAGGTAATTTTTTTAATTTCATGTTTGTTTGGAATTTAATTATTTAATCGTTCTAAGTTTGGCAAACTTCTAAAGCGCTAATTTCATTTGAAAAAACTATTCGTTTGACTAACTATGATGCGAAATTAATATAAAATTTGAGACAAATAATAGTTATTGTTAACGTTATCATTTTTTTTGTGAAGCTTCAACTTCAGTTGTTTTAGTTAATAACTGCGTTGATTTTTGTCCAAAGTTCGTTATCAAATCCTGAAACAGCAAAGCTGGGGTTGTTAGTGTTAGAAGCTTCACCCATTCTTACGATTACCATTTTTTTGCTTGGAATCACATAAATTCTTTGGTCTTTTGCACCCATGGCGGCGAACATATCTGCTGGCGCATTATTTACGAGAAATCCATTGTAAATATTTTGCTCTCCCGGAATCATGTAATTTGATTTTCCGTTTAACCACCAAAAATAACCATATGACGGGTTCATTAGTTGCGATGTATTGGTACTTTCATTAAAATAATTTTCATTGATGATTTGTTCATTATTCCATTTTCCTTTATTCAAAGCCAGTAGCCCAAACTTTGCCATACTTCTTGAGTTGCTGTGGTATATGGTATAAATAGGTCCAAAATTCCAATATCCGTTCATTCCGATTTTGTTTTTAAGTTTTTCGTTGAAGTAAGACTCAAAACTTTGATTGCTGGCTTGTGCAATAACATCGGTTAGTTTTTGAAAAACATTTCCGTATGCCCATCTTGTACCGGCATCTGCCAGATACGTTAGATTAGATTTTATAACTAACTGCTTTGTGTCATCAATACCAGAAGTCATTGTTAGCAAATTTTTAATTGTAATAAAATTTTCTTTTTCTATCGGCATATTGGTCCATTCGTTTCCTAAAAAATCAGAGGCTTTGTTTTCAATGTTTAACAAGTCTTCTTGTTGAGCGATTCCTGTAGTGGCAGCTACTAAGGTTTTACCAGCACTATTCCATTCCCAATTCGTATTTGCTGTATGTCCGTTAAAATATTCTTCTATAACGATTTTGCCGTTTACAAGTATCATAAACGATTTTGTGTTTTTTTGCTCAAGGAATATTTTTAAATCGCTGATTGCATTTGTATTCCATCCTAATTCAGCAGCTGGTGTGGTGAGCCAATCCGTTCCTGAATTCAGAGGAAAATACATGCTTGTCTCAGGGTTTGTTAAAACTTGATCATCGCTTTTGTCACAACCGCCAAAAAATAGCATAACAAATATTACTGAATATAAATTTTTCATATGATTTCACAAGTATTTAATATTAGACACTCGATGGTTTAAAAAGTAAAGACTGTTCTCAATTTGCGCGTTATTCCAATTTAGATTTCAAATTTTGGTGAATATACTGTGATTTTTCGGTGGGATTCTATTCGGCACTGTCAAGTTTCGTTCGCACTTTTTTTAGGTTTTTTAAATTTAGAAATTTATTTTCTGTATAAAAGTATGAAAGTTCAATAGAATTGCTAATCCTGAAGCCTGCAAAAATTCGTAACTGAACAAATAAGCTGTTTTGAGCGTTGCAAATTTTGTAAATTAGAAATCTGTAAATTTTTTATTTCGTGGAATTGCCCTAAAAGGTTCTAAAGTAAAGCTAAAATCCTTCTTTCCATCGAAATTCCAGAAAATATCATTCTTTTTTCCATCTTTAGTTTTAAGATTGTGTTCTGGAATATAATTCATAGCAAATTGGTTTTCATCTTCATTATACCAAATGCCCATTGCCGCCATATCATTTGGATGCGTGTAGGTAAGCGTTATTTTGGCGGTAATACCTTTTTTGTTTTCGGAAAATTCTATCTTTTTGTCTGAAAAGTATGCCAAATCATCCGACCATTTTTCTCCGTTTTGCTTATAATGATATAGATTGTCCCATTCTGCTTTGGCAGGTTCTAAATCTTGTGAAGTGGGTACGATTGCAAAAATATTTTCCTGAATAATTTCTATTTGATTTTTTTGGGGATAAACCGTCACTAAGGTTTTATCTGCTAGAATTCTTTGGTTTTCTACACCGAAAAACGATGCCAATGCAAAGAAGAAAATTTTTACAGGTTCCATTTATAAACATTTTGAGTTGTTATTGCTGAGATTTTTTGAGCAGAACTGCCCTGATTTGCTTTTCGCGGCTCATGGGAATGTCGAAAGCGTTTGGTTCTAAAATTGATTTGTGCGAGGCATTGTTATGAATAAAGTCAAGAACCTGATGTTTTATATATTCAAGCCAATGGTTTGCATTATCATTTGTAAAGTCTTCGATTGTTCTACATTTAAGTTTAGGTGTACTAATCTTTGGCATTGCGATATATTCATCGTCAGTTTCACTGCCAACTTCTTCATCAAAATAACTTACTGCAACATCGTAAAATCCTGATCCAAAGGTATTGTATTCAAAATATATATAGACCGATAGTCCGTCAGAAAACTTCTTGTACACTTTTTTTGATGTTTTAGAAACGGGTGAAAAGCCCTCTTGAGCAAAAAAAGGAATGATGACTGTTTTAAAAAATTGGTCAAATGCTTTCTTTCTTGTTTTGGTGTCCAGTTGTCCCATTTTTAGATCCTTTTCTTAACGCCTTGATGGTATTCGTAATTTTTGTCAAACGCAATTCCTCGACTGTCAACAACCTTAAAATCAAATCCATCTACATCTTTTGTTTTAATTGTTTTGATTGAATTTACACTATTTATAAAATATGCGTATTTGTCATCTTTAGCATAGTAATGAATATCAGAATTGTAATAATAAGGTCGCAACGTATCATTGATGCAATTTTCTAAAAAATGAAAAGTTGCCGGGTTGGCATTTTCTACCACTTTGCCTTTGTGGTAAATATGATTTTTGTCTTTGAAAACAGTTTTATGATGTTCTCTTTTATCCACAATTTCAAAGGAAGGTACATCGCAATCTACTAGATTTGCAAAGGCAAAGTAAATTTGGTTTCCCACTTTTTGATAACTTCCTCCTTCATAAAAAACTGCATCTGCCAATCGAAATGGTATTTTCACTCCATACCAATAGTCTGTGTTTTTTGATGTGACAAAGCCTTTGTGGATGTCACAAATTATAAAATCGTTTGGATTTGCATCTTCTAATATCGTTAAATCCTTATCCCTATAAGAATCGATATAAACGTGGTTTTTATCTTTAAAATAATGGGTGGAAGTTTTGTAAGATTGAATCAATTCAAATGTTTCAAAGTCAATGATTTTGTAGAGTTTGGAAAACTTTTTTTCATTATAGAAAATGATCTCTTTACCCCGTTTGGCAAAACCTTCACCAAGATTTATCCAAGTACAATCATAATCTACGCCCCGAATTAATTTTTTCTTATTTCCCGATTGGTCTTGAACGATACGGTAATCCCATTCGGATTGTAAAATTTCATATTCGTTTGTCATAATGTTTTGATGTTACGGTTTTTAGGTTGCCATTGCAGTTTTTCCCCAGTACGAAAACCCAATTGCGGTAATCAACAGAATTATGCTGAAAAGCCAAACCATTTTTTCAGAAAACAATGCGGCTCTTGCCCAATCCTGACTTAATTTGAATATCGCCAATTTAATGAAAAATTTTATTTTACAAATTTAGAATATTAGTTCAGAAAAGTACTTTCTAAAAAGTCCAACTTCTGCTAATGTAAATTACTACTTTTATTAGTAGTAGTTACCATTTTTTATCTATCTCCAACTATCAACTTCTTAAGATCTCCATTTTCTTTGTACAATAGAAATAATAGATAGGGTGCAAATACAATAATGCCAATAACCATTGCGAATGGTGCAAAAATTATTGATGATGTAGAAAATTTGTTTCGCCACATGATCCAAATTCCTGAAAGCATCAAGTAACAACTAAAATCGAGATTAAATTGGCCATTCCAGCTTAAAGCGGTTATATTTGATATGAAAATTTGAAAAAGACTGGCTCCTTTTTTTTGCATTGTGAAAATGGTATAAACCCCTACAATTATAGCCATTGATGCAAGAAGAATATTTAAAAAAAATTGTTTGTGCATATTGAAATAATTAGATGATTAATTTTGTTTTGCAGGTCTCCAAAGTGGTCCAACAGCAAGTAAAATAACAATGATATTGAAAAAAGCATTGATTGAATTTCCAGAAGCGATAGAACCTATGCTATCCAAGACACACCACGCTAACAAGCCTGACACAACTGCTTTACGTGTTTCATCAGGTGCTTTGTCATAAACCCAAATTCTCAAACAAAGTATACATATTCCCCAGCCAAAGAGAAAACCCCCTGTTAAAGCCGTCAAAAACCTCGTAGTTGGTGCTTCGAAATTGTGAGTTCCCATAGACCAGCTTAACACATCTAACGCCCAACTTGGAAATTCTGATGTTTTAATTGTTGTGCCTAACGAAAATACGGGGCCAAATGAACCTACTATAATTGCGGTAATTATTAACCAAAATTTGTGAAATTTTTGTGTCATCATTTTTTTGCATTTACTTTATGCTGCAAAAATAAAATGATATTGAAGAGTATTTTAGTCGCTACCGTACAATTTAGATGATATTATGTGCAATTGTTTTTAAATTTTTAAAATAGTTTGACAGCCAGTTATAATTCAAGGTTTCAATATTAATTTGAAGAAAAAAGTTTTCAAGAGCCAAACTGAAAATTCCATCAATTTGTTTTTCGGTCAGTTGTAAGTCTAAATCTTTTACCCAAGTATTTACAAAAGCATTTCCTATTATTTTATTTGATTGCTCTAAAATCACAGCATAAGAGGGAATGTTTTGGTTAATTCGAAGTTGTCTGTTAAATAGCAAATCTATTTTGTGTTCGACCAGAATATGGATGAGTTCTGGATCGATATTTTGAGCATTTTTCTCTTTATTCGCTATAATTTGCGATTGTTGAATGTGATAATTCAACAGGAAATCCATAAACAATTCAAGATCTGCAAAATGATGGTAAAAAGAAGATTTGCTTTTACCTACGGATATGGCAAGCGGTTCAATTTTTAGTCCATTTTTTCCGAAGTTTGCAAATATTTCGTAACCTTTTTTTATCCAGATTTCTTTATTATTTACAGTCATTACGTTTGCTTTTTATTGCAATGTTAGGTTTTCCGCATTTTTATACTGTATTTTAAACGATTTGGCTTCAGAATTCCAGAATAATAGTTTGGCCACTTATTGACCTTTGCGAATGCAGCACATTGCCTACTTTCTGCTAATATAGTCGTTTTACATTAAAAATAGTTTGGAGAGTAAAAAATTGGCATGACGTTACAGTTGCTTTAATAATTATAATATGATTCGTTCTTTTTCTCATTAGTTCGTTTTAAGGTTAATTGATTTGAGTTGGAAATTTGTATTAAGTGCAAAATAAAATCCCAAATTTCAAAAAAAATGAAATTTGGGATTTTTAAAAATAAAAACTAAAACTTATCTTTTAATCATTTTTTTATTAAAGGTTTTACCTTCTGGTGTAGTAACTTTTAGAATATAGGTTCCAATAGCCAATTTTTCAATATTAACTTCGTTATTTGTTGTAGAAGCTGCGATTTGTCTTCCATTCAAATCAATAATTATTATGCTTTCGATATCTTTATTAAAGCGAATAACCGAAGTTGCTGGATTTGGAAAAAAATAATAATTATCGGCCATCTCATGAGGATTTACACTCAAAACTGTTTCTATATAAACAACATTAGTAAAGATTGGTCCCCAAATTCCTTGGCTGTCTTTCACCCGAACACAAAATTTATGTAATCCTACTGGATTTACAATTGGAATAGCATCTCCGAGAAACTTTTCAAAAGTATCATTAAAATTTCCATCAAAAGCCAAAAGAGGTGTACCGCTTCCTTCTCCCGGATCAACATCCCAAAAATATTCGGCTTGGGTAAGGCTAACGGGTAGTGGAGTTGTCGTACTTTCAACGGTAATACTATTAGTAAAAGTTGGTCCCCAAACACCTTGATTGTCTTTCAGACGAATAGAAAAATTATGTAGCCCAACACTTGGCGCTCCTAAACCAGCAATAGCTACTTTTTCGAAAGCACTATTCAGATTACCATCAACAGCTAAAAGTGGTGTAGCATTTCCTTCACCTGGATCAGTATCCCAAAAATATTCTGCTTGTGTTATTGTAACAGGGTTTGGTGTTGTTGTAGATTCTACAATTATGACATTCGTGAAAACTGGTCCCCAAACCCCTTGGTTGTCTTTTAATCTAACACTAAACTTGTGTAAACCAACACTAGGAGCATTTAATCCTGAGATAGCTATTTTCTCAAAAACGCTGTTAAAGCTTCCATCTACTGCTGAAATTGCTATCCCGTTTCCTTCGCCAGGATCGGCATCCCAAAAATATTCGGCTTGGCTTAATGATGACAATTGGGCAGAAGATAAACTCATTGTCATAACGGCCAATAAACTATAAATATATTTTTTCATCTTAGACTCAGGTATTATATTATTTAGAATAACCCGAACCCGTTGCATTCATCTCTGTTGTGCCAGAATAAATCCTTCTTGGAGTGTTTAAATAATTTACTTGCGGCTTATTTCCGGCTGCTGTTGGCCAATAATTTTCCCAAGAATCCGAACCTCCACGGTTTCCTATGTCGTTTCTGGTCAAATTTATATCTGCAAAATCATCTTCTATTGCTCCTGCATTTACAAGTGCAGAACCTGTAGCATTACTTGTAGTAGCATTAAAACTAATACTTGCACTGCTAATATTGTTGCTCGCGATACAATTAAGTATTGTAAACCCTGAATTCGACGCATTATATCTCACATAAACAGTAGCTGTTGCTGTAGTAGAATTAGTTACTTCATAGTAACTTGAAGAAGAGTTTGAAGGACAAATTACATTATTTAGTACATAAAAAGTAGCATTATTTCCCGTTGGTATTCCAATATATATTCCTGTGTTTGATCCAGAGGAAATTACATTGTTTCGAATTTCATTTTCGCTTAGGTTTTTAGCATCTGTAAAAGTAATATTTCCAAATGCGCAATAATTATTTAATATTTTAGCTTTATAGTTTTTTTGAATAAGCCAAATTGCTTCATTACTACCAAGTACTGCATTTGCAATAATTTCAATATCATCTAAAGCTAAACTTGTGTCTGCAACATTAGTAGAAACAAGTATTTTATTAGCTGTATTTCCCGTTATTCTGCCATGTGTGCAAGAAATAGTTCCTGTAACAGTGCAACCAGATATATTCAAGGATGTATTTAGTTTATTGACAGCAATACCGCCGTTTAAAGTAGAATTATATACATTTATAGTTGTTCTTCCGTTAGCAGAGTCGGCAGATGAGGTAAATGTACTTGTTAAATTCATATTTTGTACAGAAACTACTCTTCCTGAAAGAGGTATAATAGAAACTGTTCCTTGAACCAAATAATTTGAGAAATTGATTTCAGAAACAAATGATAATGATTTGTCAATTGTTAAGTTTTCAATGAAAGGAAGATTTCCTGCCTTTGGTCTAATGATAATACGATCACCATCATTAGCGGCTGTGATAGCAGCACTAATTGTTGAGTATGAACCACCAGCACCTAAATCTCTCACATATAAATCGGCTGCTGAAGCCATTGAGGTGAATAAACTTGCAATAGCAATAAAGAATAATTGTTTTCTCATGTTTTTAATTTGATTAAATTATTTCCAAAACTATGAGATATGAAGTTTCATCGCAATTAATTTATTGAACTATTTATAAATAATCAGATATAATATTAGTGTTTATTGTATTGTTTTTTAGATACTTAATCTACGTTTTCTAGTTTTTTCAATGTAATAATTAAGAGAAATGTCAGTTTTCTTTTAAAAAACACGGACAAGAGTTTTAGTAGCTTTATAGCATAATTCTTCTCTAAGAAATATTTACGAAAATTGGAGGATTCTTTTCAGCTTTTGAAGTATATATTGAATTAGTGAATCATAGGTAGATATTGAAAAGGTTTTTGTATTGCGTTAGATTCTTGAGTCTGCGTTATGCTTGCCACCAACGTTTCGCAGCTTGGCGCAGTGGCGGATTTCGGAGCACAAAAGTTCAGTTTTGCACAAAAGTTCAATTGAAGAACTGTTGTTGAATTTAGCACTAAACCCGCCATTTTACCAAACTGCTGTTATCTGCTGCCCCTTTTCTCTGTCGCATTTGTTGTCGGTCGGTTGAGCGTTGGCAAAAAGCACACTCTTTTGCAAGCTTTGGTTTGTGCGTTGGCTTTGTACGGCTTGCAAATATGTGTGCTTGTGTGGTGGCTTATGTCTTGGATTGTTTACGAAGTCCAGCTACTGCATTTTTAATATCTTGTTTAGCACCTTTATTGCTCCATTCTTTCCAAAATTTAATGGTTGCACTATCAGGCTTGATTGTCGGCTCCGAAATCAGCACCCTTGTTGGAAGTAATGAAGCATCTCCAACTATCAATGCTTCTCCAATGTCTAAGATTGGAAGAACTTCTGTCAATCCTGTAAGATTGTCTTGTAAAAGTTTTTTGATAACAGCTTGGTCTTCTGCATTGGCAAGTCGTAACGAAATAAAATTGTTGCACTGACTTAAAACAGTTCGGTTTACTTCGGCTGGTCGTTGGCTGATTACAGTTAAGCTTACGCCATATTTTCTGCCTTCTTTTGCAATTCTTTCAAAACTTTTTAATCCAAGTTCGGAAGCACTGTCCTGATTGGTTCTTTCAGGAATATACAAATGAGCCTCATCACACATCAAACAAATTGGATGTTGATTTTCTTTTGCAGTCCACTGTTGAACGGTAAAAACAATTCTTGCAACCAACCCAATTACTAAGGGTAAAACATCTGATGGTACTTCTGAAAAATCTATAATTTTTACACCCGATTTTTTGCCGTTAAGTTCAGAACCGTGCATCAATGCACTACAAAAATCGTTTAACCAATCTAATTGCAATTCATCTTCGGATATTTGAAATAAAAAACCTAAGCGTTTATCCTCTTTCTTTGCTTCAAGACGCTGAATAAAACGAGATAGCTTGCCGTTAAAATCTCCATTCTTACCTGCTGCCGTTGAACCTGCAACACGTTCTGTGTCTAATCGTTTAAGTTCATCTAAAACAGCATCCAATTTATAAGGTATTGGACTGTCAATCGTTAAGTTATCGATAAATACGGTATCTCCAATTGAAGTAAGGTAATTTTTCTTTTCTGTATATACGGTTCTTGAAAAAACCATTGCTTGATTTGGTGCATTACTGTCGCTTCTATCAAGAAGCATAGCCAACATTTCTTCATAAGTCAATAGCCAATAAGGTAACATCAAAACACCATTGGCAAGATTTCCTTTTTTGCCTAAATCAGAAGGATTTGCAATTCTGAAATGTTGTATTCCGTCAGCTTTAAAATTTGCTCCGCTGTATTCTCCGTGTATGTCAAACAAAATAGAATTTGCCATTGGCAATTTGGCTATCTGTTCAATAATTTTTGCTACACACCAAGATTTTCCTGAACCTGTACTACCCACAATTACAGCGTGGCGTTGAAAAAGTTTATCTCCGTCCAAAAATGCTTCTGCATTTTCATCTATTGAATATTTTCCGATTGAAAGCGGAATTTCATAATTCTCTTTGGTAGAAATAGTTTGCATAAACTTGGTAATATTCTCTCCGTCTATCGGATAACATTTAGCTTCGATTTCGGGAACAGTATCCAGTGTTCTTTTGAAAACATTTTCTTTTTCTCCGTGTTTATTCAACAAAGTGCCAATCAAATTCACTTTCAAAATATTTTCAGTGAAAAGAAAATTGTTTAATCCTAAATCATCTCCTGCTGGCTGTTCTTCATCAGAAGCCTTCCGAGTTATGCGGTTGATTATTCCTATTAAATGTTGTCCTGCTTTTGAACTTTGAACTGCTACCAAATGATTGACTTGTAGCTTTCTTAGTTTTTCGAGTTCATCAACTTTTATGATTAATGTTGCTGTATCAACACTAAACACTGTTCCGATAGAAGAATTGTCTTCAAAATTGAATATTGCCATATTTTGTTATTGTATTCGTTTTAGGTATTCCGCCAAGTTCCAATAGCTAACATTTTCAATGATATGTTCTCCTTGACTTGATGAATATATTTTGGTGTCTTTATCGTTGCTTTCTTCTATTAAGATATAATTTTTACAGCCTCCATCAATTATTGTTTCTTTTGTTTTTGGTGTTAATTCTTTTGTGATAACAATGATTGGCTTGGTCTTTATTTGCTGAATGAGTTTTGGTTGTACGTGAACATCATTAAAGCCGTATCCAATGCACAAATAGCCATTTGCATTTTGGATTTCCGTATCTGCTTGTGCGAAAATGGTTCTATAAGGTTCATTATGCGTTTCGGCATATTTACTAAGTCCTGGCGTTACAATCAGTGGTTTGTAATCTTGTGGAATGTTTCTACGTAAGGGCAAATGAATATTTTCTTTTACTGGTGTTTCAAACCAATCTAATGAACCGTGAACTTTCCAAATATTGACTTGTCCGCTATATCCTTTTATGTTTGCTAAAGCATTCGTGTGAATGCTGTCTGAAAAATGTCCAATATAGTTTTGAGCATATCCTGTACAAATAAATGCTTCCGCAGTACTTGCACTATATTCAGCAATGCGGTCGTAGTTGGTTGTAACGATGGAAAGTTTTCTATTCGTTGTTGAAAGCAGGTGTTTCATCAATATTACCAGTGGCACTTCTTTTCCGTTCAAAACAAATTGTTCGTATGCTTGTAAATCTGCTTCTGCAATCAAATTCCACGTAGCTTCAATTACGGCTCTTAGAACATTGTCATTAAGTTGTATTCCTAATAAAGCTTTTTCTAAATCGTTGCTCTCTTCAAGATTTTTCTTAAATACTTCAAGTTGAGCATTATTTACATCATTATCAAAATGTAACGTGTTTTTCAAATATTCTCCAAGTTTCCACATTGAGGGCAAACCAAAAGGAACAGAAGCTCCACTGCCTAATATAATCAATGGAACTTTATTTGTCCAATCTTGAAGTTGTTTTAAAAGTGCGTCAAAGTCCATTTATATCTTTATTTCATACTTGTTAATTAAAAAATCATCAACTTCCTCTTTTGTAGCTCCATTCGATAAAAAATATCGGTCTTGTTCATTCAGTTCAAAAATCCCAAAATTTTTCACATAGTTTTTAGCGTATGAAAAAAATCCGCCTGAATATGGTTTACTCGTATTTGCCATATAATATTCAAATACTTTGGATTCCAATATTCGTTTCAAAATTTTAAGTTCTTGATGCGATTCGTTAAAAATTGCATATCCACAATAAATCAGCATATCTTTTTGGTCTGTAAAAACAAAATGTGGATTTTTGGTCATATAAGGAAAAAGCAATTTGTAACCTTTGTCAGATAACGCTTGCGTTCGTCCAAAAGCATACCAAGCACCATAATCGCCATTACCTTTATCTCTTGAAAGCAACTTTTCCTTATTGACTAACAAATATTTATAGGCTTTAGGGAAGTTTGCTTTTAAATACTTTTCATTCATTAAAGTTAGCGGACTTATTCCGTTTGTGTATGGATAAATCACTTTCTCTTTTACAGCTTCAATTTCGTGTTCGTGCTTGAGAATATTCGGTTTGATTATATCTCGACAAATCCGTTTTTCTATTTCATATTTCTTTCCATTTTGTTCGAGTATAAAACACTCTTCCGTTTCAGAAATAGGTTTGAAAATGTAAATATTATTACTTAGAGTAGCTATACCATTTCTTATTTTGTATTTTTCGCCTAATGGTTTTCCTGCACTTTCAATTCGTTTGATGTTTTCAATAATTACATTGTCATTAAGTAACCAACCCTTATGAATATCCAAATCCTTGTAAGGAATTTTATTGAAAAATTTAAGCCCGTTTTGGGTTAATGTAGAACTACTTTCTTTCTTGAAAGATACTGTTTTTGATTGATTTTTGGAGATAAGACAGATACAAGTATATGCAGATTTCTTTTCAAACAATTTTTCGTGTCCAAAATCTATAATACTCAAATCATATTCTTTTTCTTGTAAGTATTTTCTTAATTGTCTTGCATTTACACTTTTGTAAAATGAATTTACAGTTATATAGCCCAAAACACCATTGTCGTTTAGTTGCGTTAATCCAATTTCAAAAAATGGAATATACAAATCGGGGTTTCCTGATTTTGTAACCGTCCAATTTGATAAAAGTGTTTTAGATGATTGGTCTATATTTTTGGCTCTTACATAAGGCGGATTTCCTACAATTAAATCAAATCCTTTATTTGTTTTAATCCTTGTTTCATTTTTTAACCAATCAAAGGAAAGTGCATTGGCACAATGAAGATTAAACTTAAACTCTTTTTTATCTTCTCCATTTGCCAAAGCTAAAAGAGAAAGTAAAATTTCAGTCCGATGAATACTACTTTTACTAATATCCAAACCGAAAATATTTTCACTGAATATCTGATAATAAGTTTTATTGGTTTCTGATTTTAATTTACAGGAAACTGTATAAAGGAAAGCTCCACAACCACAAGCAATATCTGCTACCAAAACATTTTGATGTGGTTTTTCAATTTTTGAAAATGAATTTTCTACGATAAAATTTTTGATATAGTTTGGCGTATAAACAGCTCCGTTAATGACTTGTTCCTTTTTAGGAATAGCCAACTCAAACGCTTCAATCAGGTCATCAAAAGTACACTTAATATCTAATTGAGCGTATTGGCTCAAAGGCGAATTATCTGAAATAATCAGTGATTTTATTAAAGTATTATTTCTGACTTTTAGAGCATTTGCTTTAATAAAAGCAGAAACAATAATCTTATTTAGAGAAGTTTCATCTTCGCTAAACTGATTGATGATATTTTTAAATTCTTTCTGCATTTTATCAATTTAAAATTTGAATTCGATCAATGTTTCTACCTCTGTTGCTAAAGAATAATTTTTCTTTATCAGTTAATCCATATAGTTGATAACATAATTCATCTAATGTATTCCATTGCGTTGAAAGTAATTTTGCAATACTTCTTTGCTGTGTAGGTGAAGATGATTTATAGTTGGTCTGTAATTCGTCAATTCGTTTGGCAACTACTGCCAAATCGGACTTTAATTGCTCATTTTCTCTGAAATTTGAAACAGGGAAAGGAACTGGTTCAAGAAATTGTTTATTGAATTTGAAATATCCGTTTGACTGTGGATTAGCTATTGACCTTGCTAAAACAGAATATACGGTTGAGTTGATGACAGCCGATAAAGAATAAAGACTGTTTTCGTCTTTTTGAGGAATGTCTATAAAAAACACATTGGCATTGTCGCAGTAAGTTCTGTCAGAAAATGTAACGGTAGCGAAAGTGTCCAAAGCCGTCATTGGTACTAATACTTTAGGGTAAGTAGCTCCGTGATTTTGTACCCTTGTAAATAAGTGCCAAGAATTATCAGTATATTTTTTAGGGAACTTCTTTGGTAATGTTTCAACTGTGGTTTCAATAACAGCTTTGTTTTTTTGTAAATATTCAGTAGCAAGTGGAAACCGTTCTTCAAAATCATAGAATTTTATTTCCGATACAATTCCGTCTGCAACATCATAAGGAAAGATAACAAACACATCTGCGGTATCTTTCCTGTATGGATAGAAGTTTTCATTGCAGATAAGTGGTCTGCAAGCCTCGAACTCAATTTCAAAATCTTCTTCAATGTGCGATTTTCCTCTGATAATTCCATTTTCAACAGAAATAGGTCTTATGTGATAAGCTCTATCCCAAAGCACCTGAACACCAACACGTACTTTAGCATAATCTCCTAAACTGCCATTTTCCAATAGTCTTGTTTTGATTTCAATGAGTTGATTGTCATCAAAACTCCAAGGATTAGCTGATACGGCAGATGCTGGTATAATAGAATATTGTTCGGGTGAAATATCTGGTGTTTCTGTTTCTCTTAATTGTGAGGGAAGTGTTTCAGGTGTTCCGTTATATAATTTGAAACTAAAACTGTCGGAAGATGATTTGTCCAATAGGAGTACAGCTACATAAGTAATACGGTCTTTAAAAATACTCGTTGTTTCAAAATCAATAACAGACGAAAGATAGTTAGATGTTGTAATTATTTCTCTAATTTTCTTTCCGTATTCTGTTTTGAAAAATCTTTTTTGAACAATATATCCAAGTCTCCCTGTCGGATTTAATAATTCTATCCCTCTTTCAATGAAAGGAATAGCCAAATCAACTTTTCCATTTTTTGAAGATGGAAACCTTGTTTTTATATATAGGTGCATATAAGGCAAATCAACATTGTAATGTTTTACCTCAACATAAGGCGGATTGCCAACGATATAATCAAAACCTCCTTTTCCCTCAAATACTTTACTAAAGCCCTGCTCACTTTCCCAATCAAAGATATTTGTATTTAAAAACTCATCTTCATTATGTTCGAGTGCTGGAAATTTTTCAAGAATATCGGATTCAACTAAAGAATTACCACAACGAATATTGTTACCAACTCCGTTTAATATTTTGTTACCAAAAAGCCCAATTTCATTGTATGATTCAAGATATTCATAAGTGTCAATTATCTTTAAAGACAAGGACATTTTAGCAACTTCAACAGCTTCGGGGTCAATATCAATACCGAAAATGCAATTATCCATAATGGCTTTCTTGCCCAATACATTGACAATCACATCATCATTTGTAGCAACAAAATATTTTTCGAAATCGGGGTGATTTGAAATGAAAAATAATTCTCGAAAAATCTCCTCGATATAATCATACACCTCAATAGCAAAAACACCACTTCCACAAGCTATGTCTAAAATCTTTTTATCAAAAAGAGCTTCAATTCCTTCTTCCAAAAGTTTTTGTTTAGGAATTGTTCTTCTGATAATTTCTTGAACGATGTATTGAGGTGTACTTACTGCACCTTTAGTTTTTAAATATTCGCTTTTGATTTCGTCTTTTACCTCATTGTTTTCAATTAGAAGTTTTTTAGACAAGAAAATCTCGTAAATATCGCTAAGTACCTTTGTTGGGATTACATCAAAACGATAAGGGGACGGATAGTAAATAACTTGGAGTAGTTGGTCGAAAACTTCGTTTGAAATCTCGATTTCGTGAATAGCATTTATTCGGTCAAATAAAGGTCCGTCATAATGTTCAAAGAAATCGAAATAAGAAGAATTTTTAAATTCATTCCAAAATCCTTTTTCTTTGAATGATAACAATAGTCCCTCTTCTTCAATTTTTCGAGCTTCACAAACCCGAATAAATAATATTCTGTTTATGATAATTTGAACAATGTAGCTAAGGTTCGCAGAATTATTTCTTATATAATCCGCATTGTTGTTCAGAATATCCGTAGCTAAAGCTATGCGGAAATCAGAAAGCTGTTGAGCAAATTTAAAATCAGGGGTTGTTTTTTCGACATAACGATTCCCTTGAAAAGAAGATGAATAAATCTCGTCAAGTTTACCTTTATAAATATTTTCTTTAAGCAGATGTGCTTCTAAGATTTCAAATTTTTCAATGTAATCATTAAGTGTAAAATACAGTCTTCCTAAATTTGCGTTTTGCCCCCTTTCTGGCATATAAGTACAATCGTAAATTGCAAATTCTTCAAAATTTGAAATGAAAGCACAAGGAGCTAAAATTGACCAACCGTAAGATTTTATTTGAAAAGCGGCTTCCGCATCGTCAAGAATTTTTACAGAAATATCTTTTGCATCAAGAAATGTCAATTTCTGTCTTGCAACTTTGAAAGTATAATCAGGTCGTGTATTTTGCGAGCCAATTTCTTTTAGTTTTTCTTTCTCTGCTTTTGATAAAACTTTCTCTTGAAGAATTTGAGAAGTATCTCTAACGTCCCAATCAAATATGGCTAATAATTCATTCAGCCAAGTCCTGATTGTTTCTTCCGAAGTTAAATCAAGTTTTCCTTGTTCTTTGAACTTATTGTATTCTTCAATGAGTTCAGCTAATTTTTGTTTACGTTGTTCTGAACTCATTTTCTGTTCTTTTTTGTTTGATATTTTATTTCTTCTTCTGCTGCTATTAAAATGTCTTTGGCGTATTTCTCATCTGCAAGTTGGTACGCAACTTGTCGGCTCATAAATGCAACAACGAGTTCTTTCTCGTCCACATTGAAAGTTTTGGCAATTATCGGGAGCATTTGCCTATTTACAGGTCTTTCTCCACGTTCTAATTTACTTAATGTGCTTTGGTCTATATCGAGTAAAGCAGCAAGTTTTCGTAAAGGCATTTCTGCCTTTTCTCTAAGTTGTCTGATATGGTCGCCTAAGTTTTCTATTTGCATCTTGAAAAAGATTTCTTGACATTCGTGTCAAATTTAGTTTAAAATTTCATTCTACCAAAATTTTTAGTAACGTTTTTCTGTCGGGGTGGTGGGTGGGCTTGGGTGCGTAGGCAAAATTGCAGCTCTTTTGCAAGCTTGGGTCTGTGCGTTGGCTTTGTGCGGCTTGCAAATGTGCTGCAATGTGCGGTGGGTTGTTGAGGTTTTTGTCTGTCAGTTGATTGTTGTATGGTCGCTCGAAAGTGACGCCTAACGTTTTGCAGCTTGGCGAAGTGGCGGATTTAGAAGCACTTACTTTCAATTTAGCCTAATGTTCATTTGAAAACCAAATGTTCAATTTAGCACAGAACCCGCCATTTTGCCAAACTGCTGTTGTGCCGTTCGTATTAATTATTTTCAATAAAATCTTTTACTTCGCCTTTGTCATTAAATGTTTGAAGTTTGGGATTTCCATTTTCATCTACATAAATCATCATTTTTGGTTTTCCGTCTGGTCCAGATAAAAATAGCCCTGAACTGTTGCCTTTAGTTCTACCCAGAAAAACTCGGTTAACAGAACCTTCCTTTTTCCACAGCTCATTTAACTTTATTTCTCTTTCTTTCTCATCTTTTATTTTATTGATTTCTTCAATCTTTTTGTTTCGGTCATCAATATTTGTTCCTGTTGGAAATTGATTAATGTTTATACCTCTTTGAATATAGCTTTTTCCATTAGCATAATATTCATCATTCAATATTTGAACTACTTGGTCATCTTTGTAATTATCCATTGTAAAGGACATTCCCGAAATTATTTTACCATCTTTTTCTTTAGTTTGATAAATCAATCCGCCACATTCATCTCCTTGATTGTTGAAAAATATAATTCCAGCAGGACGCTCTCTTTTGCTCCATTCTTTTCCGTTCATTCTTCCAGAATGTTGGCGGTTTTCATTACTTAGAACCATTCTTGGTAGGTTATCTTCGCCTACTATGGTTATTTTTTTTGCTACAATTTCGTCAAATCTTTTTTCATCTTCTTTATCTTTAAAACTGCTTAAAGTAAAAAACGAAATAATCATTGTTGATGCAATGGCATAAGCCATTAAAAAGTTTACTTTTTTTTCGATGTTTGTTTTCATTTTTCTAAATTTTAATAAATGATTAATTTTTATTTGACAAATGTATGTACACCCCAAAATAAAAGTAATGCACCCAAGTTAATTAATGATGTTTAAATAATCTTTTTCTGATTCGACTTAATGACTGTGGTTTTACACCAATAAAAGCTGCAATTAAATACTGAGGAACACGCTGAACCAGGTCTGGATAGTTTTTTATAAAAAACGAATAGCGCTCTTCTGGGTTATGCATATATAGTGAAAGCAGCTGATTGACGACTATTCCAAACCGATGTTCCAAGACCATTCTACCAAATTTATTTCCCTCTTTTATTTCGTTGTAAAGTCTTTGTATGGCATTATAATCCATAACTAAAAATGTACAGTCTTCAATAGCTTTGATCGATTGTGTAGCTTTTGTTTGATTAATAAACGTATGATATTCTGATACGAATTCTCCTTCCTTGGTAAAATCGGTAATGGATTCGTCATCTCCTTTAATCACGTAGTAATAAACAAGCCCTTTAACAAGAAAGCCCACCCTTTTATTTAATGTATCCATTTCAGAAAAATAGGCTCCTTTTTTCAGCTCTAAAGGTTTGAAAATTTCTGTGATGATTTGTCGGTCTTGGTCACTAAGAACAATGAACTGTTCAAAAGTTTCAAATAAGGGTTTATATATATTTTCGTTCAAAATTATTTCTGTATAATTTTTTATAGTTTTGACAGTCGCTTTAATATGACGCACAACGGTTTTCGGCTTGGCGATGTGGCGGATTATTAGCACAAAAGTTCAATAGAAATACTGCTGTTGAACTTTGCACAAATGTTTCATAGAAGCACTTCAGCCGCCATATTGCCAAACCGATGTTACCAGCAGTTATTTTTCAATGTAATCTATCAAATTTTTTGTTTTAGATACTAATTTAACGTCTTGTTTGTCTGCCTTATCAAAGTCAGCTTCGTCTATCACTTTACAACACTTCTTAAAGGCTTTAATTGCTTTATCGTCATCATATAAAATATCTAATAAAACTTTACAATATTGTTCCATTTTTTTGCTATTTAATCTTGGCATATCTTCCTTTTCATTCAGCATTCTAAATAGCATAAGTAAGTGAAATTTTACTTTTCTGTAGCTTGAATCCACTAAACCACGTTTAAATAAAGTTTCTAATTTATAATAAGCATAAGCACTTGTATAATATGGAAAATAAGAATGGTCATTATCAAAAATTTGAATTTTACCATCATTTAACTTCCTGACAATTGAACCGAAGTAACTTGTTACATTATGTGGCTCATTTAAAAACATACCAGCAAACGACTTAATTTGATATGGTACTGTTATTACTCTTGACTTGATTACGGTTGTGTCAGAATTATACTGTTTTGAACGTCTTTCATAATAAAGCTTGTTATCATTTTCATAAGAGTTATAAAATTGTTCTAAACTTCTTTGAAATTGAGTTAAAGAAGCCAATTGTTCCTTTTTAATTGGAGTTTGATTGTTTGTCGCTAAAGTAATTCTTGTTTTTATTTCATCATCTTCGGTTGCTATTAATTTAATTGGTATAACAACGTTAGGTGTATTAGTACTGTTTCTATTGTTATATAAAACATTACTTGTCTGACATCCATTTACAATCTGATAATCAGTAATTGTAAATTGATTACCAGTTGGAGAAATTTTACTGGCAACTATTGTTATTCCATTGTTTAGAACACTAAATATTTCTGAACCTTCGTTTGTAATAGTGGAAGCAATGCCACTATTAACATCATTATTTTCTCCTTGAAAATCTCTTACATTATCCTCAAAAACATTTAAAAGATTTTGGTCTTCATTCGCAACAATTTTCAAAAATTCTGAATATGGAATTAAACCGATGTACGCCTCTGATATTCCAGAAATTTCTGGAATTGTCAACCTATTTGTAAAAGTTATAGTTGTACTTACGCTTTCTTTTGTTTTTCTGTAATAAGTAGCTAATTCTCTTGCACCAATCGGTATAATATCAATTGAATCAAATAAGTTTGTGCTTTCTAAATCCTCTTTGCCAGATTCAATTATTGCAATCAAATTTGTATCACCAACCCATTTTCCTGTTGTAACATAAAATAATTTACAAGTAGGATTGTTTTTCAATTTAGGTGCATTATTATAGATGTGATTTGCTAAATCTGCGAATTTTTGCAACGATTCATTTCTTCTTAATTTGGGAGAAATTGAAAAGAAATCTTTAACACCAAAAATAAAAGTATTTAATTCGGAAGTTGAAAAATTGGAAGATGTTTTTGACTGAATAAAGGTAAAATCTACTTCTATTGTTCCATTTTTTTCAATAAGGTCATCAATTTCTTCTGTATTTTCAACTAAAACTCCGTTCACAATAATTGATATTCCGTCGACACCTGTATCATCACCATCACCAATTGTCACAAAGTTTAAGTCAAAAGTTTTATTATATTCATTAGAAATTATTGAATAATTAGCTAGTTTTTCAAAATCTTTTGATTCTCCTTTTGAAGTTAATTCTTCGGTTTCTAAAAGTTCTTTGATAAAGCTTTGTGTAATTCTATCCATAGTGTTTTTTTATAATTGCTGGTAACGTTTTGCCGCTTGGCGAGGTTGCGAATTTCATAACCGTATATTTTCCGTTAAAGATAATATTTCTTGCGAAACGTAAACGTGAATTTACAACAAAATTCGCAATCTTGCCAAACGGCTGTTACCAGCAGTTTATATCATCCAACTGTTTATAAATAAAAATTCATCAACTTCTCCTTTTAATAATCCAAAAGTGAAATAATGTAATGGATTAATAAAATATAAAAAATCTCGAATAATTTCTTTTGTTTGTGGATTTTCTATTATTTCATAACTAGAATAATAAGTTAAAAAGTCTTTGTCATAATGAGCTGATGATTTGTTTCTAACTTTCGCCATTACATTATCATAATCGTATGTGATTTTAAATTCTGCAAGTTCTCTGTTAAGCATATCAAAGAAGTTTTTATAAATTTCTTTCTCTTCCTTTGTAACAGTTTTATAAACTTCTCCTTTATATTTATGATAGGTATTAATTGTTTCGTAAATGAATAAATAAGCAATTTTTATGTTGTAAAATTTTTCCCAATCTGATTTCGCTCTTTTGAGATTTCTATAAGTACAAAGCAAATCAATATAACTTGAGGTTACAAAAGAAAAAAACTCAATTTGCATTTTTTTATTGTCTGATATTTCAGCATTTATTTCACTAGAAATCTCTCTACTTTTTAGCAATCTTGCGCTAAATTCTAGTTCTTCTTGAAAGTGGTTAATTCTTTCATCAATTTCTTTGAAATTCATCATATACGGCTGATTTTCTATGATTTGCGGTTAAATTGCTGGTAACGGTTTCGGGCTTTGCGTTCGGGCGGGTTTCGGAGCACAAAGTTTCATTTTATTACTAAAGTTCATTAGAAGCACAAAGCTCCAAGATTGCACGTCAGCCCGCCTGACGCAAAACCCGTGTTATAGGCAGCCTTTCTGTCGGTCATTTTACCAATTTATACAACTGGTCTTAAGTCAAATGTTTTTACAAACCGATTCTTAATTCCTTGTTTTGCAAAGTGTCCAAATACTAACATTAATGCAGGCACAGTCAAGGTGAAAACGGCACCCACAATTCGAGCATCGTTTATATCTCCTTTTATGTTGTCTGTTGTTAATGTGAACAATCCAAACAATGGAAACACAAAGAAGAAAATTAAAAAAATTGAATTTGGTCGAACAGTAAAGGTTACACGTGTCCGTTTAAATTCATCAGAAAAGATTTGTCCATTAAGATAAGACACTTCTCTTTCAAAGCTTTTGATAATAGCGAATTGCCATTTTGGAGTCATTTTAAACTCATACTCTGATATAAACTCTCCTGTCAAGTTCACTGAAAAATTCCAACCTTTTGTTTTGTCAAAAAGTTGTTGAATTTCAGATTTCAATCCGTCAACAGATTTGTCTGAATAGTATTGAAACTCTTCCTTCCATATTTGTTTTGGTAACAATCTCATTATCGTTTTCTTAAGGTTGCCTATAACGTTTCGGCTTTGCGATGGTGGGGCAATCGAAGCACAAATCTTCAATTTTTCACAAAAGTTGAACCTAAGAACAACCGTTGAACTTTGCAGTTTCGCCCCACTATCGCAAAACCCATGTTAGCGGGTCGTTGTTCTTTATTCGTTGTCAAGTCGGTCAAATGTTTTTTGTATTGAATAGTCTTTATTTTTGTATTCACTATTTGGAATATCAATAATGAAGTCCTGAAATGTTTTGTCGTTACTTGTTCCTAATGAACCATAAATTACTTGAACGCTTGTTGTGTCTTTGTCTTTGCAATGTTCGCAATAGTGTTTAATTTCTTTTCTATTTCCGCCTTTGTCCACATAAAAGTATTTGGAACCTGAGAGTCTTATAGAATTGCCTTTGATTGTAAACTTTGTCTTTAAGTATCCGTTGTCTGGAATTCTGTAAATTCTCCATTTTCCGTCAAATTCTTTTTCTGCTCCGTCTTGAACTCCGTATTCAATAACTACTTGTCCTTTGTAGTTGTCCGGAATTAGAAAAATGTCATAGGAAGCACTGTCTTTTTCAATAAGTCCGTAAAGCACAAGAAATGGTAAAAGTCCCCAAAATATCTGCCAACCAGTCTTTATGTTTTTAAACCCTATTGCAATTAAGATTTGTGTTAGTCCGATACCGCATAAAATGAAAAACAAATAAGTCGGCCAGGCTTGTGATACAAACATTAAAATGTTCAGTCCGATACCAATGAATAATGTTATCAGTCCTGTCCAAAGTAATATTTTATTTGTCTGTCGTCTCATATACAATGCCCGCTAACGGTTTGCCGATTTGCGACTGTTGCGATGCCAGCGGCTTGAGTACTTTCTGCTAAGATAAAATATTTTCGTGAAGAAAGAAGTTCAAATCAAGAAAAACTAGCAATAGCGCGAAACCGCTGTTACCGGCTGGCTTTATAATTTTATCCAGTATAATTTGTTTTCCATCATACTTTTCAAAGTTTCTAAATTCACTTTTTCTACATCCAAATTATCTTCCTCTATTTTCACAAGTTCTTCTGAAACTTGACTTTTGTATTGATGAAAAATTAATCCAACTTTATTTGCAAACTTTTCTTTTTTCAACTCATTGAAAAACTTAATCCATTTTTCAGCTTCTTTATGTTCTGAGTTTTTAGTTTGATTTTTTTTCAAATTAAACTGCTCTTGTTTCTTAAGTAATAATTGCTCGATGCGGTTTTTTGAGTATCTTTTTCTATGTTGAATTTTTCATCTTCTCTCCATTTACTGCAACCAATTACAGAACCACAATTGCAATTATCTTCTCCAAGATCAGTTACATAAGAATTTAGATTAGGAATTGAAAATTTTGTCAATACATTTTGAAACCGAAAATCAGAAGCTTTTCCAACTTCTATGATTACATTTTCGACAGCATTATTTTCTATTATTAGAAAGTTAAATTGACACATTTTTAAGGTATTTTTTGTGAGCTTGCCGGTAACGTTTTGGCGCTTGGCGAAGAAGCGGATTTCGAAGCACTAAACTGTCTGCCAGCACTGAGTTTGATACGAAGCACAAAGCTTCATTTAACCACTGAACCCGCTTTTTTGCCAAACGCCTGTTAGCCCTCGTTATTCTTTTCAAATCCGATTTCTCCAGCAATGTGGAGTATTTCAAATGTATTTTTTAATTGAATTTCATCGTCTTGTTTTGTTGGCATAATATCATCCATAATTTTCAAGATTTCTGTTTCCATTTCAAGAAAATCATCCTTAGATGATTTAAGTAAATTTGGAGACCACGAAATTAATAATTCATAAATTGGCAAATTCCACATTGAATCATCCTTTAATCCGAAATCAATTTGGAAATTCTTTCTATTTACTTCAGTCTTAATATTTTTTGTTTTTACTTCAATTTTTTGAGCCTCCATTGGCTGAATCATTTGAAATCTAGAAACATGAATTTCCCTTTCGTCATGCATCAAAGGGAATCCAGCTATAAATTCCATTTCAGTTACAATTGCCTTTTTATAACTCCTATTTTCAAATTTATTCAAAACCTCGTCTAAAAAATCAGGAATTTTTCCTTTGTATTCATTCCCTGGAATAATATTAACCAATTTGTTCTTCTCCAACTTATTTCTCACACCTCCATTTTCAAAGCTATCCCAATCCATTGCAACACTATACATACCCATAAATGGTTCAAACATCGGGTTCGTAATGGCGATTAAACAAAATTCTGTACTATCGTCAATTAACTTTAATACTAACTCATAGTTTGAAATTATTTTTGCAACATTTTCTAACTCTTCCTTCTTACACTCCCAAAAAACTAATTGTCCTTTAATGTTTTGACTATGTACCTTGTCAATATTTTGAAGTGAAGGAGTAACTTCATTACAACTGAAAAATTGAATAGCAAAATCTTTCTTTGGACTCACATAATGGCAATAGTCCCAGCTCCTAGCTCTCCGACTTATTTGACCAAGAAAACCAGTTGGGACTTCAAAATTATACTCAACATCATTAACTAAATTTTCTCCAATTTTAGAGTATGAAGTCCAAAATGTAAGTTGATTAAACCATGATGAATTATTTGATTCTATTTCAATTGGACTTACTACAAATGAAATCCACTCGTTTTCTTTCGTTGGATAATTAAAATTCTTTAATTTCTGTTTTAACATTGTCAGAAAATCATCTAAGTCAGTTTTGGTTGAACTAAACTTAATAGATGGCAATGCATTTGATGGGTCAAGTCTTTTTAATATAGTCATCCATGATGGTAGCAATTCTAAGAAATCGCCTCCTATCTCAGCTTTTAAATTACTCTCATCATAAATATATTGTGAAAAATGATGAAATGGTATAACACGATAATTGGGCATCAGTACTGGTGTAACCTTACATGATACGGTTGCTTCCTCTAATCGCTGAATCTTATGATAAAATTGTTTTACTTCGCTTAACACACTATCTCTAGACTCCATATTAAACAAATTATCTTTCGAAACTCTAATAGAAGGATTATCTCTTTCAAGCTTAGATGGATTTTCAAGAATTTGTTTAACAGGATTTGTCCAATAACACAAATCAGAATCTTCTTCGTAAATAATCAAGAATACAGGGAAATAACTTGATAACCAAGCTTTCAACAAACCTGAACTAATTGAAACACTATAATCACCGTCATTTAATTTTTTCACATAATCGCTGTCCTTAGTTGTTGATTTTACTTGACAACGTAAATGATAATTTGTCCTAGTGTTATTGATAAAGACATTACAATCAATATCTTCTCCAAAATCACTGTTAATAATATCAGCAGTCCACTTATATTTTGTTAGTATAAGCTGAACTGTTCTCTCTCCAATATCACCTAAACTTTGCTCGTCTGTTTGTATTGGCTTTTTTTTGCTCATAATTTTATTCTGTGTCGGTCTGCTTTATAATGAGGGCTAACGTTTCGCGGCTATCAGTCTGTAGCGAAGCCAACGAACTGCGTACTGTCTGCTAAGATAATAGTTTTGCGTGAAAAAAGAAGAACAACTTAAGAAAAACCAGCTATAGCTGATAACCGCTGTTGTGCGATCGTTGCTTAATGTTTGCTATTCAAAATGTCTGTGGCTTTTTGCAATCCCAATTTTTCGGCTTTTCTCAAAGCTTTCTCACCAAGTTCAATTTGATTGTCATGAAGATATGAAACACCTAATTGAAAAAGGATTTCACCACTATCTGGTTTATGATTTAGAATATGTAAAAAATCAGCGATTGCTCCTTTATAATCTTTCAAAACTCCTCTTGTTCTACCACGAAAATCATACGCTCCTAAAATTGTTGGTTGCATTTCTATACATTTTGTGAAATCAAAAAAAGCCGCCGAATAATTTTTTGCTTTAAATCTGGATTCTCCTCTGTAAACATACAAAGGATAATCATCAGGTTTAATTTCTATTGCTTTACTAAAGTAATTATCTGCTTCAACATATTTTTGCATTTCAAAATAGCAAGTTGCTAACGTTGCATAATGAGTAGACGAATCTGGGTCTAACTTAATAAGTTTTTCTGCTATTGGAATTGCTGAAGTGTATCTTTTTAAAGCGATTAAACAAAGTGCTTTATGAACATTCGCTTCTATAGAATTTGGTTCAAATTCTAATGCTTGCGAGAAATCTAAAATAGCTCCTTCAAAGTCTTTGTTTTGTAATGCAATTTCGGCTCTTTTGAAAGCAGAATCAAAAGTAGTTGCATAAGTGAATTTTCTAAAATCATTATATTCCATAAAATGTTCTATTTTAATCAGGTCGTCGTTTGCAATGTCGCACAACGTTTTGTGGCTTTGCTTAGTGGCGAGGATTAAGCACTACCGTTAATAAATTTTTACTGTTTTTTAGTTTCTCGCCGAAACTTTTCTGATAAATCCTTGGCTTCGCCATTGAGCAAAACCACTGTTGTACCTTCGTTGTTTTTTTCATACTTCCGCTTGTCAAATTTAGTTTATTTTAGTACTTTCGGCAAAAACTTATTTATTATGTTAGAAAATATAAACTTTACTTTAGTTTCAAGAGCAGATTCTCCACAAGGTCAAGCTACAAATAAAGAACAATTACACACATCTAAATATGATTTTGGAAGTGAACCACATCCAAACGGAAGTTTAATCTCTGTACAATCTGTTTTAACTGATGAAACTAATAATAGTTATGAAAGACAAGAACAGATTATTTTACATTTTGAACAAACTACATATATAGAATTTGATAATGATTTTTTAGCAAAGTTCATTCAATTTTCTATTAAGAAACATAGTTATGATTTAGGTTTAGCTGAAGATAAAGTTCAATTACCTTCCGTTGAATCTATTCTGTCTTTTGTGGAGAACAGTTAGGCATTTCATAATTTAGTTCTTCTTTTGGTGTTGTGTTCTCTCCAACTTCAAATGTCGGCTTTTTTAAGTTCCAAGTAAATACTGCTTGGAATTTTTCATTTTCACTCATTAGTGTTTTAGTTTTTTAGTAACGATATACCATTGTTTTATACGGATTTTTGGTTACAATGAGGTACAACGTTTTTGGCGCTTGGCGCAGTGGTGGATTTCGGAACAGAAAACTGTCAATACACCACAAAAGTTGATGCGAGGTAGAATGTTCAATTAACCACTTCATCCGCCATTGAGCCAAACGCCTGTTACCAGCTGGCATTTCTTACGGTCATTATTCCCTTTTCAGTCAACGAAATTTCAAACATAACACTTGAAACTTGTCCATCAGATTCTAATTCTGTAAATGCTCGGTCTAAATATTTCATTTCGATACCATCTAAATCAAAAAGTTGGTCGTATTTAGTTGCCCGATTCACACCAATTCTGTGTCTATCGCTTCGATAAAGTTTAACAAGGATTTTCTTTTTGATTTCTTCTAAGATTGGAATAACTTCATCAGAAGGAACTTCATAATTAAAGTTCGATTCTAAAAACGAATCAATCGCTGAATAAATTTCCTGTTCGTGAATGCTTTTGTTTTTAGAGATTGAATCTACTTTTTCTTTAATCTTTTGTAAGTCCATTATTTATGTTTTTAAGGTTATGAATACTGATGCAAATTTTTCGGCAAGTTCCCTACTTATGTCAATAGAAATTGTCTCTTTATTCCAGCGAGCTTTATTTGTCCAGTTGTAAGAGCCGTGAATAATTGTCTTAAGGTCTATTACACAAAATTTATGATGCATTATGTTTTGATACTTTCCAGTTGGATTTACACGGTATGTCTCAAAATGTTCTTCGTAAGGTAAACCGTAGTTTTTGTTTATGTCGTCATTAATTACGATAATTTGAATATTAAGACCTTCTTGTTTTTTGGCAATTAAAAGGTCAAATAACGTCTTGTCTGTAAACCAAGCAACCGCAATCCAAATAGAAAATTTGGCAGTTTTAATTTGTTCGATTATTTGGTTTTGTATGTCTTCAAAGTGAATTTCAACTTCAATTTCGTCTGGAAGGTTCGCCCCAATAACTCGATATCGTCCATCAATATTTTCAAGTCGAAAACCGTCTTGTTGAATTAACGGATTAATTTTTTCAACTGCTTTTTCAATATTTTTCTTAGTATCAATTGCAAAGTGTCTTGGATCAAAAACTATTTCTAAAAGATTTTTCATTTCTTTCGTTCCGTTTATCTCACCTAATTTTTCAACAACATAAGCATTTCGACTTAAACCTTTAGGCATTCCACCGTCCCCCCACTTATATACGTCTTTGAAGCCAACCTTATTAAATAACTTTAAAATATTTGGTCCAGTAAGTCCAGGAGTCAAGCCATTGTCGCCCGAAATAAATTCCTTTATACTTTCAATTGTCAAGTCTGATAATTTCATTGTTGGTGTCTTCTGTTATGCTTGCTGGTAACGGTTTGCAGCTTGGCGAGGTTGCGAGCTTCGGAACCGATTATTTTCCATCAAAGATAAAATTTCTTGCGAAATGTAAACGTGAATTTACTGCAAAATTCGCAATCTTGCCAAACGCCTGTTATGCGGTCGTTTCCTGATTCCGAAAAAGTTTTTGCAAACCGAAAAGTGTCTTGCCACATGTGAACGATCTGAGTCATTTCCGCAGGAAATGGCGTATAACGTTTTGGCGCTTGGCGCAGTGGCGGATTTCGGAGCAGAAAACTGTCAATACACCATAAAAGTTGATGCGAGGCAGAATTTTCAATTAACCACTTCACCCGCCATTGAGCCAAACGCCTGTTAGGGTGTGTTTTTCTTCTAAAATGGTAAGTCGTCATCTTCATTGGAACTTTCTCCCAAGTCGTACCAGCCTGAAAGTTGAAGCCAACATTTAGGTTGCTCTCCTTCATTAAAAGCTTTCCATCTTGCAAGCGAAACTCTTAGTAAAGTTCCAGCAGGTATAACGTCAACAGGTTCTTCTGTTCCTTTAAATTTCAAACTACGCCAACCATTTGTTGAGGGATATTGATACCTAATTCCTTGATAGTCTTTTCGCTTTAAATCTTTGTCGCTTATCCAAAAACCAACACTATGGTTTGGAATACCTCCATTTTTATCAATATAACCACTTCCACTTTGAGTCCATTGAATAAATTTATCAAAAAGTTCATCAGGGTGACCACTCCATATTGGAATGTTTCGCTTTTCAATAAAATCTTTGATTGTTATACCATCCTTTAAATTTCCTTTGCGAACTCTATTTCTAACTAAAATATCTTCAACGTGAGGTGGTGTATTATTAGGTCTCTCTTCAAATTCTATTTCCCAAGCCTGTTTTGGTTCTAAGTCAGTGTTTTCTGGTTGATTATTACCATTTTCATCCATTAATCTAACATACCTACCGCTTAGTGTTAAACCACCAACGCAAACTTGATTATTATTCATTTTTGTCTTTGACAAAATTAAAACGATGTCTTTCATAGGTGCGTAATTTTATATCCGAGTTTTTCCAATTTGTCCGTCACTATTGACCTATGACAAGCTTCCGGATTTTCCTCAACGCAAAATAAAACCACTCTATTTGCACCTACTTCATCTAACTTGTCTATGAATGAATCAAAATCAAATTTGCTTAAAATTCTGTCTTTATATGCGATTGTAAAAACCTGTCCCAATTTGTTACGGTCACGCTTTAATTCGCCTTTTTGTTCATCTGCTTCTTTTTGGAGGTCTCTTATTTCACTTGTTGGGGCAAGGTCTATAACGTGTCCGTATTTAATATCAAGTTCATTCAATTTCTGTTGAAGTCTATTACTGTTAACAAAAGCATATTGCGAACCTCTAACACCTCTTCGCTGTCTAATGTCACAAAATGTGTCAATATTGTTGTCTGTGAGTTTCTTAAAGTATTCTTGTTCAGTTGAGTTATAGACTCCTATTGTAAAAAATTCCATTTTAATATGATTTTCGTGATGTGAAGTCAATTTCGTTACCAAAAAGGTCAACCGTTCCCTTTCCTTTGGTTAGTTCTGCCATAACCATTTCTTGTGTTTTAACTAACTTGTCAGAAACTATATGTTTTAAGGATATTTTCTTTTTAAGCAATTCTTGACCAATTAGTTTACTTCTGTGACATTCTTCTGGCTTTGATTCGCTACACATAATTGCAAGCTTAATATGTTTTTCATTTGCAGTTGTCAATCTTTCAAGTCCTTCTTTGAAAAAGTCTTTTTCTTTGATAAGGTCATAAACGACTTTTCCATTATAGTCATAACAGCTTCTGTCTTCAGGAAGACCTCCTAAGGTGTCTCCAACAAAAACATATTTAATACCATTTTCTTCAAGTTTGAACTTTAATTCATTTTGATTGAATTGTGGATTCCACTTTGAAAACGGTTTCGACCGAATGTCAAGGAGAAATTGTACTTCAAAAGTTTTGAGTTCTTTGATGAAGTCCTCAATCTTTTTGTTTCCGTGTCCTATTGAATATATTGTCGTCTCGTTCATAGTTCAAATTTACGATTTTTTGTCGGTCTGTTCTAAAATGCACCCTAACGTTTTGCCGCTTGGCGAGGTTGCGAATTTCGTAACCGTATATTTTCCGTTAAAGATAATATTTCTTGCGAAACGTAAACGTGAATTTACAACAAAATTCGCAATCTTGCCAAACGGCTGTTACCAGCAGTTTATATCATCCAACTGTTTATAAATAAAAATTCATCAACTTCTCCTTTTAATAATCCAAAAGTGAAATAATGTAATGGATTAATAAAATATAAAAAATCTCGAATAATTTCTTTTGTTTGTGGATTTTCTATTATTTCATAACTAGAATAATAAGTTAAAAAGTCTTTGTCATAATGAGCTGATGATTTGTTTCTAACTTTCGCCATTACATTATCATAATCGTATGTGATTTTAAATTCTGCAAGTTCTCTGTTAAGCATATCAAAGAAGTTTTTATAAATTTCTTTCTCTTCCTTTGTAACAGTTTTATAAACTTCTCCTTTATATTTATGATAGGTATTAATTGTTTCGTAAATGAATAAATAAGCAATTTTTATGTTGTAAAATTTTTCCCAATCTGATTTCGCTCTTTTGAGATTTCTATAAGTACAAAGCAAATCAATATAACTTGAGGTTACAAAAGAAAAAAACTCAATTTGCATTTTTTTATTGTCTGATATTTCAGCATTTATTTCACTAGAAATCTCTCTACTTTTTAGCAATCTTGCGCTAAATTCTAGTTCTTCTTGAAAGTAGTTAATTCTTTCATCAATTTCTTTGAAATTCATCATATACGGCTGATTTTCTATGATTTGCGGTTAAATTGCTGGTAACGGTTTGCAGCTACCCGAAGGTGGCGATTTAGAAACACTTCACTGTCAACCAAGCACAAGCTTTGATAGAAGCACAAAACTTGATTTAACCACTGAGACGCCACTTTTGGGTAGGTGCTGTTAGTGGCTGGCATTCTGTTCTGTCGTCTGTTTGTTGGCATAGTTGTCAATTCGTTTATTTCGTGCATTTATGAAGTCTGTTACATTTTTCTTATAAACTAAATATTCGTCAACGCTTGTAAATGTCGGCTTTGTTTTAAAGTTGTCAAACGGCAAGTAAAATCGAATATTTTCACTTTCGTCAACAAGGTCGTTCAGTAAAAAGAAGTCAATGTAACCTTTAAAGTTCACGAACAAGTTAAAGAAGTTTTCATATCTTAGTAATGTATCGTAAAGTGGGCTTTGTTGTCCTTCATAAAAAAGTCTGATACACTCCAAAGTCAAGTCAAATCTGTCGTCAATTAAGCTGTTTACTCCACGAGCTTGATTGATTGTAAACTTGTTATCTATTTTATTTTTCGGAAAAAGCGTATAAGCACCAATTGTCGAACCAATGTCAAAGAGTTCGTTTACTTCGTTTGAAATTTGTTTTATCAACCATTGTTTTCTCGTCTGATTTCTGTACGAGTGAGTTATAGCATCACTTCCTAAATTGAATTCTCCAAGTTCCGATTTGTGATATAAATACGCTCCGCTTTTTTTGTTGTCCAATTCCAATGTTTTTCCGTTTGGCAATGGTTTACTCCATAATATTTTATGATATGAGCGAAGTGTTGGACTTGTTCTGTCTGGGTCGCCACCATTTGCGTCCGTGTAAACGTTAAAAGTTGTGTCAATTAGCATTTGTACTTAAAATTGGTTTTACTTTTTAATGTCAGAATGTAAAAGAGTAAGCGTTGCAAGTAAAGCTGTCAAAAAAGAGTTGAACCAAAACTCCCAATTACTAAAATTCAAAATTGTCAGAAGAGCAGTTACGAAAGAAGTGAAATATAAGGTTAATATAATAGGGTGTGTTCGTCTAAGTAAAACTCGAATTTGTTTAGTTAAAAAAGTTCTTTGAACCATTTTATTTTCTGCTCTTCGTTGTTGTCTTGCTAAATACCTTTCATTATTTAATGAGTTTGGAAATATTCTAACTCCGCAGTCAATTATTTTGTTTGAACTGTTGTCTATAATTGCCCATCCAATCGAGTTTGTTCCAAGGTCAAGTCCTAAAATTTTGCTCATATTTTTTATGTCTTTTCTATGTTACGTTGTCGTGTGTTATGCTTGCCACTAACGGTTCGGGGCTTTGCGATGGTGGGGCAATCGAAGCAAAAATCTTCAATTTTGCACAAAAGTTGAACCGAAGAACTACCGTTGAACTTTGCAGTTTCGCCCCACTATTGCAAAACCCTTGTTAGCGGTAGTACATTTTTGTTGGGTTTAACGCTTTACTTTCGGAAAAACTTGTTCAAATTCGTTTTGTCCGTTTGCTTTGAGTTGTTTACTAAGTATTGTTGGTTCGTCATTTTCGTCGTAGTCAAATCGGAAAGTTCTTGTTGGAAGAATATTTTTAGAACTGCCCCAATATCCTTCTCTGATTATTTGCTCAATTCTTCCTTGTTTGTCGTAACTATAAATGTCTTCCATAAAGTTTTTATCTGAATGGTAAGACAATATTTTTGTTAGTCTGTTGTTGTCAAAAATTGAAATATAAATTTGATTTAGTTCAGGTTTCTTAATGCTACCGCCATACTGTAGGACAATGTTATTATTGTTCTCATCTTTTATTTGGTAAAAACAGGCATTCAACCAGTTTTCTTCAAGTTGGGTTGAGAAAAATAAAGTTTCTTTTACAAACCTATTTTCCATTTTGCCTTTCAAATCTTTAGGTACTCTTTTATACAAAGTTGCCTTTCCAATTTGGTTCATTTCCGAAAAGTATGGATGAAATTCTAAAAGAAAGTTACTATATATGATAGTGTAATCTTGGATTTCATTAATAGATTTCAAATGTTGTTGAAACTTGTCTTTATGAAATTTGAAAGTATCCTTTGTGAATTTTTCGCTTGTTTCAGTCATAGTTTTTTATACTTATTTTCTTTTTTGTGGTTTGTCGGTTTGTATTACCGCTAACGTTTCGGGGCTTGCCGAAGGCGGGGATTTTTAACACAAAAGTTTTATAGAATTACTAATCTTGAACCTTGCAAAAGTCTTCAATCGAAGAACTTCAGCCCCGCTTTTGGCAAACCCTTGTTATCGGCAGTATTTTTATTGCATTTCTTCAATTTTTGTCTTTACTGAATAATTCATTTGGTCTTCTAATTTTGTCCATAGAATACTATATATAAAATCTGGAATTAAAGGGCTTAAAATTCTATTTTGATAAATTCTATCTTGTATTCTTCTAAGTTCATCTTCATCAATAGTATCATTAATGGATATAGATTTTAAATTATCTTCAATGATTTCTCTTAACTTTTGAAGATTATCGACTGATTCCAAGCTAGTGTTATATTCTTTATATGTAAAAGTGAAAATCGGAATTGATGGTAATATTACCTCTATCATAAACTTCATTAATGAAAATTCATTTGATAAGGCTAATCCCAGAAGTATTAGAAATGTTAGTATTGATAAAAATATTAGAAGATGATTATATTTCTTTTTTATATTTTGGTCATAACAGATATTCATTCTTTGACAGAAAAGTATGGCAACATTTGTAGGAATTATTTGAATTTCTTTAGAATACCAATTTGTTACTTTTGTTATCTTATTAGGATTATTTCTATCTTTCCTAGAATATTTTCTAATTACATCTGCATCAACAAATGTAGTGTTTAATAATTCATTTGTTTTTAACGGAAAGATTGTTGTGTCAAAATCTTCTTGAATAGAAGCAGCTGTTTTTTTGCATCTATCGATATAAATTTCAAAAATTTTTTCTAATAATATAGCAATAACAGTAAATAAAACAAAAATCCAGTGTTTCTCATTAATTTCGATCTTAGAGAAATTAGTAATAAATGAAATAATAATTGGAATTATGATAGTTAATACGATTAAAAAGTAATTAACTTTTTTTGCATTAGTATATAGTCTTCTTTGTGCAAGAAGTCTGTCTATATTTATATCAATATTTTGTTTTTCAAATATTTTTTTTCCTCTATCCATATGTTGGGAATTTTGTTCCAAATATTTCACGCCATTTATTAATAGCTTTTTCTTGATTTTTTTCAGAGGTTTCTGCCGAAATAGCTTCCTTAGCTTTTTCATAAGCCCAATTTGCTTTTTCTGAGATTGATTTCTTCTGTTCAAATGACAGATTATTTAAATTCCCTTGGATTCCTTTTGGATCATTAACATCGTAATAGATGTAAGTTTTCAAGTAATCAAAAAAATCTCTAATATTAAAATCAATCCATTGTTGCAATTCACTTTTTGAATTTACAAAATTGATAATTAATTGTTCAAATAAATATGAACCGATAGTGCAAGATGAATTGTGTCTATTCCAATATTTTAATGTTCTAACTAATTGTAAAACTTGTCCATTATAATTTTGATTTGTAGAAGAAATTAAATCATGGTCGATTCTTGGGTCAGTTGCTTTCCAATTTCCATTTCCATCTGGAATTAAGTATAAATTAGTATCGGTGTAAAAGCAAGGAACTATATCGAAAACCCACTCATAACTTTGAAGACTTAAGGTTGCTGCTTCACCTCTTGAATGAAGTTCAGCAGAGTTGTATTGTTCAATTTTTGAGAGTGAATTTTTTACTTTATTAACAACTTTTCTTGAATTTAGCACATCGTTATCTGATAATTTTTTCAGTCTATCTCCAGCATTAAGAGTATGTATATAATACACGCTTCCAGATTGAAGATAAGTTGCTCCATTAGCAGTTAAGCAGAACATTATATCAATATCGTCAAGTTCTCTAATTTTAGTTTTCCTTGCAAAGGAACCAAATTTAATATGCTTATCTTGATATTTAAACGGGAAATCTAAATCCTCTTTAGAATCTAATGTGTTTAATTGTCCCCATAGCCAATCACGGCTAGAAATAGCTTTAGTTGTCCTGTCAGGATTTAAATTTACAGAATCACGATTAAATTCATTAAATGCAGAATCTACTGTTTGTGCCATAGTTTTTAGAATATTGCCGATAACGTTTTGTGGCTTTGCGAGGTGCGGAACTCGAATTGCCGATTGTTAATATTTATCACTGTACTCCGCAAGTACAAAATCTCCATTAAATTATTCCTTTAGTCCGCATCTTGCAAAACCGCTGTTACAGGATGTTGTTATTTGTCGATATTGTTTATTCGGATTTTTCTTTATCTTTTCCGCCTGGAAATAAGTCTTTAAGTATGATATATACCAATCCTAAAACTTGTATCGTAGTAGTAGTCAAAAGGGTCACTAATACTGTGTCGCTTAAATTATAATGGTTACAATTATTACCGACTAAAATCAGAATAACAGATACTAACCAAAATATTATAACAATAGTAAAAACCTTTGCTAAATTATCTCTTAAAATTGTATTTCCACGGTATCTTTCTTCTTCAGGTGAAATATCTTTGTTCCACGATTTCACATCAGAAACCGCTTCGTCAATATCCGCATCTCTGAAGTTATCAGGAATCGTATCAGGTAATCTATTTAAATCAATCACTTACGAAGCAGATTTTAGTTTCGGAGTATAGTGTCTAATTATCAAATCGTCTGGAATTTCTGAATTACAATCTCTGCAATAAACTTCTCTCCAAGGAGTATTTTCTGCGTGTGTCATAGCACTCAACTCTACACCGTTATATTTTCCATATAGACTCCAAATCTTGTCTAAAAATTCAGCATCTTCATTTATAATAACTTCTTCTTTATCGTTAGGCAAAGGTTTTTCAACTTCTATAGTGCCTTCGCTCTTTATCACTTTATATAAAGAAGGGAATACAGGACCGTATTTCCAAGCTTGAGCTTTCTCAGTTGTTAATGGATTTTCTTTCCCTTTTAATGTGATATACCAAGCGTAAGAAATGTAAACTAGTTTTATTAATTTCATTGAAGTCAACTTACCAAATTTGGCTTTTTCTTGTATGAAGTAATTTGCTATTGTTGTTGGACTATAACTCATAATACTGTTATTATCTTGTTTTGATATGTAAACAACTTTTGTTTTAGTTATTTCTTCTTTCCGCAAAGTTACTAAAAATAAGATAATTAATAAAACTGCTATAATTAAATATTCCATTTTCTTCTGTTTGTTCTTTTAACGCACAGATTGTCATACAATATCCTGTAACGATTTGCAGCTTGGCGAAGTGGCGGATTTAGAATCACAAATGTTCAGTTTTATACAAAAGTTCAATCGAAGAACTGCTGTTGAAATTAGTACTAAACCCGCCATTTTGCCAAACTGCTGTTATATGCCGTTTTTTATTCTAGTTCTTTGAGTAATTCTTTCAATGTTCCTTGTGATTTTTTTCTCCAATTAATTCCGTCCTTTGAATGTTGTATCAAAAATCCACCTTTATCTTTGAATATTTTGTATTTAGTTTTGGATTTGGGACAAATCGCATTTATCACATCACTTTCAAGCCACCATCTCTTCGCTGTCTTTTGATAATCAAACAAGGCTTTCATAAATTCGGATGTAGACTGAAATCTCTTAGTTTGGTCAATAGCTGTTGCTTTTTTAATAATAGTCTTCAATCGAGCATTAATAAATGGTGGCAATGAATCGAAATTTAGAAGTTTACCCTTTATTATAAGATTGTTTAAAGTAAACCTCAAAAAATCAAACCTCTCTCCATCAGTTGAAAAAGAATAATACTTCTTAAGTTCTCTTGTTGTTAACCATTCGTGAGGTGTTTTCATTGGAAATTTGCCACCCAAAACTTGATATAAAATAATTCCTACTTGATAAATGTCAGATGTCTTAAAATATTTGTTATCCAATAGTGCTTCACAAGGTCTGTAGAGAAATGAGTAAGTTGAAGCAGCGACATAATCTTGATTATTAGGCAACTTTCGTATGGTTCCAAAGTCAGCGAGATAAGTTTTTACCCCGTCTTTCAAGTCAACTAAAATATTGCCCGTTTTTAAGTCCCTATGAACAAGTGAATTTCCATTCTTATGAAGTTCAGTTAGTGCTTTGAGAATGTTTGTAACGATTTCTATCCCAATCGTAGTGTCAACAATATAATTATCAATAATATTTTGCAAATCTCCACCGCTCATTTCAGGTGTCAAATAGAATGAGATTTCATCATCAATCATTCTTGCATCTAAAATTGGTAATATATTATCGTGTGTTATTGTAAGTAAAAGTTTTGCTTCCTCGTGTCCAGAACCATCTTTTACATTATAAAACTTTAGAGCAACTCTATCTCCCAATATATTTCGCTTACCAAAATATAACTCGCCAAAACCACCTTTGTTTGAATATCTGTCAATCAAAAAGTCTTCTTGCTCTGATAGGAATTTCTTAATCCTTGGGTCTACAGCTGAATCATTCATTTCTTAAGAAGGCTATTTGATAGTTTTGCTGCCTTTTCTTGATAATTGTGAGAAATAGCAACATCAAAAGTATTTTTTTTGTAAAAGGCAGTTAATCCTTGTGGTGAAACAAATTCAATATTCTTTTTAGTATAACATTGAATTAAAGCCTCAATTTTAAAAGAAATGGAAGATGATGCATAAGGACCTTTGCCTTGTCTAGAAAGAATTGCAATTCTATCAGGATTTATAGAATCAAAATGGCTAAAAACAATAGATTGAAAATTCTGTATTTCCGAATTGTCTTTATCATCATTTAATTTCAATTGCTTAAAATTATTTGTGATGTTTTTTTTGTCAGTTCCAACTTCCTCCAAAGCAAAAAATATTGCTCTGTCGTTGTCAATTTCTATTCCTATTGCTTTCATTTATGGTAGGTGTTCGTTTAAAATGGCATATAACGGTTTGGCGCTTTGCGAAGGCGGGGATTTTCAGCACTAAACTTCATTAAATGCACAAAGCTTGAATTTAGCACTTCACTGTCATAGAAGCACAAAACCCCCGCTTTTGCAAAACGGCTGTTAGTGGCTGGCATTATCTTCATTTTGTCTTTTCGTTTCTAGTTGAATATAAAGTCCCATCCCATTAATTGCAAATTCTGGATATTCTTTCAAGTCAACATTTGGCAAGTATTCTCCAAAATATTTTTTGTCCGTTAAATGAAATTTTTCAATGCTATAACGCTTAATCTTCTTGTCTAGTGGGCTTACAAAGTTGTCAAGTTGTTTATTCACTTTTGATTTTAAAAGAAAGTCATTAAGTTTCTCGTAGCTAATGTTTTTCCTTCCGAATTGTTTTTCATATTCTGTTGAAAGCTCTTTCACTAAATCAAAATAATAAATTGGGTCTCTAAAATATAGTGAATTGAGTTTTGTCAAGTAGAAGTCTTCCTTAATTTGAGGTAAACATTCGTTTATTCTTGTCAATGCTGTTGTAAATATTATTGGTTTTTTATGATGTATGCTCAAATGTAGAGTGCTGTCTTTTTCATATTGTCTTGCGTTTACTGAAAAATCCAAAGTGTCATTACCTACAAGCCAATAATAAGAATACGATTTTGATAAAAATCCTACTTCATAAGATTTGTTTAAGTCGTTTTTATGTTTCACAATGATAGTGTCAGTCTTGTCGTTAGTTACGGTAGTCTGATTATTTGATTTTGTCTCTTGATTACAAGATATGAAACCAAGTGTCAATGAAAGTATCAATGTCAGATTTGTAAATATTGCTTTCTTCATTTCTGTCTGTTTATTTTGGTCGGTCATATGCTTGCCACTAACTCATTGATAAGTCTGATATAATCATCCCTATACAACTATTTCATGCTGTATAGGTCTGTCTAATGCCAAACTGTTTTACAATGGTAAATATATTAATAAAAATTATAAATCGTCAAATGGACTCTTAATTCTTTGAATACTTTTTGTACTCACATGAGTATATATTTCTGTTGTTTTACTACTACTATGTCCCAACAGCTCTTGAATATATCGAAGATCAGTCCCATTTTCCAGTAAATGGGTGGCATAACTATGACGTAACCAATGTAATGTAACAGGTTTCTTAATACTTGCTTTGTGCAATGCTTGTTTTAAAACACTTTGTAAACTCTTTTCTGAATATGGTTCTCCTTCAAATTGCCCCTCAAATAACCAATACTTCGGTTTACAATCTGCATAATACCTTCGTAATAACAATAAAATTTTTGGACTCAAAGGCACAATTCTATCCTTTTTCCCCTTCGAATTTTTCAGCAAAACAATGTTTCTTTTTGAGTCAATATCGCTCAGTTTTAAATTTAATAATTCTCCCCGACGTAAGCCACACTATAAATCATCGAAAGCATCGCCTTGTGTTTTATGTTTCGATGTGCTTCTAAAATAGCTTTTATTTCCTCTTTACTTAAAACATTTGGCAAAACTTTACTGCGTTTCGGGCGATGTACTTTTTCTAAATCAATAGACTTTTCCTCTACAATATTAAAGTACAACTTCAACGCATTTACAATCTGGTTTTGGTACGAAGCCGATAAATTATTCTTTAATACATACGAATTATTGTACACCACTACATCTTCATTCGTTATTTCACTAACAGATTTTTCGCCAAAATAATTTAAAAACAAGCGTAAAGCCTCGCAGTAAACCTTAACGGTATTCTCGCTATATCTCTTAGATTGCATCCAAAACCGAAGTTTTTCCACTTCATTAATCGTTGAAAGTAGAGTAGGGTGAGTTTTCGATTCTTCAAGTTTAAACCGAAATCTGTTTTCAAACGAGTTCGGCAAGTGCCAAATTTTCTTCGTTTGGCTCTATTTCGCCCCATCAATTCGCTTAATTCTTTTGATCAAATCAGCATTTTTCTCAAAAATCACCGCAATTCTAATCTCGTTTTTATGGCTTATAAATTTCGCTTCCCAAATCATAAATAAAATTATAAGTTATTGAAAATAACAAAAATAACATTTTTAATAATCCGAAAAATAATTTCGCTTTCGCAAAAAATACTCAAATTGCCCAAATCAAAATTATTAACCCAGAAATCAATCAACCAACTTTTTCAGCTGCGAAAAATCTTTAATCATAATTTTTTTACCCGAAAGTTCAATCACATTATTCTTGTTAAGATCTGAAAGTAACCGGATACAGCTTTCCGTTGCCGTACCAATCATACTGGCAATTTCCTCCCGAGAAAGCTGAATTTTTAAAGAACCATCTAAATTTATACCAAATTGTGCGTGTAATTGTAATAAAGTTTCTGCCAAACGAGATTTTACAGGCTTTTGCGCCATGTTTACTAAATGATCGTCCGCGTCCTTCAAGTCACCACAAATGGACTTCACCACATTCATTGAGAATTTCGAATTTTGGTTAAACATACCCATAATTTCATTTTTCGGAATAAAACAAACCTGCATATCTTCTAAAGCTACGGCCGAAAGATTTACCGGTTCATCACTAATCATTGACCGTTGTCCTAAAAGTTCGCCTTTTGAAACTAACTTAACAATTTGGTCTTTTCCATTTGAACTTAATTTTGATAGTTTGCAAACACCATCTTTCACACAAAAAATGCCATTGACCATTTCGCCTTCCTCAAAAAGAGCTTCACCTTTTTTAATAGTGTACGAAGTTTTACAACCTGCAATTTTTAAAAGCTCATCCTTGTTTAAAGCTTTTAAAGAGCTGAATTCCCGAACGATGCATTGTTCACATTTACTCACGAAATCAAAATTTTAGTGGTACAAATTTATGAAAAACGATGACATTTATCATGTTTTCTGGCAATAATAAGCCAAAACTTTGCATCAGGTAAAAATGAGCAAATTATGGACACATATAATTGTTTCCATTGCGGTTTAGGTATTCAAAAAAATCAAGAAATTTTGTTCCACGAACGAAATTTTTGCTGTGTAGGTTGTAAAACGGTTTACGAAATTTTTTCGGTAAATGATCTTACAGCTTACTATGATTTTGCAAAAAACCCGGGTGCCATTCCGCAAAATGTACAAGGAAAATTCAACTTTTTAGACAATGAAAAAATCGTTGCAAAACTACTTGATTTTCAAGAAAATGAAACGTGCGTGGTTTCACTTTACATTCCACATATACATTGTAGTTCGTGTATTTGGATTCTGGAAAATTTACACAAGCTTCAAGAAGGAATAAATACATCAGAAGCTAATTTTCCGGAGAAAAAAGTGCGGATTATTTTCAATCCCGAGAAAATTTCGCTTAAAAATATTGTAATACTTTTAGCTTCAATTGGTTACGAACCTTACATTAGTTTAGAAAATTATAATTCGGTTAAACCAAAGTCAGACAGAAGTTTGCTCTATAAAGTTGGCGTGGCATTTTTTTGTTTTGGCAATGTCATGTTGCTTTCTTTCCCAGAATATTTTGAAGTAAACGAGTATTGGATCAACCATTACAAAGATTTTTTTCGCTGGTTGATATTCACACTTTCTCTGCCGTCATTTTTATATTCGGCAAGTGGTTATTACATTTCGGCATATAATAGCTTGAGAACGCAAATTTTTAATATTGATATTCCCATCGCACTTGGAATCATCGTCATGTTCGTAAGAAGTACAGTAGATATTGTCTTCGATTACGGTCAAGGATTTTTTGATAGTTTGACGGCACTAGTTTTTTTCATGCTTTTAGGGAGGTTGTTCCAAAATAAAACATACGATTTTTTAAGTTTTGAAAGAGATTTTAGATCCTATTTTCCCATTGCCGTTACCAAAATTAATCCTGATAAATCCGAAGTTTCAACGCCAGTTTACGAAGTAAAAAAAGGGGATAGGTTACTCATCAGAAACCAAGAACTGATTCCGGCAGACGGAATTTTAATGAGCCAAAATACGCAAATTGACTACAGTTTCGTAACAGGAGAAGCCGTGCCAATTTATAAAAATTCTGGAGATAAAATTTTTGCAGGAGGAAAACATTTGGGCAACACCATCGAAATGGAGGTTTTAAATTCTGTTTCTCAAAGTTACCTCACACAACTTTGGAGTAATGAGGCTTTCGCCAAAAAAAACCGGGAGAACTTTAAAACGATAACCGACAAAATAAGTTACTATTTTACACCTATTTTGCTCATCTTTTCCATAGTTTGTTTCACTTACTGGATTTTTATTGATGCAAATATAGCGTTCAACGTTTTTACCGCAATTCTCATCGTAGCTTGTCCATGTGCTTTGGCTTTAACGGCTCCGTTCACGCTTGGAAACGTTTTGCGTATCATCGGTAGAAAAAAATTATACCTTAAAAATGCTACCGTTATCGAGCAACTTTCAAAAGTGGATACTTTGGTTTTTGACAAAACGGGAACCATTACCACCAACCAAAAAACAAAAATCAACTACGAAGGAATTTCCTTTTCTGCGGACCAAAAAGCAATGCTCAAAAACTTGCTTCGTGGTTCTAATCATCCACTCTCAAGACAATTATATGATTTTTTACCAGATTCAGATAAAATTGAAATTAACGATTTTGAAGAAATCACCGGCAAAGGAATTCAAGGTTTTACAGAAGGTTACCAAATAAAGTTAGGTTCGGCAAATTTTGTGGGTTTCACCGAAGTTTCAGCTTTGCGGCAAACCAATGTCCACATCAGTATCAATGAGCAATATTTCGGCAAATTTATTTTTGAAAATCATTATCGGGATGGCTTGAATTTGCTATTTAAAAATTTGAATAACAACTACAAAATCATCATTCTTTCTGGTGATAATGACGGCGAACGTGAAATCCTCGAAACTTTATTGCCAAAAAACACACACTTAGTTTTCAATCAAAAACCTGAAGAAAAGATGGAATTTATCAAAAATCTTCAGCTTCAGGGAAAAAATGTCATGATGATTGGCGACGGCTTGAATGATGCTGGCGCTTTGGTTCAAAGTAACGTGGGAATTTCAGTGTCAGAAAATATAAATGTTTTTTCACCCGCTTGTGATGGAATTTTAGATGCATCGGTGTTTAAAAAATTGCACCAATATTTAACATTATCGAAAAATGCCGTGAAAGTGATAAAAATGAGTTTTGCACTATCGATTATCTACAATATCGTGGGACTTTCATTTGCAGCATTAGGTAAATTATCACCTTTAATTGCTGCGATAATTATGCCATTAAGTACGGTTACAATTGTAAGTTTTACAACGCTCATGAGTAATTTGTACGCAAGTAAAATTTTTAAAAAATAATAAAAGAGAAAATTAAATCCAGATGACAATTATCATGTTTTTTAGAAAAACCCGATGGTAATTTTGTTAAATAAATTATAAGGTATGAGTGTTATTTATGTGCTAATTTCTATTAGCATCATCGTTGCCGCTATTTTTCTAACCGCTTTTGTCAGAGCCGTAAAAAAAGGGCAATATGACGATGATTATACACCATCGGTTAGAATGCTCTTCGATGATGAACTCAAAAATGAATCCAAACCAAAACAATCTAAAATCAAAACAGAAAACTAATTTTTTATGGAAATGCAACAATTTTATTACGATAACAAAATTGTAAAAAAATTCCTATATGCTTCAATAGTTTTTGGAGCGGTAGGAATGCTTGTGGGTCTTTTAGTAGCCTCCATGTATCTTTTTCCCAACATCACTGATGGAATTTCGTGGTTGAGTTACGGCCGTTTAAGACCTTTACATACTAATGCAGTAATTTTTGCATTTGTTGGAAACGCCATTTTTGCCGGAGTTTATTATTCGATGCAACGTTTGCTAAAAACCAGGATGTATAGCGATTTATTGAGCAATATTAATTTCTGGGGATGGCAAATTATCATTGTAGCAGCGGCTATTTCTTTGCCCTTAGGTTACACCAGCTCTAAAGAATATGCCGAACTCGAATGGCCAATTGATATTGCTATAGCCATTATTTGGGTTGTTTTTGGTATTAATATGATTGGAACTATTTTACGACGTCGAGAACGCCACATGTATGTTGCCATTTGGTTTTACTTAGCAACCTTTGTAACGGTTGCGGTTTTGCATATTTTTAATTCACTTTCATTACCTGTAAATGCTTTAAAAAGTTATTCGGTTTATGCTGGTGTTCAAGATGCTTTGGTGCAATGGTGGTATGGTCATAACGCAGTAGCATTTTTCTTGACCACGCCATTTCTAGGATTAATGTATTATTTTGTTCCAAAAGCTGCTAACCGTCCGGTTTATTCGTACCGATTGTCAATCATACATTTTTGGTCCTTGATCTTCATTTACATTTGGGCTGGACCACATCATTTATTGTATTCTTCTTTACCGGATTGGGCTCAAAATTTAGGCGTTGTTTTTTCAATTATGTTGATTGCACCATCTTGGGGAGGAATGATCAATGGTTTGCTAACATTGAGAGGTGTTTGGGACAAAGTGCGAACAGAACCTGTTTTAAAATTTTTCGTAGTTGCCATTACAGGTTATGGTATGGCTACTTTTGAAGGTCCAATGCTTTCTTTAAAAAATGTAAACGCCATTGCCCATTTTACGGATTGGATTGTGGCTCACGTTCACGTTGGAGCTTTGGCTTGGAACGGTTTTTTGACTTTCGGGATGATTTATTGGTTGATTCCAAGAATGACTAAATCAAAATTACATTCAACTAAACTAGCAAACTTCCACTTTTGGATTGGAACTTTAGGAATCGCCTTGTATGCTTTGCCAATGTATGTTGCCGGATTTGCACAAGCGTCAATGTGGAAACAATTTAATCCTGATGGTTCTCTAGTTTACGGAAATTTCCTTGAAACTTTAACCGAGATGATGCCAATGTACTGGATGAGAGCCATTGGTGGAACACTTTATATTATTGGACTTTGTGTGTTGATTTACAACATTGTGCTAACCGTTAAAAAAGGAAAAGCCATTGAAGATGAATTAGCTGAAGCACCAGCTTTGCAAAAAATTTCTGCCAAAAGATTAAAAGGAGAAAAATTTCATCCTTGGTTAGAAAGAAAACCAGTTCAGTTAACCGTTTTGGCAACCATAGCTATTTTAATTGGAGGAATAATTCAAATTGTTCCCACTTTGATGGTAAAATCAAACATTCCTACAATTGCAGCTGTAAAACCATACACGCCATTAGAACTTGAAGGTCGTGATATCTATATCCGCGAAGGTTGCGTGGGTTGTCATACACAAATGATTCGTCCGTTTAGAAGTGAAGTAGAACGTTATGGCGAATATTCAAAATCTGGCGAATATGTTTATGACCATCCGTTTTTATGGGGTTCAAAACGAACAGGTCCGGATTTAATGAGAATTGGAGGCAAATATTCTGATAATTGGCATTTTAACCACATGTGGGATCCGCAAAGTACATCGGCAGGTTCGGTGATGCCTGGTTATAAATGGCTTTTTGACAATGAACCAATGGATTATTCTGAAACTCAGAAAAAAATGCAAGTCATGGTAAAACTCGGGGTTCCTTATACGGATGAAGAAATTGCCAATGCCCAAAAATCGATTGCTGAACAAGCCGAAAAAATTGAGAAAAACTTACATGCAGATCCGGATTTTGTAAAAAGCTACGAAGCCAGTCGCAAAAAAGCAGAAGCCAAAGGAGAAGCATTTGTTCCAATGCGAAACCGCGAAATCATTCCTTTAATTGCCTATTTACAACGAATGGGAACTGATATTAAAGTAAAAGAAAATGTGCAACCAAAACCATAATCAAAATGCTGAAGTTTATCAAACATAACATGGAAACCATCTCCGGAATTGAAGTTTTTCCTATCATTTCTTTATTGATTTTTTTCTTCTTCTTTTTAGGATTATACACTTGGGTTTTTACTTACAAAAAAGAAAAAATAAATGAACTAAGTCAGTTGCCACTTCTTGACGAAACCGAACAAGATGCTATAACAAGTTCAAAATTAGCTTCAAAATAAATTTTTGCCATGAAAAAAAACATTCCTATATACGTTAGAGTTCCGGTAATTTTCGCCATAGTTTTTGGCGCAATGGAATTTTTTATTGATTCAGGTGATCGTCCTGCTTTTGTAAAATATCCAATGGTCGCCTTGTTTTTGGCAGTATTTTTATTTCTGTTGATAGCCATAGAAATGGTGGTTTCTGCCGTTGATAATGTCACTTATCATTTGCTTACTGACGAACAGAAAAAACAATTGGAAGAAGCCAAAAGTTTTAATTTAAGCGAAAATAAAGCGTTTTTAAAAGTTAAAAGCTGGTTTGTAAAAACAAGACCATTGGAACTCGAAAACGAAATTTTGTTGCATCACGATTATGATGGCATTCAAGAACTCGATAACGATTTACCGCCTTGGTGGAAAAATCTTTTTTATGCATGTATCATTTTTGGAGTCATTTATATGGCAAAATACCACATTTTTGGCTCGCCAAGTCAAAGCGAAGAATTCCAGGTGGAAATGGCTGAAGCCAAATTAGCGGTGGAAGAATACAAGAAAAATGCAAAAGATTTAATCGATGCCGAATCGGTTACATTGCTTACAGATGCCTCTGAAATTGCCGCCGGAAAAAAAGTTTTCGAAACGAACTGTGTGGCTTGTCATCGTCCGGATGGAGGAGGATCAATTGGGCCAAATCTTACCGATGAACATTGGATTTTAGGCGGGGGAATTAAAAATATTTTTCATACCATTTCTGAAGGTGGAAGAGATGGAAAAGGAATGGTGGCTTGGAAAGGAACACTTAAACCTTCAGAAATTCAGCAAGTTGCCAGTTATGTAATTTCTTTGAAAGGTACAAATCCTACCGATGCAAAAGCGCCTGAAGGGGATTTATACATAGAAGAAAACGCCGAAAAACCTGCTGAAAAAACAGTGGCTTTGGTAAAATAATTTGTAATGACAAAATATAACGAATCTTTCCGCGACAATATTTCAACGGTGGACGAAACCGGTAAAAGGGTTTGGGTTTTTCCTAAAATTCCTAGCGGTAAGTTTTACCAAAAAAGAAAAATTGCCAGTTACGTTCTTTTAACATTTTTAATTGCTGCACCATTCATTAAAATAAACGAAAACCAATTTTTACTTTTCAACATAATCGATAGAAAATTTAGCATTTTTGGGTTTCCGTTTTGGCCACAAGATTTTTATTTGTTTGTAATTTCAATGCTCATCGGGGTGATTTTCGTGGCATTATTTACCGTAGCTTTTGGTAGAATTTTTTGCGGATGGATTTGTCCCCAAACTATCTTTATGGAAATGGTTTTCCGTCGAATCGAGTTTTGGATAGAAGGAGATCGTGGAGCACAAATTCGGTTAAACAAACAAAAATGGGACGCAGAAAAAATCCGCAAAAAAAGCCTTAAATGGTTGCTCTTTTTTGTCATTTCTTTCATGATTGCCAATGTTTTTTTGGCTTACATCATTGGAAGTGACGAATTGTTGGAACTCATGATTCAAGGTCCGGCAAATAACGGTTCAACGCTTATTGCATTGCTCATTTTTACCGCAGTTTTTTATTTTGTATATGCTTGGTTTCGAGAACAAGTTTGCATCATCGCTTGTCCTTACGGTCGATTGCAAGGCGTTTTGCTCGATAATAAATCCATGATTGTGGCGTATGATCATGTTCGTGGCGAAAAAGAAAAAGGTCGTGCAAAATTTAATAAATCCGAAGACAGGAATCTTACCGGAAAAGGAGATTGCATTGATTGTAAACTATGTGTTGCGGTTTGTCCCACCGGAATTGATATTAGAAACGGGACCCAACTTGAATGCATCAATTGCACGGCTTGTATTGACGAATGTGATGCAATTATGGAAAAAGTAAATCTTCCAAAAGGCTTGATTCGTTATGCTTCTGAAGATGAAATTATCAAAAAAGAAAAGTTCATCATCACAGCAAGAATGAAAGGTTATGCGGCTGTTTTAGCCATTTTATGCGGAATTTTAGTAGGATTATTATTTTTAAGGTCAAATTTAGATGTATCAATTTTGCGATTACCCGGACAACTTTTCCAACACAAAGGCAACAAGATCAGCAATGTTTACACTTTCAAACTGGTGAATAAAACGCATGAAGACAAAAAAAATATCAGTTTTAAATTAATTGAACCTGTGGGCGAAATAAAATTAGTTGGAAAACCTACAATTTCCGTCCAAAAAGAAGGAATGTCTCAAGGAACTTTGTTTGTAGAGATTGTTCCAGAGTTATTGGAAGCCGATAAAACTAAAATAACAATTGGCGTGTTTGAAAACGAAAAATTGATAGAAACTCAAAACACTAATTTTTTGGGTCCGAGAGTTTTTAAGTAAAAAAAAGTTAACGAATGGCTGGCAAATGCTTCCGAAAAAAACATCGTTTTGCCCATACAAAACGTGTTATTTCAACTCGAGGCAAAAAGGTTGGTTGATCAATTTCGCTGGTCATTCGTTTTTTAAAAAATTAAAAAGATGAAAATAAATTGGGGTACCGGAATCGTCATTGCATTTGCATTATTCATGAGTTTTATTTTATTTTTCGTGTTTCTGGTTCAGTCAGATAGCAAATATGATAATGAATTGGTTTTAGAAGATTATTACCGACATGAGAATAATCTGCAAAGCCAAATTAATAAAGAAATTGCCGCAGAAAATTTGCAGGAAAAAGTAGTAATCGAAACACTTTCAGAAGGGATTTTAGTTCATTTCCCCAAAAATTTCAACTTTAAAAAGATCAAGGGGAAAGTGTTCCTTTACAGGCCGTCAAACCAAAAATTAGATTTCGAAAAAAATATTTCGCTGTCTGATTCTTTTTTGCTCATACCTAAAACCGCATTGGTTGACGGCCGCTGGAACATTACAATCGATTGGAGTTACGGCGAAAATAATTTTTTAACTAAGGAAAATTTAATCATAAAATAATGTGGATTGCAGCCTTTTTGTTCGGTTTAATTTCCAGTTTGCATTGCATTGGAATGTGTGGTCCAATCGCGTTGATGCTTCCCGTGGATCGAACCAATGAAGGCAAAAGAATTTTCCAAATATTACTCTATCATTTCGGCAGAATTATTTCGTACGCCACACTCGGAATTATTTTTGGGCTTTTCGGGAAAGGTTTACAATTGGCGGGATTACAGCAAAATTTATCCATTTTATCAGGAGTAATGATGATTTTAATTGTAATTATTCCCGAGAGAAAATTCAGCCAAATTAATTTTTCAAAACCTATCGCAAGATTTATTTTTAAAGTAAAGCAAAAATTAGGCGACCAATTTAAACGTAAAAACAATAGTTCCATTTTTAGCATTGGTATTTTAAATGGGTTTTTACCTTGTGGAATGGTGTATGCCGCGCTTTTTGGAGCTATCGCTACGCAAAATATTTTCGGAGGTGGTTTTTATATGATATTCTATGGATTAGGAACAATACCGCTGATGAGCGTTGCTGTTTTAATCAGTCAATTTTTTCAGAATAAAATCCGAAATCAAATTAGAAAAATTATTCCCATTGCCGGTATTTTCTTAGGAACACTTTTTATCCTAAGAGGTTTGGGACTACAAATTGATTACATCTCACCCGGAAACATCAGTCTTTTTATAAAATCAATGCCGGATTGTTTTTGAATTTGATAATATTGGCGCTTAAATTCTTTTCGACATAAAAAAAGCCTTTCTAAAAACAGAAAGGCTTTTGAATTTAATATAATGATGGAAATTGTTGCGGTTTGGCTTCGTGCATAATTGCATAAATTTTTTCATAAATATCTTCCGCAGAAGGTTTTGAAAAATAATCACCATCAGTTCCATAAGCAGGTCTGTGGGCTTTTGCCGTAAGAGTTTCCGGTTTACTGTCTAAAAATTTATAACCATTTTGCTCATCCAAAATTTGCTGTAACATAAATGCCGAAGCACCTCCTGGAACATCTTCATCTACCACTAACAATCGATTGGTTTTAGACAAAGATTTTACAATGTCATGATTTTTATCAAACGGTAATAATGATTGGACATCAATAATTTCAATGTCTATACCGGTTTCTTGCAATTCTTTTGCGGCTTGTTCAATCAATCTTAACGTAGAACCGTAAGAAACCACGGTAATATCTTTTCCTTCACGAATATTTTCAACCACGCCAATTGGTGTTTTAAATTCACCTAGATTACTCGGCATTTTTTCTTTTAAACGGTAACCATTTAAACATTCCACCACTAAAGCAGGTTCGTCAGCTTCGAGCAAAGCGTTATAAAATCCAGCCGCTTTTGTCATATTTCTTGGTACCAAAACGTGAATTCCACGAATGGCGTTAATAATCATTCCCATTGGTGAACCCGAATGCCAAATTCCTTCTAATCTGTGTCCACGCGTTCTAATGATCAATGGTGCTTTTTGTTTTCCCTTAGTTCTATATTGTAAGGTAGCCAAATCGTCACTCATAATTTGAATGGCGTAAAGTAAATAATCCAAATATTGAATTTCGGCAATAGGTCTCAAACCACGCATTGCCATCCCAATTCCTTGTCCTAAAATAGTGACTTCTCGAATTCCCGCATCAGCTACACGAAGTTCGCCGTATTTTTCTTGCATTCCTTCTAAACCTTGGTTAACATCACCAATGTTTCCGGCATCTTCACCAAAAATTAAAGTTTGAGGATATTTACTAAAAATGGCGTCAAAGTTATCGCGGATAATCAATCTGGCATCAACCTCTTCGGCATTTTCTTCATATTTTGGAAGTGTTTCTGTAATCGAATCAACATTTTCTGATGATTGTGAAAATAAATGCGAACTGAATTTCGGCTGGATTTTTTCGATGTAATTTTCAATCCATCTTGCCAATTCTGCTTTAGAATTTTCGCTAACCAATAAGCGAAGCACTTTTCTGGCAGTTACCAAAATATCTTTTCTAATAGGCTCTTTAATTGATTTTAATTCCGAAGCCATTTTTTCGATGAACACTTTATTATCGCTGGCTGAAGCTACTCGTTCTAACAATTCAAGTAGTTCTTTTTGTTCCTTTTTTGTAGGTTCGGTAAAAGCGTTCCAGGCTGCTTTTTTACCCTCTAAAACTTCTTTTTTGATGTTAGCGTCAATTTCGTCAAGTTCTTCGGTTGAAGCTATATTGGTTGCCACCATCCACAATTTCATCTGACGAATACAATCAAAATCGCCTTCCCATTCTAACCTTTCTGCATTTTTATAACGCTCGTGTGAACCTGAAGTCGAATGTCCTTGCGGTTGTGTCAATTCTTGAACGTGAATCAATACAGGAACGTGTTCTTCTCTGGCAATTGCCGCCGCTTTTTCGTAAGTAGCAATCAATGCCGGATAATCCCAACCTTTTACGGTAAGAATTTCGTAACCATTTTTTTCATCACGCTGGAAACCTTTCAAAATTTCTGAAATATTTTCTTTTGTGGTTTGATGACGGGCATGAACCGAAATTCCGTATTCGTCGTCCCAAATGCTCATCACCATTGGCACTTGCAAAACACCAGCGGCATTGATGGTTTCAAAAAATAAACCTTCGGAAGTACTGGCGTTTCCGATGGTTCCCCAAGCAATTTCGTTTCCGTTAATGGAAAAATTTGTTTTGTTTGGGATTCCGGATACGTTTCTATAAATTTTTGAGGCTTGTGCCAAACCTAATAAACGCGGCATTTGTCCGGCTGTTGGCGAAATATCTGAACTCGAATTTTTTTGCAATGCCAAATTTTTCCACGAACCGTCTTCATTGAGTGAATGTGTGGCGAAATGGCCTCCCATTTGTCTTCCGGCTGACATGGGATCGTGTTCAAGATCAGTATGACCGTATAATCCGGCAAAAAATTGTTGGATATTGAGTTGTCCAATTGCCATCATAAAAGTTTGATCACGGTAATAACCCGAACGGAAATCTCCATTTTTGAAGGCTTTTGCCATAGCCAATTGCGGGACTTCTTTTCCGTCACCAAAAATTCCAAACTTGGCTTTTCCGGTTAAAACTTCACGGCGTCCTAAAAGGCTACACTCGCGGCTGGTGATGGCTATTTTATAATCGTTGAGGATTTCGGCTTTGAAATCTTCGAAAGACAATTCTTTTTTTGCGGCTGTTTGCGTCATAACATTCAATTGTTGAGGTAACAAATTTAAGCAATTTGCTCGATTTTACAAATGTTAAGCAATTGAATTATTTTTAATAAAAATCCATTTTTAATTGTTTGAATTACAGAATATTTATCAAAATTTTATTTATGGTGATTTATATATAATTTTATTTGGGATAAATTGCGATTGTGCTATTTTACGCAAACGTTTTAGCCCGTCCCGAAGTTTCGGGAGTAGCGGGAAAGCCCGGAACTAAAAAAAACTTATTTTTCCCGACAAAAAAAGCGACCAGCGGAAGCTCTTTTTATGGCGTTGGGAAAATGTTTTTTTTTGGTGAGGACTTGCAGCGAATAGCAGGAACTAGCTTCAAAAAAAAATCATTAAAACCACTTGCGTGTAAATAAATTTACTAGAGTTGACGGGCTTAAAGTGACGATAAATCGGATTTTTTGATGGTAATTAGGTTGGGCAATTTCCCAACCATTGTTAGAGTAAACAGGGAAATAAAGCTCAAAATAATCCGGAAGGAGGTTGAGGCGAATGCCGTTGTCGTACACAAATTTTGGGTTGTTTTGGGTTTGTTTGACCAAACCAAAATCGGCATAGGCTTCCACCCAATTCCAAATGCTGTAGCCTGAATTTACTGTCGTAATCCATTGGTTAGCAAATTGATATGGAAGTTTTGATTTAAATCCGCCTTCGGCTAAAATAAGTTGTTGTGAGAAAATTCCGGTACTTTCTGAACGACCATAGTAATTGTAATCGAACAAGTAATCGGTTGGCCTGTCGAGCGCAAAACTGAAAAAATCTGAATTTGTATTGTTGTATAAAAATGCTCCGGCAAATGCTCGAATCGTGAGTTGTCTATTGTCGTCAAAGAGTTTTCTAACTTCAGTTTCTACCGAAATTTTACTGAATTTGTTGGCTATTTGAAAATCACTTACAAAGTTCAGATGGTTGGTAATTTCGGTTCGGGTATTGACGTATTTGGCATTAAAAACCGTGTAGTTTTCGAGGTTTTCGGTTTGGAAAATACTTTTTTCGCGATGTACTAAAACCTGACGAAATTGTATGGCTTGCTTTCGATTGTCGCGAAAATCGCTGGGGCGAAACCGCAGCGTTACTGAAGGATTTATTTTGGTGTAAGTGGCATCTGGAGCATAATGAAAATATGATGCACTTGCATGATAGCGGATGTGAAAAAGATTGCTGTTTCGGTTATATTGGTTGACGGCAAATGAGGCAGAACCACTTAAAGTTTTAGTTTTGGTTGAAAACATAGGATTGACGTCAAAAATAAAGGGTTTCTCTAAAATGGTTTTGTTATGAAATCTCATTCCTGGCGTTAATCCGTCGTAAAAATTATAACCAATGGTTGGTACATAAAGAATTTGGTTGTAATAAGGATCTTCTAAATCTTTCATAAAATTAAATTTTATAGGACGATTTTGTGCCAAAAACCCTTTGAGCGATTTCCAATTGTTTCGCAAATTAAATTCCGGAACTTCGTTATTTTGGTTGATTACAATTTTGTCAGCCCCGTTTCGGGAGATGGTAAAAGTGGAGTCTTTCGATACGTTTTCGATCCAAAATTTGCTCAGAATTTCTCCATTTTTAGTTGTAAAAATGGGAACCGGCACCTTAGTTCCGGTTTTGTTTCTAAGGGTGAAAATGATGCTGTCGTTAGTTTTTTTGACATTTTTAAATTTATAATCCACAATTTCACGTGAGTCAATAAGTTTGCTAAAAAACCAATCAATATTTTTAGGAGCATAAAACTTTAAAAAATATTCAAAATTGTGTCGGGTGGTGGAGTGGTCTAAATTTTCTTTGTAAAAATCTTGAATACTTTTTTCTACAGTGTTGTCATCTAAATAATTATCTAAATATTTCAAACTCAGTCCAGCGCGATATTTTGACGCAATTTGTTCGTTAAATTTTATCAGTGTATTTTTAGGTTCGCCTAACGCTTGATCGAGATTCTTTCGCGCCATCAACATGTAAAAATAATTGTATTGCTGGTTGAAATCAATGGTGGTTAAATTGTAACCTTTTAACAGTTTCCATTGCGAAATATTTCCCATCATTTTACTGTTGGGGTATAATTCATCAATGTAGTTAATCATGGTATAAATTTGGATGGCATCATAAACCCAATTGTCATACCGCTGGTTCATTTTAAGCGAACTTTTAAGGAAATTGTTCAAGTAAGTTTTCAAAAATTTTAATTCAAAAAGAAATTGGTCTGGAAATGGTGCCAAAAAAGCGGGCAATTGATTCAGGCCATAAAAAGGATTTCGATCATAATCCGTTTGCGAAACAATAATTTTTTCAAATGGATATTTGCCAATATGTTCATCAACATATTTTGTGACACGATCAATGATTAAAGCTTTTTGAATGTCATCTAACTTATCGTCTTTTAAATTGGTTTCTACCTTAACCACTTCGTTTTTATAACTTAAAAAAGAATTTTTATTTTCGATAGAAAGGCTGAAATCCACTCGGTTTTTCCCCTGAAGCACAATTGTTTTTTGATTATTTTCAATTTTATCAGCGGTAATGTTCAAGTCCGAAGTAAGCCATAATTTTTCAGGAAAATTTACAGTAACCTGAAAATTGGCAACGGCATTAGGAATGTCGTCTAAATTTTGGTTGCTGTAAATCACAAATTGATGATTTTCAAAACGAGCAGGATGTAAGAACCAATTTTTTAAGGTAAGTTCACCCTTGTCGTTCCAGCCATATTTTGTAAACCTGTCTTTTGGAAAGATAATTTTATAGATAAAAATAATCTCAGTCGAATGATTTGGCGCTAATTTTTCGAGCAAATTGACTTCAATTACGTCAAGATGTTTGTTGAAGCGATGCCAGTTTAGCGGTATATTTTTGTCAGAAAAAAACGCAATCGAATCTGTTTTCCCTCTTTCAGATTCGTTAGCCAGGTAAAAACTTCTAACAAATTCATCCGAAAATCTTCTGGCTAAAGGTGTTTCACGGCTAGAATATGCGTGATTCCAGTCATTTAATACCACGGAAGTTAGCGTATCTTGAGACTGATTATGGTATAGTAATTTTTGCCAAACCGTTGCAGATTTTTGGTCATCGCCGATATGCACCACAATTTCTGAGCGATGCTGTGCGTTCACTTCAAAAAAAGTAATGACTAAAAACGTCAGTAATAAAGTAGGGAAAATTTTCAATTTTTTATTTCAATAGCAATAGCAAGTTTAAGTATAATTACGTTGAAAACCTAATACAAGTTTATCGTATTGTAAGAAATAAAAAAGGATTTGTAAACACAAATCCTTTCTTTAAATTACTCAGTGCAAAAATTATTTTTTCTCAGCAGTCAATTCAGCAATTTTTACAATCACTTCTACCGCTTTTTGCATGCTTTCCACTGGAACATACTCATATTTTCCATGAAAATTATGACCACCCGCAAAAATATTCGGGCAAGGCAATCCCATGTATGATAATTGCGAACCGTCAGTTCCACCTCTAATCGGCTTGATAATCGGTTCAATTCCCAACTCGCGCATTGCTTTTTCGGCAATATCTACAATGTGCATCACCGGTTCTACCTTTTCTTTCATGTTGAAATATTGGTCTTTAATTTCAGCAACAGCAATATCTCCACCAAATTGTTTTGCGAATTTTTTGTTTATTTTCTTGGTGATTTTTTTAATCAACTTTTTACGCTTTTTAAACTTTTTCTTGTCATGATCGCGAATAATTAATTCCAAAACCGTTTCTTCAATCGAACCGTTCAAATGATGAACATGAAAAAAACCGTCGTAATCCTTAGTTTTTTCCGGAACTTCGTTCTTAGGTAACTTCGAAATAAATTTATTGGCAATCAACATCGAGTTGATCATTTTGCCTTTGGCATAACCCGGATGCACGCTTTTTCCTTTAAAAGTAATTTTGGCGCCAGCCGCATTAAAATTTTCGTATTCCAATTCGCCAATCTGGCTTCCGTCCATAGTATAAGCCCAATCTGCGCCAAATTTTTCCACGTCAAATTTATGAGCCCCACGACCAATTTCTTCATCTGGCGTAAACCCAATTCTAATTTTTCCGTGTTTAATTTCGGGGTTGTTAATCAAAAATTCCATTGCCGTCACAATCTCCGTAATTCCCGCTTTATCATCGGCACCCAAAAGCGTTGTCCCGTCAGTGGTAATAATCGTCTGCCCTTTGTACAGCAACAAATCCTCAAAATATTTTGGAGAAAGCACAATATTTTGTTCTTTGTTCAAAATAATATCTTCGCCATCATAATTTTCCCAAATTTGTGGCTTTACGTTAGCACCAGTAAAATCAGGCGTTGTGTCAAAATGCGACACAAATCCAATCGTAGGAACCTCATGATCCACATTGCTCGGAAGCGTCGCCATGATGTAAGCATTTTCATCAATTGTCACGTCTTGCAAGCCAATTTTTTTCAGTTCTTCCACCAGTTGATTCGCCAAATCCCATTGTTTTTCAGTACTTGGGGTCGTGTCAGAATTCGGGTCAGATTCCGTATCAACAGTTACATAACTAATAAAACGGTCAATAATATGTTGCATAAATTCAGTATAAAAATTAGAGTGGCGAAGTTACAATTTTTTTGTTTTTTTCTGCCGAAATCCTGCTTTTTTATTGCATTTTTAGGAGCTATTTCCTGCTTTTCGCTACAATCTAGCCTCGCAAAATCTTTTTTTCCAACGCCAAAAAAGGAGCTCCTCGCGTCGCTCTTTTTTGGCGGGAAAAAATAGATTTTGCTTCCGCAAGGATTTCCGCTTCAATCAGGGCTAAAACCAAAGTGTCAATAAAAAAGTAGTTCTTACAAAATGATACTATCAAATGACACTACCATTTTCAATTTCCTTTCCATCTTTTCCCCTTAAAAATAAATTCAAATTACCTATTTTTGCACAAACAACAACACAACATGTACAAGTCTATCATTCGCCCGATTCTGTTTCAGTCTGATCCGGAAAAAATTCATTATTTTACTTTTTCATCACTTCGATTTTTAAATAAAATTCCAGGATTTTCAAGTGTTTTTAACTCACTTTACGAAGTAAAACACAAAAGTTTAGAAACAGAAGTTTTTGGACTGAAATTCAAAAATCCCGTTGGTCTTGCCGCTGGTTTTGACAAAGACGCGAAGTTGTACAAAGAATTATCAAATCTTGGTTTTGGTTTTATTGAAATAGGTACTTTGACACCCAAACCACAAGAAGGAAATCCTAAAAAAAGATTATTTCGCTTAAAAGAAGATTCGGCCATCATTAACCGCATGGGTTTTAATAACGGTGGTGTTTTTGCCGCAGCAGAACGTTTGAAAAAAAATAAAAACGTTTTAATTGGTGGAAATATTGGTAAAAATAAAGTTACCGAAAATGAAAATGCAGCTTCGGATTATGAAATTTGCTTCGAAGCCTTGTTTGATTACGTTGATTATTTTGTTGTGAATGTGAGTTCGCCAAATACGCCAAATCTTCGGGCGTTACAAGACAAGGAGCCGTTAACGCAATTGCTTCAAACATTGCAAAATAAAAATTCGGCGAAAGCCAAACCAAAACCCATTTTGCTAAAAATTGCTCCAGATTTAACTGACGAACAACTTTTAGACATTATCGATATTGTTGCCGAAACTAAAATTGCAGGTGTAATTGCCACAAATACAACGATTTCTCGTGAAGGTTTACAATCTCCAAATCAGGTAGAAATGGGGGGATTATCAGGAAAACCTTTGACAAAACGTTCTACCGAAGTCATCCGTTTTTTATCGGAAAAAAGCAATAAAGCGTTTCCAATTATTGGAGTAGGAGGAATTCATTCTGCGGAAGACGCCATTGAAAAACTCAATGCTGGCGCGAGTTTGGTGCAATTGTACACTGGTTTTATTTACGAGGGACCAAGTTTAATCAAGAAAATAAACCGAAAAATTTTGGAGCAACGTTTGCGTTAACAGCGATACACCTATTGCAATCCCAAAACTTAAAAGTGTTCCAATTAACACGTATTCTGTTAGTTTTCTGTCGCGTGCCATTCTTAAATCGCCAAACCTGAAAATTGATTTTGCGCCAAGTAAAAATCCTACTGCTTCGAAATGACCTGTGAGAATAAAACACAAGATAAACCAGCGTTCTAAAATGCCAATATAATTTCCAGCACTTTGTAATGAATGCCCGGATTTGTCTGCTTCTTCTGGTGTCCAAATAGAAATTAATGTTTTGATTATTAATGAAGTAGGTTTGCTTAAAAATACAATTCCTAAAATAATAATCCACAATTTTTTGTAGTTGATAAAAATTTCATTTAGATTAATTTGGCTGTAAAAATAAGTCACAGCCGCCAAAACAATCAGGTGAAAAAATTGGTCGAGAAAAAACCAAAGTCTTGCTGATTTAGGCGTTTGAAACCGAAGTTTGCTGACATCAATGATAAAATGTAATACGATAATTGCAAAAGCATACGGAATGAATTTGGTATCAAAAACCCATAAAAAGCTAAGCATTCCGTGTAATATGCAATGTATAATCAGGTAAATGCTTTTTTCTTTATGCGCTATTTTGTGCTTAATCCACGAATTGGGTTGTAATAAAAAATCACCAACAAAATGCGCAATCAATAATTGTATAAAAACCATTTTCGTTATAAATTTTTTAATTTTTCTTGGTAAAAATCATTTAAATCCATGATGAGATCAAATTGAGCGCGTGATTTCCTTCTGCTAACAGCTGCTTGATTAATTGCTAATTTTTCGCCAATTTTTTCTTGTGAAAGTTGTGGATTTTCTAATGCAAAAATCACAAATTCGGCGGTTTGAGAAGGCCAATTGTCCATAATAGTTGTAGCAAAACGTAGTAAAAGATTCATTTCTATGTTCCAGTTTTCATCAGCAGAAGTAATGGCTAAAGTTTTCCGCTCTTTTTTTAACGTTTCAAAAGTTTCTCCGGAATTGATAAACGCGGTTCCATTACTTTCGGAGATTTTTTTGGCTTTGAAACTTTTTTCGCCCAAACCAATACTCATTCTGGCATCACATTTTATGCTTCGTAAAAACGATTTAATTCTAATCGCTACAAAAAGAGCCTCTTCGGGTTTAACCTCAACCTGAAACTGATCGCCTCTAAAAATTTCCCAGTTAATAGGCGATTTTCCGTATTGGTTGAGCAATGATTTTAATCCCTCAAGCCAAGCGGATTTATTTTTTCGTGACTTAATGATGTCGCCCAAAATTATTGCTGTCATATAATTTTCAAAAAAGTATTAATACGAATATACGTAGATATTTTTAATTATTACGTTTTTATGTAATAAAGCTAATTATTACGCTTTTATGTAATAATGTGAATTATTACGTTTTTATGTAATAATTAGTAAAATGATTTGTTTTAAAAATAAAAAAAACGATTTCGTAAAAAAGTTTTCTTTTTCTACCTTTGAATTTCTATGGAAGAAGTAAAAATTATCGAGTGTCCTCGTGATGCTATGCAAGGAATCAAAACATTTATTCCTACTGAAAAAAAAATTGATTACCTACAATCACTCTTACGCGTGGGTTTCGATACTTTAGATTTTGGAAGTTTTGTATCGCCAAAAGCAATTCCGCAAATGACAGATAGTGCTGCAGTTTTGGCACAACTTGATTTGTCTAAAACACGAAGCAAACTTCTTGCTATCATTGCTAATACAAAAGGTGCCGAAATTGCTGCACAATATTCGCAAATTCAATATTTAGGTTATCCGTTTTCTATTTCCGAAAATTTTCAAATGCGAAATACCCATAAAACCATTGCTGAATCAATTATCACTTTGCAAGAAATTTTAGAAATTGCCGATAAATCATCTAAAGAAGTGGTGGCGTACCTTTCCATGGGTTTTGGAAATCCGTATGGCGATCCGTGGAACGTGGAAATCGTAGGGGAATGGACCGAAAAATTAGCAGGTTTTGGCGTAAAAATTTTATCATTAAGTGACACAGTTGGTTCTTCAACTCCAGAGGTAATTGATTACTTATTTTCAAATTTAATTTTAAAATATCCTCACATTGAGTTTGGAGCGCATTTGCATACCACACCAGACAAATGGTTCGAAAAAATTGATGCTGCTTTCAAAGCCGGATGTCGCAGATTTGACGGTGCCATTCAAGGTTTTGGTGGTTGCCCGATGGCAAAAGATGATTTAACCGGGAACATGCCTACCGAGAAAATGTTGTCATACTTTGCTACCCAAAAAATAACCACTCATACAAGCCCAATGAGTTTTGAAAGCGCTTATAATGAAGCCACAAAAATTTTTACATTTTATCATTAATTTTTTATATTTTTGGCTACAATTTATTGAGTACCACCCTTCAGTAAATATCTAATTTTCAAAAACATATAGTTTGCCCCAATCTATATTACATTTCTGTATCATTTTACTTTTGGCTTTTACCAAAGTCAATGCAACTTCCCTTGATATACAGCGGGATTCCGTAAATTATTACCTCGAACAATCCAAAATCTATTTTTATAACGATTATAAGAAAGCGGAAAATTTCATTAGGAAAGCAGAAAAGATTAGTAATCAATCTTCTGATCAGCTCTTAAAAGCTGATGTTTTGTACTATGAAGCAACCGGAAATTATATTACTGGATTTTATGATATCGCTATCGCAAAATACCTTCAAGCATTTACCATCTACGAAAAAGAAAACAACAAAAAAGGTATCGCAAAAAGTCTTTTAGGTCAAGGTTTGGTACAACAAGGTTTAGGCCATAATCTTGAAGCAATTGAGTTATTTAAAAAATCACTTACAATTTCTAAAGGCTTAAATGACCATTTGATGGTTGCCAAAAATCACTTTAATATTGGAATCTCACAAAGTGAACTGAATCAAAATCAAGACGCTTATAAAAATTTTCAAAGAGCTAATGCAATTTCCCAAAAATATAATTTTGAAGATATTTACATAATGAATATCAATAGGTTAGGGAATGTTCATTCGCTATTGGGGAACAAAGATTCAGCATTATATTATTACCAAAAGGTTATCACACAACCTGAAACAAACTTGTGGGAAAAATCTTTTGCTATGACAGGTATGGCAGAAGTTTTGCTTGAAAAAGGGAATGTTTCGGAGGCAGAACAATTTGGTGTAGAAGGTTACAAATACGCCAAAAAACTCAATGCAAAATGGGATATTGTACGTTCAGCAGCAATTTTAGCCGAGATTTATCATCAAAAAAGCAATGACGATTTGGCTTTTAATTATCTAAAAACAAGTTTGATTTATAAAGATTCACTTTACAACGAGGAAAAAGTTAAGGAAATAAACATGATTCAACTCAAGAAAAGTGAGGTCGAAAACGAACAATTACTTTTAAAAAACGAATCGTCAAAACAAAAACTAAATAACATTAGAATATTTTCTATTTCAATCATTCTTTTTATGTTGTATTTACTAACTATTATTTACCAACATAAAAAAAATAGCAAGCAAAAAGAAAGTTTATATTTAGAATTAGAACAAAAAAATATAGATATTGAAAACCAAAAGGCTTTAATTTCGGAACAAAACCAAATTTTAAGTGAAGTTAACCAAACTAAAAATAGATTGTTTTCCATCTTCTCGCATGATATGAAAGCGCCAATTCATTCAATACAGCAAGTGCTAAAAATGATTGATGAAGGTGATATTTCAAGTGAAGAACTTAAAGAAATTGCTTCCATGTTAGTGACTCAAGTGAATGGAACATCGACAATGATGAATAATTTGTTGCAATGGTCCATGACACAACTTGAAGGCGCAAAAACTACTCCAGAAAACATCAATATCGTAAAAGTTATCAATGATTCATTAGCTGCTTTTCAAATTTCTGCTAACGCTAAAGAAATAACAATTTCGCTAAAAAAACCTACCAATGTTTTTAAAATTTATGCTGATAAAGGGCATGTTCAAGTGATTTTAAATAATTTGTTTTCTAACGCAATAAAATTTACACCTTTAAAAGGTAATATTGAAATTTATTTCACTAAAGATCAATCACTTATTAATGTGCACATTCTCAATTCAGGGAAAGGCTTGTCTGACACTAAAGTTGCAGAAATTTTAAATTTTGATAAACGAATGCTTTCCGAAAAAGGAACTGATCATGAAGAAGGTACAGGTCTAGGATTGTTATTAGTGAAACAATTTTTAATAGACAATAACGGCAAATTTAATGTCTCGGTAGATGCTGAAAAAGGAACCGAATTTATTATTTCGTTTCAGCAAGCACAACCATAATTTTTTATCAATTCCTACTTTCTTTTTTGTCATTATTTAGCTATATTTGCACGCAATTTAACTACAAATTGCGACAATGAAAGCACACACAACTAAAATTGTCGGCGAAGGATTAACCTACGACGATGTCTTGCTGATTCCTAATTACTCCGAAATTTTACCGCGCGAAGTTAGCATCAAATCTAAATTTTCTAAAAATATTTCGCTCAACGTTCCCATCGTTTCTGCAGCAATGGATACCGTTACCGAAAGTGCGATGGCAATTGCTATGGCTCGCGAAGGCGGCATTGGCGTTTTGCACAAAAACATGACAATCGAGCAACAAGCGACTGAGGTTCGACGTGTAAAAAGAGCAGAATCCGGAATGATTATCGATCCGGTAACTTTGCCGATGAATGCTACCGTTGGTGATGCCAAACAAGCCATGAAAGAATTTAGTATTGGTGGAATTCCGGTGGTGGACGAAAATAAAATTTTAAAAGGAATTGTAACCAACCGTGATCTTCGTTTCGAAAAAAATAATGTACGGTCCATCCAAGAAGTGATGACTACTCAAAATCTTGTTACCGCAGGAGAAGGTACCACTCTCGATGTTGCCGAAGGTATTTTGCAAGAAAATAAAATTGAGAAGCTTCCAGTAGTAAATACTGATTTTCAATTAGTTGGGTTAATAACTTTTAGAGATATCACAAAGCTTACGCAAAAACCAATTGCCAATAAAGATAAATTTGGTCGCCTGCGAGTTGCGGCTGCAATTGGCGTTACCGCAGATGCTGTAAAACGTGCAGAATCCTTAGTAAATGCTGGTGTTGATGCTGTAATTATCGATACGGCTCACGGTCATACAAAAGGTGTGGTGGATGTTTTAAAAGAAGTCAAGAAAAATTTTCCTGAACTCGATGTCATTGTAGGAAATATTGCCACAGCCGAAGCCGCAAGATATTTGGTAGAAAATGGTGCGGATGGCGTAAAGGTGGGAATTGGACCTGGATCAATTTGTACAACAAGAGTAGTTGCAGGAGTTGGGTTTCCCCAATTTTCTGCTGTTTTAGAAGTTGCCGCTGCTATCAAAGGTTCGGGAATTCCTGTAATTGCTGATGGTGGAATTCGTTATACAGGCGATATTCCCAAAGCAATTGCTGCTGGAGCTGATTGCGTAATGTTAGGTTCACTCTTAGCAGGAACAAAAGAATCTCCGGGTGAAACCATTATTTTTGAAGGAAGAAAATTCAAATCGTACCGCGGAATGGGTTCTGTTGAAGCCATGCAAGAGGGTTCAAAAGACCGCTATTTTCAAGATGTTGAAGATGATATTAAAAAATTAGTTCCTGAAGGAATTGTAGGTCGCGTTCCTTACAAAGGCGAATTGTTCGAAAGCATGCTTCAATTTATAGGAGGACTTCGTGCTGGAATGGGTTATTGTGGTTCAAAAGATATCAAAACCCTTCAAGAAACCGGACGTTTTGTACGAATTACTTCCAGCGGAATTGGTGAAAGTCATCCACACAATGTTACGATTACCAAGGAAGCACCTAACTACTCCAGATAAAATGTACAAAAACCGAAGTTTTTAAACTTCGGTTTTTTTATTCCGGCATTTCTTTTTTGAAAGATTCGCTGTCCCAAGCATGATCACGAGCGCCATCAAAATTAAAAAGATCACTTTTTAAAAGCTGTTCTTGCAGTTCAATTTCTTCTAATGCCGAAACCATAAATGCTTTTTTATCATGGCGTTTTTGTGCCAATCTAAAGGTAGCATCTTCATCATACTTTATAAATCGCTGTCCTTGTCTTGTTGCGGTATATCGCCTTTGCCCCATATAAACTAACGCATCAACGCCAAGATGAACCGCACTATAAAGATTTTCGCGGTAAATATTTTTTAAACCAATATCAATTTGTTCAAAAGCATCATTCCTGTTTTTAGCTCTTGCCAAAATTTTTAAATGGGGAAAGTGTTTTTTTAATAATTCTATTACAATTAAATTTACAGTAGGATTATCAATTGCAGCAATAAATAATTTTGCGTTTTCACATCCAGCCGCTTTTAATAGTTCAAGTCGGGTAGCATCACCATAATATACTTTAAAGCCCATTTTGCGCAGCGAATCAACTCTGTCAGAATCCATATCAAGAACCGTAGCTGCAATTCCGTTTGTTTTTAATAAACGACCAATAGTACTTCCAAAGTTTCCAAATCCTGCAATAATTACATCATTGGTTTCATTGATGTCATCAAAATTTTCTTGTTTTTTTTCAGTCACTCCAAAATAAGGATCAATTAACCTTTCATTAATTAACAACAAAAATGGCGTAGCAATCATACTAATGGCAATGATAGCCATAATTTCATTACCAAGAATATTTGGAATAATGTTGAGTTTCATCGAAAAACTCATGATTACAAAACCAAATTCTCCAGCTTGACTTAACCCAATTGAAAAAAGAAAATTTTGGTCAATCTTTTTCTTGTAAATTTTTCCAATAAAAAGAAAAACAAAAAACTTTACCATCGTTAAGATAAATCCGAATATCAATATAAATGCCGGATCATCGATAATTAACTGAAAATTAATGGAAGCTCCAACACCTATAAAAAATAAACCCAGTAGCAACCCTTTAAATGGTGCAATATCGCCTTCAAGTTCATGCCTAAATTCGGAGTTAGCTAAAACCACTCCAGCCATAAAAGCTCCTAATGCAGGACTTAACCCCACTAATTGCATCAAGTAAGAGACTGATAAAACTAATAATAATGCCGAAGCTGTAAAAAGTTCTTGTAATCTTGTACGAGCAATTACATGTAACAATGGCACAATTATATATTTTCCAATAAAATAAATGGCGGCAATACTACCAGTCACAATTAACGTTTGCAGCCATCCGTCAAATTCCGAAATAATACTTTTATCCACATCTTCCGTAGGAATCACATTTTGCCCTGTTGCTAATATGGGAATTATTGCTAAAATTGGAATTACAGCAATATCCTGAAACAATAATACTGCAAACGATGATCTTCCTACAGAAGTTTGAGAAAGCCCTTTTTCTTTAAGTGTCTGCAAAACAATTGCAGTAGATGAAAGAGATAAAGCTAACGAGATTGATAAAGCCGTTTGCCAATTCCAGTCAAATATTATGGAGCTACAAATAAAAATAATTGCAGTAGTGGCAACCATCTGAATTGAGCCCATACCCAAAATAAATTTTCGCATTCGCCAAAACTTGTAAGGGTCTAACTCTAAACCAATTAAAAACAACATCATCACCACCCCGAACTCTGCAAAATGCATCAAATCTTGACCCTCACTTCCAATAAATCCCAATAAAAAAGGCCCAATGATAATTCCCGAAAACAAATAACCCAACACTGAACTCAATCCCATTTTTTTTGCTACCGGAACGCAAACTACTGCTGCAGTTAAATACACAATAGCTTGAAGAAAAAAATTAGTTTCCATATATAGTCAGTTTGTTTTCGCAGATTTACAATTCTTTTTTTATAAAGTCGTTTAAATAAAAATGCTCGCTAATAACATTCATATCCAACTCATTTTCCAATAAAAAGTTCAATAACTTTTTATATGATACCCCAAATTCCTCACATTTGTCCCGCGTGATTTTAAAAGTTCCGTGCACCACAAAAGGTGGTAAATATTTCATTTTACATACCTCAGCCGTTTGACAAAATGGTTGTAAAAGTTCTGGAATTGTAAAATGGTCACGTCCCGTTTTGCTATAATTTTCCTTCTTTCCACCAGTAGTAATTACCTGAAAAATAATTTTACCCTTCAAGGCATTTCCTTGACTTCCATAAGCCCAGCCATGTTCTAACACCATATCAATCCATTGTTTTAAAAGCGGTGGACAACCATACCAAAACATTGGATGTTGCCAAATAATTATATCATGACCCGCCAATAAATTCTGTTCGCGTTGGACATCAATGTCAAATTCCGGGTATCTTTCATATAAGTCATGAAACGTTATATCCACGTTATCAGGGATATGATCTACCAAAATTTTGTTTGCTAAAGATTTTTCAAACAAAGGATGAGCAAAAAGAATTAAAATTTTTTTCGGCATAATTTATATTTTCAACTGGTGCTTTTTACTTGGCAAGTTCACGCTTTGGAGCTATTTCCCGCTTTCTGCTACAAATTCTTGTTTTTAAATTTTTTCTGCAACTCCCCAAAACGTCTCGAGCATTCGGGGCCGTTAGTCGCTGTTTTGAGTCGGCAAAAAAATAAATTAAAAAATTCCGGGCTATTTGCTTCTCCCGAAACTTCGGGACGGGCTAATGCCAAGTATTGCGATAAATGTCGTTACAACTCGGCTTGTTAAATATCCGAAAAAAAATTGATTTGCCAAAAATAAAAAATCCGCAAGTCATTAAAAACTTACGGATTGCTATATTTTTTTTCTTACAATTTAAATTCCCAAATAGTTACTTGGTGAAATTGAGCGTAATTCATTTTTAATCTCCTCGCTAATATTTAAAGTATCAATAAAAACATGAATGGTATTTTTGTTCATTACTTCATTGGTTCTGGTCAATCCTTTCAACGCTTCGTAAGGATTTGGGTAACCTTCTCTACGCAAAATCGTTTGAATGGCTTCGGCAACAACAGCCCAATTTTTTTCTAGATCTTCCTCAAATTTTTGTCGATTAAGCAACAATTTGTTTAAGCCTTTTAAAGTTGCTTCAAAACCAATAATGGTATGACCGAATGGAACACCAATATTTCTCAAAACGGTAGAATCCGTTAAATCACGTTGCAACCTTGAAATGGGTAATTTAGCCGAAAGATGTTCGAAAATGGCATTGGCAATTCCTAAATTTCCTTCGGAATTTTCAAAATCAATTGGGTTTACTTTATGCGGCATTGCCGATGATCCTACCTCGCCTTCTTTAATTTTTTGTTTGAAATAATCCATCGAAACATACGTCCAAATATCTCGGTCTAAGTCGATGATGATGGTGTTGATTCGTTTTAAGGCATCAAAGAAAGCGGCAAAATGATCGTAATGTTCTATTTGTGTTGTAGGAAAAGAATGTTTTAAACCCAAATTATTTTCAACAAAATTATTTCCAAAATCTTTCCAATCAATATTTTTATAGGCAATAACATGCGCATTAAAATTTCCGGTAGCACCTCCAAATTTCGCTGCAAACGGAATGTTGAAAAGTAAACGCATTTGCTCTTCCAAACGTTCTACAAAAACGCCAATTTCTTTGCCCAAACGGGTAGGAGAAGCCGGTTGTCCGTGGGTTCTTGCCAACATTGGGATGTCTTTCCATTCCACGCTTAATTCTTTAAGTTTGGCAGTAAGTTCAATTAATAATTTCAAATAAACTTCTTCGAAAGCTTCTTTGGTAGAAAGTGGAATTGCTGTATTATTGATATCTTGAGAAGTCAATCCAAAGTGAATAAACTCTTTATGTTCTGATAAGTTGAGTTTGTCAAAAGCATTTTTAATAAAGTATTCTACCGCTTTGACATCGTGGTTGGTAGTTTTTTCGATTTCTTTAATTGCATTGGCATCTTCTGCAGAAAAATTTTGGTAAATTTTTCGCATTTCCGGGAAAGTTCCATGGTCAACATTTGCTAATTGTGGCAAGGGAATTTCGCATAGTGAAATAAAATATTCGATTTCTACCAAAACGCGGTATCGAATTAAGGCTTCTTCCGAAAAATATTGAGAAAGTGATTTGGTTTTGTTACGATACCTGCCGTCAATGGGAGAAATCGCATTCAGTTCTGTTAAAGTCATGGTGTTGTGATGTTGAAAAAGCAAATATACTTTTTCTCAGCGAAGTGAAAAAGCAACAGCACGATTGTTTTTTCTCGAGTTGAATTTTGGTGAAAATTATTTTTTTTGAATTAAAATTTCTTTCAAATCCTTCATTCCGGCAGAAGCAGTTTTGGCAATAATTTCGATGTGATGCTGGCTTCCGTATATTTTTGCAGGATTCAAATCAATATAGTAAACCGGAATATTGGTTGGAGCATAATCAATTAATCCGGCAGCAGGATAAACTTGCATGGAAGTTCCAATAATAATCACAATATCGGCAGAAGTCATGGTAACAGCGGCTTCTTGCAAAGCAGGAACCATTTCGCCAAACCATACGATATGCGGCCGAATTTGGTGACCGTTTTCGTCTTTGTCGTTAATTTTAATATCGTCTTGCCAATCTAAAATTTTATTTTCGTTGGCGATGCTTCGGGCTTTGAGTAATTCGCCATGAAGGTGTAAAACGTTTTGGCTTCCGGCGCGTTCGTGTAAGTCATCAACGTTTTGGGTGATGATTTTGACATTGAAAAATTGTTGGAGTTGCGCTAAAATCTTGTGAGCTTCGTTGGGAATGACGGTTTTGAGTTGGCGTCGTCTTTGATTATAAAAGTCTAAAACTAACTCCGGATTTTTTTTCCAGCCTTGAGGCGATGCTACCTCCATTACATTGTGACCTTCCCACAATCCATCGGCATCGCGGAAGGTTTTGATACCACTTTCGGCACTGATTCCTGCTCCAGAAAGTACCACTAAATTTTTCATGTTTTGTTGTTTTTTTTTAGCCAAAAGTTTCCAAAAATGCCTCAAGATTTTCAATTAGCCCCGACAGTAGGGAAGAGCATTCCGCTCCTTTTTTTGGAGCGGAATCTCTGGAAAATGGCGGGAACGGACGATTGTTAAAAATCACTGATGTTTCGCTCCCAAAAATTTTTATGCTTTTCCTAAAGTGTATAATTGCTCGAGTGTTGGCGTGGCGCTTCCGCCAGCTGGTTCGAGTGTGATTCCGAAGGCTTGTGCTTCGGTGGCGTTTTCGACTTTGAAAATTTTGGTTCCGTTTTCTTCAAATTTTTGCAACATTCCGATGCTTGTTGGCGTTAAAGGATCGAGCTTGAGCGACCAAACCTGGTATTCCATGCCTTTTGGAGGAGTTGGTAATTTTGACGCGTCAACATAAACGGTTTTGGATTGTTTGTTCCAATATATTTTGGCCTGAGATTTTGGCGAAACTTCTTGTCCGGCAAGGGTTACGACGGTATTTGCGGTGTCGCGCAAAACGGCAACAGCGGTTTGGCTCGTTTGATTTTCGAGTTTGGATTGGATGAGTTCGTTATTGATTTTTTCGTTATTGGCGGTAATTTGTTCGATTTGCTCGTTTTTATTTTGCAGAGAAATGTATTGAACGCCAATGCCAATAAGTAATGCGGCTGCTGCAGCCCAACCGATAAAATTGAAAATGTTGGTTTTGGGTTTAATGTCGTGAACCTTATGCTTGATAAGCAATGCTTCGCGAATTTTACCATAGTTTTTATGAGATAAAAACGGCGACATGCTTTCGGAAAGGTTGATGATGGCTTTTTCGATTGACACAATTTCGGCTTGAATTTGGGGTTCGGTTTGTGACAATCGGGAAATTTCGGCTGTTTGCGTTTCGTCTAGTAGTCCGAAAACGTAAAGCTCAAGTAATCCTGATTCTATGTATTCTTGATTGTTCATTTATACTCCTAAAAAATTTCGTAAATCATTAATGCAGGTGCGGTTTTGAGTTTTTACGGTTCCTAATGGAATCTCAAGTTCATCTGCCGCTTCCTGTTGTGTGTAACCTTTAAAAAATAGTAAATCAATAATGCGAATGCATTTTGGTTTTAATTTTTTGATAAATTCTTTGATACCTATTGTATCGATTTTTTGTGTGAGTTTGTTGGTGTCGTCTAAGAGATGTACGAAATTGTCAGAGGAAAGGTTTTTTCTGCTATTGTTAAAACCTTTAGAGCGTAATTTGTCAATTGCAGTATTTCTGGCAATGTTTACAATCCAAGTGTAAAACCTTCCTTTACTTTCATTGTAAGAATCGATGTTTTTCCAGATTTTTACAAAGGTTTCCTGAAGTGCGTCTTCGGCTTCTTCAGTATCGCTAATGAGGTTGTGGATTACGGCATAGAGACTTTTAGAATACATATCGTATAATAGTGTAAAAGCTCTGTCGTCTTTTTTGTAAATTTGTGGTAGCAGGTCTTCCTGTGTCATATTATTTATTTAGTTTCACCAAATTAATAAACATTTTTCAAAAAACCATTTTTTGATGAAAGATTTTACTGATAAACTTCATTATTTTAATTATTTACAAGATTTTATTACAGATAGCCGAAAAGAAAAATTTTTAAAAGTGCTTCAAAACAGGACCAATCATTTTTCGGTGGCAATTGAAGATGTATATCAATTGCATAATACTTCAGCGGTGATGAGGAGTTGTGAGGTTTTTGGAGTGCAAAATTTACACGTTGTGGAGGAAAAATTTGGAAAAAAAATCGACACGGAAATTGCTATGGGTGCTCAAAAATGGGTCAATATTCACAGATATAATTCTAATGCGGATTGTATTGCCAAAATAAAAGCGGAAGGTTATCAAATTATAGCAACAACGCCTCATAATGATTCTTGTTTTTTAGATGATTTTGATATCACCAAGCGGTCGGCAATTTTTTTTGGAACAGAAAGACATGGTTTGTCCGGCGAAGTTATGGATGCTGCTGACGGGTTTTTAAAAATTCCTATGGCGGGTTTTACCGAAAGCTTGAATATTTCGGTTTCGGCAGCAATTGTGTTGCAAAATTTGACTTCGAGGTTGCGAAAATCTAATGTTGAGTGGAAATTGACCGAGGAAGAAATTTTTAATTTGCGTTTACAATGGACAAAAGCCTCGATAAAAAATTTCGAAAGTGTGAATCAGCGGTATTTGGAGACTTTTGGGTAATATTTTTTTTAGTTTATAGCAAAACGCTATTATCTTTTGCCCTTTAAAATTCGGTATTCTTCGTAACATTCGTTGATGGCATCCATGATTTGCAAATCGTTGGCAGTAGTGATAAATGTTTCCGAATAGTTACATCGTTCTAAGATTTCGGCGATTTCTTTTGGCGAAACGCCTAACAATGCTCCAAGGGTTTCACGATCAAATTTTGAGGCCAAAACATTTTTCACGGCATCGTCTTTTTTCATTTCTTTTAACCTTCTAAGTTCGGTAGGTTTTTTTCCGAAGAAATTGTGCAATGCATCTGCGGGGTTAAAAAGCGATCCCATCACGCGGGAGATTCCGTTATTAGAAACTTCGTAGCCATGATTTAAACCAGAAATGCTGTAGCGTGTATTTTGCGTAAGCGGAATAATTTTGTAATCAATTTGTAAATAACCGGTTAGCTGATATTGGTTTACTACAACTTCGGGTAAAGCATAAGCTTTTTCGGTCATTTTAATTTTGGTGCTTTTAGTTTTAAACCAGTCATTCGTTACCCTAACTTTTATGGATTTGTAACCTAGGGTAGAAATATGAAGTGTATCGTTCACTTCTGCAGCAATATCAAAGTAACCCACGCCATTACTGGTTGTTCCTTTTACTTTGTTGATGTTGATAATACTTACCTCGGCAATAGGAAGTAAGGTAATGTCATTAATTATAGTTGCCGAAACTTTTTCGTTTTGGGCAAAGGCAATGCCAGAAACGAGGAGGAAAAAGAAAACTGCAAAATATCTCATTGGCTTATTATGAAGCGCTAAAAGTAGTAAAACTCTTTAAGATATTTTGCAGTAATAGTAGGATTTATAAGAAAATTAACTAAATGTGTTAGCTTCTTCTTGGTCTTTTTGAGCGTGTGGTTTCTGAACGTCTTGGTGTTCTTTCAGAAAAACCTGCTTCACGTCTTGGTCTTTCGTTAGAGAAACTTTCGCTTCGTCTTGAATTTCTTTCAGAACCCGAATTTCTTTCGGATCTAAAACCACCTTCTCGTCTTGAAGTTCCACTTCTTTCACCACGGAAACCGCCACTTCTTTCGCCAGATCTTCCTCTATTGTTATGATCACGTCTAGAACTGTTTCGTCCGCCACCGTCATTTTTAGAAATTTCAACGTTAATTTTTCTTCCTTCGAGAACCATTCCGTTTAGGATTTCCATTACTTTATCAGTATGTTCTGCATCAGTATTAAAGAAAGAAAATCCTTCTTTTACATCTACTTTAAATACGTCATCTCTTCCTAAATCTAAGGTTTCTTTTAGGAAATCTTTTAAAGACATCCAATCAAAATCATCTCTTGAACCGATGTTTACAAAATAACGTACTTGTCCAGAATCCGCTTTTTCGTTTCTGCTTTCACTTCTATCACCAGCGGATTGTGTTGATAAATCGCGGGTTTTTTTGTAATAATTAATAAAACGGTTAAATTCTACCGAAACCATTTTTTTAATTAATTCTTCTTTAGTTAGATCTTCCAGTACATCAGTAATTGCAGGAAGATAGGTGTCAATCTCGTGGTCAACTTCGGTATCCTTGATTTTGTTAGCCAAGTGAAGTAACTGAATTTCGCAGATTTCAATGCCTGAAGGAATTGATTTTTCTTCAAATTTTTGTTTGATGATTCTTTCAATTGCCGAAATTTTTCTCAATTCACTTTTGGTAACAATAACAATTGAAGTTCCTAATTTTCCTGCACGACCTGTTCTACCTGAACGGTGGTTATAAGTTTCTACCTCATCCGGAAGTTGGTAATTGATCACGTGTGTTACATTGTCCACATCGATTCCACGAGCGGCAACATCAGTGGCGACTAACATTTGAATTTGTCTTCCTCGGAAAGATTTCATCACGCCATCTCTTTGGGCTTGTGACAAATCTCCGTGTAAAGCTGCGGCACTGTAACCGTCTTCAATTAATTTTTCGGCAACGGCTTGTGTGTCTCTTTTGGTTCGGCAAAAAACTACTGAGAAAATATCTGGGTTAGCATCTGCCAATCTTTTTAAGGCTTCGTAACGGTCTCTAGCATTTACCAAATAAAATTCGTGCGACACCGTTTTAGAACCAGAATTTTTGGTTCCTACGGTGATTTCCAATGGTTCTGCCATGAATTGTTTTGCAATTCGGGCAACTTCTTGTGGCATCGTTGCCGAAAATAACCAGGTATTTTTATCGTCTGGAGAAGTAGCCAAAATGTTTACAATATCTTCATAAAAACCCATGTTTAGCATTTCGTCTGCTTCATCTAAAATACAGTGACTAATTTGAGAAATATCCACTAATCCTCTGTTAATCATGTCTTGCATTCTTCCTGGGGTGGCTACCACAATTTGAGCACCTCTTTTAATTTCTCTGGCTTGCTCTGTAATGCTTGCGCCACCGTAAATGGCAACTACGTTGATTCCTTTTTCGTACTTCGAATAATTTTTTAATTCGTTTGTAATTTGCAAACAAAGTTCGCGAGTTGGTGACAACACCAAAGCTTGTGTATTTCTGTTGTTAGCATCAATTTTTTGGATCAATGGAAAACCAAATGCTGCGGTTTTTCCGGTTCCTGTTTGTGCTAACGCAACCATATCTGTATCTTGCGCCAATAATAGGGGAATCGCCTTTTCCTGCACCTCCGTCGGACTTTCAAATCCTAGATCTAAAATCGCCCTCTGCAGCGACTCACTCAATCCTAATTGTTCAAATTTATTCATAAAGTTATTTAAAATTGGGTGCAAAGGTACGTTGAATTAGTGAGAAAAGCTAACAGAAATTTGAACTTTATTTTTTAATTATTATTTGAAAATCAGTAAGTTAGTTTTTTAAAAAAGCAATGAGTTGTGTAACCGCCCGAGCTCGATGGCTTATTTTTGCTTTTTCCGTTGCGGAAATTTCGGCAAAAGTGTAGGAAAATCCTTCTGGCTCGAACACAGGATCGTACCCAAAACCATGAATTCCTCTCTGCTCTAATGCAATTTTTCCGTTCACAATCCCGGTAAAAAGATAATTTTCCCCTTTAAGATTCAAGGCAATAACTGTCTTAAAATTAGCTTTTCGATTACTTTTACCTTGCATTTCTTGTAAAAGTTTTTTGTTATTGTCTTGAGAATTTTTTTGATTTCCCGCATATCGTGCCGAAAAAACCCCTGGAGCTCCATTTAATGCATCCACTTCTAAGCCAGAATCGTCTGCGAAACAATCTAAACCATAATGCGTGGCCACGAAATTAGCTTTTAAAAGGGCATTTCCTTCAATCGTGTCAGCGGTTTCAGGAATTTCATCGTGACAGCCAATATCATCTAAACTCAAAATTTCAAAATTTTGCGGAAGCAACGCTTTAATTTCTATTATTTTATTTGGATTATGAGAGGCAAAAACTAGTTTCATAGTTGAAATTGATTATAATTCGTTGACCTCTTTTTTATAAAAATTAACGTAGAAAAAATCATTAGGGTTTAATCCTTGTTCCATGATTGAAGCGTTGATTAAACTGATTTTTTCACGGTCTAATTCGTCTGGATTTGAAAAATTTAGAAAAGAAATAAATTCTTCACTGTTGTGAAATTTAAAGCTTAAAGATGTATTTAAAGAATATTGTGTAATCTTAAAATCAAGTTTGCTTCCTAAGTTTTTTATATGCTTTTCAGATTCTATAAAACCTTCTTTAATTAAAGCATCTACTATATTTTTATAATTATCATTCATTGTAAATATTTTATTTCAATTGTAAATTTTACACTAAAATACGAAGTTAATATCTTAATTGCAGATTAATTTTTGTAAACGAATGTTAAATATTTTCTTAATAAAAAAGGTTTGCTGAAATTTTTAAAATAGCTTTGACGATTCACTTTAATACTTCATAGATCTTTATGACATTTTTCTTGGTTTCTCTAATCTTTATAATTGTGGGTGTTTTTCTTTTTATGAATCATCCAAAGTTTGGCGCATCGCCTTCTGCTGCTTTAAAATTAAGGTTTTCGAAGTTAGATAATTATAAAGGGACACAATTTCAAAATCAGTCGTTCACCCCATCATTTGCCGAAGATACCAATATTTATAAAGTTTTTTATAAATTTTTTTTTACAAAAAATAAGCGTGCAGTTCCCGAAAGTCAAATTCCCAATTTGAAAAGCAATTTAAAATCTTTAAATGATTCAAGAGATGTCTTGGCATGGTTTGGGCATTCATCCTATTTCATGAATCTTAGCGGAAGGACTTTTTTGGTAGATCCTGTTTTTAGTAATTCAGTTTCGCCTTTGCCTGTTGGTTCCAAAGGTTTTAAAGGAACGCATATTTTTAAAGCCGAGGATTTTCCTGATATTAATTATTTAATTATCACACATGACCACTGGGATCATTTAGATTTTGACACCTTGACCAAAATGCGTACCAAGGTTAAAAATATTATTTGTCCACTTGGTGTTGCCGCACATTTAGAACATTGGGGTTTTGAAAAACACAGAATATTTCAAATGAATTGGGATGATGAGTTCACACCCGAAGAAAATTTTAAAATCACATCAGTTCCAGCCCGACATTTTTCAGGGAGGGGGTTGAAAAGAAACGGAACGCTCTGGAGTTCTTACGTTTTGCAAACGCCAAATAGAAAACTTTTTATCGGTGGAGATTCTGGATTTGATTCGCATTTTGAAACCATTGGAAAAAAATTCGGTCCGTTTGATCTGGCTATATTAGAAGCAGGTCAATATAATACTGACTGGAAATATATTCACATGTTGCCGGAAGAAACCGTTTTGGCAGCAAAAAATCTTAATGCTAAAAAATTACTTCCGGTGCATTGGGGGAAATTTGCACTGGCATTCCACGATTGGGACGAACCTATTATACGCGTTTGCGAAGAAGCCAAAAAACAAAATCAAGATTTGGTACATCCAAAAATTGGAGAAATCATTGACTTTGATGATTTAAAAGCAGGTGAAAAATGGTGGCAACACATTTAGTTTTTTTGTTTTTAATTCTTTTTATTCAATTTAACAATCGATTTAGTGGCAGGCTTTATTTGCTAAAGTTATATTAAAGGCTAAAATGGATGCAGATAAATATTGTATCTTCATAAAAAAAATATTCAACCACAAAAAATTTGTTTATGAAAATGAAAAGCCTTTTACTACTTGGAATTGTCGGACTTGCGTTTGCGACTATCGTAAAAACTGTTATCGAAAAAATGGATAATTTTGATGATGAAGAACAAGAATTGGAAGGTTTTGACGATGAATCCGGCTTTCCCTTATTTATTTAAATGAATACCAACCAAAATAAAAATCGCTATGAATAATAAAAATCTCATTTTAGGAATTGCGGCTGGAATTGCAGCTGTTGCAGTTATGGGATATATCTGCAACAAAAAAGGTTATGTTAATTTTAATAACATTCTAGATAAAGCTGGTGATATTGCAGGAAAAATAAAAGATTCCGCAGTGAAAATAAAAGATTCAGCCATTGCAACTTCTGAAAATGCAATCGAAAAAGGTAAAAATGTTACCGGAGAGGCTTTAAATAATGCCAAAGCAACAATTTAAAATTTAACAAGATACCAAGTTGAAACAAACCCGGGCAAAAGCTCGGGTTTGTTTTTTTGTAAGATTTTATTTTCGATAAAAAAAAGCATCAAAACCATATTAAAATAAATTGATAATCAGAGTTGAGATACGTTATAAATCTTTATTTTTGCAGTCGAAAAAATTAAAATTGAATCTTTCAAAACATACAATACAATCATGGTAAAAGATTTATTCGAAAGAATACAACAAAGCAGAGGACCTTTAGGAAAATGGGCTTCGCAAGCCGAAGGATACTACGTATTCCCAAAACTTGAAGGAGAACTTGGACCTCGAATGACTTTCCACGGAAGAGAAATTCTTAACTGGAGTATCAATGATTATTTAGGTTTGGCAAATCATCCGGAAATTAGAAAAGCCGACGCTGAAGCTGCCGCACAATATGGAGCAGCTTATCCAATGGGGGCGAGAATGATGAGTGGTCATACAACCCTTCATGAACAATTGCAAAATGAATTAGCAGCATTTGTAAAAAAAGAAGCCGCTTATTTGCTCAACTTCGGTTACCAAGGAATGGTTTCTACCATTGATGCTTTGGTTACAAAAAATGACGTCATTGTTTACGATGTTGACAGTCACGGATGTATTATTGACGGGGTTCGTCTTCACATGGGGAAAAGATTTACCTACAAACATAATGACGTTGAAAGTTTAGAAAAAAACCTAAAACGTGCCACTAAAATGGCGGAGGAAAACGGCGGAGGAATTTTAGTAATTACTGAAGGTGTTTTTGGGATGCGAGGTCAACAAGGAAAGTTGAAAGAAATTGTAGCTTTAAAAGAAAAATATAATTTCCGACTTTTAGTTGATGATGCTCATGGTTTTGGAACCCTTGGAAAAACAGGAGCCGGAGCAGGTGAGGAGCAAGGTTGCCAAGATGGGATTGATGTTTATTTTTCAACATTTGCTAAATCAATGGCAAGTATTGGAGCTTTTATTGCAGCCGATAAAAATATCATTGATTATTTAAAATATAATTTACGTTCCCAAATGTATGCTAAAGCCTTGCCGATGATTTTTACCGTTGGTGCTTTAAAACGCTTAGAAATGCTTCGCACAATGCCTGAGTTGAAAGATAAACTTTGGGAAAACGTAAACACACTTCAAAACGGATTGAAATCAAGAGGTTTTAACATTGGTGATACTAATACTTGCGTAACTCCAGTTTACCTTGAAGGAAGTATTCCGGAAGCGATGATGATGGTAAATGACTTGAGAGAAAACTATAATATTTTCCTGTCAATCGTAGTGTATCCGGTAATTCCAAAAGGCATCATTTTGTTAAGAATTATCCCAACTGTTTCACATACTTTGGCAGATATTAATGAAACTTTAGATGCTTTTGAAGCCATTAGAGAAAAATTAGTAAACGGTACTTATAAAGCTATTGCTTCGGAAAAAACGGTTGACGTTTCTGAAGAAAGATAATTTTTGACCTTAAATATTTTTAAGACCACTCTCAAAAGGAGTGGTTTTTTTATGGAAAATTCCGTAATTTTAAATGAATCGAAAATTTTAATTTATGAAAAAGCAACTCACATTTATAGCTTTATTGTTGTTAATGATCATTTCCTGCAACGACAAAAAAGAAAATACGCCAGAAAACCAAAATATTCCAGAGAAAAAAAATAAAATTGCCGCTAAAGAATGTTATCATTATGCGAAAAACAAAGACAGCATTTCGCTGACTTTGATTTATGGCGAAAACCAAAAGATTTCTGGTGATTTGGTTTACAATTTTTATCAAAAAGACGGCAATTTCGGTTCGTTTGACGGCATTATAAAAGGAGACACATTGATTTTAAATTACCATTTTGAATCGGAAGGAATCAAATCACTGCGTGAAGAAATTTTTTTGAAAAAAGGTTTAAATCTTCTGCGTGGCTATGGCGAAATGGCGATTCTCAATGGAAAAGAATTTGTCAAAGAACGCAAGAATATCAAGTTTGACAACGACTTTGCATTGTTGAAGATAGATTGTAATGAATAATTTTTTTTTAAATTTATAAAAAAGGAGGAGTCAATTTATACTTATAAGACTGTAAAATTAAACCAGATTTGGACTTTACGTTTAGTTTTTCAAAAACATTTTTTCGGTAATAATCAACTGTTTTGGCGCTAACGTTCATCAAATCAGCCATTTCTTGGTAAGTATATTCTTTTTCATCACATGAATATTTAATAAACTCGAGTTCTCTTGCTGTAAGTAAACTGGCTATATTAAAATTATTTATAGCATTTTTAATACTTTGTAAATTTTCCTTAATGTTGTAAAAACCTGTGTTAACGATGTCATGAATGGCACGCCTTAATTCTTCTGCCGAACAAGTTTTAGTTAAAAATCCTTTTGCACCAAGAGCGTAAAACTTATGCTTTAAATTTAAGTCGATGCTTTGAGAAAGTATTAAAAAATTAGCATCGTCAAGCTCGTTATGAATTTTTTCTAAAATTTCTAATCCCGAAACAATTGGCATGGAATAATCTAAGATAAATACATCAACTGTATTTTTTAGCATTGGAAAATTTTCAATGAACTCATATCCATTTCCATATTGTGCCACTACCTGGAAATCGTCTAAATTATTTAACAGCTTTATTAGACCTTCTCGAAGTACAGCGTGGTCATCAATTATTACAATCTTAATCATGATTTAAAAATTTTAAATACAGTACCCAATTTTTCTGTTTCATTTTTTTCTACTTCCCAATTTATTAAGTGGGCTCGTTCTTTTAAATTTTTTAAACCAATTCCCCCCGAAATATTTGCTTGAAATCCTATCCCGTCATCCGAAAAAATAATACGATCCTGATATAACGTTATATTAATTCGGTTTGATTGGGCATATTTTAAGCTGTTGTTCATTAGCTCTTGATAAATCCTGAATAGAATAATTTTTTCTGATGTATTGAGTTGTAATTCGCCCTTTTGGGTTACAAACGCTTGGATATGTAATAATTTGTTTATTCGTAGAATATCTTTTGTAATTATTTCATACAAAGAGTTTTCTTGAAATTCAAAAGTATCAAGCCAGTGACTTAAATTTCGTATCGAATTTGATATCTCGGTCGAAAGTTGTTTTATCTGATCAATTTCCTCCGAAGAGAATTTTAATTTTAAATTTTCCAAAGAGAAATTTATTACTGATAGTTTTTGACCTAAGTCATCGTGTAAATCTTTAGATAAGTTTGAAAGTAAATTTTTTTGGGTTTCAATTACGGTATCGTTAATTTTTTTATTAAAATGATCCTCAATTTCAATCTTCTCTTTTAATAACTTTATGTTGGCACTCGTTTGATTTTTAAATCGAAAACTGATAAATACTCCTAAAGCAAGTGTTTCAAATAATACAATGTAGTAATAGTAATTTGGATATGAGATGTTATAAATATCGATAATTTTCGAGTAATTTAAATAGTAAATTACTGGATTTATAAGCAGGTATAGAATCGAAACAGCGAAAGCAGTTAATTTTAAGTTCTTGAAATAAAAATATAAAAAAAGTACAGCCGAAGTGGTTACAGTACACGCTATATTTAGGCCTAAAGCCAAATTCCATATCAAATTAAAAATTTTACTTTGAAAGTTTAAATGAGGATTAAAAATGCAAATTAGCAATATAATCAAGGCAAATCTAGTAGTGGCTTTTGCGTATTTTTTCATATTTGCAGCAAGAAGAGGAAAGTATATCTGTATGTTTGTTAAGGTGATAAATATTTGTAAAGACAAGCTCACAATAATAAGCATAATAAAAATGGAGTGTGTGGCATATAAAATTCTATAGATAAATGTGTTTTCAAATAAAGAAATGAAGAGTTCTTCTTGTAAAATTAAAATGTCAATAAAAAAGAGATAAAAGCCATATTTTATGAACAATTTGTTTTTAATAGTTAATCCAAAAATTAAACACAAAACGCCAATAAATAAAAAAACCGATACAAACGATCCAATAATCCAATAAAACTCTTTTTCCCAATTGAGGTTGTTTTGTGGGGGAGTAAAATCGGCATAAAAATTTGTATAATGCTTCCGGTTTTTTACAAGCAGTAGTACTTCTGTAGTTTCGTTTTGTGTTATTTCAAACGGAAAATAATGAAACCGAACCTTAAAATCACCACGCATTAAGGGAGGTTTTGAATAATCAGAAAGTTTTTTTAAAACAAAAACATTTTGTTTATTTTTCCTTTCATAACATACAATTGTATCGGCTTGACTGTAAATGCTTAACCAGTATATTTTATGCGGGTTTATGTTTTTTATTTGTAAGTTAAGCCATAAATTATAAGGTTGTTTCCCTAATGATAGATAGCCAGAATTATTTTTTTTAAAATCCTTGAAATGTTCAAGTACATTGTTGTTGTTCAATGTATTAGTTGAATCAATATAGTAGCTGGCGCTTTTTAAAACCTCAATCCAGTTTCCACCATTTACTTCAATGGTACGGTTGACGCTTTGGCCAAAAGAGTTACAAGCAATTGCCAATAAAAAAATGGTAAGCACTTTCATAACCTTAAAATTAGGAAAAAGCTCCGGCTGAACATTAGGAATTTTCCTAGTGAAGATTCAGGAAAGTTCCTAGTTATAAATTATTTCCAGCGCAATAACTTTGTTAAAAATACAACAATTATGAAAACAAAACTATTTTTTTTAGCATTATTGTTATCAAGATTTTCATTTGCACAGGATGGAATTACTGATGTTACATTTGGCACTTCCGGTCGGGTAAATTATTCTATCTTTAGTAGCTTCATCAGTATGAAAGCTGATTATAACAATAAAATTGTCGCCTTAGGAAGGAATACAGCTGGAATTCCTATTTTGGTAAGATTTAATACTGACGGATCATTAGATACAACCTTCGATACCGACGGTGTTAAAGAAATTGATTTCGGAAATGCTAATGAGTCTCCGGCATCATTTTGCATTTTTGATAATGGAACAGGATGGGGCTATTTAGTACTTTCCTCCATGAGTGGAAAAGTGGCTCGTATCTTAGATAATGGTTCATTCGCACCAGGATTTGGAACTAATGGGATTTTAGAATACGAAGTAAATAATAACTTTAAGTTTGCATCGGTAACTTATGATTGGGCAAATTATAAAATTTTGATTGTTCGAGCTAACGATGTGGCTTTCAGTAACACAGGCGGAAAAATTTACCGGTTGAATCCAAACGGAACTTTTGATACTACCTTTAATGGCGGAAACCCAAAAAGCTTTTTTTTTAATCCTTCACAAACTGTTGACTTAAATAATGTTAGTACAGATGAAAATGGTTCAATTTTTATTCATGGTTACAAAAATTTTGCGGGAGCTTATCAGTCATTTGTGGTAAAATTTTCTACAACTGGAGCCCAAGATTTTGGATATGTACTGCAAGTTTCAGGGTCTTCAAGCTATACAATTCCAGGTTTTTTCCTCGATGACTTGAGCAATACTTCTTACATTTTTGGGATGAATACCAGTAATAAATTTATGGTAGTAAAAAAGTTAGCGTCTGGTAGTTTAGATAATAGTTTTGCTAACAATGGAATTCTTTCGTTAGATTATCCAAATTTATATTATGACAATGTAACCAGTTTAAACAAGCATGATTACGGAACAAACGATTTTAAAATAATTTTAGCCGGAAGATCCAGACCTGCAAACGGTGAATCAGAAATTGTACTATCTAGATTAAATTCTGACGGCACACTCGATACTACATTTGGAACCTCAGGCTTTGCAAGTTTTCAATCCACGATTGTAAACCATACTAGTTACGTTCACTCTGCAATAGATTATAGTACCGGAAAAATTTACGCAATGGGATATTCGTCTTCAGGAACCGTCTCGTTAGCCCGCTACAATCTTAGTTCCGTTTTATCCCTGCCAACGGTTAAAAACAATACCCTAAAAATTTACCCAAACCCAACAACTGAAACCCTGAACTTTTCTGAAGAACTCAAAAACATTTCAGTAATTGATATCACCGGAAGAATCTTAAAATCATTCCCAGGAAGCTATTCAAAAATTGATATTTCTCAACTTTCAACCGGAAATTATATTTTAAAAGGATTGCATCAAAATGGTAAGGAATTTCATGCAAAAGTGGTAAAAAATTAAATGAACTTTTTTTATGAAAAATTATATCACATTGTTTCTCTTTATTAACTGTTTTACAGTTTGGGCACAAGTTGCAAAGTACCATTCAACAGGGTATCATTTCCAAAAATTTGATACTTTTTTAGAAGATTTTGAACCTTTCAATAAAGAGTGTGTAAAACAAGAAACTTTCTTGATGATGATTAAGGGACCTAAAATTAGGATGGAAGCAAAAGAATATAGTTATCAAAATCACAATATTGTTTTTAACGATGTTTACAAACGCGAAATTAAAATTGTGGACACGCTTGTTGCCAATAACAATGCCAAATTTCATTTCCAGATTGAAGGCATTGAATATCGTTATACTTATAAAAAACCAACACCAAAAGACAGTACAAATTTTAAGGAAACAATCTTACCTTTTACCGGAACAGTTTACGGATTTACTTTTAATATTGATGAATTGTTAAAGGATCAAATAGAAAGTGGCGATTTGTATTTTAAATTGGTGTACAAAAACGGCGACAAACTAAATTTTTATAATCATTTATCACAAAAGCCGATTTCGCAAATTGAAAAGGAAAAAGAAGAGCGAAAAATCCAAGAAGCGAAAGATTTAGCCGAGGCCGAACATCTCAAAATTCAAAAAGCCGAAAATGATAGGAAACGAGCACAAGAACAAGCCGAAAGCATCAAAGTTTTGGGCAATACGCTTAATGCGTTGATTTCTACATACAAGTAATTTTTTAAAATTCTTCTCCTATTATTTTTTATACACCTAAAATCGAAATATTATGAACGACAAATTAAAAAGTTCTCTACGCTATTTATCGCTTTTGGTCATTTTTACAAGCTGTAATTCAACTTTTAAATTATCAGAATTAAAAAATGATAAAGGCAATATTTTTGCACATCATTTTTCGTATGATGCCTCAAAGCGCGGAAGTTTAGTCTATGAAAAGGATGGGAAATTGGCAATAATTTCCGAACCACCACCTGATGTCGCAACCAAATTGGCGACTGATTTAGGTGCAAACGTTAAAGCTGGATCAGAAGTGGATGTTTCGGCCTATCTAAGCACAACCAAAGCAATTGCGGAATTGGGTAAACGAACAGCTTCGGTAAACATGCTTCGCGATGCATTGTATAAATTGTCGGAAATGAGTATGTCAAATAATATTAATGACAATACAGCTGCTCTATTTGGACAAATTCTTAAAGCGATTGAAAATATGCATAAAGTTGAAATGGAGCAATCTAAAAAAGAAGCGGTTGAAGCAGAAGTAAATGTGGCCGAAGCAAAGGCAAAAGAAGCACAGGCAAAAGTCAATGAGTTGCTGTTGATGGGGACTTTTGAGCAGAACGAAAATTTGGGTGCAAAAGCAAATTATCAAAATGCAATTCAACTTTTATTAGATGAAAAACTTGACGACGCCAAAACTTATTTCGAAGCCCTTTATAAAAAATATCCAGTGCATTTTAATATTGAAGAAATCAATAAAAAATTGAAAGATTACAATAGCAACGAAATGTCGGCAGGAAAATGGAAAGAGATTTACCAATTTTTAAGGGATAACCCATGGGGTATTGAAACCGAACATTTACGTAAAATTAAAAATAAATTGTAGTATAAAAAATCCTCTATTCACCAAAAAACGTCCCCAAAAATATTGAGGACGTTTTTTTATAAATTTTTAATATAGGTACAACGCTTTTTATGAATTTCCGGATTAAAATGTTTCCAGATGTTGTGAATGGCGTGATTGTCTTCTAATTCTGGCGTTCGGTGGCAAATTTTCACTCCGTTTTTCTCAAAAACTTTATAATATTCATTAAAAATAACTGCCGTAACGCCTTTATTTTGGTATTCAGGATCAATTCCTATTAAATAAAATAAAACTTCTTTACTCGATTTTTTAGCTTTTAGCAAATGAAAAATCCCAAACGGAAACAACTTACCATTCGCTTTTTTCAATGCCTCTGAAAATGACGGCATCACAATGCTAAATGCAATCAAATTTCCATTTTTGCCTTGGATAAATTTAATATACTCTGGATTAATAAAACTGATGTATTTCTTCTTGAAATATTCTTTTTGAACATCGCTAATCGACACAAATGAAGCCAATTGTGCATAACTTTTGTTAAACAAATCAAACATTTTATCCACATACGGCATCACTTCTTTGGTACTCGTACAATTGATGGAAGTTAATTCGTATCGCTTTTTAATCAATTCATTTGCCTTTGTAAATCCCGCAGGATCAACGTTTGAAAAAGGAAATTTACTCTCAATGTATTTTTTTTCAGGAACAAACCCAAGTTGTTCAAAATGTGTAACGTAATAAGGAAAATTGTACCAAGTAATCATGCTTCCCATTTCGTCATAACCTTCCGTTAAAACCCCAACTTTGTCAAGATTTGAAAATCCCATTGGACCTTCAATATTTTCTAAATTGTTTTTTTTGCCAAATTCAGCAACTTTGTCGAGCAACTTTGTCGTTACTTCAATGTCATCAATCACATCAAACCAGCCAAAACGTACTTTCTTTTTATTCTGCTGTTTAACTTCCGTCCAGTTGATAATCGCGGCAATTCGGCCTACTATTTCATCATTTTTGTAGGCTAAATAAAAATAGGCTTCGGCATTTTCAAATACCGGATTTTTGTTTTTGTCAAAAGATTCGAGTTCATCATCTATCAATGGCGGAATCCAGTTTTCGCTGTTTTTGTATAATTTAAAAGGAAATTTTACAAATTCCTTCATTAACTTTTTACTGTTTGCTTCTTTAATTATAATCATTATTCTACGGTGTTTCCGCCTACTTCATCAATACGTTTTTTTTCTTTTTCTTTCTTCTTGTCAGCTTTACTTTTCTTTTCTTCCTTGTCAGGATTTTTTAGCAAAATGTCTTTATAAAAACCATCAAATCTCCATGAAAAACCAACGCCACCGTACAAAATATCAGGTGTATCTTTAATGTTTTTACTAATTGAAGCATCAATTTGAAGATTTTCTGCCAGTAAATATGCGGCACCAACTCTGGCAATGGCGTCGCTGTAAAAGTCACTTTTATAACCTTGGCCTTCAATAAAGCCAGACCATTTGGGATTAAACCCGTAGGTTAATGTCCCAATTAGACCGTAACTTGGATAATCCGAGGTGATCTTGTCAACGATGATATTCATCACAAAAACTGTTTTGTTTCCAAAATGATTTTGGGTAATCACCATAAATTTCGGACTGATTTGAGGGTCGTTTGCAAAAGTATAAGGATTATCCGAAAAATTAATATTTGCACCTGCATAAACGCTTACCGAGGGAATAAATTGGCGCCATTTAAATCGCTGATTGGCTTTCCAACTATAAATATTTACTTTCTCTTCATAATTTTTAAAAGGATCATAAATTAAGTATTTTGCTCCCAAGATAAAATTTCTTACACTACTTCTATTTTCACTTCCAAAAGGGGTTGTAAACTGATCCGCTTGGTACCTCAAATTCGCAATAAACTCTAATTGTTCCAAAAATGCGCCGTACCTAAAAGCGGCTTCGAGACCAAAACCTGAAGTTTCTGTATTTAATAAACTATGATCTTCCTGAATAGCATAAATTCCGGCTTCGGTTTGAAAAACGGATTTTCCTACCGAAAAACCTGACATTGATTCACCCGGGCGGTTTGAATTGATAACATCTGTAAATTGTGCCGAAACTCCAAACGACAAAAATATTGAAGAAACAACAACCCATGATTTTAAGCTTGGCATGATTTTTTAGGTTTAGGATTGATTAGAAAAACCCAAATGTAATATTTTTTATTATTAATTTAAGAACGAACTTTCAATTTTCACCGTTCTTATTCCTAAATTTACAACCCAAAATATTTCGAAAAAAATGGAATACGCAAGTTTTACAAATCTCATCAAAAATATTTTAATCATCGTACTAATTTGGTATGGTGTGAAATTTTTATTCAGATTATTGTTTCCTGTAATGGTGAAAGCAGTTGTTAACAAGGCGGGACAAACCTTCCAGCAACAACAGCAGCAATATAGCCAACAATTCAACCAGCAACACCGCCAAAATCAAGATTTTTCGAGTGTAAATTCTACTTCAGAAAAACCTCGGGAAAAGAAGAAAGTAGGCGAATACATTGACTTTGAAGAATTAAACTAAAAAAAAAATTTAGCGGATATTAGGAGTAAATGCGTATCTTCACGCCTTTATTTTTCAACTCCTTTTATGAAGATAATCAACAAAGTATATCCGCATTTTCTCGCCATTTTAGGCTTCGTATTAGTTTCACTAATTTATTTTTATCCGGTTTTGCAAGGTAAACAGCTTTATCAATCAGATATTGCTCAATTTACCGGGATGGCGAAAGAACAAAACGATTTTCGTGCTTCCGAAAACACTGAACCTTTCTGGACAAATGCTGCTTTTGGCGGAATGCCTACTTATCAAATGGGGGCGAATTATCCCAACGATACCATCGGTTTTGTGGATGATGTTTTGCGTTTTTTACCACGTCCGGCAGATTATCTATTTCTTTATTTTTTAGGCTTCTACATTCTTCTCTGCGTTTTAAAAATTGATCCACTCAAAGCATTTTTTGGAGCTTTAGCCTTCGGCTTGTCAACTTACATGATTATTATTTTGGGTGTTGGTCATAATGCCAAAGCTCATGCCATAGCTTATATGCCAATGGTTGTTGCTGGAGTAATTTTGGTTTTTAGAAAAAAATATTGGCTGGGAGGTTTGTTAACCATGATTGCCGCTGCGTTGGAAATCAATGCAAATCACTTTCAAATGACCTATTATTTGTTGTTTTTATTGATTTTCATCGGAATTTATTTTGCTGTAAAATTTATCAAAAGCAAAGAATACAAAGAACTTGGAATCGTTTTCGGCACGTTTTTAATTGCCGGAATTTTAGCCATTGGTGTCAATGCTACCAGCCTGATGGCGACTGCAGAATACACTAATTTTAGCATGCGAGGTAAAAGCGAATTGACTTACAATGCTGATGGTTCGCCAAATACTACCACAAGTTCCATGACTTACGACTACATCACCGAGTTTAGTTACGGAATTGCGGAAAGTTTTAATCTCATCGCGCCAAGATTATTCGGAGGTTCAAATTCTGAGAAATTAGACCATGAATCCAATGTTTATCAGTTCATTACACAAAAAGGCGCTTCTCCAGAAGAAGCTATGGCGTTTACCCAAAATTATGGTGTCACGTATTGGGGCGATCAACCTATCGTTGCCGCTCCAGCATATATTGGTGCAATTGTATTTTTTCTTGCCGTTTTAGCATTGTTCATTGATAATCGAAAAATAAAATACGCCTTTTTGGCAGGAGTGATTTTTTCTTTGCTTTTATCTTGGGGGAAAAATCTCGAGTTTTTAACCAAAATTTTTATCGATTATGTGCCATTGTACGATAAGTTTCGTGCGGTTTCATCAATTCAAGTAATTCTTGAACTATGCATGCCAGTTCTGGCATTCATGGGATTCCAATCATTTTTTAAAGCCGAAAAAGAAACACAAAAAAAATCTTTGCTTTACGCTACTGCAGTAAGTTTCGGGTTAATCGTATTGTTATTTATTGCAAAATCTTTCTTTGATTTCGCCGGACCAATCGATGCTCGTTTGGCTGAAGTTTTTGCACAAGCCGGAGATCCTGCTTTTGGAGCACAATTTTTTGACGCGTTGGTAGAAGATAGAAAAGCCATGTACAATGCCGATTTATTGCGTTCCGGTATTTTAATTTTGTTGGCGGCAGGCATTTTGTATTTAACGTTCAAAAATAAATTTTCGCAAACCGTTACAGTAATTTTAGTTGGCGTTTTGTTAGTTGGAGATTTATTTTTTGTCGATAAAAAATATGTGGATAATAGCGGATTTGTTAGCGCCAGAGAAGTTCGTGAGCCGTTCCAGCCAACCGTTGCCGACTTGCAAATTTCTCGAGATACATCGCATTATCGCGTTTACGAAGTAAATGGTCGTTTGCAAGCCCGAACCTCGTATTTCCACAAGTCGCTTTCGGGTTACAGTGCCGTGAGACCAAGAAGAATGGACCAACTTTTTGAGTATCAAATCGATAAAAATAATCTCGAAATTCTCAATATGTTGAATACAAAATATGTCATTCAGCAAGACGAAAATGGGCAAGATATCCCTATGCTAAACGACGAAGCAAACGGAAATGCTTGGTTCGTTTCTTCGGTAAAAAAAGTGAATACTGCTGATGAAGAAATGAAAGCGTTGGACAAAATCAACACTAAAAATGAGGCTGTTTTCAACCAAAAAGAATTTGACAATAAAATTGATTCCGCTTACGCAAAAGATACTCTTGCTACCATAACGCTCAATGTTTACAAGCCAAATTATTTGAAATACACCTCGCAAAACAACGCCAAAGGTCTAGCTGTTTTCTCTGAAATTTATTATCCAAAAGGTTGGAATGTAACCATTGACGGCAAATCCGCCGAACATTTCCGTGTGAATTATACCTTGAGAGCTTTAGAAATTCCGGCAGGAAGACACACGATCGAATTTAAGTTCGAACCGCAAGTGGTAAAAACCGGAAGCACTATCGTTTTAATTAGTTCAATTATCATGATGCTGCTTATTTTAGCCGGAATTTATTTCGAAAACAAAAAGAAAAATTTTGAAACTTCCAAATAATGCATAAAAGATGGAAGGAGTAAATAAAATTCCCCCTTTGGAAGTTAGGGAAAAAAAAGTTTTAATTGTCACCTACTATTGGCCACCAGCCGGAGGTCCGGGCGTTCAGCGATGGTTAAAATTTGTGAAATATTTACCTGATTTTGGCGTTCAACCTATTGTGTACATTCCGCAAAATCCAACTTATCCTATTATTGATGAAAATTTAATTTCGGAAGTATCGGACAAAGCCATAATGCTACGAAAAAAAATTTTCGAGCCATATCAATTGGCTTCCATTTTTTCGAAAAAAAATACCAAAAAAATAAGTTCGGGAATTATTCCAAACCGCAAGAAACAAACGTTTCTCCAAAAAATTTTTTTATGGATCCGGGGCAATTTATTTATTCCCGATGCAAGGGTTTTTTGGGTGAAACCTTCGGTAAAATTTTTGGCAAAATACATTGCTGAAAATAAAATTGAAACTATCATCACTTCTGGACCGCCACATAGTTTGCATTTGATTGGCTTACAACTCAAAAAAAGTAACAATGTTAATTGGATTGCCGATTTTCGTGATCCTTGGACTACAATTGGTTATCATAATGAATTGAAAATCAACGAAAAATCGCAGCAAAAACACAAAAAATTAGAATCGGAAGTGTTAAATACTGCTGACGAAATTTTGGTAACAAGCAAAACTACCAAAGCAGAATTTTCAGTTTTGACAAATAAACCAATTACCGTGATAACGAATGGTTTTGACGTTGAAAATGTTGAGAAATTTTCTTTGGATGAAAAATTTACGATGGCACATATTGGTTCTTTTTTATCTGAGCGAAACCCAAGAATTTTGTGGAAGGTGTTGAAAGAAATAATTAAAGAAAACCCAACTTTTGCGCAAGCGTTTGAACTGAAATTAATGGGTGCCGTAAGTCAGGAAATTTTAGATACCATTGCCGAATTTAAGCTGGAAAAATACACGAAAAATTTAGGTTACGTTTCTCACAAAGAAGCGATTAAACATCAAAGAAAATCGCAGGTTTTATTGTTAATCGAAATTAATTCGGAGATTACTAAAAGCATTATTCCCGGAAAATTATTTGAATACATGGTTTCCGAAAGACCGATTTTGGGCATTGGCCCAGAAGGTTCTGATTTTGCTGAAATTATTATTGAAACCAATACGGGAGTTTTCGTAAATTATGAAGAAAGTGAAAAGCTAAAAGCTACAATTTTGCAGTATTTTGCCGAGTATTTACACGGAAGTTTAAAATCGCATGCTATTGGTTTACAAAAATATAGCAGGAAAAATCTGACGGGGGATTTGGTAGAATTAATTAGGAAATTCCAATAGAAAAATTACAAATTCCAAAATATAAATTCCAAAATAAGCTCGAACGTTAAACTCCAAACTCCAAACTCCAAAATGGGCATCGTTTTAAAACAATCTGGTAAAAATATTGTGATTACCTATTTCGGTTTCGGGATTGGGGCAATCAACGCACTTTTTTTGTACACCAGTTTTTTAGGCGAAAATCATTACGGAATGGTGACATTTTTGCTTTCGGCGGCAAATATCATGATGCCGTTAATGGCGTTTGGCGTTCAAAGCACGTTGATTCGGTTTTACGCCAAATACAAAGACCCAAAATTACAAGATGAATTTTTGAGTTTTATGCTTTTGATGCCGTGGTTGCTGATTATTCCGGTAAGTATCATCACGCTTTTTGGTTATGATTTTATCGCCAGATTAATTTTAGAGGAAAATCCTGGCGTAGAAAATTTCCTATGGCTAATCCCAATAATCGGACTGTTTATGGGTTATTTTGAGATTTTTTACGCATGGGTAAAAGTGCAAATGAAATCGGTTTTTGGGAATTTTATTTCCGAAGTTTTTGTGCGAATCATGGTCACATGTTTGCTGCTTGCGGTTTATTTTGAATGGCTCACGAAAGAACAATTTATTTACTCGTTATCAATTACTTACGGGTTACAAATGCTGGTGATGATGTTGTATGCTTTTAAAGTAAAACCGCCTAAAATTACTTTTAAAATTCCGCAACATTCGAAAGAAATTTTCACGTATTCGTTTTTCATTATCTTGTCCGGAAGTATTGCCGTTTTGGTTTTAGATTTTGACAAAGTGATGATTCCGGCTTACCAACCCAATGCGGAAAACGCGTTTTATGCCGTTGCTACTTTCATTGCTACGGTTATTGCGGTTCCAAGTCGGGCGATGCTTCAAATTATTTATCCGATTACGGCAAAATTAATGGCGGAAGAAAAAATGCAGGAACTGAACGATTTGTACAAAAGAAGTGCGATTACTTTGCAAGTTTTCGGAGGATTGATAATGCTGGGAATTTTCTTGAATATTAATGAGATGTACAAAATCATTCCCGGAAATTACGAATCGGGGTTGCTTTGCGTTTTTCTAATAGGGTTGAGTAAGTTTTACGATGTGATTTTAGGCAACAATAATGCGATAATTTTAAATACAAAATATTACCGTATTGTCTTACTACTTGGCATTTTACTGGTGATTTTAATGATTGTTTTAAACATGATCTTTATCCCGAAATATGGTATTACCGGTGCGGCTTTAGCGACTTTAATTTCCGTAGTAATTTATAATTCGTTAAAACTTTGGTTTGTGGTGAATAAGATGAAATTATTTCCGTTTACAGTCAATACGCTAAAATCGTTTGGAATCCTGGCGGTGGTTTTTATGGGATTTTATTTTTGGGAATTTTCTTTTCATCCAGTTTTGAATATTATCCTAAAATCCGTATTGATAACGGTAGTTTATGTGGGATTGAATTATTTTTTCAAAATTTCTCCGGATATTAATTTGGCGATGGAAAACGTATTTATGAAATTAAAGCGGGGTTCGCGTGAGGGATAGCAGCGGAAATCCTTTTTATAATTTTCCGAAGGGTTTACCCGAAGGAAATTTATAAAAAGATTGTAGCGAATAGCCCGACCCGCCTTTTTCCGGCGGGGCACGCCCAAAATAAAATAATAAATCCCGTCCACTTTTTGCAAGTAAACGGGACTTATAACAAACCTAACCAACCAATTTTAATAATCAACCAAATTATTAAACTTTTAAACTGTTTTATTATGAAATTCAGTATTTGATATATTTCAATTACCGTGCCAAATTCAATTTTTGGATTTTATTTAGCTTCTAAATAATTGTTTATCAGATATGTTACAAAGTTACGGCGAAGTTCCTTAATTTTATGGTAGGGAATTTATAATTTTTCCTTAAGATATTTTCCGGTTAGAGAATTTTTGTTTTTAATGATTTCTTCAGGCGTTCCGGAAGCGACTAAATTTCCGCCATTTTCGCCACCTTCGGGACCGATGTCGATGATGTAATCGGCACATTTTATCAGGTCGAGATTGTGTTCGATCACGATGATGGAATGTCCTTTTTCGATGAGGGCTTCGAAGGATTTTAGCAATTTTTTGATGTCGTGAAAATGCAGTCCGGTTGTGGGTTCGTCAAACACAAAAAGCGCTTTGTCTTTGGTATTTCCTTTGATTAAAAATGAGGCCAGCTTGATGCGTTGTGCTTCACCACCGGAAAGAGTAGAGGAGGATTGCCCGAGTTGAACATAGCCCAATCCCACGTCTTGTAAGGGTTGGAGCTTGAGCATGATTTTTTCTTGCTTGTGTTGTGAGAAAAACGCTACAGCATCGTCGATAGTCATGGTCAGAATATCGTCAATGTTTTTGCCTTCGAAATTCACTTCTAAAATTTCTTTTTTGAAACGTTTTCCGTTGCAGGTATCGCACACGAGGGAAACGTCGGCCATGAAAACCATTTCTACATTAATATTTCCTTCGCCTTTGCAAGTTTCGCATCGTCCGCCATCTACGTTGAACGAAAAATGTTTAGGTTGGTAATTGCGTAATTTCGACAGTTTTTGCTTGGAAAATAAATCTCGGATATCGTCATACGCTTTGATGTAAGTAACCGGATTAGAACGTGAACTTTTTCCAATTGGGTTTTGATCTACGTATTCGATGTGTTTGATTAGCTGGTAACTTCCGGTCATTTCGGTAAATTGTCCGGGTTTTTCGCCAATTCCTTCTACTGATTTTTGAACTGCTGGAAATAATATTTTTTTGACCAAAGTACTTTTTCCACTTCCGGATACGCCGGTGATAACGGTTAAAACTTCTAACGGAAAACGAACGTCGATATTTTTTAAATTATTTTCTCGAGCGCCTTTGATGTCAATGAAATTACGGTATTTTCGGCGTTGTTTTGGCGTTTCAATCGTGTCTTTTCCGCTGAGATATTGTGCGGTTAAAGAAGTTGATTTTAAAATTTCGTCAAAAGTGCCTTGCGCCACTAAATTTCCACCGTTGGTTCCTGCTTCTGGACCAATATCAATAATCATGTCGGCAGCTTTCATGATGTCTTCGTCATGTTCTACCACAATTACGGTATTGCCTAAATTTCGGAGGGAAATTAAAACTTCAATTAATTTTTCGGTGTCTTTCGGGTGCAGACCAATGCTGGGTTCATCTAAAATATACATCGATCCTACCAAGCTGCTTCCTAACGAAGTAGCCAAGTTGATGCGTTGTGATTCTCCACCAGAAAGCGTGGCCGAATTTCTATTTAAAGTTAAATATTCGAGTCCGACCTGGCTTAAAAATGACAAGCGGTTGTTGATTTCTACCAATAATCTTTTGGCTATTTTTTGATCGTATTCTGAAAGTTGTAAATCTTTGAAAAAAGTGATTAGTTTTTTGATGGGTAAATCAACCAAATCTGAAATGGTTTTTCCAAAAACTTGAACATAATTGGCTTCGTCGCGTAATCGTTTTCCACGACAATCCGGACATTTCGTTTTTCCGCGGTAGCGAGACAACATCACACGGTTTTGGATTTTATAATTTTTAACTTCAAGTTCCTTGAAAAATTCATTTAAACCCGTAAAATATTGGTTTCCTTTCCAAAGCAAACTTTTTTGTTCGTCCGAAAGTTCAAAATAAGGTTTGTGAATAGGGAAGTCAAATTTATGTCCTGTTTTTACCAATTCATCACGATACCAACTCATGCTTTCGCCACGCCACGGAAAGATGGCATTTTGAAAAATAGAAAGTGCCGTATTGGGAATGACTAATTCTTCATCGATACCAATGATATTGCCGTAACCTTGACAAGTTGGGCAAGCTCCATAAGGATTGTTAAAACTAAAAAGGTGGACATTTGGTTCAAAAAATTGAATGCCGTCTAATTCAAAATTATTACTGTAATTACGTTGGATTTCGGTATTTACTTCTTGCAAAATACACGTTCCTTTTCCTTCGTAAAAAGCCGTTTGCACAGAATCTGCCAAACGATTGTAAAATTCTTCATCAGTTTTTACAATGATTCGGTCAACAATTAATAGAATATCTTGGTGATTTAATTCATGGCTGTCAATTTCGTCTAAACGAAGCATTTGATTTTTTACTAAAATCCTGATAAAACCTTGTTGAAGCAAGGCCTTTAACTTGTCTTCGAGAGCGCGACCTTCTTCTAAATGAATTGGAGCAAGAAGTAACCATTTGCTGTCTTCCTGGAAAGATTTTATATCATTAATGACATCGGTTACCGTATCTTTTTTAACTTCACGACCAGAAATAGGCGAAAAAGTTTTTCCAACTCTGGCAAATAGTAACTTTAGGTAATCATAAATTTCGGTAGAAGTTCCAACGGTTGATCGTGCATTTGTAGTGTTTACTTTTTGCTCAATGGCAATTGCCGGAGCAATTCCTTTAATGTAATCTACTTTTGGTTTATCTAATCGTCCTAAAAATTGTCTAGCATAACTGGATAAACTCTCCACATAACGGCGTTGTCCTTCGGCATATAAAGTATCGAATGCTAAACTAGATTTTCCAGATCCTGAGAGTCCCGTAATCACTACTAATTTATTTCTTGGAATGGCAACATCTAAATTCTTAAGGTTGTGAATTTGAGCACCTTTTATGATAATATTTTTTTTTGGATCGATTTTTGTAATATCAATTTTCATAGCAAATTAGAAAACCCCAAAGATACAAAATTCGTATCTATAACTAATGGAAAGTGCATTGCCAAAAGCAAGTTAAGACTTAGGTCATTTTTCGATTTTTTTTAACATCAGGATGCGAAATTGATTTTATAGTTTGAATGAAGTAACGTTAAAATGTTAAAATTCAGCGTATTTTTTGGTAGTGTCAATTAAACCACTACATTTGAAATCTTAATTAATTATTATTTAACAATTAGCCTATAGCAGAAAAAATACTTTTTAGAACGTTTCGAAATTAATATCCAAAAACTAAAAGGTAAAACTATGGCTAGTGTTCAAACCTCAGACAGCTTGTTGATAAAAAGTTATGTAGCAGGAGACGAAAGTGCTCTGGCTACTTTAATTGAAAGACATCAAACTAAAATCTTCGGTTTTATTTGCTCTAAAGTATCGGACAGAGATATTGCCGATGATATTTTTCAAGATACATTTATTAAAGTAATCAAAAAATTAAAGTCTGATTCTTATAATGAAGAAGGAAAATTTTTACCTTGGGTGATGCGTATTGCTCACAATCTGGTGGTAGATCATTTTCGTAGAAATAAAAAAATGCCTATGTTCCGTGAAACAGAACAGTTTTCGATTTTTGATATTATGACCGATAATTCTCCTCACATCGAAAGCCAGATTATCACGGACCAAATAGAAAAAGATTTAGGAAAACTAATTGATGAACTTCCGGCGGATCAAAAGCAAGTTTTGCAAATGCGTATCTATCAAGACCTAAGTTTTAAAGAAATTTCAGAGCAAACTGGTGTTAGCATCAATACGGCATTAGGAAGAATGCGCTATGCTTTACTTAATTTAAGAAAAGTAATTGATAAAAATAAAATAGTTTTAATCAACTAAAATAAAAACAGGAAAGCGTCGTTATAGTAGAAAATAAACCAATTCATATGGCAAAACTCTACTCTAAAAAACAACTCTCAAAAGCGATGCAACCAAAAAAAGAAACGATATCGTTCCTGCTTAATTATTCCAAAGCACTGACTTTTGTAAAAGCAAAAGGAATGAAGTTTGAAACTATCGCAAACTAGCACTAATCCCGGTTATCGCCGGGATTTTTTAATCTGAACTTAGTCTGAATTCATTTTAGATTCTCAACAAAATCATTTCAGATTCCAAATTCATATCAAATTCCTCTCAACTCCTTCAGCATTTTTTTATTCGCAATCGTAGCCGTAATCACATCTTTTTCCAGCCTCCAGCCACGAGCCGGCGAATATTCTCTACCGTACCAAATCATCTGTAAATGCAGCTTGTTCCACAAATTTTTCGGAAAAATTTTCTTCGCATCACGCTCCGTTTCCACCACATTTTTCCCTGAACTCAAACCCCAGCGGTACATCAATCGGTGAATATGCGTGTCCACCGGAAAAGCCGGAACCCCAAAAGCCTGCGACATGACCACACTTGCCGTCTTATGACCAACCGCCGGAAGCGATTCTAAAGCCTCAAAACTTTGCGGTACCTCGCCATTATATTTTTCAATTAAAATTTCGCTCAACCCAAAAATCCCCTTAGATTTCATTGGAGAAAGCCCACAAGGCCTGATAATTTCCTGAATTTCTTCTACCGACATTTTTACCATATCCCAAGGATTATCAGCCTTGGCAAACAATAACGGTGTAATTTGATTCACCCTAACATCCGTACATTGTGCCGAAAGCAAAACCGCAATCAGCAACGTGTAAGCATCCTTATGATCCAACGGAATCGGGATTTCCGAGTACAATTCCTCCAATTTTTCGGCCACAAAAGCAGCCTTTTCCTTTTTCGTCATCACTAAAAAATGTAACTTTATCCGCACAAAATTACCATAAAAATAATGATGTGCCTAATCCGGCTGTACGTTTCAAGTCCTCGGCAAAATTTGTTTTTTTGCACAATTCGGCAGGAGCTTCTCCCTAAGTTTCGGTAGTCGCTCTGCCAAAATTGGCAAAAAAATACAAATTTCGCCTCCGGGCTTTTCACTGCCATCCGGGGCAAAATACTGCTAACAAAAAAATATTTAATAAAATGACACAACTGCAAATAGGGGACAAAGCACCTAATTTTAACGCTAAAGATCAAGACCAAAACACTCACCAACTAAAAGATTACGCTGGAAAAAAACTCGTAATTTTTTTCTATCCTAAAGCCAGCACACCAGGTTGCACCACTGAAGCGTGCAATTTGCGCGATAATTACCAACGCTTTCAATCTTTAGGTTACGAAATTTTAGGCGTTAGTGCAGATAATGCCAAACGTCAACAAAATTTCATCGAAAAAAATAAATTGCCTTTCCCTTTAATTGCTGACGAAAATAAAGATATGATTAACGCCTTTGGAGTTTGGGGTCCTAAAAAATTTATGGGCAAAACTTTCGATGGCATTCATAGAACCACTTTTGTCATTGACGAAAATGGAATTATCCAAGATGTTATTACAAATGTTAAAACGAAAGAGCATTCTAACCAGATTTTGAAATAGGAAATTAGTGATTGGTAACTAGTAATTGGTAATCAATAATCAGTTTTTAGAATATACAACTAAATAAAAAAGCAGTAATTCGTAAACGAATACTGCTTTTTTTATAGAATACAAATAGAAAATTCCAAGAATCTTAAATCTCAAATCTCAAGTCAAAAATCAATTGGCTTCTTCCATCAATTTTCTTGGATCGTAACCAAAAAGATTATCTTTTTTAATCATTTCGGCAATACCTTTTGGTAACATTTCTTCCCAACCTGGTTTGCCTTTGCTAATCATTTTCAAAACTTCGCGTGAGAAAATATCCAAATCATTTTCATCGTAATCTGTAATATCAATCACTTTTCCGTTAAATTTAAAGAACTTGTACAATTCTTTCATTCGTGGATGAACTTTCAAATTTTCTGAATTAATGATTTCTCCGTTTTCACCTTTCATTGGATACAAGAAAACTTTTAAATCACGGTAAAACAATTTCCCAAATGCTTCTAAAATTCCACCACTTAAATGGCGGTAATATTTTTCATCAAAAATATCAATTAAATTATTCACTCCCATTGCCAATCCCATTCTGGCTTTGGTATAATTAGAGAAATATTCAACTACTTTATAATATTCCTGGAAGTTAGAAATCATAACAGTTTGTCCTAGCGAACAAAGTAATTCTGCCCGATCCATAAAGTCACGTTCGTCAATTTCTCCGTCAGATCTTAGGTTAGAAAGTGTAATTTCAAAAACTACTAAAGTATTTTTTTCTTCTACTTTATTTTCTGCCAAAAACATTTCTAACGACTTTTTATACATGTCCATATTGACGCGCGTTACGGGACGAAAACTTCCGCGAAGCGCAAGAATATTTCTCTTGTAAAGTACAGCTGCCGGAAGCACATTGTTACCATCTGGATTGAACATTACGGCATCGGTCATACCATTTTTTACAAGTTGTAAACTCATCAATCGATTATCTACATCAGCAAATCGCGGACCTGAAAAATTTATGGTATCTATTTCGAGTTGATCTTTGTCGAGATGGTCATATAAATATCTCAATAATTTTTTAGGATCATTATATTTGTAAAACGCTCCATATATAAGGTTTACACCTAAAATTCCTAAAGTTTCTTGCTGCAATCTTGCATCAGTTTCTTTGAAACGAATATGTAACACTATTTCGTTATAATCCTCGTCTGGTTCTAATTGATATTTGATTCCAACCCATCCGTGACCTTTGAATTGCTTCGCAAAATCAATTGTAGCAACAGTATTAGCGTAACTAAAAAACATTTTACTTGGATGTTTGTCGCGCTTAAGCCGTTGCTCTACTAATTTTACTTCGTGAGAAAGCATTTTTTTAAGACGTTCTTCGGTTACATATCTTCCGTCGGCTTCAGCTCCATAAATAGCGTCGCTAAAATCTTTGTCGTACGCAGACATTGCTTTGGCAATAGTTCCTGATGATCCACCTGTTCTAAAAAAATGTCTAACAGTCTCTTGTCCGGCACCAATTTCAGCAAAAGTTCCGTAAATGTTTTCGTTAAGATTAATGCGCAAAGCTTTGTCCTTAATCGAAGGAATTTGTTCAATAACTCTGTCGCCTTTAAGTGTAATTTCGTTTTCGTCGTTTCTCATAAATTCTGTTACTGCTGTTGCAAAGTTAACAAAACATGACTTTTTTAAAAGGTAATTAATCTTATTTTTGTAAAAAATTAACGCATTTGAAAGTCTTTTTTTTAGGAACCGGAACATCACAAGGAATTCCAGTAATTGGAAGTAATCATCCGGTGTGTAAAAGTACTGATCCAAAGGACAAGAGGTTACGGGTTTCCGTAAGAATTTCTTGGGGAAATTTTACATTTGTAATTGATTGTGGGCCCGATTTTAGGCAACAAATGTTGAATAGCCATACGCAAAGATTGGACGGAATTCTTTTTACCCACGAGCATTCAGATCATACCGCAGGGTTAGATGACATTCGACCGTATAATTTTGCGCAAGGTGCAATGAAAGTTTTTCTTCACGAACGCGTCTTAGCTAATTTGGAAAAAAGATTTGATTATATTTTTGAAAAAGATAATCGTTATCCAGGAGCTCCTTCGGTTGATGCTGTAATCGTGAAGAAAAACCAGGAGTTTTTATTGGGAAATAAAATTGTGATGCCTATTGACGCTTTGCATGGTGATTTACAAGTTTTCGGATATCGAATTGAAAATTTCGCATATCTAACCGATATTAAAACAATAAGCATTGAAGAAATTAATAAATTAACAGGTGTTAAAGTTTTGGTTGTTAGCGCATTAATGGAGGAGCCTCATCACTCTCATTTTAATTTAGCTGATGCACTAAATTTTATTAAAAAAGTAAATCCTGAAAAAGCATATTTAACACATATCAGTCACAAAATGGGTTTTCATCAAATTATTGAGCAAAAACTGCCTAAAAATGTTTTTGTAGCTTACGATAACCTTGAAATTACAATTTAAAATACAACATTGAAAAAAAAAATGAAAAAAACTATCTTATACCTGTTTATATTTTCTGTGTTAATGAATATTTTCACCTTTATGTATTTTTCTAAAAAATTAAAATTTGAAGAATCACGAATTGAGAAATATCAATTAGAATTTAAAACCAAAAAAGATTCCATCCAATCAATGTATGGTCAAGTACTAGAGGCCAATTATTTTTCTTTGGATTATAACGATAATGCAATGGACTACTACGAAGGTTATGATATTGAGCAACTTTCAAACCAAATTAGAGATGAAATCAAGTCGTTAAATGAAAATCCAGAAGGTAATCCCTTAACAAAATATGGAACAATCAACGGCAATCGAACCTATATCAATAAAATTAAAATTTTAAACCATCGCTGGATTATAGCTGATTTTAATGCAGGAAAAGTTTGGGGTGAAGTGCTCATCAAATATTTTGTTAATGACGGCAAACCTACTGATTTTGAAACTGTTGATAGTTTCGTATATTCCACTACAGTAAATTAAATTTTTTCGTATTTTTATCGTTTCCAAATCTGATAAAATGAAAAAAATAATTGTCGCCCTAATGATCATTGCGTTATCAGGATGCCGTGATTTAAGTGGATCTACGGACGATGTTACTACCAATAAAAAATTGGGTCGAGTAGTTGGAGCTGATAAAGATGAAAAAGGTTGTGTGGCTTCCGCTGGCTATACATTTTCCGTTTTGCGGGACAGTTGTGTTCGTCCTTTTGAAACCGGAATTCGTCTTAACTCAGTAAAATCAATTGAGTCTCGAGATGTACAGTCCAGTGCTTTTGCTATTTTAGAAGAAGATGGAAATCGAGCGGAAATTTTCGTTCCTCAAGAAAAAAGCAGTATTATATTAAAACGAAAATCTGAAGGGGATCCTTATGAAGGTAATCATTGGAAACTTCAGACTACAGGAGGTTTCGCTCTTAAAAAAGGGGATTCTTTATTATATGCTGGAGCAAAAATAAACGAGACCGTTGTTACCGGGAGTGACAATCCCGAAGAATAATTTTTTAGTTAAACTGTTGTGAATGAATAGTTAAAGTAATTATTTCGGCATGAAATATGCTTTATTTGTTTACATGACTCGAAACACCCCATTACTTCTTATATTGTTGTTTGCCACTTTTATGGTGAGTTGCAAAAACGGCGATCCGTTCCAAAAAATCACAAAAATTTTTGTCGATTCGGATGCTCGTGCTCAATACGAACATAGTTTTGAAGGTAATGACAATGAATTGATTCTCTGGCAAAAAGCTTTTCAAGATGGTATTCAAAATAGTGTCGAAATTGAAACGCCCTACGCTGAAAGCGGTATTTTTAATCCCAATGTAAACTTGGCTTATAGCTACATATTTGATATAAAAGAAGGCGAAAAACTTGACGTTTTGGTCCAAAAAGATTCTTCCCAGCAAAAAGTTTTTCTTAATATTTTTTCTTTGGAAAATGCTTCTTCAGATAAATATGGCCTTGTCGGAACTCAAATGGATAAACTATCGTTCGTCAGCCCGAATTCTGGAAAATATTTACTTCTAATCCAGCCAGGAAATAAAATTTCTGGACAATTTTCATTTATCATTAATAAAAATCCCGTGTATGGCTTTCCTGTTGCAGGAAAATCAAATGATGCCATTGGAAGTTTCTGGGGGATGGATCGCGATGGTGGCAAACGAAAACACGAAGGAATTGATATTTTTGCTAAAAAAGGAACGCCTGTACTTGCCGTTTCTAACGGAAGAATCACGCGAACCGGAAATACTGGTTTGGGTGGAAAACAAGTTTGGCAACGTACAGAAATTTTTGGAAACTCCATTTACTATGCACATTTAGACAGCATAAGTGTGTCATCCGGAAGTTACGCAAAACAAGGAGATACTTTAGGTTTTGTAGGAAATACGGGAAATGCCCAATTCACGCCACCGCATTTGCATTTAGGAATTTACAAAGGTTTTAGCGGCGCGATTGATCCGTTGCCGTTTGTTTTCGAGCGGAAAAAGATAGACGTGCATAAAAAAATTCGGTTGGATTTCAAGACCGATTTTGTAATCATTAATAATAAAAAAGTGAATCTTCGGAAAATGCCTTCTACTAAATCTGAAATTGTGACGACTTCAAATTTTTCTGAAAAATTGGTTCTTTTGGGGCAAAATGATGATTGGGTACATATTCAAACTTCGGAGGGATTGAAAGGATTTGTACATAAATCGTTGGTAAAACAGTCAATTTGAGTGGAAATTTTCTAAGTATTTGCAATTTTTACTAAAGTAGAACGTCCTACTTTTTCACTTTTTTTAATTATCGAAATATTTCCGTCGATTTCCAATATAATGGCGCGAACTTCGTTTAAATCTTCAATTCCATTTTTACGAACTTCGGCTATAATCTCTTCTTGAGTGATAAATTCTGTTTTTAATTTATGCTTCAGAAATTTACCGTCATAAAATAATAAGGTTGGTGAAGAATTTATTAGCCTCTCTAAAGATTTGGACTTTTGGGATATAAATGCTAACAAATACTGAAGGACAATTATAACAATTAAAGCTATACCACCCTCTAATATCCTTACCTGATCCAAAATCATCCATGAAAGTGTTGATCCTAGCGAAACGCTAACTACAAAGTCAAAAGCTGAAAATTTCGAAAGTGTACGTTTGCCCGAAATTCTGATGAAAAGAAATAGCGCTAGATATCCAATCGCGGAGCAAATCACAATTCGAAATATATTTTCCCAACTCTCAAAGAATAGATTTTGCATTAGCTCTTTTAGCTAAAATTAGAAATTTATAGGCAAAAAAAGGTCTATTTTAACGTAGCTTTATTAATAACTAATGCGTGGAAACTACTTTTAAGCCAATTATTGAAGCAATTAGCGTGGTGATGAAAAACATTCTCCAAAAAGTCACCGGATCTTTAAAGAAAAATATTCCCATTAATACTGTTCCTACAGCCCCAATTCCGGTCCATACTGCATAAGCGGTTCCTAAAGGTAAAGTTTGGGTAGCTTTAATGAGTAAAAACATACTTAGAAAACAAGTGACTAAAAATCCGCCGTACCACAGGTAAACATCAGTGCCTTCGGCTGTTTTTGCTTTTGCCAAACATGACGTAAATGCCACTTCAAATAATCCTGCGATAATTAATAAAATCCAACTCATATTTCGATATTTTTTGCAAATTTCTATTAAAAATATGAACAAAAAATTAACATATGATAAGAAATCATTTGACCATTGAACGAATTCTGCTTAAGCTTACTGCTGTAATTCCCAAAAAAGAGGCAATATGAACTAAAGCTACTCTTTTAATAAGTTGAGGATAAAGCATTAAGAGTTGTTTGTATCGTTCTGAAGCAGATAAAAACTGACGGTCAATCAATCTTTTTTCAACTTTAATTAGTTCTTGTTCTGCTAATTTTCTACCCCAATTAGAAAGCTCTAAATCTTTTAAATACAGATCATTAAGTTTGCTCGTTTTGATTTTGTAAAATTCAGAATCTTCGAGTAATTCAATTGTTTCGTAGCCAGGCTTTTTATTAACGTAACTGTTCATTGATAGTACAACGTCACCTTCAAGCCCAAACCAAAATGTGATTTGTGAACCGTCTATTTCCGAAAATGCGCGAACAATTCCTTTTTTTAGAAAGTAAATATCAGTTTCAATTTTATTCTGGTGAAAAAGAATTTCTCCTTTTGGAAACGAAATAATTTCAGAAATGGCTTCCAATTTTTCCAATGAAGAGGCAGAAAGCTTCCATATTTTTTCTGAAATTATTTTTAAGTCCATCAAAAAGTTAATTATTGGCGTTTAGCCAATTTAATAAATCTCTAAAATTTTGAGGAGAAACACCGTGACCAATTGGATATTCTTTGTAAGTTACATCAACACCTAATTTTTGTAAAAAATCAGGAGCTTGTCTTGCCCATTCCACTGGAATTACTTGGTCTTGTGAACCGTGTGAAACAAACATTTTGAGGTGGGAAAAATTTCTGCCGTCAAGATTTTGAGGGATAATTTCAGGATGTAAATAACCACTTAAAGCAATTACATTTTTAATTTTTTCGGGATAGGTTAAGGCAACTGCGTAACTCAAAATACTTCCTTGACTAAAACCAATTAAGGTAACATCTTGATAATCAATAGGTAATTCACTTTCAAGCTGGTTCAAAAATTTGGTAATCAAATCTCGCGACTCAATGGCTTGTTCATTGTTAGTAAACTTATTTTGATCTGCGTCAAAATTGATGGCGTACCAAGCATAGCCATAAGGTTGTAAATCATACGGAGCTCTTGCCGAAACCACATAATAATTTTCCGGAAGCTCAGATGCAAAGGCAAACAAATCTTCTTCATTACTCCCATAACCGTGCAATAAAAGCAATAAGGGATTTTTTTCTTTGATAATTTTAGGAGCTCTAACTAAGTATTGGATTTGGGTTTTCATGATAAATTTTAAACAAGATTTTTAAATAGTTTTTGAAAAAATGCTCCCAAAAACGGAATTAAATTTAACTGATTTTGAAGTACGCTTACAAAGCTGTATGCCCATAAAATAAACCCAAAAATATATAATGATGACGAAATCATCCAGTTATCAAACAAACCTACGGGATAACCCAATGCGAAAAAAAGTAAGTTTATTCCTAAGGCTTGACGCACATAAAACCCGGAAAATGGATTTTTTTTATCGCCGTTCATCACTGCCGCAATTATAGTTCCTATGATGGTTAAATGAGCGATAATCGCTATGTTTTTCCCTTCGTTTATATATTGATTATTCATTTTATTTGTTTAAAATCAGTGTATTATTATTATAAATTCCGAGTGGTTTTCCGGTTAAATTTGTTCCTAAAAAAGCACTGTTTTTTGATTTTGACTGAATTGAATCTTTTGTAAAAGTCCACTTTATATCCGGGTCAAATAATGTGATTTCTGCTTTTTCTCCAACGGCAATTTTTGGTTTTTCAATACCGAAAATATTTCTGGCGAAAGTTAATTTTTCAATTACTAATTCCAAAGGTAAAACGCCGAGCAAAGCACCGAAAGCACTTTCTAAACCAATAGTTCCGTTTTTTGCCAAATCAAATTCCATTTTCTTGTGTTCGATATCGATAGGATTATGATCGGAAGTAATGGCATCAATCGTTCCATCTAGAACGGCTTCAAGCAAAAATTTTCTCGTTTCTTCGTCGCGTAGTGGAGGCGAAACTTTAAGTCTCGTATCAAATTCTTGTAATGCTTTATCGTTTAAGGTAAGATGATGGGTTGAAACAGAACAAGTTACATTTAGATTTTTGGTTTTCGCTTCTCGAATTAATTCTACAGATTTTTTTGTAGAAATTGTGGGGAAGTGAATTTTTCCGCCACAATATTCTAAGATAAATAAATTTCTGGCGATTTGTAATTCTTCTGCCAAAGCCGGAATGCCTTTCAATCCTAACTTTGTTGCAGAAATTCCTTCATTTGCCACGCCATTTCCTTTTACATTTTCGTCTTCACAGAAAGCCAATACCAAACCATTAAAATCTTGGGTGTATTGCAATGCAATTTTCATTAAATTGGCATTATTCAGGTTTTTGTTATAGTCGCCAAATGCAATTGCACCCGCGTTTTTCATGTCAAAAAGTTCTGCTAAATCTTTGCCTTCGCTGTTTTTGGTCAAAGCACCAATGGGAAAAATTTGTGTGGCACTACCAGTTGATTTATTTTTTGCGAAAGCAATTGCCGCTTGATTATCAGCAATCGGGAAACAATTGGGTTGTAAAGCTACTGCCGTAAAGCCGCTTTTTGCAGCTGTCAAAAGTCCATTTGCGATGGTTTCTCTCTCTTCAAATCCAGGTTCGCCAAAACTTACACTCATGTCAAACCAACCTGAGGAAATGTATAAATTGTCAAACTCAACAATTTGGTATTTGTCTGAATTTGAAATAGTTGTGTTGATTTCTTTAAACTTTCCATTTTCAATCAACAAATCTTTTTTCTGTCGATGGAACGCACTTTCCGGGTCGATGATGGTTGCGTTTTTAATTAAAATAGTCATGCGTTGTGTTGTTGTTTATTTTATAAATTTTTGAATGAAAATTTCAGAAATAAGAAATAATAAAGCCAGAATTACAAACCATTTCCACAAATTATTGTCCGTTCTATTGGTTTGGATTTCGTCAAAAACCTGACCAATTCCATCCACCACATTAAAATTTTCAAGGAGTTTTAAATCTACTTCCGTCAAATTTCCTTCGGTTCTGGCGTAATTAAATCCCACTGCTTGAACCATTATTTCGCCATTAAACAAGCCAAAAATCCCAGCTTTTTCTGGAGCATTTTCAAATTGAAGTTTTACTTTATTACTCAAAAGTTGTTGCATAGGTACAATTTCCGGAGCATTTTTGTCTGTGAGATTTTTTAATTTCAAAATTTCATCTTTTTGCAATGATGCGTTGGCAATATAAGGTTGATTTTGCCCAATTTTCAAAGCATTGATTCCGGTTTTTTGGCTATTTTTTGCCATGTTGTAAAATGTAGGAACAATTAATGGTGAGTTTTGAAAATTAGAAAATTCTTTATTAATTGCTGCTGCAAAAACGTAAACTGAACCCACAGATTTTTTTGCTGAAATTAAAAATGGCTGAGAATCTGTGAAGCTTAAAACGGCTGGAATATTTGAAGATAGCGTTGTCGAAACTTTAACTGTTGGATATTGAAAATTATCAGTTTTTTTTTCAAAAACAGTACTGTAAAGTGGATGATTGTAGGAAATTTTAGAAACTTGTTTTTCTTGATTTGAACCCGTTTGCAATTGGATTTTACCAAATTGCGATAAAAAACGATTATAATTTTCCGCTTTAATTTGTGTGGATGGAATCACAATCAGGTTACCACCTTTTTCCACAAAAACTTTAAGATTTGTCGCCAAAGCTTGCGGAATTTCGTTGAGTTCATTTAAAACAATCGCATCTTGTTTATCAATCAAATTGTATTCTAATGAATTGATTTCAAGATTTTTATAAACAAATTCTTCGCCTGAGTAAATTTTCCTTAAAAAATTATTTTTCGCATCATCACCAATGCTCAAAACATTGGTTTTTTCAGGAGCTGAAATACTGAAATAATATTGATTATCGTAATAAAGCGCATTGTCGTTTATCGAAACATAACCGTTGAAATTTTCCTTTGGAATAGTAAATAAAACCGGTTTTTCCGAAACTTTTTCTACAACCGTTTTGGCAATTAATTTCCCAGAATTATACAATGCAACCGGAACTGAACTTTCGTAATTATTTGAAGATGAAATAGTTATTGAAATTTCGTAAAATTTATCCAACGTTTGATTGATATAAACACTGTCAATGGAAACGTTTTTTTGCTGCTCAATTTTCGGAACAATAAAATAGGTGTTAAAAGTGCTGTCAATGCTTTTTAATTGTTCGCTTTCGAGGCCGATTCCGTCGGTTATGACGATCAAATCTTTCTTCGAATTTGGGTTTTTGGTTTTGATTTGCGACACGATAGTCTCCAACGAAAATTCACTTGCATCATAATCCAATTGTTGTAACTCTTTTTGAATTGATTTGATATCGGTTTCCCAAAATTGACTTGAATTACTAATTACTGAAAATTGTTGGTTATCAGGTGTTTGTTCTAAAAGTTCTTGAACGCATCGTTTTAAAATTTCGCCTTTTTTTCCTTTTGCTTGCATTGAAAACGAATTGTCTAATACCACAAACATTTCATTGCTTGCCATTTTACTGTCTTTTGCCAAAAAATATGGTTGAGCAAAGGCAAAAATCAATGCCGCCAAAAGCAAAAGTCGCATAGACAGTAATAAATATTTTTTGAGCTTTGAACTTTTTCGGGTTTGAATCGCCAGTTCTTTTAGAAAGTGAACGTTGGTAAAATATTCTTTCTTAAACCTACGCAATTGAAATAGATGCACTAAAATCGGGATGATCAGCAAAAAGAGGAAGTATAGAATTTCTGGGTGTTTAAATTGCATTAATCGAAAGTTTGTCAAAAATAAACATTTGTGAGCATTTTTTACGAGTCGACAAATTTTTTTTTATTGTTGAATTAACATTCTCTAAAGTCTTTTTTGAAATTTGAAGCTTTATTTTTGTGGCTTATAATTTTAAGAATGAAAAAAACAGCATTACTTTTTTTAGTTTTTTCAAGTGCAATTTCTTTGAAAGCACAAGATAAAATTTACAATCTCATCATTGGAACTTACACTAATAATTGCGATAGCAAAGGAATTTATGTGTATGATTTTAGTACCGATTTTGGAGATTTTGCTTTAAAAAACAGTACCGAAAATATTAAAAATCCAAGTTACTTGACGGTTTCTTCTGATTCAAAGAATATTTACAGCGTAAACGAAAATGGCGAAAACAGTACCATTTCCGCGTTTTCCTATAATTCGAAAAGTGGAAAAATAGATTTGCTAAACCAGCAAAATTCTTATGGTGCTGATCCATGTTTTATTATAGCTGATGAAAAAAATATCATCGTTGCCAATTATTCTGGGGGAAATATTTCTGTTTTTGGTATTGAAAAAAACGGCGAAGCAGGAAATTTAAAACAGCTAATTCAACACGAAGGAAATAGCTTGAACAAGGAAAGACAGGAAAAAGCCCACGTGCATCAAGTAGTATTTTCGCCCGATAAAAAATATATTGTGGTGAATGATTTGGGGGTTGACAAAATTTTTGTGTACAAATACAATCCAACGTCAACTGATAAAATTTTGGAACAAAAATCGATTATTGAAACCAAACCGGGAAGCGGACCAAGACATCTTACCTTTAGTAACGACGGGAAATTTGTCTATGTTTTAGGCGAATTAGATGGAAATATTTCGTCTTACAAATATAGTAATGGTAATTTGAGAAAAATGGAGGAAACTACTTTGCTTCCTAAAGATTTTAAAGGAAAAATTGGTGCGGCAGACATTCACATTTCGCCAAATGGAAAATTTTTGTATGCCACAAATAGGGGAGATGCTAACACGATTAGCACTTTTGCTATCAATAAAAAAGGCGGTTTAAATATTGTAAATCACAGCAGTACCAAAGGTAAATCACCCCGAAATTTTGTCATAGATCCCACCGGAAAATTTTTATTAGTTGCCAATCAAGATAGTAATAATGTGGTGATTTTTAGGATTGATCCGCAAACCGGAAAATTAGTTGATACCGGAAAACGCATTGAAGTTTGTTCGCCTGTATGTTTGGTTTTTGGAAAGCAGTAAATTTTATTTGCCTTTATTTTTCTTTTTGGCATCGCGAGTTCTTTCCACACCACGGTTACGAGATTTCGTTTTGCGGGGTTTTGTTTTTCCGGGACCACCCAGATTGACCTTTTTATTTTTATCCGATTTTTCGTGAAAAGCACCACCACCTTCTAATTTGGCACGTTTCATTTTTATCGGTTGACGTGTTTTTTCTGATTCAATTAAAATAGTAGAAATCTCAACATCTGTAGGAATATCGAGGGTTTCCACTTCTTTGTCCATCAACATTTCACTTTCAATAAAAAAATCTTCTTCTTTTGGCGAAACAAAGCTTAACGCCACACCATCTTTATCGGCACGACCGGTTCTACCAATTCTGTGGATATATTGTTCGGGAATTTCCGCAACATCAAAGTTAATCACGTGTGTAATGTCAGAAATATCTAAACCTCTCGCCATTACATCAGTTGTGATAATGCCACGAAGCAAACCTTCCTGAAATTTCGCCATTGTTTCCAATCTGTAATTTTGCGATTTGTTGGAATGAATTACCCCAAATTGTTCTTCAAATTCTTCACCTAAACGCTCGTAAACCATATCCACAAAACGCTTGTTGTTGATGAAAATTAAAATTCTGCTCATATTTTCTTGCGTTCGCAATAAATGTTGCAGCAAATTGATTTTTGTATTAAAATTTGGAACGAGGTATTTAAATTGCTGAATTTTTTCCAAAGGCGTTCCCGATGGCGCCAAGGAAACTTCTTGTGGATAATCGAAAAAATCTTCCAAAACGGCATCTACTTCATCGGTCATCGTTGCCGAAAAAAGAATATTTTGACGTTTGGATTTCATCATCGCCAAAATAGAAGTCAGTTGAATTCTAAAACCTAAATTCAGCATTTCGTCAAACTCGTCGATAACTAATTTTTGGGTTTCGTCAAAGCGCAAAACGTTGTCAAGCGCTAAATCCATCACACGTCCGGGAGTTCCTACCAAAATATCGATTCCTTCGTAAACATTTTTTTTCTGAGTATTGATGTTGACACCTCCAAAAATACCTAATGTTCTAACTGACATGTATTTAGTGAGCTTTTCCACTTCTTCCACTACCTGAACAACTAATTCACGCGTGGGAACCAAAATCACAATTTTTGGCGTGTGGGTTGGTGTAAATTTATATAATTTTAGCAATGGCAAAAGGTATGCAAAGGTTTTTCCGGTACCGGTTTGAGCAATTCCCATCATGTCTCGTCCGGAGGTAATCACCGAAAAAGATTTTTCCTGAATAGGAGTTGGGGTAGTGAAGCCTAAATCTGCGATTGCTTTTTCTAAAGATTTTGGCAGATTGAATTGCTCGAAACTCGACATAACTTAAAATTTTGGCAAAGGTACGGTAAAATTTGGACTTCTTGGGTTTAGACCACTTAGAAGGTTAGACTTCTTAGATTGATAGATGTTAAGACTTTTCAGATTATGAGCAATTTAACTATTTATTTCAACAAGGTTTAAGGAGTCTTAAAATCTAAAATTTCTAAGCTATCTAAACTAAAATCCTTCAAAAACGCCTAAACCAAAAAGAGCGAAATCATATTTTACAGGATCGTTTTTGTCAAAATTTCTAAGCGATACATCAAGTTCAGCCAAGGCTTTAGCATCATTTTGCTTACGCAAAAGAATCCCGAGTTTACGAGCCACATTACCGGAATGAACGTCTAACGGGCAAGACAATGCCGCAGGATTGATGCTTTTCCAAATGCCAAAATCCACGCCAGCATTATCATTGCGAACCATCCAACGTAAAAACATATTTAGGCGTTTGGCAGCCGAATTATTGAGCGGATCCGAAACGTGTTTTTGCGTTCGGGGAAGATGCTCGATTTCAAAAAAAGTTTTTTTAAAATGATGAATACTTTGTTGTAAATTATTGTCAATTAAATTTTTATGGAAAACATATTCTAAACCGTTATGTTTTTTGTAAATATTTTGCAGCGCTTTTATAAAAGTAGTAAAATCGGTTCCGTTAAAAGTTCTATGGACAAAATTTTGTAGTTTTTCTAAATGATTATTGTTGTGATTCAAAACAAAATCATAAGGCGAATTTCCCATCAAGTCCATCATTTTTTTGGCGTTGTTGATAATCATTTTACGATTTCCCCAAGCAATTGTTGCGGCTAAAAATCCAGCAATTTCAATGTCTTCCTTCAAAGAAAACAAATGCGGAATTTGGATTGGATCGGTTTCGATAAAGTTGGGATTGTTGTACAAAACCACTTTTTCATCAAGAAAATCTTTTAATTCTTTTTGATTCATTTTCATTCAGTTGAAGTATCTTTTGCATAAAATCCATCTTTTAAATGTGTACTTCTCATTTGTGGTTTTACGGCATAATTTTTTTCGAAATAATCAATTTGAATTTTGTTTACACAAGGTAATTTTCCGTTTCCTGTTCCCCAAAAAAAGTCAATTTCGGTAGGGGAATTATAAAAGAATTTTTCTTGGGTAATTAATTCAAAACCGGTATTGTATTTTGAATTTGAATACGGAAAAATTACATTTTTGAAAGAAAAAGTACTCGATTCTACGGCATGAGTATTTCGGGCAATATTTTTTAAATGGATTGGAATAAATAATACAATTCCTACAAATATCATAGATGCATACAGCGAAACAAGAATGATTTTTTTTCTATCGATCAAAATTCCAAACCAAATCAAAGAAAAGAACAAAATGAAATTAAGGAAAAAACGGTATTGTGGCGACGATAGAAATAGAAGCAATAATTGAAGTAGCATTGCGAAGTACAACACCCAAAATTTTGTTTTTCGGAAAAATTTGTAAATGATGATTGGCGTAAAAATAACCAGAAACAGACTTATTTTATTGAAAATTCCGTGCAGTTTTGGCATGAAAAGCCATCGAGAAAAAATTTCGAAATTCGTCATGCTGTTAAATTGCGCTTCGGTAACAGAATATGCAAAATATTTAGTCCATGAATAGTATAAAACCGCAATTTTTTCTGGCACTTGATAATCTGCCACGAAGCCGAAAGTTTGTGTCATTGGGAACAAGGCATAACCCGTTACGATTAAATTTTTGGCTACAAATAATCCCAAAATTAAAAATGAAAAAGCCGCAATTTTGTAAATTTTAATTTGTCTAAAATTTTGAAGTAATATAAAAAGTGGTAAAATGGTAATCCCGATGGTTGTGGGTTTAATGGATAAACAAAAAAGAACCAGAATTGAAATTAAATGAAAAACTTCAGTAGTCATTTCATCATAATTGTCAAGGAAGTATGAAAAAATAATAAACGTAAAAACATAAACAGGCAAGTCCGGCGATGGAGTACTAATGAATTGAAACAACAAAATATTGGCAAGCGGAAAAAGGCCAATGATTAAATCGGTTTTTCGATGGTGCTTAAAATAATTATTGAGTTTTTGGATGGCAAAAATATTTCCGAAAAGCAAACAAAATCCGCTGATATCATTGAATCTGTTGTATAAAAACGAAAAATTAAAAACACTTTGCGTGATATGCCAGCCACTTGTTTGCCCTAGAAAAATATGAATATTTGCTAAACCTTTGACAAAACCATATTCGTTAATCCATTTTATCGTTTGGATGTAATACGATTCGTTGTCAATCGCGTACGGAATGCTGGCGCATTGCGCAAGGATAAAAATTGAAATCAAAAAAAGCGCAACTTTTAGCGATTTTTCGAGTTGAGTAATTTCGGTGAAAAAATTTTTATAATTAAAAGAAATCTGGCTTCTGCATTTTGCCCATAAAATCAAATTTCCAACCAACATTGCCGCGTGAAATTCTACATTAATCCGTCCGAATATTGCCCAAATATTTGCAATTATTGTGGTTGAAAAAAGTCCGAGGATGGCTATTATGACAAAATTTTTTGCTTTAAGCCGCAAAATTTTATCTAACAAAAAACCGTAATTAATGCATGTAAATAAAATGTAAATCCAACTTAAAAGTATGAGTAGCATCTTTTAAATAATTTGCCCGTCAGACATGGTGAGTTTTCTGTCAGCCATATTGGCAAGTTCTTGATTATGAGTAACAATCACAAAAGTTTGCCCGAATTCTTCCCGAAGTTTGAAAAAAAGTTGGTGCAAATTTTCTGCGGAAGCGGTATCTAAATTTCCTGAAGGTTCATCAGCAAAAATTACTGCCGGTTTGTTGATTAACGCTCTGGCAACGGCCGTTCGCTGTTGTTCTCCACCCGAAAGTTCTCCAGGTTTATGATTGATTCTGTGTGAAAGACCTAAATATTCCAACAATTTTTTGGCTTCTGTTTCGGCTTCGGCTTTTGGAACTCCCGCCACAAATGCCGGAATACACACATTTTCTAACGCTGTAAATTCTGGTAATAATTGGTGGAATTGGAAAATAAAACCTAATTTTTTATTTCTAAATTTTGAAAGTTCTTTGTCTTTCAAGTTTAATATGTCAATGCCATCAATCTGTAAAGTTGAAGTTTTCTTTAAATCAGGTTTGTCCAGCGTTCCTAAAATTTGCAAAAGCGTTGTTTTTCCAGCACCTGAAGCTCCTACAATTGATACGATTTCACCTTTTTTAATATGTAAATCAACACCTTTTAGGACATGTAACTGGTCGTAATTTTTGTGCAAATTTTTTGTTTGAATCATTGTAAGATATATCTTTCTTGCAAAGTAACAAAGTTTTGAACGAATATCAAATTTGCTTTAAAAATTATAAAAAATCTGTGGCCGAAATTATTCGAACAATTTTCACAATTATTTTAAAATAGAATGATAAAGTTACGTTAACACTCAAATAATGGCTTATTTATTGTTTAAATTTACGAAACAAAAGGAAAAAATGAAAAAGATGATTGCCTTGCTGACATTGATAAATTTTTCATGTCAGCCAAAAGAAAAACCAACCGAAAATTTAATTACCCAAATGGAAGAACCTGTAAAAATTGAAGTAGAAAACGGACTGGAAATTGCCACTTTTGCCGGCGGATGTTTCTGGTGTACGGAAGCAGTTTTTTTAGAATTAGATGGCGTGAAAAAAGTGGAATCAGGCTATACTGGTGGAAAGCGCGAAAATCCTACTTATGAACAAGTTTCAACTGGCGCAACCGGTCACGCTGAAGCCATTCAAATTACCTTTGATGCGCAAAAAATTTCTTTTGCAGAATTGCTCGAAATATTTTTTGCCACACATGATCCAACCACTTTAAACAGGCAAGGTGCCGATGTGGGAACACAATATCGAAGTGAAGTTTTCTATCACAATCAAGCGCAAAAAGAAATAACTGACGGATATATTGACCAGTTAAACAGTCAAAACGTTTTTGGAAAACCAGTAGTGACGAAAGTGTCAGCGGCTGTTCCATTTTATATAGCCGAAAATTATCATCAAAATTATTATGCAAGAAATAAGGACAAATCTTATTGTGCATACGTCATTACTCCTAAAGTTGAAAAGGTTAAAAAGCAATATAAAGACAAATTGAAAAAATAAATGGCATCAGTTTTGCGTTGTGATTGTTACCGATTAATTTTTGATACAAATGACAACAGAAACTTTAGAAATAAAAGCAGCTCAAGATAAGAAGCAAAAGCAACTTGTTTTGGGCTTACTTTTTGATTTTATCGGGATGTTTTCTTACGCTATTCCTTTTTTGGGTGAATTTGCAGATGTGATTTGGGCTCCCATTTCAGGTCTTATTTTATCCCGAATGTATAAAGGAACCGTTGGAACCGTTGGTGGTTTTTTAGCTACTATTGAAGAATTATTACCGTTTACCGATGTGATTCCTACATTTACACTAACCTGGATTTATACTTATTGGATTAAGAAAGACTCATGATTTATTGATCTAAATTTTGGTCCTTTTCTGTAATTTTTTCTTTTGGAAGTAAAAAACCAAGCTTCATACTGCGAATCATTTTTTTTGCAAAAGGAAAGAAAAATTGTGATTGGCCAAAAATCCAACCAAATGCCATCAACATAAAGGGATAGAGAGGTAAAACGAGTACAAGTAGAATGATGTAGTAAAGCGTCCAATGCGTATTTTCTTTATTGATACCCAAAAGTCCCATCAAGAAATAGGAAATTCTTGCAGAAAGTGAACCATTGATGGCGAATACAATAAATATAATGATGAGCTGAAAATTAGAAGTAATTCCCCAACGCTTTTTAAGTTTATTCATACTGAATTAATATAGTACAAAAGTACACTTTTAAATTTTGGCATACAAAACCTAATTAAAATAGAAAATTAAAATTGTCGTAGTATTTGGTTTTCGATTAATTTTCGGATTAATACTATTTGTCCCAAATGATAATAACTGTGTTCAATCATTCCTTCGATGTTTCGCAAGTAGCTGCCATATTTTTTATCAACAAATACGGCTTCTAATTCTTCGTCTTTTAGTGTTTCCACATATGTGGCAAAAACTTCCGCATCAATCCATAGTTTGTTCAAAACGCTTTGCCAATCTTCTTGTGAAAGAACGGGTGGAAAACTAAAACTGAATTCGTCTTTGATAGCTAAATTACCACCTGCGAACACTTGGTTAATGCCATTGATATAGTAGTGGATATGCTGAACTAAATCAGCTATTGTATTCAAATTCAAAATTCTTGTTACCGCTATTTCCCAATGAATGTTCTCTAATTGATTCTTAAAGTTAGTATTTGCAATCCAAGTTCCGTTTAACAAAACTTCACGGAAGCGATTAGCAACGGCTCTCGATTTTTTCATGATACAATCTTAAAGTAAATGGTTGAAATTTTTTACATAGTTAATGTTGATGCATTACAACTTAACTTAGATAAATGCAGGTTGTATTTTACTAAAATTAAATTCTGGGGGCAAAGGTTCCAAGTTTAATATTATTTTTAATTTGATAATAAGTTAGGTATTTGAACAACAAATAGTTAACTTCATAACCGTAGTCAATTTTTCGGCTATATTCAATTGGCATTAAAAATAAATCATGGCCTCGGTAAAAATAGTTATTCCAGCCTATAACCCAATCTTGGTTTCTGGACTCAAGATATTGTTGAGAATAATAACCTCTTGGTCTTGCATTCGAAACTACCCAACCATTAAATCCAGGATCAATAATGATAACCTCGTATTCGAGTTCGTCATTGGCTATTCGCAATGTGTCTCCCGTAATTTGTTCTGTTTCCTTCGGGAAATTGTTCTTAGCAGAATTAGGAGTTGAAGCACAAGCCGCAATCAACATCACAGTTAATAATGAAGCCCAAATTTTCATTTCATTTTTTTTTCTAAAATTACAAAAAGAAAAAGTAGATTACTACAAATGTGGTTTTCATTTAACAAAAAAGTCGGACAAATTGCCCGACTTGTAAATTGTCTATCTTATTTTCCAAAAATTTTTCCGAGTAAACCGCCAATGCCGCCTTTTTTCTCTAATACTGCCGAAGCATCTGCCATATCTACTTTTCCGTCGTTATTTTGATCTAAACCAAATTGACCACCATATTTTTGAATTGCATCCATAACAGAAGAATTTCCTGAACCTCCTGAAAGGGAATTGATTATATCCGAAATTTCAAAACTTTTATCGTTCGGATTTTTTGCTTTTCCAATTAAAGAGCCTAATACTTCTGGAATCAATCCTTGAGCAACACCATTTGAAGCTTCGCCCGAAAGGCCAAATTTTTGCCCTAAATTACCCGAAAACTGATCCATAATTTGCTTCACAACTGGATTGTCTTTAGAAAAAGCATTTTCTCCTTGAAACAATTGCCCAATTTTATCGGCTCCACCTTCTGAAATAATTTTTTGCAACCCCGAAAAAATTGAAGTGCTGGCTTCATCCATTACACCTTCATTCAATTCATTTGGTACATTATTATTGTTTACCACGGCTTTTTCGCCAAACTGTTTTACTAAATCTGATAATTGATCAATCATAATTTTTATGGTTTTTATTAAACAAATCTAACAAAAAAAGCTTTCAATTTTATTTTTAATCAAATTATATTTCAGTTTTTAACAATGATATTATTTGCTCCGCTAATTCGGTTCCAATTCTATCTTGTGCTTCAAGCGTTGCCGCACCAATATGTGGTGTCAAAGAAATTTTTGGATGCATTAAAACCTGAACTGCCGGAGTAGGTTCATCCTCAAAAACATCAAGACCTGCAAACGAAACTTTTCCAGTTTCGAGCGCCTCAATCAATTCCACTTCGTTAATAATTCCGCCACGCGAAGCATTAATAATCCCAACACCATCTTTCATTTGCGCAAATTCTGGAGCGCCAATCACATAACCTTCCTGAGCCGGAAGATGTAACGAAATGAAATCTGCTTCCCTAAAAATATCTTCCACTGGTTCAGTAACAATGTCCACATTTATAAACTGACCGTTGTAAAAATCCACTTTAATTTCAGCATTTCCTACAAATTTATCGCTAGCAATCACACGCATTCCCAAGCCTAAACCAATTCGTGCCACGGATTTTCCAATTCTACCAAAACCAATGATTCCCAATGTTTTACCTCGAAGCTCAATCCCATTTGCGTATGACTTTTTCATCGCTTCAAAATGGGTGTCGCCTTCCAGCGGCATATTTCGGTTAGAATCATATAAAAAACGCACACCGCTAAACAAATGCGCAAAAACCAATTCTGCCACGGAATCTGACGAAGAAGCTGGCGTATTAATTACATGAATATTTTTTTCACGAGCATAATCCACATCAATGTTGTCCATCCCAACACCACCTCTGCCAATCACTTTCAGTCCTGGACACGCATCAATCACGTCTTTTTTCACCTTAGTTGCACTTCTCACCAACAATACTTCAATGTTATTTGCATTGATAAAATGGGCGACTTGTTCCTGTGCTACTTTTGTAGTAACCACTTCAAAACCATTTTTTTGCAACAATTCAATGCCGCTTTTCGAAATCCCGTCGTTTGCTAATATCTTCATTGTTTATTTATCTTGTTATTATTTTTTGGAGCAATTTGCTTCATCAGTTTGTTTTTTTAGAAGCTATTTCCTGCTTTCCGTTACAAGCTTTTTTAAAAAGCGCCTTTTTTGCTAAAATAAAAAAGAGCTTCTTTGGTCGCTTTTTTTTTTTTGCAAAAAATGTTGCTTTTTTAAAAAAGGCTTTCCACTTCAATCAGGGCTAAAACACATTGAAATTCCTATTTTTGAAATTGCTTCGCCTGTTCGCTGATGCTCGAGTCCAAATTCCAAACGGAAATCAATGTCAATATCAATTTCAAAAATTAAAATCAAAAATCCTAAATCTTAAATCTTAAATCGTAATTCCTGCATCACATCAACTAAAACCTGAATACTTTCTAACGGCAAGGCGTTGTACATCGAAGCTCTGTAACCGCCAACAGAACGATGTCCCGGCAGTCCGGAAATTCCAGCTTCCTTCCACATTTTGTCAAAAATTTCAGTGTGAGAATTGTCTTTCAATAAAAAAGTAGCGTTCATATTGGAGCGATCTTCCGTTTTGGCCGTTCCTTCAAAAAGTGGGTTACGGTCGATTTCGTCATATAACAATTTTGCTTTAGCAATATTAATTTGTTCAATTGCCGAGATTCCTCCTAAATTTTTCAACCATTTCATTGTGAGCAAAGATGTGTAAACCGCAAAAACGGGTGGAGTGTTGTACATACTTTCTGCCGAAATATGTTTTTGGTAATCCAAAATACTTGGAATATTTCGTTCTGTTTTACCTAAAATTTCTTCTTTCAGCACCACCAAAGTCACACCTGCAGGACCCATATTTTTTTGAGCTCCGGCATAAATCAAGTCGAATTTTGAAAAATCCAATTGGCGCGAAAATATATCCGAACTCATATCGCAAACCACAGGAATTTTAGTTTCTGGAAAACTTTTCATTTGTGTACCAAAAATCGTGTTGTTAGAAGTACAATGAAAATAATTGGCATCTTCAGGAATTAAAAAATTTTTCGGAATATGGTTATAATTTTCGGATTTTGAAGAAGCAACGATTTGAGTTTCACCAAAATTTTTAGCTTCTTTAATCGCACCCGAAGCCCAAGTTCCGGTGTCAAGATAAGCGGCTTTTCCACCAATTTTCATTAAATTATTAGGAACTCGCAAAAATTCCATACTTGCGCCACCTTGTAAAAAAAGTGCTTGATAGCCTTTATTTTCTAACCCTAAAAGTTCTAATGCCAAAGCCCGAGCTTCGTCCATAACAGCGACAAAATCTTTGCTTCTATGTGAAATTTCCAGAATCGATAATCCCGAATCATTGAAATTCAAAACGGCTTGGGCAGATTTTTCGAAAACTTCTTGCGGCAAAATACATGGTCCGGCACTAAAATTATGTTTTTTCATGAGCTGTTGTGTTGAATGAATCGCAAATTTCATAAAATACAACAACATAATTCTTTACAAAAAAATAATAGTATTCATAATTTATTAACGAAAACGTTATCGAAAGAAATTAAATGATAAGTATTACTCAATTTCTATTTCAAATGGCGTGGACTTTATTTTAATAATTTTAGCTAATTTCGTACAAAATCAATTTGAAAAAAAGTGTAATTATGCCAATTTTAAACGACAAAGTTGACCAATATATCGAAAACGCTGCTGAATTTCAACAACCAATTTTAACGAAACTCCGCAAATGGGTTCATAAGTATTGCGATGAAGTAGAGGAAAAAATTAAATGGGGTTATCCACATTTCGATTATCGTGGGGATTTTATGGGTGTTTTGATGGCTTATAAAAATTACTGCGGATTTATGTTTGTAAAGTCGGAATTAATGATCGATCCGAGGTTGAAAAATAACAAAGAGTTAAAAGCACCAGAAAGATTTTTGGGCAATTTAAAAAGTTTGGAAGATTTGCCTTTGGAAGAAGAATTTGCTTCATTTGTAATGGAAGCCATGATGTTGAACGAGCAAAAAATAAAGGTTCCAAAAAAGACTTCAGCAGAAACAAAACCAATCGAAATACCACAAGCATTTTCAGATGCTTTAGTAAAAAACGCTCGAGCACAAGAAATTTTTAACGAAAAATCACCGTCTTTTCGCAAAGAATACATTACTTGGATTGCCGATGCCAAAACCGAACACACCCGAAACAAAAGAATTGACGAGGCAATTCAATGGATTTCGGAAGGAAAAGGAAGGCATTGGAAATATATGAAATAGCTACAAACTTTGTAAAAATGCAATTGTATCAACGTTGTCCGCATAGTCCCAAAGTTCTGGTTTTTGGGTTTTGCCAAATGCAACAGAATTTTCCACAACACCGTTTGAAACCACGCATTGAATCAATTCTTTGTCGGTTTTCAAGCGGTTTTTTACATCTTTAATATCATCATAAAATTCGTAAAAAACACTCGAAATTGGTGAGGCATACGAAGTATCTTCTTTAATTGTTAAAAAACCGTTGTCTAACAATTGAAACTGGCTCATCAAAAAAACGGCTTTATTATAATCATAGTTGTTTGCGTATTTTTCGTATTTGATAATATCCTGATATTGGAACATCGCTTTGAAAAAATCATCGAAATTGTAATTTTTCGGTATCATTAATTTTGACACATTTCGGCATCCCAAGCCAAAATATCTGAAAATATCTTCTCCTAAATTGATCAATTCTTCCTGCGTTTCTTTCCCGGTTAAAATCGCAACAGAATTTCTACTTTTTCTAATTATGGAAGGTTTGTCTTTAAAATAATATTCAAAATATCTTGCGGTATTATTGCTTCCGGTGGCAATTACGGCATCAAAATTTTCGAGTTTGCCATCAGTAAAAATGATGAAATTTTTGAACTCAGGTTCAATTGCTATTAAGTATTTTGCAAGAAAAGGCAATAAAAGTTGATCGTTTGAAGAGGTTTTGACCAACACCTTGTGTCCGGAAATTAAAACCGACAAAAAATCGTGAAACCCAACAAGTGGGATATTTCCTGCTAAAATCAATCCTACTGTTTTTGGGGTAATTTCGCTTAGGTTATAATTATTCAGCCAAAGGTCTAAATTTTCCTTTGTTAAAGCTTTTGCCCAAGAATCAATGGCAAATAAAACTTGTTCGGGTAAAAACCATCCGTTGTGTGATTGAGAAAGCTGAATTAAGTTTTTAAAATCGTCAAAAAATAAATCGTTATGCAATACATTTTCGTCTTTAGTACTTTTATTTTCAGTAAATTGACTCAAGAATTTTCCTAATTCTACGAAAATATTTTTTTTGTGTTCTAAAGTCATAATCATTTGCTTTTAACGAGTTTTGGACGTAATTTTGCACAAAAATAAGCTATAATAGTTGTAAGTCAAAAGGCGAAAGTTTAAACTTCGTAAACTCATCACTTATAACTCGTAATTCATCATTAGAAATATGGCAATAATTATAACAGACGAATGCATCAATTGTGGTGCTTGCGAACCAGAATGTCCAAACACGGCAATTTACGAAGGAGCTGACGATTGGCGATATAAAGATGGAACCAATTTAAGCGGAAAAATAATTTTACCGAGTGGAGAAGAAGTAGATTCTGAAGCGGCACAAACACCGTTGTCAGACGATATTTATTATATTGTTCCAGGAAAATGTACTGAATGTAAAGGTTTTCATGAAGAACCCCAATGTGCTGCTGTTTGTCCGGTGGATTGTTGTGTTCCTGATGACAATCACGTTGAAAGTGAAGAAACTTTGCTAAATCGTCAAGCATTTTTGCACGGAGAGTAACGAAATTTACTGTATAAAAAATCCTGATTTGGCTTTACCAAATCAGGATTTTTTTATGAAAAAAGTGATTATTTTTAGTTTCGAGTGTACGTTTGTACACTAACCTTATCCGATTTATCGTCGTAAGTTTCCACAATTAAGTTTCCATTCGTATCGAAATATCCAATTGACGTTTGATTATTGCCTCTATAAATGTAGCTATTGGTAGAAGTAGCACGTAAAATTCCTAATTTTTTATTATCTGCAGTAGTAATCACATAACCAGCTGGATCAAGCGATAACTGGTATTGTTGTCCTCCAGAGGTATAGTAAGCAGATCGATCAACATCAACAGTTCTGGTAGTTCCATCAGGATTAGTAACACTTGTAGTAGAGGTAACTTGTACAGGAGTTGCTTTCATGTCTTTATTTAATTCGCTCGATTCAGCATTTTGAAATTCAATGTTTTGAACCTCTTTCACGTCTTGCGTTTTCTGAAACTTTTTTTCTCCTTCAGAATCTTTCACCGTTGTTACAGTAGTTTTTTTAACTTCGGTTACATTTTTATTTTGTGCTTGCAAACTAGCGGTGGCAATGAGTGCCAATGCACTTAACATTATAGTTTTCATCTTGATACGATTTTTAGTTTTAACATTATCAAAATTACAGCATAACTCCTAAAATATCTTACAACATTTCCGAAATTATTTCTAAAATATACATTCAGTTAGGAGGTTGTCAATAATTTAACAAACCCATTTTGTTCCAAAATTACTTTTAAAAATACAATTGCAAAAGCGTATATTTGCACCCTCAAAATAAGATTTAAAGATAAAAATATAATGAAAGCAGGAATTGTAGGATTGCCAAACGTAGGAAAATCAACCCTTTTCAACTGTTTGTCTAACGCAAAAGCCCAAAGTGCAAATTTCCCGTTTTGTACTATTGAGCCAAATATTGGAGTGGTAAACGTTCCGGATCCCCGAATCAACAAATTAGAAGAACTCGTTAAGCCAGAACGCGTTGTAATGGCAACGGTTGACATTGTGGATATTGCAGGTTTGGTGAAAGGAGCCAGCAAAGGTGAAGGTTTAGGAAATCAATTTTTGGGAAATATTCGTGAATGTAACGCTATTATTCACGTTTTGCGTTGCTTTGACAACGATAATATTGTTCACGTTGATGGAAACGTAAATCCTATTCGTGATAAAGAAACGATTGATATCGAACTGCAATTAAAAGATTTAGAAACCGTAGAAAAACGTCTTGAAAAAGTAAATCGTGCGGCGAAAACCGGTAATAAAGAAGCCCAAGTAGAACAAGCACTTTTAAACCGAATTAAAGAGGCTTTGCTACAAGCAAAATCTGCCAGAACCATCACTCCACAAAGTAATGACGAAGAAGTTTTATTAGAATCTTTTCAATTAATTACGGCAAAACCAGTGCTTTACGTTTGTAATGTGGACGAATCCTCTGCCGTTTCAGGAAATAAATATGTAGAGCAAGTTCGCGAATTGGTTAAGGATGAAGATGCAGAAGTTATCGTACTTTCGGTTGGAGCCGAAGCTGATATTACAGAACTAGAAAGCTACGAAGAACGTCAGGTTTTCCTTGAGGACATGGGATTGACTGAACCTGGTGCTTCGGTATTAATTCGTGCGGCTTATAAATTATTAAAACAGCAAACTTATTTTACTGCAGGTGTCAAAGAAGTTCGCGCATGGACAATAAACATTGGTGACACCGCACCACAAGCGGCTGGCGTGATTCATACCGATTTTGAAAAAGGTTTCATTCGTGCCGAAGTAATTGCATTTGACGATTACGTAAATTTCGGTTCAGAAGCGAAAGTCAAAGAAGCTGGAAAACTTCGCGTGGAAGGAAAAGAATACATCGTAAAAGATGGCGATGTGATGCATTTCCGTTTCAACGTCTAATCGAAAAATATTTCAATAGAATCCGCAAGAAATTTATTTTTTTTTGCGGATTTTTTTTTGGGCGTGTCCCAATTTACAACCCTAATGCAAAACAGCAAAATCCCGCAAAAATTGGGTCGGGCTTTCGCCACTCGCTGTTTTTTTGGTTCCACTGCGTTACACCAAAAAAAACGAGCTCAAACAAAGGCTCAATCCCTCACGCGCCAAACCCGGAACATTATTCGCTCCAAAATAAAATTTATTTTTAACACCACGAAATTTCCCCAAGTTTCCAAAAATGCCTAAAGTTTTTTTCATAGCCCTGATTGAAGCGGAAATCCTTTTTAGCGATTAGACCGGATTTCAATCCGGGATAATTGATAAAAAGATTGAAACGGAAAGCAGGAACATGGATTTGCAAAAATGCCGGGACGAATCGCTCCTGAAAAATAAAAAATGCCAAGTTGTCATATTTTTTTTGGTGTCATTTTTACAAAAACTGACAAAATTTTGCCTTTCAGGTATTGGCACAAAGATTGACTAATAGCTAACCGAGTTTAAAAAACTGAATAAAAATTAAAATCTAAATAAAAATGGGTAAAATAATCGGAATTGATTTAGGAACAACCAACTCGTGTGTTGCCGTAATGGAAGGAAGCGAACCAGTTGTAATTCCTAATGCTGAAGGAAAACGCACAACGCCATCAGTAATTGCTTTTGTTGAAGGCGGCGAAATTAAAGTTGGAGATCCTGCCAAAAGACAAGCAGTAACCAATCCAACCAAAACGATTGCTTCTGTGAAACGTTTTATGGGAAATAAATTTTCTGAAAGCCAAAAAGAAGCAAGCAATGTAGCTTATAAAGTGGTAAAAGGCGACAACGATACGCCAAGAGTGGATATTGATACACGTCTTTATACACCACAGGAATTGTCGGCAATGACACTTCAAAAAATGAAAAAAACAGCCGAAGATTATTTGGGAACTACAGTTTCTGAAGCGGTAATCACGGTTCCAGCATATTTTAATGATGCACAACGCCAGGCTACTAAAGAAGCTGGAGAAATTGCAGGATTAAAAGTAATGCGTATCATCAACGAACCAACGGCAGCTGCTTTAGCTTACGGATTGGACAAAAAAGGACAAGACCAAAAAATTGCAGTTTACGATTTAGGAGGAGGAACTTTTGATATTTCTATCCTTGAATTAGGTGACGGTGTTTTTGAAGTATTGTCCACTAACGGAGATACACATTTAGGAGGAGACGATTTCGACCAAGCAGTTATCGATTGGTTAGCAGATGAGTTTAAAAATGATGAAGGGATTGATTTGCGTCAAGATCCAATGTCATTACAGCGTTTGAAAGAAGCTGCAGAAAAGGCTAAAATTGAGCTTTCGTCTTCTGCTCAAACAGAAATTAACTTGCCTTACGTTACGGCTACTGCAACAGGACCGAAACACTTGGTAAAAACCTTAACCAGATCTAAATTTGACCAATTAACGGATGCTTTGGTAAAACGTTCTATGGCTCCTGTGGCAAAAGCTTTAAAAGATGCTGGCTTAAATGTTTCGGATATTGACGAAGTAATTTTAGTAGGTGGTTCTACTCGTATTCCTAAAATTCAGGAAGAAGTTGAAAAATTCTTCAATAAAAAACCTTCAAAAGGTGTAAATCCTGATGAAGTGGTAGCAATTGGTGCTGCGATTCAAGGTGGAGTTTTGTCTGGAGATGTAAAAGATGTATTGCTTTTAGATGTTACGCCATTATCTCTTGGAATTGAAACAATGGGTGGTGTGATGACAAAATTAATTGAAAGCAACACCACTATTCCAACCAAAAAATCACAAGTGTTTTCAACCGCTGCTGATAACCAACCATCTGTAGAAATCCACGTTTTGCAAGGTGAAAGAGCCATGGCATCTGATAATAAAACCATCGGTCGTTTCCACCTTGACGGCATTCCACCAGCAGGAAGAGGAGTTCCACAAATTGAAGTAACTTTTGACATTGACGCAAACGGAATTATTAAAGTTTCGGCAACCGATAAAGGAACTGGAAAATCACATGACATTCGTATCGAAGCTTCTTCGGGATTAACTCAAGATGAAATCGAAAGAATGAAAAAAGAAGCAGAAGCTAACGCTGATTCTGATAAAGCTGCAAAAGAAAGAATTGAAAAATTAAACGAGGCTGACAGTATGATTTTCCAAACGGAAAGTCAGTTGAAAGAATTTGGAGATAAACTTTCTGAAGGAAACAAATCGGCCATTGAGAATGCTTTAGCTGAATTGAAAACAGCTCACGAAAGTCAAGATTTGGCTACAATTCAACCGGCCTTAGATAAAATCAACGAGGCTTGGAAAAATGCTTCGGAAGAAATGTACAAGCAAGGTGATGCTCAAGGTGCTCCACAAGATGCACAACCACAAGGAAATCAAGGTGGTGATGATGTGCAAGATGTAGATTATGAAGAAGTAAAGTAATTTTTTCCAAATATGATAAAAACCCGCTCCAATTTTGGCAGCGGGTTTTTTTGTCGATAGTATTGAAATGTTAAAAAACATTTTTTAAAAATCCAGAACTGTTTTTACGGCGTAAATGGAGATATAAACTTAAAAATCAATTGTTATGAAAATCACCAAAATTTTAGCAGTAGCTTTTATCATTACAACCACAATGATGAGTACTGCAACGTTCGCACAAAAAGAAAAAACTGTGATGGTTGGAGGAGCTGCTATGTATCCTTCAAAAAATATTGTGGAAAATGCCATGAATTCTAAAGATCACACCACATTGGTAGCAGCAGTAAAAGCTGCAGATCTTGTAGAAACTCTAAAAGGTACAGGACCTTTCACGGTTTTTGCCCCAACCAATGCTGCCTTTGATAAGTTACCAAAAGACGCTGTTGCCAATTTATTAAAACCAGAAAATAAAATGATGTTGCAATCAGTGTTGAAATACCATGTGGTATCAGGGAAGATGAATGCTTCTGATATTGCAAAAGCTATTAAAAAAGGAAACGGAAAAGCAGAATTGACCACCGTTGAGGGTGGAAAAATAACAGCATGGATGAAAGGCAATGACCTTTATATCAGCGATGAGAAGGGTGGAAAAGCGAAAGTTACAATTGCCGATGTGAACCAATCAAATGGTGTAATCCATGTGGTGGACACGGTAATTATGCCATCTAATTAATTTTTTTGGGTTGATGGTTGAGAAATCCGGGTTGAGAAATCCGGATTTTGCTTTTTCCATCAATAAGTTTGTTATTTTTTTTGAACGATTTGTCGCTGTTGATAAAAAATGATTAAATTTGGAGCTTATGAACAAAATTGTTCGCATCTAAAAAAAGAGAGATATGACAAGAACCAAAACATTAGCAATTGCGTTGTTTGCCACAGCTGTAAGTTTTAGTGGTTTTGCACAAAAAACTAAAATTCAAATTGCTGGACCAAAAATGGATGCCTCAAAAAATGTAGTGGAAAATTTAGCAGCAACGCCAGAACTTTCTACAATATCAAAAGTTTTTCAGGTTTGTGGATATAATAGTATTTTATCAGAAAATAGCAACTTTACGATTTTAGCACCATCTGACAACGTTATAGTTGACAAAGACGCATTTTTTGACCCCAAAAACATTGAAAATACCCGAAATTTTGGTGCTTATCATATTATTTATGGCAAATATACCATTGCAGATTTCGCCAATTTAGTTTCTACGGCAAAAGATAGAAAGGCTACCGTTAAAACAGCTGATGGTAAACAGATTATTGTTACATTTGAAAAAAGGGATATGTTTATTACAGATGAAAAAGGACAAAAATCGAAAATTACATTTTCTGACGTGATCGTCAATAATGGTGTAATTCATGGTATAGATAAACCATTACAGTTTTAAGAAAATTAGTTTCTATAAAAAAGTAAATCCCGCAATTGCGGGATTTTTTTATGCATCTTTATAAATCTTATCGTATAAATTTTGATATATTTCCTTGATGTTTTTGCGTTTAAGTTTCATGGTAGGAGTGAGATGACCTCCGTCAATAGTCCAAACTTCTGGAGTTAGCTCAAATCGTTTCACTTTTTCCCAATTACCAAACCTTTCGTTTGCGAGGTCAATTTCTTTTTTTATGCGTTTTTTAATTGCTTCGCTTTCGGCAATTTCTTTATTTGATGAAACGGCAATTCCTTTTTTCTTCGCCCATGTTTTGACAAAGTCAAAATCAGGTTGAATAATAGCTGCAGGCATTTTTTCGCCCTCTCCCACAATCATTATTTCCCCAATAAAGCGTGACTGTTTCAGTGCATTTTCTATTAACTGTGGTGCAATATATTTTCCACCCGAAGTTTTAAACATTTCCTTTTTTCGATCTGTTATTTTTAAAAACCCTTCGCTATCAATTACACCAATGTCGCCAGTATGAAAAAAACCGTCTTTAATTGCATCATTCGTCTTCTCTTCATCTTTGTAATAACCCATCATCACATTCGGACCTTTAACCAAGATTTCACCATCTTCGGCAATTTTAACTTCAACATTATCAATGGGTTTTCCAACTGTTCCAATTTTAAAACCTCGATTTCTCATATCATTTACGGCAATAACGGGAGAAGTTTCAGTTAAACCATAACCTTCCATCACTGGAATTTCTGCCGCTGCAAAAATTCTTGCCAATCTTGGTTGAAGTGCTGCACTTCCTGATACCATTAAATCAAGATTGCCGCCTAAACCTTCTTTCCATTTGCTAAAGATTAATTTTCTAGCAATTCCTAATTGAAATTCGTACCACCAACCATTTTTTCCGTACGGTTCATAGCGCAATCCTAGTTCAATAGCCCAAAAAAATAATTTCTTTTTAACTCCGGAAAGATCTGCTCCTTTAGCGTAAATTTTATCATAAACTTTTTCTAAAAGTCTCGGAACTGCGGTAATTACGTGGGGTTTGGTCTCTTTTAAATTATCGCTTAATTTTTCAATAGATTCCGCAAAATAAATACCAACACCGTAATATTGATACAAATAAACGACCATTCTTTCAAAGATATGGCAAATAGGCAAGAAGCTCAAAGCTTTTGTTTTTCCTGCTTCAAATGGAATTCTTTTTTCGCTGTCTAGTACATTTGACACAATGTTTTTGTGCGAAAGCATCACCCCTTTAGGTTTTCCGGTTGTTCCGGAAGTGTATATGATGGTCGCTAAATCATCACTAGTAATAGTATTTTTTCGATTTTCAACCTCATTTTGATTGCTTTCATCTTTTCCTGATTCCAGCAATTCACGCCAATTCTTACAACCTTGAATTTCATCAAAACAATAAACCTCAATTAAATTTTCAAGATTATTTTTGATGGTATTGACTTTCCTAAAAACTTCTTCGTCTGAAACTATACAATATTTCGCACCTGAATGGTTTAAGATATATTCATAATCTTCTTCGGAAATGGTAGGATATACCGGTACGTTTTGAGCTCCGGTTTGTAAAATCCCAATATCAACAATGTGCCACTCTGTTCGGTTTGTGGATGAAATAACGGCAATTTTATCATCTTTTTGAATCCCTAAGCGAAGCAACGCCCGCGAAATAGTATTGGCTTTTTTAAGATATTCTTGCGTAGAAGTTTTTTCCCACTTGCCATTATATTTGGTAACTAATGCGTCATCAACTGGATATTTTTCTTGTTGATGGTACGGAAAATCGAACAATCTTGTAATTGCAGCCATTTTTTGGTAAATTAATTTCAATGCAAAATAGGAAATTCTAATTTTATGGACAATCTTTTTACAGTTTTGAAAGGCATTTTAGAAAAAAAAAATAAAAACTGATAATTTAGTTTGCAAAATTGGGTGCCACATAGCAATTAGAAATTATATTGAATTTACAAAAAAAAGGCTTCCATCTCTGAAAGCCTTTTCTTAAATATTTAAAATAAGCTATTTTTTATTTTCCACCCATTTTCTAGCATTTACAAACGCTTCGTGCCACGGTGAAACTTCATCGTTTCTGCCTTCAAGATAATTCGCCCAGTTCCATTGGAAAGTCGAACGTTCAATGTGTGGCATCATGGCCAAATGTCTTCCTGTTTTGTCGCAAAGCATAGCGATGCTGAATGCAGAACCATTCGGGTTGGCCGGATAACTTTCATAACCGTATTTACCCACTACATTGTATTGATCTTCTGTGTAAGGCAAATCAAATTTTCCTTCGCCGTGCGAAATCCAAACGCCTAAAGTACTTCCTGCCAAAGTGCTCAACATCACCGAATTATTTTCTACAACCGAAACCGAAGTAAAGCTACTTTCGTGTTTGTGAGAATCATTATGTCTTAATTTCCCGTGTACTTCGTGTTCTGGATTGATTAGTTCTAATTCCATAAACAATTGAGCTCCGTTGCAAATTCCAACCGAAAGCGTATCTTCTCTTTTGAAGAAATTGTCCAAAGCTGTTTTTGCTTTTTCATTGTACAAAAACGCTCCAGCCCAACCTTTTGCAGAACCCAAAACATCCGAATTAGAGAAACCTCCAACCGCTCCGATGAATTGAATGTCTTCTAAAGTTTCACGACCCGAAATCAAATCCGTCATGTGAACATCTTTTACATCAAAACCTGCCAAATACATTGCATTTGCCATTTCTCGCTCCGAATTACTTCCTTTTTCACGAATAATCGCAGCTTTTGGTCTTGGTCGAGAACAATCAATTTCTGGTTTTTTTCCTGTAAAATGACTTGGGAATGTAAATTGTAAAGGTTGTTTTTTATAATTATCAAAACGCTCTTTCGCCTTCAATTCTCCCGATTGTTTTCGGTCTAATAAATACGAAGTCTTGTACCAAGTATCTCTGGCTTCAGCCACATTTATCGAAAAATTTTGAGCTCCGTTTTTAATGGTAACGGTATCGCCATCTTTTACTTTTCCGATGTTGAAGAACGCTACCTTATTGTTATTCAAAATCGTTTCAACCGAAGCATCTGCTTGGAAAACGATTCCGATATTTTCTGCAAATAGAATTTTGATAGTATCGCTTTCGCAAAATTGACTCAGGTCGAAATCAGCTGCCAAATTCACATCAGCAAAACACATTTCCAATAAAGTTGTGATTAAACCACCACTTCCAATATCGTGTCCCGCTTGGATTTTATCTGCTTTAATCAAATCTTGAACTACATTGAAAGCATTCTTGAAATTCGCTGCATTTTTAATCGTTGGAACTTCATTTCCAATCTTATTCAAAACCTGTGCAAAAGACGAACCTCCTAATTTGAAAGCATCTTCTGAAAGGTTGATGTAATAAATGTTGCCACCGTTTTTCTTCAAAACAGGCTCAACTACTTTTTGAATATCCGTACAATTTCCTGCCGCTGAAATAATCACCGTTCCAGGAGCAATTACATCTCCATCAGGATATTTTTGTTTCATCGAAAGCGAGTCTTTCCCAGTTGGGATGTTGATTCCCAATTCAATCGCAAAGTCAGAACAACCCTGAACCGCTTCGTATAAACGAGCATCTTCACCTTCATTTTTACAAGCCCACATCCAGTTAGCCGAAAGCGAAACGCCTTTCAATCCATCTTTAATTGGGGCCCAAATAATATTCGATAGCGATTCTGCAATTGCAGTTCGGCTTCCAGCAGCAGGATCAATCAAAGATGCGATAGGCGAGTGGCCAACAGTCGTGGCAACACCTTCTTTTCCTAGATAATCCAACGCCATCACACCAACGTTATTCAAAGGCAATTGCAATGGTCCGGCACATTGTTGTTTGGCTACTTTTCCACCCACACAACGATCGACTTTGTTGGTCAACCAGTCTTTACAAGCTACGGCTTCCAATTGCAGCACTTGGTCAAGATATTTTTTAAAATTTTCTTGAGTATAGTTTAAATCGGTATATTTTCTATCGACTGTCGTATCGTTCATCACGACTTTTGGAGAACTTCCAAACATATCTTCTAAGGCAAAATCCATCGGTTTTGCACCTGTAGTTTTGGATTGAAAAGTAAAACGGTTGTTTCCAGTTACGTCACCCACTTGGTACATTGGCGAACGTTCACGATCGGCTATTTTCTGCAACGTTTCTATATCGTTATGACCGATCACCAATCCCATTCTTTCCTGCGATTCGTTTCCGATGATTTCTTTAGCGGAAAGTGTTGGATCGCCAACCGGCAATTTATCCAAATCAATCAAACCGCCCGTTTCTTCTACCAATTCTGAAAGACAATTCAAATGGCCTCCAGCACCGTGATCGTGAATCGAAACAATCGGATTTTCGTCGCTTTCCACTAATCCACGAATGGCATTTGCAGCACGTTTTTGCATTTCAGGATTCGAACGTTGAATGGCATTTAATTCTATTCCAGAACTGAAAGCACCGGTATCTGCCGAAGAAACTGCAGCACCACCCATCCCGATTCTATAATTTTCACCACCTAAAATCACGACTTTATCGCCTACTTTTGGTTTCTGTTTGATGGCTTGGCTTTTTTTTCCATAACCAATTCCACCAGCAAGCATGATTACTTTATCGTAACCAAGCTTTCGGTCTTCAACTCTGACAGGGTTTGAAACCCTGTCAGAGTTAGCATCTAAAGCCTTTTCATCATGTTCAAAAGTCAAAACCGAACCTGTGATCAAAGGTTGTCCAAATTTATTTCCGAAATCAGAAGCTCCGTTTGAAGCCTTGATTAATATATCCATTGGAGTTTGGTACAACCATTTTCTTTCGTTCATACTTTTTTCCCAAGGTCTGTTTTCTTCCAAACGGGAATAGGATGTCATATAAACTGCAGTTCCAGCCAATGGTAGTGAACCTTGTCCTCCCGCCAAACGGTCACGAATTTCTCCACCAGAACCGGTTGCAGCACCGTTGAAAGGCTCCACCGTTGTTGGGAAATTATGCGTTTCCGCTTTAAGCGAAATAACCGAATCAAAATCTTTAGTTTCGTAAAAATCAGGTTTGTCGGCTGATTTTGGTGCAAATTGTTGCACGTTTGGGCCTTTGATAAAAGCCACATTATCTTTGTAAGCCGAAACAATATCGTTCGGATTTTCAGCAGACGTTTTTTTGATTAATTTGAATAGGGAAGACGGTTTTTCTTCGCCATCAATCACAAAAGTTCCGTTGAAAATTTTGTGACGGCAATGTTCTGAATTTACTTGGGAGAACCCGAAAACTTCTGAATCAGTTAGTTTTCGCCCTAATTTTTTAGATAAATTATCCAAATATGCTACTTCTTCCGAACTCAATGCTAAGCCTTCTTTTGCATTAAAATCAGCAATATTTTCGATTTCAAGAATAGGTTCAGGCTTAATATTAATGGTATAAATTTCTTGATTTAGCTCGGAATACTTTTGCGAAAGCATCGGGTCGAAATCAGAAAAAGTTGCCTCAACTTTTCGGAATTCTTCAATTCTGATGATGCCTTCGATACCCATGTTTTGAGTAATTTCAACAGCATTTGTACTCCAAGGTGTGATCATTGCGGCACGAGGACCAACAAAAAAATCCGCTAAAACGGATTTTTCTATTTTATGAGTGTTGCCAAAAAGCCAGTTTAATTTTGAGATGTTTTCAGCCGAAAGTGCCCCCGAAACTTCGGGATTGGTTTGAACTGCAAAAACCGTGTTGGTTTGGTTTCCGAAGAAATGGATCATTGTATGTAGTTATTGTGTTGTGTGTGCAAAATTAGTTTAAAAAACTGCAATTTGCAACGCATTAAAATAAAGATTTTAGCTGGTTTTCAACATAAAAAAACCGCCACAAAAGGCGGTTAAATAAGACTTGTTTGTGAGTCGTTATTTTCGTTTTAATAGAATCTCCATCGACTTGAACGCTTTGCCATTGTCAATGTCAAACATTTCCATCTTTTGAGTGTTGTCGTCAATGTGAGTAAGGATTTCCTTAATTTGTTTTTCTTTTTTGGTAACCGGATCTACCATATTTCCTGTAAAAGTAAGAGTTTTGGTAGCTTCATCATATTTCCCTTTGCTGACCATCATTCCCGTTCCGGTGTTGTCAATCCAAGTAGAGATAAATTCTTCTCGGGCGTTGTCGAAGGCCACAGTTCCTTTTCCTTCGAACGGCATTCCCATCATATCGCCCGTGTAGTTGGCTTCTTGGTATTTTCCGCCCATTATCATTTTGTAGGTTGCAACCGCTGAAGATTTCATTGGTTCAGGATTGTCTGGCATCCAAAATGTCAATTCAGCGTTCCAAGTTCCATTGTCTTTTGCCAGCATTTCATGAGCTTTAGATGGTGTCATATAAGCTTCCCAAGCTTTTTGTATGGCTATGGAATCCATTGCGGTTTCGGAAGCGGTATCAGTTTGAACCGCAACAGTATCGGTATTTACAACCGTTTCTGATTTTACTTTTACTTCTTTTTTACAGGAGGCAAGCGAGAGCAGAAGTAAACTGGCTAAAATTGCATTTTTATTCATAAATAAATTTTGTTTTTTTGTTATTCAACGATAAATTTATGTGAAATAAAAGATTACAGCTTATTATTCTTCAAAAATTTGAAAATTATATGCTCCCAAATCCGATGGATTGTTTCTTGGGTTTCCTGAAAGGTCATTTCCGCCTAAATAATTTCCAAAACCTTTTGCATCAGATTCTTCGCCAATGAATAATTTATTTCCGTTGACATTTAAAAAATGCGGATTTCCGTTTCTAATGATATTGCTTTCGTCAGTTACAAAACCGTAAACCGTATTTTGAACATTTATAGAATTGCTCAATTTAATTTGGCATTTGGTAAAATTAGTTTCGAAAACCTGAGAACTTTCTTTTTTATCGATTAATAATCCCGATTGATTGGAACTAAAAATAATACTGTTGATAAAATCTGCTATTAATGGTTGTGTTTCCGGATTAGCTCCTTCGATATAATTATTCAAAAGCACCGCATATTTACGAGTTCCGGACCAATTATTATTAAAGGTTGAATGTACAAAATTATATTTTCCGCCATAACTAAAATAAAGACATGACGCTCCAGCCCAATTCACCACTACATTTTCGCCAGAAATATAGCCTGTTTCTGCTAAAATTCCGGCATTAGAAGAATTGTAAATCTGGACATTATTTAATGTTAAGTCGGCTTGCGGATTATTTAATCCCGAATTTCCGGAAACTAAAATTCCTACTGTAGCATTTTTAATCGTAAGATTTGAAAATTCGTGACCTGTACTTCCATTTGTAAGCCAAATTGCTAACCATTGTCCGGGATTTTCAGCAAATTGAGGTTCTAATCTATCACCTTCAAAAATCACTTCATTCTCCAATTCTTCAGTGGTTGAAAGCGTTCCATTAATTTTTATCGAACTTCCGTTATATGCAATCAATGCTGAACCCGAATGAAAATGCGCTCGTGTTCCAGGATCAACAGTAAGTGTTTGTCCCGGTGGAACTCCGGCGTATCCGTATATCACGTAAGGTTTTTCGTTGGTCCAATGTAACTCATTTTCATCTAAAAAAAATCCTCGTCCCGAAATAGTTTCTCCATTTTCATCTACGCCAATCGGGATTTCTTCATAAACACCATTGGCATCACGATTTGGATACAAAAAAACCGCATCTTTTACTAAAGTTGCTAATTCTACTTGTTGTTGATTAGTTCCCGTGTCGAACAAAATTTGATCTGTATATAAATATTGCGCTTCAGGATTGGCAAATTCGTTGTAATCAATGGTCGTTTCAATAAAAACAAACATACTGTCTTTGGCCAACAATTCTACATTACTGAAAATTTTCCCTTCAGCTCCAGCATCGCCACTCATCCCATCAATCATCATTCGATAATTTGAGGTTGTTCCTTGTGCCAATTGAATTTTTGGAATCAAAATATTTTTATCGCTATTGTTGAAAACTTTCAGTCTGTAAGTACTTGAACCTATGTTAGAAAAAACTGTATCGAGATAAACAGTATCTTTTGAAAAGGTAAGATTTCCAGTACTTGGTTCAAAATCGAAGTCATTTCTACAAGAGATAATTGAAACCCCTAAAAGCATCAATAATATAATAAGTGAATTACGCATTTACAATAAATTTATTTGGTAAAAATAGTAAAAATACTATTGACTAAAGCAGAAAATTCTGTTGCTCTATTACCAATTTACAATTAGATTAACGCAATCATTAATATTATTAAACCCCAATTTTTATGTATTTTTGAACAAATTAAAATAAAATTATGATTACAGATAAACACACCATGATAGAAAATTGTAAAAAGTGGTGTCAAAATACATTGATGGAAACTCTTGAAATAGAGTTCATTGAGGCTGGTGAAGGATTTTTAAAAGCCAAAATGCCAGTAAATTCTCGAGTTCACCAACCCATGGGGTTGCTTCATGGCGGTGCTTCTGTTGCATTAGCAGAAAGCGTGGGAAGCGCGGCATCTTTAATGTTTATAGATGTTGAAAAACAAGAAGTTAGAGGAATTGAAATTTCAGCAAATCATGTAAAAAGTAAACGTGCAGGAACTGTTTTTGGTACTGCAAAAATTATTCACAAAGGCAGAATGGTACATCTTTGGGAAATAAGAATTACGGACGAAAATGACGAACTGGTTTCGCTTTGTAAATTGACAAACATTGTTTTGGACCGAATAAAAAAATGAAAAAGCTATTCGAAACGGCTCGACAATCTTTTGCTGAGAAAAAGCCTTTTGTAATCTATTCAAAACCTAATCAAGCTATCGTTGACGGGATATTTCAACAATCTGGGAAAAGTTATTTTTTGGAAAATTTTACTCAAGAAGGTTTTGTTTTTGCACCTTTTTCGGGAGAAAAAAAATTAATAATTCCCAAGAATGACGCTATTTTTATTTCGGAAGAATTTTTTCCTGATGAAAATTTTGAGGTAGATGATGCCAAGATTTCCGAAGAAGGTAAAATAGCATTTGAAACTCTCGTTAAAAAAGCTTTGATTGCAATACAAGAGAAAAATTTTGAAAAAGTAGTGCTTTCACGCAAGGAAATTTTACCAAAAAAAATTGATGCATTTAAGGCTTTTGCCAATCTTTTACAATTATACCCAACAGCATTCAGGTATTTGTTTTACCATCCCGAAGCTGGAATTTGGACTGGTGCAACTCCCGAACAGCTCTTAAAAGTAGAAAATAATAATGTACAAACCGTAGCTTTAGCAGGAACACAGGTTTTTAAAGAAGACATTATTTGGGAAGAAAAAGAAAAAGAGGAGCAATTATTTGTAACCCAATTTATCACAGAAAATTTGAAAGATTTTACTTCAAATATTCAGGTGTCGGAACCAAAAACCATTAAAGCCGGAAATTTAGCTCATATCAAAACTGAAATTTCAGCGCAATTAGAAAGTCAAGCCTCCTTAACAAACATTGTGGATTTTTTACATCCAACACCCGCGGTTTGTGGTTTTCCAAAAGAAAAAGCAAAAAAATTTATTGTAGAAAATGAAGATTACGAAAGAGAATATTATTCTGGTTTTTTAGGCGAATTAAATTGGAACAAAAACACCGAAAGTCAAGTAACCGCAGATCTTTACGTCAACTTGCGTTGCATGAAAGTATCCGATTCTCAGATGGATATTTTTGTCGGTTGTGGCATTACCGCGCAAAGCAATGCTGAAAAAGAATTTTACGAAACCGCCAACAAAGCGTTAACTATAAAAAAAGCATTAACCAAGTAAAAATTAAAATGAAATTAGACATATTGTGTTTTGGAGCACATCCAGATGACGTGGAATTAGGTTGTGGTGCAACCCTTGCGAAAGAAGTTTCTTTAGGAAAAAAAGTAGGAATTATAGATTTAACCCGAGGAGAATTAGGCACTCGAGGAACCGCTGAAATCCGAGATGAAGAAGCGGCTACTGCCGCAAAAATTTTAGGAGTTTCAGTTAGAGAAAATTTAAAAATGCGTGATGGCTTTTTTGTCAATGACGAAAATCATCAAATTCAAATTATCAAAATGCTACGAAAATACCGTCCGGAAATCGTGATTTGTAATGCAATTGATGACCGACATATTGACCATGGAAAAGGCAGTAAATTAGTTTCGGATGCATGTTTTTTGTCCGGATTAATAAAAATCGAAACCAATGTTGATGGCGAAAACCAACAAGCTTGGCGACCAAAATTAGTGTACCACTATATCCAATGGAAAGATTTAAAACCAGATTTTGTGGTAGATGTTACAGGTTTTTTAGACAAAAAAGTAGAAGCTTTGATGGCTTATCAATCGCAGTTTTATGACCCAAATTCTAACGAACCGGTAACACCAATTGCCACCAAAAATTTTAGAGATAGTATTTTATATCGTGCACAAGATTTAGGAAGGTTAATTAATTCGGAATATGCAGAAGGTTTCACTGTTGAAAGGTATTTGGCAGTCAATAGTTTAAGTGATTTGGTATAAAAAAATCAAAAATTTATTTGTAAAAAATAAAACTTACACTATCTTTGCACTCGCAAAACAAACGGTGATTGTAGCTCAGTTGGTTAGAGCGTCGGATTGTGGTTCCGAAGGTCGGGGGTTCGAGACCCCTCATTCACCCAAAGCCTCTGGTTTTCCAGAGGCTTTTTTTATTCCTAATAAAAACTTAACATGTGGATTTTATCAAAAATTTCTTTATAATTTAGTAAGAAAACCGAATACCATGTCTAAACAAACATTTATAGGAAATCCAATTTCATTCAAAATTTTACGTGACTATATCTTTGAACACAAAATAAACAAAGGCGATTCTGTAGCATTAAATCCGCTCAATTATCATTATATTATTGACGAGATTAAAAATTCAGGAGAAGAATTACATCAAATTCCCATCAACGTTTTAGGGGTTAGAATCATTGAAAGTGATCAGGTAGAAATCGGAAAAGTGCAAATCATAAAAAATGAAACACTCAATAATTAGTTTTAAATTTGGCTTTCGCCAAAAGTTAGCAGATTACAATCTGGGTCGAGAATAGAAAATTCCATTTGTTTCCAAGGCTTTAGCGCCAAACTTCCGTTGGGATGAATTTTTACGCCGGAAGCTATAAAGTCATTGTAAACCGTTTCAATATTTATAGTACGAATGTAAACTTGCCCATCATTTTCGGCAGGAATTATTTCTTTAAATTCGAAAAAATGTATTTCAATCGCGTCTTTTTGCATCATTAAATAATCCTCATAATCACCCCCAAAATTTTTAAAACCGAGATTCAAATAAAAATTCTTAGTAACTTCTTTATCTCGCATGGGTAATTTTGGATGAATAGCAACTAACATATTGTGACTTTAATTTAATTGAAGTAAAAATAATAATTTTTTGAAAAAAATTTTTTGTTTAGTTAATTTGTTTAAATTGCAACAATTAATTAACCAAACAGTAATTTTATGGGCACATTTTTAGTAACAAAAAGAAAAAATGACGATTTCCAATTTGTTTTAAAAGCCGGGAACGGCGAAATCATTTTGTCAAGTCAAGGTTATTCTTCAAAAGCAAATTGCTTGAACGGAATTGAATCTGTTAGAAAAAATTCTCAGGATGACGCAAGATTTGAGAAAAAGGAAGCTTCAGATGGAAGAGTTTATTTTAATCTAAATGCTACAAACGGACAAGTGATTGGCTCGAGCCAAATGTATGCTTCGGTTTCCGGTCGCGACAATGGAATTGAATCGGTGAAAAAAAATGCACCAGATGCCGAGGTAAAAGAAGAACTTTAATAAAAAGAGAAACTCCGAATTAATTTTTCGGAGTTTTTTTTTTCAAAAAATCACCGGATTGCGCTTTTGACATCACATTTGTATTATTTTTAAAAATAGTATATTTGGAGTCAAAATTTGCACCTCATGACCGAAGCCGAAACCTCTATCAATTTAGAAGAATATTTTAAAACTTTTCGCAAAAACATTGTAGGAATCAATCAAGAGTTTGAGTCACCATTTGGGACACAATCTTTGGTTTATACTGACTGGACCGCAAGTGGCAGACTTTATCGTCCCATTGAAGAAAAGTTATTAGAGAATTTTGGACCATTCGTTGCCAATACCCATACCGAAACTACCGTTTCCGGCACCGCTATGACTATGGCATATCACGAAGCTAGAAAAATTATTAAACAACATGTTAACGCCAGCGAAAATGATGTATTAATTACTGATGGAACCGGAATGACTGGAGTAATTAACAAATTTCAAAGAATTTTGGGATTAAGATTACCCGAAAATTTGCGCGAATACACTAAAATTCCAGAAGAGAAAAGACCCGTTGTATTTGTTTCTCACATGGAACATCATTCAAACCAAACTAGCTGGTTAGAAACGATTGCAAAGGTTGAAGTAATTCCGGCTTGTCCCGAAGGACTTTTATGTTTAGATGGCTTTAAAAATTTATTAGAAAAATATAAAAATCACCAATTTAAAATTGCCTCTATTACTTCATGTTCTAATGTTACCGGAATCAAAATACCTTATTATGAAGTGGCGAAATTAATTCACGAAAATAACGGTGTTTGCTTTGTAGATTTTGCATGTTCGGCACCTTACGTTGACATTAACATGCATCCTGAAGATTCATTGGCTTATTTAGATGCCATTTTCTTTTCGCCACATAAATTTTTAGGCGGTCCTGGTACTTCTGGCGTGATGGTTTTTAATAAAAAATTGTATAACAATGTTATTCCAGACCATCCGGGTGGAGGAACCGTATCGTGGACAAATCCCTGGGGTGAGCACAAATATTTAGATGATATTGAAGAAAGAGAAGATGGAGGAACACCTGGATTTTTGCAGGTAATTAAAACCGCACTTGCCATTCAATTAAAGGAAAAAATGGGGGTTCATAATATTTTAAAACGCGAAAAAGAAATTACAGATTATGTTTTTTCTAAACTTTTAAAAGTAGAAAATCTTACTATTTTGGCAAGTCAACACCAAAACAGGTTAGGGGTGATATCTTTTTACATTCACGATTTACATTTTAATCTAGGTGTAAAAATTTTAAATGACCGTTTCGGAATTCAAACGCGTGGGGGTTGTAGTTGTGCCGGAACTTACGGACATTATTTGCTTCATGTGGATGAGGCGACTTCTAAAAGTTTGACCGATTTGATCACTGCTGGAGATTATATTAAGAAACCAGGTTGGATAAGGATGTCGATTCATCCAACAACAACTAACGAAGAAATAAAATTTGTAGTAGAAAGTATTAAATCGCTTGCGCAAAATTTTAAAACTTGGGCTGAAGACTATATATATGACAAAAACTCGAATGAATTTCATCATAAAAATAGTGTAGGATTCGAAAATAATCTCGTAAATTCTTGGTTTTACAATAATTTATAAATTATACTTTGTATAGATATTTATAACTAATAATATTTTTCGCGTGATAAAATATAAATGTTATCTTGCAGCTAGTTAACAATTTGAATAGAAGCACTTATGAAAATTATTACCGTTGCAATTGTTTTTTCGGCCTTTTTTTGGGTAAGCTGTGGCAATAATCAACAACCAAACGATCCAATTCCTGTACACGAAACTTTCGAAATTCAATCGAAAAATGTTGGTGAAAAAAGAGTAATAAATATCTGGACGCCCGATGGATATGCTAAATCCAGAGACAGCTTTCCGGTAATGTATATGGCTGATGGTGGAATTAAAGAAGATTTTCCACACATTGCCAACACCTTTTCAAAACTTATTCAATCTAATAAAATTCCGCCAATGATTTTGGTAGGCATAGAAAATACCGAACGTCGAAGAGATTTATCTGGTTTTACTGAAGTCGAAAAAGATAAAGAAATTGCTCCAGTAATAGGTGGTTCAGAAAAATTTCGTGCTTTCATTAGTGATGAATTGTTTCCCGAAATCGAAAAAAATTACCGTACATCGGGCAAAAGGGGAATTTTAGGCGAGTCGCTCTCCGGGCTTTTTGTGATGGAAACATTTTTCCTAAAACCAGAGTTATTTGATTACTACATTGCTTTTGATCCCTCATTGTGGTGGAACAATCAATATTTGGTGAAAAACGCAAAAGAAAATTTAAAGAAAATTCCAGCCGGAAGCGAGAAAAAAGTATGGTTTGCGGGCTCTGATGCTACTGATATTTCACCTTACACTAGACAATTGGCAGATATTTTCAAAACCGAAAATCTTCAAAATCTAAGATGGAACTATTCTGACGAGCCAAAAGAACAACACACTACAATCTTTAGAGCCACAAAAGAAAAAGCACTTATTTGGACTTTGAACAATCAATAGTTTTAAAAATTCTGTTTTCGGAGCATAAAATCGCTCGAGAATTATAGTTAAAAAATACTCCAGAAATTAGCGTTTTGTCACTACAAAAAGTATATAAAAGGCGGTACATCTGTTATTATTCAAATGCAATTGATTATTTATAAAAGACAAATACATTGAGATAAGAAAGAGAAAACAGTTGCTACTTACATGTAAAAGAATCATTTTTAGGCATTTTAGCTATTTTAGTGATACACATTACATTTTTTTACTTGCCTTTTCAGCCATAAAAACAAACCTTAAAATCCATCCAAAGTCATGTCAAACCTAACACTCCGAGAAGCATTTACCAATCATAAATTTATATTGGTAGATGAAATGCTGAAAGAAAATCCCTCGGCATACAAAGAACTCAACAATTGGGACCAAACTTATTTGGTAACCGAAGCCCTGAAACAAAAATCATTTAGCACGATTTTTATCCTCATTGACGAAAAATTGGTAACAACCGATATCTTTGAATTGGACAGTTTTTCAGGAAGTTTTATTGAAGCTGTTTTAGGGAATATTCCATTTTATTCGCAACCTATTACGGCATTTAATTACGAAATCATTTCGAAAGAAACTCCCAATTTAGATGCTTTAGAATTTTTAGAAAAATTTGCTTCAACCATTGAAAATATTGATGAAACCATTTCAAACACTAGTATTTTAAAATGGGCACTCATCAAAAAATTACCAGTAAAAGCCATTCAAATTTTAATTCAAAAAGGTTGCAAGCATAATGAAATTGATGCTTCGGAAAACTCTTTGTTGCATCTTGATTTACCTGAAGTATATGTTGAATTATTGGTTAATTATGGCTTGAATGTTAACCACAAAAATAAAGGAAATGTTACACCTTTGCAAAAAGCCATTGATGCAGGCAACAAAAATGCGGTGCGAATTTTACTCGAAAACGGAGCCGATGCACAGCACAAAGACAATCGCGGAAATTCGATGTTTTACGTGGCTTTGGTAGATAAAATCGATAATGAAATTTACGATTTGTTGTGCGAATTTGACAGCCCGAATTTTGACGAACCCAATACAGAAGGTACTTCGATGCTGTTTGAATACCTCAACAGATTAAATAATTATCCAAGCGAAAATGCTTTACAATATTTAGCCAAAATGTTGGAACAAGGAGCCGATTTGACCCACAAATGTTTGTACTACGGAAGTCCCACAACACCTTTGGATATGGCCATTACCAAACCTTTTGCCGTTTTTGAAATTGTTCTCAATCATTTGTATGCCGACATCAATGAGCAAGACGATAACGGAGACACCTTACTACACAAAGTTTGCAATGTGAACCTAAATTTTGAAGCCGAAAAAGCCAAAGACATCTACAAAAAGGTGAAAATGTTATTGGAAAAAGGAGCAGATATTTCCATCAGAAATGCTCAAGACAAATTGCCGTTGGATTTGGCAAGTAATGATAATTTAAAAGAAAAAACCGTGAAATTATTGATGAATTAGGATTGCTGAATGATGATTTTGGATTGATGAATGATGATTGATTAATTCATAAATCCCAAATCCGCAATCCCAAATCCCAAATCCCAAATCCCAAATCCTAAATCCACAATCCTAAATAAAAATGAAAGAAGTACTTAAAAATAGAACCAAAGCATTTGCTGTTCAGATTGTTAAAATGGCTGATGGTTTGCCGCATAAACAAATTGGCTGGACGATTACAAATCAAATTGTACGTTCTGCGACTTCTGTTGCGGCTAACTATAGAGCGGTTTGTAGAGCAAAAAGCGACAAAGATTTTATTTCGAAAATGGGGACGGTGATTGAGGAAGCCGATGAAACCCTCTTTTGGTTAGAACTAATTGTAGAGTTAGAATTAATCCCAAAAAATGAAATCGAATTATTAATGAATGAGAATAACGAACTCATTTCCATATTTGTAGCATCCGTAAAAACAATTAAAAAAAGACTGAGTGATGGATGATTTAAGATGGATGAATTATGATGGATGAATTATGATTGATTATTTATTAATTCATAATCTTAAATCAAAAATCCGAAATCCGAAATCCGAAATCCGAAATCAAAAGTCCGAAATCCGAAATCAAAAAAATGTCAATGTCATTTATACTAGCCTGCGAACAAGGCAACCGAAAAATAGCAGAATTACTGTTACAACAAGAAGTAACCGATGTAAATTATACCGATGAAAAAGGCCGAACAGGTTTGCATTACGCTTCGCATCGTGGATACCTCGAAATTTGCGAAGCCTTGCTTACCAAAGGTGCAGACATCAATTACGAAGACCGAAACGGAGAAACACCGCTGTTTTTTGCCACTTTGCAAAACCAAACCGAAGTAGTGAAATTGCTTTTAGCCAAAAATGCCAAAGGCGATATCAAAGATTATCAAGGCAATAATTTGCTGCACATTGCCACCCGAAACGGACAAAAGGTGCTTTGTGAATTGTTTTTAGCCAATGGTTTTGATCTGGAAAGCGTGAACAACAACGCTGAAACACCTTTGATGATTGCGGTAAAGTATTCCAAAAAGCTGGTGATTGACCTTTTTATTCAAAAAAATGCCAGTGTTTTTGTAACTACTAAAGACGGAAACAACTTATTGCATTTGGCTTTGCAAAGCGGAAATTTACCCATCATAAAACTCTTATTAGAAAAGGGAATTGCAGTTGATGAGCCTAATTCAAGCGGAATAACACCTTTGCTTTTTGCGTGTTCCAATAATAATATAATGCTTACTAAATTGTTTTTAGAGTTTGGAGCCAATGTTTTTCAAACCAGTAAAAACGGAATTTCGCCCATTTATTATGCCTGTGCTTACAACCAAAAGCAAATGGTGCAATTATTTTTGGAGCAAGGTTTAGATGTCAATTTTCAAACCCCAACTCAAGGTGCTGTAACGTTAGGAAGCTACCTCGATTTTATTGAAAGTGCCCAAGACTTATCTTCAGATAGCTTATACCATTTGAGCAGCAGCTACACTTCTGGCGGCGAAAGTTTACTGCATTTAGCGGTTAAAAATGGTCATCTCTATATGACAGAATTACTTTTAAAAAAAGGTGCCAATGTGAATATTCAAGACGAGTCGGAAAATACGCCTTTACATTATGCAGCTTCAAACGGTAAAAAAGACATAGTTAGCCTTTTAATTAAATACGGAGCTGATGTAAACCTAACCAACATACGTGAACAAAAACCGTTAGATTACGCCAACCAAAGAGGTTTTAATGAAATTGCTGCTATCATTTCGCAGCAAAACCCAGCTGATACTGCGTTGCCAAAACAAAATCCGTTGGCCAATAATCCAATTAACTTAACTGCAAACACAGCCGTTTCAAAAGAAGATATTAAATCGAAATTAAAAGAACTAAAAGAGTTGTTTGAAGATGAGCTAATTTCGGAAGTTGAATTTATTGCAAAGAAAAAAGAGTTGTTAGCCAGAATGTAAACAAAACTGGAAATTTTATTTATAGCAATTGCGTAAAAAAACTTTTATTAATTAATTTATGTCACATCTTTTAACGACTAATTCTTTGCGGTAAATAATAGTTATCTTCGGTCATTTTTCTTATTTTTGAACGTCTATTTGTGCGATTTTAGCCACGATATAACTATCAGAAATAATAAAAATAATTGGTATGGAGAATAATGAATTGGATGTATATGATTGTTAATTTAAAGAATCATAGGTTAGTGAAAAATATATTTTTTATCGGGATGCAAATTTTTTTCGCAACAATTGCCAATTTAAATGCTCAGGAAAAAGTTACGCTTAGCGGTACAATTTCGGACATTGAAACTAATGAAGCATTAATTGGTGTAAGCTTGTATTTCAATGAAATAAAAATTGGCACTACTACGAATAATTATGGTTTTTATTCCGTCACAGTCCCCAAAGGAGATTATATCATTACCATTTCATATCTTGGTTATAATAATATTGAGGAGCGGATAAATTTAAATCAAACTCAACAAAAAAACTTCAGTTTAAGTTATCAAAGTACAGGCTTGGCAGAAGTTGTGATTCAGGCTAATAATGATAAAACGAACATTAAACGTGCCGAGATGAGTGTTAACAAACTCTCAATCGCAACGGTCAAAAAAATGCCAGCGGTTTTAGGTGAAGTTGATGTCTTAAAATCCATATTGCAACTGCCAGGGGTGACAAACGCCTATGAAGGAGCTACAGGTTTCAACGTTCGTGGCGGTTCGGTTGATGGTAATTTGGTATTATTAGACGAAGCTATTATCTATAATACATCCCATTTGTTTGGATTTTTTTCCGTTTTTAATTCGGATGTTATCAAGGATTTAAAATTATACAAAGGTGGAATTCCAGCTAATTATGGAGGAAGAACCTCTTCGGTATTAGATATATATCAAAAAGAAGGTAACAAGAAGGAATTTCATGCCAATGGAGGAATTGGAATAGTGTCGAGCCGCTTGCTGCTAGAAGGTCCAATTGTAAAAGAAAAAAGTTCGTTTGTAATTGCAGGACGAGGAACTTATGGTCATTTGTTCCTAAAACTTGCAGATGAACCTAATTCAGCCTATTTTTATGATCTTAATACAAAATTTAATTATCGATTTAACGATAACAACAACATATTTATCTCAGCTTATTTAGGTTATGATAAAATAAGATTAAATGACCAGCTTGTAAATGACTACGGAAATAGTTTCGTTAATTTACGCTGGAATCATATTTTTTCTGACAAACTTTTTTCCAATGCATCAATTATATACAGCGATTACTATTACGGTTTACAGTTATCATTTATTGGGCTAGATTGGAAATCACAAATCAAGAATTATAACTTTAAGTACGACTTTAAGCATTACCTTTCAAACGACCTCACGCTAAGCTATGGAATCAATTCTGTAAGATACGTATTTAATCCCGGAACTATTAACCCAATTGACGAAACCTCAAGTATCAATCCAGATCAAATTGCCAGAAAATATGCTTTTGAAAACGCCTTATACGTCAGTGCAGAACATATTTTGTCAGAGAAATTGTCATTAACATACGGTTTAAGATACAGCAACTTCCAGCGTTTAGGCGAGGAAGAAATAAGTACATATGAAAATGACCAAGCTGTAATTTTTAACCAAGATTTTCAGGTATATGAGGAGGCAACTCCCACTGGTTCCATTTACTATGCGAAAAATAAGAAAATCGCAAGTTTTGATAATTTTGAGCCTCGATTCTCAATTGCCTATGCTTTAAACGATGACCAATCGGTCAAGGCAAGTTATAACAGGATTAGTCAATACATTCATTTAATTTCCAATACTGCATCGGTTTCGCCTCTTGATATTTGGGCACCAAGTGACCAGTTTTTAAAACCTGAAATAGCAGATCAGGTAGCTTTAGGGTATTTTAAAAATTTTAAAAACGACCAGTATTCACTTGAGGTGGAAACGTTCTTTAAAACAATCAAAAATAAAACCGATTATATAGATGGTGCTGAATTGATTGCGAATAAAAACATCGAACGCGTCATGTTAAATGGCAAAGCACGTGCTTATGGTATTGAAGTTTTGGCAAAAAAAAATTCAGGTAAACTAACAGGATGGCTTTCCTACACTTTATCGAGAGCTGAACAAAAAACACCTGGAAGAAACGCACTCGAACCCGGAATTAATAATGGAAATTGGTATCGTGCCAATTATGATAAAACTCATAATTTGGGTTTAACTGCCAATTATCAACTTAATCCAAAATGGTCATTTGGGGGAATTTTCACGTATCAAACTGGTAGAGCTGCCACCTTTCCAAACGGAAAATATCAATATCAAGGTATTACAGTTGCTAATTATGCTACTCGAAACGAGGACTCTCTCTCGGATTATCACCATCTGGATATTTCGGCTACTTATATTCCTCAGCCGGAAAAAGTAAAAAAATGGCAAGGTGAATGGGTTTTCAGCATTTACAACGTTTATGCTAGGAATAACGCTGCCGCATTTAATTTTAGTCAAAATATCGAAACTGGCCAAAGTGAAGCTAAGAAAATTTCCATTTTTGGATTAATTCCTAGTATCACATATAACTTTAAATTTTAATTAAAAATGAAAAAGGCTATAAAATTTTTAATCTTGTGTTTCGCTATACTTTTTATTTCCTGCGAAGAAGTAATTAATGTAGATTTAGACACCGCAACCGCAAAATTAGTGATTGACGCATCTATAAATTGGGAAATTGGTACTGCTGGAAATGAGCAAATAATTAAATTGAGTACTACAACAGGATATTATAGCGATGTGTTTCCTACAGTATCAGGTGCTTCTGTAACAGTAGAAAATTCTTCAAGTGAGGTATTTAATTTCGTTGAAGTTCCCGGAACAGGAGAATATTTATGCAACGATTTTCAACCCTCAATTGGAGAAGTTTATACATTAACCATTTTGCTGAATGGAGAAATTTACAGCGCTACCGAAACATTAATAGCCTCACCAGAAATTGATGAAACCATTATTCAAGATAATAATGGCGGTTTTACAGGAAATGAAATAGAAATAACTAGTTTTTTTCAAGACAATCCACTTGAAGAAAATTATTATTTGTTTGGTCACAAATCAAATAGGGTAGCATTCCCTGAATATCGAGTTATTCGAGACGAAAGTGTAAACGGAAACCAAATACCTATGATTTATTTTAATGAAGATTTAACTCAGGGTGACGTTTTAGAAATTAAACTTTACGGGATTTCACGTCGTTACTACGAGTATTTTAATAAAATAATTTCGGCGGCTGGTTCTGGAGGGGGTCCGTTTCCTGCAATCCCGTCAGCAGTTAGAGGAAATATTGTAAACCAAACCAACTTTGATAATTTTGCTTACGGTTATTTTCGATTGTCACAAATAGATGTCAAAAGCTATACCATCCAGTAAAAATAAAAATCCTTAATTTTTTTATAGAAAATAGCTTTAAACACACCAAAAAAAATTAACGCATTCCTCAAAATAAACCATACCTATTTTCGTTTTATTTTTGGCAGTATAATTGTTATTTCTGCTATGCCTAAATATGAGAAGAAAGATGATGAGGTTTTTACTACTGTTTATATGGGTGAGTTTTCCAATGCTTGCACAAGACTTTGTATCAGTTGATCAAAAAATTAGCCGTTACCCAAAAAGATTTTCCAGCCCAGAAGAACTTGCCCAAAAAATCAATCAAGATTTTACAGACGAAAACCAAAAAGCACGTGCCGTTTTTTCATGGATTGCTTTTAATATCGACTACGATGTAAAGGCTTATTTTGCTAACTCACACCAACAGCCCATAAAATTTTCTTACAAAACCCAAGCGGAACGCACTGCCAAACTTGAAGAAATTCGGCAAAAAAAAATAATGGCTGCTTTTAAATCTCAAAAAACGTTGTGTCACGGTTATTCATTGTTATTTCAAGAAATTTGTCGCTTGGTAGGATTACAAGCTGAGGTTGTAACTGGAAAAACCAAAACAAGCCAACATGAACTAGGTAAATATCCCGCCCATAGTAGCCATGCTTGGAATGTGGTCAAAACCAATAACAAATGGAAATTAATTGATGTAACTTGGGGAGCCGGAACCGTCAATGAAAGCAAGCGACTTTTTGTAAAACGATTTAATCCCGGCTATTTTTTTAGTGAACCCAATGTATTCATTTCTAATCATTTTCCGGATGATTCGCAATGGGTTTTGGCCAATCTCACACAGGAAGATTTCGCTACATCGCCATTGTTTTTTAGCGAATATTTTAAAAGTAACATCCGATTTGTGGGCAATAATTTAGGAGTAATTTCCACGCAACAACCCGGAACGCTATCGTTACAAATCAATAATGTACAAACCACAGATGTAATTGATTTTGTATTAAACCAAAATAAAACCGCACAAAAATACCAGCACAAAATTAACGGCAACCAATCGGATTTTTTGATTGCGGTTGCTGATAATTTTAACGGTTATCTTACGGTTTTTGTGAATGGCAAAGCTTTTTCTGCTCATAAAATCATTCCGAGAAGAAGGGGGTAGTTTTTAGGATATTGTTAGACTATATTTTTTGCCACAGATTACTTTGTTCATTTGATTCTTCTTTGGAATTTTTCTATTATCCGCAATGTTCGCAATGTTTCTTGCAAAGCCGCAAAGCTGAAAAATCCAAATTCCAACATGATAGCATTAGAAGTCCCAATAAGAAAACTCCTAACTCATAATTCATAACTCATAACTCTCCACTGCGTTAGGGATTGAGCCTTTGTTTGAGCTCGTTTTTTTGGTGGAACGAAGTGGAGCCAAAAAAACAGCGAGTGGCGAAAGCCCGACCCAATTTTTGCAGGGTAGTTCTTATAGCACTTGGGTTGTAAATTGGGGAACGCCAAAAAAAAACACCGAAACTTTCGCTTCGGTGCTTTCAACTGAGTATTAACGAAAAAAACTTATGGTAATTGCGGAGATCGCAAGATATCGTAATTAGATATTTTTTTCAATGGTAGGTTTGAGCCATATTTAGTATTAATGGCTTCGATGAATTTGTTGGCAAGCAAGGCATATCCACGACCTGTTGGGTGAACACCGTCAAGCGAAAAAGCACCTCCAAAAATAAATTCGGATTTAAGGGTGTAGCCTTCGTAAGGAATTCCAGTAGTGTTTACCTGTGATAATATTGCTTTTGCATCTACAAATGCTAAATTGTATTGTGTAGCAAGGCTTTCGATTGTGGCGTTATATTGATTGGCAGCGTTTTGAATCATTGCTACTTCCGAAGGAATTAATATATTGTGGTCTTGTAGTGGATACGTTATACCTTTAATATTAAATGGCGTCGGCACTCCGGTTTGGTTTTGCCCAATCTCGGTGCTTGAAGAAAGTAAAATGTAATCGGTTGGGCGGGTTTGTCGCGCTTGTCCGTAAACGCTTCCTAAAAATGCGGCTTGAGATGGCGGATATCCTGCCATGGTTAAAGCGGCGGTTAATTGTGCGGAAAGGTTAGGCAATGTTTTGTCCACCATAAGCATCGGGTTATTTCCAGTTGCTGATAAAAGCTCGATTCTGTCACCAGATCCAAAAGCGGTTAAGGCTTGTTTTAGAGGTCCGTAAAGTTGGGTATTTAATGCCGCAACTTGGTTAGCTCCTCCAATGGTTAAGTTGGCTTGGGTTAGCTGGTTGTATTTGATAAAGGTAAAAAAGGGAATGGTGGTAATATCTGGAATATTTGCCACAACACCTTTTGCTCCATTAGCGGTTAAGGCTTGTAATAGTTGGTTGTAAACATTGGCAAAAACGCCTGGATCAGTAATGTCGTTGTTAGCGTAGGTGGCTGGATTTGTATTTCCAGTTTGATCAATTCCAACACCGCCTGAACTTGCGTAAGTAAGGATATCATTGTTTCCAATCCAAAGTGTAAAAAACGTAGCATTTTGTGCTACTGCATCTTGAATAACGCTTGCACTTGCGCTTGATGCAAATCTTACGTAGTAAGGATTGGCAGTTCCGGCAGCAACACCAGCGACGCTTCCATATCCTGGCGCTACTAAATGGTATAATTTTGCTCCTGGAATTCCCATATTGTTTACAGGTCCGGAAACAGGGTTGGTTATATCAGTTGTAGGTGTTCCAGGTAAGCTGGCAGGACCTGATCCATTAAAAAATAATCGAGGTTGCGCAATTAAATTTCCTCCCAAAAGTAATCCTCCGGTATTGTCATTTGTGTATGGTACGCTAAATTCTCCTCCTCCTGCAAGTGCAAATTGTTCAGCTAAAAGTTTGGGATAAGATTGTTCTTGTCCTCTTTTGTATAAAGCATTATCCGAATATCCTGCGGTAAGCGAATTTCCTAAAGCAATATATTTCGAAAAATCAGCTTCACCGGAAACAATCACTACCGGTTCTTCAATGGAAGTTTCACTATCGTCAGAACTACAAGCTGTTAGCACTAATGGAACTAAATACAGCCATTTAAAATTTTTGTTCATGTTTTGAATTTTATGAAGGTTAGTTAGGAAATTATATACAATAATACTACATTTTTAGTAAATGATAAATTTTTGAGCTGTTTTTTTACGATATTAGAAATAAAAAAAGCCGCAGTAATTATAGGTAATTAACTGCGGTTTAAAAATTTTTTAATCAGAAGAATTATTTCAAATGAATATCAAAATAATCAGCTATTTTTTGGTTCAAATGTATCCTATCTCTTCCTGAAACGTTGTGTTCGTGAGTAGGATAGAGGAAATAATCCACTTGTTTTCCTGCTTTGATACAGGCCTGAATAAATTCCATGCTGTGTTGTTGTACGACTACGGGATCTTGAGCTCCGTGAATCATTAACAGCCTTCCCTTTAACTGATCGGCTTTTTTAACTACATTATTATTGTCATAGCCGTTTTCGTTTTCTTGTGGCGTATCCATGTACCGTTCGCCATACATAATTTCGTAAAATTTCCAGTTAGTTACAGGACCTCCAGCAACGCCAACTTTAAAGACATCGTTGTGATTGAGCATTAACGAAGTGGTCATAAATCCGCCGAAACTCCAGCCGTAAACGCCAATTTTTTCTTGATCTACAAAGGATTTTGACTTTAAAAATTCAATGCCCTTCATTTGATCCGCCATTTCGTTTACGCCTAAATTTCTATGAATTACGTGTTCAAAATCTTTTCCCCTTGCGTCACTTCCGCGGTTGTCAACAGTGAAAACCACATAACCATTTTGCGCCATATAATAATCAAAAAGTGATCCGCCACCAAGCCATTCGTTTTGAACCAATTGTGCATGAGGACCTCCGTAAACATACACCATTACTGGATATTTTTTGTTTGCATCGAAATTTGCCGGATAAATCAACCTTCCGTTCAATGGCGTTCTTCCATCAGCGGCGGTAATTTTTACCAATTCCATTTTAGGTAAAACGGTTTTGCCCTCGTAAGGATCTTTGGCTTCAACCAAATTTGCAATCGAATTATTTTTTAGATTTTTAATCAAAATGGTATTTGGCGTATTCACGTTAGAATATTGGTCGAACAAAAGTGTTCCATCACTATTGATACTTCCCGAATGCATTCCGGAAACACTGCTCAATTGCGTGGTTTTCCCGGATTTTAAATCAACTTTAAAAAATTGTCTGTCTAATCCGTCGTTGGTAGTGCCGATGTAAAAAACGTTTTTTACTTCGGAATCAAAATTTAATAAGGAAGTTACCACAACATCTTTGTAACCTAAATTTTTCAGCAATTTTCCATCGGTGTTATAAAGGTATAATTGCTCAAAACCATTGTTTTCACTTCGGTATAAAAATTGGGAATCCGAATTTGGCAAAAATGTCAAATCGTGCAAAGGTTCCACGTAAGTTGGTGCTTTTTCTTCAAATAAAGTTTTTACCAAAGTTCCGGTTGAAGCGTCATATTTATTTAATTTTAAATGGTTTTGCCCACGGTTTAACAATCCTACGTACACAAATTTTCCGCTTGGTTCCCATGTTACACAAGTTAAATATTGCTCTTTTGGTTCGCCTGTTTGTAAAGTCACGGATTTTTTTGAATTTATATCAAAAATTACCAAGGTTACTTCTTCGCTTTTTTCGCCAGCCATCGGGTATTTGATGTTGTTTGTTGCGGCAATTCGAGCGCCAAAATCAATCAAAGGATAATCCGTAACCATGGTTTCGTCTTTTCTGTAAAAAGCTAATTTGTCGCTTTTTGGACTCCACCACATCCCACGATTAATCCCAAATTCTTGTCTGTGGGTATAATCACTTCCGTTTACAATGCCTTTATTTTCGTCATTTGTAACCGAAATTGTTTCGTTGTTGTGAGTAATTTTAATGTTATTCTCGCTTAACCAAGCCACTTTTTTTGCATCCGAAGAAATAATTTGATTTCTGCCTTCTGAAGCAATGGCGATTCCACTACTAATTTGCTTTGTGGCCACATCAAACTGTACTACATATTTCGAATTTTTGCCGTCAACCTCAAATTCCAATACATTCTTACTTACCCACGAATACGCATACGGAAACATGCGAAGTTGGAAACTATCGTTTGAAAATTTTTGTTTCAATGCGTTTTCGAGTTCTGTTTTAGAAACCAAAACTGTTTCGCTCCAATTGTTTTCTGCACTTTTCGCTGATAAATTTTGATATGAATTATCTAAATACGTCAATGTTTTCGTGTCTTTTCGCCATTGTGGCGCCACCATATTTTCTACTGCAAAATTGCGGTATTGACCAAATGTGGCTTCTTCTATGGTAAGATTTTTTTGGGCAAAACCCGAAATTCCAACAAAGAGAAAAGCCGAAAGAAATACTATTTTTTTCATGTTTTAAATTTTGAAGTCGCTAATTTACTAAAATACTTGTCGCCCGAACGAGAGATTGTTACAATAATTACGAGGAAAACGTGGAAAAATTTGGAATAAAAAACCTCCTCAATATTGAAATCAAGGAGGCAGCTTAATTGTAACCAAAAAATTAAACTGAAGCAATTTCTTTTAAAACGCCTAATTCTACCATGCATTTTTGCATCATATCAAAAGTTCGTTGAATATCATTATCCAAACCAATTGAAAAACGAATCAAACCGTCGGTCAAGCCCATTTCTTTTTGTTCGTCAAGCGGAATTTCGCTCGAAGTAGAAGTTCCTGGAGCACTAAAAAGCGTTTTATAAAATCCTAAACTAACTGCCAAATAACCCAAATTTCGTTCTTGCATCAACTCCATCAACTCGTTCGCCTTGTCCAAACTTCCCACGTCAATCGTCATCATTCCTCCAAAACCATATTCTGGATTGATCATATTTTTATACAATTCATGACTCGGATGACTTTTCAAACCCGGATAAACCGTTTTCAAACCTGCCTGTTCAAATTTCTCTGCCAAAAACTGTGCATTATGGCTGTGTTGTTTCATTCTAATATGTAATGTTCTCAAGTTTTTCATCACGCTTGCCGAACGTAAACTGTCCATTGTTGGCCCTAAAAGCATACTTGCTCCGCTGTTCACATTTTTCAAATCGTTGATAAATTCCTGAGAAGCACAAACCACACCACCCACTGTATCGCTACTTCCGTTGATGTATTTGGTCAAACTGTGAATCACAATGTCAGCCCCTAATTTTGCTGGTGCAACCGACAATGGCGAAAACGTATTGTCTACCACCAATTTAATATTATGTTTCTTCGCAATCTTCGCCAAACCAGCAATATCCGCCACTTCAAGCAACGGATTACTTACGGTTTCGCAATACAAAACTTTTGTTTTTGGCGTAATTGCGGCTTCTACCAGGTCTAATTTTGTGATGTCCACAAACGTAGTTTTAATGCCAAATTTTGGCGTAAAATTTTTCAAAAAAGCATAAGTTCCGCCGTAAATCGTGCGAGAGGAAACAATTTCATCACCATTGCTACACAATTGCAAGAGAGTAGGAGTAATCGCACCCATTCCCGAAGCAGCAACATTTGCCGACTCCGTTCCTTCCATTGCTGCCAAAGCCTTGTCTAAATATAAATTACTTGGCGAAGAATGACGCGAATATAAATAACATCCTTCCGCATTGCCTTCAAACGTGTCAAACATTGTCTTGGCCGACAAAAAGGTATAAGTTGACGAATCAGAAATCGATGGATTCACACCACCAAATTCCCCAAAATACTGCAAATCCTGAATGTTATCAGCCGGATTAAAATTTTTCATATTGTATATTTTTATAAATTGAAATCGCTATTGAAATTGATTTTTTTAGGAAGCAAATCGCTCGTGCATTCCAGTAATCCTTGTTCCTGCCTTCCTTCCAAATCTTTTTGTTTTTTAAAGAAAAAAACAAAAAGGATTTTCCCCTCCTCCCGAAGGTTCAGGACAGGGCTAGGAAAACAATCTTTGAGGCTTCTACTAATCTTTCCAAAACAACAAACTAATAGATTAAAAATCAACAATATGTTTAATATTTAGAAAATAAAACTACATTACTGTATATTTGTAATTATATTTAAAGTAAAACAAGAATATTTACATTTCAACTGAAAATATTTCCAAATGATACTAGACAACATCGATAAAAAACTGCTCCAATTTCTTCAAGAAGATGCCAAACAAACCACAAAAGAACTTTCCGTAAAGCTCAATCTTTCCGTTACAGCAGTTTATGAACGAATCAAAAAACTCGAACGTGAAAAAATCATCGATAAATATGTAATTCTTTTAAATAGAAATAAAATTCAAAAAGGCTTCGTCGTTTTTTGCCATCTCAAATTGATGCAACATACCAAGGAATTCATTTCCCAATTCGAAAAAGAAGTCGTGCAATTGACAGAAGTTCTCGAATGTTTCCACGTCAGTGGCGATTATGATTATATCCTAAAAATCTGTGTAGAAAACATGGAAGAATACCGGGAATTTATGGTCACAAAACTCACAACATTGCAACACATTGGGAGTACTCACAGTACATTTATGATTGGAGAAGTAAAAAATACGACTAGTTTTAAATTGTGGTATTGATTTTAATTAAAAAGATGTAATTTTGATAAAAACAGATTGGTATGGAAACTAAAATATTGCGAAAAAAATTAATTAAAGATTTTGGTAAAATCCTAGAAGATGAATCAAAACTAGAATTGCTTGAAAGTGTTTTTGATGCAATAATTAAAGAGGATGCAACTTCTTCAATTCCAGAAAGCCACTATTTTAAGATAGAAGAAGAAAGAGCTAAATATCTTTCAAATGACAATTCAGGAACTTCTTGGGGAGATTTTGAAAAGGAATTAAATAAAAAATATGGTTTTTAAAATCATAATTTCTAAACTTGCTTCTTTAGAGATTACCGAAACCATCGACTTTTATGAGTCTAGACAAAAAGGGTTAGGAAAGCAGTTTTTAAATTCTTTAAAATTAGGATTGACGATTATAAAATCAAATCCCGAATTATTTTCGATTAAAAGAAAATCAACCTACAGGGAAATGAAATTTAAAAAATTTCCTTTCATTGTTATCTATGAAATTATCGGAAACGAAGTAATTGTTTATTCCGTTTTTCATACAAGCAGAAATCCAGAAAAAAAGCCTTGATTAATCTTAATTAGTAACTTCAAAAGGCTATCTAAACAAAAAAACTTCCGTAATTTTGTACTGCAAAAATTTAAACACACAAAAAAATATACTATGAGTTCATTTGACGTAGTCGTTATCGGTTCAGGACCAGGTGGATATGTTGCCGCAATTCGTTGTGCACAATTAGGTTTCAACACTGCAATCATTGAAAAATATCCAACCCTTGGCGGAACTTGCCTAAATGTGGGTTGTATTCCATCAAAAGCATTACTAGATTCTTCACACCATTATCACGATGCCATTTCGCATTTCAAGGAACACGGAATCGAAATCACAGGCGAAGTCAAATTCTCAATTGAGCAAATGATTGCCAGAAAAGCTTCGGTTGTAGACCAAAACGTTTCAGGTATCAAATATTTGATGGACAAAAATAAAATCACCGTTTTTGAGGGTGTTGGCTCATTCGAAGATGCCACTCACGTAAAAGTCACAAAAGCAGACGGTTCTTCTGAAACTCTTGAAGCAAAAAATACCATTATTGCAACGGGTTCAAAACCCTCTTCTTTGCCATTTATCAAAATCGACAAAGAAAAAATCATCACTTCAACAGAAGCTTTAAACTTGAAAGAAGTTCCAAAACACCTTATCGTTATTGGTGGTGGCGTTATCGGATTAGAGTTAGGACAAGTCTATCTTCGTCTTGGTGCTCAAGTTTCTGTAGTGGAATATTTAGACAGAATCATTCCAGGAATGGATGCAGGTTTGTCTAAAGAATTGACCAAAGTCTTGAAGAAACAAGGCATGAAATTCTACACCTCACACAAAGTGAAATCTGTAGAAAGAAACGGTAGCGATGTTCAAGTTCAAGCCGAAAATGCAAAAGGCGAAACCATCACACTTGACGGAGATTATGCTCTAGTTTCAGTTGGTCGTCGTCCTTACACTGACGGTTTGAATGCCGACAAAGCGGGTGTAAAAGTAACCGAAAGAGGTCAGATCGAAGTGAACGATCATTTGCAAACTTCCGTAAAAAATATTTACGCCATTGGCGATGTAGTAAAAGGTGCCATGTTGGCTCACAAAGCCGAAGAAGAAGGCGTTTTCGTAGCCGAAACCATTGCAGGACAAAAACCACACATCGATTATAATCTGATTCCGGGCGTTGTTTACACTTGGCCAGAAGTTGCCGCTGTAGGAAAAACCGAAGAGCAATTAAAAGAAGCAGGAGTGGAGTACAAAGCTGGAAGTTTCCCTTTCAAAGCCTTGGGACGTTCCCGTGCAAGTGGCGATACCGACGGTTTTGTGAAAATCCTAGCCGATAAAAAGACAGACGAAGTGTTAGGCATCCACATGATTGGAGCCCGAACTGCCGATTTGATTGCCGAAGCCGTAACCGCAATGGAATTCAAAGCCTCAGCCGAAGACATTTCAAGAATGAGTCATGCACATCCAACTTATGCCGAAGCCGTAAAAGAAGCTGCACTTGCGGCAACAGACAACCGACCTTTGCACATGTAATTTAGATTGTTAGATTTTTAGAAGGTTAGGCTTTTAGAGATTTAGATAAAGTAACCCGTTTCGGTAAGAAGCGGGTTTTTTATTTGGAGCGAATCGTTGTTTCGTTTTCAGGAAAGGCAATTCCCGCTTTCCGCTTCAATCTCCAGCAGAAAAAGCTGGAGGATTTCCGCTTCAATCGGGGCTAAGCATTTGTCTTTACGCTTCCAATAATTGTCGAGCAAGGAAAATATGGAATTTAAGCAAAAAAATTCCTGCTCAATTTCATTTTGGTTTCATCTGCATTCTGAATAATCATTACGCTTTTCCCATAGTTCCTAGCAAGAAAATCTTTTGTACTATTTTATAAAAAAAATTTAACCTAGCCAACCTTCACGATCCAAACTCCTGTATTGAATGGCTTCGGAAATGTGGTGAGATTGTACGTTGGGCGAATTTTCTAAATCGGCAATGGTTCGGGAAACTTTTAAAATTCGGTCGTAAGCTCGGGCAGAAAGATTGAGACGTTCCATCGCAGATTTGAGCAATTCTTTAGAATTTTCTTCCAAAACACAAAAATCCCGAATCAGTCGCGTGCTCATTTGTGCGTTATAATTGATGTGTTCCATCTCAGCAAATCGCTCACTCTGAATTTCTCTCGCTTTGGTGACGCGTTCTCTAATGGACGAACTACTTTCGGCTTTGCGGTCGTCACTTAACTTTTCAAACGGAACCGGAGTGACTTCAATGTGAATGTCAATTCTGTCGAGCAGCGGCCCGGAAATTTTGCTCATGTAGCGTTGCATCTCGTTTGGCGACGAGGTTACGGGAGCATCAGGATCGTTAAAATAACCACCCGGACTCGGATTCATGCTCGCCACCAACATAAAAGACGAGGGATAAGTAACGGTAAATTTGGCTCGGGAAATCGTAACTTCGCGATCTTCTAAAGGTTGTCGCATTACCTCGAGCACTTCGCGTTTAAATTCGGGCAATTCATCTAAAAATAAAACGCCATTATGTGCCATGGAAATTTCACCAGGTTGAGGATAACTTCCGCCGCCAACAAGGGCTACATTTGAAATCGTATGATGCGGACTCCTGAACGGTCGTTGGTTCATCAATCCGCCGTCTTTTACTTTTCCGGCAACACTGTGAATTTTTGTAGTTTCGAGTGCTTCACGTAAAGTCATGGGAGGTAAAATGCTGGGCAATCGCTTGGCTAACATGGTTTTTCCTGCTCCTGGAGGTCCGATTAAAATTATATTGTGTCCTCCGGCAGCGGCAATTTCCATACATCTTTTAATCGATTCTTGGCCTTTAACATCGCTAAAATCAAATTCGGGAAAATCGAGGGTTTTGTAAAATTCTTCGCGTGTGTTAAAAACCGTAGGTTCGAGCGTGCCTTTTCCTTCAAAAAAATCAATGACTTCTTGGACGTTTTCAATACCATAAACATCTAATTCCGAAACAATCGCAGCTTCTTTTACATTTTGTTTCGGCAGAAAAAATCCTTTAAAACCTTCTTCTTTGGCTTTGATGGCAATTGGCAAAGCACCTCTAATGGGCTGCAAACTTCCGTCGAGCGACAATTCGCCCATGATGACATATTTTTCAACTTCGTCGCCCTTAATTTGTCCGGAAGCCACGAGAATACCGATAGCCAAAGTCAAGTCATAAGCAGAACCTTCTTTGCGCAAATCTGCCGGAGCCATGTTAATCGTGATTTTTTTACCGGGAAGTTGGTATCCATTATTTTTTAACGCAGCCGCAATCCGGTAGCTACTTTCTTTAATGGCATTGTCGGGAAGTCCCACAAGATGGTAACCAATTCCTTTATCAATGTTGACTTCAACGGTAATTGTAGTGGCTTCAACGCCAAAAACGGCGCTTCCAAAAACTTTTACTAACATGGCAGATACATTTTATTTCCGTTAAAAATATATAAAAAATAAAAATTTGCCAATTATTTGTAAGAAGAGTTGTAATTTTAAAAGAAAAGCCGAAAATTATTTCACATGAAAACCGAAAAAATTATTGTAATTGGTGGTGATGCTGCCGGAATGACTGCTGCTTCAAAGATTAGACGTGAAAACAAAAAAGTGGAAATTATTGTATTTGAAAAATCAAACTACGTTTCTTATTCTGCTTGTGGCATACCGTATTTTATTTCGGGAAAAGTAACTTCGTATGAAGAATTGATTGTGCGAACGCCGGAAGATTTTTTGCAAAGAAATATTCAGGTAAAATTAAAGCATGAAGTGATTGAAGTTGATACCACTCAAAATCGGGTTTTGGTTCGGAAATCTGACAAAACGCAATATTGGGAAACGTATGATAAATTGCTGATTGCCACAGGTGGAAAAGCATTTTGTCCGGATGTAGAAAACCGCGATGCCGATGGAATTTTCGGTGTTTCCACTTTGAGTAGCGGTTTAAAAGTTCACAATTTTATCGAAGAAAAAAAACCGAAAACGGCTGTGATTGTGGGTGGTGGTTATATAGGATTAGAAATGGCGGAAGCTTTGTTGATCAAAGGTTTGAAGGTTTCACTCATCAACAAATCCAAAGAAATCATGAACACTTTGGATCCTGATATGGGATTAATTGTGCGGAAAACAATAGAAAATTTAGGCGTAAAAATTTATGGCGAAGAATCACTGCTTCATTTCACCGCAAACAAAAATGGCGTCACGGGTGTGGTTACCGATAAGCGAACGCTAAAAGCTGATTTGGTGATTTTAGGAATGGGGACGAGTCCAAATACCGCATTTTTAAAAAATTCAAAAATAAAATTAGCTGAAAATGGCGCCGTTATCGTAGCCAAAACGCAACGAACTAACATCAGAAATGTTTGGGCAGCTGGCGATTGTGCCACAACTTTTCATTTGGTTAGCAATCAAAAATTTTATATTGCTTTGGGAACTGTCGCCAATAAATCGGGTTTGGTTGCCGGAAAAAATATGGTCGGTAACAAAGCGGTTTTTCCGGGTGTTACGGGAACGGCGGTTTGCAAAATTTGTTCATACGAAGTAGCCCGAACGGGTTTGCAAGAAAAAGAACTTAAAAACTTGAATATCAGTTATGTTACCACGATGATTACCACAAAATCTCGTGCAGGTTATTATCCCGATGCTAAAAATATTTATGTTAAATTAATTGCCGAAAATAAAACAGGAAGAATTTTAGGCGGACAAATTATCGGAGAAGAAGGAGCTGCAAAAAGAATTGATGTGATTGCCGTAGCCTTGACCAAAAAATTATCCCTACGGGAATTAATTGACATGGATTTATCTTATGCACCACCATTTTCACCCGTTTGGGATCCGGTACAAACTGCGGCAAGAAAATTGATTACATTATTATCAAATAGCTGAATATTAGTGTTTTACGAATTTAGTTTTAGGATTTTTGTTGAATTTTTTTGTCTCTCCCAATCAATTGTTGTAAATTTGCAACTCAATAATTAATAAGGAAAGTCCTTATTTTTCTTACCGGCTGTTTTCCCCGCGGCGGATTTTCTGTTTCATTTTTTTTGAAATATTAGTGACTTATTGACAAGTTGCTCCTAAAATTTCGTCCTAAAAAAACAGCACAAAAATAGATTATGGAAACACAAACAATTCAATTTTTTCCAGCTGACAAAACTTTGTTTAACAATGATCAAATTGCCGATTTTTTAGTCGAGCATCTGGATGAATTTGGTGATAAAAAAGAAGATATTTTAAAATGTTTGGCCTTCGCAACTGATGCTACAAAAGGTGGAAATATTATTTTGGCTGTAGCCGAAAACGAAATTGTAGGTACCGTTGTGCTCAACAAAACCGGCATGAGCGGTTACATTCCCGAAAATATTTTAGTTTATATTGCCGTTAACAATTTGTACCGTGGAAAAGGAATTGGTAAAAAATTGATGGAAGATGCTATTCAGTTTTCCGACGGAAATATCGCATTGCATTGCGAACCTCAGAATCCGGCTTTAAAATTGTATGAAAAACTCGGATTTACCAATAAATATTTAGAAATGCGTTTGGAAAAACCTGTCAAAAACTAAGGAATGGCTTTTCTTCAATTAAACCGAGAAAAATTAAAACACAACTACCAGTTTTTGCAAAATTTATTCAGCTCCAGAAATATTCAATGGGGAGTTGTTTCTAAGTTATTGTGTGGTAACAAGTTGTATATGCAGGAGTTGATTAATTTGGGTATTAAAGAAATTCACGATTCCCGAATTAGCAATTTAAAAACCATCAAAGAAATGTCGCGTGATGTGCAAACTGTTTACATCAAACCGCCTGCAAAACGAAGCATCGCAAAGATTGTGAAATATGCCGATGTAAGTTTTAACACCGAAATCGAAACCATCAGAATGTTATCTGAAGAAGCTGGGAAACAGCAAAAAAGCCATAAAATTATTATTATGATTGAAATGGGTGATTTGCGCGAAGGCGTGATGGGAGAAGACCTCGTAGATTTTTATGGCGAAGTTTTAAGTTTGCCCAATATCGAAATTCGAGGCATTGGAACCAACCTGAATTGTTTGAGTGGCGTGATGCCAAATCAAGACAAATTGATTCAGTTAAGTCTTTACAAACAGTTGATTGAAGCCAAATTTAATATTTCGATTCCCTGGGTTTCTGGCGGAACTTCTGTGGCGATTCCGTTGATTTTGAAAAATGCCCGACCAATGGCTGTGAACCATTTCAGAATAGGAGAGGCGCTTTTTTTTGCCAATGATTTGTTTACGGGAAATGACATTGAAGGCATGGAAACTGAGGTTTTCACGCTTTTTTCGGAAGTGATTGAAATTACTGAAAAGCCCAATCTTCCGAGTGGTGAGTTAGGAGAAAATGTCTCGGGAAAAGTTTTTAAAAGTGATGATAATTACGATCTTGGAAGTTCGTCACTTCGTGCCATTTTAGACATCGGACTTCTGGACATGCAACCACAATACATCGAACCTCACGACGAAAATATTAAAATTATAGACGCTAGTTCGGATATGTTGGTGGTGGATATTTCCAATGCGGAAAAGAAATATAAGATTGGCGATTTGATTTCTTTTAAAATACGATACATGGGAGCTTTGTATTTGCTCAATTCTAATTATATCGACAAAATTGTTGCCTAAAAAAAACGCTCTTATTACAGGAGCGTTTTTGGTTTTTATTTAAATTTTGAAATGCCGGATTTCAACCAATCAAGGTAAATATCTATATCTGGTTCATAGGCAATTGGCTCACTTAGCATTTTTTCGTTATTATCTAAAAGAATATAATACGGACGAGCGTTAGAATTGAATTTTGAAATTTGAAAATCGCTCCATTTCCCACCAACAGTGGTAATTTTTCTTCCCGTAACTTTAGATTTGAAGTGTTCGCTTTCTGGAAGTTCTCGTTTTTCGTCACAATAGAGTGAGATTAAAACCACCTCGTTTTTCAGTATAGATAGAACCGCGGCGTCAGACCAGACAGATTCTTCCATTTTTCTGCAATTTACACACGCACGTCCAGTAAAATCTAGCAAAATAGGTTTTCCGATTTCATTAGCATATTTAAAACCATCTTCATAATCTTCGAAAGCTACAATTCCATGTACAGAAAGTTTAGCGCCAATTGGAAGTTCCTGATTCAAAGAGGATCCACCGTTATTACCGATTCCTAAAGGAGATTCACTATAATTTAATGGAGGCGGAAAGCCACTTATAAGTTTTAAAGGAGCTCCCCAAAGCCCAGGAACTAGATAAACAGTGAAAGCCAATGAAACGAGGCCTAAAAGCATTCTTCCCACTGAAACTGATTGCATGGGACTGTCATGCGGTAACGTAAGTTTTCCGAACAAATAAAGAAATAACGCAAAAAATATGGCAATCCAAAAAGCTAAGAAAACCTCACGTTCCAACAAATGTAACTGTAAAACCAAGTCGGCGTTTGATAAAAACTTAAACGCCAATGCGAGTTCTATAAATCCGAAAACGACTTTTACAGAGTTTAACCAACCACCAGATTTAGGAAGGTTTTTTAACATACTTGGAAATAGAGCGAAAAATATAAATGGCATGGATAAACCGAGCCCAAATCCAAGCATCGAGATTGTCAGCAACATTGCACCACCTTCTGTTGATAGAACACTTCCCAATACTAAACCTAATGCAGGACCTGTACATGAAAACGAAACTATAATTAGCGTTAGCGCCATGAAAAATATACCCATTAATCCACTGGTATTAGACGCATTATCGGCTTTATTGGCAATACTATTGGGAATCGTAATTTCAAATGCGCCAAAAAATGAAATAGCAAATACAACGAAAATTAAAAAGAAGAAAATATTTAAATAAACGTTTGTTGAAATTTCACTGAAAATGTCAGGGTTTAAACTTTCGAAAAAGTGAAAAGGTAAGGATATTAAAACATAAATTGCAACGATACAAAATCCATAGAAAAATGCATTAAACTTTCCTTTTGCTTTATTTGAATTTTGTTTTAAAAAGAAACTAATCGTCATGGGAATCATCGGGAAAACGCACGGTGTGAAAGTGACCAATATCCCAGCTAAAAATGTTCCTATTAAAATCGTCCAAGGATTCGGGTCTCCTTCCTCTTTCTTTTCCGTTTTTTCGGCAACAATTTCTTTTTTAACTTCTGCGGGTTTTGTTTCTGAAAAAGCCTGAACTTCAACTGCTTGTGAATTTTTTAAATCAAACTCAAAATATTTATTCTGCTGAATGCAAACTTCTTTACAAACCTGATAAGACAATTCTATTTGCAATAAATTATTATCAGGATTGGTGGTTTTTACCAATTGTTCGAGCGAAAAAGTGCCTTCAAAAAAAGTTTCATCTACTTCAAATACTTCGTTGAATGCTGTTTTGGTTTTGCTTTCTTTGGCTTTGCCTTCTAATGAAAAATTATTTTCTGAATTGTTAGCCAAAACTTCTAAAGGTAAAGCACCACCATCTGGCGTGAACTGCGAATATACATGCCATTCGGGTTCAATCGTTCCTGTGAAAGTCAATAAATACTCAGAATCGGATTTTTTTTCGATTTTAGAAGTCCATTTTACAGGGTCTAAAATTTGCGCTTGAAGCGATAAAAAGGAGAAAAACAGGAAAAAAAGGAGGGCTATTTTTTTCATTATTTGAATTCAATTTGTATAATTTGTTTTGTAGAATCATTAACCTTAAACCGCTGATCTTGTGCTTTTCCAATAATCCAAACTACTTGATTTTCAGATAATAAAAGCCAGCTGTTTTCTTTTTCACTTAAAGTAAATTTTTCATCTCTAAAAAATTTGCTTACTTTTTTTGAGCCATGGATTCCAAAAGGACAAAAGTAATCACCTTTGCGCCATTTTCTGATGATTAGCGGGAATTTTAACTTTTCTTTATCTACAAAAATTTTATTCCTGTTATCAGAAATTTCCCAAGTGTGAGTGAGTTGTAAATTTAACGAAATTGGATTCTGGAGATTTGTATCTTCCGGCAAATAATATTCTTGAGTATCACTTTCCGCTATCGGTTCAACAATTAAAAAATCGCGATCTTTCGAGATTCTATATTTTTCAGAAACCACGTACTTTCCGGTTTCGGCATCAATCAAATCGTAAATGTCGTTCCAAGCCGTAAAACCGAGCGGTTGTAACCATTGATAAAGATACGCTTCGTAGTTTGGAAGTCTTTTTAAATCAAACAATCTGATGAATTTTTGGTTATTTTTTTCCGTCACAACCTGCTGATAGATCATCGCTGCGGCATCACTAACCAAACTTTGAGCTTGTTGCAAATGGTGCAAAGTGTCTTTAAATTGTTCCAAAAACTGAGGATAGACTTTAGTAATTTCTGGCAAAACTTCATGCCTAAAATGATTCCGAACGTATTTTGTGGAAGCATTGCTACTGTCTTCGCGCCAAGAAATACTATTTTTTTCGGCATATTCCAAGATTTCTTCTCGACTAAAATTCAGCAACGGACGCACAATTTTGTCATTCTGCGAAGGAATTCCAACCAAGCCATTCAAACCGGTTCCTCTCGAAAGATTGATGAAAAAGGTTTCTAAAGAATCGTTTAAATGATGTGCGGTTAAAATAAAATCGAGCTTGTTTTCTTCCAAAATTTGATAAAACCAAATGTACCTTAATTGTCTTGCAGCTACTTGAATTGATAGTTTATGTTCTTTTGCATAAAGTTTTGTGTCAAAAGAATTTAGATTTAAGTTTAAATTATTTTCTTTGGCGTAATTTTCAACAAAATTTTGTTCTTCGTCACTTTCTTTACCGCGCAAATTAAAATTGCAATGCGCCAAATAAATTTCGTAATTTAATTGTTGAAATAGATGTGTCAATACCATGCTGTCAACACCACCGCTAGCGGCAATCAGCAATTTTTTTCCCTGCAAATAGGGAAAATGATTCTCTAAATGTTTTTGAAATTTGTTGAGCATTTTCAAAGATAACAAAAGAAAAAGATTTTACGCTTCTAAAACCGTTCGCATGGCTTTGGCTTTTAACAAACATTCTTCGTATTCTTTTTCGGGAACGGAAAGTGCTGTGATTGCACTTCCTACGGAAAACGAAACATATTTTTTACGAGAATTATACAAAATACTTCTAATCACCACATTGAAATCAAAGTCGCCTGAAGGTGTAAAATAACCCACGGCACCACTATACAATCCGCGTTTGCTTTCTTCGAGTTCCTCAATAATTTTCATGGCAGAAATTTTTGGAGCTCCTGTCATGCTTCCCATCGGGAATGTAGTAGCGATAATTTCGGTTGGAATTTGACCATCAGCAACTTCTGATGTAATGGTAGAAATTAAATGATGCACTTGCTCAAAGGTATAAACGCCACACAATTCTTCCACATTTACACTTCCTTTGGTTGCTGTTCTAGATAAATCATTGCGAACTAAATCTACAATCATCACATTTTCAGAGCGTTCCTTTTGATTTTTGGCTAATTCATTTTTTATAATTGTATCTTCTTGTGAATTTTTACCACGTTTTGCAGTTCCTTTGATGGGTTGAGAGAGAATTAAATTATTTTGCTTACGCAAATATCTCTCGGGCGAAGCACAAAGCAAATAATTATTATTATTTTTTAAATAGCAAGCAAACGGTGGTGCGGAAATTTCCTGAATTTTACGATAAATTTCCAAAGGATTAATCAATGTATTTTCGGCGAAAAATTCCATGCAAAAATTCGCTTCGTAAATATCTCCACGATGAATGTATTGTTGCATTTTGGCAATTTTTTCTAAATATTTTTCTTTTGAAATTCGTTGCTCAATTTTTGTTTTTGCTGGAAATGATTCTGTATTAATTTCAAAATTTTTTATTTCACGCAAATCATTTTCCAATTCATCCTCACACATTAACAAATATTCTGTTGTAAGTTCATTTGCTTTTACTTTAAAAATTTTCTTCGGTTGAAAGAAAAAAAGCTCCGGAAATTCGAGTCCGTCATAATTTGCAGATGTTAGTTTTTCAACGTCATTTTTCAAGTCATAACTCAAATATCCAAAAATATAATCTTTTGTAATTTGTTGGTATTGAGATAAATCATAAAATCCATGTAAAGCATCAGTTTCGATTGAAGTAAATGCATCAACTGCTACCAAAAAATCAAATGAAGTATATTTTTGTTCAAAATCATTGCTGTCTAACAAGATGACTTCCCGAAATTGTTGGGACCAATTCAGTATTTTTTCTTTAAATGCTTTCGGGTTTTCGATTGTATGTGTGGAAATATTTCTCACGGAAAAAATTTAAGCGGTAAAAATAGGTCATAAAAAAACCGGAAACAAGTTCCGGTTTTGCCTTTTATCTGATTTCTTTAAAAGTATCACCTTGCTTGATATCACCGGTTTTATAACCTTTCATAAACCAATGCATTCTTTGTTCAGAAGTTCCGTGTGTGAAAGAATCTGGCACAACATGACCTTGCATTTTACTTTGAATGGCATCGTCTCCCACAGCTTCAGCTGCACTTAACGCTTCTTCGATATCGCCAGTTTCTAGAAAATTATTCATGTCTTGGTTGTAATGCGTCCAAACTCCAGCATAAAAATCTGCTTGCAACTCTAATGCTACCGAAAGTTTGTTCGCTTCGGCTTGGCTCAAATTTTGTTGGGCTTGACGCACTTTTCCAGAAGTTCCTAAAAGCGTTTGAACGTGATGACCAATTTCGTGTGCTACGACATAAGCTACTGCAAAATCACCTCCTTTAGCTCCTAATTTATTTTTAAGTTCGCCAAAAAATGTCATGTCCATATAAACTTTTTGATCAGCAGGACAATAAAATGGTCCCGAAGCCGAAGTAGCTCCACCGCAATTGGTTTGAACTTGACCACTAAAAAGCACTAAATTTGGTTTTTTGTAAGTCATCCCGTTTTCTTGGAAAATTTTTGTCCAAACATCTTCTGTATCCACTAAAATAGCGTTCACCATTTCGCCTTCTTCTTTTTCTTTTGCGGTTAATTCTCTACTTTCAGTTTGGGGCTGATTTTGTTGCATTTGCTCTAAAATTGGAGCAATATTTTGTCCCGTTTCGCCGCCAAACATGTTGAGTAATAAAACTACAATCCCAATTAATCCACCACCTGCAATCACCTTTCCGGTTGATCCCATACCACGGCGGTCTTCCATATTATCACTTTTTCTTCGTCCTTGCCATTTCATAATTAACAAAATTTTGTTACAAATAAATGAATTTTTTTGGAATAATTTTAAGAAAATTAAAATTCTGATGTTTCGCTTCCTATATCTTCTATTTCGAGTCTGAAATTTGTTCCAATAACTTCATTGTATATTACATATTGCATTGAAAAAATAATGGGAAGCGTAAAAAAAATTCCGATACATACAGCAATTATTCCCAACAACCCCATAACGAACGCTATTAGCATTAAACAGAGTACCACAAAAAAGTTTCGGAATACCATTATTAAACTGGCTTCAATAGCTTCAATGGCGGTCATTTTTCCGAAAATGATGAAAGTGATAAAAAATAAAGTGATAAACTGAATAAAGTAAGTAATTATTTGACCCCAAATAAAGTATCCTGAATAATTAAGTAATGTACTGCAAAAACTACTTACTAAACTCACAATTACCCCGGCAACGATTAGGTCTTTGACAAAATTGCTTCTGTAAAAATAAAAAACAGTGTTGAAGTCAAATGGTTGGTTATTTTCGGCTTGATGCGAAACTTTCAATAAACCCGCATAAAAAGGTATGATAATTGCCGCAAAAAGTACTCCCACAACCACGGTCGTAATAATTGTAACTACTGAGTATTGAGATAATTGCGTTTTTGAAAGTGGAGAAAGCACGTATTCTACTCCGAAAACGATGGACGACATCGCAACACTTAAAGCAAATAAGATGAGTGATAAAAGTAAAATTGCCGCTCCGTTAATCCAAACTATTTTTTTGTAATTTTCGATACATTTCGAAATCATTTCACTGAAATCAAGCCGATAACCATTTTTTTTAATTTCTTCCAAACGGTTTTTAGTGGTAGTTTCCATTATTTATTTTGGTGATATTTGGCTGCGAAATTAAGTATAAAGTTACAACCAACGCATTATTTTTTTTAAGAATTTAAGCCGATTGCCGTAAGGTGCGTAACGTGGTGTCAAGTCAGCCCAAGTTGCTTTTTTTACAATCGATTTTTGATGACAAAAAACTAAAAAATTATCTTTTCCGTGGTAAGCTCCAATTCCTGATTTTCCAACGCCACCAAAAGGTAAATTTTTGTTAGAGAAATGAATGATAACATCATTAACGCAACCACCCCCAAATGGATATTTTTTAATTATTTTTTCGGAAAAATTTTTATCTTCGGCGAAAACGTAAAGAGAAAGTGGCTTGTCATATTTAGATATAATCTTTTCTATATCTTCTGAACTCGAAAAGGTAAGAATAGGCAAAATAGGTCCAAAAATTTCGTCTTGCATTATATCACTTTCTAAAGATGGATTTTCTACTAAAGTTGGTGCCACAAAATGATCATCTTCGATGGTATCTCCACCAAAAATTACATTTTGGCTTTCAAGCAATTTTTTCAATCGGTTGTAGTGCTTGCGATTAATAATTCTTGCATAATCGTCTGATTTTGCAATATCCGACCCAAAAAATGAAATAATTTCTTTCTTAATTGCTTCGATAAATTTATTTTTTATGGCATCATCAACGAGCAAATAATCTGGAGCGATGCAAGTTTGCCCGGCATTTAAAAATTTTCCCCAAGCGATTTTTTTTGCTGCCAATTCAATTTTGGCGCTTTTGTGAACAATACAGGGATTTTTTCCGCCTAATTCCAGAGTGACAGGTGTTAAATTTTTTGCAGCGGCTCTGGCAATTTCAATTCCTACTTTCGGGCTTCCGGTGAAAAAAATATAGTCCCACTTTTTTTGCAATAAATTTTTAGCAATTTCAACATCGCCCAAAACTGCGACTAGTTCTTTTACTTCAAAAATCTCCCGGATCATTTCGGATAGAAGAGAAGCTGTATTTGGTGCTAACTCCGAAGGTTTTAACACCACAGAATTTCCGGCAGCAAAAGCCCACAATGCAGGACAAATTGCCAATTGAAACGGATAATTCCATGGCGAAATCACCAAAACTTTTCCGTAAGGTTCTCGATAAATGTAATTGGAAGACGGAAAATTGAGCCAAGAACCAGCAACTTTTTTAGGTTTTGACCAATTAACCATATTTTTAATCAAATGGCGAAGATCACTTTGTACTACGAAAATTTCCGTTACATAAGTTTCAAAAGCCGGTTTTTTAAAATCTTTTTGAAGCGCATTGATAATTTCCTCTTCTTTTTTAATGATGAGTTCTAAAAATTGCTTGAGTTTTTCGCGTCTTTGTTGAATGTTTGTCATAAATTAATTGAATCCTAATCTAAAGCCAATGTAAAAATCTGCTTGTTGGCCATCAGCTAATAAAGCAGTTAAAACCGAACCAGAACCTACGAAAAATCCGCCAACATGCATTCCTAATCCGGCAGTAAATCCGGAAATTTCATTAGAAGCGATTGGTGCAAAAACTTCAAATTTTTCTGTAGCGTATCGCGGTGTGATAGAAAGCACGTTTTGAGTAGTAATTTGGTCGTTACCGTCATCTTCGTTTAGTTTTTGTTGACCAAAAACCGTAACATAAAAGTCAGAAACAATTTTCAAATCGGCATAAGCGGAAAATAGTGAAGGTAAATTTACCCGAAAATCTCTTGACAAAGGTGTTTCGGTTAGATAACCACTTTGCAATAAAATTTCCTCAACGTCCTCAAAATTAGAAACATTTTGAAATTGGTTCAAATTTAAGGATTCACCTGAAGGAATATTTAGCGTATAATTGGTGGCATGATTGTTACTGTCTTTAAAACTCATTTTTCCTATATTTCTTAAGGAAACTCCTGCATTTAATTTATACTGCTGGTCATCTTTTAACTGATAATTCAAGCCAAAATCGGCCGCAAAACCATTTAAATTTCCGAAAAGAGCCGAGGAATAGTTGTTAAATTCGGTAAAATCTTCTGCTAAACCGCCAGAATAAGCAATATTCAAATTAGCAGTTGCATTCGTAAGTTCGGGGTTTCCTGCAACAATATCAATGGTTCCATTGAAATTTCGGGCACCAAAGTTAGCATACGAACCCGGAAATAATAATTTCATTGAAACTCCTGCATTGAATTTATGAGTGTCATCTTCAAAAATAATTTTTGAAATACCAAAAGCCAATTCACCCCAAACGGTTCCATTGGCACGCTGGTTATCTCCATCAGAAATTACAACAGAATTGAGCAACGACAAGTAATTTTCATTGGTTAATGCATCACCCAAATACGGATTTACTTCAGAAAAATTAATTTTTGCGTAAGCTTTAGACTGAAAAGAAAATGCCCAATCTTGAATTTTTATTGCGAAACCGGGTCCCATCAATTCTGTATCTAATAACAAATTTACTTTTTTGTCAGTGGCAAAAATTTTATCTTCAAAATTATCACTTAGTAAATCTGAATATCCCAAACGGTTGTTTGAAAAATTAACACTTGTAGCGATGATTGCTACTTCGTAATCGGTTTGTAAGTTCGCCAATTCTGCGGGGTTATAACTTGCATTTAGCAAACCTCCGCGTCTTGAAGTAGCGATTCCGGAAAAGTGATCTTGCGCCAAAACTCCGGTAGTGACGCAAAAAATGGCAATAGAAATAATTGTTTTCATGGGATAATTTTTTCTTAATATGAAGGTAATCATTTTTATTAAGAAAAATTTATGTTTTACTAGGAAAAAAATTAAATTGATTTCCAAACGGAATCTTGCGGAACTGGAGCCGTAATTGTTAACGCTTCCTTTGAAACAGGATGTATAAATACCAATTTTCGAGCATGAAGATGAATGCCTCCATCGGGATTGCTTCGGTCGAAACCATATTTCAAATCGCCTTTTATGGGACAACCTATTGCTGATAATTGAGCCCGAATCTGATGGTGTCTTCCGGTATGTAAATTGATTTCGAGAGCAAAATAATTGTTGAGTTCCTTGATGATTTTATAATCTAAACTTGCCAATTTACTTCCTGAAACTTCTCGTGAATGGGCTTTTGAAGTATTGTTTTTTTCATTTCTTTTGAGATAATGAACGAGTTTTGCTTCTTTTTCTGCTGGTTTATTTTTCACAACCGCCCAATAGGTTTTTTGGGTTTCCCGGTTGGCAAAAAGTTCATTCAATCGGGTCAGTGCTTTTGAAGTTCGAGCAAAAACCACAATTCCAGTTGTAGGACGATCGAGCCGATGAACGACACCTAGGAAAACTTCACCTGGTTTGTTGTATTTCTCCTTGATATATTCTTTTACGACTTCACTCAAAGGTTTGTCGCCCGTTTTATCACCTTGAACGATATCGCCAACACGTTTATTGATGACAATAATATGATTGTCTTCGTGGAGGACTTGGAGGTTATTTTTATCGGAAACTATTTTCATTAGACTACTTAGACTACTTGGATTTGTTAGACTACTTAGATTACTTAGACTACTTAGATTACTTAGACTACTTAGACTACTTAGATTACTTAGACTACTTAGATTACTTAGACTACTTGGATTTGTTAAACTTCTTGGACTACTTAGACTACTTGGATTACTTGGATTTGTTAGACTACTTAGATTACTTTGATTTGTTGGACTACTAGATTTTTTGGTTGATTATGTTGTACTTATAGAGGCTCTAAATTTTGAGGTCATTTTAATTATTTCTTCTATCTTGTTAATTAGACGATTTAAATCGTCAATATTTAAAAAGCCTAAATCTGATGCGATTAGGAGTTGTGTTTCAATTTCATAAGCAGAACCAATTGCAATTTCTAAAAACCTAGCAAAGTCTTTTTGCGAGTTTCGAGCACTTCCTTCAGCAATATTAGATGGAATTGAAACACTTGCTCGACGAAGCTGATTGGTTAATCCAAATTTCTCTTCAGAAGGAAAATCAGCGGTAGTATTATAGATTTCGGAACAAAATTTTCTACTTTTTTTCCAAATTTCTAATTCTTTAAAACGGTGCATAAATACTTTTTTTGGTTCATAATTTAGAATTTTACATTTTATAACTGATTTTTTTAAATCTATATAAATCAAATAGTCTAAGAAATCCAAGAAGTCTAATGGTCCAAGAAGTCTAATAGTCCAAGAAGTCCAAGTAGTCTAATAGTCCAAGAAGTCTAATAGTCTAAGAAGTCTAATAGTCCAATAAGTCCAATAAGTCCAATAAGTCCAATAAGTCCAATAAGTCCAATAAGTCCAATAAGTCCAATAAGTCCAAGAAGTCTAAGAAGTCCAAGAAGTCTAATAGTCCAAGAAGTCTAATAGTCCAAGAAGTCTAAAATTAATATTGTTCTTTCTCGTTCGGGAAATCACTCGATTTCACATCTGCTACATATTGACCAATTGCCGTGGTCATTCCTTCATATAAATCCATATAACGTCTTAAGAATCTTGGACTAAATTCGTTGTTCATTCCCAACATATCGTGAATTACGAGAACTTGTCCGTCAACACCGCCACCAGCTCCAATTCCTATTACTGGGATTGAAATACTTTTAGCTACTTTTTCGGCCAAATGAGCTGGAATTTTTTCTAAAACCAAGGCAAAACAACCAATTCTCTCCAGCATTTTAGCATCCTCAATCAGTTTTTCGGCTTCGGCTTCCTCTTTGGCGCGAACAGTGTAAGTTCCGAATTTATAGATAGATTGAGGCGTCAAGCCCAAATGTCCCATTACTGGAATTCCAGCATTCAAAATCTTTTTGATAGAATCTTTGATTTCGCTTCCGCCTTCCAGTTTCACAGCATGACCACCGCTTTCTTTCATGATCCTAATCGAAGAACGAAGTGCTTCTTTTGGATCCGATTGATAGCTTCCGAAAGGCAAATCCACCACAACCAAAGCTCTGTTGATAGCTCTGACAACACTTGATGCGTGGTAAATCATTTGGTCTAACGTGATGGGCAAAGTCGTTTCGTGACCCGCCATTACATTTGAAGCCGAATCACCCACCAAAATCACATCAACACCAGCAGTATCAACGATTTTTGCCATTGTAAAATCATAAGCCGTCAACATCGAAATTTTTTCGCCATTGGCTTTCATTTCAATCAAGGACTTGGTGGTTATTCTTTTATAATCTTTTTTCGCTACAGACATTTTGATTTTTGATTTTAGAGTTCTGAATTTAGAGTTCTGAATTTTTTATTTTTAATTTTCAGAAGCTGTAAATGTACAAAAATGCTTTTGGTAAGGTTGTACCCTCAAATAGGTTTTTTTCTATAATTTAAAAGAAAAGCTTAAAGATCGAACTATTAAAATAGGGTAGTAAAAGTTTAGGCAATGGGTAATTTAAAATAAAAAGTGCTTCCCAAACCCAATTCGCTTTCCAAGCCGATGCTTCCATTCTGAGCTTCAATAAATTCTTTGGAAATAGCTAAACCCAATCCAGTTCCCGATTTATGACTCCCTGGAATTTGAAAATATTTATCAAAAACTTTCGACTGATAACGCTTGTCAATTCCTTTTCCTTTATCGGTAACTTGAAAAACAATTTGGTTGTTCTCTTGTTTCAATTTTACAGTTACAATACTATCTTCCGAGGAATAACGAATAGCATTGGTCAAGAAATTAATTAAAACCCAAGATGATTTTTCGCTATCTGCTTTTACTTTTGATAAATTAGATGCAGATTCCAGTACAACATCAATCTGTTTTTGTTCTGCTTGAACTTTAACCGCTTCAATAGCGTATTTTGCAATTTCATTCGGATAACTTTTTTCTATATTCAATTGGATGTTTCCGGTTTCTAATTGTGATAATTCTAATAATTCGCCAGTTATTTTTAATAACCGCTGACTATCATCTTTAATACTCTCTATCAGTTGTTTTTGATCGTCATTTATAGCTCCAGTTGAAGTATTTTCTAATAGTTGCAAACTCATTTTTATGGAAGCAATTGGTGTTTTTAATTCGTGCGAAACGGTTGCAATAAAGTTGGTTTTGGCAAAATCCAGTTCCTTAAAAAGGGTAATGTTTCGCAAGATGATGACGTTTCCAATGTCGATAGATTGTTCTTCTCCAGTTGGTTTTATAGTGATGTTTACCGTTTCTTTTTCGAAATAACTTTCTTTTCCATCGGCAAAAATTTTCATAGGATGTGTTTTCGGACTTTCCAATTCGTTGATGATTAAGGACTTCATCAAATCGTTTTTCAAGGCCAAAGTTGTAGCCAATTGTCCGATAACTTCTTCTTGTTTTAGCCCAGTAATCTTTAAAGCTTCCTCATTAACAAACAGAATAATTCCGTCATAGTCCAATCCAATGATGGGGTCGTGCATATTGTTAATTAACGTTTCCAATCGTTTTTTTTCAAAGGTCAATTTGTGCAAACTACTGTTAGAATATTCTTCCAATTTTTCTGCCATGGTGTTGAACGATTTTGCCAAATCGCCATATTCGTTATGGTTTTGAAAATGAACACGTTCGGAATAATTCCGGTTGGCAATTTGCTTGATACTTTCCGTTAATTCTTTTATCGGATTGGCAATATTATTAGGCAAATTCACTAACAAATTAAAAGCAATTAAAAAGCATAATGTTCCCACGATAGCAATCCATAAATTGGCAGTTTCGGCGTTTTCTTTGGCAATATCACTTTTGATTTTTATGGCATTCATATTGAGTTTCATAATCTCAAAAATGTCTTGCCGAATCTGTGATTTTAGTTTTTCATTTTTAGGGTCAAGTTCTAATTGCTCGAATTTTTTTTGCAAGTTTTGAGTTGCTTTTTTTTCGCCTGCTTCTGTAATGTTGTCGCTTTGTTGTTGTAGGTTTTTTTCAAAAAGAAGAATGGCTTTTGGTTCGTCTTCAGCAATTTCATCCAATGCAGAAAGCATATTTCTAGCATATTCCAAGGTGTTGTAATTGGCTTTCAGGATGTTTTGGGTATCTTTTTTTATCGAAAAAATATAAAAAGTACTTACCAAAGAAAGCACAATTATTAAGAGGAATAACAATCCGACAGCTAGATTTAGTTTGGTTTTTATTTTCATAGTACTGTTTTTTCTAAACCATTAAGGAATTAGGAAAATTAAAGTTGCTGTATTTTATTAGTTGATACAGATTGTTACAGATTAATTTAGTGGAAATTCGTGTAATTCCTGTCTTTTTTTTTAGGATAAAATCACTAAATCTACATTTGATTTTGATAAGCTATTTAATAATTTTCTGAAAATAGTGGTGGACAAAATTACTTTAAATAAATTGAAATGTGGCTTGCCGATACAAACCGTTGTGATGTTTTTTTGCACTACGATTTTCAGCATTGCTTCGGTAATATTTGAACTTTCAATCTTGATGACTTCGGCACCCAATTGTGTGGCTAATTTAAAATTATTAATCAAATGACGCTGTTTATTTAAAGCAATTTTAGTAGGGCTTTCTTTTGGTGTTTCTACATATAAGACAGACCAACTTCCGTTGTAATAACTCGCCAATCTTGCCGTTTTTCGGATTACAATTTTGGCAGTTTTATCATTACTACTGATACAAGCAAGTAATTTTTCATGCTTTATAGCCAGATTTTTTGGGACTTCATTTTCTACTTTCCGAACCACTTGGCTCGCAACTTCCTTTAATGCCAATTCACGCAATTGCAGGATTTTATCGGCTTTAAAAAAGTTCGACAAAGCCGTTTGGATTTTATCTTCAGTATAAATTTTTCCAGCTTTCAACCTCGAAATCAAATCTTCTGAAGTCAAATCGATATTTACCACTTCATCTGCCAATCGCAACACATTATCGGGAATCCGTTCTTGAACATCAACGCCAGTAATGCGTTTTACATCTTCATTCAAACTCTCAATATGTTGGATATTTACCGCGGAAATCACATTGATTCCGGCTTCCAGAATCTCCAAAACATCTTGCCAACGTTTTTCATTTTTGCTTCCTTCGATATTCGTATGAGCCAATTCATCTACAATCACAACTTCCGGACGTAAATTGATGATGGCTTGAACGTCCATTTCCTCCAGGTTTTTTCCTTTGTAGAAAATACTTCTCCTCGGAATTATAGGCAAACCATCCAGCAATTCGTGAGTTTCTTTGCGAAAATGCGTTTCGATATAACCAATTTTAACATCGATTCCATTCTTCAAAAGCGTGTGAGCTTCTTGAAGCATACGATAAGTTTTCCCCACACCAGCACTCATACCAATGTAGATTTTAAACTTTCCTTTGCGTGATTTCTGGATTAAATCGAGGAAATGTTGGGCGTTATTTTGTTTTTCTTGTTCCATGTTATTAGCCACAAAATTTTCTCGCAAAGACCCAAAGACGCAAAGTTATACTATCAACATCTTTGCTACTTCGCATCTTTGCGAGACCATTCATTTAAAATGAAATCGCCAATGAAGTCGTCAAAAAAGTATTACTATTCGTCGGATTTCCATCTTTTATAAACACTTCATCTCTGCTTGCTAAATTTCTAGCTTCAATTCTGAACATCACATTATCGGAAACTAAATAATCAAAATTAGCTGAAAATCCGTAGGTTTTAAATCCGTTTTCAGTTCCCGTGGCGATAATTACTCCTTGTTCATCTTGGTAATATTCAGCTCGAACTGCAATTTGAGTTTTAGCCGTTGGCTTGTGCTGCAAAATCAAAATTGGCGAAAACCAAATGTCATAATCGCTACTTCCATTCACGGTTTGTTGTGCACCAATATCAAATCCGGCAGTTAAATTAATCTTTTCAGAAAACTTAAATTGTCCATAAAAATTATTGAAATAACGCCATTTTCTGTCGTTATCAGGTTGCTCGTTTCCAATATATGTACTCCAGTTTAGAGTCGTATTATCAGTTGGTTTATATGTAATTTGAGTTCCAAAAGCAGGCGTTTGATTGCCTTCAATCTTCTGGATACGTTGCCAACCGTTCAAGTACATCGCACTCAAATACCATTTTTCTGATGGCGAAGTGTAGCCAATTTTTGCTCCAGCTTCATAATAAGGAGAATTGTCGGCCAAAATACTTCTCGTTAGAGTCTGGCAATCTTTTCCAATCGCACTTTCAAAACCAATGTGAGAAGGCATAATTCCTGCATCAATCCATAAATTATGTTTTGAGGAAATTTTCACACCAACGTTCGCTTCAAAAACATTTTTCAATAAATCTTGTTCGCCAGCTAAATTATATTCGGCATAAGTTCCCGCCATAATGGCTAAATTTCCACGGACGTTATCTTTGGCATAATTCACTTTTGCCAAGCCCAAATTTAGGTTTAACTCGTTGTGTTTGTTGTGACTATAAATGAATCCAGGTCGAATGTGGTTGTCAGGATTTCCAAAATCATAACTATAATACGTTTCCACATATCCTGAAAAGGTCAATGGTCTGTTTTCTTTTACTGCCTCTTGAGCGTTTATTGTTGTACAACCGAATGCTACTAAAGCAGTAATTATTAATTTTTTCATTTTTATAATTATTATCTGTCATTTTAACTCTTTCAGTGTTCAAACCCTGAAAGAGTTGTATAACTATTTTAATTTATCCAATTCAATATTTAATTTCAACACATTTATTTTTTCAGTACCCAACATTCCTAAAAGTGGTTTTTCGGTATTCTTCAGAATGATTTCCAACACTTTCTCTTCCGAAATTTTTCTACTTTCAGCTATGCGTTTCGCCTGAACTTTGGCACCTTGAACCGAAAGATTTGGATCCAATCCACTTCCTGAAGCTGTAACTAATTCCGATGGAACTTCGCTACGTTTAACCGATGGATTTTTCAATAAAAAAGTATCGATTCGGGTTTGAACTTCGGCTAAATAATCAGGATTGTTTGGTCCTTTGTTGCTTCCGCCAGAACCAGCCCCATTGTAATCTACCGCTGATGGTCGAGACCAAAAGTATTTATTATCTGTAAATTTCTGTGCCACATTGATGTGATGATTTTTTCCGTTAACGACAACAATTTCGCCTTTCCCTTGATTGGGTGCGAATTGTGCAATTCCGAGAATAATCAAGGTGTAAAGTCCTGAGAAAAACACGGCACAAAAAACGGTTAACCGGATTGCTGGTAGTATATTTTCTTTCATAACTAAATATTTATTATTTTTAATGGTGTTATGTAATTCGCAAAAATGCTCATTTCATAATTTCTATTTATTTTGCCACGAAGGCACGAAGACACAAAGTTTTTCTTTAAGTTAAATTTAGATTTGTCCGTGTTCTATTTTCCATACTCTATTTTCTCTTTTAAATAAACATTGACACTACTAAATCAATCAATTTTATTCCGATAAAAGGAACAATCACGCCACCAATTCCGTAGATGAATAAATTTCTACGCAATAAAGCCGATGCACCAATTGGTTTGTAAGCAACGCCTCGTAAAGCAAGCGGAATCAGGAACGGAATGGCAATCGCATTAAAGATTACTGCCGATAAAATGGCACTTTCAGGACTGTGTAAACCCATAATGTTCAAACCTTGCAAAGCTGGAATTGCTGTGATAAAAAGCGCTGGAATGATGGCAAAATACTTCGCCACATCATTCGCAATGGAGAAGGTTGTTAACGTTCCTCTTGTCATCAAAAGTTGCTTTCCAATTTCTACAATTTCGATTAACTTGGTTGGGTCATTATCTAAATCCACCATATTTCCGGCTTCTTTTGCAGCTTGAGTTCCGCTGTTCATGGCTACACCAACATTGGCTTGAGCTAAGGCAGGAGCGTCATTGGTTCCGTCACCCATCATGGCAACCAATCTTCCTTCGGCTTGCTCTTTTTTGATGTAATTCATTTTATCTTCAGGTTTTGCTTCGGCAATAAAATCATCAACACCCGCTTTTTCTGCGATAAATTTTGCCGTAAGCGGATTATCTCCGGTAACCATAACCGTCTTGATTCCCATTTTGCGTAAGCGTTCAAAACGTTCTTTCATTCCGGTTTTGATGATGTCCTGCAACTCAATTACACCTTGAACTTCGTTGTTTTTGATGACTACCAAAGGAGTTCCTCCATTAGAAGAAATATCAATCACTTTCTGTGCAATATCTTTTGGAAACAAATTACCAGCTTTTTCAGAAATATTTTTTGCCGCATCTTGAGCACCTTTTCTAATGTTAGTACCATCTTTCAATATTACACCAGAAGTTCTGGTTTCTGCAGTAAATTTGATTAAAGTTGCACCATCGATAGATAATTTATTCGATAGATCTTGACCAGCCAATTCCACAATACTTTTCCCTTCTGGCGTATCATCTGCAAGCGAACTCAACACAGCCGATTCGATAAAATCTTCTTTAGAAATTCCTTTTGTTGGATAAAAAGCAGTTGCTTTTCGGTTTCCAATGGTAATGGTTCCTGTTTTGTCCAAAAGCAAAACATCAATATCTCCAGCAGTTTCTACCGCTTTTCCAGATTTTGTAATGACATTGGCACGTAAAGCTCGGTCCATTCCAGCTATTCCAATAGCGGATAATAATCCACCAATTGTTGTTGGAATCAAACACACAAAAAGTGAAATAAACGCTGCAATCGTGATTGGTGCATTCGCATATTTTGCAAATGGTGCTAATGTAACTGTTACAATAATAAATACTAAAGTGAATCCAGCTAGTAAAATTGTCAATGCAATTTCGTTTGGCGTTTTTTGACGGCTTGCACCTTCTACCAAGGCAATCATTTTATCCAAAAAACTTTCGCCAGGTTCAGAAGTTGCCATTACTTTTATTTTATCGGATAATACTTTTGTTCCGCCGGTTACCGATGATTTATCACCACCAGCTTCTCTAATTACTGGAGCACTTTCGCCCGTAATGGCACTTTCGTCTATGGTAGCCAAACCTTCGATTATTTCTCCATCGGTTGCAATAATATCTCCAGTTTCGCATACAAAAATGTCACCTTTTTTCAATTGAGCAGACGAAATGGTTTGACCGTTTTCTAATTTAGCAGGTGTTTCTTCACGGGTTTTTCGCAAACTATCGGCTTGTGCTTTTCCTCTTGCTTCAGCAATGGCTTCGGCAAAATTGGCAAAAAGCAAGGTTAGAAATAAAACTAGAAAAATTGTGAAATTATAAAAGAAACTTCCTTGAGCCTCCCCAGACCATTCCAAAGGAGGGGAGAAAAGAATTAAAAGACAGACAAAAAACATGATGGCTGTTCCAATTTCAACCGTAAATAGTATTGGATTTTTGAACATTATTTTGGGGTTGAGTTTCACGAAGGATTGTTTGAAAGCTTCGCTGACCAACTCTTTTTGAAATAAATTATTTTGAGATGTACTCATGATAGTTGTAATTATTTGGCTGAAAAATATTCAGCGATTGGACCTAAAGTTAAAGCTGGAAAGAACGATAAAGCAGCAACGATAAAAATGACTGCGAAAACCATCAATCCGAAAGTTGAAGTGTCGGTTTTTAAGGTTCCGTTACTTTCTGGAATGTATTGTTTTTGGGCTAACATTCCTGCAATTGCTACGGGTCCGATGATTGGCAAATAGCGAGCTAAAAGCATCACAATTCCTGTAGCAACATTCCAAAACGGAGTATTATCGCCTAAACCTTCAAATCCGCTTCCGTTATTAGCAGACGATGATGTGAATTCGTATAACATTTCACTAAATCCGTGATAACTTGGGTTGTTCAACCAACCGGATAAAGCTTCTGGATTTCCAGCATATAAATGACTTGCTAAAGCGGTTCCAACCAAAATAAAAAAAGGATGTAACAAAGCAATCATCATCGCGATTTTCATTTCTTTAGCTTCGATTTTCTTACCTAAAAATTCGGGAGTTCGACCCACCATCAATCCGCTGATGAAAACGCCGAGAATGATAAAAATGTAGAAATTCAAAAATCCAACCCCAACACCTCCATAAAAACAATTGATCATCATTCCGAGAAGTGTGGTCATTCCTGTAATTGGGGTCATACTGTCGTGCATTGCATTTACAGAACCATTACTGGTAACCGTCGTATAAGTTGCCCAATTGGCGGAAGCTGCCGAACCAAAACGGACTTCTTTTCCTTCCATACTTCCCATATCTTGAGCAATTCCCATATTGGAAATGGCAGGATTTCCGTTCATTTCACTTATTACAGCAGGAATCAATAACATCAGAAAACCTAAAGTCATCACACTATAAATTGTCCACGAAAGTTTTTTGCGTTTCAGTACAAATCCTAAAGCAAAAACCATTGCAATCGGAATCAAAAAGATGGAACCATTCTCAACGATATTGGTCAAGTAATTTGGATTTTCCATAGGATTTGCTGAATTCGGACCGTAGAATCCACCACCATTGGTTCCTAATTGCTTGATGGCGACAAAAGCTGCAACTGGACCGCGACTGATGTTTTGTTCGTTACCTTCAAGTGTTGTAATCGTATCTTTTCCTTCAAAAGTCATTGGTGTTCCGTTCATTACCAAAATTGTAGCGACTACAAATGACAAAGGCAATAAAACTCTTGTACAAGATCTCACGAAAAAACTATAGAAGTTTCCTAAAGTTGCAGACGTTTTTTCTTTCATTGCCATAAAAACTGCGGCACAAATCGCCATTCCGCAACCAGAACTGATGAATTGCCAAAGCATTAAAGTCAACTGACCTAAATACGACAAACCGCTTTCGCCAGAATAGTGTTGCAAATTGGTATTAGTAATAAAACTTATTGTGGTATTAAAAGCCAAATCGCCACTCATAGATGGATTTTCATCGGGATTTAAAGGCAACCAAGCCATATTGGTTAAGACCAACATCGAAATGATGAACCAAACGAGATTGATAGTCAATAGTGCTATTAAATGCTGTTTCCAGTTCATTTCTTTGGATGGATTGATGCCACTAATTTTAAAGAATATTTTATCGATTGGATTGAAAATTTTGTCCAACCAAGTGCTTTCATGATTGAATATTTTGCCGATGTATCGACCAAGCGGTATGGCCAAAAGCACGACCAATCCGTACATAACGATAATTCCGAGTAGTTCAGAGTTCATATTTTTATTTAGGATTTAGGATTTTAGATTTAGGAATTAGACTAGTTTGTCTATAATTCTGCTAATTCTAAATTCCAATTAAAATTTTTCGGGGTTAATTAAAACATAGCAGATGTAAACAAAAACCGCTATGGCGATGATGAAAAGTAGTATCATAAATTAGATTTTTTCAAAGAATTGAATCATTTTAAAAAACAAGGCGAATAGAATCAATCCGCTTGCAGTTAGGACAATTGCCATCATACTCCAGAAGTGTTTATTTGTTTTAGATATTCCGCTTTGAGTGATTGTGGAAATAGATTGGAGATACTGCAATGACGCAGTTCCATAAAAGTAGAAACCGAGAAAACATACACATTAGAAATGGCATTTTTAGTTTCGTAACTTCCGGTAGCAAATAATTTTTCGGCTAAAGCCAGACATTTTTTCGCTCTTACAATATTTCCTGAAACAATGGCTGATTTTGTAATTTCAGCAAATCGTTCGGCTTGTTTGTAAATGGTGGTAACTTGATTTTTCATTGAATGAATTTTTATGTTCATTCGCCTAATGCCAAAAGCTGTTCCAATAAAAAGAAAATAATGCAACGTGTTGTGATTGTTGGTTTTGTGATTGATGTGCCAAAAATTGAGCATGAAAAAACCTATCATTTTGATAGGCTTTTATCGTTTTGGAAGTATTTTGAAGCAACCCTTTCAGAGTTTTAAACTCTGAAAGGGTTATCAGTTAAATTTATCAGTTAAATTTATCAGTTAAATTTATAATTTATATTCATCAATTTTCCGATACAAAGTAGCAATCCCAATTTCTAATAATCGTGCGGTTTCGGCTTTGTTGCCTTTTGTATAATTTAATACTTTCTGAATATGCAATTTTTCAATACTTTGCATGGAGAAAGCCGACATTGTTTTATTAGAATGATCTTGAATGTGTTGCATTTCATACGGCAAAACAGTTGGAGTTAAGCTTTCATCTGCTAAAATTACCGAACGCTCTATGATATTTTTGAGTTCACGAACATTTCCAGGCCAATGATAAGCTTCTAATTTTTGAAGGAAATCAGGCGAGATTTGGAGTTCTTTTTTATTGGTTTTAGCAGAAAATTGCTTGACAAAATAGCTTGTAAGAGGCGAAATGTCTTTTATTCGTTCTCGCAATGGCGGAATAGTAATTTCGAAAATATTCAACCGAAAATACAAATCGGAACGAAAATTATGGTTTTCACTTTCCGTTTTTAAATCACGGTTTGTTGCTGCAATTAGTCGAAAATTTGATTTTTTTGGAGTTGTATCGCCAACCGGAATATATTCATTGGTTTCTAACACACGAAGTAATTTAGATTGCAAATCGATAGGCATTTCACCAATTTCATCAAGGAATAAAGTGCCGCCATTGGCTTCTTCAATAAAACCTTTTTTATCTTTCAAGGCTCCCGTAAAAGCACCTTGCTTATGTCCGAATAATTCGCTTTCAAGAATTTCCTTGCTAAACGTACTGCAGTTTAAGGCCACGAAAGATTTGCCAACTCGATTGCTGTTTTCGTGAATCGCTTGTGCAAAAACTTCTTTTCCCGTTCCGGTTTCGCCCGTTAATAAAACAGTGGAATCAGTTTTGGCTACTTTTTTGGCTAAATCAATTACTTGTTCTAATGCTTTCGATTTTCCGATGATGGTATCAAAGGAATATTTATCAGAGATGCGTTTTTCTAATTTTTGAACTTTCTTTTGAAGTTCCGATTTTTCTAAAGCTTTGTACAAAAGCGGGATTATCTTATCGTTGTCATCGCCTTTTATGATATAATCAAAAGCACCGTTTTTCATCGCTTGGACACCATCGGCAATTTTTCCGTAAGCTGTCAATAGAATCACTTCAACTAAAGGGAAATTCGACTTGATTTTTTCAAGAAAATCGACACCGTTTCCGTCGGGCAATTTTACATCACACAACACAACCTCAATATCGTTTTGCTCTAATTTTTTATACCCCGATTTTAAATCGCCAGCTTCGATTACGTCAAAACCCTCTGATTTTACGATTCGAGCTAGAAGTCCGCGAAGTTTTTCTTCGTCGTCTATGATGAGGATGTTTTTCAAAGCGGGAATTTTTATGCAAAATTAATGTTTTGAATAATCGAAAGTTCAATAGTAGCAATAATTATTTAGTATAAAAACCTTTAACCTTCAACCCAAAACCTTCAACTTAAATTTAACAATCCGCCATATTCACACTAATTGCCAAACCCCCTTCAGAAGTTTCTTTATACTTCGTATTCATATCTTTTGCGGTTTCCCACATTGTATTGATTACTTTATCCAAAGGAACTTTTGCATTTTTAGGGTCAGTTTCCAGAGCCAATTCGGCTGCATTTATGGCTTTAATCGCTCCCATTGTGTTTCTTTCGATGCATGGAATTTGCACCAAACCGCCAATTGGGTCGCAAGTTAAGCCCAAATGATGTTCCATTGCAATTTCGGCAGCCATCAAGACTTGTGCTGGTTTTCCACCCATCACTTCGCACAAAGCGGCTGCCGCCATTGCAGACGACACGCCAATTTCGGCCTGACAACCACCCATTGCTGCAGAAATGGTAGCTCCTTTTTTGAAGACACTTCCAATTTCGCCGGCAACCATTAAAAATTGTTTGATTTCTTTTTCGGTAGCTTGATGATTTTCGATTACCATATAATACATCAAAACGGCCGGAATTACGCCAGCACTTCCATTGGTTGGAGCGGTAACCACTCGACCTAAAGCTGCATTGACTTCATTGACAGCTAAAGCAAAACAGCTTACCCATTTTAGAATTTGGCGGAATTTTACTTCCGTTTTTCTAATCGTTTCGAGCCATTCTTGAGGATTATTATAATTTGATAAACCAATTAAATTTTGGTGCATGTCAAAAGCACGACGACGAACGTTCAAACCCCCTGGAAGAATGCCTTCGGAATGACAACCAATGTACATGCATTCGAGCATGGTGTTCCAAATTCGCATCAATTCGGTATGAATTTCTTCTTCCGAACGCATTGATTTTTCGTTTTCATATACAATTTCAGAAATACTTTTGTTTTCAGAGATAGTATAATCTAATAGTTCAACCGCATTTTGGATGGGAAATGGAAAAGCACATTTGATTTTAATTTTTTCTTTAGCATTCGCTCGTTCTTCTTTCACCACAAATCCGCCACCGATAGAGTAGAAGGTCGATTCGAACTCTTTATCGTCTTTGGTAAAGGCTGTAAAAGTCATTCCATTGGCGTGAAAAGGAAGGAAATTTTTGTTAAAAACAATATCCTGAAGAAAGCTAAACGGAATCACAACTTCGTCAGCAAGTTTAATTTCATTATTATTTTCAATCGATTTAATAATGCCATCAATGTTTTGAACAGGAATATGTTCAGGGTCTTGACCACTCAAACCCAGCATTACTGCTAAATCTGTAGCATGACCTTTTCCGGTTAAGGAAAGCGAGCCAAATAAATCTACTTTTATTCTTTCAACATTGTGAAGTAAATTTTCTTCTCTGAGTTCTGCAAGAAAACGTTCGGCCGCTCGCCAGGGTCCCAACGTATGAGAGCTTGAAGGACCAACACCAATTTTTAGCATATCAAAAACAGAAATACATTCTTCCATAAAAACAATTATTTTCTGGCTACAAATATAATTTTTTTAAACTCCGAAAACGTTTTATAATACTTAAATATAAATTTGTTGAAATTGCTGAACTTGAATAAATTATTGCATATGTTTCTTAAAAATCTTTTAAACATTTTTAGTTTTATCATTTTTAGCGGTAAATTTGAGTATAACACCCTAACAAAAATTTATTTTGCAATACAAAACTCTTTTTTCTCGAACCTGGTATTTACTTAAAACAACTTTTAATGAATTTTTGGACGATAACGCCATAAAATTAAGTGCCTCTTTATCTTATTACACCATTTTTGCGTTGCCGCCATTGATGATTATCATTATAACGATTTGCGGATTTTTCTTTGGGAGAGATGCGGTATCAGGTGAATTGTATGGTCAAATAAACGGCTTGGTTGGAAACGATGCAGCTGCACAAATTCAGCAGGCGATAAAAAATGTCGAGCTTTCAGAGAGCAATATGTTTGCCACCATTTTTGGAATTGTAATGTTGCTTATTGGTGCTAGTGGAGTTTTTGCCGAAATTCAAAGTTCAATTAATTTTATTTGGGGATTAAGAGCAAAGCCTAATAAAGGCATTAAAAAATTTATTGTTAATAGACTCATGTCTTTTTCCATGATTGCATCAGTAGGATTTTTGCTGTTAGTAAGCTTACTCATTAATACAGTTATGGATTTATTAAGCGATCGCCTCATTCAATATTTTCCAGAAGGTACTGTTGTATTGTTTTACATATTAAATAGTGTATTAGTGTTTGCGATAATTGCACTGCTTTTTGCCATTATTTTTAAAGCTTTGCCTGATGGTAATATTAGGTGGAAAGATTCTTTCATTGGAGCTTCTTGCACTGCTATTTTATTTATGATAGGTAAATTTGCGATTGGTCTTTATTTAGGAAACAGCGATGTTGCTTCGGTTTATGGAGCCGCCGGATCGATAATTTTAATTTTAGTTTGGGTTTACTATTCAGCAATTATTTTGTATTTTGGAGCAGAATTTACAAAGGTTTACGCAAAAGCTTTCGGAGGAAATATTTCACCAAATGATTATTCGGTAGAAATCCAAAAAGAAATTTTTGAAATTGTAGAACCTAAAGAATCCCTTAATAAAACAGAAAAATGAAAATAATAGCCTTTGGAGGAAGCTCTAGTAAACAATCAATTAATAAGAAATTAGCCACTTATGCTGCCGGCTTGTTCGAAAATGCGGATGTCGAAATTTTAGATTTGAATGATTTTGAATTACCTCTTTTCAGTGTCGATAAAGAAGCAGAAATTGGAAAACCCGAATTAGCTACTAAATTTTTGGAAAAATTAGACCAAGCCGATATATTAGTAATTTCACTTGCAGAACATAATGCTGGTTTTAGTGTCGCTTTTAAAAATATTTACGATTGGGCTTCTCGCACCGATAAATTAGTATTTCGCGAAAAGCCAATGCTACTTCTCGCCACATCTCCAGGAAGAGGAGGTGGGAAAAATGTTATTGAAGCTGCCAAAATAAGTTTGCCAAAATACGGTGGAAACATCAAAGATACTTTTAGCTTACCTTCATTCAACGAAAATTTTGATTCAGAAAAAAATGTGATCAGCAATCCTGAGTTTGACAATCGGTTAAAACAAATCATTCGGAATTTTGCAACAAACTAACTTAGTCATTAAAAAAAAATGGAAAGCCTCACATACTTGGCCCTGGCATTATAAAATTGGCAAAAGTCCAACTTAAAATTTAGAAAAAACAGTAGAAAAGCGCTCCAATCGAAATAATCTAGCAAAACCACCAATGGAAAAATACCTCCGCCAACTAATTTCCATAGAATTTGAGGACAAAAAAGAAATTTTTACCGGATTTCTAATCGATTTCACAGAAGATTGGATACTCCTGCGTAACAACCCCATCGATTTTATCGTTGACGGCTATACTATATTAAGGAACAAAAATTTAAAATCCATCATCCAAGACGACGATCACGAATTTACAGAACGTGTCATTAAGCTCAAAAAACTCAACACAAGCACCGAAGAAACCATTCCATTGTTGGATTTTAAAACCATTATCACATTCATCGCCCGCAAATATTCCATTTTCCAAATCGCCAAACGATCGGACAAAACGGTCTATCTCGGCAAACTAACCAACATCGACCTAAAAGATTTCACAATCGAATTTCTCTCTCCAGATGCAATATTCGATGGTGAAATGACCATCAAAACCAGCAAAGTTCGCGTCATCGAGTTCGATACCGACTATATCAACTCACTAAAACTAGTCTTAGCCGACAATCAACGCACCCAATAAATTAAATTTGTTACTATATATAAGGAGCGAATCACCGTTTTGTATCAGTAATGGCAATTTCCCGTCCTATTCCAGCTCCGGATTTTTTTTCAGAAAAAGAAAAAAAATCTGGGAGCTTTCCCTGCGGCCGGGGCTAAACGAGTAGGGGT
>NZ_JAABLM010000001.1 GCF_009915155.1 Flavobacterium ichthyis | reverse complement strand
AAGTAGATAACCTAGCTGTTGTAACCGGAACCCCACCAAGTGGACCAGATGTAACAGGCGAATCTACCGATCCAACCCCATGTCCGACATGTGCACCAATTGACCCAACTTGTACTACTTGTACAATAGTAGAGATAGAAGATGCGCCATCTATTGCCATCACCAAAGATGGAAGTTTAGACTTAGGAGCGGACAATACAGCAAGTGTAGGGGATATCATCACTTATAACTTTGTGGTAACCAATACCGGAAATGTAACTTTAAGCAATGTTCACATTGATGATGCTACTTTAGGATTGAGCAATATTGTGGTAACCCCAAGCACCTTGACCCCAGGTCAAACAGGAACTGCTTCGGCTACCTATGCCATCACACAAGCTGATATTAATGCAGGTCAAGTAGATAACCTAGCTGTTGTAACCGGAACCCCACCAAGTGGACCAGATGTAACAGGCGAATCTACCGATCCAACCCCATGTCCGACATGTGCACCAATTGACCCAACTTGTACTACTTGTACAATTACTCCAATACCGGTAAATTTAATTGATGCAGTAGCAGATATTGCACCTACGCCAGTAAACGGATTGACAGGAGGTGATGCAGGAATCAATATCTTTGATAATGATACTTTAAATGGGCAACCGTTGAATCCGGCCGACGTTACGATGACCTCAACTCCAACTACGGAATTGACGATAAATCAAGACGGAAGCGTGACCGTTACACCAGGAACTCCTGCAGGAACTTATACAATTGATTATACCATCTGTGAAATTGTGAATCCAACTAATTGTGATACAACAACGGTAACGGTAGTAGTATCGGTACCAGTAATTGATGCAGTAGCAGATATAGCACCAACGCCAGTTAATGGATTGACAGGAGGTGATGCAGGAATCAATATCTTTGATAACGATACTTTAAATGGGCAACCGTTGAATCCAGCCGACGTTACGATGACCTCAACTCCAACTACGGAATTGACGATAAATCCAGACGGAAGCGTGACCGTTGCACCAGGAACTCCTGCAGGAACTTATACAATTGATTACACCATCTGTGAAATTGTAAATCCAACTAACTGTGATACAACAACTGTAACGGTAGTAGTTGAATGTGTGTTTAATTTAATTGAAACAGTTCAATCAGAGCTTTGTGTAAGAGATGAAGCCACAGATTTGTTTACTTTACTTGATTCGGAAACCATTCAAGGAGGAATTTGGGAAGATACAGATAACTCTGGAGCGCTACAAGGAAGCGTATTTACACCAGCTTCAGCAGCTATTGGAACGTACACATTCACTTATACAGTAATGAATGGAGCGTGCCCAACTACATCTGAAGTAACGGTTAACGTAAACGATGAGTGTGTAGTATTATGTACAGTTGTAGTTTATAATGCAATGACACCTGATGGGGATGGACTAAACGACATCTTCACAATCGCAGGAATAGAATGTCATCCGGACAACAATGTGATGATTTTTAATCGCTGGGGTGTTAAAGTATTTGAAACCAATAATTACGACAACAGTAGTAGAGTATTCGATGGATATTCTAACGGAAGAAATACAATTTCAGCAGATTCTAAATTACCTACGGGAACTTATTGGTACATCTTGAAATACAAAGATTCTTTCGATGGTAATACTGTAGAAAAAGCAGGATACTTATACATTAACGGTAAATAATATTATAATGAATTCTAATAATAAAAGAAGAACAAAAAAATTCCTAGTACTGTTGACAACAACAGTATTAGGAATCCCTTCGGGGTTTGCACAGCAGGATTCACAGTATACACAATATATGTATAATACAATTAACGTAAATCCCGCTTACGCAGGCTCAAGAGGTGCTTTTAGCGTATTTGGTTTGCATAGAACCCAATGGGTTGGCCTAGATGGAGCTCCAACAACAAACGCGGTTTCAATTCAAACTCCAATTGAAAACACGAATTTAGGAGTAGGTTTATCATTTGTTAATGATCGAATAGGACCAACGGACGAAAATGCAATATCTGCTGATATTTCTTACACAATACCAACCTCGGAAACATTTAAATTGTCATTCGGTATCAAAGCAACCGCAAATCTTTTTAATTTAGACGTTAACAAATTACGCATTTTCAACCCAAATGATCCAAATTTACAAAGTATTGATAACGAATTGAGTCCAAACATCGGTGCGGGAGTATATTTCCACTCAGATAAAACTTACATCGGATTATCAGTACCAAATTTCTTCGAAACTCATAGGTACGATGATAATTCTATTCAAGTCACTAAAGAAAGAATGCACTATTATTTGATTGGTGGACACGTTTTTGATTTAAACCCCGATATTAAATTTAAACCGGCTTTCATGATGAAGGCGGTGGAAGGATCGCCTTTACAACTTGATGTATCTGGAAACTTTCTATTTAATGAAAAGTTAACATTAGGAGTAGCATGGAGATGGAGTGCTGCTTTAAGTGCTATGGCAGGGTTTCAAATTACTGATGGATTATTCGTAGGATATGGATACGACATGGAAACTACTCGTCTTGAAAATTATAATTCAGGCTCACACGAGGTTTTCCTAAGATTCGAATTATTTAAACGTTATAACCGAATAATTACTCCAAGATTTTTCTAAAACGGCAACATTATGACAACAAAAAATATAATTGCAGCAGCCTTACTTAGCATTTTATCAATCAATGTAAATGCACAGAAAGCACGTATTAATGCTGCCGACAAAAAATATGAACGGTACGCTTACATCGACGCCATCCAGATATATGAACGAGTAGCTGAAAAAGGTCACAAGTCCGTTGACCTTTTTCAAAAGCTCGGAAATGCATATTACTTTAATGGCGAATTGACTAAAGCTAACAAATGGTACAATGAACTCTTTGATTTAGAAGAAACTATTGAACCTGAATACTATTATCGTTACGCTCAAACCCTAAAAGCATCAGGAGAATACGATAAAGCTAATCAAATGTTAGAAAAGTTTAGTCAAATCAATGCTGAAGACTTGAGAGCAAAACAATTTCAGTCAAATAAAGATTATCTTGAAGATATAAAAAACAATTCTAACAGATACACTGTTGAAAACGCAGGAATAAACTCTAATTTCTCAGATTATGGCACAGCATTTCTAGGAAATCAACTCATTTTTGCTAGTAACAGAGAATTACCTGGATTCTCAAAAAAAATTCAAGAGTGGAATAATCAGCAATTTACAGCGATATATTCATCAAAAGTTAATGGCGACGGGAATTTAGAAAATCCTGAAAGATTAATGCAAAGCATTGACACCAAGTTCAACGAAGCTACTCCAGTATTTACAAGAGACGGCAAAACAATGTATTTCACACGAAACAATTACAATAATGGTAAAAGAGGTAAAGACAGCGATCGCACAACTGGCTTAAAAATTTACAAAAGTACCTTTAATGGAAAGTGGGAAAACGTTACCGAATTGCCATTTAACAGCGACGAATATAATGTGGCACATCCTGCTTTAAGCCCAGACGAGAAGACATTATATTTTGCGTCAAATATGCCCGGAACCAAAGGGGAATCTGACCTTTACAAAGTCAAAATAAATGCAGACGGAAGTTTTGGAACTCCAGAAAATTTAGGAGTAGAAATTAATACCGAAGGAAGAGAAACATTTCCATTTGTTACCGAAGAAAATGAACTTTACTTTGCCTCTGACGGACATCCCGGTCTTGGCGGTTTAGATATTTACAAAGCCCGATTTAATGATGGAAAATTTACTTCCCCTGTAAATATTGGAACTCCGATTAATGGGCCAATGGATGATTTTGCATTTTTTATAGACTTAGGTACTAAAGTAGGATTTTTCTCATCAAACCGCGAAGGGGGAATGGGCTTCGACGACATATATAAATTCACTGAAATCGAAGAATTAAAATGTGAGCAACTCATCGCTGGCATCATCACAGATTCTCAAACCAACGAAATTTTAGCTAACGCAAAAGTGACTTTGTTTGATTCATCAATGCGTAAAATTAATGAAGTAATCTCTGATGCAGAAGGCAAATACTCTTTTGAGGCAGAATGCAACAAAAAATACTACGTAAGAGCAGAAAAAGAAGGATACCATGCTAACGAGAAAAGCATTGAAGTCCCTAATGAATCTGGAGAAACACAGTTAGACATTGCACTTGATCCAAAAGAGGTAGAAATTCCTGTTGGTGGCGATTTAGCCGAAATTTTCAAAATAAAAGAAATTTTATTCGACTTAGATAAGCACAACATTCGTCCTGATGCTGCGTTAGAATTAGAGAAAATCATTCAGGTTATGAAAGATTATCCAAACATGGTAATTGCCATACGATCGCATACTGATTGTCGTGCAAGTCATGCTTACAACGAAAAATTGTCGGACAGACGTGCAAAATCGACTATGAATTATATGATCTCACAAGGAATAGACAAAGCAAGACTTACAGCTCAAGGCTTTGGCGAAACCCAGTTACGAAACGAATGTGCAGATGGCGTTCCATGTACAGAAGAACAACATCAATATAACAGACGTAGCGAATTTAAAATTTTGAAAGTTAAATAACTGAAGATAAAAAATTACCGGAAAAACAATGGACGCCCGTCCATTAAAAAAGTATTTTTATGGTGGTACAATTAATACTTTTGGTAATTTTTGAGGGGGCGATCGGTTAAGATTTGGGGAAATCATAACGACTAATTTTCGTCTTCTTAAGGGGATATATGCAAGCCTTTTGCAGTATCCCCTTTTCTTATTAAAAATGTTATAAATTTATTCTCTAAAGAAAATGCGTTTTACACGCTGAGAAACCCCAGTTAAAATCTCGTAAGGAATAGTATTTAGGCTATCTGCAATAAAACTTACAGTAGGATTATCCCCAAAAATAACCACTGTATCACCTTCAACACAATCGATATCAGTAACATTTACCATTAACATATCCATACAGATACTTCCTAAAATTGTGGCTTTTTGATTTCGTATCATCACAAACCCAATTTCGTTACCCCAACTTCTCGGAATTCCATCGGCATAACCAATAGGAATGGTAGCAATCTTTGTACTGCTTTCGGCAACAAATCGTCTTCCATAACCCACACTTTCTCCTGCAGCAATAGTTCGAATTTGTGAAATAATCGATTTTAAAGTGCCAACATTTTCAAGATATTTGGTTTCCAAAGTATCATTTGAAACGCCATATAAACCAATGCCAAGACGTACCATATCATATTGGGCTTCCGCAAAATTGCTAATTCCAGATGTGTTAAGAATATGACGAATAGGCGAAATAGCAAGCGATTTTATCATCAATGAAGATAATTTTTCGAACAAACGAATTTGGTACTCCGCAAATTCCCGATGTTCTAAATCATCGCTTGTAGCCAAATGACTCAAAATACTTTGAACTTTTATTGAAGGCGTGTTTTTTAGAATATTGATCAATTCCGGCAAATCATCTTCCTGAAATCCCAAACGATGCATTCCGGTATCTAGTTTAATGTGAATCGGATAATGATGTAATTTTCTTTGATTGGCAATTTGCAGAAAAGATTGTAGCCCTTTGGTAGAATAAATTTCTGGCTCTAAATTATATTCAATTATCGACTGAAAACTACTATTTTCCGGATTCAGAACCATAATTGGCATCTTAATCCCCGAACTTCGCAGCGAAATACCTTCATCGGCGAAAGCTACACCTAAATAATCAACTTTATGATATTCTAGCAAATTGGCAATTTCAAAACCGCCACTTCCATAGCCAAAAGCCTTGACCATCACCATCAATTTGGTGTTAGGCTTCAGTTTTGATTTAAAATAATTGAGATTATGACTAATTGCATTTAAGTTAATTTCTAAAACTGTTTCGTGCGTTTTTTCTTCCAAAAAAGGCATCAATTTTTCAAACTGAAAACTTCGGGCACCTTTAATCAAAATCGTTTCGTTTTCGAAATGCAAATTTTGAAAATCGGCTAAAAAATCTTGAGTCGTAAGATAGGTTTTGATGTTTTGAAAGCGGTCAGAATATTTAGAAATTTCGGTTCCAACACCAATCATTCTATCAATTTTGTTGGAAATAATCAAATTTGAAACTTTATCATACAAAGCTTCTGTTGTCAACCCGCTTTGAAAAATATCTGATAAAATAATTGTTTTTTTGCGATGTTGTTTTTGCTGTTCTAAAAAATCAAGTGCAATTTTAAGAGATTGGTAATCAGAACTATAACTGTCGTCAATAAGTGTCGTGTTGTTGATGCCGTTTTTAACTTTCAACCGCATTTCAACCGCATACAATTTTCCAACTCTTGCCGCAATTACTTCTTCGGCATAACCTAAGTAAAGCAAGGTAACCAAACAGCTGACGGCGTTTTCGATTGAAGCTTCATCCTGAAACGGCAAATGTACCGAAAATATTTTTTGCTGATACCGAACTTGTAATTCGGTTTCCTTCGGTTTTATTTTTTTGGAAAGAAAAACATCCGCATTTTCATCGACATCACTCCACGAAAAAGTTTTCGTTTTTTGGTCAAGAATTCCATCTACCAAATCATTCTTGCGATAAATTAAGGCTTCTACATTTTTAAATAGCAGTAATTTTTCTTTAATTTTTTCCGAAGTATTTTGAAAACCTTCATCGTGTGCAGATCCCACGGTGGTAAGAATCCCTATCGTGGGCTGAATGATTTTTTCGAGTGTATCCATCTCATTCACCGTAGAAATTCCGGCTTCAAAAATTCCAAGATTATGTTTCTCATTAATCGCAATGACCGAAAGCGGAACACCAATCTGAGAATTATAACTTTTTGGGCTGCGAATAATATTATATTCCGGACTTAATAAAAAATTCAGCCATTCTTTTACAATTGTTTTTCCGTTGCTTCCCGTAACACCAATCACAGGAAAATGAAATAATTTTCTATAAAAAGACGCAAATTTTTGCAACGCTTTAAGCGAATTTTTTACCACAAAAAAGTTGGCTATCCCTTGTAAATTTTCCGGAATTCTTTCTACAACAAAATTCTTAACGCCAATATTTATTAGACTTTCTATAAATTGATGTGCATCATTATTAGTTCCAATTAAGGCAAAAAATAACGTTCCCGAATTGTTCTGTAACGAACGGCTATCGATTGAAACATTATCGATTTCGGCATTAGGATTTCCGTAAAAGACCGCGTCAATCTCGCTAATAATGAGGTGAATTTTTAAGCTCAAATTTTATTTTTTAGTGGCAAAGTTGCTATGATTCAAAGTTAGTAAGTTTCCTATAAAAACCATATTTGTGCCATCAGAATCTGGAAACTAAATTTCTTTTTTGGCTGAGAAAAAACTTTCTTCATTGTCTTGCAAACCCTTCATAGCAGCAAAGTAAGCACCTCTGCTCAAAGGTTCATATTCCTCAGTTTCGCCTAACATTACAATATTATTATTGTTGGCTTTTCTAAAACTATAATTAGCTAAATTTCCTGTTCGCGTGCAAATCGCATGAACTTTGGTCACGTATTCGGCAGTTGCCATCAAAGCAGGCATTGGCCCGAAAGGATTTCCTTTAAAATCCATGTCTAATCCGGCAACAATTACACGAATTCCCGAATTGGCCAAATCATTACAAACCGAAACAATCTCGTCGTCAAAAAATTGTGCTTCATCAATTCCCACAACTTGACAACCTTGTGCTAAAATCCTAATATTTGCAGCAGCAGGAACCGGTGTCGATCTAATTTCGTTAGAATCATGCGAAATTACCTTTTCATCATGGTAACGCGTGTCGATTGAAGGTTTGAAAATTTCCACTTTTTGTTTGGCAAATTGTGCACGTTTTAATCTTCGGATTAACTCTTCGGTTTTACCCGAAAACATCGAACCGCAGATTACCTCAATCCATCCAAATTGTTCCGTATGATTTACTGTATTTTCGAGAAACATTTTTTTATTTTCTGACTAAAAAAGCAATGGTTTTTTTTTACTTTGTAACCGAAACCCAATGTAATTTTTTTACTTTTACATCATGGCGTTCAAAAATAGAAAAAAATACCGAATTAAGGTTTGATGGTATCAAAAAAGAGCCGGATAATTTTTTAATTTCAATGCCTAAAAAATCAACGAACTGTTCCCTTATCCTAAGATTTCAATTGTTATGAAGAAAAAACTTGAAGCCGAATTAATGAGTCTTGCTCATCGAATTTTGAAATTAAAAAATAAATCAGAATTACAACAATTACAGGAAGAAAGCCGAAAACTGTATGAAAAATTGTCGGTTCTATTATTTGTAGAAGAAAATTTTTCCGGAAATCAACCTACTATCGGTCGTCAGGAAGCTACGGCTATCATCGAAAATGTTTTTGAAAATGATGAAAAAGAACAAGTTCAAGCTGAGGATTTTGTAGAAAATAACAATGATACAAATGCGGAAAAAGTTGTGGAAGAAACGCCAGAAGTTAAAGCTGAAGTAGCTGGAAATCCTGAAGAAAATGATAAACAATCAATTAATTTAGAGGATGAAGAAAAACCAGAAATTGACGAAGTTGAAAAGGAACCTGTAGAAGAAACAACTGAAGAAATTTCTGAAGAAGAGCAATCTGAAAAGGAAAAATCTGAAGAAAAAGTGGTGGTGGGAAAAATTGAATTGTCCGAAGATGATTTAGACGAAGAAGAACCAACTGTTTTTGAAAATGAAGAAAATATTTCGTTGGAAGAAGTGGAAGAAGCAGTTGATGAAGAAATCTCAACTTTGGAGCCGGAAGATATGGGAATTCCAAAAAGTTTAGTTCCGGATTCGCCTCATTTTGAATTGGCTTTTGACAAAAAAGAAGAAGTTGAGGAAGTGGCAAAAGAATCGGGTCATCAAATTATTTTTGAAGATTTTTTAGGCGAAGAATACAAAGACCTCGAATTTGTGAAAGCCGAAATTCGGGAGCATGAAGCCGAAGAAACTCCTGTTGACGAGCAAAAAACGGAAGAAATTGAATCTTTTGACGAAGAAAAAAATCAAGAACCGGAACCTGAAAAAGTAGTCGAACCGGAAAAAACTTCAACCGAAAATAAACCGCAATCAGACAAAGTGACCAAAGGCATTACCATTGGTTTAAACGATCGCGTTGGTTTTGTGAATAATCTTTTTGGCGGAAGCAACGAAGATTTTAACCGGGTTTTATCACAACTCAACACTTTTGATAATTTCGAAGACGCTAAAAATTTCGTCGAAGATTTGGTTAAACCGGATTATAATGATTGGAAAGGCAAAGAAGATTACGAAGAGCGTTTCTTGGAAGTTGTTGAAAATAAATTTAAATAAAATATTATTTTTTGCCACAAATTTCATGAATTCTCGCAGATTTTTGAACAATTATAAATCTTGTTAATTTGTGGCAAAAGAATAAATAATGGCATCAAAAAATTAACAAATGTCAAAATTATATTTAGTTCCAACGCCAATTGGCAACCTTGATGACATGACTTTTAGAGCCATAAAAGTTTTAAAAGAAGTCGATTTAATTTTGGCAGAAGACACCCGAAACAGCGGAAAATTACTGAAACATTTCGAGATTGTAACCCACATGCAAAGCCATCACATGCACAACGAACATAAAACCGTTGAGCATTTGGTTTCGAGGTTAAAATCGGGAGAAAAAATCGCTTTAATTTCCGATGCTGGAACACCTGCAATTTCCGATCCTGGATTTTTGCTTACGCGAGCTTGCGTAGAAAATGGAGTAGAAGTGGAGTGCTTGCCTGGAGCGACGGCTTTTGTGCCAGCTTTGGTCAACAGCGGTTTGCCGAACGATAAATTTGTTTTTGAAGGATTTTTGCCTGACAAAAAAGGAAGACAAACCCGATTTTTGGCTTTGGCAGAAGAAACCCGAACCATGATTTTATATGTTTCGCCACACAAATTGGTCAAAACTTTAGCTGAATTTGTGCAATATTTCGGCGAAGATCGTCCGGTTTCAGTTTCGCGGGAATTGTCAAAATTACACGAAGAAACCATTCGCGGAACCGCAACAGAAGTTTTAAAACACTTTGAAGCAAAACCTCCAAAAGGCGAAATCGTGGTGATTGTTGGCGGGAAATCTACGAAGTAGTTGACAGTTTTTAGTCTTCAATAGTCAGTCTTCAGTTGTAAAATATTAGTTATTTTAATCAATAAAATGAGCATAGTTTCTTTTCTAGAAAAATTACAGGAAAATCCAAAATCAATCGCTTTTCAAGATACGATTCAAGTCATTGAAGAAAATTATGATTTTACGGCAACGGCTTTCAAAAATGGAAACCAAAATAATAATGCCGGAGAAAATAACGGCTCTTGCAAGATATTTTCTTTCGCAAAATTGCAAAATCTTTCAAAGCAAGCAACTTTGGCTTGCTTTGGAAGCTATTATTTCGACGACGTTTTAAAAAATCCAAACGGAAACGACCATCAAAATATTCGGAATTTTATGGAATTTGGTTGGGACGAAATCCAGTTTGAATCAGAAGCTTTAGCGCTGAAAAAGCAATAGATTGTTAAGGTTCGGTTAAGAATCGAGTCATATAATTACTTAAACACCATACAAAATGCGTTGGACTCTAAAACCCAAACCAAATCTCGAAAAAATAAAAAGCCTTCAAAAGTCGCTGAAGGTTGACGAATTAACCGCCACACTTTTGGTACAACGAGGTGTGGAAACTTTTGAGCAAGCCCGACTTTTTTTTCGCCCGAGTTTAGGGGATTTACACGATCCGTATTTGATGAAAGATATGGATTTGGCCGTTTCCCGAATTGAAAAAGCCATTGAAAATCAAGAGCGAATTTTAATTTTTGGCGATTATGACGTCGATGGAACCACGGCAGTTTCCCTTGTTTCATCATACTTACGCAGTTTTTATCCGCACGTTGATACCTACATTCCGGATCGTTACAACGAAGGTTACGGTATTTCTTTTCTAGGAATAGATTATGCTGAAGACAATGGAATTTCCTTGATTATTGCGTTAGATTGTGGTATAAAATCCATCAATCATATCGCTTACGCAAAAGAAAAAAACATCGACTTTATCATTTGTGACCACCACCGTCCGGGAGAAAATTTGCCCGAAGCCGTCGCCATTTTAAACCCCAAAAGAGAAGATTGCCAATATCCTTATGACGAATTGTGCGGTTGCGGAATTGGTTTCAAACTCGTTCAGGCGTTAGGAAAAAATCGTGGTCAAAATACCGAAGATTTAATTTTATATTTGGATTTAGTTGCCACGGCAATTGCCGCTGACATCGTTCCCATAACGGGCGAAAATCGCATTTTGGCAAAATTTGGTTTAGAAGTTATCAATTCAAATCCGCGTCCGGGTTTTAAAGCTTTGGTACAAAATCTTAAAAAAAAGCAACTCACCATTACCGATGTGGTTTTTGTCATCGCACCGCGAATTAATGCTGCCGGAAGAATTAAACACGGAAATTATGCCGTTCAATTGCTCACAGAATTTGGTTTAGAAGAAGCGGAAAATTTTGCCAAAGAAATTGAGACTTTTAACGCAGATAGAAAAGAATTAGACCAGCAAATCACGGCTGAAGCGCTTTCGCAAATCATTGAAAATCATGAAGAAAATAAATTTTCTACCGTTGTTTATCAAGAAAATTGGCACAAAGGCGTGATTGGAATTGTGGCTTCCCGACTAATCGAAACCTATTATCGTCCGACGTTGGTTTTTACAAAAAGTGGAGATAAACTGGCGGCTTCGGCTCGTTCTGTAAAAGATTTTGACGTGTATAATGCATTGGAATCTTGTGCGGAATTTTTGGAACAATTTGGCGGACACATGTATGCGGCTGGATTGACTTTGCATGAAAATCAATTTGAAAATTTTAAAAATCAATTTGAAAAAGTGGTTTCTGAAACACTTCCCGAAGATTTGCGTGTTCCCGAAATTTTAATTGATGCCGAAATTAATTTTAAAGAAATTACCCCAAAATTCATGCGCATTTTAAAACAATTCGAACCTTTTGGGCCACGAAACATGACACCTATTTTTTATGCCAAAAATATACACGACACCGGTTTTGGCAAAACAATTGGTAAAGAAAATGAACATTTAAAACTTTTTGTCAAACAAAATGATTCCGAAGGTTTTGGTGCCATCGGTTTTAAGATTGGAAATAAATTTTCGCTTACGCAAAATCGTCAACCGTTTGAAGCCGTATTTTCAGTAGAAGAAAACGAATATAATGACAAAGTGTATTTGCAATTGCAGTTGCGGGATATCCGATAATTGTCATTTCAAATTATTGTATTCTTTCAACTCAAATTTTTCTCCATCAAAAACACCATACGTAAAATAACCAATCCAATCGCCGAGATTAACATAGGTCGCTTTATTCCCAACTTCAAGCGTCATCGGCAAATGTCGGTGGCCAAAAATAAAATAATCGTAATGTTTGGTTTCGAGTTTTCGCTTAGCATATTGCACGAGCCATTCATTTTCTTCGCCTAAAAAAACGACATCTTCATCACCGGATATCAACTTGTTTTTTACCGAAAGATATTGTGCTAATCGAACACCTAAATCCGGATGAAGCCAACGAAAAAGCCATTTTGAAAAAGGATTGGTAAACACTTTTTTCATGCGTTTGTAACCTTTGTCGCCAGGACCTAAACCGTCGCCGTGACCGATAAGGAATAATTTATCATTGAAAGTAAATTCTTTTGTGGTGTGAAAAACGGGAATGTTGAGTTCTTTTTCAAAATAATCGTGCATCCACAAATCGTGATTTCCTACAAAAAAATAAATGGGAATTCCTGCATCGCGAAGTTCAGCCAACTTCCCTAAAACACGCACAAAACCCTTTGGGACAACCGTTTTATATTCAAACCAAAAATCAAAAAGATCGCCTAAAAGAAACAAAGCCGTGGCATCTTTTTTAATTTCGTCTAACCAAGCAACAAATTTTTTTTCGCGCGGAAAACTTTTCTCGGCTGTTGGCGCTCCAAAATGTTGGTCGGAAGCAAAATAAATTCTAATAGGCTGATTCACGCAAAATTATTTTGGGCAAAGATACTAATTTTATCGTCCCCAGATTTCGCTTTCGATGATCATCGGCAAAACCACACCAATCACAAAAGCCGACATCACCAAGGTCCAATCGCGTTTTGAAAACCGAAAAACGGTTTGTACAATGTAAGAAATGATCAACACCAAAACCACAACAACCAATTGTGCGGCTTCGATTCCTAAAGCAAATTCTAACAGCGGAAGAATTTTTGCGGAAGCGTCGCCAGGCAAAATACTTTTGAAATAATTAGAAAATCCTAGTCCGTGAATGACGCCAAAAAAAAGCGTTACGAATGCTACAAAACTGATGCTTTCATTTTTACTGGATTTTCCGGCGGTAAAAAGGTGAAAAATGGCGGTTATTAAAATGGTAATCGGGATTAAAAATTCTACTAAATTGGCTTTGATGATAATTACGTTATACACTGATAAAATAAGGGCTAACGTATGACCAACCGTAAAAAGGGTAACCAGCAGAACCACTCGTTTCCAATCTTTAAAAGCATACGGAATCATGAGGGCAATGAGGAATAAAACGTGGTCGTAACCATCAACATCTAAAACGTGGCGAAGCCCGATGTTAAAGTAAATCCAGAATTCTGACATAAGTTTGTAAGTTGTATTTGGGGTTTCAAACATACAAAATAAATTTTTTTCTTAAACAATCGTTAAGAAAAATGCACCGCTTTGATTGTTAAAATCGAAATAAATTTATCTTTGCAAAAAAATTAATTTTATGTCAATCTCTGATTTATTTGATAGCGGTTTTAAAAATAGAAATAAAGGACACTTTGCTTCAATTGTGAGAGTTGCAATGGAAAACGGCCATTTAAGCGAGGAAGAAAAAATTTTCTTAGACAAATTGGCGCTTCAGTTAGAAATTTCTGCAGAAGAATACGCCGAAATTTTAGCCAATCCGTTGAAATATCCAATCAATCCGCCGTATTTGCACACGCAGCGTTTAGAGCGTTTGTACGATTTATCCCGAATGGTTTATGCAGATCACATTTTGGGACCTAAACAAAAAGAAATTTTGACCCGTTTTGCTTTAGCATTAGGTTTTACTCCCGGAAACGTGAAGTACATTGTTGACAAGGCATTATCATTGCTGGTTTTAGGCGTTGATCTTGATACCTTTTTGTTCGAAATGCAACACATGAACAAATAAAAAAAATCCTGCTCCAATTTTTGAGCAGGATTTTTTTTTGAAATTATTTTGCTTTCTCCATAAATTCCTCGGCTTTGGTTACCATATTTTTGCTTCCGCAAAAGAACGGCACACGTTGATGTAGCTCGGTTGGCTGAATTTCCATAATGCGTTGGTATCCATCCGAAGCTTTTCCACCGGCTTGTTCTGCCAAAAAAGCCATTGGGTTACATTCGTACAACAAACGCAATTTTCCATTTGGTGCTTTTGAACTGGTAGGATAAATATAAATTCCGCCTTTAATCATGTTTCGGTGAATATCTGAAACCAAACTGCCGATGTAACGGGAAGTATAAGGTCTGTCGCCTTCTTCAAGCTGACAATATTTAATGTAATCTTTCACGCCTTGTGGGAAATGTACGTAATTTCCTTCGTTAATTGAATAAATATTGCCGTCTTCGGGAAATTGCATGTTAGGATGTGACAAATAAAAAGTGCCAATTGCAGGATTTAGAGTAAATCCGTTTACGCCTCGACCTGTAGTATAAACCAGCATAGTTGAAGTGCCATAAATCACATAACCTGCAGCAACTTGATTGATTCCTGGTTGAAGAAAATCTTCAATAGTCACGGGACTACCGATGGGAGTTACGCGTCGAAACACCGAAAAAATTGTTCCTACGGAAACGTTCACATCAATATTAGACGAACCATCCAGCGGATCCATCAAAACCACATATTTATTGTTATGACATTCGTCTTTTCCTTTGATGATGATAAAATCGTCGCTTTCTTCTGAGGCGATTCCGCATACGATTTCACGGTTAATTAAGGTTTGGATAAAAGTATCATTGGCAAAAACATCCAGCTTTTGTTGGTCTTCGCCTTGAATGTTTTGTTCGCCAACAGCCCCAACGATATCTACCAATCCGGCTTTATTTACTTTGTAATTCACCACTTTTGCGGCAAGCCTGATGGAGTTGATGAGTCGGGATAATTCTCCGGAAGAATATTTAAAATCTTCTTGTTTTTCGATGATAAATTCGCCGAGTGTTTTGTTGCGTTCTGTCATTACTATAACGTTGTAGTTGTTTGTGAGCACAAATATCGAATTTTTTGTGAAAAGACGGTAATTTAATTGCAGATTGGGAGTTTTTTAAATTATTTTGGATGATTTTCGGGCTAAATAGTAGTGGAAATAGAAGTGGTAAAACGTTATATTTGCAGTGTTTTTAGCCCTGATTGAAGCGGAAAGCAGGATTAGCTTCTAATAATTTTAAAAAATTTCAGCGTTTATATGAGAGTATTTAAGTTTGGTGGTGCTTCGGTGAAGGATGCCGATGGTGTGAAAAATGTACTTAGGGTGTTGCAAACCGTGGGTTTTGATGATGTATTGCTCGTAATTTCGGCGATGGGCAAAACGACGAATGCGCTGGAATTGGTGATTAAAAATTATTTTGAACAATCTGCTGAGCTTCCGGATGCGATTGCTGCGGTGAAAGAGTACCATTTTGGTATTTTGAATGGTTTGTTTGACAATGAAAATCATGAAGTTTTTTCGATGTTAAACTCGATGTTTGCTGACTTGGAGTATTTTTTAAAAACCAATAAATCGCCTAATTATAATTTTGTTTATGACCAAATTGTGAGTTTCGGAGAATTGATTTCGACGACAATTGTAAGTCATTATTTTGATTTTTGCGGCATTAAAAATAATTGGCTTGATGTAAGAAATTTTATCAAAACTGATACTACGTATCGTGATGCAGTGGTGAATTGGGAATTGACGCAAGAGAATATTTCGAAAAATGTGCAAAAAAATGTGCTCAACATCACGCAGGGATTTTTAGGTAGCGATGAAAATAATTTTACAACAACTTTAGGACGTGAAGGATCTGATTATACGGCGGCAATTTTTGCATATTGTATTAATGCAGAAAGTGTTACAATCTGGAAAGATGTTCCTGGTGTGATGAATGCGGATCCGAGGTATTTTCAAAATGCGGCATTGTTGAACCAAATTTCTTACCGCGAAGCGATTGAATTAGCATTTTACGGGGCAACGGTTATTCATCCAAAAACGTTGCAACCGTTGCAAAGAAAAGAAATTCCGCTTTATGTAAAATCATTTGTAAATCCGGAATTGCCGGGAACAAGCGTGAGTAAAGGAGCAGACTTAGAACCGCATTTGCCGTGCTTTATTGTGAAAAAAGAGCAGTTGTTGATTTCGCTTTCTTCGCTTGATTTTTCGTTTATTGTGGAAGAAAATATCAGCGAAATTTTTAGTTTGTTACATCAATACAAGATGAAAGTGAGCTTGATTCAAAATTCGGCGATTAGTTTTTCGGTTTGTATTGAAGATAAATTTGGGAATTTCGGAGATTTAAAAAATGTGTTGCAAAAGAAATTCAAAGTAGCTTATAACCAGAATGTGTCGCTATACACCATTCGTCACTTTAATGAAAACGCCTCAAAAATTGTTGAGGAAAACAAAGAAATTTTATTGAAGCAAATTAGTAGAGAAACGATGCAGATTGTTACCAAGTGATGTAAGATTTTAGATATCTGATTTAGGAATTTTTTTATAGGATTTCCTTTGGAATTTGGAATTTCTTTATTGGGATTTCTTATTTTAAATATAACCACTAATTTTGCACTTTCAAAAAAAATATATATCATGGGATTCGATTGGAGAGAAATTTTCACAGTAAGTATGGTGCTTTTTGCGGTTATTGATATTGTGGGGAGCATTCCAATCATTGTGGATTTACGCTCAAAAGTGGGGTATATTCAGTCGGAAAAAGCTTCGATTGTAGCGTGTGTGATTATGATTGCATTTCTTTTTGTGGGTGAAGAAATTTTAAAATTGATTGGGATTAACGCCAGTTCGTTTGCGGTTGCCGGCTCATTTGTTCTTTTTTTCTTGGCATTAGAAATGATTTTGGGAATTAGATTATACAAAGAAGATAATCCAAGCACGGCTTCAATTGTACCAATTGCTTTTCCTCTAATTGCTGGTGCAGGAACGATGACCACTATTTTATCACTTCGTGCAGAATATGAAAAAATCAATATTATAGTAGCTATTACCATCAATATCATTGTGGTTTACGCGGTTTTAAAATCATCTTCTAAAATCGAAAAAATATTAGGAGATAATGGTCTTGGCGTGATTCGAAAAATATTTGGGGTAATTTTATTAGCTATAGCTGTTAAATTATTTGGTGCCAATGTTAAAGGACTTTTCATATAAGCGCAAAATTGTTAGTTTTACAAATTGAAACAATAGAGAACCCATCTTTATAGCATGAAAATTTTTACATACATATTGATTGCCATTGCCCTCGCTCTTATTATTTTTAACATCACTATTTTAGATTTCGATCATCTTTTTGAAGGTGATAGTTTGGTAGGATTAATAGGAATAGCTGCTTCTTTGTGCGCTATTTTTATCTTATTGATTTTTAGAATGTCGAAAATGATTGAGGAAAAATCTAGATAAAATGTTTGATGTTTTAATAATTGGAGGCGGAGTTGCCGGCATGTCTTGTGCCTTGGTGCTGGGTTCGGCACACACAAAAATTTTTGCATCTGATAAAAAAATTGGGATTTTTACCCATCAAAAATCTTCTAATTTACAAGACGCACTTTTCAATAATGCTTATGGAATTCCTGCCGGAAAATTAGGTTCGGAATTGTTGGAAGAGAGTAAACTTCAATTGGCGTCAACGTATCCTCACGTTCAGCAAATTGAAAATGAAAAGGTGATGAAAATTGATGGGAATTATCCAAATTTTACCATTATCACTAATAAAAATTCTTATCAAACAAAAAATATTGTGGTCGCAATTAATGCTTCGAATACTTTTGCTATTGAAGGCTTGATGGAGTATGTAATTCCTCACGGAAAAATGATTCCGGAGAAAAATAGAATTCAACTTAAAAATGTCGATCATTTAGTAACCGAAGGAATTTTTGTTGCTGGAACGCTTGCCGGACACCGAAGCCAACTCTCAATTGCTTCGGGAAGTGGTGCTGCTGTAGCTACTGATATTTTAACGATATGGAATAACGGTAAGCACTCGCAACATCACGACAGCGTTAGGAAATAGTTACCCATATTTTTCTGATTATTTTGTTAAACAAAATATAATTTATTTTTGTTCCAACACCTTCTTTACCATTGCATCCTCTTGCAAAATAATTTCATAATACCGTTTATCATCAAAAAGCTGACGGGCAAATTCGGCAGCTAGATAACGTTTTACCAAAGGTTTAGCATGACTTAGGTTGAGCAAAACCGCATTTTTAACCAGATATTTTTGAAAATTATTAAAATACAAATCGGTTTCATTAATTTTTTTCTGAAAAGCTTCAAATGACAAACCTTTAAATTCGTCTCGGTTTTTTTCGAGTTCTTCAAAAGCGAAATATCCCACCAAACCAGATTGCATTAAATACGCAATTGCTTCATCACCGTGTTCCACTTCTAATGGGACAAAAATATCAGGAACAATTCCACCGCCACCGTAAACAATTCTGCCGGAAGGCGTTTTAAATTTTAAAGTATCCGCCACTTTTATACTATCGGAATCATATAATTCACCACTTTCAAAGCGTTTTTCAAAATCTTTAAAATATTCTTCACTTCCTTTGTCATAGGATTTTTGGATAGATCTTCCGGTTGGGGTGTAATATCTGGCAACAGTTAATCTTACCGCCGAACCATCACCCAAGGGCATTTCGCGCTGTACCAATCCTTTCCCGAAAGATCTTCGTCCCACAACTAAGCCGCGATCATGATCTTGAATGGCTCCGGCAAAAATTTCGCTGGCAGAAGCACTATTTTCGTTTATAAGTATATAAATTTTTCCGCTTTCAAAAATTCCTCCAGAAGTTGCATAGGTTTTGTCGATGTTTCCTTTTTTATTTTTGGTGAAAACAATTAGCAAATCGTCTTTTAAAAATTCATCGGCCATGTCAATGGCTTGGTCTAAGTAACCGCCACCATTGTCGCGCAAATCTACAACCATAGTTTTTGCACCTTTTTTTTGCAAAGATGTTAATCCGGTTTTAAATTCTTTGTAGGTGGTTTCAGCAAAACGATTGACCTTGATGTAACCAGTTTTTGAGTTAAGCATTATGGCAACATCCACACTTTTAATAGGAATGATGTCACGCGTGAGTTTAAGTTTCAATTTTTTGTTAATGCTTTTGCGGTAAACGGTTAGTTCCACATGGCTTCCGGCTTCACCACGAAGTTTGGCGAATAGCGTATCATTAGATATTTTTTTTCCAAAAAGTTTATGCTTTCCGGCATATAAAATTCTGTCGCCCGATTGAATTCCGGCTTTTGCAGCAGGACCATTTTCGATGGCTTTAATTACAGCAACCGAATCTTTGTAAACGTAAAAATTAACACCTATTCCTACAAAATCACCTTTCATAGATTGCGAAACGTGATCGAATTCATTTTTAGCAATATAAACGGAATGGGGATCCAGCTTATCTAAAATTCCAGTCACAGTTAAATCTACAATAGAATCGGTATTGATATCGTCAACGTATTCGCGATCAATAAAATCAATGAGTTTGTTGAGTTTATTTTTAGAATTAGTTCGAGAAAAAGAAACTCCTTGTGTAGGAAAATTGAGCATCCCACCCAAAATTACTCCAACGGCAAGTGCGGTGAAAATAATAATAGGAAGGTATATTTTGCTCTTATTTTTCATTGATTTCGGTTTCGGGAATTTGTACTACTTCAACGCCAGCATCTTTTAAAAATTGTATGCCAGACAAGTCTTTGTAACCTTCTTGAAAAACCACACGTTTGATTCCGGATTGATGAATGAGTTTGCTACATTCTTTGCAAGGCGAAAGTGTGATGTAAAGTGTTGCGTTTTCGCAAGATTGTGTAGATCCGGCTACTTTTAAAATGGCGTTGGCTTCAGCATGTAAAACGTACCAAAGCGTGAGTCCGTTGGCATCTTCACAACAATTTTCAAAACCCGATGGCGTTCCGTTGTAACCATCGGAAATAATCATCCGGTCTTTGACGATAATGGCGCCAACTTGCTTCCGTTGGCAATAAGACAAGCGGCTCCATTCCTTGGCAATTCGCAGGTAGGCTTTGTCATATTTATTAAGTTTGTTTTGGTCCATAAGTTTATAAGTGTGCGGAAAATTTTTCTAATAGCCCTGATTGAGCCGGGATCCATTTTGTTTTTGGCAAAAATCAAAAAGATAAAGGCGAAAGCAGGAATAGGTCCCGACGCTTTGGGAGCTGAAAATGCCTGTCCCGACGGTTCGGAATCGCTTCTGATAAAAAATTATTCGTTATCGGCCTGAAACCATTCTGCAAACGAGGTTTCGGTTTCTTGAAGACGAAGCGAATGCAGGTTGATGGTTTTTGGGAGGCGGTTTTTTATTTTTTGGGCAAAATCGATCACCATGTTTTCGCTTGTGGGCTGATAATCAACGAGAATGACGTGGTGGTTTCGATTTTTGAGTTCGTTGGCAAGTTCTAGGTGTGGCGTATTTTGGTTAAAAACGGTGGCGTGGTCAAATACGTCCACAATTTCTTCTTTGACGATTTTTTTGAGGTCCGAAAAATCAATCACCATGCCAAATTTTACGTTTTCGGGGTCGTTGATTGGGGTTCCAATAACGGTAACGGAAAGTTTATAGCTATGACCGTGGACGTTTTTACATTTTCCGTCGTAGCCGTAAAGTGCGTGTCCGGTTTCGAAACTGAATTGTTTGGTAATCCTTATTTTGCTCATGGTAATTTTTGGTGCAAATTTAGTTTTTCTTGAATTGATTTAACGCGTTTCGGCTAAAATCTGAAAGGATGAGTTTGCCGGAAATGGCAGCTCTCTCGTATAATAATTGGTCCCAATGTTCGGTGTTTTGCCAAAGAATTTTTTTGTTTTCGGACAGTGCTTCGGGGTTGAAACCGGCCATTTGGTTGAGGTATTGGTGGAGATTTTCGTCCATTTCTTCGATGGTTTCAAAAATTTTATTGTACAAATGATTTTCAAATGCCCACGAGGCAGATTTCCATTCAGTCGGGTCGAGCGCCAATTGCGACATGGCGGTTTGCCCAATTTTTTTTGAAACGGCAGGTTCAATTACAAAAGGACCAATGCCTATGGCGATTTCGGAAAGTTTTACCGCGGCGTTATTGGTGGCAAAAGTGAAATCACAAGCGCAAGCTAAACCAACGCCACCACCAACGGTTTTTCCGTGAATTCTGCCTACGATTAATTTTGGGCATTTTCTCATGGCATTAATCACGTTAGCAAAACCAGAGAAAAAATTTGTGGCTTCCACTAAATTGGAAACGGCAAGCAATTCGTCAAACGAAGCTCCAGCACAAAATGCACTCTTGCCTTCGCTTTTGAGCAAAATTAAATTGACTTCTGGATTTTTGCCTAAGTCTTCAAAAGCGAGCGTCAATTTTGCCAATAATGCCGACGGAAATGAATTTCCGGCAGGATGACTAAAAGTAATTGTCGCAATATTATTGGTAACTTGTGTGTGAATTGTACCGTTTTGCGGAGTTTCCATCATTGTGATTTTAAAGGGTAAAGATACCGATTTTGAAAAAATTTTCAATATTGAATTTTAAATTTGGAATTTGATTTATTATTGACTTTATTTGCCATGAATTATTGGGGATGTAGCTCAGTTGGCTAGAGCGTTTGGCTGGCAGCCAAAAGGTCGTGGGTTCGAGCCCCATCTTCTCCACAAGAAAGATTGCGCAGGCAATCTTTTTTTGTTTAATTTTTTTAATACTTTTCATGAAAAAAATTATTTTCTTTTTACTGACTTCTGTTTCAGTTTTTGCACAAACTGATGATAGCCGATTAACTGAAAATTTTGCTAAAATTAATTTAGGGTTGCATGGTTTGGATGCCTCGTATGAATGGGCTTTAAATGACCGATTTGTTTGGGAAAATTCGGTGGGGTTTGGTATGGGAATGGCGGTTGATGGAAATGCTGTGGAATATACTTTTAATTTTAACGATCCAGCTTTGTACGCAAAATCGGAGATGAAATATTTTTATAATTTGGGAAAACGCCAAAACAAAGGAAAAAATATTTCGAACAACGGCGGAAATTATGTGGGAATACAAACCAAATATAGTTTTGGGACGGATGCTTTTAGATTGAATAATGCGCTACTTTCTGAAGTGCATTGGGGAATTCAAAGGAGTTTAGGCGGAAATTTTTCGTTTAACACGCATATAGGTTTGGGTTATGTGAGGGATTACGATTTGAAAGATGGCGCGTTTTCGCCTACTTTTAAATTGACTTTTTCGTATGCGATTTTTTAGAGAATTTTTTATTGAAAAAATAGTAAGATAGCGGCTTTTTTGGGTCGCTATTTTTTTTTTTTTTTTTTTGAAGGTGATTTTTATCAGGATTTGCGTGAGGGATTGAAGCGGAAATCCTTTTTTCTTGCCGGCAAATGGCAAGAAAAAAGATTGTAGCGTAAAGCCCGACCCATTTTTTTCTCGGGATTGATGTGTTACTAGGGGGTTGATAAAAATGGGTCACGCCCAAATGAGCCTAAAGATTAGGATATTGACTGATTTTTGCTGAATTTTACATTTCTTAAAAATTCATACGATGATTCTTTACTTACGGTTGTTGCGGGAAAGTTTTGGTTTTGCTTTTAATGCGTTGCGCAATAATAAGTTACGAACGATTTTGTCACTTTTAGGGGTTACGATTGGTATTTTTTCGATTATTGCAGTTTTGGCTGCGGTTGATTCTCTAGACCGAAAAATTAAGAGTGATATGAGTTCGCTGGATAAAAATACGATGTATTTAAAGCGTTTTTCGTTTGCGCCAACTGAGGTTCCAAGGTGGAAACGAGAGCAATTTCCGGATGTAACGTATGATGAATTTCAGTACTTGAAAAGTTCGGTTACGGGAATGGAAAAATCTACGTATCAGTTGTTTACCAAAAGGGAGATTTTAAAATTTGAAGGGAATACGGCGAGCGATGTAAATGTGGTTCCTGCTACGAATGAGTTTGTGGAAATCCAGAGTTTGAAGTTTATGGAGGGAAGATTTTTTAATGAAGCAGAATCAAATTCGGGTGCTACGGTAGTTATTGTTGGTTACGAAATTGCAAATACTTTATTTGGAAATTTGAACCCGATGGGGCAAAAAATTCGGATTTATGGTCAAAAATTTACGGTAATTGGTGTTTTGGAAAAACAAGGTCAGGGAATGTTTGGGGATAGTAACGATACGAGTATTTATATTCCTGTGAATTTTTTGCGAAATAAATTTGGCGATCATAATGATTTTATGACGCCTATTATTGTGATTAAACCGGTGGAGAATGTGGATGTCGATGCTTTTCAGGGGGAAATTATTCAGAAATTGCGTTCAAGACGTGGCTTGAAAGCGGGTGATGACAATAATTTTTTTATAGACATACTTTCGGGGTTTACGGTTTTTATTGATCAAATTGTGGGTACGATGAACATGATAGGTTGGGCGATTTCGTTTTTTTCGCTTTTGGTGGGTGGTTTTGGCGTGGCCAATATTATGTTTGTTTCTGTTAAGGAACGTACTAATCTTATTGGTATTCAAAAATCTTTGGGAGCAAAAAATAAATTTATCTTGCTACAATTTTTGTTTGAGGCTATTATTCTCTGCTTAATTGGTGGCACCATCGGACTTTTATTGGTTTGGGGAATTGCTGCTGGATTGACAAAAATGCTCGAATTTGAATTTGTATTGAGTTTTTCTAATATTGTGATTGGAACAAGCTTGGCAATTGGGATAGGATTAATTTCTGGAATATTACCAGCGATTTCGGCTTCTAAGTTAGATCCTGTGGAAGCGATTAGAACGGGTATGTAATAACTTTTTTATAGGCTCAATAGAAATGTGAGTTGAAAGTATTAAATTGCTGCGTTAAATTATTAGGATGAATTGCTGATTTCCCCTAAATAAATTGCAAGAAAAAACCGCGAAGATTATTAAATTTTCGCGGTTTTATTATTTTATTTAAAATAAATTTATCTCAAAGGTTGGTTTAAGATTAAATCTAAGTACAGATTTACTTTGTTTTTCAACTCTTTTCTGTGGGTAATAAAATCTAAGAAACCATGTTCTAAAAGAAATTCTGCGGTTTGGAAACCTTCTGGTAAATCTTTCCCAGTAGTATCTTTTACAACGCGAGGTCCTGCAAATCCAATCAATGCACCAGGCTCAGAAATATTTACGTCTCCTAACATTGCATAACTTGCCGTTGTTCCTCCGGTTGTAGGATCTGTACAAAGGGAAATGTAAGGAATTCGTGCATCAGATAATTGGGCTAATTTCGCTGAGGTTTTGGCCAATTGCATTAACGAGTAAGCGGCTTCCATCATTCTCGCGCCACCTGATTTTGAAATCATCATGAACGGAATTTTATTTTTGATGGAATAATCAATTCCTCTGGCAATTTTTTCTCCCACAACAGCCCCCATAGAACCACCGATGAATGCAAAGTCCATACAACAAACTACTAAGTCTTTGCCTTTAGATTTTCCCACTGCCGTGCGAACCGCATCTTTCAGCTTGGTTTTGTCCATGGCATCTTTTAACCTGTCAGAGTATTTTTTGGTATCTACAAATCCCAGTGGATCTTTAGAAGTAATCTTGGCGTCAAGTTCTTTAAAATCGTTGTTATCAAATAAAATTTCGAAATATTCTTTACTTCCAATTCTAACATGGAAATCGTCTTCAGGGCTTACGTAAAGGTTTTTTGCCAATTCGTCTGCATCTACAATTTTTCCGGTTGGTGATTTGTACCAAAGTCCTTTTGGAACATCTTTTTTATCTTCGGTAGCGGTGGTAATCCCTTTTTCTGTTCTTTTAAACCAAGCCATAATTAAGGTTTTTTGGTTTAAGGTTTAAGGTTTAAGGTTTTAGGTAACTTTAAACTTTAAACTGTTTTTATAAAGTATTTACGTTGTTTAAATCTGCAAAAGCTTGCTCTAAACGTTTGTTAAAAGTTACTTCTCCCTCACGAATCCATTTTCTTGGATCGTAGTATTTTTTGTTAGGCGAATCAGCTCCTTCCGGATTTCCGATTTGTGCTTTTAAATAATCTACATTTTTGCCCATATAATCACGAATTCCTTCGGTGAAAGCAAATTGTAAATCTGTATCGATGTTCATTTTGATTACACCATAACCAATGGCTTCACGAATTTCTTCAACAGTAGAGCCTGAACCTCCATGGAAAACAAAGTCCACTGGATTTTTTTCAGTGTTAAATTTTTTCTGAACAAATTCTTGAGAATTCAGTAAAATTTTTGGAGTTAATTTAACGTTTCCAGGTTTGTAAACACCGTGAACGTTTCCAAAAGCGGCTGCAATGGTAAAACGCGGGCTGATTTTCATTAATTCTTCGTAAGCGTATGCAACTTCTTCAGGTTGTGTATATAATTTTGAACTGTCCACATCAGAGTTGTCTACGCCATCTTCTTCACCACCTGTAATTCCTAATTCAATTTCGAGCGTCATGCCTATTTTGCTCATTCTCTTCAAATAATCTTTGCAGATTTCGATGTTTTCTTCAATGGGTTCTTCCGAAAGATCAATCATGTGTGATGAAAAAAGTGATTTTCCGGTTTCGGTAAAATGTTTTTCAGATGCGTCAAGTAATCCATCAATCCAAGGCAATAATTTTTTGGCACAATGATCTGTATGTAAAATTACAGTTGCTCCATAAGCTTCTGCCAACGTATGAATGTGTTTTGCTCCGGCAATTGCTCCTAAAATGGCTGCTTTTTCATTTTCGTTTGAAAGTCCTTTTCCGGCGTTAAACATTGCTCCACCGTTAGAAAACTGAATGATAACCGGGGCTTTTAATTTTGCGGCTGTTTCTAAAACTCCATTGATGGTGCTCGAACCGGTAACATTTACTGCAGGAAGTGCAAATGCTTTTTCTTTTGCATATTGAAAAATTTCCTGTACCTGATCACCAGTGGCAACTCCTGGTTTAATGTTATGAGCCATTGTTTTTTTATTTTAAGTTGAAGCTACAAAAATAATAAATCTGAATTTAGAACGGATAATTAATTCCAATATTTAATACAGAATGTCCTAAATTATACTCTTTGAACCATCTATTTCCGATTTCTTTTCCGGGATCGTAGGTTTTAAATCCAAGGTCAATTCTAATGACAAAAAAGTTAAAATCGTATCTAAATCCAAAACCACTTCCCAAAGCGATATTTTCTAGAGATTTTAATCCGGTGAAAGTATAATCAGGATCGGTAAAGTTGTCAAGCACGTTCCAGATGTTTCCAGCATCCGCAAATATAGCTCCGTTTAATTTTCCAAACATTTTAAAACGAAGTTCTGCAGCTAATAAAATTTTCATATTGGCCTCGTTGAAATCGTTCACGCCACCAGAACTGCCCGGACCTAAAGCATAGGATTGCCAAGCTCTTATATCATTGGTTCCTCCTGCAAAATAACTTTTGGCAAACGGAATATTGTTAGAGTTTCCATAAGGAATGGCAATTCCTCCAAATGCTCTCACGGCTAAAACGCGTCCATTTGATAAATCCCAATGTTTGATAAAATCTAGTTCGCCTTTTACATATTGGGAATATTCTACGTCTAAAATCGTTTTGTTCCCATTTTGGTTTCGGCTTTCACTTCCTAAAGATGATAAAAGTCCTAAAAGATTTCCGGCTGTCTCAATTCTAGTTTTAAAAATCCAAAAATTATTGTCAAATAAATCCGTTTTTGTGGTCTTGCTATAAGCATAACTCGTGGCAACAATAAGGTTATTTTCGGTTAAGCGGTCTTTTCTTTCAGAAATACTTTCAATAATTCGTAGGTCTTCATTCGAGGTTGCAATACTGCTGTTGTTAATTACGTCATCAATAAAACCATTGGTGCCGCTTTCTACAATTAAATTGCCATTATCATCATAATAATCAGGATTGGCTTGTGCTTGATAATCTTGGGCCAAATCATTCAATCTATTGTAAGACGAACGGTAAACATTAAAATAATTTTCTTTGTTCACATTTTTTACATACTGAACATTGAATAAATCAAACCGTGAAGTCACGTTTCGTCTCGGATTCCAATTATAATACATCGCTCCGGTTAAACTTTCTTTGTCTAAACCAATATTTTGTTGTTTGGCAAAACCAAGCTGAAAAACCGTATTCGGGATCATGTTTTTCGGGATAATTTTCTCGGTATTAAATGGTGCAAAAATCCTCGGAACGCTCAATTTCACATCAGCTCCATATTCGGATAAATTAAAAAAAACATTGTTAGGATTTGCAGCGCCAAAATCATTTGACGAACCTATATTTCCGCGAAGCGACAGTTCGAGCGTTTCGGCACCTCTAAAAATGTTTCTGAAAGTTCCCGTAATTCCTCCGGAAATACCAAATGCCTGAATGTTAGAATGGGTTACATCGGCAGTTAGACCCAGTGAGAATTTTTTTCTTGGAACCAAATAAATATTGGCAATCAACGACTCTTGATTCACATCAGTAGAATCTTCTACAAACTGAATGGTGGGATAATTAAAAACTTTCAAATTATTCAAAGCTCGTGATGTCAATGTTCGTCTAAAATCGGCATATTTATATCCTTTGCTGATGAAAACCGCATCTGTCAATGCCTTAGGTTTATAACGAAGTTTATCAATACTGTACAGATTAAAATTATTATAAGTCACGCTGTCGCCAGTTCCTCTGTTCTTCGCCGAAGACGGGCTATCAGTAAAAATATTTACTTCGCTAACGGTATATAATTTAAAAGGTTTCACAACGGTTGTGTCGCCGGTTCTCACGCTTCTGTTACTAATCAAAAGTTCTACATTAGTTTTATGATTAGTATCGATAGAATCGCAAATAAAATTAATATTTGTAGGCTGAAAATAATAAGCTCCGTTGTTACGGAAATTAGTGGTGATGCGTTCGCGTTCGGCTTCAAAATTAGCCGATTTAAATTGTTCGCCAGTTTTAATTAAACTTTTGTTTTGATTTAAAACATACAAAGAATCTAAGGCTGGCGTCAAAATTTCCCGTGAAAGAGAATCAATAATGTAAGGTTGTCCCGTATTAATATTGTATTTGACCATCGCTTTTTTAGTACCAATAGTATCCACTTCATAGCTGGCTTTGGCATTAAAAAATCCATTGTTAAAATAATAAGCCCTCAAACGGGTCAAGGATTTTTCGGCACGTTTAGTGTCTAAAATTACGGGCGGTTCTCCAATTCGTTTTAAAAAATTAGGAAAACCCGAGTAAAAAAAAGATTTACCCAATCGTTCCACTTGTTTCTCCGAAAGTAAATTGCTCAATCTTTGATAGCGTTTCGGATTTTCTAAAACATTTTTTTTGAAGGATGAATCCGGATTTTGCTTGGCTAAATTGTATAAATTCAATCGTAAATTGTAACCTAAAAATGAGCTATTCGGTTGTTGGTACAATAAATTATGAATGTTTTCGTCATTTGTTTTTTCATTATTTATCAAAATTTCGTTCTCCTTTAGCAATTGTTTCCCATCCGGAACTCTTTTTACGGTGTTACAAGCGAAGAAAACGGTGGCTGTTAGCAGAAATAATGATATTTTTGTGCTGGTCTTTTTCAAGTGAAAACGTCTGTTATTTTTTAATTCAAAAATACATTTTTTTATGGTTAGTAAAAACCAAATCAAACTTATAACGTCGCTTCAGCATAAGAAATATCGAAAAGAAGAAAATTTATTTATTGCCGAAGGGAAAAAAGTCATTGGAGAGTTAATCAATGCAGGGTTTGAACTGGTTTGGCTTTTTCAAACGGACGCTGTTTTTTCTGAAAAAAATTTCCCCGTTGTCAGCATTTCTCCAAATGATTTAAAAAAATTTTCCGCACTTTCAACAGCAAATAATTGTTTGGCGGTTTTTAAAATTCCCGCTTTCGCAAAATTTTCTCACCTAGGGTTAATCCTCGCCTTAGATGACATTCGCGATCCCGGAAACTTCGGAACCATCATTCGGCTTTGCGATTGGTTTGGTATTAAAAATATTTATTGTTCAGAACAAACCGTTGACCTTTATAATCCAAAAGTGGTGCAATCTACCATGGGTTCTCTGGCAAGAGTCAACGTTTCCTACGGAAATCTTCCAGAATTTTTGCAAAAAACGAAGTTACCAGTCTTCGGGACTTTTATGGATGGCGACAATATTTACCAAGCTAATTTACCGCAAGAAGGCATCATTGTTTTAGGTAACGAAGCCAACGGAATTTCTGTGGAAGTGACAAAAACAGTTACACAAAAAATTGCCATTCCAAGATTTGGTGATATACAAGCCACCGAAAGCTTGAATGTGGCAACAGCAGCAGCAATTGTCTTGAGTGAATTTTGCCGAAGATTTTAAAACCGAAGTTTTTTTAGTGAAAGGTAAAGTTTACAAAAATCCCTCGCGTTTTCATCGAACCGATGTTTCCTGTCCAAGGACTCTCCGGATCATTGTCATAAATAATTTCATCCTGAAGCCCAAAAACCCCTCGAATTGATGGCGAAAATTTAAAATATTCCAAATAAAGATCAACCCCAAAACCTACTTCCCAATTGTTAGTCCATTGTTTCATACGAAAACGATTGTTAAAATTGTCGTCTTTTGATTTGGCATTACTTCCTAAATTCAATGTTCGGGAAACGCCACCTACTAAATACGGCCTGATGTTTCCGGTTCTTTTTGAAGAAAATTTTACCAATAATGGGAAATGAATGTAAGTGGACTTAACTTCACGTAGTGCATCGTAAGTATCAGTAAATCCTGGAAAATGTAAATCTCTCTGGGTGTAATATAATCCGGGTTCGAAACGCAAGTCTATATATTCGTGCAAACGTAAATTTCCCACCAAACCTACATTAAAACCGGTGGTTCTTTTTACCTGAACATCAGGTCCTACTTCTTTGTAATCAAATTTAAAATCGTAGGAATTAAACCCAAGAAAATAGCCCCAATGCACACGCTGCTTGTCGAAATTTTCTAGGTTAATAATAGGATCTTTGCTAAAAAGACCTTTGCCAAATTGCGCTTGCGACTTAAATGAAATCAGCAATATCAGGACACAAATTTTTCTCATGTTATTTTTTAGATGCTGTATAAATGGTTGCAGCGCCAAAAGTTTGTGGCATGTCTGCAACTTCTATAAACCCAATTTTTCTTAAAATATTGTTTAAAGCTTCGCCAAAAGGAAAATTTGATGCAGATTCTGACAAATATCCGTAAGCGCTATCGTCTTTTGAAAATAACTTACCAATGAGTGGCAAAATATGTTTGGTATAAAAACGATAAAACTGTTTAAACGGTGTTTTGGTAGGATTTGAAGTTTCGAGAATCACGAGGTTTCCGCCGGGTTTGAGCACGCGAAGAATTTCTTCTAATCCTTTGTTGAGGTTCTCGAAATTTCTAATTCCGTAGGCAACCGTAACGGCATCGAAAGAATTATCTTCAAAAGGTAAGTTTTCCGAATCGCCTTGGATCATTTCTATTTTATGGGAAAGATTTTTGGTGGCAATTTTTTTTCGGCCTACTTCAAGCATTCCTTCGGAAAGGTCTAATCCTACAATTTTTTTTGCAGAAGTTGCGGTCATCAAAATGGCTAAATCTCCGGTTCCGGTGGCAATGTCTAAAATATTTTCGGGATTCTTGGCGGCAATCATTTTTAATATTTTTTTCTTCCAGCCTGCATCAGTACCAAAAGAAATCACGCGGTTCATATTATCGTAACCACCGGCAATGTTGTCGAACATTTGTTCTACTTGCTTTTTTTTGCCGAGTTCGGAGTTTTTATACGGAGTAACTTTTTCAGATTTCATAATCAAATTTTGCCAAAGATACGATTTTTTAGTCGGGAGTTTTTTGTTGGAAGTTTGGAGATTTTTGCCACAGTTTTTTTTTACAAAGTTCCAAAGTTCCAAAGTTGCAAAGTTGCAAAGTTGCAAAGTTGCAAAGTTTTAAAATTGAAAGTTGGTGATTTGAAATTAATATTGGTATTGACATTGGAATTACCCTTTATCGTGGAATTTGGGCTTGAGCGACAGCGAACAAATGAAGCAATTTCTTTATTTGAATTTGTGTTAGCTTGGGATTTTTTTATTGCAAATTTTACCTTATAATGCATTAAACAACATTGAAGGAGTTTTTCTGGCGAAGCCGCAAAGTCGCGAAATTAATCACTTGATTTTTGAGATTGAAATTGTTATTGAAATTGAGATTGAAATTTCGAGTTTTTTTTTATTGGAATTTTTTTCCTGAACCTTTCTAAAAATTCCCTTTGCTTATCCTTTAGCCCTGATGGTAGTAACTATCCTTTTATTGTGAGCTTGCGGAGCAAAAGCGTACAATGAAAGATAGTACGAACAGCAGGAATTACAATTAAAAAACTGCCCGAGCGATTGGCTTCTTATATTTTTTAAAATGGGAAAAATGGCATCACTAAATTTAGTGATATAGAAATTTACCCAAATTTGGCGATTGTGTGGGATTGTTTATTTGCGCAATTTTACAATGTTAAACAAGAAGAAATAGTTATATGTTTTCAAGGGTAATTTTAGCAGAAATAAAATGGGTGTTTTTGGCACTGGCTATCTCATTTTTTCTCTTGAACCTTATCGACGGTGCAGCGTTTTATGAACGTCAATCCGGTTTTGGGGTGCCTCAAACGTTCTTAGGGTTAAATTTGTTTTTGGAAATTTTAGTTTTTTTTGTCTTTAGTGCCTTTGTGGTATTTGGTGTTAAAGGCTTTTTCGAGATGTATTCTCGAAAGTTCGCCAATGTCATTATCCTTATTTTAGGGATTGTGATGGCAGTGGTGATTTTTATTTTAAGTTATCAGATTTTGTTCGGAGAATGAGCTGATTTATTAGAAAACATATAAGTTTGACTGGACATCTCGGAGTTTGCTTCGGGATGTCTTTTTTTATTTTCTGATGTAAGTTTCGTAGGTAAATGCGTATTGGTGTTTTTCATCAGCGGGATGATAAACGGATTCTTGTAATTGCCATTCTTGCAGGTTAAATTCTGGGAAAAAAGCATCGGCATCGAAACTTTCGTGTACGCGTGTGAGTTCGATTTTATTGGCAAAAGGAAGGGCGAGTTTGTAAATTTCGCCTCCACCAATGATGAAAATTTCTTGGTTTTTTGGGCAAAGTGATAAGGCTTCCTGAAGATTTTTGGCCACGAGGCAACCTTCGGGGGCCTTGTATTTTTGTCGGGTAATGATTACAGAAGTACGGTTTGGCAAGGGTTTTGGAAAACTTTCGAAAGTTTTTCTGCCCATGATGATATGATGTCCGGAAGTGATTTGCTTAAATCTTTTAAAATCGTCCGGAAGATGCCAAAGCAAATCGTTGTTTTTGCCAAGTGCATTATTTTCGGCTGCTGCCGCAATCATTGTAATCATTATAAATGGGCTTGATTTTCGGGATTTTGTTTTTCTACTTTAGCAGAAATTTGCTGCATTTTTCTTTCTTGCTTGGCTACCAATTTGTCGATTTGGGCACGTTCCCAGTTTTTGTTCATAAAACTATCGGTGATGAAAACCCTGATAAAATGGAGCGTGAATAAAAATCCCCAGATTACAATGGCCCAAATATCCCAATCCGCTTCCGGGAAAAAATCGAGTTTTAAAACCCTGCGAACTAATAAAAAAAACAAACTTCCTACAAAAAATAAAACGAAGTGGAAGTACAGGCGTTTTTTTTGACGCATTCTTTTGCGGGCGTATTCGTAAAGTTCATGTTGGTTGGTTTCCATTTTTTTAGTAGTATTAATTTTAAAGATAGTTAAAAATTAAAATATTAAAGAAATTGAATGATATTTTTTTTAGAAAAATTTATACCGCAACAGCGCCTTTGATATGCGGGTGAGGTTCGTAACCTTCCAAAGTGAAATCTTCAAATTTAAAGTCGAAAATATTTTTGATTTCCGGATTTAGGATCATTTTTGGCAAAGGTTTTGGCTCGCGCGACAATTGTAATTCTAACTGTTCGATGTGGTTGTTGTAAATGTGAGCATCGCCAAAAGTATGCACAAAATCTCCCGGTTGTAAATCGCAAACCTGAGCAATCATCAGCGTTAACAATGCATACGAAGCAATATTGAAAGGAACGCCAAGAAAAATATCGGCACTACGTTGGTAGAGTTGGCAAGATAATTTTCCGTTGGCAACGTAAAATTGAAAAAAGGCGTGACACGGCGGCAACGCTACTTTTCCGTTGGCTACATTTTCGGAAAATGATTGAGAAGTATCTGGTAAAACCGAAGGGTTCCAAGCCGAAATTAACATTCTACGGCTGTTGGGATTGGTTTTTAAGATATCGATTACTTCGCTAATTTGGTCGATTTGTTCATTGTTCCAGTTTCGCCATTGAAAACCATAAACGGGACCTAAATCGCCATTTTCATCGGCCCATTCATCCCAAATTTTTACACCATTTTCTTTGAGATACCCAATATTGGTTTCGCCTTTTAAAAACCAAAGCAATTCGTAAATAATGGATTTTAAATGCAATTTTTTAGTTGTAACCAAAGGAAATCCTTCCGAAAGGTCAAAACGCATTTGATGTCCGAAAACACTAATGGTTCCGGTTCCAGTTCGGTCGCCTTTTTGGGTTCCGTTAGCTAAAACATGTTTGACAAGGTCGTGGTATTGCTGCATATTTCTATGGTTTAGGGTGAAAGGTTAGGGGTGAAAGGTGTTTGTAATTTAGATAAATATTTGATAAAAGCTGATATCCTTCGTTGTAAAATTTGTATGTTTTCCAAAGCCTTTTTCGCTGTTTCCTGATTAATTAGATCTAAATCAAGACATAAAATTAAATGACTTTCTAATTCAAAACAAGAGCCTAAACTAATTTGTAAAAATCTGGAAAAATCTTTTTGAGAATCTTTTGCTGAGCCTTCAGCTATATTTGAGGGAATTGAAATCACACAACGTTTTATCTGTGAAGTGAGCCCGAATTTTTCATTCTCCGGAAATGTCTCGCAAATACTATATATTTCTTTTACGAGTAGCCTGCTTTCTTTCCAAATATCAAGGTCTTTAAAATTTCTCATTGTGTATGGCAAAAATAAATTATTAAATTGTAAGGTAAAACGCTCTGGTCAATATCATCACTTTGCGAGAAAACCTTGAAACATTTACCCTAAACCTTTCACCTCATCACGATTCTCTTTTGCTGATTTCGTCTCTAATTTTGGCGGCTTTTTCGTAATCTTCGTTTTGCACTGCGGTTTCGAGCAGTTCGTGTAGCTCTGATAAACTATGTTTATGATAGCTTTCGCCAGGTTTTTCTTGGTTGATATTTTCGTTGGAAGATAACATTTCGTCTAAGTCGTCTTGTTCTTCGTTTTCGTTTTCCTCAGGATTGGATTTTAGGTATATTCCGGCTTTATCTAAAATATTTTTGTAGGTAAAAATCGGTGCATTGAAACGCAATGCCAATGCAATTGCATCAGAAGTTCGGGCGTCGATGATTTCTTCAATTTTATCGCGTTCGCAAATGATACTTGAGTAAAATACACCATCTACTAATTTGTGAATAATGACTTGTTTGACCACAATATCGAATCTTTCGGCAAAATTGCGGAATAAATCGTGGGTTAACGGTCTTGGCGGTTTGAGCTCGGCTTCTAGTGCTATGGCGATGGATTGTGCTTCGAATGCTCCAATAACAATGGGCAATTTTCGTTCGCCATCAACTTCGTTTAAGATCAAAGCGTAAGCGCCATTTTGGGTTTGGCTGTATGAAATTCCTTTTATGGTTAGTTTTACTAAACTCATTGTTTTTATTAACGATTTCGTTTATTTGGTGTCAATGTTCTGTATGGTAAAAAAGCAATGCCTTTGCGTTTTTTTAGCCACTTGAAATTTACTTATATTTTTTTATTGTCGAAAATTTTTTCGGCAAAGTTTGGCAAAAATGGATTGCTTTTTTAGCCCTGATCCCGAAGTTTCGGGAGATAAGCCTTTTTGTTTTTTGCCAAAAAAATAAAAAGCTTTGGAAGGAAGGCAGGAAAATGGTGTCACACAATGCCCGAGCCATTCGCTTCTAAAAAAATTTTCAGTAATCAGTTTCCTGTAAGCCGTTTTGACTTTGGTTTTGGAATAATTTCTGAAAAATCAAAAAAAATCTGAAACAAGTTCCGGAGAATCTGAAAAAAGTTTAGATTAAAAAAAGGGCTATCTGAATCTTGGTATTTCTACCTAAATTTAGATAGCCCTGATATGGGCAAAGTTAAAAAATTTTTCTTAGGAATTATTGGCCTTAAATTCTTTAATTTTTTCGGTGAGTTTTGGTACGATTTCGAACGCGTCGCCTACGATTCCGTAATCTGCAACCTTGAAAAATGGCGCATCTGGATCTTGGTTGATGACTAATTTTACTTTGGAAGAGTTGATCCCGGCGATGTGCTGGATGGCGCCAGAAATTCCTACGGCAACGTAAAGATTGGTAGCTACGGGTTTTCCGGTTTGACCTACGTGTTCGCTGTGAGGTCTCCATCCTAAATCGGAAACGGGTTTTGAACAAGCGGTTGCGGCACCAAAAGCAGCGGCAAGATCTTCGAGCATTCCCCAGTTTTCTGGACCTTTTAGTCCACGACCTCCCGAAACAACAACTTCGGCATCGGCAATGGTTACTTGTCCGGTTACTTTTTCTACGGATTCTACTTTTACACCAAAGTCGTTTTCACCAATTGCTGGAGAAAAATCTTCTTGAGATAGGGAAGAAGCACTTTCTTTTATTCCGTAAGAATTTTTGGCTAATCCTAAAACTTTTACATCCGTTGCGATTTCGGTAATGTTGAAGGCTTTGTTAGAAAAAGCGTTTCTTTTTACCTGAAAAGGTGAGGTGCTTATCGGAAGTCCAACCACGTTTGAAGCATAACCTGCGTTTAAAGATACGGCAACAAGTGGCGCCAAATAAAGGCTATCTGTTGTTGACGAAAGTAAAATTACTTTTGCGCCTTCTTTTTCAGCAGCTTGTTTTACCACATCAGCATAAGCTTTGGCGGTAAATTTTGAAAGTTTGTCGTTGTTTACTTTCAAAACTTTATCAACACCATATTTAGAAAGTTCCGAAACGTCGCTTGCGTTAATAGTAACGGCTGTAACGGTTGTTCCAAGAGATTCTGCTACTTTTTTTCCGTAAGAAGCTAATTCAAATGCTACTTTTTTAAATTTTCCTTCGGCAGATTCTGCGTATATTAAAATTGACATAATTTTTTTAATTTAAAGATTGAAAAATTTAAGGATTTAAAGATTTCAAAAATTAGTAATTCGTATTTTTTATTCCTGATTAAATTACTTTAGCTTCGTTGTGTAACAAATTAACAAGTTCATCCAAATTGTCAGGACTAATTAATTTTACCGCCGATTTTGGAGCGGGTTTTTCAAATTTTACCGCTTTTGTATTTACCGAAGCGTCAACTGGTTCAAGCACGTTTAAAGCCTTGGTTCTGGCAGTCATGATGCCACGCATGTTTGGGATGCGAAGGTCTTTTTCTTCAACCAAACCTTTTTGTCCACCGATAATTAAGGGTAAAGAAGTAGAGACGGTTTCTTTTCCACCATCGATTTCACGAACTGCTTTTACATTATTTCCTTCAACGGTTAAGTTGATGCAAGAATTTAAGAAGTTCATTCCGGTTATTCCGGCAATCATTCCGGGAACCATTCCACCGTTATAATCTAAGGATTCTTTTCCGGCGATGACCAAATCATATCCACCATTTTTTATCACTTCGGCTAATTGTTTTGCTACAAAAAAACCGTCGGTTGGGTTGGCATTCACACGAATGGCTTCGTTAGCACCAATGGCCAAAGCTTTTCTAAGTGTAGCTTCGGTTTCCGGACCACCAACGTTTACAACAGTTACGTTAGCACCTTGTTGTTCTTGGAACCAAATGGCTCTGGTAAGACCAAATTCGTCGTTAGGATTAATTACAAATTGAACACCATTTGTGTCAAATTCCGAATCACCATTGGCAAAATTAATTTTGGATGTGGTATCCGGAACGTGGCTGATGCATACTAATATTTTCATTTCGATATAGAATTTATAGTTGATTTTTCAGGTGTCGAAAATAAGCAAATTATTCGAAATAAAAAACTATGCACGCATAATATTTAGCTGATTAGTGTAGAACTATTTCGTTTTCGTAGGAAAATGATTATTTGTGGGTTGAGAATGCTCTATTTTCGAGGTTTATCTATAATGTACTTGTTAATTATATATTGAGTAACTGGTTTTAAATCTTTTTTGGTCACGGGATGAACTCCATCGCAAGAAAAAAATTCAACCTCTTTAATGTTAGGCTTACTGTAATATATAACCGCTTTTCCGTTTTTAAAAAATACGGTGTTGCTATCTGGCGTAATTTTTTTGAAATTTTGTAGTGTTTCTTCATGAAGTGAAACGATGTTGGTGTAATGCATAATTCCCATCGTGGTATTATCATCACAATTTATTCTTTCATAATGATCTCCATTCCAAATCATACACTTTTTTTCAGTTGATTTATAGTAGAAAAATCCGCCAATACTTACGATTACACATGTGACTAAAAACAAAGATATTTTTGAAAACGAAAAGCTTTTGTCTGAACTAACATTTTTTACTGGAACTGTTTCATTTCGAGTAACTGTCACAAAGGAGTTGTTAACTTTGTTTTCTACTGATTCGCCAACTTTGTTTTCATCTTTATTCCGAAATTTAGCAAATGGTCTATCTTCAAATCCCACCAAAAGAGCAGCCATATTTAAAGTTGAAGCTAAACTAGGATTTCCTTCACCACGAAAAAATTTACTTACATTTTTAAACTTGTCAACATGAATATTCTTTATATGAGTTGATAATGAACCCTCTTTTCTTTTTTCAAAAAAAATTTCCAAAATCTGCTTGTCCGAAGCAGCTAATTCCTGCAGTGAAATTTCTAAACACAGTTTTTTCAAATTCCCGGAGGTTGGGTCAAACAAAAAGTCGGCGTTTTTACCATTTTTTTCTGATTCATATTTCGCAATCACAGCATTTTTATATTTTTCAAAAGCGCTATTCATTTCAAACTATTTAGAAATTATTAGAAAAGGTTGGAAACCTGTGGAATTATTAGAAATCTTAGAAAATATCAGAGTTTTAGCTGGATTCCGATAGTTACTTTGCCTCGTAAATCAGTTCCCGGGTTTTTGATGCATCAGAAACAAATGTACAAAACTGATTTACAAAAACAGAATGGTTTTCAGGTGATTGGAAACAAGTTGGGAAGATTTTTTTTGTAGTCCCTGAAACCATTTTTTCTTCCCAAAAAATCAGGATGCTTTTCTTGGAAAAATCATTTCCAAGATGGCTTTTGTAAAATTTTTAATTTCTTAAAAAAAATGAAAAAAATTGTGTTCATACTTGCTTTAGCGAGCAGCATGGCTATGGTTTCCTGCGAAGCAGATGAAGTAGCCGAAAAAACTTCTTTAACAAATCAAATAGCGACTGATTCCGGAGGCGATGGTATTGCAACTCCTGTAAAACCGCCACCACCGCCACCACCAGGAAACGGAATAAATAATCCGTAAGTTTCGCTTTTTTCAAAACAATTTTATTATTTTCGGGGGAAATTCTTTACAAAATGAAGCAATGTCCCCCGATTGTTTTTTTATTGTTATTCTTTCAAATCTCTTGTGTACAACCTGAGAGAGAAAAAAATATTGGTACTTCTAAATCTGATGCTTACACCTCACTTTATTTAAAGATTGAAAAACAAGTCGAAGAAAAGACAATTGATTTATCAAGGTCGTTTGACCAATTAAAAAAAATGGCCACAACAAGCTCTTATCAAGGCGGTTATTTTTATTTAAAGGGAAAATATTTTGAAGATAAAAACCGCGACAGCAGTTTTATTTATTTTGAAAAATCGGTGGCACAATATCGCAAAGCTAATGACAGTTTGCGTGCCGGTTTTAGTTTAATACAATTAAGTGCTTTGCAAAAACGGGAAGCTGATTATTTTGGGGCAGAAACCGCGTTGGTTCAAGCTGAAATTTTAATGCAAAATCAAGATATTGCTTATAGAGTCAATCTTTACAATGCAATGGGCTTGCTTTACAGAGAATTATTTGATTATAAAAATGCGATAAAATATTTTAACAAAGCCATTGATTTAGAGCCAGATTTCACCACCAAAAATTACATGACTGTAAACGTTTCCTTGGTTTATATTGATATCCAAAAATACAATGATGCCATTGTAATGTTAGATTCTCTTTTAAAAATTGTTCCGGAAGATGATAAGTCTTTACGCTCTAAAATATTGTCAAATAAAGGTTATGCTTTGTATAAATCCGGTGATATTTCGGGGTTAAAGTTTTTAGATGAAGCCAAAAGTATTATCAATCCCGCTGATTTTCACAGCATAATTTCTATTGATTTGAGAATGGCCGAAGTCTTGGCACGGGAAAATTTGGCGAAAGCCAAAAAATTAGCGGAAAATGCATTACAGCTTTCTAAAAAAATCGAAAATCCGGATGACCAACTTAAAGCTTTAGAATTGTTGATTGCTTCCGAAGTTGTTGGTTTGCAACGAAAAAATTATATAAACGACTACATTTCTATAAACGACAGTATTCGCAAAGTTCGCCAACAAGCTAAAAACCAGTTTGCCAAATTGCGCTACGACTATACATCAGCCGAAGAAGCGATGTTGAAAGCCCGAACCGAAGCGGCAGAAAATAAACTACGGGCTCAAAAATCAAGAATTTTTAATGTGGTATTGTTTATCGTGATTGTTTTTGCATTGTTCGTTTTTTTATTGTTAAGGCGAATTGCTGCAGCCAAACATGCCAATGAAAAAATTCGGGAAACTTATAATACAGAAATCCGATTGTCAAAAAAAGTGCATGATGAATTAGCAAATGACCTTTATAATGTGATGGCTTTCGCTGATTTACAAGCGATTGATTCGGATTCAAAAAATAGGCTTTTGACCGATTTGGATGATTTGTACCAACGAACCCGAAATATTTCGCGTGTAAATGCTACTGTGGAAACTGGAGAAAAATATAGTGTTCATCTCAAAGAAATGATTTCGGATTTTCAAAACAATCAACTAAATGTGGTTTTGAAAGGGTTTGATTCCATCAGCTGGAACGCTTTGAACGAAAGTAAAAAAATCAATTTTTTCCGGGTGTTGCAAGAACTTTTAATTAATACTAAAAAACACAGTCAAGCCACAATTTGCCTGATTTCGTTTGAAGAAAAAACGGGTTTTTTAGAAGTGGTTTTTTCCGATAATGGTGTTGGATTCAATTTTGAAGAAAATATTTTTAAAAATGGTTTGCAAAATGTGGAAAACCGTATTCGTCAAGTCCGGGGAAGCATTATTTTTGAACCGAATTACAATAAAGGTTTTAAAGTCGTTATGAAGATTCCGTTTTAAAAAATAAAAAGGATGAAAAAGATATTAATCGCAGAAGATATTGATAGTATTAACCAAGGAATCGCTTCAATTTTTAAAAAAAATGCCAACCTTGAAATTCACCACGCAAAATATTGCGACGATGCTTTTTTGAAAATAAAAAAGGCAATAATTGACGGCGTTCCGTTTGATTTGTTGATTACAGATTTATCGTTTAAACCTGATCACCGGACTGTTATTCTGCAATCGGGCGAGGAATTGATAAAAGCGGTAAAATCCGAACAATCCGCTATAAAAATTATTGTTTACTCAATTGAAGACAGAAGTTTTAGAATCAAAACTTTGTTTAATGAAGGCATCGATGCATACGTTTGTAAAGGAAGGCAAGGTTCGGTTGACTTGTTAAATGCGGTAAAAGCTGTAACAGCTAACGAACGGTATATTTCTCCGGAATTATCTCACTTAATTGTAAATCCCGCAATGCTGGAAATAGACGATACTGATATTGATCTTCTACGCTTGTTGGCACAAGGATTTACCCAAGATGAAATTGGCAAAAAATTTAAGGAAATGGGGAAAAGTTCGTCAAGTCTTAGCAGTGTTGAAAAGCGCATGAATAAATTAAAAATTTATTTTAAAGCAAAAAATGCGGTTCATTTGGTTGGGATTGTGAAAGATATGGGGGTGGTTTAGTATCGGAATTTGTCAGTTTAGGTGGTTTCTTTTAAAATCTTCAATTTTCTCTCTTGCTATTTTATTTTGAACAGAAGCAATCTCTGTAATAAGTTCTTTATGAAGTTCATTTTCTATTTTCACTCTGTCTTTAAGCTGTTTTTGCTCTGCTTCAAATTCAATTTCTCTTAATTTTTGTTGATGCAATAGATATTCTGATGTTTTTTCGTCTAATTCCAGTTCTAAATCTTTTTCTTTTCTGTATATTGCTCTGTCGTAAGCACCTATTGGAGTAGCTATTTTTGCTATAGTTGGTAGAATTTCAATAGTGAAAAATAAAATTCTAATGAGCCAAAGTAAAAATAAAATAGTTGCACCTTCAGAATCATATTCGCTAACCCATTCTAATTTTGATGGTTGAATTTCTGATGATTGATTATTTGATGCTGCATTTACTGATAAACTATCAGTTTTATATTTATTTGATAATGAATCAATATTTTTCTTTACAACGGGCTTTAATACTTTACGATGTGTTTTTGCCAAATCTTCTAATACCATAAAATTAAACACAAAACTATTATCGTGTTTTGATAGAATTGAATCTATTTTAGAACCTGCACTTTCTACTTTGTCAGTTCCTTTTTTAATTTTGTCATTTATATTTTTCTTTTCTTCTCCTAAATCAACAAGTTCTTTTTTTCTTTCTTCTATCCAGTTTTTTTTATAAACTTCTAACTCTCTTTTTTTAGGGAAATAATTTTTATTACCATAATTTGCCATATTATTTTTAGCAATACTTCTCTGTTTAGAAATTTGGTAATATCTCTCCATATTTTCACTATTATATGCGTTTATGGCTTGAGAGTTTAGATTATTGTATTTGTTTTTGTATGAAATATATTTACTTTCTGCATTTTTAAATTCTCTTTTAAGGTTATCATATTCTACATCATTTTGAGGTTCACCTTTGGATAATAAATTGTTTAATTCATTAATATTCCCTTCTAAATTACTCGATATTTCTTTTTTACCGTCAATATCTTCAATAGTACTTTGTCCATAAATAATATTCAAAGTTTTGTCTTGCTTAAATTTATTTTTGTGAATATCAATACTATCTCTAAATATGAGTAATTCTAAGGGTATTGAAATGATAAATGCAATGAGTATGGCTAAAACTGCTCTGGACAAAAAAGGAATCCAAAAATTTTGTTCTTTTTTAGTGGGGTCTTTTTTTAAAGTTACAACCATACTTCTATCGATACTAAATATCAATGAAGCCCAAATAATCCCAAAAACTACTGATGTAACATAACTTTCCCCAAAATAGTAACCTGCGTAGCTTCCAGAAAAGAAAGCTAATAAAGTGGTCATAAAAATTGTAAAGCCTATTCCTGCTTGTCTGTTATAGTCTGTCGGGCATTCTTTTAAAATACTAATTTCGGCTCCCGACAATAGCCAAAAGAAATATTGAATTTTTGAATACTTTTTATCAAAACTTTTTGATTTTGATTTAGAAGTTTTGCTCATAATTTTTTCTTATTGAATTATATATTGTTTTTCTTGTTGAATAAATTTGAAAATAAGGTTTAATAAAAATAAATTGTAATAACAAAAATTTTGCTATCCAAAATAGAATTATAACGATTGCGTTTTCAGATGTTTTAACTTGATAGTATAAAGAAAATAGGTGTTTTATTATTTTATATTTACCATAATCGTCTCCTTTTATTATCAAGTCATAAAAAATTTCTATTTCAAAAATTTTTAAATTTAGTATAGTTGTTATCATTATTAAAATCAAAATATTTGAAATTAAAATGATAAATAAGACCTTAACATTGAAATGACTGTGAAGATGTTTGTTGAAGAACCTAACGATTCTTATGAAGAAAAATAAAATTACAATACTTATTAATATAGATGTAAAAACGTTAGAATATAAAAAGTCATTAGAAAACACAAAAGACGAAATAAAAATTACTATATATTGAAATATAAAGAAAATACCAATTGAAGAAAGGGAATTATATTGCGTAGAACAATGGTTAACGATAAAATTATCAAAGCCTGCAACTTTACACATATTTTTTTGTAGAATATTCATCATTTACTCAATATAGTTTTTAAGCTTTCAAGTAAATTAAATCTTTTATTATTTTTAATTGCTTTTTGAAAACTAATTTGACTTTCTGTAAGAATATTGTTTACATTTTCCGAAAAATCCAAAGTAAAAACAGGTATTAATTCTTTACCTGCTGGAATAATATTTTCAAATCTTGGAAGCGTAGGAAGATTTTGTACCTCTATATTTATTTTTTCACTTTCTACAGTAAATAAGTCATTGCTTGCTTTTAAATAAAAATATTGATTCCTTTTCGGCTTTAGAGATATTTTATTTTTAGTTGTTACATCTATTTCCTTGTCAATATTTGAGCAAAGTTTTATACCAGAAGCATTGTTAATTTTCCAATTTAACTCGATTGGCAGAGATTCAACAATATATTCATAATCAGTAGTAAAAGTTTCAATTTCAATTCGCTTAAATACTTGAACTTTCAGCGTTTTCTCTTCTTTTGTTACACCATCTAATGCAGTAAAAATAATTTTATAATTTGTGTCTTCTGATGGAGATATTACTTTGTTCCCTTTATTTGATATAACCTCTAAATTTCCTGCATAATTCAACTCTACTTTTTCTACATTTTCAAAATCCCAAACAATTTCAGTTTCTTTTCCAAATTCAATTTTTTGGTGTTTTGCTCTAAATTCTTTTATTTTTGGAAGAGGAAGAACCGTTATATTTAGTTCTTTTTCTGTTTTATCAAAGGCATTTTCTGCAAGTAACTTGTATGTAGCTGTATTGGTAGGCGAAACAGAAATAGAATGCTTTTCTGTTACATTTCCGACACCATTGTTTATTGAAATTTTATCATAATTCTCAATATTCCAGGACAATTCAATGGTTTTCCCTTTTAGAACTTCCTTTTCATTCGAGCCAAAATTGATTATTTTAGGTGCTTTTAAATAATGTTCAAAAGACGTAAGATTTAGATAATTATTTTCCGATAAATAGCTGTTCAAAATTCTTGTCAGACTTTTAATAGAATTAGATAGCTTTTGTAAATCGTTATAGATTTCAGAGTCTGCAAAATCTTCAAAATCGGTTTCAGTAAACAATAAGTATTGAGTATCTTTCACCTGATACTTGTTCCATAAATTTGAGTTTTCAGAAAGAGCAAGTATTGAAAGATAGATTACCAATTCCGAAAAATAATCCGCTTTTAAAGACGCTTTTCCCGCTTTAAAACGTGAGGGATGTTGATAACCTTTTAATCCTGTAACTAATTCTTTTTGACCCTCAATTTCAGGAATACAAATAGAATCATAATCTACAAGTTTGATATTTCCATTTCGGTCAATCAAAATATTTCCTTCTTGCAAATCTCCGTGAGAAATATTATTTTCTCGTAGAGTTTTACACATTTCCAGAAAATCATCAGCAAGTTTAGTTAGTTTGTTTTTGTTGCCTAAATTTTCTTCAAGATATTCTTTTAGCAATTTTCCCTCAAGCCATTCCATTCGGATGGTGTCCAATAAATTTCCATTAACCAAAATTCCTTTTTCATCATAGATAAAATCAGCAAAATAGGGTAGTTTTTTTTCTGAAAGATATTTTGATATTTTTCGGTAGCGATTTGTATGTTCTCCCATAGGAACGTGCCAAACTCTGAAAGCCCATTTCTTGTGTTGATGTTCCAATTGGAACACCATATTGAAGCCACCAACAAAAGCATAGGGTTTACCATTGGATTCTATTCTTGGTTTTGCTCCTTTTAATTCAGGTACTTTTAAAAAAGTATCCGAATTTAAAATGGCGGTAACTATATCTTGTTTGTTTATTGACATTCTTAAAATTTATCGAAAATTGATTTAGCTTTATTTCCTTCTATTTGTTGCTTTGTTTCTTTTGGTTTGTCCCATTTTGCCATTATTTTTTCGATTGGCAATAGTTGTACTTCGTTTCCTTTAATAGCAAAACCATATTGAGGTTTTATACTTTCAAACTTGTTATTGAATTGAGCAATAACAGTAGGCTGATTTTTAATAATGATGATATTTTCATCATTTAATCTTGCTTTAAATGTCCAATTATATGAACCTGTAATAATTGTAGAATCATCAACAATACAAAATTTATTGTGCATAAGTTTGTCTTTAGCTCCATCGTTGATATTTCCGATATATCCTACATATCCATTATTTTGTAACAATTCTTTAAAATCAACTCGTGAATTTTTGTTGAACTCGTGATTTGCTACAATGATATAAACCTTAACACCTCTGTTTTGAGCTTGAATAATGCTTTGGTAGATTTCAACATCAGTAAACCACGCAACACAAATTTTTAGACTTTTGTTTGAAGCCGAAATTTGATTGATGATTTGATTGTGTATATCTTCAAAATAAACCTCCGTCATTGTTAAAACTTATTCATAATGTTGTTTGCATCAGGAAGTTTTACTTCTTTTTTACTTGGCGGATTGGGCTGTTTATTCCATTTATCCATTATGTTTTCTTTGGTAACTTCAAGTCTGTCAATCAGCAGATTTTCTAACGGTTCTAATTGTTGAATGTCGTTTTTTGTTAGTTCTTCTTTTAGTTTGTTTGTCAAGTCCACAACGGTTTGATTATTGGACTTTAGCAAACTGTTGATTAATACAGAATGATTGGGATTCGCAAAATCATCTTTGGAAAACAACAAATCTTCCGTTTCATAATATTTTTGCCATAAACTTGGCTGATTTTCAAAAACAAGTAGCGACAAATAAATTATGAGCTCTGAAAAATAATCTAATTTAGGATTGATAAGTTTATTGGCAGATCTTAATGGATGTTGATAACCGGGCAAACCTTTGATTGCATCAGACATTCCTTCAAGCGGTTTAATATACATTGAATCGTAATCAATAATTGTTAAACTACAATCGTGATTAACTAAAATATTTCCGTGTTGCAAATCTCCGTGAGCGATATTTTGCTGATGAAAATATGTAACCATTTCTTTAAAATTCTCTCGTACTTTTGAAATTGAAGAAGGATTTGAATGTATATTATCGTTGATAAAATCTTTCAAAGTTTTTCCTTCAACCCAATCCATTAAAACGATAGGATAGATATTCCCATTGATAAGAAGTGCTTCTTCCAAATATTGAAAATTGCAGAAATAGGCATTGTTTAGATTTGCTAAATAAGTAGATATTTCTTGACTTCTTCGTTTGGCGTCTCCAATATCTGCAATCCAACAACGTACGGCAACTTTTTCTCCTTCACTGGTATTAAAAGGAAAAACAGTTGTGTAACCACCTGAATATTGAATAACACGAGAACCTTTTTGGATAATCGTTCCTCCGATGAGTTCGCTTGCTTTAAAGCTAACTTGCGGATTTCGCATTGCTGTAACTATATCAGTTCTTGTAGGATAAATATTTGTCATATGTTAGAATTTATCAGTTACAGATTTGACTTTTTGTGGCTCTGCTGTTATCTCTTTAATTTGTACAGAAGATTTTTCTTGTTGTTGTTTTTCGTCTGTGAGATTACTGCTATCGTCTGTTAACTCTTCATTTAAATTATTACTTTCATTAGTTGATTTTTCTTCTTTCTGATTTTGTTCAGAAAGATTATCATTTTTGACAGGCGAATTATCCTCTGCTATGTTTTCTTTTACATTTTCATCAAGTGGTTTTTCCTCCTCTATTTTCTTATCCGAGTTTTCAATTTCCTCATCTTTAATCTCCGTTGATTGCTCAACTTGTTTAATTTCCTCTTTTTCAGAATTTTCTTCTTTTGTCAATTGTTCTTCCCTGTTTTCTTCTTCATTTACACTTAAAGAATCTTGAGAAGAAATTTCTTTTTTTTTAGATTCTTCTAGTTTCTCCGCTTCTTCTTTAACAAGCTCTGACAAAAAAGTTACTTCGATATTAGAATAGGAAAATTCTTTTTTGCCATCGTCAAAAAGTTCAAGTATCAAAACTGCGGAATCATCGTCATTTAATCGGTTTGCATTTCTTTCATTTGCAATTGTTTCAACATATTGTTCTTGGGTTTTGATGTTGTCAAGTGTCTGTTTGACTTGTTCTGTATTTAATAAAAACCATTCAGCAAGGGCATCGGTCATTAAATAAAAAGTTCCTTCCTTTATTTTTTCTCCTTTAATTGGCTTTTTTTCTCCTTTATGAGAACTTCCAATACTTGATAAATAATCAGGAAAGTTGTCAAATACAATAGGTTCGGGTTTAGTGGATAATTTAATTTCAATCTCCGTTGAACCCTTTGGAATGAAAAACAAAAAACTATCTCCTAATGCTTGTGCAATCCATTTTTGGTCAGATTCTAAAAATTGAAGTCCGACAAATGTTGCCAATGCAGGGTCTTTTCTATTGTATTGAGATTTTGTAAACCATTTGGTTTCTGGTTGATTTACAATTTCATCAATTTTGGATTGCCATTCTTTTTGACTTTCAACAATAAATTCATTGTTATCTTTCCAATCTTTTTGATTGACATATTTATTTACTAATATATCCGACCAAATTTTTGGGAAGAAAGACTTTGAAACTCCATCAGAAATAGAAAATTTATTATGATCAATGTTTATAGCATAATTATCCGCACAATCTGAATATAATTCTGATTTCTTACTCGTTATAAATCCTTTTATATTGATTTTCATTTCTTAAATAATTCTGTCTGTTCCTCCAGATGAACCAAAATTGATAAATTTAATAAGAGTTTCGGGACCAGCATTTGAAACAAAACCTCTTGAATCTACGTCTGTTACAAATTCGTGTTTTCTTGCGGCTTCACGATATGTTTCAGGTACTTTACTTGAAATTTTGAAAAGTATTTTTCCTTCTTCGTCTGAAACTTCGTTTTCAGTTGAGGAAAACTTTGTTTCGTTGAATGGTGGTTGTCCTAAATGAACATTGAAAATTAGAGGATTTCCATCTCCAGTATTGATATTCATAATACTGTTTGCGGTTGATATTGTTTTTTCAATATCGTCTATTGGATTACTTCCTGTATATGGCATTCCGTCCGAAACATTTATAATTACAGGTGCAGGATTGTCAGGTTTTTTAGTTATCCAACCTTCTATGAGTTGCTTTGCAAAATCAAGAGCTTCTGCCATTGGTGTTAATCCATTTCGTGGGCAAGTAGGTTCAACATACATAGCCATTTCTTCCTCAATTTCAACTAAACCTCCCGCTCCGTCAGAAACTTTCTTTTTTATTTTCTCAATTCTTAAAGGACTATCAGCAAAAGCACTTAAATAGTCAGAACGAATATCATCTACTGAATTACCACCTTTTCCACCATAGCCAATAAGAGATAAAAACACTCTGTCCTTAATTTTGTCACCTGCACTATTTGTAAAAATTAAATCGTTAATTGTTCTGTTGATTACGAGAGAGGTAAACTCGGCTTTGTTTTTTCCTCCTGTATAATCTTCTCCCATAGAACCTGATTGGTCAATGAGAAAAATTATGTAACCAGGATTTGCTGAACTCCATTGTTTTGAATTGTTATTCATAATTTATTTTACATTTAAAAATTAATATTCCCTACCCCCTAAACCTCAACTTGCACTCCCCATCATAACAGTAACAACCCTTTATCACATTGAAAATAATAGGGGCTTTTAATTCTCGACGCATAAACGAAACATAATTGTAAATCGTGCGTTCTGAAATATTTAGTTTTTCCGCACAAGCTTTCGGGTTACCGGTTCGTTCTGTGGAGATTAGTTCATGTAATTTGATGATAATTCGAATATCCATTTATTGATTCGGGCAATTTTAAAGATTTTGACTGCATTAGAAGTGCAGTGTGATTTTTTCTGTTCGCTTCGTCAAAATTATTGAGGTTGAAATTCAAATCCTTACGGGTTTCCGTAATTGAGGAAAATAAATTAAAATTTCCTTAAAATTTTCTCTCGGGTTGTATCTTGCCTTATACTAAAACAACTATACAGCATATACTTATTTTAGGACGGGTCATGCCGGGACAGAGAGTATGGATAGTGTATAGATAAAGCATAGATAAAGCATAGATAAAGCATAGATAAAGGCAGGTTGTGGTACCCCTAAAAATCCCATAAAAAAATAATGCCACTTCGAGCATCAATTTCCCAATCCTTATTTCAAATCTCCAAATTCACCAATTTCCAAAATTTTCAAATCTTCAAATCAATAAATCTTTTAATCATTAAATTCTTTTATTTACTTTTGCGTTTCACAATTTCAAGTAGAATTATTTATCATGAGAACAATCCAATTTAGAGAGGCGATTTGCGAAGCAATGAGCGAAGAAATGCGTCGCGACGAATCAATATATTTAATGGGTGAAGAAGTGGCCGAATATAACGGTGCTTATAAAGCTTCAAAAGGAATGTTAGACGAGTTTGGACCAAAACGTGTTATTGATACGCCAATTGCAGAACTTGGTTTTGCAGGTATTGCAGTAGGTTCGGCAATGAACGGAAACCGCCCAATTGTTGAGTTCATGACCTTCAACTTTTCTTTAGTTGGAATCGATCAAATCATTAATAACGCTGCAAAAATGCGTCAAATGTCTGCCGGACAATTTCCAATGCCAATGGTGTTTCGTGGCCCAACTGCTTCTGCGGGACAATTAGCGGCAACGCACTCTCAGGCTTTCGAAAACTGGTTTGCCAACACTCCAGGACTTAAAGTGGTAGTGCCTTCAAATCCTTACGATGCAAAAGGATTGTTAAAAGCAGCTATTCGTGATAATGATCCTGTTATTTTTATGGAATCTGAGCAAATGTATGGCGACAAAGGCGAAGTGCCGGAAGGAGAATACACCATTCCTTTAGGTGTTGCTGATATCAAAAGAGAAGGTAGCGACGTAACCATTGTTTCTTTTGGAAAAATTATTAAAGAAGCTTATACTGCTGCAGAAGAACTAGAAAAAGAAGGAATTTCTTGTGAAATTATCGACTTAAGAACCGTTCGACCGATGGATTATGACGCCATTTTAAATTCGGTTAAAAAAACAAACCGTTTAGTAGTTCTAGAAGAAGCGTGGCCATTTGCAAGCGTAGCTTCAGAAATTACTTACATCGTTCAAGAACGTGCTTTTGACTACCTTGACGCGCCAATTCAAAGAATTACAACTGCCGATACTCCAGCTCCATATTCTCCGGCACTGTTGAAAGAATGGTTGCCAAATGCACAAGACGTAATCAAAGCCGTAAAAAAAGTAGCTTACAAAAAGAATTAATTGGAACAATTTGAAAAAGTGGTAATTTGAAAATAAGTCAATTGTTTTAAAGAATCGCAAAGTAATAAATTTGCTATTGCCTAACTTCAAATTATCTAATTATCTAATTATCTAATTATCTAATTGTCTAATTATCTAATTAACGAATTATGTAATTCTCTAATTATCTAATTATCTAATTTTCTAATTTTCTAATTATCTAATTATCTAATTGTCTAATTGACTATATTTGAAACTTCATTGGGACATTCCTGGTGAAGTTTTTTTTAATTATATGAATAACAAATTTGTTCTAAGCCTTGCGTTTTTTCTTACAATAATCACAACCGCCTTTTCTCAAACCAAAGTTAGCGGAATTGTTTATGACGAATTTAAGCAACCATTACCCTACGCAAACGTCGTTTTTAAAGGTACTACCGAAGGAATTATTACTAACGAAGACGGAAAATTTTATCTCGAATCTAAAGAAACACAAAAAGCAATTGTGGTTTCCTTTGTTGGGATGGAACAAAAAGAAGTCACGCTCGACAAAGCCGTAACCTACAATCTCGAGGTAAATCTTGGAGCCGGAAAAACCCTTGGCGAAGTCGTGATTTACACCGGAAAAACTTCCAAAAAAGACAATCCTGCCATTGATATTTTGAGAAAAATTTGGGAACGCCGCAAAAAAAACGGACTCAAAATGTTCAAGCAATATGAATATGATAAGTACGAAAAAGTAGAATTCGATCTCAATACAATCGATTCTGCGTTGATGAAAAGCAAGCTCTTCCGCGGGATGGAATTTGTTTTCAATCAAGTGGATACTTCAGATGTTACCGGAAAATCCTACCTTCCGATTTTTATCAACGAAGCCTTGAGCAAAGTCTATGGTGATAATGTCAACAATAGAAAAAAAGAAGTGCAAATCGCCAATAAAAATTCGGGATTTAGCAACAACCAGCAAATTATCGGTTTTGTAAAAGATTTATATGCAGACTACGATATTTATGACAATTACCTAAAATTTTTCGATAAAGATTTCGTGAGCCCGCTTTCGCGAACGGGTATCAACGTCTATAATTATGTGTTGCACGACAGTACGTTTATCGATAACAAATGGTGTTACAATATTGTGTATTATCCAAGACGAAAAAACGAACTGACATTCAAGGGGGATTTTTGGGTAAACGATACCACTTTTGCCATCAAAAAAATAAACCTAACCGCCAGCCGAAGTGCCAATATCAACTGGGTGAAAGAAATTTATATCGAACAAGAATTTGAGGTTTTAAACGATTCCGTTTTCCTGCTCACGCGCGATCACATGATGTCGGATTTTGCTTTTTCTAAAAAAGATGAATCGCGTGGCGTTTATGGTAAAAGAACCACTTTATTCAAAGACCATCAATTTGATAAGAAAAAAGAAGATAAATTTTATAAAGAAGAAGTCAATAATTACGATCCCACGATTTACGTAAAGAGCGATGAATTTTGGGAAGAAAATCGATTTGAACGTTTAAACAAAGACGAAAAAGGCGTTTATCAAATGCTCGATACGCTCAAAACCGTCAAAAAATTTAAGCGTTTGTACAATGCGGTTTCCATTTTGGGAAGTGGATATGTCGAATTAAATAATTTTGATTTTGGTCCGATATTTTCCACGTTTGGATACAATGATGTGGAAGGAGTGAGGCTTCGTGCCGGAGGTCGAACGTATTTTGGTCAAAACGATCCTTGGCGAATCCAAGCATACACAGCCTACGGTTTTAGAGACAATCAGTTTAAATACGGAATTTCCGGAAAAGTGTTGCTCGACAAAAAAAGTCGGTTTATTGTCTCCGGAGGAAATCGTCGTGACATTGAACAAATTGGCGTAAGCCTTACCACATCTAATGATTTGTTAGGTCGAAGTTTTGCCTCTTCAGCGGTTTTTGCTAGTGGCGATAATAGCAAGTTAACTTCTGTAAACCTCACGAATCTTTTTGCCGAAATCGAACCTTTAAAAAACCTAACTTTCCAAGGAGGATTTTCGTACCGAACTTTAAAGTCGGCTTCGCCAAATACTTTTAGTTTGGATTATTATAAAGAATTACCCTCTGCCGAAAATCCGTTTGGTGTCATTTCCGGAAGCCTCAAGCAATACGAGTTTAATGCTTCAATCGATTATACTCCAGGCCGAAAAACCGTAGGTTATGGCGTGGAAAGAACCGTAATCGATTATAATTATGCCCGATTGTATTTAAGTTTCAGCCAAGGAATTAAAGGCCTTTTTGATAGTGATTTTGAATACGAAAAATTACAGTTCTACTACCGTCAACCGGTTTTGGTCGGTGGTTTCGGAAGGTTGTTTGCCACGTTTGAAGCCGGAAAAATTTTCGGAACCGTTCCACTTGGGTTGATGGGAGTTGTTCCGGGGAACCAATCGTATTTTGTGATAGACAACACTTACAATTTGATGAATTATTACGAATTTATGGCTGATGAGTATGCCTCGCTTCATTTAGAGCATCATTTCAACGGAAGATTATTTGCCCGAGTTCCTTTTTTACGGAAATTAAATTGGCGAGAAATCATCGGAATCAAAGCCGTTTACGGAACGATTTCTGACGAAAATAGAGCCATCAATGCCCAAACTTTAATTCCGTATCGCGCTCCAGAAGATGTCTATTGGGAATACCACGCTGGAATTGGAAATATTTTTAAAGTGTTGAGAATTGACTTCGCCTGGAGAGGAAATTACTTACATCTTCCGGATGCGAATAAGTTTGCGGTTAAAGCTTCTTTTGGGTTTTATTTTTAACATGATTTAATATTTTTAACAAAATAAATATTATATTTACCCACTACCACATTATTGTTTGTAAACTCAAAAACCAATTATATGAACAAACGACGCTTATTAAATTTATGTAGTGTCTTAATGGTAGTTTTTTTATTTTGTTGTCAGGCCGAAGACATAGCGGTTCAACAAAAGCACTATCAAAAGCAACTCTCAGTCAAGCGACTTTATGGACAGCAGGCCAAAAACATAGTGGCAAAATTTGGTGGCAACGCCTTTCTGCAGGATGCCATTAGTGTTCAGGGTCAAAAAGGTAAATCATTTAGAACCGCACAAACGGGCACGGTTAACTACGACGAGATTATTGAAGTAATCGATACTTTGGGTAATACCAATTACACGTTTAAAATTGAGGGACATCCCATGCAAAATGAGAAAACCTTTTACAATTTGGTTATAAACGTTAATGACGGATACCGCCAAGCCTATATTGTAGAGTATGCAATGGACGAGGAATTTGCACTGTCTGTTTCAGCCGGACAGAAACAAATGGAACAGTTTGACGGGGTGGTAACCATTCAAAAAATTGCGGCAGGTGGATCTGGATGTCCGGATACATCAGTTCCCATAAAAGGAGGTGGCGGTTTCAGTGGCGAACAAATTGGAGGTGGAGTCAATCCCGGATCCGGATCGGGAAGTGCTAAGGGTTCAAACGGCGGGAATACTTCGAACCCTAATGACAACACAAACCCCAATAATCCTTCCAGCCCAAATGATAATTCCGATTCAACAAGCAGCGGACCGTCAACCCCTCAAGATCCTTATGAAAATAATTGCTACGTGATTGAAATGGATTGTTATGAAAGAGGAATGCAATATTGGCAAGATGAAGAAGGATGTGGATGTATCGTAAATCCACGTTTTATGAGAACGGGAGAAAATTTAGTTGTAAAAGACCTTGGAAACGGTAAAGACCAGGATCCGTTAAACCCTTGCGGAGGTTTTCAATTAACGATTGGGGTAATAGACCCTAATTTAAAGAAAAATTGCGATGAACTGAAGTTAAATTCAAGTTCAACAGATTTTAAAGGAAAAATGCAAACCTTAAAAGACAATATTGATGGTACTGTTGAAAAAACGTTTGGTATTTATAACGGTAATCACATGGGAAGTAGTTATTCAAACCCAACTTGTGGTGCTATTTTAGAAGGAAATGAAGAAAATGCCGCTGATGTTCCTTATCATATTTCTATGAAAGCAACAGCTCATAATCATTTAACCAACCCAACCTATCAACATATTGGTACTTTTTCACCTAATGATATCATTAATTTTAGTAATATGATAATTTTAGGAGAACAAAATCTATCACCAACCAAGAAAGAAGAGTTTGCCTTTTATTTAGTTTGTAGCGAAGGTAATTATGTACTAAAAGTAACTGATGTGGATAAACTTTATAACTTTGCTGTGAAATATGGTACAAATGAAATGTTTAGAATTGAGGTAAATGATTTTTATAAAGACTTTGATATGGTTCACGGAAAGGAAAAGCAAAAACAAAATCTTGGATTTCTCAAATTATTAAAAAAGTATGATATTGGTATTGATTATTATGAGTCAGATAGCAATTATGAAAATTGGGGAAAATTAGAATTGAATTCAGCTGAAGATAACATTAATAAAAAACCTTGTTAAAAATAAGATTATGAAAAGCTTACCAATACTTTTAATTATAGTTTTTTCCTATTACAATATTACAGCTCAAACTATTGTAAATATGGCTGAAACCAGACAAACAAAGCACCTTGAAAACGGCACATATTACATTAAAGATGTAAACAACTATATGCTTCCTTATTTGGGAACTTGGAAGTATATTGATGGTAATAAAGAATTTAGGATTACTTTAACAAAAGTCGCCAAGCTTCATAAAATTAATAATGATTATAGTATCAATTATTATATAGACGCATTACAAGTTAAATATCAAAAATTTGAAAATGGTCAAATTGTTTATGATGCACCTATTATTTCTTATCCTTCTGGAATCATCAAAGAATTTGGAAAATTAAATATGTCTTTTAAAGATTATGAAAGAAACGGTGAAATTTTTCCTGTCGATTTACTTTTAATTCCTTTAAATAATATGGGTACGCCTCAATATAAATTAAAATTTAAATTGGATAAGTTTGAACAGAGAAATACTTACTATGAACAACATCCCAACGAGCCCTATTTTAGTGTGCCTAATAATATTATTATGACTAAATTTTGATAATGAAAAAAATTAAGTTAACAATCATTGTAGTTTTATGTATATTTAATAATCAGGTCTTTTCACAAGATGTTTTTATTCCACCTGACGTTGTCGAGTCTCCTATGCCAATGAGAATGATTTATGGCATTATTGAACATCAAAAAGAATGGTTAGATTTAAATTATTCAAAAGATTGTAATATTGAGTTTAAAAATGATAGTTTAAAAATAAGCCATTCCAGAGATCAAAAATACTTGAAGACAATAGAGATTGAAGCATTTGATGGTCTTTTTTTTTCTACATATAATGGTCATTTTGATAGAAAATTGAAATACATCTCAAATAAAAATAAAGACATTGAGGTTGAAATTAATACGCATAATATTGTTTTTCTTTTTCAATTTAATGATAAAATTTATTTTATAGAAAGTAATTATGATGTTGTTACTAGAAATAAACCTGTTTATTCAAAAACTAAAAGCATAATGGTTGGTTCACAGAACGCTAGCCTTTGTGAAATATACATGAAAAACGGGGCTTTTTTTACAAAAAAAGTCTTGGATTTTGATGAAAAACCATTAGTAATGAATATTTTTAATGATAAGATTTTTTTTGCTTCATATTCAAATTTTTATGCAGTAGAGAATATGAAAATAAAATCAAAACTCGAAGACATATATTGGAGTGGATTGTATCCTAATTCGATAGCAGTTAAAAATGAAGAAAATATATTTGTTGGGATTAGAGGAGGATTTGTAAAAATTGATTTAATAACAAGAAAAATAAATTTTTACAAATATTTTCCAAAGTAGAATTGACGCAAAATAATATTTGTTTAAAATAAACATTTTTTGGAAAGATAAGGATAGGTTTTGTTGATTATGATGGAAATGTATTGATTTTTATGGTTGATTTACTTTTAATTCCTTTAAATAATATGGGTACACCTCAATATAAATTGAAATTTAAGTTGGATAAGTTTGAGCAGAGAAATACTTACTATGAGCAGCATCCAGAGAGCCTTATTTTAGTGTTCCCAATGATATCATTATGACTAAAATGTAACATGGAATAATAATGTTATACGAAAAGAGAACTCGGCATAAATCGAATTCTCTTTTTTTATAAAATATATTTTTAGTTTTATGACAACATATCAATGGTACTACAAATTACTGATTTTCAAAAACTTGAAACTTTTGGAATGAAAATTAGAACTTTTGAAGCTTATAAAGAAGATGTCGACAGATTCTATAAAAGAAATAAGATGGTTCATGGTGAGGAAGGAAAAAGCTAAACAAAATATTGGTTTCTTAAAACTAATAAAGAAGCATGATATTGGAGTGGATTATTATGAAGGAGATGATAACTTTGAAAATTGGAAAAAACTAGAATTAAACGGCAATAATCCGCCAAAGGAGCTACCTTGTAACTAAAAAAATAAATAAAAAATGAAAAATATACTTTATACACTACTACTACTAGTATTTATTACTAGCTGTTCTTCAGCTCAAATAGAAGTTGATATGGCAAATAGTCATAATATTGATTGGGAAAGAAAAAATGGACAATATTATTTAAAAGATGTCAATGATTACATGCTCCCGTATTTAGGTACATGGAGATATATTGATGGTAACAAAGAATTCAGAATTACATTAACTAAAATTACTAAATATCATGATGTTTATCAAGATAATTATACAAATTTAGACTATTATATTGACGGCTTATTAATTAAATACCGAAAATTTGATAATGGAACATTAATTTACGACTCCCCAACAGGTACTTTCCCAACAGGTATCATTAAAGAATTTGGCAAATTAAATATGTCTTTTAAAGATTACGAGCGAAACGGTGAAATTTTTCCGGTTGATTTGATTTTAATCCCTAACGGTAATGGTCAATATAATTTAAAATTTAGATTAGACAAATTCGAGAGAAGAAATACTTATTACCAACAGCATCCTAACGAACCTTATTTTAGTGTTCCAAACGACATAATCATGACTAAAATGTAAATTAAGATATTGGCATATATAAAAGAGGACTTGATTATTCAATCGAAGCCTCTTTTTTTTAAGCTTGCCACCGCACCGCCATACCAGCCCTGAAGAATGCTTGGTGAAGGGCATGCAATATGCAGAAGACGAAAATGATTGTGGCTGTATTGTCAACACGCGTTTTTTCCGAACGGGAGAAAATTTAGTTGTAAAAAATCTTGGAAATGGTAAAGACCAAGATCCGTTAAACCCTTGTGGCGGTTTTCAATTGACGATTGGGGTATTAGACCCTTATTTAAAGAAAAATTGCGATGAACTAATTTTAAACTCAAGCAATGTAGTATTTAAAGAAAAAATGGCGTTGTTGAAAAATAGTGTAAACGATACCGTTGAAAAAGTATTCCCCATTTATAATGGAAATCATGTTGGGAACAACTTTACAAACCCATTAACAGGACCAGTTGTACCCGAAACAGAACAATCAGTCTCTGTGCCTTATCATGAAGCTCTAAAAGCAACTGCTCATAACCATTTAACTGCTCCTGACAAAAGACATATTGGTACTTTTTCTCCAAATGACCTTATTGGATTTGCTAACTTGCTAACCTATGCTGAAGAAAACCAATCTCCAATTAAAAAAGAAGAGTTTGCCTTTTACCTGGTTTGTAGCGAAGGTAATTATGCACTAAAGATTACTGATTTTGATAAACTTTATAACTTTGCTGTGAAATATGGTACAAATAAAGATTTTCAAGATAAAATTGATAAATTCTATAAAGAGAATAAAATGGTTCATGGTAAGGAAAAAGTTGAACAAAATATTGGTTTTTTAAAACTAATGAAGAAGCATGATATTGGAGTGGATTATTATGAAGCTGACGAAAATTTTGAAAATTGGAAAAAGCTAGAATTAAATTCATCCGAAAATAATATAAACAAAATACCTTGTAATTAAAAAATAAATCAAATGAAAAATATATTTTATACCCTACTACTAGTTTTTATATATAGTTGTTCAAATGCCCAAATAGTTATAGATATGGCAGGTGATCCTGTAAACGGCGAGACAAAAAATGGTCAATACTACATCAAAGATATTAATAATTTTATGTTACCATACCTTGGTACATGGCGATATGTCAATGAAAATAAAGAGTTTAGAATTACGTTGACTAAGGTAAGTCAATTTCATGTCTTTATTGCCGATGCTAATATCAATTATTATAAAGATGGATTAATAATCCAATACCAAGAGTTTGAAAATGGCCAATTAATATTTAGCTCTCCTACAGAAACTTATGCAACAGGTATCATTAAAGAGTTTGGCAAACTGAATATGTCCTTTACTGATTATCAAAGAAATGAAGAAATTTTTCCTGTTGATTTGATTTTAATCCCTAACGGCAATGGGCAATATAATTTAAAATTTAGATTAGACAAATTCGAGAGAAGAAATACTTATTACCAACAGCATCCTAACGAACCTTATTTTAGTGTTCCAAACGACATAATCATGACTAAAATGTAAATTAAGATATTGGCATATATAAAAGAGGACTTGATTATTCAATCGAAGCCTCTTTTTTTTAAGCTTGCCACCGCACCGCCATACCAGCCCTGAAGAATGCTTGGTGAAGGGCATGCAATATGCAGAAGACGAAAATGGTTGTAGCTGTATTGTCAACCCGCGTTTTTTTCGAACCGGAGAAAATCTAGTTGTAAAAAACCTCGGAAACGGTAAAGACCAAGATCCCTTAAACCCTTGCGGCGGTTTTCAATTGACGATTGGGGTTTTACCTACAAACGAGGAGCATTGTAAGGAGCTTAAAAAACTGTATGAAAATGATGTTGCTAATCCAGGCAAAAAGCCAAACATTATTCCTCAAATAGAATGGCTGGAAGAAAAGGTAGACGAAAAAAAAGAATATGGAGTAGAGATAAAGAAAGGTATGAATGTTGCAGGTGATGTTGTTTATACACCAACGAGAAAAGAATCACCTGAAAACCATGAAGTTTCTTTGTCCCAACATACTTTAATTTTAGGTTGGTTGCATAGCCATCCCATCAATGGATATGGAATGTTTTCTTATCAGGATTTACGTTTTTTTCGAAATGGCTATCGGGAAATTTCAGACTCCCGCAAGCCGGAAGCCTTTACTATAATTGTGTGTCGAGATAAAACTGACCCAACTAAAACCAATGTGTATGCATTAAAAATAGACAGTTTTAATATTTTTAGCCAAAAAGTAGATGCTGTTTGGAATAGCTTAAAATATATAGACTTCAATGATGAAAAAGAGCGATTAGAGAAAATTCATTTAGAACAAGCAGAAAAATATCATTATTATGAAGGAGATTTAGAATTTAGTTTCTTGAGTCAATTTGAGGGATTTGGGATCTCTTTATATAAAGCTAGTGATAATCTCGATAATTGGATAAAATTAGAACTTCAACCAGAACCAGGATTTATGCCTCCATTTTCCGTTAAACAAACACCATGTAATTAATTATGAAAAATATTATCACCCTCTTTCTTTTTGCGCTTTCATTCAATTGCAAAGCACAATCACCTGTCATCGATATCATGAACCTTCAACAAAAAATTCAGGACATTCCGGGGGCATATCATAAAGATACCCAAAATTTACTTAACCCTTTTGAGGGAACCTATCTATATACCAATGGGAATACTTCGTTTAAAATTGTATTTCAAAAAAAAATTATGTCGTCTAGAAGTAACGGGTATTTGTTTGAAGATCTTTTGATTGGTGAATATCAGTATATTGAGAATGGGTTAGAAAAAGTAAATACGCTGCCAAAATTAAATATCAATTATTCTAACAAACATAAGCACAGTATTTCAACCAATCATATAATAATGCCAGGTAATGTAGGTTGTGAAGATTGCGTTGCTGGAGAAAAAGCGTTATATGGAGGTTTGGTAGATGGTGCTTCAGATAACACAGCACGTTTTATCATTCGTAGAATTACCGTTAATGGACAGCCTGCTATAAAAGTTCACATTGGTTGGCGCTACCGAGAACATGTTGTGGGAACACCGGAAGGTCCGCATGCTAGTATTCCTGGAGGAGATTATGTGTTGATAAAACAGAACTAATATCGATTCCCGTTGTTGAGGCGGGAATTTTTTTGCTAAATTAGTTGTAGAAGTTTCATGTGATTAATTATGAAAAACATTATCACCCTCTTTATATTTGCGCATATAACCAATTGTCAAGCACAAAATCCTGTGTTAGACATTTCGCAAAAAGATGGATGGGATAGTTTACAAGGAGCGTATTATTAAGCTGACTCAAATTTTAAAAATTGGAAAAAACTGGAGCTGGATGATAATAATCCCCCAAACAAACACCTTGTAACTAAAAACAATTACTATGAAAAAATATATTTTGATACTAATCGTCGCAATTTCGACAAACGCTTTTGCCCAAAACCCCGTAATAGAAATCGAATCCTGGGATGGTAAAATGTTACCAAATGGTGCTTACTTAAAAGATGCTAATAATCGTCAATCACAGTATGTTGGTACTTGGCACTATTCTGAGAATGGAAAAGAACTAACACTCGTATTGAAACGATATGAAATGGCCTTCACAGGACGTACATACAATGATATTTTAGTAGGCGAATATAAGTATGTGGTAAACGGCATTACCGTTATCAACACATTACCAAACTTAAATAACGATTTACCTAACAAATGGAGCCACAATATTAGTGGCAGTTATCCAATAGGTCGCTTAGCCTCACCCTATTGTCCTGAGTGCGATCCTGACGAAAAAAGAATGGCTATGGGGTTCTTTGATCCCATTCGCGAAATCTCCGGCTCACTTACTCTGCGACGGATTACGGTAAATGGCGTTGCTGCAATAAAAATGGACTTGTTTGCGGAAAGCGAAGTCGTTGATGAAAATGACACCCGCAGTCCTGAAGATTTCCAACTTCATGTAGATATTAGTGAATGCGTATTATTGAAGATAGAATGACGAAAATTACCAGATTTACCTCTAACCAATCTTCAGGGTATTTTTTAAAAACTCAATTTCGGTAATGTTTCCATCACTTACGTATGCATCACATCGTGGTAGTCAAGATGCGTTACAAACAGAATATTATATGAAAGTTTTATTTAATTTTGTAAATAAACAAATATAAAGGGAGTATCGGGTTATAAAGCGGTAGAAAGGATTTTACTTCACGGAACAAATAGGTATACAATACTAATAACAATACAATAACTGAACGATACTGTTATTAAGATGAAAAATATTATCACCCTCGTTATTTTTTCGCTTTTAACCAATTGCAAAGCACAATCACCTGTCATAGATATCATGAACCTTCAACAAGTCATTAAGGACATTCCAGGTGCATATCATAAAGATACCCAAAATATACTTAATGCTTTTGAAGGAACCTATCTATACACCAATGGGAACACTTCGTTTAAAATTGTATTTCAAAAAAAAATGATGTCGTCTCTCAACAGCTATAGATTTGAAGACCTTTTAATTGGTGAATACCAATACATTCAGGACGGTGTCGAAAAAGTTAACACGCTTAACAAACTGACAATTAACTATTCTGACAAAAGTAATCATAGCATATCCACTAATCACGTAATAATGCCAGGTAATGTTGGCTGTGAAGATTGCGTTGCCGGAGAAAAAGCATTATATGCAGGTTTGGTAGACGGTGCTTCAGATAATACCGCACGCTTCATTATCCGCAGGATAACGGTTAACGGCCAGCCGGCTATAAAGGTACATATCGGGTGGCGCTATAGAGAACATGTTGTGGGAACACCGGAAGGTCCGCATGCCAGTATTCCTGGCGGAGATTACGTGTTGATAAAACAGAACTAATATCGATTCCCGTTGTTGAGGCGGGAATTTTTTTGCTAAATTAACACAATCGTTTTTTGACTTGTTTTTACAAAATTGGAGTTTTCACTATTTCCAATTAAAAGCCTACGAAATAATTTACAGGTTTTTTTCAAATTGAACAAATCATCAATTTTTCCAACTTCAAAATTATTTCCTTGTCGATATGTATAGTTATGCTTACTTTTGCACCCGCTAAATAAGTATATAGAAACAAATTACACTATGAGTGCAGCCAAACAAAAATCTTTTGACGTATTAATCGAAATACCAAAAGGAAGCAGAAATAAATACGAATACGATTTTGAATTAAAAAAAATCCGTTTCGACAGAATGTTGTTTTCATCAATGATGTATCCGGCAGATTACGGATTTATCCCTGAAACTTTAGCCTTAGACGGTGATCCGTTAGATGTTTTGGTTTTGGCAACTGAGCCAACTTTTCCGGGTTGTGTGATGGAAGTAAAACCAATTGGTGTGTTCCACATGGCAGACGAAAAAGGACCAGACGAAAAAATTATTTGCGTTCCGGTTTCTGATCCAATTTGGAATAAATTGAACGATTTATCTGATATGAATCCACATCAATTAAAAGAAATTGAGCACTTTTTCCAAGTTTACAAAGATTTAGAGCACAAAAAAGTAGATGTAGAAGGTTGGGGAGATGTTACCGTTGCTAAAGAAATCATCGAGCAATGTGTAGATCGTTTCGAAGGAATTGAAAACCGCACTGCAGAATTGTTCAGTATCCGCTAAACCATTTTCCTAAATAATTATATAAAAAGCAATATTTGGCAACAAGTATTGCTTTTTTGTTTGTAATTGATTTGTTACATTTACAATATTATTAACAAACCAATTCTTAACTTATGGAGTCAAATATGATTTATGTTCCGGCAATTCTCGCAATCGTCGGACTTTTGTTTATGGTTGTCAAAAGATCCTGGGTACTCAAGCAGGATGCCGGTGACGGAAAAATGAAGGAAATTTCAGAATATATTTATGAAGGAGCCCTCGCTTTCCTCAAGGCAGAATATAAATTATTAACCGCCTTTGTAATTATTGCCAGTTTAATTCTTGCCGGAATTACGTTTTTGCCTGGAGCCACAACCCATTTGTCAATCGTAATCGCATTTATATTTGGCGCTGTTTTTTCTGCCCTTGCGGGAAATATGGGAATGAAAATCGCCACAAAATCTAATGTAAGAACCACGCAAGCCGCAAGATCAAGTTTGCCGCAAGCGCTAAAAGTTTCTTTCGGAGGAGGGACTGTAATGGGATTAGGAGTTGCCGGATTAGCCGTTTTAGGGCTTTCGGCATTTTTTATTTTCTTCTTCCACTATTTTATGAATGGTGTTTGGGCAGAAGGAATGTACAACGGCGAAACTAAAAACGCCGGACAACTCATGACCATTTTGCTCGAAACCTTAGCCGGATTTTCACTTGGTGCTGAATCCATCGCTTTATTTGCTAGAGTTGGTGGCGGAATTTACACCAAAGCTGCCGACGTTGGAGCAGATTTAGTAGGAAAAGTGGAAGCCGGAATCCCTGAAGACGATCCGAGAAATCCAGCTACAATTGCCGATAACGTGGGAGATAACGTGGGAGACGTTGCCGGAATGGGTGCCGATTTATTTGGTTCTTATGTGGCAACCGTTTTGGCGGCAATGGTTTTAGGAAATTATGTCATTAAAGATATGGGCGGAAGCATTGCTGATGCTTTCGGTGGAATCGGGCCGATATTGTTACCTATGGCAATTGCCGGAGTCGGAATTGTGATTTCCATCATCGGAACGCTTTTGGTAAAAATAAAAAATAACGACGCCAAAGAAGCGCAAGTACAAGGCGCGTTAAATATCGGCAACTGGGTTTCCATTGCATTAACCGCCGTTGCTTGTTACTTTTTAGTGATTTGGATGCTTCCCGAAACCATGAAAATGGAATTTTTCGGTGAAGGCTTGATGGACATTTCATCAATGCGGGTTTTCTACGCTACTTTAGTCGGGTTATTTGTTGGAGCCGTGATTTCATCGGTAACGGAATATTATACAGGTTTGGGTAAAAAACCAATTTTGGCTATCGTTCAAAAATCCAGTACAGGAGCCGGAACCAATATTATCGCGGGTTTAGCAACCGGAATGGTTTCTACTTTTCCAACTGTTTTATTATTTGCTGCCGCAATTTGGGCTTCGTATGCTTTTGCCGGATTTTACGGCGTGGCTTTAGCAGCTTCTGCTATGATGGCAACCACAGCCATGCAATTAGCCATTGACGCTTTCGGACCCATTTCTGATAACGCTGGTGGAATCGCTGAAATGAGTGAATTGCCAAAAGAAGTTCGCCAAAGAACCGATATTTTAGATTCAGTAGGAAATACAACTGCTGCAACTGGAAAAGGTTTCGCAATCGCTTCTGCTGCATTAACTTCGTTAGCATTATTTGCTGCATACGTTACTTTTACAGGAATCGACGGAATTAATATTTTTAAAGCACCAGTTTTAGCGATGTTATTTGTAGGAGGAATGATTCCGGTAGTATTTTCTGCTTTGGCAATGAATTCCGTAGGAAAAGCCGCAATGGATATGGTGTATGAAGTCAGAAGACAATTCCGCGAAATTCCAGGAATTATGGAAGGAACCGGAAAACCAGAATATGCAAAATGTGTGGATATTTCCACCAAAGCCGCTTTACGCGAAATGATGCTTCCTGGGTTATTAACCATCGGTTTTCCAATATTAATTGTAGTTTTAGGCAAATTAGTTTATCCTGACAATAATATGTTGATCGCCGAAATGTTAGGTGGTTACATGGCTGGAGTGACTGTTTCCGGAGTACTTTGGGCGGTTTTCCAGAACAATGCCGGAGGAGCTTGGGACAACGCCAAAAAATCTTTTGAAGCAGGAGTAATGATCAATGGCGAAATGACCTACAAAGGTTCAGATGCTCACAAAGCAGCCGTTACCGGAGATACCGTTGGAGATCCATTTAAAGATACTTCCGGACCTTCAATGAACATTTTAATCAAACTTTCTTGCTTAATTGGTTTGGTAATCGCCCCAATTTTAGGCAATCACGATGCTGTTGAGGTCGTTCGTGAGCAAAAAACAGAAGTGGTTCAAGTAGCCGAAACGCCCGATACCGTAACCCAAGAAAGCATCAAAGAAGTTCGCATTGAAAAAACGAAAGATGCCGATGGAAATGTAAAAGCAACCGTAACCACCGTTCAGGATTCTCGCGAAGATGTTCAAGTTTTTGAAGGAACTGAAGCCGAAGTGAATGCAAAGATTGATGCTTTAAAGAAGTAAGTTTATAAAACCAAAAACCTCTCGATTGAGAGGTTTTTTATTTGTCGCTTTTAAATTATTTCATAAATTCAAAATCCGATATGATAAATCTTAAATCCTAAATCATATATCAAAACAATCCATTAATCTCCGCATTAATCCTATTGATGATATTTCCTAAATCCTCCGGATTGTCCACAAAATTAATATTGTCCACGTCTATAATCAACAGTTTTCCAGAAGTATAACTTTCAATCCAAGCCTCGTAACGTTCATTCAAACGACTCAAATAATCAATCGAAATAGAATTTTCGTAATCACGGCCGCGTTTGTGAATCTGGTTTACCAAATTAGGAATCGAGCTTCGCAAGTAAATCATCAAATCCGGAGCTTCCACCAACGATTCCATCAACTCAAAAAGCGATTTGTAATTGTTAAAGTCACGGTTAGTCATCAATCCCATTGCGTGAAGATTTGGCGCAAAAATATGCGCATCTTCGTAAATCGTACGATCCTGAATAATATTTTTTCCGCTTTCGCGAATTTGCAACACCTGACGAAAACGACTGTTCAGAAAATAAATCTGAAGGTTAAACGACCATCGTTCCATTTGATGGTAAAAATCGTCTAAATACGGGTTGTCCACCACATCCTCAAAATGCGGTTCCCAATTAAAATGTTTGGCTAATAAACGAGTCAGTGTCGTCTTTCCCGCACCAATATTTCCTGCTACTGCTATGTGCATTACGGTAAATTAATGTTATAATTTTTTATTTCTTGGTTGGTAAAAATACTCAAAATTTCATCTTGATAAGTAAAACCATCAAAGCTTTTTTCTACCTCCAAAACCTTTGAAATGGAACCATTTTCCAAATTAAAAACAAAAAGCCCTTGATCATTGGCATACAAAACCCGCTTTCCGTTCACCACCTGATACATTTTTCCCACTGGAATTTCGCCCAACGAAGCCGTTTTTCCAAAAATATCTGCCGCATACAAACGCTGTTTGGCATCCATCCAGTAAAAATAATTGTATTCCGTTTGATAAAAAACCAGCGGTTCAGTAAAAGTGGGCGTCAGCGGCACAAACGATTTTTTTCGTAAATCATACAAGCCTAACTTTTGCGTAAGCAAATCAAAAACCCAAAGCCTGTTTTGTGCGGCAAGTCCCACGGCATCTGGGTTTAACGGTGTTTCTAGTTCGGAAAAATTAATGCGTAACGACTCATTTAACTGGTTGTCTAACAACACCACCGACGTGAAATTTCGGTAAAAAAGCACAATCTGAAGCGGATTTTGCAAGTCAGCCCGAGAAATTTTTCCCAAAGCCACATTCTTGTAAAAAAGTGTCGAGTTAGGTGCAATTTTCCGAAACTCATTGCCGAAAATTCCGTACAAATTGCCAAAATGATCGCGGTTCACAAATGTGCCATCGCTCCATTTTTCGGTATTTTTAAAAAACGGAACCACCTCATTTTGTGCAAAACTGCCCCAAAAACAATTTAAAAAAACAATCAAAAACCACTTTTTCATCGATGCCAAATTACCAATTTTTCCCCAATAATTTTATTTTTTTTGGTGCCATTTCCGGCTTTCTCTACAAGTTCCCATCATTGTCGCTTTGTTTTTAATTTGCCCAAAGGAGCTCCTGCCGTCGCTCTTTGGCAAAAAAAACCAATAGCGCCAATTTCCGGCAAGCTTTCCGTTCAATCCGGGGCAAAAGCGTATCTGCAAATCAAGTTTAATTTTTTTTAAATCCACAAAAAAAATTTAAAACGCCATCATAAAAACGATACATTTGTGTAAATCATTTTTTATTATGAAAAAAATAATTGCATTTTCTGCCATTCTTTCTATCGCTTCCTTGCAAGCACAAGACCAAAAAATTCCACCCGGAAACTATATGTCAAACTCATTTGGAACGGAATTTAAACTTCGGCTAACCGACGATAAAAAATATGAAATGGTAATTTTTCACGGCGATTATCAAATCAATAATGATACCATTGTGTTCAATCCCAATGCGGTTGATAGTGACTTTGCTGTTAATTTTAGCAATCAAGCCAATCCTTCTATTGGGAAAATTAAAGTGACGCTGTCGGGAAATTTTTTAAAATTATATTCGTCTGCTATTTATTTTGGCACCCAAAATGGAACAGACCAACCGGTTTACAAAAGTTTTTCGGATCTAAAAACTGATTTGAATGAAGAAGAAACCGAAGCCAGTTTTGAAATTATAAGAACTGAATTCATGTACCTTGTTTCAGAAAATTATAACGGATTAGCCAAAATTTCAAAATATAAAATTCCTAAAAATCAAAATCAAATTAATATTCAATATGCTCCAAATAATATGCAAAATATTAAGTTGATTGGGTATAAAAATGAAAAAAATGAATTAGTAGTAACTGAAAAAAATAAATTTAGTCCGCTAATTTTTTCCTTCGATGAAGGAAAAATTAAAAATACAGAAAGAATTGCTCCGGAAGAGATTACTGAAAAAAAGGATTGGACGTTTCCCGGTAAGTATAATTCCTCTTACGAAGATGATGTAACAGTTGTCGATACTGCCGCAGTAGGAGTGGGGATGGGCCGCAACACCTTTAAATTTTCGATTGCAAAAAAACTTCAAAGTGCAATGGAAAACGCTAGAAAATCGAATCGATATTTGGTTGTTTCTTACGACATCGATAACAAAAATAACGCTTCGGACTTTAAGAATTTTATTCACGGAAAACAATCTGAAGTCAGTTATTTTAATGAAGAAGAATTAAAAAATGAACTAGATTTTGAGTATTATAATGCTACATCCGCTGATCAGAAATGGGCTCAAAAAAATAATCTGAACTCAGGTTCAACTGCTATTTTGGATAAAAATGGAAATGTTTTGGCCACAATTAATGGAAATGTTTCGAGTAATACAGAGAAATTTAGCGTTTATAATTATGGGTTTACAGAGCAACTAGACTTGGCTACAAGAAAAATTGCGCTTCAAAATGCTTTGGTTAAAAAAAATAATGATGCCGAAATTTTAAAAGTTTTAGCTGAAATGAGTAATTGGAATTCTTGGTCCATTTATCCGCCAATGGTAGAAGAGGTAAAGGTACCCGCTCCCTCAATTCCCAGCTCGGAAACACATAAGATAAAAATGGTGAATATCGATGAGGTTAAAGTTTCTGAAGCGTGGAACAGACTCGTAAACAAATATTCTTCGGAAAAAAAATATAATAATGACTTTGCTAAAGTGGCTATCGCAGATGTTGCCGGACAAGGGTTTTATTATCAATTGTTTGACAAGTCGAGACCTATGGACGACAATACCTGGAAAATGCTTGATTATTTACTGCTTTTTCCTGAAGAAATTATCGAAACTGATAAACAATCTGAAAGCGAATACCCTATTGTAGAAAAAAGTGATAAAATTAGTGATCAAGTTGGAAAAGCCTTGAGAATAAGGTTAACACCTACGGTATACGGAGTGGAAAATAAAGATAAGTTAATGGCTTATTTAAAAAAATCCATCAGCGGTTCTGCGTCAAATTACCAAAATCAGTTGGATTATTTTGCCATGATTTATGATATTGGCAGAGATCAAAAAGTGGATGATCTTTATTTAGATGTTTTTGATAAATTCCACCAGCAGTTTTTTGAAAATCAAAATGAAATTGTAGTAATCGACAAATTATATTCCCAAAATACAAGCAATAGTTACTATGCTGAAGATTGGGCAAATTTTAAAAATAAATTTGCAAACGCACACAATCAAGCCGCTTGGTATGTGGTAGAAAAAGTGAAAGATCTTAACGAGGTGAAACGTGCCATTAAATGGAGTGAAACAAGCCTGCGGATTGAAAAAGACAACCCGTATTATTTAGATACATTGGCACAATTGCTTTACAAAAACGGCGAAAAAACCAGAGCGATCTCGGTTCAGGAAAAAGCACTGAAAAATGCTTCTTACGTGGATGATTCTTTAAAATCAGATATGCAGGAAGTGTTGATCAAAATGAAAAACGGAACGTACTAAAAACCAAAAAACCTTCAGTTTTTACTGAAGGTTTTTTTATTTCTGTAATTTTAACTACAAAGAAAATGCTTTTTTAATGTCATCAACTTTGTCCAATTTTTCCCAAGTAAAAAATTCTAAACCTTCAACAGTTAGCTCATTTTTTTGACCTTTATTAAAAGTTTTATTTCCCACGTAAGGATTTCTTCCCATGTGTCCGTATGAAGCAGTTTCTTGGTAAATTGGGTTTCTAAGTTTTAAATTTTGCTCAATTGCATAAGGACGTAAATCGAATATTTCCGTAACTTTTTTTGCAATTTCTCCATCAGTTAAATTAAGTTTAGAAGTTCCATAAGTGTTAATGTACAAGCCACAAGGTTCTGCAACACCAATTGCATAAGAAACTTGTACTAAAACTTCGTCAGCCACTCCAGCAGCAACTAGATTTTTAGCAATATGACGGGTTGCATATGCGGCACTTCGATCCACTTTACTTGGGTCTTTTCCAGAGAAAGCACCTCCACCATGAGCTCCTTTTCCACCGTAAGTATCCACAATTATTTTTCTTCCGGTCAATCCAGTATCTCCGTGAGGTCCACCAATTACAAATTTTCCGGTTGGATTAATATGAAATTTAATTTGGTCGTTAAACAAAGCTTTGATTTCTTCTTTTTGCAATGCCACCACTCGAGGAATTAAAATTTCTTGAATATCCTTACGAATCTTAGTAAGCATTTCTTCTTCAGAACCAAAATCATCGTGCTGAGTTGAAACCACAATTGAATCAATTCTTACCGGTTTATGATCGTCAGAATATTCAATCGTTACTTGGCTTTTTGCGTCAGGTCTAAGATATTTAATCTCCGAATTTTCACGTCTAATTGCCGAAAGTTCTTTTAGAATTGTGTGTGCCAAATCTAACGCCAAAGGCATGTAATTAGCAGTTTCGTTTGTGGCGTAGCCAAACATCATTCCTTGATCGCCAGCACCTTGAGCATTTGCTTTTGCTTCAAAAGATTGATCTGCAACGTTACGATCAACACCTTGATTGATATCTGGAGATTGCTCATGAATGGCAGAAATCACACCACAAGAATCACCATTGAACATATATTCTCCTTTGGTATAACCAATTTTATTAATCACTTCTCTAGCAATGGTTTGCACGTCAAGATATGCATCAGATTTTACTTCACCAGCTAAAACAACTTGGCCAGTGGTCACTAAAGTTTCACATGCCACTTTAGACGAACTGTCGTAAGCCAAAAAATTATCAATTAAAGCGTCAGAAATTTGGTCTGCAATTTTATCCGGATGTCCTTCACTCACAGATTCTGACGTAAATAAATAAGCCATAAATAAATTTTTTTAAAGAATCGGCAAATGAAAAACTGCAACAAGGCTAAAGGAGAGAAATTCCTGCTTTAGCATTTTTTATATTCCTGAAGAACTCAGAAACAAGAGGTTGCAATCAGATCAAATTTTTCCTCTTCTTGATTTTCGGCAACAAAGGTATAAAAGCAGATTTAAACAGAAAAATTTTTATCAAACGTTTTTGACTTTTCTTAAAATCATGCTGGCGAAATTTTTTTTTATTGATTTATAATAATAAATTATTATAACGCCTCAAATGCGGTATTTCAAAATGTTAAAATTTAAAAATTAACATTGATTTTTCAAAAATAGTTCAGAAGTTTGCATCAACAAAATCAGAAAAAATGAAAACAACATTCTGTCATATGTACCGTAAGATGTGGAAAAATTCCGCAGAGGTTGCTGTTGCCAGATTTTAAGTTTTTTAAAATATAAAGCAAAACAAGCCTCTGCCAGAAAGCAGGGGCTTTTTTGTTGAAACCCAAAATGGATTAACTAACCCAAACCATTTTAACCAAAAATCTTCCCCGGAAAAATTTCGGGGAGATTTTAAAAAGAAATTAAAAATGAAAAATACTTGTAAGCAAACGCGTTTTATGCATGTGTGGATGTACCGCCACCAAATTCGCCATTGCCAAAAGTAACGACCAATTTTTTGTTATATAAGTGTCTAAAGTCCTTTTGGTAAGCCAGCCAAAAGGACTTTTTTTTGAAATTAAGTTAAGAATTAAGTTTGTTTTTTTATTTGTTTGTTTGTTGAAAGGCCGCTTTTGGCAAGTTCCGAAAGCGGTTTTTTTAAAAAAATTTTAAAAATCCTACCACCATGAATACAACCATTAACATCATCGTTTTCGGGCTAGAAAACATCGGGAGTTCACTCGTGAGCCAGCTCATTAGCCAGCAAAAAATTTGGGAAACACAATTAGATATCACCCTCAAAATTCCAGTAATTACCAGCGATCAAATCGTCTTTCTCGAAAATAATCAAAAACCAAACAACTGGGATGCTAACTTTGCCGACTTCGGTTCTCCGTTCGATTTTGCCAAACTCGCCACCTTTTTACTCCAAAAATCACTCACAAATACCATCATCATTGACACCACTAATTCTACGGAAATTCTCTACTATTACCCCGATTTTCTGCAACAAAACGTGTGCATCATCAGCACCAACAAAATAGCAAAAGTACCGCCACCCGAAATCTCATTCCTACTAAAAATCGCCCAAAAAGAAATTATTTTTGTCGAACCGAACCTTAATGCTACACAAGAAATCACAACCCAAATCCTAAAAATTGCCCAACAATCGAAAATCCTATTGGCTGGATAATTTTTTTGCAAATTTGTAAAATCACAATAAATTTTCTTTCTTTGCCTCGTTCATGCACATACTGATCGTTATCACGAAAGCCGGAGGGACTAGACCCTGTGAAAGCTTAGCAACCCTACAACTGTAGAAGGTGCTACATTCTATCTCGTTCAAAAAACGAGAACAGATAACCCATTTATTTCCTCTATTTTCCTGATAATTTTTTTAGTTAGAAGCTAATCCCGCTTTCCGCTGCAATTTTTTTTGCATCCGGCTTTTTTTCTACGCTTCAAAAAGAGCTTCTCCCGAAGAGTCGGGAGTCGCTTTTTTAAAGCAAGAAAAAATAACCGTCTGCTACAAAAAATTTCCGCTACAATCGGGGCTAGGTGTCAGTGCCGGAATGAACGTTTAGATATTTTCAGAGAAATAAAAAGTATGTCAACACAATCAAACCACAATATTGGAGTTCCCCCTTCGGGAGCTAGGGGGCTTACTCAAGCCATTAAGGAAAGAATTCTCGTCCTCGACGGAGCAATGGGAACAATGCTGCAACGAAACAATTTCTCCGAAGAAGATTTTCGCGGCGAACGTTTCAAAGATTTCCCACATCCATTAAAAGGCAACAATGACCTACTTTCCATCACCCAACCCGAAGCTGTAAAAGCGGTTCATCGAGCCTATTTTCAAGCTGGTGCCGACATTGTTGAAACCAACACTTTCTCAGGAACCACCATAGGGATGGCCGATTATCATCTCGAAGATTTGGTGTATGAACTCAACTATCAATCCGCCAAAATTGCCCGCGAAGTAGCCGATGAATTCACCGACAAACCCCGTTTTGTTGCCGGTTCTATAGGTCCAACCAACCGAACCGCATCCATGAGTCCCGATGTCAACGATCCGGGATTTCGTGCTGTTACGTTTGACGATTTACGCATCGCCTACAAACAACAAGTCGAAGCTTTAATTGATGGCGGTAGCGATGTTTTATTAGTAGAAACCATCTTCGACACACTCAACGCAAAAGCGGCTCTTTTCGCTATTGAAGAAGTTAAAGAAGAACGAAACATTGATATTCCGGTTATGGTTTCCGGAACAATCACAGATGCTTCCGGTCGAACACTTTCCGGACAAACCGTAGAAGCATTTTTAATTTCCATTTCACATATTCCTTTGCTCAGCATCGGATTCAATTGTGCTCTAGGTGCCGATCAATTAAAACCGTATTTAAAACGATTAGCTCATAATACTCAACTCAATATATCCGCTCATCCCAATGCCGGTTTACCTAATGCATTCGGGCAATACGACCAAACTCCCAAAGAAATGCAAGCGTTAATTCGTGAATATTTGCAAGACAATTTAATCAACATTATTGGTGGTTGTTGCGGCACAACTCCGGAACACATCAAATTAATCGCCGAAGTAGCATCGGAATTTAAACCAAGAACCTTAAAACCTGAATTACACTAATTTTCATGGAAATAAATTTGTGAAATTTGTGCAATTCGTGGCAAAAAATAAAAAAATGGCAGAAGCTGATTGTAAAAAATATTTGAAATTATCTGGTCTCGAACCGCTCATCATAACCCCTGAAACGAATTTCGTAAACGTAGGCGAACGAACAAACGTTACCGGTTCACGAAAATTTCTTCGTTTAATCAAAGAAGAAAAGTTCGAAGAAGCTCTTGATATTGCTCGTGCTCAAGTGGAAGGCGGAGCCCAAATTATCGATGTTAACATGGATGAAGGAATGTTGGATGGCGTTCAAGCCATGACCAAATTCCTAAACTTAATCGCCGCTGAACCCGATATTGCCCGAGTACCGATTATGATAGACAGTTCCAAATGGGAAATCATCGAAGCCGGATTAAAAGTTATTCAAGGAAAAGGTGTTGTGAATTCCATTTCATTAAAAGAAGGAGAAGAAACCTTTATTCATCACGCCAAATTAATTAAGCGTTATGGAGCAGCCGTTATCGTCATGGCTTTTGATGAAAACGGTCAAGCCGATACCTACGAAAGAAGAATAGAAATCTGTAAAAGAAGCTACGATATTTTAGTCGATAAAATAGGTTTTCCGGCAGAAGATATTATTTTCGACCCTAATATTTTCCCCGTTGCAACCGGAATGGAAGAACATAAATTAAATGCATTGGATTTTTTCAGAGCCACTAAATGGATTCGTGAAAATCTACCTTTTGCTCATGTTTCCGGCGGTGTGAGCAACGTTTCTTTTTCTTTTCGTGGAAACGATAAAGTGCGTGAAGCCATGCATTCAGCTTTCCTATATCACGCTATTCAAAACGGAATGACCATGGGAATTGTGAACCCTGAAATGCTGGAAATTTATGATGAAATCGATAAGAATTTATTAGAACACGTTGAAGATGTTTTATTAAACAGAAGAGAAGATGCGACTGAACGACTTTTGGAATTAGCCGAGAGTTACAAAGGTGTCCTTTCCCACCCTTCGGGGGGGATTAAGGGAGGGATGGAATGGAGAAATGGTTCCGTTCAAGAACGATTAACCCATTCCTTAGTCAAAGGAATTGATGAATACATTGAAATTGATGTGGAAGAGGCCAGACTAAATGCCACAAAAGCCATAGAAGTAATTGAAATCAATTTAATGGCTGGAATGAATGTCGTTGGTGATTTATTTGGTAGTGGAAAAATGTTTTTGCCACAAGTCGTCAAATCTGCCCGAGTGATGAAAAAAGCGGTAGCATATTTGCTTCCATTTATTAGCCCCCCAACCCCCAAAGGGGGAGTGAAAACTGCTCAACATTGGGCAACAGCAAATCCTTATAATTATGGATTGTTAAAACAGTTTGCTCGAGAAATGAGAAATAAACCAACAGAAGCAGAAAAAATGCTTTGGAATGTTTTGTCCAATAAAGGAATTGACGGACACAAATTTAGAAGACAACATATTATTGGAAATTATATTGCTGATTTTATTTGTTTGAAATCAAATTTGATTATTGAAGTTGATGGAAATATTCATCAGTTGCCAGATAACCAAGCAAGTGATGTTGAAAGAACTAAATGGTTGCTTTCTGAAGGGTTTAGAGTAATTAGATTTACAAATGAAGAAGTGTTGTTTGAAATTGAAAAAGTAATTGAAAGAATTTCCGCAAACTTGGTTGCTCCCCCTTCGAGGGCGGGGGGGGCTGGTAAGATATTAATGGCAACCGTTAAAGGCGATGTGCACGATATTGGAAAAAATATTGTCGCGGTAGTTTTAGCTTGCAACAATTTTGAAATCATTGATTTAGGCGTAATGGTTCCGCCGGAAAAAATCATCGAAGCTGCTATTCGTGAAAACGTGGATATCATTGGCTTAAGCGGATTAATCACACCATCGTTGGATGAAATGGTTTATTTGGCAAAAGAAATGGATAAGTTGAACATCAAAATTCCGATTATGATTGGTGGTGCAACGACATCTCGTGCTCATACTGCCGTGAAAATTGCACCCGAATATAAAGAAACCGTTGTGCATGTAAACGATGCTTCGCGAGCGGTAACAGTTGCAACCAATTTATTACAACCGGAAACAAAAACATCTTACGCCAAAACGGTTCGAGAAGAGTATGATCATCTTCGTGAAGGTTATTTAAATAGGAGTAGAGAGAAGAATTTCTTATCAATTACCGAAGCCAGAAAAAATAAATTACTATTGGATTGGAAAAATTACAATCCAACAAAACCCAATTTCATCGGTACAAAAACCGTAGAAGTTGAGTTATCCGAATTAGTCGATTTCATCGATTGGACTCCTTTTTTCCAATCGTGGGAATTATTCGGAAAATATCCTGCCATTTTAACCGATGAAATTGTAGGTCAACAAGCCACTGATTTATTTGAAGATGCTCAAAAAATGTTGGAACAAATCGTCAATGAAAAATGGTTTACAGCCAAAGGAATTTTGGGTATTTTTCCGGCTAGTTCAATAAATGATGATGACATAGCAGTTTTCCCGACAACCGACAACCGACAACCGACAACTTTTTTAACTCTACGACAGCAATCCCAAAAAACTGTAGGAGCACCAAACATTGCATTGGCAGATTTTATTGCTCCAAAAGAATCCGGAATTCAAGATTACATTGGCTGTTTTTGTGTGACAACCGGCTTTGGTGTAGATGAAAAAGCATCCGAATTTGAAAAACAGTTAGACGATTATAATGCCATTTTAGTAAAAGCTTTGGGCGATCGATTAGCAGAAGCTTTTGCAGAATATTTACATCTAAAAGTGCGAAAAGAAATTTGGGGTTATGCTTCTGATGAAAAATTATCAAATGAGGATTTAATAAAAGAAAATTACACCGGAATACGTCCCGCTCCAGGTTATCCCGCATGTCCGGATCATTTGGAAAAACCAACCATTTGGAAATTATTAAACGTAGAAAAAAAAATAGGCGTAAAATTGACTGAAAGCATGGCGATGTGGCCGGCAGCATCTGTTTCCGGCTATTATTTTGCTCATCCTGAAAGCAAATATTTCGGATTAGGTAAAATTAAAAAAGACCAAGTTGAAGATTATGCCAAACGAAGAAATATCAGTGTAGAAATGGCGATGAAATGGCTTTCGCCGAATATAAGCCCCACCTAACCTCCCCGAAGGGGAGGAACCCTAAAAAGACTAAAAAACAAAATCCTATTGACCCCTAGTAGGAATTCCCCCTTCGGGGGTTAGGGGGCTGATTATGAAAGTAACCCAACATATCGAATACGCCAAAGGCAAACCCTTATTTTCATTTGAAATTTTACCGCCATTAAAAGGTCAAAATATTCAATCTATTTTTGATTCGATTGATCCGTTGATGGAGTTCAATCCACCTTTTATTGATGTAACCTATCATCGGGAAGAATATGAATTCAAAGAATTACCAAGCGGATTATTACAAAAGAAAATTGTAAAAAAACGTCCTGGAACGGTTGGAATTTGTGCCGGAATTCAAAATAAATATGAGGTAGATGCTATTCCACATATTTTGTGTGGTGGTTTTACGAAGGAAGACACTGAAAATTTATTAATCGATTTAGATTTTTTAGGCATTGATAATGTTGTAGCACTTCGAGGAGATGCATTGAAAAACGAAATTTATTTCAGACCCGAAAAAGAAGGTAATGAATATGCTTCTGAATTGGTTACGCAAATCCATAATTTGAATAAAGGAATTTATTTAGATGAAGATTTGCAAAATTCATCATGCACCAATTTCTGCATTGGCGTTGCGGGTTATCCCGAAAAACACATGGAAGCTCCAAGTGTTGATAGCGATATTCACTTTTTAAAACAAAAAATCAAAAACGGAGCCGATTACATTATTACTCAAATGTTTTTTGATAACAAACGTTTTTTTGATTTTGTTGCTAAATGCAGAGCAGCCGGAATCACTGTGCCCATTATTCCCGGATTGAAACCTATTGCCACCAAAAAACAATTGAATTTAATTCCGCATCGATTCAAAGTTGATTTGCCCGACGATTTGATTATGGCCGTGGTAAAAGCTAAAGACAACGAAGCTGTCAAACAAATCGGAATCGAATGGTGTACACAACAAAGCAAAGAATTGGTTGCAGCCGGAATTCCGGTTTTACATTATTATTCAATGGGAAAAGCAGAAAACATCAAAGCGATTGCAAAGGAAATATTTTAACAAAATACAGGGAAATTGCAATATTTCTCTAATTTTACGCCAAAGCAATTTTAAAAAATGTTTCAGAAATATTTGTCAAATAAATCTATATTTTGGATTTCAGTCATAATAGTGATTACCGGGTTGCTCAATCCGCTGTTGGTATTCGAGAATAATTTCACTTTGCTCAATATTGTCAGCCAACACATTAATAATTTTTTTAATTATATAAATCTTTCTTTTTTTGGGCTCGAGCGTAATTTGAACCTCGAAATATCATATGGAAAAACTGGATTAACATACAAGTACAATATTTTAAATGGTATTTTTTACATTTTATTATTCTTAGGTGTCATTTTATATAAAATAGGTAAAGAAACCGAAACACGCTTATTACGTTACCTTTTTTCAATGATATTTGCCTCAAAGTTATTGAGTTTTACAATAGCAGTTGTGTTCTTTTTTGTTTACGTAACTACATTTCGTGGCTTAGATTTTTTAAACATTTTTATGAATTTTTTCATACTTCTAATCCAACTTCTTTTTTCTTATGAAATTTTAAAATTTTTGCAATCTTCTAAAACGCTAAACACACAACTTACTAAATATGGCAATACCGAAACAAGCGTTTTAATTGAAACTTCAAAATTTACCCGGTTTTTTCATCATGTTATGGACACGTTCACAATATTGTTAATTTTTTCCGCGGTGATAATGGGATTAGTTAATATTCCTTTTATAAAAGATTTTTTAAATTCATGGTCGAATAGAATAGGAGAACAAGCAGTTATTTTTATTATTGTTGTATTTTTCCGAGTATTTTATTACCTTACTTTGGAAGCTATTTTAGGAGTAACACCAGCAAAATTATTGTCAGAAACCAGAGTGGTTGATCAACAAGGAGCAAAACCTTCCACAAATAAAATCATTTCCAGAACATTGTTAAGACTAGTGCCTTTTGAGGCATTTTCGTTTTTTATGCATTCAGGTTTACACGATAAAACATCCGGAACCTACGTTGTAAATGAAAAAAGAACCGGAGTAAAAGGAAGCCTCTATTTTTTAATGATACCTGTTTCATTAATCCTAGGTTTTGCCCTTTGGTACGGAGTCGAAACTTACAATCAAGTCAAAGCCGACAGACAATTTGCCCTAGAAGAAAAATTAAAAAATGAAATTTTTCTAGAAAAACTAAAAAATATTTCCACCCATGATGTTTTGATACTCAAGGCAATAAATTATGACCATGATGCTATTTTTTTAAAAACCGAGATAATCGAAAATGAGGCTATAACATTCGTTATTTTAGATACTGAGAAAGATTATAGGCCATATTTTGGAGAATTTTATAATTCACGCCAAGCAGAGAATGTGGTAGAAAAAATTTATGAAATCGAGAAACAAAACCCCGAGACTGTAAAAATTACAAAAAAAAATATTCTTAAAGCAAATGAAACCATCGGAAACGAAAATTTTCAGTACAAAAAAGGCTTGACAATTTTCGGGAAACAATTTGAAATTACCGAAATCAAAACCTATTTCGAACCAAGATTTAACGTTTATCATTCACAATCTGGGGACAACAGTTTTGTCGGCATTCAAAACGAAGGTTGGCCAGCAACCCTCATTGCCGTCACTAAATTTACTCCGAAAGACGGCAATTTACCCATACAAATGACCAAAAACGATAACAGTATTACGCTAATCGGAACCAAAACCGATACTTTTGATTTTCAAATTAAAGTAAAAGACTCCCTTAATCGTATATTTTCATATAAAATCAGCAAGAAAAAGGACTTAAATCCTATAATCAAGAAAATAAAATAATGAAAAAACTATGTCTTTTATTATTTTTATTCTTTCTGGCTGCCAAAACCCAAGCGCAAAACAGCCGTTTTTCCCTCGAAGCTGATTTTTTTCACGGCAATATTTTACCGCACAACAACACCATCAAACACCTGATTACACATCACTCTCAAGGAATTTTAATCAGTTTCAATCAAAAAACCTTTGGCGAAAAAGAATGGCAATCCACCTACAATTTTCCCGATTATGGCGGTTCATTCCATTACCAAAACACAAATAATTCCACCCTTGGAAATTTATTCGGCGTTTACGGTCATTATAATTTCTACTTTTTCAACCGAAACCTAACATTTCGCGTCGCACAAGGAATTTCTTACAATACAAATCCCTTTCACAAAACCGAAAATTTTCGAAATCTCGCATACGGTTCCAAGCTCATGCCGTCCACCTATTTCATGCTCAATTATAAAAAAGAAAATATTTTCCAAAACATTGGAGTGCAAGCCGGAATCAGTTTTTTTCACCATTCTAACGCTAATTTTAGGTCGCCAAATACCAGTACCAACACGCTTGCCGCTAATGTCGGGCTCAATTATTCTTTTGATAAAAACATTGAAAACCAAAGAACTAAAAAATTTTCCGACACTGCCAATTACCGACAGCAACCCATCAAATTTTCCATCGCCTTAAGAAGCGGATTCAACGAAAGTGACATTATCAACTCCGGACAATTTCCCTTTTTAGTCGTTTCAACCCAAGCCGAAAAACGATTGTCACGCGTCAGCGGTTTACAATTTGGAGCCGATTTTTTCTTCATGCAATACCTCAAAGAATACATCAAATTCAAGTCCGTTGCCTACCCAAACGAGAATATTTCACCCGAAAGCGACTATAAACGTGTAGGAATTTTCGTCGGTCACGAACTCTACATCAACCAATTTTCCCTCGAAGGCCAATTTGGCTATTACCTCTATTCGCCATTCAAATATTTAGGCCCGTTTTACCAAAGATTAGGATTAAAATATTACATTACACCCGAAATTTTCGCCGCCACTTCGCTCAAAACCCATGGTGCAAAAGCCGAAGCGTTAGAATTTAGTGTCGGAATAAAATTTTAAATTGGGAGCCAATCGCCAGTGAGAGAATACTCCATGTTCCCGCTTTTCGCTGCAATCTTTTTATCTATTTTTTTTTAAAAATCGATAAAAAGGATTTCCGCTTTAATCGGGGCTAATAAACAAAGTTTCAGGTTCCCAACAGCTTCGGGATTAAACATTTAAAACCATGCAAAACCTAAAAAAATATGCAATTTTATTGAGTTTTATTATATTGCTTTCCTGCAACAGCGAAAACGCACCCGGTTGTTTCAAAACCGCTGGGAAAAATATTACCCAACAAATTGCCGTTGAAAATTTTAATAAAATCAATATTTCCGAAGGAATCGAACTCGTCATTTCTCAAGGAAACGAAATTTCAGTTGCCATAAAAACCGGCGAAAATTTACTCGAAAATATTTCTGCAGAAGTAATTGATAACCAACTTTTCATTAAAAACAATAATAGTTGTAATTGGATTCGCAATTATAATTCCACCACCGTTTTTGTCACCGTTCCCAATCTCGATAACATTTATTCGGCCTCGCAGTTTTCCGTTCGTTCACAAGGAATTTTGGAGTTTCCGCAACTCAGTTTACAATCCGGTATGTTTTCACATACAGCTTCCGGGGAATTTCAACTTAATGTAAAATGTAATGTCCTGACCATCGAAGACAACAAGTCAAGCTATTTTAATATTTCTGGAGAAACTATCGATTTAAACGTTAATTTTTACGATGGAAATGCCCGATTTGATGGCGAAAATTTAGTCGCCAAAAACGTAAATTGTTTTCAGCGAAGCAGCAATGATATTGTGGTAAATCCATCAGATAAAGTTCAAGGTACAATTTATAGCACAGGAAATATTATTCTTAAAAACCTTCCGCCAATAATACAAGTTGAAGAATTATACCAAGGACGGGTTATTTTGCCGTAAAAAAAAAACAGGCGAACCAATATCGATCACCTGTTTTTTAATGAATTGAATAAAATTATCTGGTGGTATATCCGCCGTTGGCAAAAATTGTTTGTCCAGTAATCCACCAACCGTCAGTCACTAAAAATTTTACTAATGAAGCAATGTCTTTAATATCTGTTAAACCACCTAAATCAGATGCTTGTCGGTGATATGCTACAGCATCATCACTTTCTTGTCCATAGAAAAAAGGCGTGTCCATTGGTCCAGGAGCAACCGCAGTTACTGAAATACCACGCGACCCAAATTCTTTAGATGCGGCTCTTGTAAAATGTTCCACAGGCGCTTTTGCTCCTGCATAAGTTGAATAATAACCAGTAAAAGCAGCTAACAACGAAGTGACAATGGTGTTGATTTTTCCGTTGTCATTTAATTTTTTTCCTGCTTCTTGAATGAAAAAATAAGCCACTTTTGCATTGATGTCACTCATCGAATCGTAGTCGGATTCCGTGGTTTCCGTAAAGGGTTTTTTTAATACTTTTCCTACAGTATTAATGGCTATATCAATACCTCCAAATTTTTCGATAGTGGCATCAAAAAACTTGGTAATATTTTTCACCTCTGTCAAGTCTGCTTGGAAGAGGAATGCTTTACCGCCTGCGTTTTCAATGTCAGCTAACGTTTTTTCAGCGTCTGCTTTAGTCTTGTCGCTATTATAGTGTATTGCAACTTTTGCTCCTTGTGCTGCAAATTCACGACTTAACAATCCGCCTAAATTTTTTGCACCACCAGCAATTAGTACTACTTTTCCATCTAAATCGTTTCTTCCCATCTTGTTTGTATTTATACTTTATTAATAGGGGCAAAGATTATAAATAGAAGCATTTAAAATATGGTGAACTTTTCGGAACTTTATTTTGTGTGAAATTTTTTAAATTGGCTTGGCGTTTGACCTACGAACTTTTTGAAAAACTTTGAAAAATTCGACGGATCGTAAGTAAGTCTTTTTGCAATTTCGGCGACAGTAACATTACTTTCACAGAGCATTTTTTTGGCTTGTTCAATAATTTTCAGATCGTAAAAATAACAAGGATGATGTCCGGTTTCTTTTTGCAAAGTATCCGTTAGATGTTGGTGAGAAACGGAAATTTCGCTTGCAATTTGATTAATTTCCAAAAATTCTTCCACTTTCCCTGACACCACATTATTAATATGTTGATCCAAAAATTTAAAAAAAATATCAGTTATTTCCTTACCTCGTGGCGATGCTTTTAAATTTCCCATTTCTTTAAAAAATTCAAAATTAAAACATGGTGCATCAAATGAATAGAGTGTTTAATCAATGCAGTTGTTTTAAAAAAATGTATTTAATTATAAAGTTATTCTTCCGTAAAAATTTCCGATATTGGCTTGATAACCGTAACCTCCGAAGCATCTTTTTTTAAAACCATTTCCACATTATCAAATGCTGAAAGATTTAAGATATTCGCTTTGCTGTAATCTAAAATATTATAAAAAATCTGCTTTTGAATTCCAGGCCTCATCAACGCATCATTAGTGGTAAAAACCGTAAGCATTAGATTGTTATTACTTTTACTTTCCAAAATATTTGTTTGATTTGTAAATTGATAAAAGGCGATAATGCTGTCAAAACCTTTCAAGTTATTTTTAAAATCAGCTTCTGTGGTCGCATATTTTGGGAAAATAATTTCCGGTTTGTTGACAACTTACAGAGTTGATCACAGTTAAGAACAAAATAATTTTTTTCATTAATTATTTTTTACTGTTGCTTCTCTAAAAATTTGTTCTAGATTTTTTCCGCCGTGTTTTAGTGTTTGAATTTGTTGGTCTAATACAATATTGCCGTGGTTGATAATAATCACGCGATCGCAAATGGCTTCCACTTCTTGCATGATGTGAGTGGACAAAAAAACTGTTTTATTTTTGCCAATATTTTTAATTAAATCTCTGATTTCTACCAATTGATTTGGATCTAAACCTGTGGTAGGTTCGTCTAAAATCAAAACTTCTGGATCATGCAATAATGCTGTTGCCAAACCCACTCTTTGGCGATAACCTTTAGAAAGTTGGCCGATTTTTTTGTGACTTTCCGGTGTTAAACCTGTCATTTCAATTACTTCGTCAATGCGTTTTTTCGACACTTGATAAACATCGGCATTAAAAGCCAAATATTCGCGGACAAACATTTCTAAGTACAACGGATTATGTTCTGGCAAATATCCTACCGATTTTTGAACCGCTTTTTGCGAAGTAGCCACACTATTTCCGTTTACGCTTGCATTGCCGGAATCTGCCGTAATGTAAGTAGTTAAAATTTTCATTAACGTAGATTTTCCGGCACCATTTGGACCTAAAAAACCTACAATTTCACCTTTTTTTACCGAAAACGAAACAGTATTCAGCGCTTTTTGACTGCCGTAATTTTTAGAAATTTCCTGAACTTCAATTGACATAAGTATCGATTTTGAACAAAAATAATTAATTATATTTAAGAAATTAGGTTGGCTCAATTAAAATTCTATTTTTGTAAAACAAAAAAAACCAAATATGAGAAAATTTTTATTTTTATTAGCCCTTACAGCTTTTTCTTGTTCTTCAGATGATAACAATTCGTCTAATGAGAACGGAGAATTAGACCGAACCAGAGAAAATATTGTGGGAAATTGGATTATCAAAGGAGGAACAATTAATGGAGGAGCTTTCCAAAATTATGAGAATGAATGTGCCACAAAAGCTGATTATCAACAAATTTTAATAAACGGAAATTTGAATTTCGTTGGTCATGACGAAACCTGCGAAGTGAGAGAATTTGAAACCACAACTTGGTCGATTTCGGGAAACAATTTCATCGTTGACAACGAAGCGCCATTTAACGATAGTGTTTACGAGATTGACAGATTAACTTCTGACGAAATGATTTTGAGTATCACTTATAATGACGGCGGAACATTGTTCTCAAATGTCCTACATTATGAAAAACAATAATTTTTTTAAACATTGAAACAAAGTCCTGATTATTTCAGGATTTTTTTTTGGAGTAATTTTTGCATAATAATTTAGGTGAAAACAATTAAAAGAAAGATGTAATCTTTAACTTTGTTTAAAATAAAAAAAATGCAAAACTCCACTCAATTCCGCACTTGGCTTGACAATTTTAACCTCTCACATCCTTTGGTTATTGCAGGACCTTGCAGTGCCGAAACCGAAGAACAAGTGCTGAAAATTGCACATGAATTAAAAGATACTGATGTTTCCATTTTTCGAGCCGGAATCTGGAAGCCGAGAACACGTCCCGGAGGTTTTGAAGGCGTTGGTGCCATTGGTTTAAAATGGCTGCAAAAAGCCAAAGCCGAAACCGGACTTTTATTGGCGACAGAAGTAGCAACTGCAGCCCACGTTAAGTTAGCATTGGAACACGATATTGACGTTTTGTGGATTGGCGCCAGAACAACTGTAAATCCTTTTGCGGTTCAGGAAATTGCGGATGCGTTAAAAAATACAACCAAAATTGTACTGGTAAAAAATCCTGTGAATCCGGATTTGGCGCTTTGGCTTGGTGGTGTCGAAAGGCTTTACAATGCTGGAATTAAAAATTTAGGCGTGATCCATCGTGGATTTTCCACTTACGAAAAAACCAAATACCGCAACATTCCGGAGTGGCAATTGGCGATTGAACTGCAAAATAAATTTCCCGATTTGCCGCTTATTTGCGATCCTTCGCATATTACAGGCAAACGCGACATGATTCAAAAAGTGTCCCAACAAGCCTTAGACCTTAATTATGACGGTTTGATGATCGAAACCCATTGTGATCCTGATAATGCTTGGAGTGATGCGGCTCAACAAGTAACGCCAACTCAGTTGAAGGAAATTTGCAAAAATTTAATTGTTAGAAAAAAAACCGAAGACGGCGAAGAGTTTAATGAAAAACTCAACCGTTTACGTGTGGATATTGATGAATACGACACCAAAATTTTGGAGCTCTTGGGGAAAAGAATGAAAGTTTCCGAATCAATTGGCAGTTTGAAACGTGAAGAAAATGTGGCGCTTTTGCAAAATCATCGCTGGACAGAAATTCTTGAAAAGATGAAAACTTCCGGAGCCGATTTAGGTTTAAGCGAAGAGTTTATCCACCAATTATTTAAGGCAATTCACCAAGAAAGCATTAGTCATCAAGAAAGAATTTTAAATCAATAATAAAAAATAATAAAAAAAGTCTTGATATTTAACGTGTTAAGGTTTTTTTATGCAATACTATTTTTCTTTTTCCAACCTTTCGCAATTTTTTATGCTCTTTAAAAAATAAGCAACCTTTAAAATTTTGCGTCATGAAATCAAACAACTTCCAAGCTGGAAATTTCAATTTTTTTAAAAAAATTATAAATGCTATTTTCACAATTCTAATTTTTGGAAACACTTTTGCCCAAAGTCCGGAACTTTCTGTAAAAGGTGAAAATGCCGAAAAAGTGCGTTTAACCGAATTATCGCTCAACGTGAAAATCGTGGGCAATATCGCTTACACCACCGCCGAAATGCATTTTTTTAACGCCTCCAACCGACAAATGGAAGCAGAATTAATTTTTCCGTTGCCGGAAAATGTATCGGTTTCACGTTATGCCATTGACATCAACGGCAAAATGCGCGATGCCGTTCCGGTGAATAAAAGCAAGGGTAAACAAGTGTTTGAAGCCATAGAACATCGTAGAGTAGATCCGGGTTTGCTTGAAAAAGTGGACGGAAATAATTTTAAAACACGCATTTATCCACTAATGCCAAACAATAAAAGAATTGTGTTAATTGGCTATGAACAAGAGTTGAACAAGCTTGATCCAAACAATTTGGGCTACCAATTTTTAAGTCGTTATCCTAAAAAACTTGATAAATTTAATTTGAAAATTACCGTGGTTGGTGCCGCAAAAAAACCTTCAACTACAGAAATTTCGGGGAGTGACATTGTTTTTACAGAATGGAATCAAAATTTTGAGGCGAATATTGCCAAAACAAATTATCAACCCGATGAAAATCTCACGATTCAAATTCCAACAAGCCAAGACATTTCTTCGGTATTTATGGAAAATGTGGGAGGTCAGCATTATTTTTATGGTAACACTTTTGTGGAAGCAAAAAAGATAATCCGTTCTCAACCTAAGTCAATTGGCTTAATATGGGACAATTCGCTTAGCGCAAAAAATAAAAATTACGCCAAAGAAATTGCGTTTTTGAATTCTTATTTTCAGGAGGTAAAAAACTCAAAAGTAACCTTGTATTTCTTGAATTATCAGTTTAAAAAACAAAAAGAATTTAATGTGGTAAACGGGAATTGGAACGAATTGCAAACGGCTTTGCAAACCGCAAAATACGATGGTGGCACAAGATTTTCTGAAGTAAAATGGGGCAATGAAGAAGAATATTTTTTCTTCACGGATGGACTTTCTTCCTTGAGTGAAAACATTTTGCCAAAAACCAAAAAAATAATTCACACCATCACGTCGTCGGCTTCAGCAGATTTTGCAATGCTTAATTTTACAGCACAAAATTCTGGTGGAAATTTTTTGAATTTGAATCAAATTTCTACCGATGAAGCCATTACAAAAATGAAATTTTCGAGTCTGAAATTTTTGGGCATCAAAGAAAATATTTCGGTGATGGAAATTTTTCCTTCTAAAGGAACTCCGGTTTCGGGGAATTTTAGTTTTGCCGGAATTTCGCTTTCAGGTTTAACTGAAATCACGCTGCAATTTGGAACAGATGGAAACGTTCAGCAAGAAAAAAAAATCACGCTGGATTTGGCTTCACAAAGAACAGATATGATTAGCGTTGAAAAACTTTGGGCACAGAAAAAAATTGCCGATTTAGAAATTTTGTACCAAAAAAATGCAGAAGAAATTGAAATGTTGGGCAAAAAATTTGGTATCGTAACCCGAAATACTTCATTGATTGTGTTGGAAGATATTCGAGATTACATTGCTTATGACATTTTGCCTCCAGCAGAATTAAGACCGGAATTTGACCGAATCAAAAAACAACAGCAAGATAATTTTTTGGCTACAAAAAGAAGCAATTGGGAAAATATAGAAAGTTATTTCAACGGATTGCAAACCTGGTGGAAAGCCGATAAAAAATACATTGCTCAGAAAAAAGTTAAGTTGCCTAAAAAGACGCACGCGCCAACTGTAGCCCATGTTGTTCATGACGAAAAGGAAATGGAAAAGAGCGAAACTGTTATAGAGGAAGTTGTGGTTGCTGGATATCAGTCAAATATAAGGAGGAATGTTGTAAATGCTACGCAATCATTACAAGCTGAGGTGATGGATAAATCTGTACAAAATGATGTGATTAACGCTTTGGAAGGAAAAGTTTCGGGTGTTCAAGTTCAGGATGACGTGATTGCGATTCGGGGAAATTCGAGTATCTCGGCAGAAATAAAACCATTGATTATCGTTAACGGAGAAATTTTTAATGGAACAGTTTCCGATATTGATTCAGATGAGGTGATTTCGGCAAATATTTTGAAAGGAGACGTGGCAACTGCAATTTATGGTAATCGTGCTGCAAATGGTGCCATTGTGATTGCTACCAAAAATAAAAATGAAAAATCTTGGAATCCGGATCGTTTGTATTTAAAAGTTTTGGCTTCCGCCGAAAAAGAAAAACAGTACGACATTTATTTGGAACTGAAAAAAGACCAGGAACGCAACCCAAGTTTTTATTTTGATGTGGCGCATTTTTTCCACAATCAAGGCAATACTGAGCAAGCGTTGCAGGTTTTGAGCAATATTGCCGATTTAGGGTTAGAAAATCATCAACTTTATAAAACTTTAAGCTACACTTTTCGCCAATGGAAAAGTTATGACGATGCGATTTTTACCGCTTCTAAAATTGCACAATGGCGTGAACACGAACCGCAAAGTCTTCGGGATTATGCTTTGGCACTAGAAGATGGTGGAAAAAATCAAGAAGCTTTTGATCAATTGGTAAAAGCTTTGGAGGTGAATTATTATGGAGAAATGACAGGTCAATATGCTGGTGTTGAAGATATCATTTTGATGGATTTAAACCGAATTGCCCAAAACACCAATGTGAAAACAGGTAAGCTCGACAAAAAATATTTGAGCAAAATGCCAGTGGACATACGGGTGGTGATGAACTGGAATTTGATGGATGTGGATCTTGATTTGCACGTAATTGAACCTACCGGAGAAGAATGTTATTACGGTAATAACGAAACGGAAATTGGTGCTCGTTTTTCTAAAGATTTTACACAAGGTTATGGTCCAGAACAATATTTGCTTCGCAATGCCACCAAAGGGAAATACGTGTTGAAAACGAATTATTTTGGCGAAAGCCAATTAACCGAAAACGGTCCTGCAACCGTGATGATTGAAATTTATACCAACAAAGCCGGTAAAATCTCAAAAGAAATTAAAACCATTCAGCTTTCTAACGTAAGAGAAAACGAAGTTTTGGCAGAGATTTTAATCTAAAATATTTTTTTGATAAGTCTTAAATTTTAATGGGTTTACAACAAATTTCGGCTTGAAAAGCGTAATTTTGCCCTTTAACTTTTAAGACTTATTTTTTTGTGAATGACGGGAACTGTCTATAAATCTACCGGAAGCTGGTACGTGGTGAAAACTCACGAAGGCGATTTTTTTGAGTGCCGAATCAAGGGAAAATTCCGAATGCATGGCCTCAAAAGTACCAATCCAATTGCCGTTGGCGACCTTGTAGATTTTGACTTAGACGAATCTGCCGACAAAACCGTTGGAATTATCCACCACATTCACGACCGTAAAAATTATATTGTTAGAAAATCTGTAAACCTCTCGAAACAAGTTCACATCATTGCTTCTAATATTGATCAGGTTTTTTTGCTCATTACCATTAACAATCCGCCAACAACCACAAGTTTTATTGACCGTTTTTTGGTAACTGCTGAGGCTTATGGTATTGAAGCCGTTTTGGTTTTTAACAAAATTGACACTTACGACGAAGCTACAGAAGATGAACAATTATTTTTACAATACATTTATTCGAAAATTGGGTATGAATGTCTGAGAATTTCGAGTGTGGTAAATAAAGGAATTGAGCAACTGAAAGAAATGATGGGGGGAAAAGTATCGATGTTTTCCGGACATTCAGGCGTGGGAAAATCTACTTTAGCCAATGCTCTTGAACCAACTTTGGATTTAAAAACAACCATAATTTCTGAGCAAAGCAAACAAGGACAACACACGACCACTTTTGCAGAAATGTACGATTTACCTTTCAATGCTAAAATTATCGACACGCCAGGAATCAAGGGTTTTGGGATTGTGGATATGGAAAAAGACGAAGTGGGTGATTATTTTCCGGAATTTTTTGCGTTGAAAGACCAATGTAAATTCAATAATTGTTTGCACAAAGAGGAACCGAATTGTGCTGTGAAAGAAGCCTTGGATACTAACGAAATTGCTTGGTCGCGTTACCGAAGTTATTTGCAAATTTTAGAAGGCGAAGACGAGCATTACCGAACGGATGATTACAGTGATAAAGGCGAAAATTTACAATAAATGCGGGCAATTATTCAAAGAGTTTCGGAAGCTTCGGTAACAGTTGACGGTGAAAAAATCAGCGAAATTGGCTATGGTTTGCTGGTGTTGGTTGGGTTTGAAGACCATGATGATCAGGATGATATTTCGTGGCTTTCGCCAAAAATTTGCAACCTCAGAATATTTGGTGATGAAAATGGCGTGATGAATCTTTCCGCTAAAGATATTGATGGCGAAATAATTGTAGTAAGTCAATTTACGCTTCATGCAGCAACCAAAAAAGGAAACCGACCTTCTTACATTAAAGCAGCGAAACCGGAAGTAGCCATCCCGCTTTACGAGAAATTTTTAAAGCAATTGGAATTTGATTTTGGCAAAAAAATCCAGACCGGGAAATTTGGTGCTGATATGAAAGTTTCGCTTTTAAACGATGGCCCAGTTACTATTTTTATTGATACCAAAAACCGCGAATAGCATATGAAATCGCTGCAAAACAAATGGTTTTTCTTAGTGGTTCTTTCGCTGATTTGGGGAAGTTCTTTTATTTTAATCAAGAAAGGTTTAGTAGGTTTAAACCCTTTTCAACTGGGGTCTTTACGAATGATTTTTGCGGCTACTTTTTTGCTGGTGATTGGTTTTAAAAGTTTGGCAAAAATTAAACATTTTCAATGGAAGTATATTGCGATCACGGCTTTTACGGGTACATTTTTTCCGGCTTTTTTATTTTCGATGGCGCAAACGGAAATTGATAGTTCGATTAGTGCGATTTTAAATTCATTAACGCCTTTAGGTACTCTAGTTTTAGGTGTGACGATATTTGGATTAGGATTTCAAAGAAGACAATTGTTTGGCGTGATCTTAGGTTTGGCAGGAAGTTGTTTACTTATATTTAGTGGTGCAATTAACCATCCGGGACAAAATTATTGGTTTGCGCTTTTGGCAGTTGCGGGAGCAGTGTGTTATTCTATAAATGTAAATTTGATTAAAAAATATTTATCGGATTTGAATCCTGTGAGTATTACCGTTGGGAATTTTTCGGTACTACTCATTCCAGCCTTGGTCATTTTATTTTGCACCGATTTTATGCCAGTTGTTCATCAGGAAAGCGTACAGCAAGCGATGATTTATGTGGGCATTTTAGCAATTATGGGTACTTGTATTGCTAATGTAATTTATTTTAAATTAATTCAAATTTCTTCGCCTATTTTTGCTTCATCTGTTACTTATTTATTGCCTTTGATTGCTTGTTTCTGGGGATTTGCTGATGGTGAAATATTATCTGTTTGGCAAGGTTTAGGCGGTTTGATTGTATTGGTTGGGGTTTACCTTTCGGCGAAGAAATGATTTGGATATAGGAATTTATATTTATGTTTTAAGATTTAAGAATTGAGATCGTTTTTATTGGATTTTACTTTTTACCTTAGATTTTCAACTCTTAATTCTTCAACTTCCAAACCCTATAAAAAAAATTCCTTTTGTGTTTAATTAGCCCCGTCCCGAAGTTTCGGGAGAAGCAGGAATATGGTTTAAAAAAAATGTCTAGTCCCAGAGCTTCAAACAAAAAATGGCACAAAAAAAACCGCCATTGCTGACGGTTTTCATTTCAATTTATTTATTTCTTAGTTGAAATCTGCGTCGGTTACACCTTCGTTGATTTTAACTTCTGAAATTTCAATTGGAATTTCGATTCCGATGTTTAGTGATGATTTGTGTGGAATTTTGATTCCTTTTACGTCACGGTAATCTGAGAATGGCGTTAAGAGTGTCATTTTTTGTCCTGGAGCCATTTCAACTTCTTGGCTTTCGGCAACTTTTAGACCTGTTTTTACATCGTAAAACATTTTGGTTTCGCCGTCTGTTATTACGTAAGCGTCGCTACCTTCGATAGATTCGATTCCGGTAACTGCGATGCCTGATTTTGTTGCTAAAGTCAATTCTGGGAAAGCGTTTGCATAGAATTTCATGTCCGCATTTTCTTGAGCATCCAAAGGCATTTTTTGTGGTCCTTGAGCTTGGTAACCTTCTTTTCCGTTGAAAACTTTTTTCATGGATTGTCCCATTACTGAAAGTCCTTCGCTAGATTTTCCGGTGTTTGTGGCTTTTTTATGGTAGTCGATTGTCATGCCTTGTGCGGAACCGGTTCCTTTGATTGCGATACTTTTTATAGCTTTAACCGCTGTTTCGCCACCAATTGCTTTGATGTAATTATCGAAAACTGTTTTTGCGGTAACACCTGCCGGAACTTCTTTTTTGGCAACTGGTTTGTCGATTGGGTTACCAAATTTATCGAAATACATGATAGGCATTCCTAGTTTTTCTAAACCTGGTAATACATCGGCTGCTTTTCCTGTAATGAAAACACGCATATTATCGGCCAAGAAATATTTGTTAGCCACACGTTGAATGTCTTCTGCAGTAACAGCGTTGATGTTTTTTATGTAGTTTTCGTAGAAATCTGCTGGAAGGTTTTGCGTTTGCGTCAACAATGCATAGCGAGCGATAGTTCCTGGTTTTTGGATTTGCATTACGAAGTTTCCTACGTATCCTGCTTTAACGTTTTTCAACATTTCATCCGATACTTTTTCGGTACGGATTCTTTTGATTTCTTTGAAAAATTCTACAACAGCGCTATCAGTTACAGTGTTTCGAACTTGTGTTGAAGCTTTCCATTTTCCAACATATTTGTTTCCATAAATGCTTGATCGTGCTCCGTAAGTCCATCCGTGTGCTTCACGAAGGTTCATGTTTAGATAACTGTTGAAATCTCCACCTATTACTTGGTTGGCCAAAAGCACTGCAAAATAATCTTTGTCAGTCATTTTTAGGTTGGAAACGTTTACTAAAGCAATTTCTGATTGAACAGCGTTTGGCATGTCCACGAAATTAATTTGCGTGTATTGAACGTCTTTTGGATCGTTGTATTTAATGTTTGGAGCGGTTGCTTTTCTCCATGAACCAAAATATTTTTGGATAGATTTTTTAACGTCTTTGGTTTTTACGTCACCAATTACCACTAAGTAAGCATTTGCCGGGACAAAATACGTAGTATAGTTTAGGATTGCATCGTTTAAGGTTACGTTGTTGATGGTTTCTTCTGTTAAATATTCTCCAGAAGGGTGTGTTTTTCCGTAAAATAATACATCTTCCACACGACCTGCAACAGCCTGAACGCTTTTTTCTTGTGTTTTTAATCCTTCAATTAATTTGGCTTTTTCCTTGTCAAATTCTTCTTGAGTAAACACAGAATTTAAAGCACCATCTGCCATTAATTCCAATATTCTGTCAGAATATTTGCTTAATCCGCTGGCATATGCACCATTAGCACTGAAACCAATGTTTGCTCCAAGGAAATCGATTTCTTCATTAAACTTATCTTTGGGCATTTTTTTGGTTCCACTACCAATCAAAGCACTGGTAATATCCGAAACACCTTTTTTATTTCCTTCTGCATAAGGAGCGTTATCTAACGTTAAGTTGTAAGAAACGCGTGGTAATTTATTGTTTTCAACAACCAATACTTTTAAACCATTTTTAAGTTCAAAAGTAGTTGGTTTTCCAATATTAATTACAGGAGCTGGTCCTGGTTTTGGTTGAGGTCTGTCTTGTGCTTGCATAACCATTGTAAGAAACAAGCTTGATAGAATAAATATTTTTTTCATGATAGAATCTTAGTTTTGTGCTTTGTCTTTTGCCGGAACATAATCCAGAATCAATCGCTGGTTAGGCATCAAATATTTTTTGGCAACGTCTCTGATTTCTTCACGAGTAATCGAACGGTAGATGTCGATTTCGTTATTAATAAGGTTAACATCACCATACAATAAGTAGTATGTAGCAAGATTTTCGGCAATACCTTCCACGCTTGTGTTGCTGTTTACGTATTGGTTTTCAAATTTGTTTTGCAATTTTTGGAAATCTCTTTCAGAAATTAATTCCGTTTGAAGTTTTAAAATTTCTTCGTCGATTTCTTTAGTTAGATCTTTGGTAGTATTTGGTGCCATCGGTAATCCGTACACAAAATATACACCGTAATCTTCTTGGCTGTAATTGAAAGCACCAATTTCTAATGCCATCTTTTTATCATCTACGATTTTTTTGTAAAGGCGAGAACTTTTTCCATCACTTAAAATAGATGAAATCATGTCTAAAACTTTTGCGTCACGGGTTTTCATCGAAGGCGTTCTGTAAGCCGTTACCAACATTGGTAATTGAATGTTTGGATCTTCGTGAGTAGCATAAATTGTTTGGGTAATTGGATCTTCAACAAATTTTTGCTTCGTCAAATCCGTTGTTCCTTTAGGAATTGGCCCAAAATATTGGTTCACCCATTTCATTGTTTGAGCATAATCAATATCTCCTGCAACTACCAAAACAGCGTTATTTGGCACGTAGAATTTTTTATTGAATGCCTGGAATTCTTCAAGCGTTGCCGCGTCTAAATGTTCCATTGAGCCAATTGGAGCCCAACGGTAAGGGTGTTTTTTAAAAATATTTTCCTTTACTGCCGAAAATAAATTTCCGTAAGGTTGGTTGTCCACACGAAGTCTTTTTTCTTCTTTAACAACCTCATTTTGAGTATCTACCCCAATTTGGTTGATTACGGGATGCATTAATCTTTCTGATTCCATCCACAAACCAAGTTCCGTATTATTAGAAGGAAAAACTTCAAAATAGTAAGTTCTGTCATCAGAAGTATTGGCATTGTTAGTACCACCATTTCCTGAAACAATTTTAAACCATTCTCCTCTTTGAATGTTTTTAGTACCTTCAAATAACAGGTGTTCAAAAAAGTGAGCAAATCCGGTACGTTCCGGGTTTTCGTCTTTTGCTCCAACGTGGTACATTACCGAAGTAATTACAACTGGAGCTGATTTGTCTTGATGTAAAATAACATGCAAGCCATTGTCAAGTGTGTATTCTTCAAAAGAAACCTTTTGAGCAGAAGCCACGTTGCCAATCAATAAGGCAGAACTTAACGCCATTATAGTTTTTCTCATAACCGTTAATAATTTGTTACTGTTTTAAACATTAGTATGTTTAATTAAATTTTTGTTACGGCAAAATTAAAAAATATTTTAGTTTTTTTTCAGAAATTAATCGGAAGAGTGTTTTGAAGAATATTATTTTTTGAAAAATAATTATTTTTTTAGATAATTTTGCAATAGATAAAAAAGTCAATTATTAAAATTTTATATAAAATGAAAAAATACGCAATTGAGATTAAATGGTCAATGATTTTTATGGGAGTGAGTTTACTCTGGTTACTCATCGAAAGGTTGGTGGGATTGCACGACCAGTACATTCACCTGCATCCTTATCTTACCATGCTGTTTATCATACCGGCAATTTGGATGTACGTTTTGGCATTAAAAGACAAAAAAAATTATTGTTACGGGGGTCAAATGACTTTTGTGCAGGGGTTTTTAACTGGGATGATTATTACTTTAATCTTAACTGCAGTTTCTCCTTTAACGCAGTATGTTGTTAGTGAGTATCTTACTCCAAATTTTTTCGATAATGCAATAACTTACTCTCTAAAAACAGGTTATCACAAAACCGAAGCAGAGGCAAAAGCTTATTTTAGCTACGAAAATTATGCGTTACAATCCACTATCTCCGCATTTATTTGGGGATTACTAACTTCTCTTGTGGTGGCATTTTTTGTAAAAACAAAGAAAAATTTAATCTAATGAATCCAATTACTTTTTCAAGAAAAATAAGAGCAAGTGCCGAAGAAATTTAATGATTGATTTTAGATTCTTGGAAAATTCAAACTTAGTACTTTATAATTATAAGATAAGATACATTTTATTTCTGCAAAATGAAATTAGTGATGAATTTTTACATGGTTGCAAAATATTAAAAATCGCACCCTCAAACACTTTCGGTTATTGAGTGCGATTTTCTGCATTTAGGTGGTAAAACCATGATTGATGAGTAGCGAAAAACATGTGTAATTCAAAATTATAAATTTACCACTTTTCCTCTGACAACTTGTCATATTTTTTCGGAATACTTTGTATATTTGCAAACCAGAATTTTTGTAATTCGGGAATTGAAAAAGCATTTATGGAAAAGATTATTGAAGAAAGCAAACAAGGCGAAAGTTTAGTATTAGAACCAAAAACACACAATACAAAGAAGTTATTCATTGAAAGTTACGGCTGCTCAATGAATTTTTCCGATAGCGAAATCGTGGCTTCTATTTTATTGGAAAACGGTTTCAATACTACGCAAAATCTCGAAGAAGCTGATTTAGTGTTGGTTAATACTTGTTCTATTCGTGACAAAGCCGAACAAACTGTTCGCAAGCGTCTCGAAAAATACAACGCGGTAAAACGCTCTCTAAATCCCGGAATGAAAGTAGGGGTTTTAGGTTGTATGGCAGAACGACTCAAAAGCCAGTTTCTCGAACAAGAAAAAATTGTGGATCTTGTTGTAGGTCCAGATGCTTACAAGGATTTGCCTAACTTATTAAAAGAAGTTGATGAAGGTAGAGATGCCATCAACGTTGTACTTTCTAAAGACGAAACCTATGGTGATGTGGCGCCAATTCGTTTAAATAGCAATGGTGTTACCGCTTTAGTTTCTATCACCAGAGGATGTGATAATATGTGTACTTTTTGCGTAGTTCCGTTTACTCGAGGAAGAGAAAGAAGTCGCGAACCGCAAAGTATTTTGGAAGAAATTTCAGATTTGTACCAAAAAGGATATAAAGAAGTTACGCTTTTAGGGCAAAATGTGGACAGTTACCTTTGGTATGGTGGTGGACTCAAAAAAGATTTTGTAAAAGCTACTGAAATGCAGAAAGCAACAGCCGTAGATTTTGCACAATTATTAGACATGGTTGCCAAAGCATTCCCAAAAATGCGATTCCGTTTTTCTACTTCAAATCCGCAAGACATGCACGAAGAAGTGTTACATGTAATTGCTAATAATAATAACGTTTGTAACTACATTCACTTGCCAGTTCAATCTGGAAGCACCAGAATATTGAAAGAAATGAATCGCCAACACACGCGTGAAGAATACATGGCGTTGATTGATAAAATCCGCAATATTATTCCGGATTGTTCTATTTCGCAAGATATGATTAGCGGTTTTCCAACCGAAACCGAACAAGATCACCAAGATACTTTAACGTTGATGGAATATGTAAAATACGACTTTGGTTATATGTTTTCTTATTCTGAACGTCCCGGAACTTTAGCAGCCCGAAAAATGGAAGATGATGTTCCGGAAGAAACAAAAAAACGCCGTTTACAGGAAATTGTAGATCTTCAGCAAAAATTAAGCGCCGAAAGAACCGCCAGATTTTTAAACCAAATGGTTGAAGTATTAATTGAAAAAGAATCCAAAAAATCACCCCATTTCTGGTCAGGAAGGAACTCGCAAAACACCACCGTTGTGTTCCCAAAAGGCAATTATAAACCAGGAGATTTCGTGAATGTAAAAATCACGCATTGCACCTCCGCCACTTTAATTGGTGAAGCCCAAGGTTTTTCGGAAATGAATTAAAAAGTTTAAAGTTCAAAGTTTAAAGTGATAGCGTTAACGTGGAACTTTAAACCTTAAACCAATTTTACATGGAATCAGTACAAGCAATAAAACAGCGTTTTGAAATCATCGGGAATGATCCTAAGCTCAATCGTGCCATTGAAAAAGCCATTCAAGTAGCTCCAACTGATATTTCTGTTTTAGTAGCAGGCGAAAGTGGCGTTGGTAAAGAAAGCATCCCAAAAATAATTCATTCGTTATCCCATCGAAAACACGGAAAATATATAGCCGTAAACTGTGGTGCCATTCCCGAAGGAACCATTGATTCAGAACTTTTTGGACACGAAAAAGGCGCATTCACAGGAGCTACTTCTACTCGTGAAGGTTATTTTGAAGTAGCCGACGGGGGTACCATTTTTTTAGACGAAGTAGGAGAACTGCCTTTAACAACACAAGTTCGCTTACTTCGTGTACTCGAAAACGGCGAATTTATAAAAGTAGGATCCTCACAAGTGCAAAAAACAAATGTTCGCATCGTAGCCGCCACAAACGTCAATATGTTCGATGCCATCGAAAAAGGAAAATTTCGGGAAGACCTTTATTATCGTTTAAGTACCGTGGACATTCAATTACCACCACTTCGTGATCGTAAAGACGATATTCATTTGTTGTTTAGAAAATTTGCCTCAGATTTTGCTCACAAATATAAAATGCCACCCATTAAGTTAAATGATAATGCGGTGCAATTTCTATTACAATTTCGCTGGAGCGGAAACATTCGACAATTGCGTAACGTTGCCGAACAAATTTCTGTCCTCGAAACCAACCGCGAAATCTCGGCTAATACCTTACAATCCTACCTTCCCGCAGAAGGTTCCAATCTTCCTGCCGTAGTTCGAGACAAAAAAAGCGAAAGTGATTTTAGCAACGAACGCGAAATTCTCTACAAAGTTTTGTTTGACATGAAAAGCGATCTTAACGATCTCAAAAAACTCACGCTCGAACTCATGCAAAACGGAAGCACAAAAGTGCAGGAAAACAACAAAGGTCTTATCCAAAAAATTTATGGGAACCAACCTTCGCCCGAAAAAAGCTACAATTATCAAGAAGAAACGCCCGTTTCCGTCATCGCTACGCCAAAACACCAAGTAGAAGAATTTGACGATGAAAACGACGAAAATTTCACCTTTGCTGAAACCATCGAAGAAGAAGAAGTTTTAAAATTAGAAGAAAAAGAAATCGAAATGATTAAAAAATCACTCGAAAAAAACAAAGGCAAACGCAAAGCGGCCGCCGACGAACTCGGAATTTCTGAGCGAACACTTTACAGAAAAATCAAACAATTCAACCTGTAAAAAATGAAAACAGCACAAAAGATAATCATCGTTTTTCTCATCGCATTGAGCGTGAACAGTTGTGGCGTGTATAATTTTACAGGAACCGGAAAAATCGATGCCGAAACCTTTCAGGTGAATTTTTTTCAAAATAATGCGGATCTTATTGAACCCGGAATTGACCGTCGATTCACGCTTCGCCTGCAAGATCTCATTCAAAACCAAACCAATCTTTCCCTCACAAACGAAGGCGGAGATTTAATTTATGAAGGCGAAATTGTCGATTATCGCATCGCACCAATGACCGCAACTGCCGATCAACGTGCCGCACAAAACCGCCTCACCATTCGCATCAACGTGCGTTTCATCAACACCAAAAAAGAGGAAGAAAATTTCGAAAAACCCTTCTCTTTTTTCTACGATTACCCTGGCGAACAGCAACTTGTAGGAGCCCTTCTCAATACCGCACTCGACGAAATTTACGAACGCATCACCCAAGATATTTTCAACCAATCGTTGGCAAAATGGTAAAATAAAAATAATTTTGAGGAGCCGGGAACCCGTCGTCGCTGCAAGCCTTCAGGAAAAAAAATATTTTTCCATCTCCCGTCAGGAGCTTCTCCCGAAGGTTCGGGAGTCGCTCTGCCGGTTCGGGAAAAATAATTTTTTTTCACCTCAGGGCTTTCCGCTCTGCCGGGGCTAAGCCATACAAAAACCTAAAAAATAAAAAGTGAACATAGCCGAATTTACAAACCTGTTGAGTCAACCCACCACCATCGGTGACAGGCAAACATTTTCCATGGAAAAACTCGTGGAAGAATTTCCCTATTTTCAAAGCGCAAGAGCCATTTATTTAAAAGGACTTTACAACCAAGACAGTTTTAAATACAACCAACAACTCAAGCTTACCGCCGCTCATACAACAGACAGAAGCGTACTTTTCGAATTCATCACTTCGGAAAATTTTATGGCCATCAACAAAGCCTTCCGCGACGAAAAAGAAGCCCGAATTCGGGAAATCATGGTCAATGATTTAGAAATAATCCTTCCGCCGAAAACCGAAGAAACCCATCCCGAAAGTTTTGTTCCTAAAAATACATTGGAACAATCCATTCTCACTTCCATCAAAGAAGCAACCCCAAAAGTAGAAGAAATCGTTCCGGAAAACCTAACTGAAGACCAATCGGTAACCCGAGACACTTTTGCCGTAAAAAATAACCCAGAAACCGAAACGGCTACAGCAGAAAATCCTCAAAAAACGGCAGAAGAAAAATTACAAATTGGCAAACCGTTAGAATTTTCTCGAACCGAAACACATTCTTTCCACGAATGGTTGCAACTCGCCAGTTTCAAACCTATTGAACGTGAAGAAAAACCGGAAGTTGCGGAAAATTCTGAAGAAAAAACAGAGGCTGATCCTGAAAAATTGCAACAAGCCGCGTTGATTGATAGATTCATTGAAACCAACCCGAAGATTGTTCCATCGAAAACAATTGCCGTAAATCCGCCGGTTTTAGAGCGTTCGTCAGCTGATAACTCTTATCTCATGACCGAAACTTTAGCGAAAGTTTACCTCGAACAAAAAAAATATTCTAAAGCAATTCAAGCTTATGAAATTTTAATTTTGAAATATCCGGAAAAAAGTCATTTCTTTGCAGACCGAATTTTGGATATTAAGACGTTACAACAAAATAACAATAGTTAAAAAATGAGTACTTTCACAATTTTCTTGGTGTTGATCACCATTGTTTGTTTTTTATTAGTTCTAGTAATTATGGTGCAAAACCCTAAAGGTGGCGGTTTGTCTTCCACTCTTGGAGGTGGTGGTCAAATTGGTGGCGTTCAAAAAACGTCAGACTTTTTGGATAAAAGTACTTGGACGTTGGCTACTGCACTAATTATTTTGATTTTACTTTCTGCCTTAAGTTTTACAGGAACTTTTGGAGATTCTGGTTCAAAATTAATTGATCCAAATGCTACTCCAGCGCAACAAGTTCCTGCGGCAACTCCAGCAGATGGAACTGCTACTCCAGCAACACCAGCAACGACAGCTCCAGCAGCACCAGCAGATACAGCTCAATAATAAAAAATTGATTTTACAAAAAATGCCAACACGTCAGATGTTGGCATTTTTTTTTGTACAAAATGTCACTTTTGTCAATTGGCATAATTTCTGACTAAACAGAAACCAAACATTAATATTAAAAATTTAAAATAATTATGGCTTTAAACATTAAACCATTATCAGATCGTGTTTTGGTTGAACCTGCCGCCGCGGAGACCAAAACTGCTTCAGGAATTTTTATTCCGGATACTGCAAAAGAAAAACCGCAAAAAGGAACCGTTGTAGCGGTTGGAAATGGTACCAAAGACCATGACATGACTGTAAAAGTAGGCGATTCGGTTTTGTATGGGAAATACGCTGGTACCGAACTGAAATTAGAAGGAAAAGATTATTTGATTATGCGTGAAGATGACATCCTTGCGATAATTTAAGCCTTCTTTTATCCCGGAAAGGGGAACAAAAATTTGAAAATTAATACTTTCAAAACTTAAAACTTAAAAATAAAATTAGAAAATGGCAAAAGAAATAAAATTTGATATTGAAGCACGTGACGGTTTAAAACGTGGTGTTGATGCATTGGCAAATGCAGTAAAAGTAACGTTAGGGCCAAAAGGACGTAACGTAATTATCGGAAAATCTTTCGGTGGACCAACGGTTACTAAAGATGGTGTTTCTGTGGCGAAAGAAATTGAGTTGCAAGATACACTCGAAAATATGGGAGCTCAAATGGTAAAAGAAGTAGCGTCAAAAACTAACGATTTAGCCGGAGATGGAACAACTACAGCAACTGTTTTGGCACAAGCCATCGTGAAAGAAGGCTTGAAAAACGTTGCCGCAGGAGCCAACCCAATGGATTTAAAAAGAGGAATCGATAAAGCGGTTGAAACAATTGTTGCAGATTTAGCAAAACAGGCTACCGAAGTTGGTTCTAATACTGATAAAATCAAGCAAGTAGCATCAATTTCTGCAAACAACGATGACGTGATTGGAGAGTTAATTGCTACTGCTTTTGGAAAAGTTGGAAAAGAAGGAGTAATTACTGTTGAAGAAGCAAAAGGAACTGATACTTACGTAGATGTTGTAGAAGGAATGCAGTTTGACCGTGGCTATCTTTCTCCTTATTTTGTGACTAATTCAGAAAAAATGGAAGCAGAATTAGAAAGCCCTTACATTTTATTGTATGACAAAAAAGTTTCTTCACTTAAAGAATTGCTTCCAATTTTAGAACCAGTAGCTCAATCAGGAAAACCATTATTAATTATTGCTGAAGATGTAGATGGAGAAGCACTTTCTACATTGGTGGTAAATAAATTGAGAGGTGCGTTAAAAATTGCTGCCGTAAAAGCACCAGGTTTTGGTGACAGAAGAAAAGCACTTTTGGAAGATATTGCTATTCTTACGGGAGGAACAGTAATTGCTGAAGAGCAAGGTTATACATTAGAAAATGCTACTCTTGAGATGCTTGGAACTGCGAAAAGAGTAAACATCAACAAAGATAATACAACAATCGTAAGCGGAGCTGGCGAAACTGAAATGATTCAAAACAGAGTGAATCAAATCAAAAGCCAAATGGAAACCACAACTTCTGAATATGATAAAGAAAAGCTGCAAGAGCGTTTGGCAAAATTAGCTGGAGGAGTTGCGGTATTATACGTTGGAGCTGCTTCGGAAGTAGAAATGAAAGAGAAAAAAGATAGAGTTGAAGATGCTTTGCATGCTACTCGCGCAGCTGTTGAAGAAGGAATTGTTGCTGGAGGAGGAGTTGCTTTGTTGAGAGCAAAAAATACTTTAAAAGACATTCAAGCAGACAATGCAGATGAAGCTACGGGAATTCAGATAGTAGCTCGTGCAGTTGAAGCGCCATTAAGAACCATTGTTGAAAACGCTGGTTTGGAAGGTTCTGTTGTGGTAGCAAAAGTTGCCGAAGGTTCGGGTGATTTTGGTTACAATGCTAAAACTGACGAATATGTGGATATGCTTAACTCTGGCATCATTGATCCTAAAAAAGTAACTCGTGTGGCTTTAGAAAATGCAGCCTCAGTTTCGGGAATGATATTGACTACCGAATGTGCATTGGTTGACATTAAAGAAGAAAATCCAGGTGGCGGAATGCCAATGGGTGGCGGAATGCCGGGAATGATGTAATATTATTTTGATATTTAAAAAAAAAGACGCAACTTACCCTGCGTCTTTTTTTATGTTTAAAAATTTCAAAAAAAATATGAGCCTCCCTAATATGAGAAAAATTTTATTTTTTACCGTTTCGGTATTTTTTTTAGCGTTTTATGATGGTAACGCACAAGAAGTCGATAATAAGAAACAGGCAATAGCGAAAGCCATTGAAGACTATTTTTTCCTGGAGCGGGAAAATATTCATGTTCAATTTAGTAAGGAAGTTTACTTAACAAATGAAAAAATTTGGTTTAAAGGTTACGTTTACCATCGAAAAAATAATCTTCCATTTTATAATACTACGAACGTTTATGCAGTCTTTATGACGAAAATGGAGGAAAAGTAGCGGAGCAACTTTTGTTTTCAAGCAACGGTAATTTTACAGGGAATTTTGATTTGAACGACTCTTTGAAAAGTGGTAAGTATTATGTTCAGGTATTTACCAACTGGATGAATAATTTTCATGAAGACGAATCATCAGTATATGAAATACAAGTACTGAATAAGAAAGAGAAAGGCCTTATTTGTTCGACAGAGCCCAATAAAGCGCAATCAACTATTATGTTTTTTCCGGAAGGAGGAAAAATTATTGCAGACATTCCCAATGTTGTTGGTGTTAAAATTGTTGATTGTAATGGAAATCCTATTCCCGTTAGTGAAATGGAAATTCGCACTAATGAGGATAAATTACTTCAAAAAGTAGCAATTAATAAGTATGGCTTAGGAAAGTTCAAATTTACTGCAAATCAGACATTAAAGGCAGTTATAATCCTTGACGGTATGAAGGTAGAAAAGTTTCTTCCACCTGCAACATCTACCGGAATTGCTTTAGAGGTAAGTAATTTTTCATTAAAAGATAAAACGGTTGCTACTGTTAGAATTAATGAAAAAAGTTTGCCACATTATCAATCCAAAAAATTATTTCTACTTGTGCATCAAGATGAATCTCTCAATCTCTTTGATATTAATTTTTCAAACGAAAAGCTTGAACAAACTATAATATTTTCAAACGAAAATTTAAGAGCCGGAGTAAGTAATATCCGTGTTATCGATGACGAGAAAAATCAGCATGCGGAGCGATCGATTTTTAAATATCCAGATACCCTTCTCTCGGCTAATTTGTCCATCTTAAAAAAATCACGTGACTCAATACAATTTAAAGGAAAATTAAATTTACCTACCAATTCTATAAGTGTTTCGGTATTACCTGAACGTAGTTTAGAAACTCATGCCGAACAAAATCTACTTTCTTCGTTTTTATTATATCCTTATATAAAGAACATTTCAAAAGATACCCATTATTATTTTGAGGACATCTCAAAATTAAAACACTACGCCATAGATTTATTATTACTTACTAACAATTCGACAAAGTATAAATGGGAAAATATTATTTCAAATCCTCCCAAAGAAACCAATCCTTTTGACTTTGGTATCACGCTGAAAGGAACTATAAACCAAACTTTAAAGGATAAAAAAAAGTATAGAGTTAGAATGTTTTCTTTAGCAGCAGGAATAAACGAGTCTGCTGAGATAAATGAAAAGAACGAGTTTTACTTTAATAATCTAATTTTAGCTGATTCGACTTGGGTAAATTTTACGTTAGTGGATGAAAAAAATAAATCTACAGATCTTAAACTTTACCCACAACTTCTTTATGGGAGACGTGCGTCTAAATTCCCGTTTCACTTAAATAAATCTGAATGTTTACCCATCACAAAAGAATATGAATTACCAAAATTTTCTGAAAGATCAATAACCCTCGATGACGTAATCATTGAAGTGGATCAAAAAAACATTTTAAAGTATAATAGAGTACTAGGAAATGCTAATTTAAGAGGTTATAAGGTAGATGAAAGGGATAACACGGAGGTGCTAGACTACATCCGAAACAACGGTTTTGAAGTACCCGTAAATACAACATCACTAGTAGTGGAAATTTATGGTAGATCTAGGACAACGATCAATGGCGCCCGAAACGTTCCCATATTATTTATCGATGGCCTTCAACAAATTAATTTTGACAATTTATTAAATATGAGAATGGCCGAAATTGATGAGATATATTTAAATCCGAATGCAATTGTAGCATCAGTAAATAATAACCAAGGTATTATCAAGATTTACAAACGCAAAGGCACATTTAACAATAATCAACAAAATGATGCTAAAGTTTTCGAAATTAAGAATGCATTTTCAAAAATACAGTCTTTTAAAAATTCAACATATAATTCTTTTGATAATCCGGGGTTTCAAAATTTCGGATTAATTAATTGGATTCTGGCAATTTTGACTCACGATAAAGGCGAATTTTCATTTAATATTCCCAACTATAATCAAGAAAAGGTAAAACTAAAAATCGAAGGTTTCTCCGCTGATGGAAAATTAATCTCCGAGGTTAAGATTATTGATTTAAAATCTTAAAAAAAATATTGGTTATTGACCAAGAAGACAAATTTTAATGAAATTATGAAACCTAAATGCATTTCGATTTTAAAAGACTTTTCGTTATTTTAGTCTTGTAATTAATTTACTACTATAATGATTTTTTCAATACTAAATAACGTTATGTTATTAGGAGCAATACAAGGCATTATTCTCTCCTTATATATATTTTTAAGTAGAAAATATAACACGTTAAGTAATCTTTTTTTAGCTTTATTGATTGTTTCATTCTCTTACAATATTATACAATCTTATCTGCATATAACTGGAATAATTACAACGGAATATTATTTTAGATATTTTTACATCCCATTTTCAGCGGTATTCATGACCTTATTCTTTTTGTATGTAAAATATTATTTGTATCCTTTTGAAAAATTTCATAAAAAAAATTACCTGTTTTTCATTCCTTTTACCATTGATTTGTTGATTTGTATAACAGAAAAAATATTTTACGCTTTAGGTTTTTATAATGCTGTACATATAAAAAAGTTTGACTATATAAAAGCAAGTTTAGAATATTTCAACATCTTCTATTCAATTGCATTGATAATTTTAAGTATTAAACTCATCAATCATTATAAAAAACAAACAAAGAATAATTTTCGGTTATTTCCAGTAATGAGCATTCGATGGCTAAATATTTTAAGCTATATTTTTCTAGTAATGGCTGTTTATTGGTTAATACCATTTACTATAGAAGTTTTCATTGGAAATTATCTTCAAACATACTTTTACTATTTTCTTTGGATAGCACTATCTATATTAATCTATTTATTAGGCCATTTTGGGATTTATCATTTTGGAATAGTGCAAGAACAAAAGAATATTAAAAATTATACGCTTAAAAAAAACAATCATTTTATTAAAGATTTTACTATTGCTCCAAAAAACGAAAATTTAATAGAATTTGAAAAATATGTAAAAACAGAAAGGAATTTTACTAATCCTCTATTATCTTTAGAAATGGTTGCAGAGGAACTTAATATAAATAAAACCTATTTATCCCGACTTTTAAATACAGAATATGGAAAGAATTTTTCAAATTACATAAACGAGCTGCGTGTTGCCGAAGCAAAAAAATATCTAGAACAAGAGGAATTTGAAAATTACACCTTAATTTCAATTGGTCTTGAGGCTGGTTTTAACTCTAAGACAGCTTTTAATGCTGCATTTAAAAAATTTGAAGGAATCACTCCTTCAGAGTACAGAAAATCAAAAAAAAACACTTGATAAATAATAATTTTTATCAAGTGTTTTTTATAAACTAATCAAATAAATTAATAATGAACCGTAACTTTTGCTTTACCTGTTATTAGATAGCATCCGCTAACCACACAACCTCCATGTGTACACCAATTCACATGTACAAATAATTTATTTTCAGGGGTAATTCTAGTTACAGGAAGTCCGTTATAAACATTGTACCAATTGGTAAGGGTTTGATTTCCGTATGGACCGTTACGGATTTCTATACCAGCGTCTGCATTAAATTCATATTCAACATCGGCAGGATAAGTAGTAGGAGTTCCTTGTAAACTTCTAGCCATATCATAAAACAATACAGAATAGCTTACCGCATTCGGATCCATATCAAAAAAAACACCATCTACAAATAAACAAGTTGTAACACCATTTGTAACTGTAGTATTACCTTGTCTATCAGTTACAATATCGTAAATGTACTCTACAGAAGTTCCTGCAATTGGACCGTTGGTAGTTTGAAAATTAACCTGATTTCCATACGATGTGCCTTCGCTATTGGTTGCATAAGCTCTGATATAATAATTGGTGTTAGGTGTTAAGCCCGTTAGGTTACTGGTAAAATTTCCCGTTCCAGTTCCATCTACAGTTTTAGTGTTGTTAATTGTTGGGTTTGAAGATGTACTCCAACAAACACCTCGAGAGATAATTTCACTATTTCCTTGGCTCGAAACATTTCCGCCAGAAATTGCAGTAGTTGTGGAAATCCCGCTTACTGCAGTTGTTGATAAAGTAGGCAACCCGGGTTCATCTTCGTCAGAACCTGAACAAGAAAACATCAGCAAGGCCGATGCTAAAAATAAAATTTTAACTGATTTCATGATGTATTTGTTTTAATGTTATCCCGCTAAATTATAAGACCCTTCACCACAAAAGGTATCAATTTATTACATTTCCAAACTATCCGAACGAAATCCCTTAAATTAAATACTATCAAAAAGCAAAACCCCCAGAGAGCAACTATTTATCTGAGGGTTTTTATGTTTTAGCTTGCGCAAAATTTACTCTTGCTTGGCATTTGACTTTCGCTCATAAGCACAACAAGAATGTAGCGCTTCGTAGTTTTCGTCGGTAGCCTTTACCGTTTTGGTATCATGACCGGCTTGTGCAACAGCTTTTGAAACCAAATATGGTGAAGTTTTTTGTTCATTAATCAGCACATGCAAAGTTTGATCATCTTGATGCCACTCCGCAGATTTTACTCCTGCAACGGAATAAGCGGCTTTTTCAATTCGCTTTTTGCACATATCACAATTCCCCTGAACTTCAATATCATGTTTGGCGTTTTTTTTCTTTTTTTCCTGTGCATTTGTTGAGATTCCCATCATCAACACAATTAAAGCTACTAATAATTTTTTCATGGTTTTTAATTTATTTTATTTTAAATCGAATTCCTGCATAATACATTTGACCGAAAATTGGCGAATAGATAATTGAACTATCAAATGTTGTTCCAAAAGGATTCTCCGCTCCTAAAATAGCGCGATCTTGTTTGTAATTTCCAATGTTTTCTCCTCCTACATAAACTTCAAAGACAGATGAAAAAGTTCGAGTAACCTGAGCATTCATTAACGAAAATGACGGAGAATAATCGCCTAATTGATCAACCGTGGGATTTGTCGAAGTATTTGGCAAACGCTGTTTTCCCATCCAATTGTATGTAAAATCAAAACGCCACTGTTTCCCTTTGTTGCCAATATGCGTTTCGTAAGCCAAATTAGCAAAAAATCGGTGTTTGGCTTGCAAAGGTCTTTCAAAACTGCCGCTTAAATAATCCGTATTGATGTCGTAATATTTGTAAGCGGTTCGCAAATTGAAATGTGTTGCTAATTCATAGTTAAATTCGGCTTGCAAACTATTGGCGTACGATTTTCCACTCAAATTATAAAATACAACTTGTTGCGGACTTCCGAAAACATCTACAACCGCTTGATTTTGAAAATTCGTTCTGTACAAATCTACGCTAACTTCAGCAGATCGATTAAAAAGCGTGAAGCCTTGCAAGAAGCTCAAACCGTAATTCCAAGCAATTTCGGCGTCAAGCCCATAAATTTTCCCAGAATTATTTAAAATGTCAAACGCTCTTGAACTCGCAAAAAGATTTTGGTTTTCGGTAAAAATGTTTGCGGAACGTTTTCCTCTTCCGACAGACGCTCGCAGAACTCCTTTTTCCCACGGGTTGTAACGCATGTGCACGCGTGGCGTGAAAAAAGTTCCCAAGCGGTTGTGATGGTCAAGTCTTGCGCCAGTTACAATGCTAAAATTATCCGAATTGTCGTACGTATATTCAAAAAAAGCACCCACGGAATTGTCAATTCGGTTGAAATCACGGTTAATATCCGGAACTGCAACCCTTTCATCATATTTGTCGTAAGTAAAATTAATTCCCGTAGAAAATTTATTCAACGTATTATTGATAATTGAACTAAAAATGAAGTTCGAATACAAACTTTTTTGGTTAATGTTGTATTCATTTAATCCAAAATAAGAATCTTGGTCATGACCGCTCAAAGCAGTCTGAAATCCAATGCTTTGATAGGGAATTTCGGGAAAAACATATCCAATTTTTGCCGAAATATCATAACGTTCGCTTTTGATTTCCGAACCCCAAAAATTAGTGGTCAACTTGTCTCGATCCTTGTCAAAATCTACTTCTCCTGTTTGTTTGGCATCATTCAGATATCGAAAATTAATGAAACTCACCCAACCTTTTTCGAGATTCGCATATTGCCAACGATTCATCACATTTATTTGTTTTCCCAAAGGATTATCAAGGAAACCATCATCGTTCATGTCGTTTTTTGAAACGCGTGTATTCCCGTGAAGAAACAAACTCGAACTCCATTTGTCCGAAATTTTTTTATTGAAATGGGTGTTCAATTCAAATCGGCTATCGGTTGAACCATAAGCATTTAGGAAAAATGGTATGTCGTCATGAGGCTTGATGATTTCGGTATTGATTTGTCCGGAAATACTTTCAAATCCGTTAATTACCGAACCCGCACCTTTGGTAATTTGAATGCTTTCCACCCAAGTTCCAGGCGTAAAAGAAAGTCCGTAAGCCTGTGAAGCTCCACGAACCGACGGAATGTTTTCTTCGGTAATTAAAAGGTAAGGACTTGTTAATCCAAGCATTTTAATTTGTTTCGTTCCGGTTAATGCATCCGCAAAATTGACATCAATGGAAGGATTGGTTTCAAAACTTTCGGCTAAATTGCAACAAGCTGCTTTCAACAATTCTTTGCTTGACATATTGGTCACATTTTGTGTTTGCAGATAAGATTTTTGTAAACTTTTTCTTTCTTTTGAAACCAAAATTTCATCCAGTTGCGTTTCCTGACGAAGCGAATGGCTGATATATTGATCTGAATTCACAGCAATCGTATCAGTTGTGAACCCAACAAAACTGATTTTGAGAAATTTATGATCCTTTGAATAAGGAATCGAAAATTCACCATTTGCATCTGTTACAGTATTGATGGCAGAATTTAACCATTGTACCGTTGCACCAATTAATGGAGGATTTCCAGCACTTTCTTCGGTTATTTTTCCCGATAATTTTTCTTGTGAAAAACTTATTTGCGTTAGCAAAAGTGCCGCTAACGCATAAAAATATTTAGGCATAAAAAATGATTTAATGTTTTTTAAATGAAACACAAAGGCGTGTTTTTATTTTTTTCAAAAACAAAAAATCAGGCGTAAAGTAGGTATTGGGAATAAAGTTTAAAAAGCGGCGGAGCATTTGCATCGCAGTAATAATCAATTATAGCATTATTTCCAGATGCCAATTTGAAAAAAAACAAATCCGGTTTCCATGTATTGTCGATAGTTGCATGGTCTAAATCAACCGAAAAAGTTTTGGTAACAATCTCAACTGATTTTTTCTTTAGCTCGACTTTTTTATCAGAACAACAACTTTTGTGATTGTCTTTTGGCGTGCCACAACATTTGTCGTTTGATTTTTTTTCGGGTTTAACACAAGGTTCTTCCGCTTTATAAGAGGTTGAAACCGATGCTAATTTTCCTTCACAAAAATGCAGGCTGAAAGCCATTCCCGAACTGGAAAGTAACAGGAAAAAAGCTAAAATAAAACAGCTTGCTTTTTTGAAATTCATTGAAAAAGAGATTGTTTTGATGCAAAACTATAAAAAAATAATTCGCACGTTGTTATTTTTTCTCTAATTTTTTCTGATAAAAAATGGCTGGAAGGAACAGTATTGCAAAAAGTGGTTGGATTAAAAATCGCCTTACATAAAATAAGAAGGATTGCTGAGTGTTTTCGGAATTTGCTAAAATAAAAAATGCGACCATCAAAATCATCAAGAAAATCACCAATAAAATCCCTGCAAATTTTGTAAGATTTTTGTCTTTAAAAAGGATTTGAATTAATATTAAAGTTACAACCGAATTTAAAAAATATCGAAGTAATAAAGACAAAAATAATTTTAAACCATTAAATTCAGGATAGGGAAGATTAGTATAATCGCCTTTAAAATAGACCAAAAAAGGATCGTAATACGATGTTTCAAACATCCTGATGAGCGCAAAAATGGCCACCAAAAAAACCGAAGCCAGAATTTCTTTCCAGTATTTAAGAACTTTTTGCATGGTCAGAAAATTTTTGAACCCAGAATATCCAAAGCATAAAAACAACACCGTATATAAAAAGTGGGAAAATAACTCCGTGAAGCAAATGTTCCTGTTCCGGATAATGTTTTAAAGCTACCGCAAGCAGCGCAATTCGACTTACATTTAAAAGATGAATTATTACTATACCTGCAAGAATAAAAAGAATTGTGGATTTAATTTTTCCTTTGAAAGCCACTACAAACGCGGCAAATAATATCATCACACTTACAGCATTACAGCCTTCAACAACGCGGGCAATATACAAATCCCCCAAAAATAATTTTACACTTGGTTGTCGTTCGTGAATTACCGTGGTGGAATTTTGTCCAAAAAAATTCAGTAAACCCTCAGTTTGAGAGGCGACCATTTTGGTGATGCCGTCAGGTTCAATTTCTGGAAATTGTGCCAAATATAAATGGTACAAAATGGCCAAAAGTCCATAAATTCCGAAAAACTTCAGTAGAAATGCGAAAAATGGTTTGTATTGGATGAAGTAATTTTTCAACAGCATAATTTTTAACAAAACTATAAAATTTATCTTTCGGCAATTAAATACTTTTGTAATAAAATTATTAATACAAATGACTTTCGAAGAATTAAAACCAAAAGTTACCGATATTTTACATCACGAAAATACGCTTATCGATGATAAACTCTTACAAATTTGCCACCTTTTAAAAGACAATATTGATTATTATGATTGGGTTGGTTATTATTTTAGAAACGGCGAAAAAGAGGAGTTAATTTTAGGACCCTATGCTGGAGAAGCAACTGATCATACGGTAATTCCGTTTGGGAAAGGGATTTGTGGACAAGTTGCGGTTTCTAACGAAAATTTCGTAGTTCCAGATGTTAATGCACAAGATAATTACATTGCTTGTAGCATCACCGTAAAGTCCGAAATTGTGGTGCCAATGTTTGTGAACGGAAAAAATATCGGGCAAATAGACATCGACTCAAATGTGTTGGATGCTTTTAACGAAGCGGACGAACGATTTCTAGAATTTGTAAATGAAAATGTTGCAAAACTTTATTAAACAACCCCGAACCTAAAACCCCTGTTTTAGGTTTTTTTTATTTTGTTTGAAATGAAAAAAATAGTACTGACGATTTTTGTTTTTCTCTTGGGAATTATTGCAAAAGCACAAGATTATCAATTTCTAGAAAATATTAATTATTACGATAAAAACACAACTGATTACCAAAAAAGCCAATGTTTGCTGGATTTTTATTATCCTAAAAATCACAAAAATTTCGCCACAGTGATTTGGTTTCATGGTGGTGGCATTACCGGCGGTAAAAAAGAAATTCCCGAAGCGATTAAAAATAATGGATTTGCCGTAATTGGGGTAGGGTATAGGCTTTCGCCAAATGTAAAAGCGCCAACTTATATAGAAGATGCGGCTGCTGCTGTGGCTTGGGCTTTTCATAATGTGGAACAATATGGCGGCAATAAAAAATTAATTTTTGTAACCGGACATTCTGCTGGTGGATATTTAGGAATGATGATTGGTTTTGATAAAAAATATTTAAAAAAACACGCTGTTGACGCCAATGAAATTGCGGGATTGATTCCGTTTAGTGGTCAAGCAGTAACACATTTTACCATTAGAAAAGAAAAAGGCATTCCCGAATTACAACCTATAATTGATGAATATTCGCCACTTTTTTTTGTGCGAAAAGATTTACCTCCGTTGTTGTTAATTACCGGAGATAGAGAATTGGAAATCATGGGGAGATATGAGGAAAATGCCTATTTGGAACGCATGATGAAATTGGTAAAACACGAGAATACTAGGTTATTCGAGCTGGATGGTTTTAATCATAGTGAAATGGCAGAACCGGCTTTCCCGTTGTTAATTAAAGAGGTAAAACAACGATCACAGAAAATTTTAAAGGAGTAAATTTTTGTTTCAGGTTTGGAATTTGGAATTTCTTTATTGGAATTTCTTCTTGCCACAGATTATAGGATTTTTTTGGATTTTATTTGAAATTGAAGTTATCATTAAAATTGTGCTTTTAATGGAATTTCAACCCCAAGGTTCGCAAGGTTTTCGCAAGGTTCGCAAAGTGAAGCTTTTGGAATTTGGAGTTTTATTATTGGAATTTCCTCTTGCCACAGATTTGAGGATTTTTTTTGATTTTATTTGAAATTGAAATTGTTCTTTGTCTTCGAATAAAAAAAAAATGAAATTTCTCCTGTTGTAGCCCCGTCCCGACGCTTCGGGAGCAGCGAAAAGCGGGATTGGCTCCTGAAAAAAGGGAAAATTATTTTTGTTGTAAAAGTTTTATTCAGCTACTTGCGCTGTAAAGAAATAGTTGTATATTTGCAACCTTAAAAATTAACTAAACATCATTGTTATGTACGCAATCGTAGAGATAGCAGGGCAACAATTTAAAGTAAGCAAAGACTTAAAGGTTTATGTTCACCGTTTGGCTGATAAAGAAGGAGATGCAGTTTCTTTTGCAAAAGTTCTTTTATTGGATGACAACGGAACAATCACTTTAGGCGCCCCGGCTGTAGAAGGTGCTTCTGTTGAAGCGAAAGTTTTACAACACCTTCAAGGAGACAAAGTTATTGTTTTCAAAAAGAAAAGAAGAAAAGGTTACAAAAAGAAAAATGGTCACCGTCAGGCTTTGACACAAATCCAAATTTCTGGAATTGTAGCTCCAGGTGCTAAGAAAACTGCTGCTAAGAAAGAAGCTGCACCTGTAACTGAAGAGGCTGAAGCTCCTAAGAAAAAAGTAGCTAAAGCTAAAAAAGAAGATACTCAAGAATAATTAACATTTAAAAACTTATACGTCATGGCTCACAAGAAAGGTGTCGGTAGTTCCAAGAATGGTAGAGAATCAGAATCGAAACGTTTAGGTGTTAAGATTTATGGTGGTCAAGCTGCAATTGCTGGAAACATCATCGTTAGACAAAGAGGTTCTAAACACAATCCGGGAGAAAACGTTTACATGGGTAAAGATCATACTTTACATGCAAAAGTTGACGGAATTGTAAAGTTCCAGAAAAAAGGTGATAACAAATCTTTTGTTTCTATTCTTCCATTTGAAGCTTAAGAAATTTAGATTTTATGATAAATGAATCCCGCTTTTTGCGGGATTTTTTTTTAGAGTAAAAGAAAAGAATTAGTAAATAAAAATCCTGCCGAAGCAGGATTTTGATTTTCATAGCAATTGTGTTTGGTCTTAGTCCATTTTAGCTTTGTCTAAAGCTTTATTGTATTCAGACTTTACGTTTTCTTGTGCTTTTTTAGCTGATTCGTTAATATTTGCTTTTGCTTTGTCAGCAGACTCTTGAACATCTGTTTTTGCTTTTGCAGCAGCATCCTTTAGATCTTGATTGGCTTCTTTAGCTTCTTCAACGATTTTATCAGTTGCCGAGTTTACACCATTTTTAGTTGCTTCCCAAGCAGCTTTTGCATTGTCAACTGCTGCTTGTGCAATTTTTTCAGCCTCTTTGTCTCCTTTTGCTTTTGCTTCTGCCAATTGCGCTTCTGCAGCATCTAATTTAGTTTTAGCCTCGTCGCTTAAACCCATGTTTGTGTCAGTAGTAACAGTTGTTTCTGTAACGTTTCCTTCTGCGTCAACAGTGGTAACTTTTTCTTCTTTTTTGCAAGAAGTAGCCATTAGCATCCCGCATACAGCTACCGAAAGCATGATTTTTTTCATCTTGGTTTTTGTGTTTAAAATTTGTTACAAATGTATAATAAAAACCATGCCAAAGTTTTTTTTAACAGAAAATTTGAAAGTATGGAAGTTAGAAGGGAGAAAAAAGATTATACAGGAAAGAGAAAAGAGAAAAGAGAAAATCAATATTAAAGACATTCTACTTCAAAAAAAAATACCCCTGCCATTGCAAGGGTAAATTTTCTAAAATATTAAATTCCTATGAAATCTTAATACCAAAATCTCAAATCTTAATACTAGTATCTATAATATTCGGGTTTAAACGGTCCTTCCACTTTTACACCAATGTAAGCGGCTTGCTCATTGTTTAAAGTTTCCAATTCCACACCTAATTTTGCCAAATGTAAAGCTGCTACTTTTTCATCTAAATGTTTTGGTAACATATACACTTCATTTTTATAAGAAGCACTGTTTTTCCACAACTCAATTTGTGCCAAAGTCTGGTTTGTAAAGGAGTTACTCATTACAAAACTTGGATGTCCGGTTGCGCAACCTAAGTTTACTAAACGTCCTTCTGCCAAAATAATAATGTCGTTTCCGTTTACATTATATTTGTCAACTTGTGGTTTAATTTCAATTTTTGATGAACCGTGGTTTTGGTTCAACCAAGCCATGTCAATCTCATTGTCAAAGTGACCAATGTTACAAACGATGGTTTTGTCTTTCATTTGCTCAAAATGTTTCCCTACCACAATGTCTTTATTTCCTGTAGTAGTGATGATGATATCAGCATTTCCAACAACAGTTTCTAATTTTTTCACTTCAAAACCGTCCATTGCAGCTTGCAAAGCACAAATTGGGTCGATTTCTGTTACGGTTACAATAGAACCAGCACCACGGAAAGAAGCCGCTGTACCTTTACCTACGTCACCATAGCCACAAACTACTACACGTTTTCCGGCCAACATTACATCTGTAGCACGACGAATTGCATCAACAGCCGATTCTTTACAACCGTATTTATTGTCAAATTTCGATTTCGTAACACTATCATTTACATTGATTGCAGGCATCGGCAAGGTTCCGTTTTTCATTCTTTCGTACAATCTATGAACTCCAGTAGTCGTTTCTTCCGAAAGTCCTTTGATTCCCGCAACCAATTCAGGATAACGGTCAATTACCATATTGGTCAAATCTCCACCATCATCTAAAATCATATTCAGTGGCTGTCTGTCTTCGCCAAAAAACAAAGTTTGCTCAATACACCAGTCAAACTCTTCCTCGTTCAAACCTTTCCATGCATAAACCTGAATTCCCGCAGCGGCAATCGCAGCAGCAGCCTGATCTTGCGTAGAAAAAATATTACAAGAACTCCAAGTAACTTCCGCACCAAGAGCAATCAAAGTTTCAATCAAAACTGCCGTTTGAATCGTCATGTGCAAACATCCTGCAATTCTCGCGCCTTTTAACGGTTGTTCATCTTTATATTCAGCACGAAGTGCCATCAATCCTGGCATTTCAGCTTCCGCCAATTCAATTTCTTTTCTTCCCCAAGCCGCAAGCGAAATGTCTTTTACTTTGTAAGCCACAAAAGGTAATGTCGTAGTACTCATCTATTTTTCTATATTTGTATTATCAAAATTTTTGCAAATTTACGGAATTACTTTCTATTATAATAATCGCAAAATTTAATTTAAGGATAGTTTAATACCGCATAAGTTTTTGAATATGAAGCCAATCCCGCCTTCCGCTGCTCCCGAAGCGTCGGGACGGGGGTACCTGAAAAAAAATTCCAATAGAAAAATTCCAAATTCCATTACTGAAGCGAAATTCCAATAAAGAAATTGCTTCGCGTGTTCGCGAAGCGCTCGAGTCCAAATTCCAAACCGTTATGTTATTAAATTTTGAAATACTCTAACCACTTATTCACTAATTTTGAATTATTTTTTCGATTTTTAAATTTGAATTTTCATCAAAAATGAACAAATAGGTTTGTAATTATTTAAAATCCGAGAATTTGTGGTCAAACATTTATTCTAAACTTAAACCAAAAAAAATCAAAAAAATCTAATAATCTGTAGCAAGAAAACTGCGAAAAATTCAATTGTTAACCTGAAACCTTACACTTTAAACCTCAAACAAAAAATTGCTCTTCCAAACCATTGATATCAACCCAACAACCAAAGTCTATCTATGGAAAATCACCGAAACTTTCGATGAACTTTTTCGTGTCGTAAAACTTCGTGACGTTTCGCTCGCGCGACTCGAAAAAATGAAATCTGAAGAACACCAAAAAGGATTTCTCGCCGTTCGCATGATTTTACAACATCTTGATTTAGACGATTTCAAATTATTTTACGACGAATCAGGAAAGCCACATCTACTAGATTGTCCGCTTAAAGAAATTTCCATTTCACATTCCCATGAATTTTCTGCCGTCGCCATTAGCGAAAAACCAATAGGCCTAGACCTCGAAAAAATCAAAGAAAAAACACTTCGTATCGCACCAAGGTTTATGGACGTTTCACATTTGGAAAATCTTTCAAACGAAGAAAAAATCCTAAAAGCCACCGTAATTTGGGGGATAAAAGAAAGTATTTTTAAAATCAAAAACCAACCTGGAATCAGTTTTCCACAACATATTTCGGAAACTGCTTTTCATTTAGCTGACCAAAAAACAACCGCACAATTAAATTTTCAAAACCAAAAAGAAAACTTTCAAATTGTGTTCAACCGAGCCGAAGATTATATCTTTGTCTGTGCGTTTTCTGTTTAAAAAAATCATGACAAATCTGTACCAACAAATTCTGCAAGCCAAACAATCCGGTAAAAAATTATTGGCCATTTTGCTCGACCCCGATAAAATTGACATCAATCAAATTCTCACAACAATTGTACAAATTAACCAATCGCCAGCAACACATATCTTTGTGGGAGGAAGTTCTGGGGATGTTTCCAACATTGATTCGATTATTGTAGAAATAAAAAATAATACAAGACTTCCAGTTGTACTTTTTCCTGGAAACCCTTCGCAAATTTCTTCAAACGCTGACGCCATTTTGTTTTTAACTTTAATCTCGGGTAGAAACCCAGATTTTTTAATAGAGCATCAAGTAAAAGCAGCACCAATTCTAAAAAAATCAACTCTGGAAATTATTTCCACCGGATACATTTTAATCGAAAGTGGGAATGCAACGGCGGTATCATCAGTTAGTAAAACCATTCCATTACCACGTCATAATTCGAACATCGCTTCAGATACCGCAATTGCGGGAGAATTTTTGGGCAATAAACTTATTTATCTCGAAGCAGGAAGTGGCGCAAAATTACCCGTTCCTCTGGAAACCATCAATTTGGTAGCAAAAAATATCTCCGTTCCTCTAATTGTGGGTGGTGGTATTAACACTTTCGAAGGAATCAAGGAAGCCTATTCGGCAGGAGCTGATTTGGTGGTGATTGGGACTGCTTTTGAAAATAATATTCATTTTTTTACACACTTTACACATGATTGATTTTTTTCTCGAAGTCTACCAAGAAAAAACCACAATCGATATTATACTGGAAATTATTGTGTTTATCTTTGGTATTGCCAGCGTTTTTTTTGCCAAAAAAGAAAATATTTTAGTGTATCCCACAGGAATTATAGCTACTACAATAACCGTTTATCTCTTGTTTCAAGCAGGCTATTTTGCCGATATGACACTCAATCTGTATTTTTCGGTGATGAGTTTTTACGGTTGGATTAATTGGTCACAAACTAAAAATAACGAAAAAGTTTTTAAAATTTCTCGAACAAATACCAGCCAAAAAATCATTGGAGTTCTGTTATTTTTTCTTACTATTGTTGTAACATACGTGGTTTATCGCCTTTTTGATGCAGAAATCCGTCCCGAAAATTATATTGACATTCTAACCTCAGGAATATTTTTTACGGGAATGTGGTATATGGCGCTCAAAAAAATTGAAAACTGGACGCTGTGGATTATTGGTGATCTCATTGCTATTCCTTTATATGCCTACCGAGGATTAGGAATGTTATCATTACAATATGTGTTTTTTACAATTTTGGCTGTAATGGCTTATATCGAATGGAAGAAAATTTTAGACAACGGGAAACCGATAAAATAAAAATAGCAATTTACGGGCCAGAATCCACCGGGAAAACTACGTTGGCAAAACAGTTGTCAAGTGTTTTTCAATCGGTTTGGGTGGCGGAATTTGCTCGAGAATATTTGCAAAAAAAATGGGATGAGAAGCAACAAGTTTGCCAACCGGAAGATTTAATTCCCATTGCTTTAGGACAAATTGATTTAGAAAACAAAGCATTGGCAATGCCTGGAGATTTTGTTTTTTGCGATACTAACCTTTTGTGTACCAAAGTTTTTTCGGAAATTTATTACGGTTTTTGCGATGCTGCTATCGACAAAGCAGCTCAAAATCATCAATATGACCTCACATTTTTTACTGATATTGACGTTCCGTTTGAGCCAGATGATTTACGAGATAAGCCAAACGATCGCCCCTTGTTGCGTGAGAAATTTTTAGAAGCACTTCAAAATACAAATAATACATTTATAATTTTATCTGGAAATCAAGAACAGCGATTAGCACAAGCCACTAAGGCACTTCAAGAATTAAAATTGGCTAAACAACTTAACTTTTCCTCTAAAGATTTTTTGCAAGCATACCAAAACGGAATTTCATTCAACGATATAAAATGGCAGAAACAGCAATTTTCAGATGGAATTCCGAAAATGATCCTGCATAAACCCGCTTCCTTACAAAACGGAATTACGGCGTTGACTGCAGAAAAAGTTAATCAATATTCCCAGTTTTTTGACTCTGAAAAACACCAGTTACAGCTCCAAAAATTTGTTCCCGCATCCGGAGCCGCAAGCCGAATGTTCAAATTTTTAAGCGAATTTTTAAATGATTATAACTTAGGCAAAGAAACTATAAACGCATACATCAACCGAAGTAAATGCAATCAATTACCTGTGTTCATGGTGGGTTTAGAAAAATTTCCGTTTTACGAATCATTGCTCAATTATACCAAGGCTAAATATCAAGGTTATGACAAGTTTAGCAAAGATTTTAAAATGTATTACCTGATTAAAAGTTTGTTACATCATGATGATTTTGACTACCTCAGCAAACCTAAAGCTGTATTACCTTTTCATCAATATCCAGAACACATTGCAACCCCAATCGAGGAACACCTCAATGAAACAGTAGCTTACGCTACTTCCAATAATGCTGGAAATATTCATTTTACCCTTTCCCAAGAGCATCAAGAGGAGTTTATTGAAACGGTGGAAAAAAGTAAGCAAAAAATCGAAGAACATTCGTTGGTTTCCATCAATGTCAGTTATTCATATCAACATAAAAAAACCGATACTTTAGCAGTAGATTTTAAAAATAATGCGTTTCGCGACCAAAACCATCAACTTTTTTTCAGACCTGGAGGTCATGGAGCGTTAATAGAGAATTTAAACCATCTTTCAGCAGATATTATTTTTATCAAAAATATTGACAATGTAATCCAAAATCACATTCAAATCATCTCTAACTACAAGAAAGCTCTGGCAGGTTTATTACTCGAGTTACGGACAAAAATATTTTCGTGCTGCGAAAAGCTTGATGGCAAAATCACCGCTCAAGAAGTCAGTGAAATTAAAAAATTTATTATCGAAAATCTGTCGTTGTCAGTCAATAAAGATTTTTCAAAATTTACCTTGCAAAGCCAAATACAACATTTACAAGAAATTTTAAACAGACCTATTCGCGTGTGTGGAATGGTGCAAAATGAAGGCGAACCCGGAGGAGGGCCGTTCTGGATTTTAGACACCAATGGAAATTTTTCTTTACAAATAGTTGAATCTTCACAAGTAGATTTAACGAATTTACAACAACAAAAAATTTTCGAAAGTGCCACACATTTTAACCCGGTTGACCTAGTTTGTTCAGTAAAAAATTACCAAGGAAAAAAATTTGATCTCAAAAAATTTATCGACCCAAACAGCGGCTTTATCGTAGAAAAAACCAAAAACGGAACACCCATCAAAGCCTATGAACTTCCCGGGCTTTGGAACGGGGCAATGGCCAACTGGATCACCATTTTTGTAGAAGTACCACTCATCACTTTCAATCCTGTAAAAACCGTAAACGATTTATTAAAACCCGCACATCAACCCCAGTAATGGATCAACAAAAAATAATTTCAGAACTCAATTTCAAAGCCGTCCGAAGCAGTGGAGCTGGCGGCCAAAATGTCAATAAAGTCGCTTCAAAAGTCGTGCTTTCTTTCGATCTATTAAATTCGAAAGCCTTATCTGACCACGAAAAATTATTGCTCGAACAAAACCTCGAAAACCGTTTGACCAACGATAAAATTCTAATTCTAAACTGCGACGAAGACAGAAGCCAACTCAAAAACAAAGAAATTATAACCAAAAGATTCTTAAACCTACTTCAAAAAAATCTTGTCATCCCACAAGAACGCAAAGCCACAAAAGTACCCAGAGCCGTCATCAAAAAACGCATTCAATCCAAACGAAACCTTTCCGAAAAAAAACAAAACCGCAAAAAACCCGATTTTTAAAAATTTATAATTAATTTCGCAACGTCTCAAAGGGGTGCTCAAAAAAAAACGAGCTGAGATCATACCCAACGAACCTGGGCAGGTAATGCTGCCAAGGGAAACGACAAATCTTCAAGAGTGCACGCTTCAAAATTTGTCATAAAATAATTGTTAACCACCAGAGTAATTGCCCCTTTTATTCGTATAATTTTTTACGAATGAAACTTTTATTCCAAAAATTTTGGCATGACCACAAGGGTCAGGCTTTTCGCTTCAAGTCCTCAACAGAAAAAGCAATTTTTCCAACGCCACAAAAGGAGCTTCCGTTGGTCGCTCTTTCGCGTCGGGAAAAAAGTAGCTTTTCTGTCTCCGGGCTTTCCGCTACAATCCTTCATGCAACCGTAATGTGCTTAACCGGAACATTTTTTTCAGCGCAAGCACAAAACAATCCCGCTGCAATCGACACCACAAAAACCACCAATATTGATGAAGTTTTGGTGCAAGCCGTTCGCGTAACCTCGCAAACGCCAGTAACATTTTCAAACATCACCAAAAAAGAATTAGAAACCCGAAATCTCGGGCAAGACATTCCGTTGTTACTCAATTTTTTACCATCAGTTGTCACCACTTCCGATGCTGGAAACGGAATTGGATATTCCGCAATTTCTGTTCGAGGTTCTGACTCTCGACGCGTAAACGTCACCCTCAACGGAATTCCTTACAACGATTCGGAATCGCAAGGCACTTTTTGGGTCAACATGCCTGATTTTGCCTCATCCGTACAAAGTATTCAGTTACAACGTGGTGTAGGAACTTCTACCAATGGAGCTGGTGCTTTTGGAGCCAGTTTAAATTTATTAACTGATGTTTTTTCACATGAAGCCAATGGCGAAATTGCCAATTCCTTTGGAAGTTTTAATTCCCGAAAACACACCGTAAAGTTCAGCACAGGTTTAATGAACAACAAATTTGAATTGGCGGGAAGAGTTTCTAACATCAAGTCTGACGGATACATCGATCGCGCTTCATCCGATTTAAAATCGTATTTTTTTCAGGGAACTTTTGTTGGCGAAACTACTTTAATTAAAGCCTTGGTTTTTGGTGGGACCGAAAAAACATATCAAGCCTGGAATGGTTTGGAGGATCCGGAAAAATTACAAAACGACCGAACCTACAATACTGCCGGAGAATATTATGATGATGCAGGAAACCTTCGATTTTATGACAATGAAATTGACAATTACCAGCAAAATCATTACCAACTGCATTGGAACGAACGTTGGACTCAAAATTGGAGTACCAATTTGGCTTTTCACTATACCATCGGTCGTGGGTTTTTTGAAAATTACAAACAAGGCGAAACGTTAAGCGATTATAATATATCACCACAAATTATTGAGGGACAAGAAATTACAGAAAGTGATTTGGTGAGAAGAAAATGGTTAGACAACGATTTTTATGGAACGACTTTTTCAGCCAATTATAAAAATGAAACAGTAGATTTTATTTTGGGTGGTGGTGCAAACAAATATGAAGGCCGCCATTTTGGAAATGTTTTATACACCAGAAGCGTGGTTTTACCGGAAAATAATTATCAGTATTATGATGACGACGCTACAAAAACTGACGCCAATGTTTTTGCAAAAATTAACGTAGCCGTTTCAAAAAAATTAAGTTTGTTTGGCGATATGCAATTCCGAAATGTAACCTACAACGCCAACGGAAATGACACCGGAATCGTAAATGATAATTTTAATTTTTTTAACCCAAAAGCCGGAATCACTTACAATGCTAATGAGCAAAATAATTTGTATTTCAGTTATGCTCGTGCCAATCGTGAACCCAACCGAAGCGATTATGAATCAGGAACACCAAGACCGGAAAAATTAAATGACTTTGAATTAGGCTGGAGGTACAACACGCCAAGAGTAAAAATTAATGTAAACGGGTACTATATGGCTTATGAAGATCAACTGGTTTTAACTGGATCTTTAGATGAAGTTGGGGCTCCAATTCGTCAAAACTCCGGAAAAAGTTACCGGTTAGGTTTAGAAGTAGATGCTTTTTTATATGTTGGGGAAAAATTTATTTTCCGTCCGAATTTTACGGTAAGTTCTAACAAAAATAAAGATTTCTTCTTCGAACGCAATGGAACTTTACAGAACTTAGGCAATACAGATATTGCGTTTTCGCCAAGTCTAATTGCCGCTAATGCGGTGACTTATTTGCCTTTACCAAACTTGCAAATTTCGTTGTTGAGCAAATTTGTGGGAGAACAATTTATGGGTAATATTGACTCCGAAACGAGTAAATTGAGTAGTTATTCAGTGAGTGATCTAAATGTAGCTTATGAAATTAAAACCAATTCTATTTTCAAATCGATATTAATTAGTGGATTGGTGAATAATATATTTGATTATGAATATGAATCTAACGGATATTTTTACACGTATGATGATGAAGGAATTACTTATGAAGGTGCCGGATTTTATCCTCAGGCGGGTATTAATTTCTTGGTTGGGTTGACTTTAAAATTTTAAGCAAATATCCTGATTTGCACTTTCAACCGGCAATTTTACCACCAACTTGCCGGTTTTTTTATTTTTTGTTTTGAGCAGGGGTTGCGTGAGGGGTTGAAGCGGCATCCTTTTCTCGATTATCCGGATTTTTATCCGGGATTATGGAGAAAAGATACAGCGGAAAACCCGACCCGCCTCGGAGGGGCACGCCCAAAAAAAATTAATTGGTAATGCGTATGATATTTCCTGCAACGGTAACGCGATATTGTTTTAAAGGATACTCAAGATCGGCATTTGGTAAACCTGTGTATAAATTATATTGAACTCCATCGCAAGGGCAAATTAAATGCGGAATACTAATTTCTAAACGTGAACAAGAAGTTGGAATTTGGTTAGGACAAGTGGCGTCAAAAGCTACGATGCCATTTCCGGTATTAAAAACAATTACCCCGTTGAGACCGGAATTTCCGGTGTTGATAAGCAATGCATTTCCGGTAAATTGTAATGTATTATAAGTTGGGAGAGAGAGGTTGAGTTCTAAATTAACGGCATAGTTAGGAATGTAAGGGTTTCTGCGGTTTACACGATCGCCTTCGCAAGAAAGGAGCGTGATGATGGTGAGAAGGAGGAAGGCAATTTTTTTCATGTTTATTTTTTAGGTAAGATTTCGCTGGAACAAATTTAAATTAATTAACTTTGGTTTTCCATTGAAATAATTTTAAATTTTTATTGAAATAAAAACACTATCTTTGTTTGAAAGAAATCCCGTCGAGATGGGATTTTTTCTATTTATATAAACGATGAAATTATGAGTAACGTATCTTATTATACAGCAGAAGGCTTAAAAAAATTAAAGGAAGAACTGGAACAGCTTAAAAGCATTGAACGTCCTAAGGCTTCTGCCGCTATCGCCGAAGCTAGAGATAAAGGTGACTTGAGTGAAAATGCCGAATACGATGCTGCAAAAGAAGCTCAAGGATTATTAGAAATGAGAATTTCGAAGCTGGAAGAGGTATATGCTAACGCAAGATTAATTGATGAGTCACAACTTGATGTGTCAAAAGTATTGGTGCTTTCTAAAGTGAAAATTAAAAACCAAACCAATAATATGGAGATGACTTACACCTTGGTGGCCGAAAGTGAAGCTGACTTAAAGTCAGGCAAAATTTCGGTAACCTCGCCAATTGGTAAAGGATTGCTTGGGAAATCAGTAGGTGAAGTGGCAGAAATCAATGTTCCGAACGGCGTGTTGAAATTTGAAATTTTAGAAATCTCCAGAGATTAAATTTAAGAATTAAGAATTAAGAATTGAGATTTAGGCTATAAACTTTAAACCTTCAACCTTTAAATTTAACTCTAAACTTTAAAAACCATGAGTTCGATATTTACAAAAATTGTTAACGGCGAGATTCCGGCATATAAAGTGGCGGAAAATGATCGTTTTTTGGCTTTCTTAGATGTGAATCCAAATGCGAAAGGCCACACGCTTTGCATCCCAAAACAAGAAGTGGATAAAATTTTTGATTTAAGCGAAGATTTGTATCTGGACTTGATGCGTTTTTCTCGTAAAGTAGCAATTGCATTGGAAAAAACCATTCCGTGTAAGAGAATTGGGATGTCAGTTATAGGTTTAGAAGTGCCGCATACTCATGTTCATTTGATTCCATTGAATGAAATGGATGAAATGCGTTTTCAAAATAAAGTAAAACTTTCTAAAGAAGAATTTGAAGAATTGGCAGAAAATATCTCAAGAAATATATAGGTTGCTTTTTGCTAACGATGATAGAAAAATCACAGATTTTATTTTTAAAGTTTGTGATTTTTTTTGTTCCGGATAATGTTGATTATCAATATTTTAATCTTCGTTACTAATCGATTTTTTTTAAACTTACCAACATACAAGTTCCTTTGCCAACTTCTGATGAAAAAACTTTAATTTTTCCCGCGTGGTATTCTTCTACAATTCTTTTGGTAAGCGAAAGTCCTAATCCCCAACCGCGTTTTTTGGTGGTAAATCCGGGTTCAAAAACCCGTTTGAATTGATTTTTCGGAATGCCTTTGCCGGAATCTTTCACTTTTATTTTTACATATTTCGGATCGTCTTCAATTTCTATCGACAATTTCCCTCTACCTTTCATAGCGTCAATGGCGTTTTTTACCAAATTTTCTATGGTCCAACTGTGCAGAATAGGATTGATATTGACAAAAATTTCATGAGAAGGTGCTTTGAAACTGAAGTCTATTTGTTTTGAAAATCTAGATTTTAGATAATCAAAAGATTGTTCGGTATCGTTCACAATATTGCGTTTTTCCAAAGCCGGTTCTGAACCAATTTTTGAAAATCTATCCGCAATGGTTTGCAACCTTACCACATCTTTTTCTACTTCGGTAACTGTAGTTTCATCTACATTGTCTGCTTTCATGATTTCAATCCAACCCAAAAGCGATGACAAAGGTGTCCCAATTTGATGTGCGGTTTCTTTAGCCATTCCAGCCCAAAGTTTATTTTGCGTTGCCATTCGGTTTGCCCGGTAAAAGTTGTAAACTAAAAGCCCGAAAAGCAGTAGGATTAGCGAAAATGCAATAGGGTAATATTTTAAATTATTTAACAATTCCGAATTTCCGTAATACAATAAATTGTATTTGTTGGAATCAAACGAAATTTTAATCGGTTCGTTTTCGCTCTTAAATTGGTTGAGCATTTTTTTAGATTGAGCCACATCTTGAACGACTAATGAGTCAATATTTCGAGAATCTAAAATACTATCTTTGCTGTTCGTTAAAATCAGCGGAATGGTAGAATTATAATTTAATATTTTAAGTGGCAGTTCAACCTCGGTAAACTCATTTGCATTGAGAAGCGTTTGCTGAGCTTCCGCCCAAACCTGCATCTTCAACCGTTCCTCTTTTTTAAATATTTGAAAAAAAATGTAAGTATTCCACAAAATTAGCGTGACAATGATAAAAGAAGCAATGATGATAATCCAGCGGGTAAGATTTCTTTTTTCGGAAAACTGCATAAATTTTTATTTGGATATAAATATACTAAAACTTCAAAATTGTTTACAAGTCTTGGTGAAATTGTAATGATGACTGATTTCAAATTCTTATTTTTGTTTAAAACGAAAAAACATGATTAGTATTGATCCTAAAGAAATCACTACACCAAAACTTCACGGTTATTTGCAGTCGTCCATTGGTCCGAGACCTATTGCGTTTGCCAGTACTTTAGACGAAAACGGAAATCCAAATTTGTCACCGTTTAGTTTTTTTAATTTGTTTAGCACTAATCCACCCATCTTGATATTTTCACCATCAAGACGCGTTCGAGACAATACCGTGAAACACACTTTGCTCAACGTAGAAAAAACGCGTGAAGTGGTAATTAACGTAGTTAATTATGACATGGTGCAACAAACGTCTCTTTCGAGTACAGAATATGCCGACGGTGTAAATGAATTTTTGAAAGCGGGTTTCACACAATTATCTTCGGAGGTGGTACAACCTTTCCGGGTGAAAGAATCACCGGTTCAGTTTGAATGTAAAGTGAATGATATTGTGAGTTTAGGCGATGGAGGAGGAGCTGGAAATTTAGTAATATGCGAAATTTTGAAAATGCATATTTCCGAAGAAATTTTAGACGAAAACGGAAATATTGACCAGCACAAAATAGATTTGGTTTCACGTTTGGGCGGAAATTGGTATTCACGTTCGTCCGAAAGTTTGTTTGAAGTAGAAAAGCCTTTGACAACCTTGGGGATTGGAGTAGATAATATTCCGAAATTTATCAAAGAAAGCACGGTTTTTAATGGAAATGATTTGGGTAAATTAGGAAACGTAGAAGCTTTGCCTACAAGTGAAGAAGTTGCTATCTTTGTACAGGAAAGTTTTGCTGTGAAAGGCGTTTTAAGTTCTGATGATACCCAAAAAATTCACACTATGGCAAAAGAATTTTTAGATCAAAATGATGTGATGACAGCTTGGAAAGTGCTTTTGTCCGAAAAAAAATAAGAACAGAAAAATTGGTTTAAAAGCCAGGTAAATAAATAAAAACAATTGATATTATGGAAGTTTCAGGAAGAGTGAAAGTCGTTAATCCAGAACAACAGGTTAGCGCCTCTTTTAAAAAAAGAGAGTTGGTTGTCACTACAGAAGAGCAATATCCGCAGCACATTATGATTGAGTTTACACAAGACAAATGTGATTTGTTAAACAGTTACAACCCAGGTGAATTAGTGAAAGTTTCAATTAATCTTCGTGGTCGCGAATGGGTTAATCCACAGGGCGAAACCAAATATTTTAACAGTATTCAAGGTTGGAGAATTGAACGAGTACAACCTGCAGTTCCAGTTCAACAAGTGCAACAACCGCCAATGCCAGAAGCTCAGGCTTTTGCGCCAGCTCCAAGTTATGACGAAAATCAAGAAGATGATTTGCCGTTTTAATTTTTAGCCAATAATAATAAAAGATTAGAAATCGAGATGAGTACATTTTGGTTTCTAATTTTTTTTGTTCAAAATTATTTCCAACACGTTTATGTATTTTTTAAGCAAAGAATTATTTTTTCCTGATGTAAGTGAAGCATCGCCAGAAGGTATTTTGGCCGTTGGTGGTGATTTGTCTCCAGAAAGATTAATATTAGCTTATCGAAGCGGGATCTTTCCTTGGTTTGACGAAGATGAACCTATTTTATGGTGGTCTCCAAAAGAAAGAATGGTGGTTTTTCCTGAAGAGTTTAAGGTTTCTAAAAGCATGCGTAACATTTTAAACCGAAATATTTTCTCGGTCACTTTTAACCAAAATTTTTACGATGTCATTCAACATTGTAGCAAAATAAAACGAAGCGGACAACATGGTACTTGGATTAGCGAAGAAATGATTGCGGCTTACACACAATTGCATAATTTAGGTTTTGCAAAATCAATTGAAGTATGGCAAAATGATAAATTAGTTGGCGGTTTATACGGAATAGATTTGGGAAATATTTTTTGCGGCGAAAGTATGTTTTCAAAAGTATCGAATGCTTCAAAGGTGGCATTTACGGCTTTGGTGGGATATTTGAAACGAGAAAACTACAAATTACTAGATTGCCAAGTTCACAATTCTCATTTAGAAAGTTTGGGAGCTAGAGAAATTTCGCGGGAATTTTTTATGCAAATTGTACAATCTAAATAAATTTTTTACAAAAAAAAATGCCTCAAATTCACTTGAGGCATTTTAGTATCAATTGATTTTTATTTCAATTTTTTCTTCACTTCTACTTCTTGGTAAGCTTCTATGGTATCGTTTATTTCAATATCATTGTAGCCTTTGATTTGAATACCACAATCATATCCTTTAGAAACTTCTTTTACATCGTCTTTAAAACGTTTCAGTGTTGCCAATTCTCCAGTGTGAACTACAACGCCCTCGCGGATAATTCTGATGCGTGAATTTCTAAAGATTTTTCCATCAGTAACCATACAACCTGCAATGGTTCCCACTTTCGAAATTTTGAAAGTTTCTCTGATTTCTGCCGTTCCGGTGACCTCCTCTTTTAATTCTGGAGAAAGCATTCCTTCCATTGCATCTTTTAAATCATCAATTGCATCGTAGATAATTGAGTAACTTCTGATGTCGATCTCTTCTTTTTCAGCTAATTGTTTCGCACTTCCGGCAGGACGAACGTTAAATCCAATGATAATCGCATCTGATGCTGAAGCTAAGTTCACATCGCTTTCGGTAATGGCTCCAACTCCTTTGTGAATAATCTTGATTTCGATTTCTTCAGTAGAAAGTTTTGAGAATGAATCCGCCAATGCTTCAACCGAACCATCCACATCACCTTTAATAATGATGTTCAATTCTTTAAATTGACCTAATGCAATTCTTCGTCCAAGTTCGGCAAGTGTTGTATGTTTTTTAGTTCTTGCTGATTGTTCACGGATTAATTGTGTACGTTTAGCAGCAATTTGTTTGGCTTCTTTTTCGTCTTCGTAAACATTAAATTTATCTCCGGCTGTTGGAGCTCCATCTAAACCAAGTACTGATACTGGTGTTGAAGGTCCAGCTTCTTTGATGACATTTCCTCTTTCGTCATGCATGGCTTTAACTTTACCATGATTTTTTCCGGCCAAAAGATAATCACCTACTTTTAAAGTTCCGGCTTGTACTAAAACGGTTGTAACATATCCACGGCCTTTGTCAAGCTGTGCTTCAACCACAGTACCAACAGCTGGTTTTGTAGGATTTGCTTTTAAATCAAGAATTTCAGCTTCAAGTAAAACTTTTTCTAGTAATTCTTTCACACCCATTCCCATTTTTGCAGAGATATCGTGAGATTGGTATTTTCCACCCCAGTCTTCAACTAAAAGGTTCATAGAAGCCAATCTTTCCTTAATTTTTTCAGGATTAGCGTGAGGCTTATCTACTTTGTTAATGGCAAAAATCATTGGAACATTAGCTGCTTGAGCATGCGAGATTGCCTCTTTTGTTTGTGGCATGATGTCGTCATCGGCAGCAATTACAATAATTGCAATATCGGTAATTTGAGCACCACGAGCACGCATTGCGGTAAATGCTTCGTGACCTGGTGTATCAAGGAAAGCAATTTTTTGCCCATTTTCAAGCGTTACTCCGTAAGCTCCAATGTGTTGGGTAATTCCTCCAGATTCTCCTGCAATTACATTTTCTTTACGAATGTAATCGAGTAGGGAAGTTTTTCCGTGATCTACGTGACCCATTACGGTAACGATTGGAGCACGAGATACTAAATCTTCTTCTTTATCTTCTACAACTTCTTGAGCTTCTTCGATATCCGTTGTAATAAATTCTACTTCGTAACCAAATTCATCGGCTACAATAGATAAAGTTTCGGCATCTAACCTTTGGTTCATCGTTACCATGATTCCTAAAGCCATGCAAGTACCAATCACTTTTGTAATGGGCACATCCATCATAGTTGCAACTTCTCCAACGGTTACGAATTCTGTAACTTTAATTGTTTTGCTTCCTTCTTCTATCGCTCTTTGTTCGTCATCAGATTTTTGACGATGTGTATCTCTTTTATCTCTACGGTATTTTGCCGCTTTAGATTTTCCGCCTTTTCCTTGTAATTTTTCAAGGGTTTCGCGGATTTGGTTTTTAACTTCTTCTTCTGTAGGTTCAACTTTAGCTACAACAGGACGGTTATTTCCTTTATTAAAGCCTTGTTTTCCTCGATTGTTATTCTGTTGCCCGGGTCTGTTTTGACCTTGTTGATTTCCTTGGGTTCCTTGTCCTTGTTGAGGAGTTCCAGGTTTTCCAGGGATTCTTTTTCGCTTATTTTTATTGTTATTTGACGCATTAGCAGCTCCGGGAGTTCCAGGTTTTTGCTGTGCTTTCGGGTCTTCTTTTTTCTTTTTTGGTCGTTCAAATTGAGATAAGTCAATTGTTTTACCAGTAAAAGTTGTCCCTGATAATTTTTGGTATTGTGTTGTAATTTCATCCACCTGAGGCTGATCATTTGTAGCGGCAGGGGTTTGTTGAGGTTTTGTTTCCTCTTTAATAGGTTGTTTGGTTTCTGCCTTAACTTCTGTTGGTTTTGGCTGAGGTTTAGGTGTTTCTGAAGATGGTTTTTCTGCCTCTTTAACTTTTTCTACAAGTTCTTCCTGAGTTTTTTCAGGAGTTACAGAAGCCGGAGTTTTTGTAACGGTTTCTGGTTTTGGTGTTTCCGCAACAGTTGGCGTTTTTGGCTCAAGGTCAATTTTCCCCACTTGTTTCGGACCAGACAAAGTTGCTTTCGCTTTGATTACTTCTTGTTGTCTTTGGCGTTCCTCGTCTTGCTTGCGTTTCTCTTCAATTTCTTTTTCTCTTTCAACACGCAATGCTTCTTTTTCTTTTCTTTTTTCTTCCCCTACTTCAATAGAAGCCTCTTTGCGACCTTTATCACCCGCAAACTGGCTCTCAAGAATATTAAATTCTTGCTGCGAAATTTTGGCATTTGGATTTGCATCAATCGCAATTCCTTTGTCTTTTAAATAATCGACAGCCCTATCCAGCGAGATATTTAATTCTCGTAAAACTTTGTTTATTCTTATTACTCTTTCTTCAGACATAAAACCTTTTTATTATTACCTATTGCGTTGTGTTGTTGTTTTGTTTAGTCTTCGAACTCTTCTTTTAGAATGCGTACTACTTCTCTAATAGTTTCTTCTTCAAGATCGGTTCTTCTTACTAAATCATCTACGTCTTGACGCAGAATACTTCTTGCAGTATCTAAACCAATTTTTGCAAATTCGTCGATGATCCAACCATCGATTTCGTCCGAAAACTCTGTCAACTCTACATCGTCTTCTTCTTCTGCAATATTACCTTCGCGGATAACATCTAATTCATAACCGGTTAGCAATCCTGCTAATTTAATATTGTGTCCACCTCTTCCAATGGCTTTTGATACTTCTTCTAATTTAAGAAAAACTTCGGCTCTTTTTGTCTCTTCGTTAATTTTGATAGAAGATACTTTTGCCGGACTTAAAGCACGGGTAATGAATAGTTGTGTATTGTTAGTATAGTTAATAACGTCAATATTTTCGTTACCTAATTCTCTAACAATTCCGTGGATTCTTGATCCTTTCATCCCTACGCAAGCGCCAACAGGATCAATTCTGTCATCATAAGAATCTACCGCTACTTTTGCTTTTTCTCCCGGAATTCTTACCACTCCTTTAATGGTAATTAAGCCGTCAAATACTTCAGGAATTTCTTGCTCAAATAATTTTTCTAAGAACTTTTCAGAAGTTCTAGACATAATGATTTGTGGCTTATTTCCTTTTAATTCTACATTTTCAATAATACCACGAACGTTGTCTCCTTTTCTAAAAAAGTCCGAAGGGATTTGTTTTTCTTTTGGCAAAACAATTTCATTTCCTTCGTCGTCCACTAAAATCACAGCTCTTGGGCGAACATGGTGAACTTCCGCAGTGTAAATATCGCCAATTAAATCTTTAAATTGCTTGTAAAGATTAGTGTTGTCGTGTTCGTGAATTTTTGAAATTAAATTTTGGCGAAGTGCCAAAATTGCTCTTCGTCCTAAATCAATTAATTTTACTTCTTCCGAAACTTCTTCTCCAATTTCAAAATCCGGCTCAATTTTTCTGGCTTCAGTTAATGTGATTTCTTCGTTTTCAAAATCAAGATCTTCATCTGCCACAATCACACGTCGTCTCCAAATTTCCATATCTCCTTTATCTGGATTGATAATGATATCGAAATTATCGTCCGAGCCGTATTTTTTCTTCAATGCATTTCTAAACACATCTTCTAGAATCGCCATTAATGTTACGCGATCTATCAGCTTATCATCTTTAAACTCTGAAAATGACTCGATTAATGCAATATTCTCCATGCCAAGTTTTTTATTTTTTAAAATATTATTGTAACAACTGCTTCTTTAATTTCGGAGTAAGGAATTTCTTGTTTTTTTTCAACGGTTTCTTTTCCTTTTCCCACTTTTTTAGGTTCGCGTGCCGTCCAGGCTAACGTTATTTTATCATCATCTGCGGCTTCAAGTTTAGCTTCAATGGTTTCAGTGGCAGTTTTTACTTTTAAATTTCTGCCAATATTTTTTTTGTATTGGCGAACCAATTTCAATGGTGCTGAAATTCCAGCCGAAGCAACTTCTAACGAAAAATCTTCTTCTTCCCGATCCAAGCTTTGTTCAATGGCACGACTGATATCAATACAGTCCTGCAAATTTACGCCATTATCTCCATCTAAAGTTACAATTATTTTATTGCCTTCGGAAATGGAAAGATCGATTAGAAATAACGCCGGTTTTTCTTCTAAACCTTTGTTGACTAAATCCGCAACTTTTTCCTTAAATGTCATATTCGTATAAAAAGAGGGGACAAATGTCCCCTCATTATTTAATGGTTTTTATAAATAACGGTGCAAATATAGTTATTTTTTTTAGATATTGAAAATCATTGTGATATTGTTTCATTTGAAATAAAATTCGTACCTTTATTTTATTAAAAACAAACCGATACATACACCCTTACATTCTTAGTTTATGAAAAGAATTTTAGTCCCTACAGATTTTTCCGAGCATGCAGAAAATGCGCTGCGTGTTGCCGCCCAAATTGCCAAAAAACATGATGGTGAAATTATTTTACTTCATATGCTTGAACTTCCTGGTCAAAGCAGCGATGCCATTGGTCATGGAAGTGATATTCCTGAATTAATGTTTTTTAAGAACAAAGCTATTGAACGTGTTGAAAGCATGATGGATTTTCCTTTTCTCGAAGGAATTGAAGTTTCAGAAGTAATTCAATTTGAAAAGGCGTTTGATGGAATTATTAATATCAGCCGCAAAAATAATGTTGATTTAATTGTAATGGGATCTCACGGGGCAAGTGGTTTTCAAGAAGTTTTTATTGGGTCAAACACTGAGAAAGTGGTGCGTTCTTCGGAAATTCCAGTGTTGGTCATTAAACGTGATGAAGGAGAATTTGACGTGAGTAAATTTGTTTTTGCGTCCGATTTTTCTGATGAAATTAAAAATTCTTTTTCCAAAGTGGTGAAATTTGCGCAAAATTTTGATGCCCATCTTAATTTAGTAATGATTAATACGCCAAATAGCTTTAAATCTACGGATGTTGCGCAGAAAATAATGAACGACTTTATTTCCGGGTTTAACTTAAATAATTATTCTCTTCATATTTATAATGATACAAATGTTGAAAAAGGAGTGTTGAATTTTGCCAAAAGCATTAATGCAGATTTAATAGGAATTAGTACTCATGGGCGAAACGGTTTGGCGCATTTCTTCAACGGAAGCATTAGCGAAGACTTAGTAAATCATGCGCAAAGACCGGTGGTAACTTTTAGAATATAAATGAAATTTATCTTCATTTTTATCAATTTTATTACAAAAAATGGGGACATTAAAATCCCCATTTTCTTTTACCTATAAATTGTACCGCAATGATAAAATAATAAATCTCGGCTGAACACGGTATTGCGATGTTCGGGTAAAAAACTGGTTAAAGCTATCGTCATTTAAACTCGTTGTATTGAGTAAATTGGTAGCTGCCAATCGATATTCAAATTTGCTGTTCTTTTGCTGATATGCAATACTTGCCGAAAGAAAATCGTAAGTGTTATCCACGGTTTTTTCGCTGTTGAAATATTTGTTAAACTCGTACTCTGCTTTGAACGAAAATGCGTCCAAGAAAAAATATTCAAGGTTGGCAGAAGGGGAATGGTTATAAAAAGTAGCATTCGAATATTCGTTGATGCTAAGCGTGTAGGCAAGTTCTATACTAGGCAGGTTTTTAAAATTTGTAGAAAATCCTATGCTATAATTTTGGTTAAAAACTTCATTAACCGTTCTTAATAATTCATTTGTGTTTTGATTCAACTGAATATTATTTTGTTTTACCCAACCAAGTGAAATACTCGCATTTGCCTTGTAATATCGGGCAAAAGATTTTCCGTATGACAAAGCACCTGTAAAAGTTTCATCGGCAAAATTAGAATTAAAAGGTGTTGCCACTTGATTAATTCCTTCAAAAGCAGCAATTCTTCTTACGGCGTCAATTCTTCGGTTGTAATTTAAATTCCCGGAAATATTAGTTTGGTCAAACATATTGAATTTAAAATAGCGCAACGAATGATTTTGACTTAAAGCATTTTCAAGTGTTCTATTTCCTTGAAAAAGAGAGCGGTAACTCGAGAAAATTGTGCCTTCAGCTAATTGAGAAATATCAGTAAAATCATTTTGAAGTGAAAAATTATATGTCAATGTTTCGGATTTTTTTATTTGGTACAAAGCATAAACATCGGGTAAAACTCTGAAGAAATTTCGGTCGAAATCACCTGATTCTTGCTGGTTTTTCATAAAATAACTGTGAACTGAAAATCCCGGATTAAAAGTAAATTTTCCAGTAATAAATTTATAATGTAATCCTACAAAAACATCATTAAATGCAAAATCTACATCGTTATTATTTACCGAAGCATTTAGGTCGTTTTTTTCGGCATTGTCCAAAATTTGAAAAATATGAGAATTAAAATTTTGATAAGAATAAGTGTTTCCTAGTGTGATATTCAAGTTACTTTTTGGGGTTACCATATAATAATAATCTAACTTGGTATCAATTTTATTGGTTTTGATAAAACGATTCTGACTGATGTTATTTCTGTCTTGTCCCGCAATGTAACCCGAAATTTCAAAGGGTTGAACTAGTAAATTGGCATTGTAAAAAGGATCTTCTTCTTGATACATATGTTGTATCTCAAAGGCGAAAATATTATTTGCGTTTAGCGTATAATAATAATTTAGATTTTGATTAAAAGCAACGGGTTTTTGTTTTTTTCGGGTGTAAATATCTTGGTCAATTGTAATGTTTTGGCGGTTTTCCGAAGTAAATAATCCAACATTTTCGTCTTGGGAAGAAATTTTGAGCAAGGCGTCATAGTCAAAATGAACATTGGTGTTTGGGATGTAACTTGAGCTTAACTTGAACAATCCTAGGTTAGACCTTTGAAATGTATTTTCCCTCGAAATTTGTTCAGTATTCACATTCCCGTCAGTATCGAGAAATTGTTCCCGCGAGGCAATTTCCATTTCAGTATCGGAAGAATTGATAATCCCGAAACCGCTAATAGTCCAGCTTTTTTTAGGGTTGTAACTGAAATTTGCCGCTCCAAAACGCGTTTCAATTTCCTTTGCCCGATTATTTCTCACCATCGACAAGCCTAAATCATTGGAAGCCACGCTAAAATTTGTACCTCCTTTTCGCATAATATTTCGAAAACCACCGCTAAATTTAAAATAATCCTGAATGGTAAACGGTAATTCGCCAATATTGTTGGCATTCGCCAAAAGATTCACGCTGTATTTTGGACTGTAATAAAATAATTTTGGGTTCGCAATATAACGAGATTCTTCATGACCAACGCCAATTCCTGCCGTAACATCGCCAAACCAAAAATTCTTTTTGCCGTCTTTGAGCTTGATGTTCATAGCAATATTTTCCTCGTTGTTTTCTAGTCCTTTTAGTTGGTTCACCTCGTTGTAATTTCGCAATACCTGAACTTTATCAACTGCATCAGCCGGAATATTTTGAACGCCTAGTTTAGTATCACCGTCAAAAAAATCTTTACCATCAACCATTAATTTCTGTACAGTTTTTCCTTCAACTTCCACTTGTCCGTCTTTGTTTACTTGTACTCCCGGTAATTTTTTCAAAATGTCGCCTAATTTGCGTTCGGTACCATTGGTAAACGAATCCGAGTTGTAAATAATGGTATCGCCTTTAATGGAAACGGGCATTTCATGAACTATTTCTACTTCGTCTAGCGCCACACCTTCGGACATAACTATATTTTGGATAAGATTTTCGAATTCAGTTGTTAATTCAAATTCATTTGGGGAAAACCCAATAAAACTTGCTTTAATAATATAGGTCGTATTCGCTTTTAAATGGAGCACATATTTACCCTTATCGTTAGTGATTGCATAGGCGTCCATTGCTTTGGTAGTTTTGTTAATTGCCATTACATTTGCCATTTCAAGACCTATTGCTTTTTCATCTATTACTAAACCTTCGAGCCGAATATTTTGCGCTTGCGTAATTGAAAAAATAAAGAAAAAAATAAGGGTAAAAATTTTATGCATGGGTTTAATTTTTTGAAATAAATGAAAATGGAGTGTTACTATCCACCAACTTGAATGTTTATATTGCCTTTAGAATCTGTCATTCTCTCTAATTGCTTTTCTAAGATTTTTACGTATTCTTCACGGCTTACTTTTTTACCTTTGTTAGGGCGTTTAATCTCGGTTTTTTCTTTAGGGTTAAGGATAATTTTTGAGCACAGGTAAATGGTACTACCATTATTAGCTTCTAAAATTAATCCGGGCAAACCCCAATAATTTTTAGGCCCTAAACTTACCGGAATTTCTGGTGTAAACCATACGGTGTGAATTTGCTCTTTTGGTTCGCCCATACTAAAAATCATTGTTTCACCATTAGCTTTCTTGGCTTGCTGTTCCTTAAATCTATTCATGGCTTTAGCCGATGGTGGCACTGTTGCTGTAGCTTTAGTACAAAGGTAATTTCCTATTTTTTTAGTTTCGCTTTCAATTTTCCAGTTCCAGTTCGGTAGTGAATCAGCAATTGTAAATTCTTTACCAAATCGATCTTCAAACACAAGTAATAATTTTTCCTTGACATTTACATAAGAAATTCCGTCACTACCGCCTTTAAACATCACTGAATTTTCTCCGGCAATTGGTGTTTCTAATTTTTCTTCTTGGGTAAAAACCGATTCCGTTTTGTTGAAATTTAAAACATACGTTTTTTCAAACATTTTTACCATTTGTTCTTCCATACTCTTAATCATTTCAGGAGTCATATCTGAACTTTTAATTTTTACTTTATCCTTCATTTGCGTCTTTGATTCGTAAATGGCTTGTCCTTGAAAATCTTGCGCAAAAGCAATGTTTAAAATTGCGGTGATAGAAAAAATTGCCAAATAATAAAGTGCTCGTATCATAATTATAAAGTTTAGATTAATGTTTCAAATTTCCTTACAAAAATCCACACTTTGCGTTAACCAAAGTTAACGTTCGTTAACAGCTTAAAATCTATTGTTTTTGTTTTTATTTTTGAAACAATGAAAAAAAGCAGTTACAATATTATCATTTTATTTATTTCCATTACGATTTTGGCCACCATTAGCGTCCAAATTTTTTGGAATGTAAAAAATTATCAAGAAAATAAAACACGTTTTGTCTCCGATGTGCAAGCGGCATTTGATAATGGAATAGAGTTATACTATTCAAAAGACGCACTTAATCAGGTGGTTGCATTTGTAGGAAAAGATGGGCAAAACAGAGAGGGTTTTTTTGAAAATGTATTGAAAGATTCTGCTTTTACCAAATCTTTTCCAAAAAGAAAACTGAAGGGTAATGCGAAAGTTACAGCCATTAATTTTAGTGAAACGAGTTCGAAAGAAACGAAATCGGATGAGTTGGTACAAAGTAATTTTCCGAAAATAGAAAATCCGTCAGAAATACAAAGTATTCAAGTTCTTAAAGGGCGAAAAGAAGTTGATAGCATTTCGGGATTAGAAAATTTGGTGAATAAAATTATTATTTCTGTGAGGAATGATTCAATTGATTTTAATAAACTTTCACAAGTTTTCGAGCTGGAATCTGCGCGAAAAAATATAAATGTAGATTATGAAATTTTGCAGGTAAAAGATAAAAGAATATTAGCAAATTATCAAAGTAACAATCAAGCTGCTTTACCTTTAATGGTAGAAGGAAATTCAGGTTATTTGCGTAACGGAATGAAATTGAAACTAAAGTTTAGCAATCCTGTAATTCAGATTTTGCAACGCAGCATAATGGAAATTATCTTATCATTGGTGCTTTCTTCAGCCATAATTTTTTGTTTAATTTATTTGCTTAATATAATCAAACACCAAAAAAAAGCCGACGAAATTAAAAACGATTTGATTAGTAACATTACCCACGAATTTAAAACGCCAATTACTACTGTTGCCACAGCACTCGAAGCATTAAAACATTTTAACGAAAATAACGATCCAGAGAAAACAAGAAAATACCTTGATATTTCTCAAAATCAGTTAAAAAAATTAGAGCTAATTGTTGAGAAATTGTTAGAAACAGCTTCGATAGATACCGAAAAACTGATGTTGAAAAAAGAAACAAACGATTTGGTATTGATGGTCAAAAATCTTTGTGAAAAACATCAAATTATTGCCCAAGATAAAGTCATTAATTTTGTTTCGGAGGAAGATGAAATTGTAATTGATGCCGACTTTTTTCATTTGGAAAATGCGATTTCAAATTTAATTGACAATGCCGTGAAATACGGTGGAAACGAAATTTTAGTACGGATAAATTTTGCGAAAGCGGAAATAAAAATAAGCGTATCAGATAATGGAAAAGGAATTGATAAAAGCCAAAGTGATAAGGTTTTTGATAAGTTTTACCGCATTCCGAAAGGAAATTTACATGATGTAAAAGGCTTTGGAATTGGGCTTTTTTATGCCAAAAAAATCATTGAAAAACACAATGGTTCGCTCGAATTGCTGTCATGCTTGCCCACAACTTTTTTAATCATTTTGCCCAATGAAGGAAAAAATTAAAATTATTTTGGCGGAAGACGAGCCTGCTTTGGCGCAAATTGTTCGGGAAAGTTTGGAAACCCGCAATTTTAGCGTGGTGCATTGTGAAAATGGAGAAGAAGCTCTGGCTAAATATGCTACCGAAAAAGCTGATATTTTAGTTTTGGATGTGATGATGCCCAAAAAAGATGGATTTTCTGTCGCCAAAGAAATTCGTAAAAAAGATGCGAAAATTCCCATTATTTTCCTTACGGCAAAGTCGCAAACTCAAGATGTTGTGGACGGTTTTAACATTGGTGGAAATGATTATTTGCGAAAACCGTTTAGCATGGAAGAACTGATTGTTCGAATTCACGCGTTAGTCAACCGGAAATTTTTTGAAGGAGAAAAAATACTCGAAATAGGAAAATTCATTTTCGATTTTACAAAGCAAATTCTTACAATTGGTAAAGATATTATCTCTTTAACGCATCGCGAAGCGGAGCTATTACAACTGTTGATTGAGAATAAAAATGAGGTGGTTGATCGCTCGCTAATCTTGAAAACTATTTGGGGTGATGATGATTTTTTTAACGGACGAAGTATGGACGTTTTTATCACAAAACTCCGAAAAAAATTAAGCCACGACCCGGATATTCAAATTATAAATATTCGCAGTCATGGCTATAAATTAATTGGTTAAACGATTTAATTTCCAATTCTTAATCTTGGCGTTTGCCTTCCGTTTTGAAAATTTTGACGCATTTCCTCCATTTTTTCAACAACAATTGCATCAAATTCTTTTTGAGAAACTACTTTACCTTTGGTTGGCGCTTTGATTTCGGTTTTTTGTTTAGGGTTTAGAACTATTTTGGAACATAAAATAACCGTTTTCCCATCGGAAATTTCTAGTATTAAGCCTGGAAGTCCCCAATAATTTTCAGGTCCTTGATTCACAGCGATTTCGGGAGCATACCAAGCCGTGATTTCGATTTCTTTAGGGATTTCAACGTAATCCATAATGTTTGTAGATTTTTCAGAAGTGGCTTTTTCTTCTTCTTTTTTCGCTCGAAAATTTCTAAAATCGGATTTGCTTGCGGGTTTTAAAGCTGTGGCTTTATAGCAAGTATAACCGCCAATTTGTTTGGTTTCGCCTTCCATTTTCCATTGATAAGATGGTAAAGAATCTTGAATTAAAAATTCTTTTCCTAGAAATTCTTTGTCAACGGTAATCTTTTTTTCTTTTACATTTTTATAAAAAGTACCACCGGTTCCCATCATGGAATTCATCATTCTAAATCCGGAGTTTTGCTGTCCTGGAGCATCAAGTTTTTCTTCTTCTTTATAAATTGAAGAAGTTTTATCAAAGTTGAGTACAAAAGTTTTTTCCATAGCTTTTTTAACCCTTTCTTCTATGGATTTTTGCATTTCAGGCGTAATTTCGGGACGATTGCCTATTCTTCCTGCAAAATCTCCGATACTGGTTTTAGATTCGTAAACCGCCATTCCTTGAAATTCTTGTGAATATCCTTGAATTGAAAGTAAAACAAAAGCGCACAATATTTTTTTCATATTCTATTTTTTTTTTTAGGTATTGCCAAATTGTATGCCAATACTAAAAATTTTAAAAGAGTAATTGACAACTCTGAAGTTAATTTTTTTTTTTTTTTCGTGAAATTGACTTTGGCTAAAATAAAAAAAACCTCCCAAAAAATTGAGAGGTTAAATTTATGTTGGCCTACTAGGACTCGAACCTAGAAAGACGGCACCAAAAACCGTAGTGTTACCATTACACCATAGGCCAGCATTGCTTGATTGCGAGTGCAAATTTAGAACAAAAAATCAATTGCGCAAATTTTTTTGAACTTTTTCTGGAATATTTTTTTTTTAGCATTCCATTAAGTAAAAAAGCATTTTCTTTGCAAGTATAATTTTTATCAGGACTCTATGGTATCTTTTAATTTCAAAAAATGGAATACAATTATTGGTTGGACCGTTTTTTCGATTGCCCTCCTTGTTTACGCCTTAACTGTTGAACCCACTTTAAGTTTCTGGGATTGTGGCGAATATATATCTACCGCTGCAAAATTAGAAGTAGGACATCCTCCTGGAGCTCCGCTTTTCCAGATGATTGGTGCGTTTTTTTCCATGTTTGCTTTAGAGCCAAATCAAGTGGCTTTGATGGTAAATTTTATGTCGGTTTTATCGAGTGCGTTTACCATATTATTTATGTTTTGGTCACTTACAATGTTGCTGAAAAAATTAGTTTCTACTACAAATGAGTTTAATAATTCTAACGCAGTTGCTGTTTTAGGAAGTGCTGCCGTTGCCAGTTTGGCTTTTACTTTTTCTGATAGTTTTTGGTACAATGCCGTTGAAGCGGAAGTTTATGCCATGGCAAGTTTATTCATTGCGGTATTGCTTTGGTTGGGATTGCGTTGGGAACAAGAAATGCATTTGCCAAGAGGAAACCGGTGGTTATTGTTGATTGCTTTAGTAATTGGGCTTTCCTTTGGAGTTCACTTCATGGCGTTGTTAACGATTCCATCAATTGGATTTATTTATTATTTTAAAAATTATCCGAAAATTACTGTTAAAAATTTCATCATTGCGAATGTAGTTGTGGTTTCGGTGTTGCTTTTTATTTTCAAATTACTGTTACCGTTAACAATGGGATTCTTTGGAAACGCCGAAGTTTTTATGGTTAACAGTTTGGGATTGCCGTTTAATTCGGGAACTATATTTGTAACAGTTGCTTTAATTGCTTTCTTTTATTTTGGTTTAAAATATACTCGCGAGAAAGGAAAAGTTCAGGCCAATACGTTAATACTTTGTATTCTTTTCATCTTGATAGGTTTTTCAACGTGGATGATGTTACCGATTCGTGCTAATGCAAATGTGGTCATTAATGAAAATAAACCATCGGATGCTCGAGAAGTTTTGGCGTATTATAATCGTGAACAATATGGATCAAATCCGCTTTTTTACGGGCCACAATTTTCGGATACTTATGCAGGTTTAGATAAAGAAAATCCTTATTTGGATAAAAAACCAAACTATGAGCGTGATTACAAACTAGGTAAATATGTAATTGTCAATAATTACAAAAATGCAGAGCAAAATTCTGACGATAACCACAAAGCATTTTTGCCAAGAATGTGGAGTACTGAACATGCTGAAAATTACATGAGATTTTCTAAAGTTTTAAATTTTAGATTAGATCCTACCTACGATTACGCTTCAGATTTACCACAATATGGGATTGATCCACGCCAGCTTTCCGAAGAAGAATTGATGCATTATGGCGCACAAATTCGTCTAGAAATGGAGAAAAACGTGCAACAATTTCGGGCAGCTTACGCCTCGGGAGATATTGACGTTGACGGTTATCATAAATTTTTAAAAACTTATGGAGATTATCTAATTATCGACAAACCATCTGCTGGAGATAATTTTCAATTTTTATTTGAATACCAGTTTGGGTATATGTACTGGCGCTATTTAATGTGGAATTTCGTGGGAAGACAAAATGATAACCAAGGAAAATACGATAATTTTGACGGAAATTGGTTAAGCGGAATTAAATTTATTGACGAAGCCAGATTAGGTTCTCAAGAAAATTTACCTGACGATGCACTAAACAACAAAGGGCGAAACGTTTATTATTTCTTGCCGTTTATTTTGGCGATAATTGGATTGGTTTACCACGCTAATAAAGATTTGAAAAGCTTTTACGTTTTGCTCGTACTGTTTTTATTCACTGGATTAGTGTTAAAAATTTACCTAAACGAAAGACCTTTTGAACCACGTGAAAGAGATTATGCATTGGTAGGTTCGTTCTACGTTTTTGCGATGTGGATTGCTTACGGAGTTTACGCTATTTACGATACAGTTAAAAAATACTTGTCACCAAAAATCGCCGCTCCAATTGTTATCGCAACTACAGTGTTAGCAGCTCCAGTATTAATGGCAGCTCAAAACTGGGATGATCACGACCGCTCCGGAAAATATACGGCAATTGCCATGGCAAAAAATTATTTAGAATCGTGTGATCAAAATGCCATTCTATTTACTATAGGTGATAACGATACATTCCCACTTTGGTATGCTCAAGAAATTGAAGGAATTAGAACCGATATTAGAATCGTAAACACCAGTCTTTTTATGACCGATTGGTATATTGATCAAATGAAAGCCAAAGCATACAAATCTGAGCCATTGCCTATTTCTTTCGAACACCATCAATATGTGGGAGATAAATTAGATTATGTGATTTATCGTCCGCAAACAGAAAATCGTTGGAACATTCAAGACTTAATGTCGTTTATTTCGTTAGACGATCCGCGAACAATGGTTGATTTGCCAAACGGACAAAAAGTACACTTTTTTCCAACCAATAAAATTAGGATTCCGGTAGATAAACAAGCCGTGATAACTAATAAAGTAGTTTCAAAAAAAGCAATAGATTCAATTGTTCCTTATATCGATTTGGATATTAAAGGAAATGCCTTGTATAAAAATCGCCTCATGATGTTGAACATTGTGGCCAATAATAACTGGAAACGACCCATTTATTTCTCGCCGGGAAGTTTTGGCGATGACGATTATCTTTGGATGAAAGATTACCTGCAACTCGACGGAATTGTGTACAAATTGGTTCCTATCAAAACGCCGTTGGAAAAAGCCGCAAGCCCAATGGATATGGGACAAATTGATTCTGAAAAAATGTTTGACATTGTTTCCAAATGGGATTGGGGAAATAGTGGTAGCACCGAAATTTACCACGATCCGGAAACCCGCAAAAACAGCATCAGTTACCGCACGAATTTGGCTCGCTTGATGGAACAATTAATCAACGAAGGTAAAAACGATCAGGCCAAAAAAATTATTGAAATGGCAATGACTACTATGCCAATCGAAAAATTTGGTTTTTACAGTTTTGTGGAGCCTTTCGCTGCCGGTTATTACGAAGTAGGAGAAAAGGCAAAAGCCAGAGAAACCCTAACCAGCTTGATTAAAAAATACCAGCAAAATCTTACACACTACAAAACGTTTTCGCCAAGCGAACAAAACACCTATTATATCGAAATCATAACTGATATTGAACGTTACAGAAGTTTGCTCGAAACCATGAAAGACCGTGGGGATATGGAGTTTTACAACGCATCTAAAAAAGATTTTAATTCTTATAACGCCATGTTTAAGCAATTCAAGCGTGATTTTGAATAATAGTATAAATTCGTAAATTAGTGCCGATGCGATTCGTATCGGCATTTTTTTTTTAGTATGAAAATGGATATTATGTGGGTGAAAACCAGTAGGATAATCAAATGGATTTTTTCGGGATTGGTTTGGGAAATTCCAAACCCGGACAATAAAATTTTCCTCACTTTTGATGATGGACCAATGCCGGGAATTACGGATTTTGTTTTAGACGAATTAAAAAAAAATAACATTCAGGCCACCTTTTTTTGCATCGGAAAAAATGTTGAAGCTTACCCAGATTTATTTTTAAGAATTCTCAATGAAGGACATTCGGTAGGAAATCATACTCAAAATCATCTCAAAGGTTGGGATCAATCTTTAGAAAAATACCTTGAAAATGCTCGAGAATGTCATGATTTACTAGAAAATTTAAGCTGTAAAAAGCCGAAATTATTTCGTCCGCCTTACGGCAAAATTAAATTTTCTCAAATAAAGGCACTCAAAAAAACAGGTTACAAAATAATTATGTGGGACGTTTTGAGCGTTGACTATAATGCTAAAGTTTCTCCCGAAAAATGTTTGGACAATGTAGTTAAAAATACACAAAAAGGGAGCATTATCGTTTTTCATGACAGTTTAAAAGCTGCCACAAACGTAAAATTTGCTTTGCCAAAAGCCATCGAAATCTTGAAAAGAAAAGGATTTATTTTTGATAAAATCTAAAGTTGTTCGGTAACGATGGTGATGATAGAATTGGCATCTAATTCACCTGATTGACGCCAAACCATTTGACCATTTTTGTAAATCATCAAAGTGGGTAATCCTTTAATACGAAGCGCTTCGGCAAGCTCTTGGTTTTTATCTACATCAATTTTTATCACTTTTGCTTTGTCTCCCAAAGCAGCTGCCACGTCACGAATTACCGGATGCATCGAAACCGATTGCTCATTCCATTCGGTATAAAAGTCAATTAAAACCGGCACTTGTGCACTAATAAGTTCTCCAAATTTTGACATATAATGAAGTTTTACACGTAGATTTTATTTCTAAATTACAACAATTTTACTACAAATGTAGCATTTTTAATGAATTATGATATATTTCCTGATTTTTTTAATTCTAATACCGTAATTTCTGGCATAATCCCTACACGGCCAGGATAGGCGTGAAAGCCAAAACCGCGGTTTACATACAAATATTTTTTATTGGTTTCATACAATCCAGCCCACTGAGGATAACGGTATTGAACCGGACTCCACTTGATAAATCCTGGAATTTCAATCCCAAATTGGAAACCATGCGTGTGTCCCGAAAGTGTTAATTGATAATTTCCGGCGTGGTTTTTTACCTCAAAATCCCAATGTGACGGATCGTGGCTCATCAAAATTTTAAAATCTTTTTGCGTCAATCCTTCTGAGGCTTTCGCCAAATCTCCGGCTTGCTTAAATCCAACACCCCAGTTTTCTACTCCAACCAAGGCAATTTCCTCATTGCCTTTTTTTAACTTCAAATTTTCGTTAAGCAACAATTTAAAGTCAATCATCTGGTGTAAGTCCTTAATGTCTTCGAAATTTTTAAGTTTCGCTTGCTTTGTTGGCCAAGTGATGTATTCGCCATAATCGTGATTACCTAACACAGAAAATTTTCCGTATTCAGGCGTTTTTATTTTTTTAAAAGTGTCAATCCACGGGTGCATTTCAGTAGCGTGTGTATTGACAATGTCGCCGGTAAAAAGAATAATGTCGGCTTCTTGCTGGTTAATTAAGTCTATTGCATACTCAATTTTTTCTGTACTGTCAAAGCTACCGCTGTGAATATCCGAAATTTGTAGAATCTTAAAACCATCGAAACTGTCAGGCAAGTCAGGAAATTGAATGGTTTGTTTCCTTACTTTAAAATTATATTTGCCAATTGTCATCCCGTAAATTAAAGATAGAAAAGGTATGGCGGCAATTCCCAAGGCAGTTTGACTGACAAATTTTCTTCGTTCTGGTAAAAAATCTCCATTATTTTTGTCAGAAAATTTGCCGTAAATTCCGTAAATAATTCTCCAAATATCTTCACCAAATAAAATCACCATGATGATGATTTTCGGCAAAAGTGTCAATAAAATCAGTCCAAAAGTAATTAACGATTGGCGGTTTTGACCAACCGCACGGTCAAATTGACTCAACGAATAAATCACATATATAATAACTGCTATGGAGAGCATCTGGTAGGAAAAAACAATCCATTTGTGTTTTATGGCAGTTTTAAAAGCTTGAAAGGCGTAAATTTCTATCACCAATAAGACAGAAATAAAAAGAATCCAACGCAACATATATAAAGTTTCAACAAAGAAAATGAATTCTCAAAATCTATCGCTAAACGTTTAAACAATTTTAACGTTAGTATGAAAATTTAGTATTGTTCCTGAGATATCGGATATAATTTATAAAATGTTCTTGGTTGATTTTTTACCTGTAATGCGTTAGTTTTTGTATTTTTGAATTCATCAAAATATAAATATGTCACAACAAAAACGCCTTTTTCTGCTCGACGCTTACGCCTTAATTTTCAGAGGATATTACGCTTTTATCAAAAATCCCCGGATCAACTCCAAAGGGATGGATACTTCTGCCATCATGGGATTTATGAATTCCCTTTTGGATTTAATCAAAAGAGAGAAACCGGATCATTTGGCAGTAGCTTTTGATAAAGAGGGAAGTGCAGTACGAACCGAAATGTTCTCCGACTATAAAGCCAATCGTGATGCCACACCAGAAGCTATTTTAATTGCCATTCCATATATTCACCGTTTGCTTCAAGCGATGCATATTCCCATCATAGAATTGGCAGGTTGCGAAGCTGACGATCTCATCGGGACGATTGCCAAACAAGCCGAAAAAGAAAATTTTAAAGTGTATATGGTAACGCCAGACAAGGATTTTGCCCAGTTAGTTACCGAAAACATTTTTATGTACAAACCTGCCCGAATGGGAAATGGAATCGAAATTTGGGGAATTCCTGAAGTTTTGGAAAAATTTGAAATCGAAAGACCTGAACAAGTCATTGATTTCTTAGGAATGATGGGAGATGCGGTTGACAATATTCCGGGTTTACCAGGTGTTGGCGAAAAAACAGCCAAGAAATTTTTAAAAGAATATGGTTCGATGGAAAACCTTTTGGCCAACACACACCAGCTCAAAGGAAAGATGAAAGAAAACATCGAAGCCAATAAAGAAAAAGGAATTCTTTCGAAGAAATTAGCGACTATCATTTGCGATTGTGATGTGCAATTTAATGAAGAAGATTACCAACTATCGCGACCGAACATCGAAGAAACCGAAGCCATTTTTCAGGAACTAGAATTTCGCCGAATGGCAGAACAATTCGATAATTTGTTCCGAACTGATCCTAATGCAGCTGTGGCAAATTCGGCGGAAGCCAGATTGTACAAAAAACCGCAACCTGCAAGCGACCAATTTGATTTATTTTCGGTAAACACCCATTCAGATTCTGGCGAAAATACAAGCAGTTTTTACAAAACGCTTGAAAACACGGAACATTTTTACCAAACCGTTGAACCAGGAATGGCAACCAAATTTTTATTACAAAATTTACTCAAACAAACCGCCGTAAGTTTCGACACCGAAACCACCGGAATAGATCCGCTAACTGCCGAATTGGTTGGCATGTCATTTTCTTGGGAAAAAGGCAAAGGTTTTTACGTTCCCGTTCCTGAAAATCAAGACGAAGCTCAAAAAATTGTGGACCAGTTTATACCTTTTTTTGAAGCAGAACACATTGAAAAAATAGGTCAAAATTTAAAATATGATTTAAAAATCCTTGCCAATTATGGCATTGAGGTCAAAGGGAAGATTTTCGATACCATGATTGCGCATTATCTCATCAATCCGGATATGCGACATAACATGGATATTTTATCTGAAACTTATTTGCAATATTCGCCAAAATCCATCGAAGAATTAATTGGTAAAAAAGGCAAAAACCAAAAAAATATGCGCGATGTTCCGGTAGAAGATGTGAAAGAATATGCCGTTGAAGATGCGGATGTTACACTTCAATTGAAAGATTTTTTTGCAGAAGAATTACAACGTGCCGAAACCCGAAAATTATTTGATGAAATTGAAGTGCCGCTGGTTCCAGTTTTGGCAGATATGGAACGCGAAGGAATTAATTTAGACGTTCCGTTTTTGCAAAAACTTTCGGTAGAATTACAGGCGGATATTGACAAACTTGAAAATCAGATTTACGAAAATGCCGGCGAAAAATTCAATTTAGCTTCGCCAAAGCAATTAGGAGAAATTTTATTCGACAAGTTGAAAATTGGAGGAGCAAAACAGAAAAAAACCAAAACCGGACAATATGCAACCGGCGAAGATGTACTTTCTTATTTAGCGTTAACAAGCCCTTTTGTACAAGATATTTTAGATTGGCGCCAACTCGTAAAATTGCAAAATACTTATGTCGAAGCCTTACCATTACAGGTTTGCGGCAAAACCAATCGCGTTCATACGGATTACATGCAAACCGTGGCAGCAACGGGACGGTTGAGTTCTAATAACCCAAATTTGCAAAATATTCCTATAAGAACCGAACGGGGAAGGTTAATTAGAAAAGCGTTTATCGCCAGAGATGAAAATCACATCTTGGTTTCTGCCGATTATTCGCAAATAGAACTGAGAATTATTGCGGCTTTAAGTGGCGAAGAAAACATGATAAAATCGTTTCAAAACAACGAAGATATTCACGCTTCAACCGCTTCAAAAGTTTTTAATATTCCACTTGAAGAAGTCACTCGAGAGCAAAGAAGCCATGCAAAAACCGTTAATTTTGGTATTGTTTATGGTGTTTCGGCATTTGGGTTAAGCAACCAAACTTCGCTTACCAGAGCAGAATCTAAAGAATTGATTGATGCTTATTATGAGACCTATCCTCGTTTGAAAGCCTACATTCAGGAACAAGTCGAAATTGCTCGCGAACAAGGATTTGTACAAACCATTTCCGGAAGACGTCGTTATTTAAAAGATATCAATTCGCAAAATGCTATGGTACGAAGCGGTGCCGAAAGAAATGCCGTGAATGCGCCAATTCAGGGAAGTGCCGCAGATATTATCAAAATTGCAATGATCAATATTCATCGAAAATTAAAATCAGAAAACTGGAAAAGTAAAATGTTACTTCAGGTTCACGATGAATTAGTGTTTGATGTTCATTTAAGCGAACTCGAAAAAATCAAACCGATGATTAAATTTGAAATGGAAAATGCTTTTAAAATGGCGGTTCCATTGACTGTAGAGTTAGGCGAGGGAAGAAACTGGTTGGAAGCGCATTAATTTAATTCAATAAAATCAAAAAAATATCGTTTTGTTTAAAAATATCTTTTTTTAAAAATGAAAAAACTTGCCTTATTTTTTGTGGCGCTTTCGCTGAATGTGTTTGGGCAATCCAATGATAAATTTGGTAAAATTGATAGTTTGCTTACTTTTTTGTCGGCGAATAATAAATTTATGGGAGCCGTTGCTATTCGAGAAAACAACAACATAGTTTTTGAAAAAAATTATGGTTTTGCTGATGTGGAAAAAAAATGGAAAGCCGATAAATCTTCGGTTTATAAAATAGGTTCCATTACCAAAACCTTTACGGCTACTATGATTCAACAATTGATTGATGAAAAAAAATTAACGGCCGAAACCAAGTTGTCTAAATTTTATCCCACGATTGAAAATTCTGAAAATATTACAATTGAAAACCTGATGAATCATTCCAGCGGTATTTTTAGCATTACTGATTTTGACGATTATCCCGCTTTTGCAAAAGCACCCAAAACCCGTCAGGAATTGATGAAAAAAATCAAATTGGGCAAATCGCGTTTTCAACCTGGGGAAAAAGCAGAATACAGCAACTCGAATTATATTATTTTGGGTTGGATTATTGAAGATTTGACTAAAAAATCTTTCGAAGAAAATTTGAAAAACAGAATTACAACGCCACTGAAATTGCAAAATACTTTTGTCGCTAAAGGTAAAAATACAGAGGTTTTTTCTTATCAAAATGACGGCAAAATATGGAAAATAGCGAATAAGGAAGATATGTCAATTCCTGGTGGAGCCGGAAATATTGTGTCAACTCCAGCAGATTTAACACTGTTTGCCCACGGACTTTTTTCTGGGAAATTAGTAAAACCAGAATCGTTACAAGCCATGATGGAAGTTGAAAAAGGTTTTGGTCGTGGTTTGATGGTGATGCCTTTCGGCGAAAGAAAATTTTACGGGCACAACGGCGGAATTGAAAATTTTACGTCAACTTTAGGTTATTATCCAAAAGAAAAATTGGCAATTGCTTTAGTTCAAAATGGGCAATCTTACCCAATGAACGACATTGTGGTAGGGATTTTGAGCATTTATTACAAAATGCCTTACCGTTTTCCAAATTTGACTTCGGTAGCTGTTGACGTTTCGGTTTTAAAAAAATACGAAGGCGTTTACTCTGATACTAATTTTCCGATGAAAATTTCGATTAAGGAAGAAGATGGAGTTTTGATTTGCCAAGCAACTGGTCAAGATTCTTTTCCGTTAAATCCTTTGGCAGATAATCGGTTTAACTTTGATACAGCTGGATTAGAATTGGTTTTTGAAGGGGATTTCATGACCATCATTCAGGGTGGCATGGAGATGAAATTGAAACGCGAGTAAATTTTACGTAAGTGAAAAATTTGAAATAAAAAAACCGCCAGTTCTGGTTAGAATGGCGGTTTTTTATTGGTTTAACCTGAAAATTATTTTCAGATTTAATCTTTTATTTTATTCCCATTTTTGTCGTAAAAATGATATTCGAGAAAAGTATAAGCGTCTCGAGGAATTATTTTTACCCATTTTTTATGTTCGAAAAACCATTTTGAACGTAAAGAGGGAAATCCTTTGGTAATATAAGCCGCCACAAAAGGATGTGCATTGAGCACTAATTTTTTATGACTTTTTAATAATCTTTCCACATCCGAAGAAATTTTGTCAACGATAAGAATTGGTGCTTCAATTTCACCATTTTCGTTGTTAGGGTCTTCTTCTCGTGTTTTAATATTTACTTCCGGTCTTACCCTTTGTCGGGTAATTTGTACCAATCCAAATTTACTTGGTGGAAGTATTTTATGTTTGGCTTTATCGTCGCTCATTTCCTCACGGAGAAAATCATATAAAACTTTGCGATTTTCGGGATTAGACATGTCAATGAAATCTACCACAATAATTCCGCCCATATCACGAAGCCTGAGTTGTCTGGCAATTTCTGCAGCAGCAATTAAATTCACTTCGAGTGCGGTTTCTTCTTGATTAGAAGCTTTATTGGAGCGGTTGCCGCTGTTAACGTCTATCACGTGCAGGGCTTCGGTATGTTCAATGATCAAGTAAGCACCTTTGCTCATTGAAACTGTTTTACCAAATGAGGTTTTGATTTGTCGTTCGATACTGTATTTTTCGAAGATTGGCGTGTCTTTCGACTGATAAAATTTTACGATGGATTGTTTGGATGGAGCAATTTCTTCCAAATAATCTTTTGTTTGTTGGTACAACTCTTCATCATCTATATGAATCCCCGTAAAGGTGTCGTTAAATACGTCACGTAAAATAGAAGAAGCTCGATTAAGTTCTCCTAAAACTTTTGAGGGATGATGAGCAGTTGGTAATTTTTTACACATTGCAGTCCATCTGCTAAGCAGGTTCTGCAAATCTTTGTCTAGTTCGGCTACTTTTTTGCCTTCGGCTACTGTTCTTACAATAACACCGAATCCTTTTGGTCTGATAGATTGTACTAATCTTTTCAGCCGTTCTTTTTCTTCTTTGGTTTCAATTTTTTGGGAAATGGAAACGCGTTCAGAAAATGGAACAAGTACTATAAAACGGCCTGCAAGAGAAAGCTCTGAGCTAATTCTAGGGCCTTTGGTGGAAATTGGTTCTTTCACCACTTGTACTAAAATAGATTGATTGGCACTAATTACATCGGTAATTTGCCCGTCTTTGTCTATTTCTTTTTCAAAAGGAAAATTTTTAAGGGAGAAATCTTTTAGTTTACCTGTGCTAACAAGTTTAATGAATTTTAATTGAGAAGTAAGGTTAGGACCCAAATCATGGTAATGTAAAAAAGCATCTTTTTCGAAGCCTACATTTACAAAAGCAGCATTTAGTCCGGCAACGGGTTTGCGTATTTTTGCAATAAAAATATCACCCACCTGAAAATTGCTTTTTTCCTCTTCTTTATGTAATTCAACTAGTTTTCCATCTTTTAATAAGGCAAAATCTACCGCATCCGAACCGGACCTGATGATCAGTTCTTTGTTCACACTGTAAATTTTTATCCAAGGTGGTTGTAGTTTTTTTAAGCAAATGTTGGTAGAGAAACTCTCAACTAACTGCTTTTAACTCTCAACTAAACAAGGATGGATTAAACATTAATTAATAAGGTAAAGTTTTTTACCCGGTGGAAATTTTTGGTACTAAAGTGATTTAAAACTTCAATAATTGTTTCAAAAATTTCCGATGTCAATGAACTTTAAATGTTTCTTTAAAAAAAAGAAAAAGTAGTGAGACTACTTTTTCTTTTTGTGACGGTTAGCTCTCGCTCTTTTTTTACGTTTGTGCGTTGCTACCTTATGTCTTTTTCTTTTTTTACCACTTGGCATAATACAAGATTTTAGTGATTAATAAATTAGTTTACTTTTGCTTCAGTATTCGTTTTTACTCCTTCTACAAACACTTTTGCAGGTTTAAAAGCAGGAATGTTGTGAGCAGGAATTTTAATTGTAGTATTTTTAGAAATATTTCTACCAGTTTTCTCAGCTCTGGTTTTAATGATGAAACTTCCGAAACCTCTCAAGTAAACGTTGTCACCTGTTTCCAAAGAGTTTTTAACCTCGTCCATGAATGATTCCACTGTTGCCTGAACATCACCTTTTTCAAGGCCTAATTTTTCAGAAATTTTAGCAACGATATCTGCTTTCGTCATTTTCTTTCGTATTTAATTTTAATGTGTAATTTTTTGAGTGTGCAAATATATGAATTAAAAAAACAATATTTCAACCTTAATTGATTAAAATTTAATAACATAAACTTTTACTTTTGTAAACCAATTTTTTCCCATGAATTTTTCTAATGTGCTAATTCAGTGGTATTTGCAAAATAAACGTGATTTACCTTGGAGAAACACCACTAATCCATACCTAATTTGGCTCTCTGAGATTATCTTGCAACAAACGCGAGTAGTCCAAGGTTTGCCTTATTTTTTGGCTTTCGCCGAAAATTTTCCGACCGTTTTTGATTTGGCTTCCGCCGAAGAAGAAAAAGTGCTCAAACTTTGGCAAGGTCTAGGATATTATTCACGTGCCAGAAATTTACACCAAGCTGCAAAATTTATCGCTCAAGACTTAAAAGGAAATTTTCCAGCAAGCTATAAAGATTTACTTACTTTAAAAGGTGTTGGTGAATATACTGCTGCTGCAATTGCATCTTTTAGTTACAACGAAGTCGTTCCTGTTGTTGACGGAAATGTTTTCAGAGTACTGGCCCGTTTTTTTGATATCGAAACTGATATTTCTCAACCGAAAGCCAAAAAAGAATTTACTGAACTCGCTAATTTACTTATCCCGAAGAACAATCCAGCCATTTTCAATCAAGCTATCATGGAATTTGGGGCACTTCAATGTGTGCCAAAAAATCCAGATTGTCAACAATGTCCCCTTCAATCTGGTTGTCTGGCTTTCGCCAAAAATAAAATAGGACAACTTCCAGTGAAATCGAAAAAAATAAAACCAAAATCCCGCTACTTTAATTATTTGGTTTTTGAAGATAATTTAAAAAACACTGTCATCCAAAAAAGAACAGGAAAGGGAATTTGGCAAAATCTCTACGAATTTCCTCTTTTAGAACTTGAAAACCTTGAAAATGATTCGTATATAAGTCATGAAATTCATAAAAAATTTGGTTCAGAATACGAAATTGAGAAGATAATTCCTTTAACTATAATTCCAATTTTGCATAAGTTAACACACCAGTCCTTATATATAAGGTTTTTTAAAGTTGAAGTAAACGGGACGATTTCTAACGCAATAAGTTGGGAATCAATAGATTTATACCCTTTTCCTGTGATAATTTTCAATTTTCTTCAAAAAAAAGAACAATAATATTTTTAGGTTCGGTAAAATTACTAAATTTGAAGGTTTACTAATTTTCCCACGAAAGATTAAAAAAAGATGAACGGTACATTAAACAAAGTGATTTTAATAGGGCATTTAGGCGATGATGTGAAAATGCACTATTTTGACGGCGGAAATTGCATTGGCAGATTTCCATTGGCTACAAACGAAATTTATATCAACAAGCAAACCAACGAAAAGATTGCCTCAACAGAGTGGCACAATCTTGTGGTGCGAAATAAAGCAGCTGAAATTTGCGAGAAATATCTTTCAAAAGGAGACAAAATATACGTGGAAGGTAGAATTAAATCCAGACAGTGGCAAACAGATGAAGGAGTTACCAAATATACCACCGAAATTCAGGTAACAGAGTTTACTTTCCTCCAGACTAAAAAAGAAATTGACCAAGGAAAACAAGGTTCTTCGGTAGATGTGAAAACCGCACATTACGACTCGTCTCAAAATAACGACGACAATTATTAAAATGTTTCGCAAAAAAATCTTCGTTTTATTATTATTGGCAACAGCGTTTTTTTCATGTAAGGATGACGCAATTCCTAAACCTGCTGGTCATTTAAGGCTGGAATATCCTCTTGCTCAATACGAAATATTTGACGAAAATTGTCCGTTTACATTTGATAGAAATACAATTTCAGTTGTCAATAATAAGGGAAACTGTGACTTTACTATCAATTATCCAAAGATGAAAGCCACGATTTATTTGACTTATAAACCCATCACCGGAAATGTTGAAACCCATCTTCTCGATGCACAACAATTAACTTACAAACATACAATTAAAGCGGACGATATTGTAGAGCGACCCTTTGTAAATCCGGATGATAAAGTGTATGGAATGATGTATCGCGTTGGTGGAAATGCGGCGACGAACGCCTTGTTTTATGCCACCGACAGCACCAAACATTTTGTCAATGGTTCAGTTTATTTTTATGCAAAACCCAATTTTGACTCTATTTTACCTGCCGCAAATTATTTGCGTGAAGACGTCAAAAAAATAATGGAAACTTTAAAATGGAAATAAAAAAAAGAGAACGAAATGGTTCTCTTTTTTTATGAATTTTGATTAGAAAAATTAGGTTGTCGTTGGTTTTTTGTCCTCAGAGGCACAAGATTTTTTTCCCGCACAACAACCACCTTTAGCTTCTGCTCCTTTAGTTTCATGACAAGAGGCGGCTTTATCAGTAGATTTTTTGCCTGCTTTTTTATTTTTTTTCTTCTCTTTTTCTTTGTCAACCATCGCTTTTTCGCCAGAAGAACGCATTTCGGTTACTTTGTAAGTATCACCACCAGCAACAGCTTCAACCGTTTCGCGAATGGTTTCTGGCGTTTGTTTCGCAGCATCAAATTCTACATTGGCAGATTTGGTTTCAAAATCTACCGTAGCTTTTTGAACACCGTTAAGCGATGCTAATTTTTTTTCAATTGTTTTGGCACAACCCATCGCACAAGTCATTCCGTCAATTTTAAAAGAAGCTGTTTCAAGATTTTCGGCCGTTACTTTCGAAGTGTCAACAGCAGTTGTATCAACCGGAGTTCCTTCAGGTGTTTCTGTTTTTACTTCATTTTTACAGCTCACGAACATCATTCCGCAAAGCGCTAAAGCAAATAAAGATTTAGATAATTTCATAATATTCAATAAATTAAAATGTTCTTTCAAGAGTTCAATTGCAAATTTATATAAAAAAGAATAATAAGATGAATGTTAAAAGTGATTTTGAACGAGAAATTTTGTGCATAATGCCTTTGTACTGCAGTTGAAAAATTTATTTTTGTAAAAATTAACTTTCTTTTATGAAAAAATTAATCAGTCTTTGCCTTTTTATTTCTTTAACTATGTCAGCTCAGTTTAATTTTCAAGCTGAAATCCCCCAAAATTTGAAAGACGGCGCTAATGCTTGTGTTCGATTCGAAGAAGTTTTTATTGATGTTACGTCAAACAAAAATATGAACATAAAATCAACAAGAATTGTCACGGTGCTTAATGAAGCCGGACTTGAATTGATTGGCGCGAGTGAATTTTACAACAAATCCACGAGAATAAAATCGATGGAAGCCATTATTTACAATGCTTCGGGTTCGGAAATTAAAAAAATAAAACGTAAAGATTTTCGAGAAACATCAATTTCGGAAGGATCAATTATTACTGACAATAAGGTGGTTTTTTTAGATTACACTCCTGTCAGTTATCCGTTTACAGTTGTATTTAATAGCGAAATTGCTACTTCTAATACCGCTTTTATTCCGGCTTGGACTCCGGTTAAGAGCTATTTTGAAAGTGTTGAGAATTCAAAAATTACCGTGAGAGCTTTGCCCGAATTAGGATTTAAGTACAAAGCTTTTAACACCGATGGCGTTGTCACATCACAAGAAATCTCGAATGGCATTACGTTTTCTTTAGAAAATTTTGTTGCAATAAAAAATGAGGAATATTCCCCTAACCCAAGAAATTTCTTACCTAATGTTCTTTTTGGACTTTCAACTTTTAATCTAGAGGGTGTGGATGGCACCGCTTCTTCATGGGATGAATTTGGGAAGTGGGTTTATAATAGTTTATTGGAAGGAACTGACGAGCTAACGGTTGACACCCAATTAAAAATTAAAACTTTGGTTGGCGAGGAAAAAGATCCTGTGAAAATCGCGAGAATTGTTTACGATTTTGTGCAATCAAAAACACGATATATCAGTATTCAATTGGGAATTGGCGGTTGGAAACCCATGCTGGCAAAAGACGTGGATCGTTTGGGTTATGGTGATTGTAAAGCGTTGAGCAATTACACGCGTGCGCTTCTGAAAGTTGTAGGTGTTCCTTCGTATTACACCGTAATTTATGGTGGACAAAGACGTGATTTGCAGGAAAATTTTGTTTCTATGCAAGGCAATCATGCGATATTGGCTTTGCCAGTAAACGATAAAATTTATTGGTTAGAATGCACGAGTCAAACCAATCCGTTTGGGTATCAAGGTGATTTTACTGACAACCGTTTGGCGCTTTTGGTAAAACCTGATGGCGGACAAATTGTGAGAACCCATGAGTACATTACTTTGGAAAATACTCAAATATCTACGGGAAATTTCAGCGTTTCGCCGGAAGGAAATTTTAGAGGTGAAGTAAACATTAAATCTCGCGGAACCCAGTACGATAACAAAGCAGGAAATGAGTTGAAAAGCAATGACGATGTGATGAGTTTTTACAAAAGTTACTTTCGTAACATTAATAATTTAAACATCCAAAAAACAAATTTTGTAAACAATAAAAATGAGGTAGAATATGTGGAAGACCTTCAGTTAGAAGCCGTGAAATATGCCGATAATGTTGGCGGAAGAATGTTGATTCCGGTCAATGCTTTTAATAAACTTAGAGAAATTCCGCAGCGATACAGAACCCGAAACAACCCATTTGAATTGTCGCGTGGTTTTAAGGATTATGATGAAATTACCATCGAAATTCCGCAAGGTTATACTGTAGAAGCCAAACCTGATAATGTAGATCTTAAAGATCATTTCGGTCATTACATTGCCGAATTTAATTTGGTAAGTCCGACGAAACTAATTTACAAACGTACTTATGTATCTAACGCGGGTAAGTATGATAAAAGCGAGTATGAAAATTTTAGAAAATTCCGTGAGCAAATTGCTCGTAATGACAATGCCAAAATTGTTTTGATTAAAAACCAATAATTCAAATAACATAGAACATGAAAAAAATTTTAAGCCTTGTTTTGATTTTTGGCGCAATACAGGTTTTTGGGCAAAAAATGGAATTTGGAAAAGTTTCCGAAGACGAATTAAAAGAAACCCAACATCCAAAAGATACTTCGGCAGCGGCAGCTTATCTCTTCAAGTCCGGAAGGTATTATTTTGAGGTAAATGGTGAAGGTGCTTGGATTTTTGTTCAAGAAATAAAGAAAAAAATCAAAATTTATAAAAAAGAAGGTTACGAATATGCAACCGAAGAAGTTCCTTATTATACCGGCGGAAAACAAGTTCGGCTTTACTTTGATGATGCTGCAACATATAATTTGGTAAACGGTAAGGTCGAAAAAACCAAACTTAAAAGCGACGGAGAATTTAAAGAAGTGGTAAACGGAAATTATTCTATTAAAAAAATCGCCTTGCCAAATGTAAAAGAAGGCTCTATTATTGAATATAGTTACACGCTAAAAACGCCGTATTTTGTGGCTTTGCCAGAATTTAGATTCCAGCACTACATTCCGGTAAACTCCGTGCAGTTGCAGGTTAATATTCCGCAATATTTTATTTATTCGAGATTTTTAAGAGGTTATGCCGATGTAAAAGCTGGAACGGAAACCGTTGTTCAAGAACCTTCGAAAAGATTTAACGAATCGAAAGTAATTTACACCGCAGAAAATGTGAAAGCGTTAAAAGATGAAAATTATGTGAATAATCTTGATAATTATACCTCGATAATCAATTATGAATTGGCGTCTTACACAAGTCCGGGTGGCATGACCGAAAATTTTTCGACCGATTGGCCTTCGGTTGTAAAAACCATTTATGAAGATAAAGATTTTGGTAACGAATTAGATTATAAATCTTATTTCGAAAAAGATTTGGCACCATTAATCCAGAATGTAAGTTCGCGCCAAGAAAAAATGATGGTGGTGTTTAATTATGTAAAATCGCGCATGACTTTTAATGATAAATTTGGCTACTATTGCGATAAAGGCGTGAAAAAAGCGTACAATGAAAAAACCGGAAATGTAGCCGAAATTAATTTGATGTTAACAGCAATGTTACGCTATGCAGAACTCGATGCTAATCCTGTTTTGGTAAGTACACGATCTAATGGAGTGGCGCTTTTCCCTAACAGAACGGCTTATAATTACGTCATTGCTGCAGTAGATTTAGATGCCGAAACCAGAGTTTTGTTAGATGCGACTTCCAAAAATACAATGCCAAATATTTTGCCGCTGAGAGCCTTAAACTGGATAGGCCGTTTAATTCGTCCAAATAAAACGTCGGTGGAAATTGAATTGATGCCTCATTTTAATTCTAAAGAAGTGGTTACTGTTTTGGCTTCACTTGACAAAGAAGGAACCTTAAACGGAAAAATGAGAAGACAATATTTTGATTACAATGCTTTTTTGTTCAGAGAACATTTTTCAAAAATGGCCAAAGAATCTTATTTAGAAGGACTTGAAAAAAGATTGGCCAACAGCGAAGTGAATGAACATACAACGACTAACGAAAAGGAACTTGCAAAACCGATGATTGAAACGTTTGATTTTACACGTTCGGCATCAGCAGATATTATTGGAGACAAAATTTATTTTACACCTATGTTACAATTTTACCAAAATGAAAATCCTTTTAAACAAGAAGTTCGTGAATTTCCGGTAGAATATCCGTTCCCGTTTAATGATCGTTATCAATTTACCATCAATGTTCCGGATGGTTATGTAATCGAATCCTTGCCAAAACCAATTGTTATTTCAATGGAAAATAATATCGGAAGTTATACTTACAATATTTCCCAAAATAATAATACCATTCAATTATCAGTGTCTTTTGACATCAATTTGTACAATATCGCACCAGATTATTACCCAACATTGAAGGATTTTTACAAGGCAATGATTGAAAAACAAAATGAAAAAGTAGTATTAAAGCGCGTTTAACATGGAAATAAAAAATGCACAATTAGCAGTTGATAATTGGATTAAAAATCACGGAGTTCGTTATTTTAATGAATTGACAAATATGGCACAACTTACCGAAGAAGTAGGTGAGGTGGCGCGAATTATCGCCCGAAGATATGGCGAACAATCAGAAAAAGAATCGGATAAAAATAAAGATTTAGGCGAAGAACTAGCCGATGTAGTTTTTGTTGTTTTATGTTTGGCAAACCAAACGGGTGTTGACTTGCAGGAAGCTTTCAATAAAAAAATGGACTTGAAAACCAAACGTGATCACGATCGGCATCACAATAACGAAAAACTCAAATAATTTTTAAAAGCGTTGCGGTCTTGCAACGCTTTTTTTATTTTTGGGCATGAACATTCGCTTATCCAAATCGCAAATTATTTCAAATGCATCGCTAACCATCACGGGAAGTAAATCCGAAACCAATAGATTATTATTGCTTCAGGCATTGTTTCCAAACTTTCAAATCGAAAAAATTTCTAATTCCGATGATAGCGAAGTGATGTTGGAGGCAATAAAAAATTCTACACAAAACCCAAAAAATCCTATCCAAATAAACGTGCATCACGCCGGAACCGCCATGCGATTTCTGACTGCTTTTTTTGCGATTCAAGAAAATTGTGAAGTGATTTTAAACGGTTCCAAAAGAATGCAGGAACGGCCCATAAAAATTTTGGTCGAAGCACTCCGGGAACTTGGTGCTGCGATTTTTTATGAAAACCAGGAAGGTTATCCGCCCTTGAAAATCATCGGAAAAAATTTAAAAAAAAATAAAGTAACGCTTGCCGCCAACATCAGCAGTCAATATATTTCGGCATTGTTGCTTATCGCTCCAAAACTGGAGAACGGTTTAGAATTAATACTCGAAGGCGAAATCACTTCTGTTCCGTACATTCAAATGACTTTGGCATTGCTTAACGAAATTGGCGTAGAAACGTCTTTTGAAAGAAATATAATAAAGGTAAAGAAATTCCAATTTACAAATTCCAAATTCCAAACTCAAAACTCAAAACTCAAAACTCCAAACTCCAATCTCCTAACTGTAGAATCCGATTGGTCTTCGGCGTCTTATTTTTATTCAATTGTAGCACTATCAAACATTGGCGCACAAATCACACTTTCAAATTATAAAAAAAATAGCCTTCAAGGTGACGCGGTTGTAACGGAAATTTATCAAGATTTTGGCGTAGAAACTATTTTTTCAGAAAATTCAATTTCAATTAAAAAAACCCATTCAGAATATCCTAAATCAAAAATTATAAATCTAAAATCGTCACCTGATATTGCACAAACCATTGCGGTTACTTGTTTCGGACTCGGGGTTTCTTGTCATTTCACCGGATTACACACCCTAAAAATCAAAGAAACCGACAGATTAGAAGCCTTAAGAAACGAATTGACAAAATTAGGAGCCCATATTTCAGTTACAGATGATAGTTTAATTTTAGAAATTTCGAATAAAATCAACGAAAATATTGCTATAAAAACCTATCAAGATCATCGAATGGCAATGGCTTTTGCACCTTTGGCAATAAAAACACCTATCATCATTGAAGAAGCTGAAGTAGTATCAAAATCATATCCTACATTTTGGGAAGATTTGCAAAAAATCGGATTTAAAATTGAAAAATTTCCACCATAATTTCTTTGGCAAATTGCGCCAATCCTGCTTTCTTCAAAATAAACTCTAAAACACTTGACAACCCCTATTTGGCAATCGTATATTTGCAGGCGTTTGAATAGAAAGCGTTTGAACTTTAAACTCTAAACAAAAAATAATGAAGTTATCAAATTTCAATTTTAACCTTCCGAAGGAACTTTTAGCAGAATTCCCTGCAGAAAACCGTGATGAATCGAGATTGATGGTAGTCAATAGAAAAGCCAATACTATTGAACACAAGATGTTCAAAGATTTAATTGATTATTTCGACGAAGGTGATGTGATGATTTTGAACAATACTAAAGTTTTTCCGGCGCGTTTGTACGGAAACAAAGAAAAAACCGGAGCCAGAATCGAAGTTTTTTTACTTCGCGAGTTAAATTCTGAACAACGTCTTTGGGATGTTTTGGTAGATCCGGCTCGTAAAATTCGTATTGGTAACAAATTATATTTTGGAGATGATGATTCGCTGGTGGCTGAAGTTATTGATAACACCACTTCGCGCGGAAGAACTTTGAGATTTTTGTACGATGGTTCTTACGAAGAATTCAGAAATAAATTAACCGAACTTGGGGAAACCCCAATCCCAAAATACATCAACCGCGAGGTAACTCCCGAAGATGCTGAACGTTACCAAACGATTTATGCTAAAGAAGAAGGTGCTGTTGCGGCTCCAACTGCAGGTTTGCATTTCTCAAAACATTTGTTGAAAAGATTGGAAATTAAAGGAGTGGATTTTGCCGAAGTAACGCTTCACGTAGGTTTGGGAACGTTTAATCCTGTTGAGGTGGAAGATCTTTCTAAGCACAAAATGGATTCCGAAGAATTAAAAATCACTCCAGAAGCTTGTAACACTGTTAACAAAGCGATTGCCAATAAAAAAAGAGTTTGTGCCGTAGGAACCACAACTATGAGAGCCATCGAAAGTTCAGTTTCCTCAGCAAAAACTTTAAATCCTTACGATGGTTGGACCAACAAATTTATTTTTCCACCGTACGATTTCAGCATTGCAGATTGTATGATTACCAATTTTCATACGCCAAAATCTACTTTGTTGATGATGATTTCTGCTTTTACAGGTCATGATTTGATGAAAAAAGCTTATGAAGAAGCTATCAAAGAAGGTTATAAATTTTACAGTTATGGTGATGCAATGCTTATCATCTAATTGATAAAAGATAAGTTCACAAGAATCCCGTTTGCAAATTCGGGATTTTTTTATGCTCATAATTTTGTTTTTTCTGGCTTTCGCCGAAAGGCAAATTGCATCTTTTTTGCTATTTTTACGAACTAAAAAATTTTAAAAACCTACTGATGGATTTTCAAAATACCAGAGAATTTGCGCAACAACTCGACGCTCAAGACAAATTACACCATTATAAAAATGAATTTATTTTTCCGCAAGTTAACGGAAGAAAAGTTATTTATTTCACCGGAAATTCCCTTGGATTACAACCCAAAAGAACCAAAGCTTACATCGATGAAGTCATGGACGATTGGGCAAAACTCGCCGTAGAAGGTCATTTTTATGCCGAAAAACCTTGGTGGGATTATCACGAAAGATTTGCAGAACCGCTGAGTAAAATTGTAGGCGCGTTGCCAAGTGAAGTCACGGTGATGAATACCTTAACGGTCAACTTACACTTATTGATGGTTTCGTTTTACCGTCCTACCGAAAAAAAATATAAAATTTTGTGTGAATCAAAAGCCTTTCCGTCAGACCAATACATGTTTGAAAGTCAGGTAAAATTCCATGGCTTCAATCCAGATGATGCCATTGTAGAAATTCACCGTCGAGAAGGCGAACATAACATTCGTTTAGAAGATATTTTAGCAAAAATCGAAGAAATAGGTGAGGAATTGGCGTTAGTTTTAATCGGTGGCGTTAATTATTACACCGGACAGGTTTTTGATATCAAAAAAATAACTGAAGCAGGTCACAAAGTTGGCGCTTATGTCGGTTGGGATTTAGCTCATGCCGCCGGAAATATCAAACTCGACTTACACGATTGGGAAGTAGATTTTGCCGCTTGGTGTAGCTACAAATACATGAATTCCGGACCAGGAAATGCTTCGGGTTGTTTCATTCACGAAATTCACCATGACAATTACGAACTCAACCGTTTTTCAGGTTGGTGGGGTCAAAACAAAGAAAGAAGATTTTTAATGGAACCAAAATTTTCTCCGGAAAAAGGCGCAAACGGATGGCAAATCAGTAACCTTCCGGTATTGACTTTAGCACCATATTTGGCTTCGGTAGAAATGTTTGACGAAGTTGGAATGAATGCCTTAATCGAAAAAAGAAACCAAATCACGGCTTACCTCGAATTTATTTTACACGAAATCGACAAAGAAGTAGAGAGTACATTTGAGATAATTACCCCAAAAAATCAAGAAGAAAGAGCCAGTCAACTTTCCGTTTTTCTTCATGGCGAAGGCAGAGAATTATTTGATTATCTCATGAAAAACGGCGTGATTACCGATTGGCGCGAACCCAACGTAATCCGATTGGCACCCGTTCCGTTTTATTGTTCTTTTGAAGACATGTACGAATTCGGACAAATACTAAAAGCTGGGATTCAAGCCCCCTAACCCCCAAAGGGGAAATTCATAGATTGAGATTATAAAAAAAATAAATAATTCCGCGTAAACCTGCGTCATCCGCTAAAATCCGCGTAAAAAATCAACAATGACCAAACAAGAAAAAATAAATTCATTCGATCCGTCGCAACCAGGTCTTGCAGACCAAAGCATTTTCGGACTTCCGTTTACCGCCGAAGAAAGTGAAATCATCATCATTCCCGTGCCATGGGAAGTAACCGTGAGTTACGGAGCTGGGGCTTCATCAGGTCCAGAAGCCATACTCGACGCATCTTTTCAAGTCGATTTGCACCACCAAGAATTTCCAGAGCTTTGGAAGTTGGGAATCTATTTGGATTTAAACGAACAAACCGACAAGTGGAAATCCGACAGCGAGAAATACAAAGGTTTAGCACAACCCATCATCGAAGCCCTTGAAAGTGGCGAAGTGATTGAAAGTCATCCTGCCTTACAAGCGGATTTGGACAAAATCAACAAAATATGTCGCGAACTCCACAATCAAGTCAAAGAACGCGTGTTGCATTGGACCAAAAAAGGCAAGAAAGTGGTACTTCTCGGAGGCGATCATTCCACGCCATTGGGTTACTACGAAGCATTGGCAACACAACACGAAAATTTCGGAATCTTGCACCTCGATGCCCACATGGATTTGCGTATCGCCTACGAAGGCTTCACCTATTCTCACGCTTCAATCATGTACAACGCATTAAAAATTCCGCAAATTAGCAAAATTGTACAAGTCGGAATCCGTGATTTTTGCGAGCAAGAAGTGGAAGTCGCTTTGAAAGACCGCGTTTTAGTTCACACCGATATGGACCTCAAAGCCGAAACTTTTACCGGCACAACTTGGGCACAACAATGCGAAAAAATTATTGCGTCGCTTCCGCAAAAAGTAGTCATCAGTTTCGATATCGACGGCATGTATCCTTGGTATTGCCCCAACACGGGAACGCCCGTTCCAGGCGGATTTTCGTTTGAGCAAGCAGCGTATTTACTCAGCAAATTAGCCGACAGCGGAAAAGAAATCATTGGTTTCGACCTCGTAGAAGTCGCCCCCGGAGACGACGATTGGGACGGAAACGTTGGTGCCAGAATGCTCTTCCACATGTGTGGCGTTCTCGCCAAAAATAGCGGCTTAAACGTAGGAAAGAAAATCTCCTTCAACCGGTAAACCTTACAAAACCTGCATTTTTCTGCAGGTTTTTTTTATTTTTTTTGGGCGTGACCCAATTTACAATACAACTGCCAATTAGAAAGTTCCTGCAAAAATTGGGTCGGGCTTTCGCCACTCGCTGTTTTTTTGGTTCCACTTCGTTACACCAAAAAAACGAGCTCAAACAAAGGCTCAATCCCTCACGCGGCAGCGAGTTTTAAAGTTTCAGGTTTCAAGTTTTCTCCTAACAGTTTTCCAAAACTTGTTAGGTTTTTTTGATTTCAATGATAGAAAATATTATTCCAAATTTTCGGAATTTATAAAATGTTAACGAGTTTAACAAAGTGGGCTAAAAAATAAAGTATCTATAAGGAAGCTATGGCTTTGACTAGACTAAAATATTACGCAGAAATTGTTAACATTATCCAAAAATTATTATATTTGAAATTCTACCACGTTTGTTACCGGAACATTTAAAAACCAAATAAACATGAAACAAACAAACAAACAACGCTTATTAAAACTTTTTAGCGTTATGGTAATGCTTTTTTTTTAGCGGGATGTCAAGCTGAGGAAGTGGTCAAGGATAATCACGAACATGGAGAAAAAGTGATTGCTAAGAATGTTGATTTTAGCAGTTTTCAAAAAAAAGTTGCTTCGAAAAAATCTAATTTACAGTTTGAGAAAATAGATGTTTTGAAAAATGACGCTTCAAAACAGAGAGAAAGTGTTGGACTGATTCATACTATTTTTACCAATGAGATTTTTTATATGGAAATGGAAAACGGTATGATAACATACACTTTAAAAGCTTCAACGAATTTAGAAAACGACCAAGCCATAACTAATATTGTTTATTTTTCGCAAAATGGTAACGATTTTGATTACAAAGTAATCCGATATTTTCCTTCGGATAATTGGTTAGAAAGTTACCGTAATAATCCGAACACATTATTTTCAGGAACTATTGAAGGATTTAATTCTACACAAGTGGAATTATCCGGCGTTACTTATGCTAAGGGCGGAAGTATGCAATGCCCGATTGCTCAAATTCCGGTTTGGATATGTGCCGCAAACAATGCCCATAGCTTTGACGATTACGTAAGTGGATTATGTAGAGTTGGAGAAAATAGAATAGTCGCCTATAACACAGTTTGGGGTGATTGTCCTAACAGTGGTGGTGGCGAAGGTTCAGGTGGTGGAAACCCGGGCAACAATGAAAATCCAGGTCAAGACATTATTGAAATCCCTACAAAACCAGTTGTTTTTCAGAGCTTTTTTCAAACGTTTTATGATAACTCTTTAAATTTTGATCAACAAAAATATCTGAACGATCATCCTGATGTGAAAGCAGAGATTGAAAATTTTGTCGATGCTCAAGGTGCAATAACTGGAGTGGTGAGTGAGGAGGTTAGCGAATATATGCAAGAGATTCTAAATCACGGGTTAAGTAGTAATTTGGAAGAAGTTAATCAAGAAATTATTTACATGTTGAATATTTTAGAAGACGGATTGGTAAATGGTCAGGCGGTTGTGGACGCTCCAAATGTTCCAATCGTCAATATGCATAATTATTTAAATTGTTTTGATACTTCTGAACCTGCGACCATCACGCTTTATGCAGATCAACCTACCACTGGTTCGCATTCAATATACGGTGATGATACTGTCGGTCATGCATTTATTTCAATTAAGCAAGGAACAAAAATTAAAACGTTGGGATTTTACCCTCAGTGTTCGACATGTTCTATATTACCAAATCCTAACACAATGGATCCTCGAGACTTTATTAGTGTAGCTGGTGTTTTTGGTAATGATGAAAATCATGCTTACGACGTTAGTGTGACTACGACGATTAACGCCATACAATTATCAAACTTAATTGGTTTCATGAATAATATCGCATTGAGCAACCCGCAGTATAATCTTGGCTCAATGAACTGCACGGATTTAGCAATTCTCATTTTTGAGAGCCAAACGAATATTGACATTCCGAGTTGCGAATCTCCAAGTCCCTGGAAAGGTCAAACGCCTGGAACATTAGGAGAAATTTTAAGAAATTTATCTTTACCAATAAATGTAACCAGAAATACTAATGGAGGGACGGCTCCTACCAATAGCGATATTTAATAATCATGAAAATACTAATTTTAAAAATACTTAATACACTTTCCTTTTTAATTATAATAATTCCGACTGGAAAGATAAATTTACCTAACGGAGGAATTTTATTCGTTTCGTTGTTGCAAGTTTTCGAATATTTTCCCCAAAGTGGATTGCACTTAAATTTCGAAACGGAAACAGTTATGGCATTAACGGTGGTTATCGGACTAGTTCTGATTTTTTTGAGAAATAGAACACTTAATTTGTTAGGGATAATTATTCAATGTATATGGATTGTGTATAAATCAAAATCCGATTTTTTTACTAATTGGGAATTTATTGGGCCTACTTTAGTTTTTTTCGCTTTAAGTGTGATATTAATTGTCAACCTACTACAAACCAAACAAACTAAAATTCAGGTTTAATATCGAGTCTTTTCCACGGAATGACAATAATTTTAAAAAAAAACTTCACGATGAAGCCCAAGCTGGCTCGAGCATCTTGCTCGTGCAGAAATAGTAAAATATAATTTAAATAAATATTGCGATACTCAAACGAAATTTATGAATTGCATTATTGAAAAGAATGGTCACGAGCAAGATGCTCGTGCGAGCGAGGGAATCTTTATAAAAGCCAATTAAATATGAAAATGTTATTTTCAATAATTATCGTCACACTTATTCCCGCTAAATTATTTAGTCAAAACACAATTATCGTAAACGATTCAAGTGTAATCAATTGTGATCAAATAAAAAGTGGACTAGCAGATTTAAATATCACTGACGAAATTAATGGCAGAATGGTTCTTAGACCAAATCTGCAAGAAAACACAGTATTTTTAATGCGTAATCTTGAAGACGATACCTATTACTATGCTACAAGAAAATTAATGAAGAAAATCAAACGCTGTAAATGTAAAAATGTAAGCATCGAAAAATTACCGAAAAAAAATAGCTATAGAATGAAACAATTTTTTCTCCTAATTCTTTTCTCATTATCGTTAACTTCATGCAATTTTTTTGGAACTGTAGATAATCAGATAGAAACAAAAAATATTGACTTAGCTCGAGAAAATATCGTTGGCATCTGGCATCTGGACAAATTTTCTTACAAATTTTTGTCCTCAAAAGACAAAATTGAAAGTATTTCTATCAATTTCAATTCTAACGGCTCGTTCGTTTTAAATAATTCTAAAAATGTTTTTGTCCATAATTTCGATTTAAATGAAAATCAAGTTATAATCGACAACCAGGAAACATCTGGCAAATGGGACATTATTCACAATCAATTTCTTGATACCGACGAGTTAAATCTTTTTTTTGGTAAAGAAGAATCACGTTTGGAAGGACTAAAAGTTTACAAGAAAGGTAATCAATATCAAATTTTATGGTTTTTTAACGATCCTGATACAGGAGATCGACTTCGATTTCTTAAGAAATAGATTAGATTTTATCATCTATTATTCTTTTTTTCTATCTGCGTATAAAAGAGGCTTCACGACGAAGCCTCTTTTTCTTTTAAAACCAAAACGCAATTCCGTCGTAATAACCTTAATGCCATTTAGTAGAATTTTTTTCCGACAACCAATGCGTCCGTAAAAAGCGATTGTTTTCTGGAAAATCGTCGGTTTCCAAAAACCTATTAGGTTTTTTTAAATGACGACAAACTATTTAAGTTTATCAAAATCCCAAATTATTTAATTATCAAATTTTCAAATTATCTAATTCTTAACCTGCCAAAATAGCAGATGTTTTTTTGTGGATACATTTTTGAAGTGGTTTGGTAAATTATTACAAGCCTTTTTTATGAATGATAAAAATTTACGTTTTTCAACTTCGGTGATTGCTTGGCCTTTGGCGGCTGTTGTGGCCATTTGGGTTGTTTTTTGGGCAGAGATAAGATTCTCACTTCACCTAAACGATTGGGGAATTTTTCCAAGAACTTTGGAGGGATTGCGGGGCATTATTCTTAGTCCGTTTTTGCATGGCGATATTTCTCACCTATACAATAATACGATTCCGCTTTTCTTATTGATTGCGGCTTTGCGCTTTTTTTATCGGAATCAAGCGTTGAAAGTGATTGTGTTTGGGGTTTTGATTTCCGGGATTTTAACTTGGCTAATCGGGAGAAGTAGCTACCATATTGGGGCAAGTGGATTGATTTATGTATTGGCTTCGTTTATTTTTTTCAAAGGAATCCAGACTAAATATTTCCGATTGGTTGCGGTTTCGTTTATTATTATACTGCTTTACGGCGGGATGATTTGGTATGTTTTTCCGGATGTTGAAGATGGCATTTCGTGGGAAGGACATCTCTCTGGATTTGTGACGGGATTTGTTTTTTCGAGGTTGATGAAAACGCCGGAATACCAGAAGACGCCTGTGTTTGACTGGGAAAAACCAACTTACCGAAAGGAACAAGACGAGTTTATGCAACAGTTTGACGAAAACGGAAATTTCGCGCCTTGGCGTAAAATTGACGAAGAAATCTTTGAGGACCATTATTTTTCCTTGAGTCCGAAGTACCGTTATATTATTGTTCCCAAACCTGAACCGGAAATTTCGGAGGATGAAATGAACGTTCCGTAATTTTCCTAACGATTAAAAAAAGCCAAAAGTTTTTCAATAGCCCCGATAGAGGCGGTAGCGCTGTAGCGAAGCGGAAGCCTAAAGCCGAAAGCGGGAAAATGGATTAAAAAAATGCCTGTCCCGATGCTTTGGGATGGCTCCAAAAAAATTAACTTCTTTGGCGCAAAGTTTCGTACAAAAATGCGCCGCAAGCCACGGAAACGTTGAGGGATGCGATGCTGCCGAACATGGGGAGCTTGGCTTTTTCATCGACGATTTTGAGGACTGACGGGTTGACGCCGCGATCTTCCGAACCCATGATGATGGCCAAAGGTTGGTTGAGATTACAGTCGAAAATATTTTGGTCGGTTTTTTCTGTAGCGGCAACGGTGGTGATTCCGGAGGCCTGAAGGTGGAAAATGGCGTCTTTGATGTGCTCGACTTTGCAGATTGGCACGTTGAAAACGGCTCCTGCGGAGGTTTTTACGGTGTCGCCATTTACGGGTGCTGAACCTTGTTTTTGAACGATGATTCCGTTAACTCCTGTACATTCTGCGGTTCTAATAATCGCACCAAAATTTCTAGCGTCAGAAAGTTGGTCGAGGATTAAAAAAAGTGGCATTTTGCCCGATTCTAATACGGTTTCGATAAGGTTTTCGATGTTGTGAAAAGCGATTGGAGCAATGGAAGCCACGGCACCTTGGTGGTTGTTTGGCGTGAGTCGGTTGAGTTTTTCTACGGGAACGTATGAAAAATTAACGCTGTGTTTTTTGAGGGTTTTGAGGAGTTCTTTCATGAGGTCCCCTTGCGCGTCTTTTTGCACAAAAACTTTGTCAATTTCTTTTCCTGCTTGAATGGCCTCAATAATGGCTCTGACTCCGAAGATTTGGTGTTGCTTTTCCATTTGGCAAATATAGTACAAAGTTGGTTAAAAAAAGAAAACCACCGTTTTTGGCGGTGGTTTTGAGTTTTGGTTATTTTTTATTTTTGCGTTTTAACTTTTCAAGAAATTTTGAATTGGCAATTCTGCCTTGGAAAGCGTTGTTACCGTCAGGATCTGTGATGCTGTAAGTGTTGCCTGTTTTTTCAATTTCGAAAGTGACTAATGCAGCTCCATTTCCATCGTTTAAACCGCCATCTTGCATCGGGAAATATGCCGAAACGTCAGTGGTTTGGTTTAAATTGGTTCCTGCTTTGAAGAAGTTTACTTTTGCCGGAACGTTAATGTTTTCAGCGTATCCGCTTGTGGTCCAAAGACTGATGTCGAGATAGTAAGTGCCGTCAGGTAAATCGTCAGAAAGCATGATTAATTCTTCAGGACAATAATCGTAACTGTAATCGATTAGGTCGAAAGCAGCATCATATAGTTCCATGTCCATGTCTAATTCGCAGAAATCTATTTCCTCTCCAGCTGAATTAAAAACGCCATCCCAGTTTAATCTCATGGAAAGATTGTTAGAAGTTGCATTTTGAATGTTGATGTCGATAAATAAATTATTAACCGTACCAAGCAAAGTTCTGTTAGAAATGACTTGAAGTTTTAAGGTTTCGGTTTCTTCGGCAAATTCGTCAAGAATGGTTGTAATATCCACGGTATATTCTGTGGTATACGCCGGAATTTCGAAAATATAACCAACAGGTCCACCGTTTTCTTCAATTGCTACGCAAGTTTCGTCGTTGCTTCGACATCCTGGAATAATATAATCTTCCTGATCAGTTGCTGTGCTACTTTCTAACATTACCAAACGGTATTGAATGGGTTTGTTATGTGGCTTGTCTAATAAAAAAGATAGGGAAGCCACTTCACCTTCGGTAACATCGTATGTGGTTACTTCAGCGGTAAGGTTTGGTTTTACGGAAGTTTCGATATTAGTTGAATCATCGTCGGCACAAGAAAGCACTAACATTGGAGCAAGCAACACCGCAAACCAATTTTTTATGTTGAATTTATTTTTCATAATTTAAAAAGATTAAAGTTTGGTGTAAACTGCTTTAAATTGTCTATTTCCAGCGGCGAAAGTAATGATGTAGTACATGGTAATTGATTCTACTTCGCCAGCTTCATTTAGTGTAACGAAACCATGAGACCCGTCGGTGGTATTTCCATAAACCAAATTAGAAAAATAATCCCCTAAGTTTTGTTCTCCGATTACAATTTCCTGGCAAACATCGTTGAAGAGGAAGCCATTTCTTGGAGCGCCATCAACTGTTAAATCATCGTAAGGACCCGTGGTAGAAGTTACATAAGAACCTAATGATAACTCTGTAATTACCTCGTTAGGGAAATTGTAAACCGTATTATTGTCTAGACGGGTTACAACCAAGCTGTAAGTTCCCGCTAAATTCGAGGCACATTTTGCGATGGTAATGGTGGTCGATTGTCTTGAGGCACTTGCTACACCATTGGTTACTTGAGTTAAGTTGACCACTATTGTTAGTGGTTGGTTATCAGGTAAATTTTGCGGATTTACAGTGAAAGGAAAGGCAACAAAATTTTCTCCTGGATTAATTGTTAGTGAATTTGCGGTTCCTGTAATAGCGTAATGCGTTCCGGCAACTGCCGTACTTGAAGGGTCGATTTCAAAATTAATTGTAATTGGCTCTTCAGAAACTGTACCGTTATTTCCACCAATAAGGTTGATGTACTCTTTTTCTTGAACTGACTCTGTATTTTCATCAGTGTAAATGTAAGACGGCTGTAAGCTGTTGAAGCCTACCACATAATTTCCTTCGGAAAATGTGGCTACATCGTCGTCAACCAAGCACGAATTTAATCCGAAGGCGGTTGCGATTAACAGAAAATATATTTTAAAGTTTTTCATGGTTTTTTATTTATTCGTTCCAAAACACTCTATTCGTAAACGCTTCGCTTTCATCTTGTTGCGGCACGTTTGCAGTGTTTCCTAAAATTTCAGAACTTGGGTATAACAATCGTACTGGTCTTTGCGGTCTAATCGCAACCGGAGAAATTGGTACATGTGAAGGGAATCCAGTTCTGGTATATTCGATCCAGCTTTCAGCACCGTTGATTCCGTTTAAGGCAATCCATTTTTGATTAATAATTGCTTCTATTTCATTTCCTGCAGAACCGCTCCATCCCACTAAAGGCAATGTTTGAGAATAATAAGCCGAAGCGTCTGCAGCGGTTAAGCCAAGCAATTTGTATGATTCAGTAATTCCGCTTTCGTACAAATCTTGTGCTGAACCAGTTAGTAAACCTCTTTGAACTGCTTCTGCTTGAAGTAATAAACTTTCTGCTGCTGTGAAGACAATTCCGTCTTGAGAAGAATCAATCAACAATCCAGGTCCAATATGTGAAACCGGATAATTTGTTGCAGGAGTCAAAATGTCACCTTGTGTATGACCATCATAAGTACCGTTAGAGGCTGCATCATAAATTCTATTTCTTCTAGCATCATTAGTATTGGTTAAATAGGTAATGGTGTACTTAGTTGCTGCAGTAGAGGAATAATTGTTAACAAATGCATCATTGATATTTAGGAAAAGTGCTGCAAACGGATTTTGTTTGTCTTGAGCGGCTGTAAATCCAGGGTTAATGAAAACATTGTCATTTGGACCTAAAAATTCAGCGCCATTTAGGGTTGCCATTTGTTGAGAAACGTAAGTAGCAGAACTTGCTTTTTCTGATTCTCGCAACAAAATTCTTAGTTTTAAAGTGTTGGCAAATTTTCTCCACATATCCATGTCTCCGTTTAACATCACATCGTTAGAACCTGGATTGATAGTTCCGGCTGGAGCGTTGTCAATTAATTCAATAGCTTCGTCAATTTGAACGATTAAATCACGATAAACTTCCATGTCGTCATCATAAGTTGGCGTTAAATTATCACCACGCTTATGTGCTTCAGAGTAGGGAAGATCGCCATATAAATCTACCAAATACTGAAAATAGAAAGATTTCATGATATTAGCGATTGCTTTATAATAATCGTATCCTTCGGCTTGGGTATTCTGGATAAAAGTATAATTAGAAGTTCTTAAATATAAATTTTCCCAAATTGCCGAATAAAATTCTGAAGTGACATTATAAGTACGTTCGTTAAAATAATAACTTGAATTGGAAACTCCCACGTCTCTGGTCCAGTTGTTCATCATTAAATTTCCAAGTTGGTTCATGTCTCGAGACAAAGTTCGATAGGTATAAACTTGTGTTGCTGCCAACACAATTTCTGGCTGAACCACTTCTGACGACGGATTGTTCGGGTCTTGATTGACGTCGAGATAATCCTCGCAAGAATGTAAAAATCCTAATGTTGTGATTCCTACAAGTAAATATTTAGCTATATTTTTCATTGCTTTTTTTATTAGAAAGTAATATTAACGTTAAAACCATAGGTTCTGGTTGGTGGCGCTTCGTTTCCTGTATTGATACCTGGAAGTCTACCCACACTTGTGTCTCGGTATGTAGTGAATTCAGGGTCACCATAATTTCTGTTTTCTTTTGGAAGAATCATAAACACGTTTCTAGCATTCAACCCAACAGACAAACTGCTGATAAAGGTATTCTGCAACATTTTCTGACCGAAAGTATAAGAAAGAGCAATCTCTCTACATTTGAAAGCAGTTGCATCTACAATAAAATTTTCATCAATCTCACGGTAAATTCCAGTGTAATAATCTTGTCCGCCAGAAGTAGTAATGTTTGTGTTTTCTACAAAACCACCGTTTCCATCATCAATTACAGAACCTGGGAAAATAAATGGTTGACGACCATTTTCAGCAGTGACGATATCAGTTCCATTTTGTACCAATTGATCTTTTACCCCTGCCCAGAATACGTGTCCGGTTCTGTAATCAAAAACGCTGCTTAAAGTCCAATTTTTGTAACGGAAATTAGTACTGAAATTTAAAATATAATCAGGTGTTGTTCTTCCTAATTTCACGTTGGTTGCTGTTAAAGGGTCGCCTGTTGTAGCATCAATCACTACATTTCCTTGCTCGTCTCTTTGGTAGCCATTTCCAACTAACATCGGAAATCTTTCTCCTTCAATAGCTGTAATTCCTAATGTTCCATACGATGCTCCAACCGTTACGCTATTTGCTGTTGGCATCACACGGTCAACAGTAGTTTTTGGAACGCTGTATCCAAATTTCATGTCCCAAGTAAAATCTTCCGATTTAAAAGGAGTTACTCCTAAATCAAGTTCAATTCCGGTAGAAGTAGTTTCTCCAATATTTACTGTAGCAGTGTTGGCTCCAGAAGTCGTAGAAGGCGAAATTCCTAAAATTTGGTTGGTATTGTTCAAATAGTAATAACTTCCGTCAAGCGTAATTCTTCGGTTAAAAAATTCTAAGTTAATATTCACCTCTTTAGACAGGTTAAATTCAGGTTGTAAATTTGCATCCGTGATATTTAGAGATTGCACAAATGAATTTCCAGATTCGTAGGGGAATCCTGCCGTAGCTGCCGTTAGAAACTTGTCGTTGATATCATAAGGGTCAATTACTTTATTCCCAACCTTAACAATGTTAGCCGAAATTTTTGCATAGGTCAAAAATTCACCTCCAAAATCGTCAAATGCTTTGGTTGGTATAAATGAGACACCGGCACTTGGATAAAAATAGGAGTTGTTACCTGGTGCTAAAACTGAGGTCCATTCATTTCTGGCTGTTAAGTTCAAAAATAAATAATCTTTATAGCCAAAATCTAAGTTTGCGAAGAATGCATAAGCACGTTCTTGCGTTTTTTCATCCGCCGGATTCGTAACGTTTCCAGTGATATTTCCAATATTATAGAGACCAGGTACTACCAAACGTTGTCCGGTCATCGCTATAACGTTTGATTCCCAGTTTGTGACGTTATTTCCAACATTGGCTTTAAAAGAAATATCATCCGTCAACATGTAATCAAAATTGATGATTAAGTCTGCATAAATTCTTCTCGTATTGCTATTGCTAACGCCATATTCCGAAACTTCATCAACCGGAGATCCCCAATAAATTACGGGAGCTGTATATCCATTGAAGTATTGATACCCGTTGAAAGAAGTACTTCTGAAACCAGCACGGTAAATCGCACTGATGTTTTTATTGAATTTGTACCCTAATTCTCCCACACCTTCAAAAGTTTGTCCTTTAGAAACGATTCTTTCGTTTTTAAGTCTCCAGTATGGGCTTAATTCCCAGTATGTCCAATGGCTTTCATTTATTCCGTTTGAAAAAGCCTCGACCGGAACGTTTACCGGAACCTGATAAAGTGAGTTGTAAATGGAACCTTGAACTCCTCCGGCAGTATTTTGGTTACTGGTTGTGTAACGCATATTGGCATCGACGCTCCATTTTCCGGCGGTTTTTCCGGCACTAAAATAAAAGTTATTCTTTTTAAAAGTTTCGGTAGGAATTGTACCGTTGGTCATTTGGTTTCCAATCGATAGATTTACATAACCGTTTTGGTCTCCCGCAGAAACCGCTACTGAATTTAAAGCAGTATTTCCAGTATTAAAAAATCCTTTGTAATTATCTTTGATAAAACTGTACGGCATTAAAATTTGGTCTAAACCTGTTGGTTGCAATGATCCGTCTAATTCTGCTCCCCAACTGGTGTTTTCAACAAAATCTTGAGCACCTTGGTAACCTTGCCCATAACGATTTTGTAGTCTTGGAAGTAAAGAAATTTCTTCCATTACATACGAAGAATTTATGGAAACCGTCATTTTCTCGGCATCTTTATTCCCTTTTTTGGTGGTAACGATTAATGCACCATTAGATCCTAAAGATCCATATAGTGCAGAACCACTGGCACCTTTTAATACGTTAACCGATTCAATAATTTCCGGGTTCAGTTCCGCCAAAGCACCGGCGGTAGAAATTACACCATTGATCACAATTAACGCCTCGTTGTTTCCGGTAAGTGAACGGAATCCCCTAAGTTGGATTGTAGTTTCTGGATTTACACCATTTCCTAATGTGTTAATTTGTAAACCCGAAACCTTTCCGGTTAAACCAATTACGGCATTGGGTGCTTTGGCCTGATTTAATTCACTGCTTCTCACTACTTGCGAAGCGGTGATAATTTCATCAGGTTTTCTTCGGATTCCCAAAGCGGTAATCACTACGGTTTCTAAATCGGTAGCATTTTCGCTCAAAGTAACCGACATAGTTGTAGTCGTGGCTGGAAGTTCCTTGGTTAACATTCCTACAAATTCAAAAACCAAAATATCTGCAGGACTCGCAGAAATTTGGAAATTTCCATCCATATCCGTTTGTGTACCTCCAGTTGTTCCTTTAATAGTAACGCTTACAGCAGGAAGCGGTAAACCGGATGCGTCTGAAACCCTTCCGCTTACCAATCGTTGCTGTGCAAACGAAATTTGTGTAATCAAAACCATTAACAATAGTATTGACCACTTGATTCTTGTTTTCATTTAGAGAAAATTTTGAGTTAGTTATTTCAAAATTCTTAATAAAATTTTAACAAAACAAGTTAATTCTTAAAAAACATTTAATTACTTTAAAATAAAAGCTAAAATAATAATTAAAATTGCGCTTTAAAACTGATATGAACAAGCGAATTGGACAATTTAATTTCTTGATTACCAATAGTTCCATTAGCGTAAATGATGTTAAATATGCCATTTTTAGTTAAGATTCCAAAACCAAAACCTAATCCTAATAAATTATCGCTGATGTCTGAAGTTTTGTCTTGAAAATATCCAAAATCTACAATGGAATGTAAGTAAATGGAAGGTGCTAATTTATAACGGTACTCCGTTAATATTGATGTCAAAATATTCGCTTGAAGAAAATTTTCGTTAAAACCTCTAACAGAATTAATTCCGCCAAATCGGTGTAACTCGTTTATGATGTAATTCTCACTTTGCAGCAAATAATTTTGCGTACGTGCGTGAAAAATATTTTTTTGATTCAAATAAAAATTATAAAAAGCCTCTGCTTTTGCAAAAAACTGATTGTCGGTAAACAAGGCAGAAGTACGTTTTCCAGATCCGGCTTTCAAATAAAATTTCGATTGCTCCGGAAAGAAAAAATCTTCTCGCTTAAACTTTACAAACTCAAAACTTCCCGTTACAAACGAGTTGTCGAAATCTGCCACCAAACCAGAATTGCTGTTTTGAATATTAGTAGATTCCGTGGCTTGATAACCGAGATATGCCCGAGAATTAAAATTAATAAAATAGCCCAACTCCAATGCGGTTTCGGTGTTTTGGAAAGTGCTATCTTGCTTAAAAATATTCAGTTGCGCTTTCAACCCAAAAGGACTTTTAAAAACATACGGCAAATCTAAACTTGCGTTAAACGTAGTTTGTTCATTTCCGTCTGTTTTCCAATAGATATTCAGTTTTTCTCCTGAGTTTAAAAAATTTACCAACTGCAAATCTAAATAACCGTTTACATTCAAATCGCCTTCTTCGTTGTTCCCGAAACCAATAAAACCGTCAAACCTGTTGGGTTTTGCCTTTTCCAAAAACACAAAAATCTTAGTGCTGTCTTGCATAAACAGAATTTCCGGACTTTTTGGTTGCGTGACAAAAGAAAATTGATCAAAATCCTGCTTTACGTTTTTCAAAGTATTTTTATTGAAAATCCGTCCGCGGTATTTACGCAACATCGCTTTCTTATGACCCGCCGGAAATTTTTCGTAACCGTTCACCACAATATCGTTCAAAATCCTTTGTTTGTTAGCATCAAAAAATAAATTCGCCGTCAATTTTCCGTTTCTAACAGCAATTTTTTCGAGTTTTATTTTAGCTAACGAAAAACCTTTCGCTTCCATTGCTTGCAAAATCCGGTTCATAAACGGCTCGGTTTCGGACAGAAGTACCTTTGCCGTATCATTTTTCACATCAATTACACCCAGGTTTTGCACCTCAAAATTGCTACCTATATATATGTATAAATTTTGTGAAATTTCCCTGCACAAAATCGTACACAAAAACCGAATCATTTTCTCTTCGCGAGCCCAAAAACTTGCTTTCTAGAAAACCTCGTTTCCGTGCCTTGTCTAAAAATGCATCAGCTTCATCTAAAACGGATTTTACATTAGCATGTTTTTTCTCAAATCCAATAGAATCTGCCACTTTCATAGCTTCAATGCTTCCCTCTATTTTAAGATGCAACTGCCCAATTCCCGAAAATTGGAACATTAAAAAAACAATAAAAAAACTAAATTTCTGTAACCTCATAATTTTTTGGAGCGAATCGTCGGGACCAGTCAGCTATCCATTTTCCTGCCTTCATTCCAAAGATCCCGCCCGAAAAAAGGCGGGATGCTTTTCCCTTCAGTCAGGGCTATCAAGAAAACTTTAGGCTTATTAATAACCGTTGGTAAAAGTAACGCAAAAACTCCCGGAATAATATATTTCAACAAAACAATCATCACTCATTTGAAAATTAATGAATTAACGTTTGTTTAAAAAAAAATAATTACTACATTTGCAACCCCGTAAAAAGCGGGAAATTAAATCATAATATATTTTAGTATTAATTATGCCAACAATTCAACAATTAGTAAGAACCGGAAGAACTCAGATAACTAAGAAGAGTAAATCGGTTGCTTTGGATTCTTGTCCTCAACGAAGAGGGGTTTGTACGCGTGTTTACACTACTACACCTAAAAAACCAAACTCTGCAATGCGTAAAGTAGCGCGTGTACGTTTGACCAATGGTAATGAAGTGAATGCTTATATCCCTGGAGAAGGACACAATTTGCAAGAGCACTCGATAGTATTAGTTAGAGGTGGAAGGGTAAAAGATTTGCCAGGAGTTAGATACCACATCGTTCGTGGTGCGCTTGATACATCAGGTGTTGCAGGAAGAACGCAAAGAAGATCTAAATACGGAGCAAAACGCCCTAAAGAAGCTAAAAAGTAATTTTTTAATCAGTCGAAAGTCGAAAGTTAAAAGTCAAAAAGAAATCTTTGAGGCTTTAGATTTTAGGTTGTAGACTAAAAAGCAAAGACATGAGAAAAAGACAGGCCAAAAAAAGACCTCTTTTACCAGATCCGAAATTTAACGATCAGTTAGTAACACGTTTTGTGAACAACTTAATGTGGGATGGTAAAAAATCAACCGCTTTCAAAGTGTTCTATGATGCAATGGATATCGTAGAAAGTAAAAAACAAGACGCTGAAAAATCGTCTTTAGAAATTTGGAAAGACGCCTTGACTAACGTTATGCCTCACGTAGAAGTACGTAGCCGTAGAGTTGGTGGAGCTACATTCCAAATCCCGATGCAAATCAGACCAGACCGTAAAATATCTATGGCGATGAAATGGATGATCCTTTACGCTCGTAGAAGAAATGAGAAATCTATGGCTCAAAAACTAGCTTCTGAAGTTTTAGCTGCTGCTAAAGAAGAAGGTGCTGCTGTTAAAAAGAGAATGGATACTCACAAAATGGCTGAAGCAAATAAAGCATTCTCTCACTTTAGATTTTAATCAGAAATGGCAAGAGATTTAAAATACACAAGAAATATTGGAATCGCGGCTCACATTGATGCTGGTAAAACCACTACAACTGAGCGTATTCTTTTTTATACAGGAAAGTCACACAAAATTGGTGAAGTGCACGATGGTGCTGCAACAATGGACTGGATGGCGCAAGAGCAAGAAAGAGGTATCACCATTACTTCTGCAGCTACAACTTGTACTTGGAATTTCCCAACCGTTCAAGGAAAGGTAATTCCTGAATCTCAAGGTTACCACTTTAATATTATCGATACCCCGGGACACGTTGACTTTACAGTTGAGGTAAACCGTTCACTTCGTGTATTAGATGGATTGGTATTCTTGTTTTCTGCAGTAGATGGTGTTGAACCACAATCAGAAACTAACTGGAGATTGGCAGATCAGTACCGTGTTCCACGTATGGGATTTGTCAATAAAATGGACCGTCAAGGGTCTAACTTCTTAGGCGTTTGTCAACAAGTTAGAGACATGCTAAAATCTAATGCGGTTGCTATTACTTTGCCAATCGGAGATGAGGCTGACTTTAAAGGAGTAGTAGATTTGGTAAAAAATCAAGCTATCGTATGGCATGATGAAACTCAAGGCGCTACTTTTGATATTGTTGATATTCCTGCTGATATGGTTGATGAGGTAAAAGCTTACCGTTCAACTCTTATCGAAGCTGTTGCAGAGTATGACGAAAATCTTCTTGATAAGTATATGGAAGATGAAAACTCTATTACTGAAGAAGAAATCAATGCAGCTTTAAGAGCGGCTACAATTGACATGGCTATCATCCCGATGATTGCTGGATCTTCTTTCAAAAACAAAGGGGTTCAGTTCATGTTAGATGCTGTTTGTAAATATTTACCTTCTCCATTAGATAAAGAAGGTATCGAAGGAATCCATCCTGACGATGCTGATTTGTTAGAAGAAGATCAAACTAAAGTGTTACGTCGTCCAGATGTAAAAGAGCCGTTTGCTGCTTTAGCATTTAAGATTGCGACAGATCCATTCGTAGGTCGTTTGGCATTCTTCCGTGCTTACTCTGGTCGTTTAGATGCGGGTTCTTACGTATTAAATACACGTTCTGGAAACAAAGAAAGAATTTCTCGTATCTACCAAATGCACGCTAACAAGCAAAATCCAATCGAATTTATCGAAGCGGGAGATATTGGAGCAGCAGTTGGATTTAAAGATATCAAAACAGGAGATACTTTGTGTGATGAAAAACACCCAATTATCCTTGAGTCAATGAAATTCCCTGATCCGGTAATTGGTATCGCAATTGAGCCTAAAACTAAAGCTGACGTTGATAAAATGGGTATGGCTTTGGCAAAATTAGCTGAAGAAGATCCAACATTTACTGTTAGAACAGATGAAGCTTCAGGGCAAACTATTATTTCGGGTATGGGTGAGCTTCACTTAGATATTTTGATCGACCGTATGAAACGTGAGTTCAAAGTAGAAGTAAACCAAGGAGAGCCTCAAGTAGAGTACAAAGAAGCATTTACTAGAGCTGCTCAACACAGAGAAACTTACAAAAAACAATCTGGAGGTCGTGGTAAATTCGGTGATATCGTATTTAGAATCGAGCCTGCTGATGAAGTGGATGGTAAAGTTCCAGTTGGATTACAGTTTGTGAATGAAGTAAAAGGAGGAAACGTTCCAAAAGAATACGTTCCTGCTGTAGAAAAAGGTTTCCGTGAGGCAATGAAACAAGGTCCTTTGGCAGGTTATGCTGTTGATAGCTTAAAAGTTACATTGTTAGATGGATCTTTCCACCCTGTGGATTCTGATGCACTTTCTTTTGAATTGGCTGCGAAAATGGGATACAAAGAATCTGGTAAAGCTGCCGGAGCTGTTATCCTTGAGCCAATCATGAAAATTGAAGTAATCACTCCAGAAGAAAACATGGGTGATATTGTAGGTGATTTGAACCGTCGTCGTGGTCAAGTAAATGACATGGGAGACAGAAATGGTGCTAAAACCATCAAAGCTGATGTGCCACTTTCAGAAATGTTTGGTTATGTTACTACATTGAGAACATTGTCTTCAGGAAGAGCAACTTCAACAATGGAGTTCTCTCACTACGCAGAAACACCTTCTAATATTTCAGAAGCAGTTATCAAAAAAGCTAAAGGAAACGCTTAATTCTAAAGAAAATGAGTCAAAAAATCAGAATAAAATTAAAATCTTACGATCACAACTTGGTTGACAAGTCTGCCGAAAAAATCGTAAAAACTGTAAAAAGTACAGGTGCTGTGGTAACGGGTCCAATTCCATTGCCTACACACAAAAAGATTTTTACTGTATTACGTTCTCCACACGTAAACAAAAAATCAAGAGAGCAATTTGAAGTAATGTCTTACAAAAGATTGTTAGATATTTATTCCTCTTCCTCTAAAACCATCGATGCTCTAATGAAATTAGAGTTGCCAAGTGGTGTAGAAGTTGAGATTAAAGTATAAGTATCTCGTAATAAAAGAGACACATCTTTTAAGAAGAAAATATTTATAGGATTATAAGTAAAAAAGTTTTACTTTTGCACCTCCTAAAAAATAGCTTCCTTAAAAGGTGTGTCTATTATTTAGTATTTTAATAATTAATAATTAATATTTATGTCTGGGTTAATTGGAAAAAAAATCGGCATGACAAGCATCTTTGACGAGAACGGAAAAAACATTCCTTGTACCGTTATTGAAGCAGGTCCATGTGTCGTTACCCAAGTCAGAACCAAAGAGGTTGACGGGTATGAAGCGTTACAACTTGGTTTCGATGACAAAAATGAGAAACACTCCACTAAAGCGGCTGTAGGTCACTTTAAAAAAGCTGGAACTGTTGCGAAGAAAAAAGTCGTTGAATTCAAGTATTTCGAAGAAGAGCACAAGTTAGGAGATGTTCTAACTGTGGATCTTTTTATTGAAGGAGAATTTGTGGATGTTCAAGGTGTTTCTAAAGGGAAAGGTTTCCAAGGTGTTGTAAAACGTCACGGTTTTGGTGGTGTTGGGCAAGCTACTCACGGACAACATAACCGTTTAAGAGCGCCAGGTTCAGTAGGAGCTTCTTCTTATCCTTCTAGAGTATTCAAAGGAATGCGTATGGCGGGAAGAATGGGGACTGATAATGTAACTGTGCAAAATCTTCGCGTTTTGAAAGTAGTTGCGGATAAGAACCTGCTTTTAGTTAAAGGATGTGTTCCAGGGCACAATAACTCTTATGTAATCATTCAGAAGTAATGGAAGTAAAAGTTTTAAATATCAACGGAAAAGAAACTGGCAGAACGATTACTCTTTCTGATTCAGTATTCGCAATTGAGCCAAATAACCATGCGGTTTACCTTGATGTGAAACAATATCTTGCGAACCAAAGACAAGGAACTCATAAAGCTAAAGAAAGAGCTGAAGTTACCGGGTCAACTCGCAAGATTAAAAAGCAAAAAGGAACAGGTACAGCTCGTGCAGGAAGTGTTAAAAATCCATTGTTCAAAGGAGGAGGAACAGTTTTCGGTCCAAGACCAAGAAGTTATTCTTTCAAATTAAATAAAGGGTTGAAAAGATTGGCAAGAAAATCTGCTTTTTCAATCAAAGCTAAAGAATCTAACATAACAATTTTAGAAGACTTTACTTTTGACACTCCAAACACTAAAAATTTCATTAACGTTTTGAAAGCTTTAGGGTTAGAAAATAAAAAATCACTATTTGTGTTGGGCGATACAAATAAAAATGTATATTTGTCGTCACGCAATTTAAAATCTTCTAACGTAGTAACTTCTTCAGAATTAAGCACTTATGCAATTCTTAATGCTAATAATTTAGTGTTATTAGAAGGCTCGTTGGAAGGAATTGAAGAAAATTTAAGCAAATAATAGGGCGATGAGTATCATAATTAAACCTATCATTACAGAAAAAATTACCAAAGATGGTGAAGTTTTCAACCGTTTCGGATTTGTTGTTGACAAAAGAGCCAACAAAATCGAAATCAAGAAAGCTGTAGAAAATGCTTACGGTGTAAACGTAGTTGAAATCAATACAATGAATTACCGTGCAGATCGTTCTACAAAATACACTAAAAGTGGTATTATCAATGGAAAGACAAATGCTTACAAAAAAGCAATTGTTCAAGTACAGGACGGAGAAACAATAGATTTTTATAATAATATCTAATAAAGAGGCAGAAACATGTCAGTTAGAAAATTAAAACCTATTACCCCGGGTCAGCGTTTTAGAGTTGTTAATGGTTTTGACGCCATTACAACTGATAAGCCGGAGCGTTCATTATTAGCACCGATAAAAAACTCAGGAGGTAGAAATAGTCAAGGAAAAATGACCATGCGTTACACAGGCGGTGGTCATAAACAACGTTATCGTATCGTTGATTTTAAAAGAGCAAAGGATGGAGTTCCTGCAACTGTAAAATCAATCGAATACGATCCGAATCGTACAGCATTTATTGCGTTATTAGCTTATGCTGATGGTGCAAAAACTTACATTATTGCTCAAAACGGATTGCAAGTAGGTCAAACAGTAGTGTCTGGCTCAGAAGCAGCTCCTGAAATTGGTAACACATTACCATTGAGTAAAATTCCTTTAGGAACAGTTATTTCTTGTATTGAATTGCGTCCTGGTCAAGGAGCGGTTATCGCTCGTTCTGCAGGAACATTTGCTCAATTAATGGCAAGAGACGGAAAATATGCAACAATCAAAATGCCTTCTGGAGAAACAAGATTAATCTTGTTAACTTGTTCGGCTACCATTGGAGCAGTTTCTAACTCAGACCACCAATTAATTGTATCTGGAAAAGCAGGTAGATCAAGATGGTTAGGCAGAAGACCTAGAACAAGACCAGTAGCGATGAACCCAGTTGATCACCCAATGGGAGGTGGTGAAGGACGTTCTTCTGGAGGTCACCCACGTTCTAGAAAAGGACTTCCTGCAAAAGGTTATAGAACTCGTTCTAAAGTTAACCCGAGCAACAAGTATATTGTAGAACGCAGAAAGAAATAATAAGTAAGACATGGCACGTTCATTAAAAAAAGGACCTTTTGTTCATTACAAATTGGATAAAAAAGTTCAGGAAAATATAGAAAAAGGGAACAAAGGAGTAGTAAAGACTTGGTCTAGAGCTTCAATGATTACCCCGGATTTCGTAGGGCAAACCATCGCAGTTCACAACGGTCGTCAATTCGTACCGGTTTACGTTACTGAAAACATGGTAGGTCATAAATTAGGAGAATTTTCACCAACAAGATCTTTTAGAGGTCACGCTGGAGCAAAAAATAAAGGTAAAAAATAAGAAGCAATGGGAGTTCGTAAAAGAGAAAGAGCTGAAAGCATCAAAGAAGCTAATAAGCAGATTGCTTTCGCAAAATTGAATAACTGCCCTACTTCACCTAGAAAAATGCGCTTAGTAGCAGATCTAGTAAGAGGTCAGAAAGTGGAAAGAGCATTGAATATTTTAAGATTCAGTACTAAAGAAGCTTCAAGAAAGCTAGAAAAACTTTTGTTATCTGCTATCAACAACTGGGAACAGAAAAACGCAGAAGGAAATATGGCTGAAGCAGGCTTGTTCGTAAAAGAAATCCGTGTTGACGGAGGAATGATGTTAAAAAGACTTCGTCCTGCTCCACAAGGAAGAGCACACAGAATTAGAAAACGTTCAAACCACGTTACAATCGTGTTAGGACAATTAGATAACACACAAAGCAATTAATAAGATGGGACAAAAGACAAATCCAATTGGAAACAGACTTGGGATCATCAGAGGATGGGATTCTAACTGGTATGGTGGAAACGATTACGGCGATAAATTAGCTGAAGATCACAAAATCAGAAAGTACATCCATGCTCGTTTATCAAAAGCTAGTGTATCAAAAGTAATAATCGAGAGAACTTTGAAACTTGTAACCGTTACTATCACTACTGCAAGACCTGGAATAATCATCGGGAAAGGCGGTCAAGAGGTAGACAAGTTAAAAGAAGAACTTAAGAAAATTACTGACAAAGAGGTTCAAATCAACATCTTTGAAATTAAAAGGCCTGAATTAGATGCTTATTTAGTTGCAACAAGCATCGCACGTCAAATCGAAAGCAGAATTTCTTACAGAAGAGCAATCAAAATGGCTATCGCTGCAGCAATGCGTATGAACGCAGAAGGTGTGAAAGTAATGATCTCAGGTCGTTTGAATGGCGCAGAAATGGCACGTTCGGAAATGTTCAAAGAAGGTAGAATTCCTCTATCAACTTTCAGAGCTGATATTGATTACGCACTTGGAGAAGCCCACACTACTTACGGTAGAATGGGTATCAAAGTATGGATCATGAAAGGTGAAGTTTACGGAAAGAGAGATCTTTCTCCTCTAGTAGGGATGGACAAAAAACAAGCTGGTGCTGGTGGAAAAGGTGGCGATTCTTCAAGAGGAGATCGCAAGCCTTTCAACAAAGACAGAAAACCAGGTGGAGACCGTAAAAGAAAGTAAATTTTTTAAAAAGTAAAGAAAAATGTTACAGCCTAAAAGAACAAAATACCGCAAGGTACAGAAAGGTAGAATGAAAGGGAACTCTCAAAGAGGGCATGAACTTTCTAACGGAATGTTTGGTATTAAGTCTGTTCACGAAACTGGTATGTTCCTGACTTCACGTCAAATCGAAGCTGCACGTATCGCTGCAACTCGTTTCATGAAAAGAGAAGGTCAGTTGTGGATTAAAATTTTCCCGGACAAGCCAATTACTAAGAAACCTCTTGAGGTACGTATGGGTAAAGGAAAAGGTGCCGTTGAATATTGGGCAGCTGTTGTAAAACCCGGAAAAATTATGTTTGAAGTTGGAGGCGTGCCTTTAGCTGTTGCAAAAGAGGCTTTGCGTCTTGCAGCACAAAAACTTCCAGTAAAAACTAAATTTGTAATTGCGAGAGATTTCGAAGCATAATCTAATTTATTATGAAACAATCAGAAATTAAAGATCTATCTGTAGCTGAATTACAAGATAAACTTACTCAGTTAAGAAAGACACATGCCGACCTAAAAAATGCTCACGCAATTTCACCGATCGAAAATCCGCTTCAAATCAGAAGTCTTAGAAGATCAGTTGCAAGAATTGCTACAGAGTTAAGCAAAAGAGAGCAACAGTAATTTGTATTCTGCTAAAAGATGGAAAAAAGAAATTTAAGAAAAGAGAGAATAGGTGTTGTTACTAGTAACAAAATGGAGAAATCCATTGTCGTTTCTGAAACAAGAAAAGTAAAACACCCATTATACGGTAAGTTCGTGTTGAAAACAAAAAAATACGTTGCACACGACGAAACAAACGATTGTAACATTGGAGATACTGTGAGAATTAGCGAAACGCGACCTTTAAGTAAATCTAAATGTTGGAGATTAGTTGAAATCATTGAAAGAGCTAAATAATTATGGTACAACAAGAATCAAGACTAAAAGTAGCAGATAACACTGGAGCGAAAGAAGTTCTTACAATCCGTGTTTTAGGAGGTACCAAAAGAAGATATGCTTCTGTTGGTGATAAAATTGTAGTATCAATCAAAGACGCGACTCCAAACGGAAACGTAAAAAAAGGAGCTGTTTCAACTGCAGTAGTTGTTCGTACAAAAAAAGAGGTGAGAAGAGCCGACGGTTCTTACATCCGTTTTGACGACAACGCTTGTGTTCTTTTGAACGCAGCAGGCGAAATGAGAGGAACTCGTGTTTTTGGTCCGGTTGCAAGAGAACTTCGTGAAAAACAATTCATGAAAATTGTATCATTGGCACCAGAAGTGCTTTAATTATTTAATAAGATGATAAAGCTAAAAATCAAATCAGGAGACATCGTAAAAGTAATCGCCGGAGACCATAAAGGTACTGAGGGAAAAGTTTTACGTGTTGACAGAGAGAAAAATAAAGCGATCGTTGAAGGTGTAAACATGGTATCAAAACACACGAAACCATCTGCAAAAAACCCTCAAGGAGGAATCGTTAAGAAAGAAGCTCCAATCCATATCTCTAATTTGTCACTATTAGATCCAAAATCTAAAGAAGCAACAAAAACAGGAGTAAGAAAAGAAGGAGATAAGAACGTAAGATTTTCAAAAAAATCTAATCAAGTACTATAGTGATGGCTTATACACCTAGACTAAAACAAGAATATAAAGACAGAGTAATTTCTGCTCTTAAAGAAGAATTCGGCTACAAAAATGTAATGCAAGTTCCAAAACTTGAAAAAATCGTTTTAAGCCGTGGCGTTGGAGCTGCAGTTTCAGACAAAAAACTGATCGACTATGCAGTAGATGAGTTAACTAAAATCACCGGACAAAAAGCAGTTGCTACCATTTCTAAAAAAGACGTTGCGTCTTTTAAACTAAGAAAAGGAATGCCGATTGGCGCTAAAGTGACGCTTCGCGGAGAAAGAATGTATGAATTCTTAGATAGATTGATTACATCTTCACTTCCACGTGTTAGAGATTTTGGAGGAATTAAAGCAACTGGTTTTGACGGAAGAGGAAACTATAACCTTGGAGTTACTGAGCAAATCATTTTCCCAGAAATTGATATTGACAAAGTAAATAAAATTTCAGGGATGGATATTACTTTCGTAACTTCTGCAAAAACAGACAAAGAGGCTAAATCATTATTAGCAGAACTAGGATTACCTTTTAAAAAGAATTAAGACATGGCTAAAGAATCAATGAAAGCCCGTGAGGTGAAAAGAGAAAAAACGGTAGCAAAATACGCTGAAAAAAGAAAAGCTCTTTTAGAAGCTGGAGACTATGAAGGTCTTCAAAAATTACCAAAAAATGCTTCTCCGGTTCGTCTTCACAACCGTTGCAAACTAACAGGTCGCCCAAGAGGATATATGCGTCAATTTGGAATTTCTCGTGTAACTTTCCGTGAAATGGCCAATAACGGATTAATTCCAGGTGTGAAAAAGGCCAGTTGGTAAGAAAAATAAAAACAAGTTTTGTTATTTCGATAGATAGTTGTAAGTTTGCCGGATTTTTGCCGCGAACTGGCAACTATCTATTGATTAATAAATAAGAGTTTAATGGTTTCAGGTTCTAACGGAAAGTCCGTGACGAAAACCAAAACCGCAAATTTAATTATATGTACACAGATCCTATTGCGGATTATTTGACAAGAGTTAGAAACGCTGTGGCTGCAAAGCATAAAGTGGTTGAAATTCCTGCTTCTAATCTAAAAAAAGAAATCACAAAGATTTTATTTGATCAAGGTTATATCTTGAGCTACAAATTTGAGGAGAACACTGTTCAAGGTTCTATCAAAATCGCTTTGAAGTATGATAAAGATACTAAAGAAGCTGTTATCAAAGATATCCAAAGAATTAGTAAACCAGGTTTACGTAAGTATGCAGGTGCTGCAAAACTTCCAAGAATCCTTAACGGATTAGGGATTGCAATTGTTTCAACTTCTAAAGGTTTGATGACCGGGAAGCAAGCAAAGCAATTGAACGTTGGAGGAGAAGTAATTTGTTACGTATACTAAAAAAAGAACTTAACGATGTCAAGAATAGGAAAAAATCCAATTGTAATTCCAGCTGGCGTAACTGTTGAAGTTACTGACAACTTGGTTACAGTAAAAGGAAAATTAGGACAGCTTTCTCAGGAATTCGATAACGTTTCCGTGAAAGTAGAAGAAGGTCAGGTTCAGGTTGAAAGATCTTCTGATCAAAAAGATGAAAGAGCAAAACACGGTCTTTATAGAGCATTGATTAATAATATGATCGCTGGTGTTTCTGAAGGCTTCACTAAAGAGTTGGAATTGGTTGGAGTAGGTTATAGAGCTTCGAATCAAGGACAAAAATTGGATCTCGCTCTCGGATTCTCTCACAATATTATATTAGATATTGCACCAGAAGTGAAACTTGAGACAGTTTCGGAAAAAGGTAAAAATCCAATTGTAAAATTAACTTCTCACGACAAGCAATTGTTAGGAGCTGTAGCTGCGAAAATCAGAAGTTTCCGCAAGCCAGAGCCTTACAAAGGAAAAGGGGTTAAATTTGTTGGTGAAGTATTAAGAAGAAAAGCAGGTAAATCAGCTTAAAAATTAAAAGATCATGTCATTAACAAAATCTGAAAGAAGACAAAGAATTAAATTCAGAATCAGAAAAATTGTAAGCGGAACCGCTACAAAACCAAGACTTTCTGTTTTTAGAAGTAATAAAGAAATCTATGCTCAAATCATAGATGACGTAAATGGAGTGACTTTATTGGCAGCTTCATCAAGAGAAAAAGGAGTAGATACTAAAGGAACTAATGTAGAAGTTGCAGCAGCAGTTGGAAAATTGGTAGCAGAAAAAGCATTAAAAGCTGGTATTGAAACTGTAAATTTCGACAGAGGTGGATATTTATACCACGGACGTATTAAATCATTAGCAGAAGGCGCTCGTGCAGCCGGACTTAAATTCTAAGAAATTATGTATCATAAATACAAAAACGTAGAACTAGTAAAACCTAGTGGTCTTGAATTAAAAGATCGTTTGGTAAGTGTAAACCGTGTAACTAAAGTTACTAAAGGTGGTAGAGCTTTCGGTTTTTCTGCTATTGTTGTAGTAGGTGACGAGAATGGTGTAGTAGGACACGGACTTGGAAAATCAAAAGATGTTTCTGAAGCAATTGCAAAAGCAGTAGAAGATGCTAAGAAAAATTTGGTTAGAATTCCATTAAGTGGTCAATCAGTACCTCACGAACAAAAAGGTAAATTCGGTGGAGCACGCGTATTTTTAATGCCAGCCTCTCACGGTACCGGAGTAATCGCCGGTGGAGCTGTACGTTCGGTATTAGAGTCTGTTGGAATTCATGATGTATTGTCTAAATCTCAAGGATCATCAAACCCTCATAACGTAGTAAAAGCTACTTTTGATGCATTATTGCAAATGAGAAGTGCTTATACTGTTGCAAAACAAAGAGGTGTATCTTTAGAAAAAGTATTTAAAGGTTAATTCAGGAAAATCATGGCAAAACTATTAGTAAAACAAGTAAAAAGCAAAATCAATTGTCCTCTAACACAAAAAAGAGGTCTTGAAGCTTTAGGCCTTCGCAAACTAGGACAGGTTGTGGAGCATGAATCAAATCCTGCAATCCTTGGGATGATAAACAAAGTAAAACACTTAGTTTCTGTAGAAGAAGCTAAATAACAATCTTATTAGTTATGAACTTAAGTAACTTGCAGCCAGCAGAAGGCTCAACACACAACCAAAATAAGAGAGTAGGTAGAGGAGAAGGTTCTGGAAAAGGTGGTACTTCCGCAAGAGGACACAAAGGAGCTAAATCTCGTTCTGGTTATTCTAAAAAGATTGGTTTTGAAGGAGGTCAAATGCCACTTCAAAGACGTGTGCCTAAATTTGGTTTTAAAAATATCAATCGTAAAGAATACGAAGGAGTAAACCTTGATACGCTTCAAGCTCTAGTTGATAACGGTATCGTTACAGATAATACAATTGATATGTCTGTATTTGTAGCGACTCGTTTGGCAACTAAAAATGAAATCGTTAAGATCTTGGGTAGAGGAGAACTTAAAGCAAAATTAAAGGTAACAGCACATAAATTTACAGCATCCGCAAAAGCAGCTATCGAGGCCGCTGGTGGTGAAGCAGTAACTTTATAATAATCCCCTAAAAGTAAGATGAAGAAATTTTTTGAATCGCTTGCCAATGTTTGGAAAATTGAGGAACTAAAAAATAAAATTTTAGTAACCTTAGGTTTGTTATTAGTGTACCGTTTTGGTGCTCAAGTAACACTTCCGGGTATTGATGCGACAAAATTAAATGGACTTACTGATCAAACTAAAGAAGGGATCGGATGGTTAATCGATGTTTTTACAGGTGGTGCGTTTTCGCAAGCATCTGTATTTGCATTGGGTATTATGCCTTACATTTCAGCCTCTATTGTTGTTCAGTTGATGGGTATTGCAGTACCTTATCTACAAAAACTACAAAAAGATGGCGAGAGCGGAAGAAAAAAAATGAACCAAATTACCCGTTGGCTTACCATTTTAATTACTTTGGTACAAGCCCCGGGATATATCTTTAATCTTTACAGAACTTTACCGGGTGATGCATTTTTATCAAATGTTAACCCAGGATTGGTCTCTCCATTCGCATTCCAGTTTTTATCAGTTATTATTTTGGTAACAGGTACAATCTTTGCAATGTGGTTAGGAGAAAAAATCACAGATAAAGGTATTGGTAACGGAATTTCATTATTGATTATGGTAGGAATTATTGCTAGAATGCCACAAGCGTTCATTCAAGAGTTTTCAACTAGAGTAACAAACAATAATGGAGGTCCAATGTTATTGGTTTTCGAAGTAATTATATGGTTACTCGTAATTGTAGCGTGTGTTTTACTTGTAATGGCAGTAAGAAAGATTCCTGTTCAATATGCAAGAAGAACCGCTTCGGGCGAGTTTGAACAAGCTGGAAACAGACAATGGATTCCTTTAAAGCTCAACGCTTCTGGAGTTATGCCAATCATTTTTGCGCAAGCAATTATGTTTATCCCGGCAGCATTAGCTGGTCTTTCAAGTTCAGAAACTGCAACTTCTATCAGTACAGCCTTCCAAAATATTTTTGGTTGGCAGTATAACATAGTTTTTGCATTATTAATCATTGTTTTTACCTACTTTTACACCGCAATTACAGTACCTACAAATAAAATGGCCGACGATTTAAAAAGAAGTGGTGGTTTCATTCCTGGAATTAGACCTGGAGCAGAAACATCAGATTTCTTAGATAAAATCATGTCGTTGATTACATTTCCAGGGTCGTTATTTCTTGCATTAATTGCTGTGTTCCCAGCAATCGTTGTAAGTGTTCTGGATGTTCAACCGTCATGGGCTTTATTTTATGGAGGTACCTCGTTATTGATTATGGTTGGAGTTGCAAGTGATACTATTCAGCAAATTAATTCGTATTTGTTGAACAAGCATTACGATGGTTTGATGAAAAGTGGTAAAAATAGAAAGGCAGTAGCTTAATTTTTATGGCAAAGCAATCAGCAATAGAACAAGACGGATCCATCATTGAAGCATTATCAAATGCGATGTTCCGTGTAGAATTAGAAAATGGACATATCGTTATCGCTCACATTTCAGGAAAAATGCGCATGCACTACATCAAATTATTGCCTGGCGATAAAGTGAAACTGGAAATGAGCCCTTATGATTTGTCAAAAGCAAGAATTACGTATAGATACTAAAGCTATTAAAATGAAAGTAAGAGCATCAGTTAAAAAAAGAAGTGCCGAGTGCATTATCGTACGAAGAAAAGGAAGATTGTACGTTATTAATAAAAAGAATCCTAGATTTAAACAAAGACAAGGATAATTATGGCAAGAATTGCAGGGGTAGACATCCCAAAAAACAAAAGAGGAGTTATCGCTTTAACCTATATCTTCGGAATCGGTAAAAGCAGAGCTAGTGAAATTTTGGCTAAAGCTAATGTTAGCGAAGACAAAAAAGTTCAGGAATGGAACGATGATGAAATCGGAGCCATCCGTGATGCCGTTTCTTACTTCAAAATCGAAGGAGAACTTCGTTCGGAAATCTCATTGAACATCAAACGTTTAATGGATATCGGATGCTACAGAGGAATCCGTCATAGATCTGGTCTTCCATTAAGAGGACAAAGAACTAAAAACAACTCTAGAACAAGAAAAGGTAAAAGAAAAACTGTTGCCAACAAGAAAAAAGCAACTAAATAATAAGTAGTATGGCTAAAGCAAATACAAAAAAACGTAAAGTTGTAATTGAATCAACTGGCGAGGCTCATATTAGTTCAACTTTTAACAATATCATCATTTCTTTAACTAATAAAAAAGGAGAAGTGATTTCTTGGTCTTCAGCTGGTAAAATGGGCTTTAGAGGTTCTAAAAAGAACACTCCATATGCAGCTCAAATGGCAGCAGAAGATTGTGCAAAAGTGGCTTTGGAAGCTGGACTGAAAAAAGTGAAAGTTTATGTGAAAGGACCTGGAAACGGACGTGAGTCTGCAATCCGTTCAGTTCACAATTCAGGTATTGAAGTAACCGAAATTATAGATGTTACCCCAATGCCACACAATGGATGTCGTCCTCCAAAAAGACGTAGAGTTTAATCAATTTTTCAAGTATAACAGGATAGATTTTAGACTATCGGAGGATTTGACCTGAATTCATAGTCTCTATCCAAAATTAAATTAAAATGGCAAGATATACTGGTCCAAAAACTAAAATCGCTCGTAAATTCGGTGAAGCGATCTTCGGAGATGATAAAGCCTTCGAAAAAAGAAATTACCCTCCCGGACAACACGGTTTGGCTAAAAAAAGAGGTAAAAAATCTGAGTATGCTGTTCAGTTAATGGAAAAGCAGAAAGCTAAATATTCTTACGGAATTTTAGAAAAACAATTCAGAAACCTTTTCGAAAAAGCATCAGCAACTAAAGGTGTTACCGGTGAAGTATTACTTCAACTTTGTGAAGCAAGATTAGACAACGTAGTATTTAGAATGGGTATCGCCCCTTCAAGAAGAGCTGCTCGTCAAATCGTAGGTCACAGACACATTACCGTAAACGGAGAAGTTGTAAACATTCCGTCTTACCACTTGAAACCAGGTGACAAAGTGGCGGTTCGTGAAAAATCTAAATCTTTAGATGCTATCGAACGTTCTTTATCTAATTCAAGTCATGTTTACGAATGGATTACTTGGAACAACGACCTTAAAGAAGGAGTATTCGTTTCTGTTCCTGCAAGAATCCAAATCCCAGAAAACATTAAAGAACAACTTATCGTAGAGTTGTATAACAAATAATAGACAGTAGTCGAACATATGGCAATATTTAATTTTCAGAAGCCCGATAAAGTTATCATGATCGATTCAACCGATTTTGAAGGTAAGTTTGAATTCAGACCTTTAGAACCTGGTTACGGATTGACTGTTGGTAATGCACTTAGAAGAGTCTTGCTTTCCGCTTTAGAAGGATATGCAATAACATCTGTTCGTATCGAAGGTGTAGATCACGAATTTTCTACCATTCCAGGAGTAGTGGAAGACGTTACCGAAATTATCCTCAACCTTAAACAAGTGCGTTTTAAACGTCAGATTGAAGATATAGACAACGAATCGGTTTCAATCTCTATCTCTGGTAAAGACCAAATTACAGCCGGTGATTTCCAAAAATTCATCTCCGGATTCCAGGTATTAAACCCTGAGCTTGTGATTTGTAATCTTGACAGCAAAGTTAACATCAATATGGAGTTAACAATCGAGAAAGGAAGAGGATACGTTCCTGCTGAAGAGAACAAAAAGCAAAATGCAGCTATCGGAACCATTTTTACAGATTCTATTTTTACACCCGTAAAAAATGTAAAATATGCAATCGAAAACTTCCGTGTAGAGCAAAAAACAGATTACGAAAAATTAGTTTTTGAAATCAAAACTGATGGTTCAATCAATCCAAAAGATGCTCTAACTGAAGCCGCAAAGGTATTAATACACCATTTTATGCTTTTCTCTGACGAAAGAATTACCCTTGAAGCTGACGAAATCGCACAAACAGAATCTTACGATGAAGAATCGTTACACATGAGACAATTGCTTAAAACTAAGCTTGTTGATATGGACCTTTCTGTAAGAGCGCTAAATTGCTTAAAAGCGGCTGAAGTTGATACACTCGGAGATTTAGTATCTTTCAACAAAAACGACTTGATGAAGTTCCGTAACTTCGGTAAAAAATCGCTAACAGAGCTTGATGAGCTTGTGGCGATTAAAAACCTACACTTCGGAATGGACCTATCAAAATACAAATTAGATAAAGAATAATTTGCTTCATATTTTGCTCTCCAAAGAGGATCGCAGCAAGATGAAGTTAAACAAAAAACGTCATGAGACACGGAAAAAAAATAAATCACTTAAGCAGACAGTCAGCTCATAGAAAATCTATGTTGTCTAATATGGCTTGCTCACTTATCGAGCACAAACGTATTAACACTACTGTTGCTAAAGCAAAAGCGCTTAAACAATTTGTTGAGCCATTGATTACAAAATCAAAAGAAGATACAACTCACAACCGTCGTATCGTTTTCTCATACCTAAGAAACAAATATGCAGTTACCGATCTTTTTAGAGACGTAGCCGCTAAAGTAGGAGACCGTCCTGGAGGATACACCCGTATCATCAAGTTAGGAAACCGTCTTGGAGATAACGCAGATATGGCCATGATTGAATTAGTTGACTTCAACGAATTGTACAACGGTGGTAAAAAAGAAGTGAAAAAAGCGAAAAGCCGTCGTGGTGGAAAAGCTAAAAAAGCTGAAGAAACTGTGGAAGAAGCTCCAAAAGTTGAAACTCCAAAAGCTTCAGAAGAAACTTCAACAGACGCTGCAGAATAATGAGAAAACTCATTGCATCATAACAAAAAAGGATAAGCCATCACGGTTTATCCTTTTTTTTTTGAATTTGCAGCCAATCGTTCAGCGTTTTTTAAACGTAGTTCCCGCTTTCCGCAGTAGTTTTTTGGCAGAAAAAGCCAAAAAAGCTACAGCTTTCAATCGGGGCTAATACCATCAAAAAGCATTTTTTAAACGGGAGTTCCAAACTTTGTCAATAAATTATTATATACAATCTTGTCATCCCGACGAAGGAAGCGACTAAAAAAAGAATTAGGGGTTAGTTTCCTCCTTCGTTTTAATGACAACATAATGTAAATAATTGTTACCCGACAAACTAAAAAAAGAATTTTCAGATACCCGCAAATTGAACTAAATTTGCACCACAACAACACAAACACACTTGGCAATATTTTTGCAAGTAACACGAATACAAAAAAAATAACTACTAAAAATGAAATATACCACACGACAAAAAGCCATTATTCTCTTGGCAGACGGCACCATCTTCTACGGAAAATCTATGGGTATTGAAGGCACGACCTTTGGCGAAGTTTGCTTTAATACCGGAATGACGGGTTACCAAGAAATTTTTACCGATCCAAGTTATTTCGGGCAAATTATGGTGGCTACCAATGCCCATATCGGGAACTACGGCGTGAACCAAGAAGATATTGAAGCCGATCAAATCATGATATCAGGATTGGTTTGTAAAAATTTTTCCTTTACACGTTCGCGCGTAAACTCCACCGAAAGTTTAGAAGATTATTTTAAGAAACACAACCTGGTTTGCATCTCTGATGTAGATACCCGCGCTTTAGTGGCGTACATTCGCGACAATGGTGCACAAAATGCAGTAATTTCTACCGATGGAAAATCAATTGACGAATTAAAATCATTGTTGGCAGAAATCCCGGATATGAAAGGATTAGAGTTAGCCAGCAAAGTTTCGACCAAAACGCCTTACTTTATAGGTGAATCTGATGCCAAATATAAAATAGCCGCTTTAGATTTAGGCATTAAAAAGAATATTTTACGCAATTTGGCAAAACGCGATTGTTATATTAAAGTGTTTCCTTTTGATACGAGTTATGAGGAAATGAAAGCGTTTAATCCGGATGGGTTTTTCTTGAGTAATGGTCCCGGAGATCCGGATCCACTTTACGGTGCGATAGGTATTGCCAAAAAAATATTGGCCAACAATGATCCTGTGTTTGGGATTTGTTTAGGACATCAGGTGTTGGCTTTGGCAAACGGCATTTCTACCTACAAAATGTTCAACGGACACAGAGGCATCAACCATCCTGTAATGAATACCATTACCGGTAAAGGCGAAATTACTTCTCAAAATCACGGTTTTGCCGTAAACAGAGAAGAATTAGAAAAACATCCTGATTTTGAAATCACACATTTCCACGGAAACGATAACACTGTTGCGGGAATGCGCATGAAGAACAAGAATTGTTTTTCGGTGCAGTACCATCCGGAGGCGAGTCCGGGTCCGCATGACTCGAGTTATTTGTTTGATATTTTTATAGAAAACATTGAGCAATCTAAAAAAGAATTTGAGGAAAAGGCGCTTTAAGCGTCTTTTTTTGTGGATTTGTGTGTGTTTTTAGCCGCAAAGTCGGGAAAGTTTGCGGAGTGGGGATACACATAATTTGTTGCCTCTCTCTACCATAGAAAATCGTATAGAGAATGGTAGATTAATAGAGAATATACTAAGTCGAACAATATCAAAACCACGGATATCACAATTTTAAAAGTGTCAAGCCTGTTTCGTTTTAATAACTTTAAAGTATTCCAAATGAGGATTGCCAAGGTTATCACGAAGATAATTACTTTACTTAGTAATTCATAGTTGTACTCAGGGACACAATATTTAAAGGTTAAAATTAGTAACTGAATTAGGCTGTAGGAAAATAATATTGCCGACAGTAAATTTTTTACATAATTATTCCACTTGAAAGTTTCTGTAATAAAATGCGTTATGACGATAAAAATTAACAGCCGGAACTCATTCATAAAATACATTTTGTTTGAATTATTTAAATGATCAATTAGTAGATCATACAGTATCCAGTATAGACTGATTGAAAACACCGCAATGAATAAAGTTTCAAAAATATGAAGTGTTAATTTAATTAGATAGTTCCAGTTTAATATCATTTAAATTCTTATTTCTAAACCTGTTCGAAATTTTTATCAGGTCGTTTGTTACTACTTTATATACATCGCTGTCAGATTTGCTTGATGAAATCAAAAGAATACTGCTAATTGACTCAATGTGTTCGTCAGTGACGATAAGTGAAGAATTATTACTGGTAAACGCTGATATAATTTCATCATATTTGTCTAAATTGCTTATTAGCTCCATTGCTAAGAATAAGTCGGTAGAACTGTTCAAATGGTCAGAAATTGAATAGAACGCGTCTACAAAAAATTTACCATTATTAGTATCATTTAGTTCATCTCTTACTTCGTATGATTTTTCTATTGATATAACGCTATTGAATAGATGATAATTATCGCTTGTGGAGAACTCTTGAATGAAGTTACTCATTCCTGTACGTCCGCATGAGCGTTCCCGACATCCGCCACCAAAAGGATGACATTGTCCACCTCCACTCCAGCAATGATGTGTAATTCCGCAACCTCCCCCACTTCCATCCACTAATGATAGATCATCTAAGTGATTGTACTTATCTAGATTATAACTGCTTCTAAAATTCATTAGACTTAAATCATCATATGGCGAGTTAAAATGCATTGTTAGCAATTCTTTTATGCCAATAATTTCGATGTCGGCTCCAGGTGCCAATTCGTTTGCCACGTAGATAATGTTGTTTAAAATAATATTAGAGACAACTATATCTTGATATTCTGTTAATTCTAATTCACTCAAATTATTTATTTTGTAACAGTTGAATTTTAGAATATTGGAACTATCGTAGTGATGGGTAAATATCCAGCCCGTCACGTTTTGAAAATTTAAAAAGCCAATCGAAACAATAGTTTTATTTTCAGGGAACCCATTAAAGGAATCGTTTAAATTTTGTAAATCTATTTCCTCAGTAGAAATTGAAATTACCGAACCTAAATTACCTTTATTTTCTATCATTCGTTTGTACAATTTTGTGGCTGGTACTTCACTAGAGATTTTGTTTTGAGTTTGCTTTCTAATTATCTCTAAATATTTATTATTTAAAGAAATATTAGGGTTGTCGTTTTCAACGTGGTCATTTCCACAACCAGTGACAAAAAAGATTAGCGCTAATGATATAATTGTAGAAATTATCGTAACTTTTTTAATCCTAATTTAAAGGGTTTTCGGTTAATTATTCTCAATTTTTTTCGTACAGAACATTTATATTTATAAAATTATTGACAATTTACTAATTAAATTTGATTTAGTCGTAAATAGATTGAAAAGTTTTGAAAGGTGCAATTTAACTTTAACGTAAAGTTCCTGTTAGCGGTGCTTTGCACAAATTGAAGTATTGAATGATTGGAACGAACGCATACTTATGGCGTTGCTACAAAGTACGGTAAAAACAGTTCGCAGTACGAAATGGCGGGAGGCAAGAAAAAGGGGGAATGCAAAAACTAAAACCAAAAATAATTTAAAAAATGAAAACCATTTACGGGAGTAAATGGTTTTTCGTTTTTTGAAGTTGATTGCGGGCACGGATTGAAAATCCGCGCTATCGGGTTTTCTTTATGATTGATGCATTTTGTTTCGGGGATGATTTTTGATGAATGTGTGTTTTAAAATTTTCAAAAAAAAACCTGCAAGAGAAAATCCTGCAGGTTTTGTTGTTTTGAAAAATAGGTTTACTCTATCTTTTGAAGCTTGATCTTTGATCCTTGAACCCAATCTCCGTTTAATCGCGTTAGGATAATTTGGCTATTGTTTTCAAGCCATTCGATTTGGTATTCGCTTGGAATATCGTTATTATTACATTGTAAGGTTAGTACGTTCGCTGACGACTGGTATTGATAAGTTCCCTGATAATTGTTAACAATTGCTCCTGATTTTGAAAAGGTGGCATTGGCGCGAAACTCATAAATTTCTCCATTTTCAACGGAATGCCAAACCAGCGGTGTCGATTCTTCCTCTTCTTCTATCAAATCGTCAAACTCTTGTTGTGCGATGAGTTGCCATTTGCCGTATAAGTCAGTACTGTTATTGTTGTCGTCACTTTGGCAAGAACAAAATAACAGTACGGTTGCGATAATTAAGATTAAATTTTTCATTTTTTATAATTTATTCGATTACTATTTTGTGGGTATTTTGTTGGATTACCACGAATGCACGAATGTTTTAATTTTTTTGAATTTTGTAATTGAAATTACGCTTCGCTTTTGAATTTGGAAATTTTTTCTATTGGAATTTCTTACTCAATGTAGCTAAAGACCGGATTGAGGTATGGGCCGTTTAAAACTTGTGGCGTAGTTTGCAGTGCTTGACAGATATTGCTGAAGTTTTTATCTGTGAGTTTTTGTTGGCGTCTTTCGATTTTGCCGATATAACTTTCGCTTAGGTTGACCTATTCGCCCAATTGTTTCTGAGACAATCCGCGTGTGAGGCGGATGGCGTGAATGTTCTCTTGTACATATTTCCCCATAATTAATTATTTTAAATTTAGATTTTTAAAGATATATTGGGGAAATATGTTACAATTTTACTAAAAAAATGTTTGGGTTGTATTTTTTTGGGGTATTTTTTTTGAATTTTTTTTTGAGGGGGATTTTGAGGTTGTTGTTTTTTGCCGCAAAGTCGGGAGACTTTGCGGAGCGGTTTTTTTTTGAGGTTTATTGCGGGCACGGATTTCGCCCCACTATTGCAAAATCCTTGTTAGCTGTAGTTTTTTATCTTGTCTCAATGTCAAAAATTTTTTGTCCATTCTCTCCTAAATAATGTTTCAACAGATTCTCAAAAACGCTTCCGCCCGTGTCTGAATTTGTGAAAATCAAAAGTCCTTGTTTTGTTTTTGGTAAAATAAATACAATTGTTTGAACACCATTGTCTGAACCACCGTGAGACAAGGCTATTTCGCCATTTCCTAAATCATAAATTTCAAAACCCAAACCAAAGTGTTTTCCTTTTGTGCTGGCTACTTGATTTTTGGTCATTTCTTCAAATACATTTTTGGATAAGTCATCACCATTCATTACACTTACCAAAAAGTTTCCGTAATCTTCAATCGTTGTCAATAAATCGTCTGCTGCATTAGGTGTGGTATTTTTTACCGTTTCGTATGTGTTTCCATTTTTGTCGTAGCCAATTGCCAATCTTTTTGTGTCTACATTTTTGTCCCAAACATATCTTGTATCGGTCATTTTTAGTGGCTGAAAAATAAGTTCGTTAGCCAATTGTTGTAATGATTTATTGAACTTTTTTTCTAATGCCTTTCGCAAATATTCCATTCCTTCACCCGAATATTGATATTTCGTGCCTGGTTCAAATTGAAAGTTGAGTTTTTTATTTTCATTCATATATCGCCAATTCGGAAATCCCGTTTGGTGGCTCAAAATAATTCTTGTCGTAAGTTTTTTATTTCGTGGGTCGTTGGTAATATCTGGGTCAGTCCAATATTTATAGATTGGTTCGTCCAAGTTCCACTTACCCAAACTCACCAACTTTAACGCAACCATTGCTGTTACGGGTTTAGTTAAAGAAGCAACATTGAAAATAGTGTTGTATGGTGCAGAAATTCCTTTTGAAATTTCGCCAAAAACTTTTACTTGTTGCAGTTTACCATTTTCAATAACGCCAATTCCCAGAGTTGGTACTTTTTTTTCTTTCAACCATTTTTCAATTTCTGTTTCATTGTCAAAAATTGATTTTTCTGTTTTTTTAGTGTCGTCAGCTTGATGGTCAAAACTAAAAGAAGTTGTTAGTTTCCATTCGCCATTTTCTAATTGCCAAACGTTTGTAAACTTTGCTATTCCGCCTTGACTTTCTCTTTTTTCTGAAAATTTATGTTCTCCATTCTGAACTGCACCATAGAGAATACCATTTTTATAAAGTGGAAATATTTCGGTACTTTCTTTTACCAAAAATCGCTGAACTTGGCGATTAGTTTGGTTGTTGCAAATTCCATTTTTTAAGTCAGTTAGAAATTTTGTTTTGTCGGAAATACCGTCTTTATCGTGATAAAATTTAAGATTGTCGCTTAACAAATTTTCAAACTGTTTAATGTTGCAATGGTTAAAACCAACATCAAAAAGCAAACTGTCCTTTACAAGAATTGTTTTGTATAGGTCTGAATTTTTGTCAACCTGTGCAAAGGTGGAAAAAGTTGTCAGTAGTATGGAAAGGATTGTAAAAAGTTTCTTCATTTATTTTGTTGTTCATTTTGTAGTGTCGTTCGGTAAAATAACAGCGAACGTTCCGGCGCTTGGCGAGGTTGCGGACTAAATAAGCCCGAAACTTACGGTTTAATACTAAACTCAAAGATACAAAACCAACTTCAAATTAAGCCCAAAACACGCAATCCTGCAAAACCTGTGTTGTAGGCAGTTTTTAATTTTCTATTTTCGTTTTTATTGTATTTGGAATAATATTTATAAAATCTTTTGTTTCGTAAGAAATCGACAATGTAGGACAACAACCCGCATCTTCATTTTGATATGCAGTAAAACTTATCAAATATTTATCTTCTGTTTTCGTTATTTCGGTTCCAGTTCTTGAGCACATTCCGTTATAATTTTTCGCAACATTTTTTATTTCATTTTCAAGTTTATCATACTCTGATTTACTTAAATAATCATAAACTTGACCTAAATTAGTTACATTTTCATTTTCTACTAAAATATATGTGTAAACTTGACTCGCACCTGTTCCAAAGCTACGTTGTAAGGTTATAATGTTGTCTTTAATTGTTTCAGGAAAAGTACCGCCATTTAAAGTTCCAACAAAAGTTTCGTGCATTACTTCTGAAAGATTATATTTTTTCGTAGAAAAAACACTATCAAGTTTTGTAATTATTTGATTCCTTGTTAGTAAACCTGTAAAACTTGGAATAGAATCCATATTTTCATCTTTATTATTTGATGTATACTCGTCAATAATAATTTTACTCAATTCAATTAATGTTTTATCAGAATAATTTTTTAACTCACTTAAATCTTTATTTTCTGAATTTTTTAAATCTTCTAATTTTGCAACTAAATAAAGATGCTTATAGAAACTATATTTTTCTTTTGGTTCTGTAATTGTGTTTTTTAATTCTATTAATTCTTTTGAATTAAAAATCTGAGAATAATCATTTTTGATTTCATCATTTTTAGTTTCTTGTTTGCAAGAAACAAAGACAAATGAAATAAAAGCTAATACTAAAATTGTTTTTTTCATTTTACAGACCTTTTATATTAATTAATTTAAGTTTTGGAGAATTATATTTACTTTTTTGCGTGCAATTATTATTTGTGTTAGCATATTCAGTTACAGTTGAATTTTCAAAATCAACAATAATGATAATTGGTTTTTTTACTTCTAAATATTGTGTTCCAACTAACAATAGTTTCTTTTCGTTTACCCAAAAAACTTCATCAATTCCTTTTGAACTACCACAGCTTAATAATGTAGTTTTTGTATTTTCATTTATTTGATATAGCACAATATTTTGGTCTACATCAACTATTGCATCATATGAATTTCCATTCTTTTCCAAATTTAAATATGAATAAATGTCTATAAATTTTGACTTCTTTGGAGAATATGTTCCAATAGTTTTATATTCTTGGTTTAAATTTTTAAAAGGAACTTTTTCAGAGTATAAATCTTTAAAATTGGTTTTTTCTTCAACTTCAAACTCATCTAAATTAAAGTTTGAGTATGTGTTTTTCCATATTTTTAATTCATTATTGAAATTTTTTAGATAATCATTTGGTTTGTCTTGTGCATTAATAAGATTTAATGAAACAAGGAAAAATAGAGTTAGAATTTTTTTTGTCATTTTTATTTTTATTTAGTTTTAAGTATTCTGCGGTAAAATTGCCTACAATAAATGTATACAAGCCATTAACCACGTATACTCATTCCACAATACTACCCAAAAAAATCCAACTTTTCAATGCAAATCGATAAAGTGAAAAGAAAGTCGATAACCGTATTATTATGGTAAGGCTAAGATAAAAATGTTTTATTGAGTTTTTGTCCGGGAAGCCGTAAGGTGGGAAAGTTTTTTAGAAAAAAACTATGAGGGTTTAAAATCTATTCTCAAAATAGACTATAAAACCAAATAAATATTGATCAAAAACCAAGTTACATCGAAAACGAGTGAACAATTTATAAACTATTTTCCCTTCTCTAAGTGTAATATCAATCATTTTACACCAGTGTTAAATACTCGCAATACTTTTCAGAGCTGCAATTCTCAAATAATACTTTAGTCCGGAATGGTAATATGCGACCAGTTTTCGCCACGTTTTATCCGATAAACCTGCATTTCTGAAATGTCAAATTGTTTTGCAATTTGTCTTGCGGGTTTATTTCTTCTAAGCTGTATTTTAATATGCATCACCTCGGTGGTTGTTAGCTTTTGTCCTTTAATTTTCGCTTTTTTGGTGTATTTCCGCCATTTTTTTTCAGCAATTACGTATGGACTTTTGCTTTGATGTTGCTGATTTTCCTCTGGCGACATCCATCGTAAATTACTTACATGGTTGTTAAGTTTATTATAATCTAGATGTCCCACAACAGTTTTTTCAGGTGGTGGCGTGGGCAAAAAATATCTTGCGACCAATCGGTGTACCAGAAAATGGTGGTTGATAGTACGTTTTTTCAGGTCTTTTAAAAGTTTTTTGCTAAGCTCTAACTTTTTTGTTTCAATGTTTTTCGTAAGATGTTCGCGTGCTCTAACAGTCTCAATACTAATTTCTTGTTCACGCCTTAATTTGTAAAGATTAGAAATTTCGTTTTTTAATTCAATAAATTTTTCTTCTGTTTTCTGGTCGCGAGGTCTGTATAGTTTTAGCCTGATGATATTGTAGCCTTCGGTAATGGAGCCTTTCAGTATTCTTCCATTTGAAATTTTATTAAAGCTGCGAACCCTTCCATGGTTAGAAATTTCCATCGTAAATTCATTAGTAAACTCCATATCGAAGCTAATGGGTTTCCAAATTTCGGTGTCAAATATTCGGTTCATAGTATTATCTATTTTTTTAAAAAGTAGGCTATGAATGCCAGCTTTCTAAATGGTGGTATTATTTTAATTTTATGGAGCGCAATGTTGTTTTCTATATCAAAGGTAAGTGATTGTGTTGATTTTTGCAATCTTATGGGTGAAATATAGTTGCAGTGACGTTGGCTTAAATGTATGTAATTGATCAAAAATGGTTTATGTTATTGCGTGAGGGATTGAAGCGAAAATCCTTTTATTTTTTTCTTTAAAAAATAAAAGATTGAAGCGGAAAGCCCGACCCGCCTTTTTCTGGCGGGACATGCCCAAATTAAAAATTAAATTTCAATAACTAAATGCCAAATTCCAATAAAGAAACATTCGTGAAAAAAATTGTTTCGCTTGTTCGCTGATGCACCAGTCCAAATTCCATGACGAAGCGCAAAGTTAAATTTCAAGGATGATATAACCTATTGCGCCTTTGTGCCTTTCCTCGTGAGCTTTCCATTTAGCAAAAAAAATAGTAAAAAATTTGGGCTTTTAGGGTAAATAAACGATTAAAAATTAAAGGGCAATATGAATTCATCTTAAAACCTTTTAATTTTTCCATCAAAAAATCCTAAATCCAAAACCCTCAAACGTTTGCGTTTATAAGTTTTTAAAAATTATAGGGTTCTGTTTTTTAAAATCGTTAAATTTGTTACCGTTTCAAAAAAAAAATAGACAAACAATTCATAAAAAATAAACAAAATGAGCATTATTATCAAAGTTCACGCTAGACAAATTCTTGATTCTAGAGGAAACCCTACAATTGAAGTTGATGTTGTTACAGAACATGGCGTTTTAGGTAGAGCAGCGGTACCATCTGGAGCATCAACCGGCGAACATGAGGCGGTGGAATTACGTGATGGCGGAAAAGCCTTTATGGGAAAAGGTGTAAGACAAGCGGTAGAAAACGTAAATATCAAGATTGCTGAAGAATTATTAGGAACTTCTGTTTTCGAGCAAAATCTAATCGATCAAAAAATGATCGAGCTAGACGGAACGCCAAACAAATCTAACCTTGGGGCTAACGCTATTTTGGGTGTTTCTTTAGCTGTTGCAAAAGCAGCTGCAAATGAATTGAATATGCCATTGTACCGCTATGTTGGTGGTGTTTCTGGAAATACACTTCCGGTTCCGATGATGAATATCATTAATGGAGGTTCACATTCTGACGCGCCAATTGCGTTCCAAGAATTTATGATTATGCCGGTAAAAGCCAAAACGTTTACTCATGCGATGCAAATGGGAACCGAAATTTTCCACAACCTTAAAAAAGTATTACACGACAGAGGTTTGAGTACTGCTGTGGGTGACGAAGGTGGATTTGCACCCAATCTTGCCGGAGGAACTGAAGATGCCTTGGATTCTATCAAATTGGCGGTAGAAAACGCAGGTTACACTTTTGGTGACGACGTGAAAATTGCACTGGACTGTGCGGCTTCAGAATTTTATGTAAACGGAAACTACGATTATAAAAAGTTTGAAGGCGAAACCGGAAAAATCCGTTCGTCAAAAGAACAAGCAGAATATTTGGCAGAATTGGCTACCAAATACCCAATCATCTCCATCGAAGACGGAATGCAAGAAAACGACTGGGACGGTTGGAAATATTTAACCGAACTCATCGGCGACAAAGTTCAGTTAGTGGGTGACGATTTATTTGTAACCAATGTGGAGCGTCTTAAAAAAGGAATCGACCAAAAAATCGCCAATTCCATCTTGGTAAAAGTAAACCAAATCGGAACTTTGACCGAAACTATCGCGGCAGTAAACATGGCGCATAACGCGGGTTATACTTCGGTAATGTCACACCGTTCGGGCGAAACTGAAGACAACACCATTGCAGATTTGGCGGTGGCGTTAAACTGTGGCCAAATCAAAACCGGTTCGGCTTCGCGTTCAGATCGTATGGCAAAATACAACCAATTGCTTCGCATCGAGGAAGAATTAGGCACAACCGCTTATTTCCCTGGCGAAAATGCTTTTAAAATAAAATAATTTTTGAAATTAACCCTGGTTTCCACTATAATCTGGGTTAAGAGCATAAATAATCATAAAACCGTTGCGATAATAATTGCAACGGTTTTTTTTTTTAATCGATTAAAAATACTGTGAAAAATTTTTCCTCTCTTAATTTAAATTAAATAATCAAAATTAGTTTTATATCCATCTATGATAATTTTGCAAAATTTAAAGAAAAATTAACGAAAACCTTGCTATAATTCTTTTTTAAATCCTTTTCGATTTGCTATTTTTGTTAAATTAAAAAAAACACACATTTAAATAATTACCTATAATATTATGTCGAAAACAGCAATACTAGAAATTGATGGCAAAAAGATTGAATTCCCCATTTTTGTGGGAACCGAAAATGAAGTAGCTATTGATATCGATAAATTAAGAAGCGCTACCGGAGCCATTACCTTAGATCCGGGTTATAAAAATTCAGGATCTTGCAAAAGCGAAATTACTTTCCTTGACGGGGAAGAAGGAATTTTGCGTTACCGTGGTTATTCAATCGAAGACTTGGCAGATAAAGCAGATTTTCTTGAAGTTTCTTACTTGTTAATTTTCGGAGAATTGCCAACTGCTAAACAGTTAGAGCAATTTGAAAATGATATTCGTAAACATACACTTGTCAATGAGGAGATGAAAAATATCATTGACGGCTTCCCCAAAACCGCTCATCCAATGGGCGTTTTAGCATCATTAACTAGTGCGTTGACAGCATTTAACCCAAAATCGGTTAATGTAGAAAACGAAAAAGATATGTACGATGCGGTATGTAAAACAATGGGTAAATTTTTGGTAATTGCCACTTGGACTTACAGAAAAGCAATGGGTTATCCATTAAATTATTACGATAATACAAAAGGGTATGTGGAAAATTTCATGAACCTAATGTTTTCATTGCCAACCGGACCATACAAAATCAACCCAACTGTGGTTCAGGCTTTAGATAAATTATTTATTCTTCATGCGGATCACGAGCAAAACTGTTCTACGTCAACAGTAAGAATGGTGGGTTCTTCTCACGCAGGGTTATTTGCGTCAATTTCTGCGGGAGTTTCTGCACTTTGGGGACCACTTCACGGTGGCGCAAACCAAGCGGTTTTGGAAATGTTAGAAGAAATTCAGAAAAATGGCGGTGATGCCGATAAATATTTGGCGAAAGCCAAAGACAAAAACGATCCGTTCCGTTTGATGGGCTTTGGACACAGAGTTTACAAAAACTTTGACCCAAGAGCTAAAATCATTAAAAAAGCGGCAGACGAAGTATTGTCAACTTTAGGAGTGGATGATCCAATTTTGAACATTGCCAAAAAATTAGAAGAATCTGCTTTGCAAGACGAATATTTCAAGTCAAGAAACTTGTATCCAAACGTAGATTTCTATTCAGGAATTATTTACAGAGCTTTGGGAATCCCAACGGATATGTTTACGGTTCTGTTTGCAATTGGTCGTCTTCCGGGATGGATTGCGCAATGGAAAGAAATGCGTTTGAACAAAGAGCCAATCGGTCGTCCGCGTCAAGTGTACACAGGTCCAGCTTTGAGAGACTTTGTTCCTTTCGAAAAAAGATAATTTTTTTATCAATATTTAATAAACAAGCTTCACAACTAAGTGGAGCTTTTTTTATTTTCGATAATTTAACGGCTTAAAATTCGATAAAAATTAATTTTTCGAAATCGATTTTTCTATATTTGCCAAAAGCCCTTTTATATGTTACAACTAAATGTAAAAAATGAAACGTCGAGATTGAGGGCTGTCGTTTTGGGTTCGGCCGTAAATAATGGACCAACTCCAACACCCGAAGAAGCTTACGACCCAAAATCTTTAGAACATATTTTGGTAGGAACTTATCCTGTAGAAAAAGATATGGTAGCCGAGATGGAAGCCTTTAACCAAGTATTTCAAAAATACGATGTACAGGTTTTTCGTCCGGAAATGATTGAAAATTATAATCAAATTTTCACACGCGACATCGGTTTTGTCATTGATGATATTTTTATCAAAGCCAATATTTTACCGGATCGTGAAAGAGAATTAGATGCCATTCAATATGTTATCGACCAAATCGACCCGAAAAAGGTAGTTCGTCCGCCGGAAGAAGTACACATTGAAGGTGGTGATGTGATGTTGTGGAACGACCATATTTTTATCGGAACTTACAAAGGTTCGGATTATAAAGATTACATCACGGCCAGAACTAATATGCAAGGTGTGAATTATATCAAAGAATTATTTCCACATAAAATTGTGAAGGAATTTGACTTGGTGAAATCGAAATTAGAAGCCAGAGACAACGCTTTGCATTTGGACTGTTGTTTTCAGCCCGTTGGCAAAAACAAAGGGATCATTTACAAAAGTGGTTTCCGTCAAGAGTCGGATTATTTATATTTAGTGAATCTTTTTGGTAAAGAAAATTTGTTTCACATCGATAGAGACGAAATGTACCACATGAATTCCAATGTATTTTCCATAGCAGAAGACGTTGTGGTTTCGGAACAAAAATTTACAAGACTCAACAATTGGTTGCGGAACCAAGGATTTACCGTAGAAGAAATTCCTTATGCCGAAATATCCAAGCAAGAAGGATTATTACGTTGTTCCACTTTACCGTTAATTAGAGATTAGTGATTCATATTTATCAATCATCAATCATATATCAAAAATCAAAAATTTGGAAAAAATGAGACAAACCACAGATTCCATACTGATGATTCGTCCGGCGGCATTTCGCATGAACGAACAAACTGCCGTGAATAATTATTACCAAAAAGTAATCGACAACCTTTCACCTGAAACGGTTAATCAAAAAGCGCAAGAAGAATTTGACGCATTTGTGGCAAAACTTCGCGAGGCAAAAATAGATGTAACGGTGGTAAATGATGAGGTTAGCAACAACACACCCGATTCAATTTTTCCGAACAATTGGATTTCTTTTCATCAAAATGGCGATGTTGCTTTATATCCTATGTTTGCCGAAAACCGACGTGCCGAAAGACGCGAAGATATACTTGATATGCTGGAAGACAAAGGTTTTACAATCGAAAATATCATTGATTACACTTCAGCCGAAGAAGATAACATTTTCTTAGAAGGAACTGGAAGTTTGCTGCTCGACCGCCAAAATGCCAAAGCCTATTGTGCACTTTCGCCTCGAGCTGACGAAGAACTTTTTATAGAATTTTGCGAAGATTTCGATTATGCTCCCGTGATTTTTGAAGCATTTCAAACCGTAAATGGCGAGCGAAAACAAATTTACCACACGAACGTAATGATGTGTCTAGGCGAAACCTTTGCTGTAATTTGTGCCGATGCCATCGATGACAAAAAAGAACGCAAAATGGTGCTCGACAACCTAAAAGGCGACGGAAAAGAAATCATTTTAATCTCAGAAGCACAAGTCAACAGCTTTGCCGGAAACATGCTCGAGGTGAAAAACATTGACGGCAAACGAATTCTTGTGATGAGCGAAGCCGCTTACCAAAGCCTTAAAGAAGAGCAAATTAAAAAACTCGAATTTCATGCCGAAATCCTACACGCCAAACTCGACATCATCGAAGCTTGTGGCGGCGGAAGCGCACGTTGCATGATGGCAGAAATTTTCTTGCCGAAAGAATAAAATTTTTAAAATATTTTTTAGAAGCCAATCCCGCTTCCGAAACTTCGGAACTACAAGCTTTTTTAGAAAACGCTTTTTTTGTAGCCCAAAAAAGAAGCTTCTCCCGAATTGTCGTGAGTCGCTCTTTTTTCGGCACAAAAAATACCGTTTTCTTTCAAAAGGCTTTCCGTTACTATCGGGGCTATGACAACGTTTATGCTAAAAACAACTTTGCGCTTTGTCATTCTGACGAAGGAAGAATTTTTTAGATGAGATGAGTCAAACCATGAAAAAACTCATATCGCAATTTCTTTTGAAGAAAAAATCTAAAAATCTACTGCAACGTCTTCAGAATATTCACTACCGAACTGCTGATGTATTGCACACCAATCGCAATTACTATAAATCCGATAATTCGGGAAATCGCAACAATTCCCGAAGCTCCCAAAATTCTGGATAAATAATGAGCACTTCGCATCATCGCAAAAATGCTAATGGCAACAGCGGCAATTGCCAAACAAACCAAAATTTGGTCGTTAATCGTTTTATAATCTTGGTACAAAGCAATTAGTAACGATATAGATCCTGGTCCCGCTAACATAGGAATTGCCAAAGGCGTTAACGCAATATCATTACGTTGTTGTGCATCATTCTCAACTTTTTTATTTACGCCACGTGTTTTACTAAATCTTCCGGATAACAAGGCAAACCCCGAATTTAAAATAATTAATCCTCCGGCAATTCGCAAAGCATCAATACTAATCCCAAAAAAATTGAGAACATATTGACCCACAAAAAACGAAATGATTAAAATGATAAAAACGTTAATCGCGGTCCAAATCGAAATCCGGGAACGCTCTTGTTTGGAGTCGTTTTGAGTTAAACCTACAAAAATAGGAACCGCACCAATGGGATTGATAACAGAAAAAAGTGCGGCGAAAACATAAATAAAAATTTCCATTTTTTGTGGGTAAAGTTATGGGCAAAAGATGTGGTCAAGAGTAAAATTAACAATAAAAAATCATTATTTGTGAACGATTGCAAAATAATTTTGAACCCAAAGAAATGTAAACCTCTCAAATTGTTTATATTTGAAAGTGTTTCTTAAATTTATATCTGCCATGAAAAAATTACTTTTACTATTTTTTATTTTTTGCCAAACCGTTGTTGCTCAGGTTTTAGAAGGTCAGGTTTTTGATAGTCAAACCCAGCAACCCTTACCCTTGGCCACAATTTATATTGACGGGACAACCATAAGTACTACTACAAATGAAGATGGATTTTTTACGATTGATGCTAACGGATTTTCGGCATCACAACTGGTAATTAGTTATGTAGGTTACATCACTTCGCGGTTAGAGAATGTTTTTCAGCATAAAAAAATAAAAACATTTTTAGAGCCGGATGCCTTCACGATTCCGGAGGTTGTGGTAGGTAAATCGCCTTTTACTCGAAAGAAAATGTTGGAAGTCTTTCGGCAACAATTTTTAGGAAAAACAAAATCAGGACAAAAGTGCAAAATTTTAAATGAAGACGATATTCATCTTTTCTATGATATGGATACCAATGTTTTGCATGCTTCGGCTCAAAAAACTTTAAAAATTGAAAATCCGGAATTAGATTACATTGTGTTTTTTGATTTGGTTGAGATGACTGTAGCCTACAAAACGATGACGTTAGATTCTTTTTCAATTATACGTGATTTTTTCTACGGAACGACTTTTTACCAAGATGTTTCCAAAAAAAATAAAGCCGATAAAAAACGGGTGGAAACTTACAAAGGTTCCGTACCACATTTAATCCGGACCATGGCTGAAAATAGTTGGACTTCCAATAATTTTTATTTGATTGTTGATAAAATGCGGGTGACCCCAACTGATTATTTGGCGGTTTCTGATACGCTAAATTTTAAAAAAGTCAAACTTATTAAGCAGCCCTCACTCCGACAATTTGAAATAAAAAAAGAAATGATTAATGGTAAAATGGAAGTCAGCCGAATAGATAAATATAGCGATAAACCAACGAATTTTACAATTATGCATGGCAAAAATATTTCGATTTTACAATTTGTGGAAAATGAAATTCTCGTGGACGACAACGGTAACTATGCTCCAATGACGGCTTTGGTTTTTGGTGGTTTTTTAGGCCAACAAAAAGTAGGCGATATGTTGCCAACCAATTTTTATCAGGAACATAAGGACCAACTCTAACGTTATTGTTTTTATAAAAACCGAAAAAGTCATGCTGGATTTTCGTAAATTTAGTAGAAAATAAAGATATGAATTCTAAAAAAACATTAGTGCTTGGCGCGTCTGCTAATCCATCTCGATATTCTTACATGGCCATCAGAAGTTTAACCAATAAAGGTCATGATGTTGTGGCAGTTGGTTTAAAAGAAGGTGAAATTTTTGGCGTTAATATTAAAAAAGAACCACAATATTTTGAGAACCTCGACACCATTACCCTTTATCTAAATCCCCAGAACCAACGCCAGTATTACGATTATATTTTGTCGTTACATCCTATTAGAGTGATTTTTAATCCCGGAACCGAAAACCCGGAACTGTATAAATTACTCAGAGAAAAAGATATTGAAATAGAAATTGCTTGTACTTTAGTGATGTTGTCAACGGGGCAGTTTTGATTATAGTTTTCTGGGACGATTCCAAAAATAAAAATGGAATCTCTTATAACCCCGATTGAAGCAAGTAGCCTTTTTTTTAATTATTTGCGATTTTTATCCGGGTCGTGAAAAAAAAAGCTACTGCGGAAAGCGGGAACAACGATGGCTGAAATGCCTGAACCTTTCGTTTCATAACCAACTAAAAAGCGGCGACATTTTCTGACTTTCGGCTAATAGTTAACAACCCGATGAACGTTAAACCGCCGTTGAGCAAAATTAATTCTTCGGCGAATTGATAATTTCCGAAAATTTCTGCGGAATAACTGCTGATGATAAACGTGATGGCGGGTGCCAAAATGCAAATCAAGGGCACAAATTTTTCGTTTACCGTTTTCGATTTTACAAATAATCCGAAACCGTACAAACCGAGCAAAGGACCGTAAGTGTAAGCGGCAATTTTAAAAATTAATCCTACAACAGCATCGCTATTGAACCAATTGATGAGCAAAATTACGACGAACATTAGGGCTGAAAAACCGATGTGAACGGCATGTCGTTGACGAACGATTTTTTTATCGTTAGGGTTTTCGGCTTTGTCCATTCCTAAAAAATCTACGCAAAATGAGGTGGTTAATGCTGTTAGAGCCGAATCGGTTGTGGCGAAAGTTGCTGCTGTTAATCCCAATAAAAATACAACTGACGGAATTAAAGTAAGATGATTAAAGGCGATTTCCGGAAACAATAAATCGGTTTTGACTACGCCATTTTTCATAGGAATTGCAATGCCGTTTTGTTCTGCATAGAGGTAAAGTAAGGCACCAACGCTCAAGAAAAATAGGTTGATGACTACAAAAATTCCAGTAAACGTGTACATGTTTTTTTGGGCTTCGCCAATGTTTTTGCAGCTGAGGTTTTTTTGCATTAAATCTTGGTCGAGTCCAACCATAGCGATGGTTACAAAAATTCCGCCTAAAATTTGTTTGAAAAAATGATTGCTTTTGAGCCAATCTTCGTAGAAAAATATTTTAGAATAATTGCTTTTTTTCACCGCTTCAAACGCTTGTGGAATGTTGTAATCTAAACTATTGCAAATAAAATAAATGGTGAAAATTACGGACGAAACCAAAAATAAAGTTTGCAAAGTATCGGTAATAATGATGGTTTTTAAACCGCCGCGATACGTATAAGCAAAAATTAATCCTAGAGAAATCATGACGGTTGTCCAAAACGGAACACCAAACGAGTCGAACACATAACGCTGCAGAACCAAAACCACCAAATACAATCTTGCCGCAGAACCAATTGTGCGGCTGATGAGAAAAATGGTGGCGGCCGTTTTGTAGGAAACCACGCCAAGTCGCTGTTCGATGTAACCGTAAATTGAGGTCAAATTCATCCGATAATACAACGGAAGCAACACTTTAGCAATCAAAATAAATCCGATGGCGTTTCCTAAAACAAACTGAAAATATTTAAACTGAATATCCGGCGAACCGACTTGTCCTGGAACCGAAATAAACGTCACGCCCGAAAGCGCCGTTCCAATCATCCCAAACGCGACCAAGTACCATTTAGAATTTTTATTGGCTTTAAAAAAAGCATCATTCCCGGAATCTTTGCGACTGACGATGTTGGAAATCGCAATCAACACTCCGAAATAAATCACGATAATCAGTAAAATGGTTAACGGTTGCATAAAAAAATGGTTTATTGCAAAGCAAATAAATTTTGCCGAATAAACCACTTTTTAAAACGGGACAATTTTATTTTGGAGAATTATTTTTTTGCTAAAAGTTTTACAATTGCGGCAGTTGCCAATGCTCCAGCTACGTAAAAACCTACGGTTAACACTTGTCTTTGTGTATTTTTGGCAACAGGCTTGTCATTCAATCCTACTTTTTCCGGAATCATAACAGCACCAATTCCTGCAGTAAGTCCTAAAGAAAGTGCTTTGCTCCAAGCGTTTGTTGGATCTTTTGCAATCATGCTGTAATAAGCGGCATTGCTCAACAAATCTCCGGCAAGTGTAGTGTTATAAAGTGTTTGAGGATTGGAAATCTGCTTGCCGAAAAAGCCTAATGTTTTTTGCACGGCTTCTTCGCCAACCTTGTCAATACGCGGAGAATCTATCGCCGAATGTTTAAACGATTCGTGTAAAATATTGAGAACAATGGCGCCACCAAATCCTGAGAGAAAATTTTTAATATTCATAATAATCAGTTTTCGTTAGTATTTTTGATTATTAAATTTAAAAAATAGTTGAAGAAAATATTTTATGGAAAAAGCGAAAATCTTTATAGTTTTTTCAGATACAAAAAAATGTCGGTCCGAAACTGAACCGACATTTTTTTTGCAACGCGTACTTTTTTACAAAATATAATTCAAATTAAAAGCCAGGCGGTAATTGGCTTCCACGCGGTTTCCGTTTAAATTTTGATTAATCGGAAGCATGACATTCATCCCGGCAGAAAATTTTTTGAAAGCTGTTTCCAATCCAATTCTTCCGAAAAAAATATCGCCTTTTGTAAGTGGTACTTTTTCGCGATGGTCTTTGTTATACTGGTAATTTTCGCCCGAAACTCCCAATTGTGGCACGACAATCAGTTCTTTAATATTCGTGGTATAAAAAAATCCGCCACCATAATTAAACTGGTCGCCAAACTGATAATTTTGATTATTTTCGGTTTTAAAAATGTAACTCAAATTAGCGTTAAACCCAATATTTTTGCGGGTTACAATATATTCTGTTGCCAAACTATAATCCCAACTTCCGGTTCCTAACTGAAAACTTGGGTTGATGCTGCCATTATTTTCATTGTCAAATTTTCCTGTAGGAATTTTCACTCCGGCTCCAACCAAAATTTTGTGTTGCAATGCAAGTGAATCATTTTGGGTTTGGTACAAATTGTAAAAAGCCAACAAATTGATGTCGCCAATTCCGCTTAAATTCTGACTTCCGGATTCTTTTTTCCTATTCAAAAATTGATACGGAACCAATGCGGTAATTTCAATTTTTTTACCAATAGGAATGCGTCCCCAAAGTTGAACGGTCGAAAAATTTTCATCAATCCATGGTGAATTATTGAATACACCATCACGGCTTTTATAATTTTGATACAAGTATCTCAACCCAATAAAATTTTCCGAAACCAGCGAATTAAACCCCATGCTTCCCCCTGTTGCCGAACAACCGCAAGCATCACATTCGCCTAAAATATTTTCGAGTTTGTAAGATTCAAACCGCGATGGTAAAGGTTTTTTTTCTTCGGCGAAAGCCCAATAAAAATAAAAAGTGAATATAACGGTTAGTATTATTTTCATAATTAAGTTTGATTGTAAAACAAAGGATTATTGATAAATTTCTCGTCCGTTAAGGTTTTTAAAAAGGCAATAATCGCCTGTTTTTCCTCATTAGTAAGTGGAATTCCTAAAACACCGTGTTGCAACATTTTTTCATCGAGATTTTGCGTTTGTTGTACGCCATTTGAATAAAAATTCAAAACAGATTCTAAAGAGCCAAATCGCCCATCGTGCATGTAAGGTGCCGTTAACGCTACGTTTCTCAAACTTGGAACTTTAAATTTGTAACGGTCGTTTTCGAATCCGGTAACAGCTTCGCGTCCTAAATCATTGAGGTTAGGGTTAATTGGTAAACCGTTATTTCTAAATTGATTATCGGTAAAAATATTCGTGGCGTGACAAGTGGCACAATTATTTTGAAACAGCGTTAAACCTTGTTGTTCCTGTGATGTTAAATTTCCGCCTGGTTCATTTCGCACAAATTTGTCGTACTTAGAATCGGCAGAAATCATCACGGTCATAAATTGCGCCAAAGCGTTTAAAATATTCGCTGACGAAATTTGTCCGTTTTCAAAAGCCGTCTGAAAAAGTTTTACATATTCCGGATCGGATTTTAATTTTTGTGCAATATTTTCGAGGTTTTCATCCATTTCCACCGGATTATGAATGGGAACGATTGATAGCATTTGCAAACTATTTGAAGCACCATCATAAAAATATTCCGATTGGAAAATCATATTTTGTACCGCAGGAGCGTTTCGTGTTCCAATTTGATTGTTAATTCCGTGGCTAAAATCGTGTCCGTGATGTGTGAAGGCAAACTGTTGTTCGTGGCAAAACGCACACGAAACTGTGTTATCGCGCGACAATTTGTTTTCGTAAAATAATTTCCGGCCTAATTTTACGCCATATTCCGTAGGATAATTGTTGGCAATATCCTGCAAAATAGGAGGAAAATTTGACGGTATCTCGAAATCAAACCGTTGATTCTCCGGAATCGTCAGGTATTCACTATCATCATTATTACATGAGTAGAGCAACGGAAAAAACAGGAATGCCGTTAAGACATTCCTATTTAGTAAACTTTTCACAACTAAAAATTATTCGTGATGATTACCGCTTCCGTTATGCACGTGATCTACGCGAAACATTTGTAACGAATTTGCCGCAACAGTAATCAAGTTGTTACCGCCCATAATACTGGCATTCGTACCAGCAGGATTTAAGTTCTGACCTAGAACAATTTTCGTTTCACCGTCTAGGATTTTATTAGCGTCAGCTATGATATGTACATTTGGCATTTCACCTTCACGAACTCTAGCCGAAGTTGGTAAATTTAAAGTTACAGTTCGGTAATTGTCAGTTGAAGAATTGCTTCCTTGGTGAATTTGGAAGTTTTTTTCACCGGTAACTGAAGTTGAGGTAAATTTTCCTTCGAAGTTAATAAAACGGTAACCTGTGCTCCAAGTCCAAACCATATTGTTTGCAGAAGCGTGATTCCAAAATTCTTGTTGAGCCGTTTCACCCTCGAGATAACGTTGTTGGTCCACGCCAATTCCAAATTTAATTTGCGTATAATCTCCAGCAGGAACGTTAGTTAAATCAGCTGTAAAAGCGCCAGTCTCTTCGCTGATTACAAAGTAACTTTCAGCTTTAGGATAAACGAATTCTGTACCATCAGCTTTTACTAAAACAATATTACTTACAATGTAGTTAAAGCGGTTGATTTTTAAAGTTTCACCATTTGAATTCGTGTAAGAATTCCCTAAAATTAAGGCATCACCATTAACACCGTTGTCAAAAAATAGTTCCACATCTCCTGTAGTTCCTTCAATTGGGTTATTATTGTTATTATCGTCGCTACTGCAAGATGTAAAAAAAGGTAGTGTGGCACAAGCCAATAAAAGTTTGTGAAAGATAGATTTCATCTGTATAAAATTTTAATTGTAAAAAATAATTTTTGGTTTCGCTTACGCAAAATGCACTCAAGTTGAGTATTTGCCGAAAAATTTCGACATCAAAAATAATTTATACAGTTAACGGCGGATGAAAGGTTTTGGACGAAGCCAAATGAAAATACAAATTTTGGTAGCCAAAAGTTGCTTTTTCGGTTGAAGATAATAGAAAAGGTGAACTCGTAAAAACAGGAATTTCAGGGAAAACCGCTGCAAAAATTTCTACCGAAAAAAACCTTGCATCTTGAGATTTCTCCGAATCATTTGCTTTGGCTAATTCCTTTGCCAAGTGGCACTTTCCGTTACAATGCATTTCAGGTTTTGCCTTGTTTTCGCAAAGTTCATTCTTAATATAATCGTAAAAAGCAATGTATTCCAAAACCGGCAAAACGGGTTTGAACAACATGAACAATGCAAATGTCAATACGATTTTTTTCACGGTGCAAAATTAAGTGACAAATTAATAATAACCAATAGTATGTGTGTTTTTTAAGTGAATTAATGCTAAAGAAAGGATAAACTGCTGTTTTTTACCAGATACGCTTCTTAACTTAGTGAGAAATATTAATTAGAAATAAGAAAAAGCTATGAATTCAATTAACAAAAATCAACCAGAAGACAATTTAAAAAATCTTTCTGGCGAACAAGCCCGAAAAAAAATTAAAGAATTAGCTGAAAAAGCTAGTTCGTGTTTTTTTTGTACTGATATTAAAACCGGATCTCCAGTTTCGGTGCGACCGATGGCACCAGAAAAAATTGACGAAGAAGGAAATTTTTGGTTTTTAAGTGCGGATGACAGCCACAAAAATATCGATGTTCAAAAAGATCCTTACGTTCAACTGTTATTTCAAGGGAGTTCCCACAGCGATTTTTTGTCGCTTTACGGAAAAGTGGATGTAAGTCGAAATCAAGAAAAAATTGATGAATTGTGGGACCCGATGATGAAAACCTGGTTTACTGAGGGTAAAGAAGATCCACGTATTACGGTGCTTAAATTTTCGCCCGTAGAAGGTTATTATTGGGATACCAAACATGGGATGGCGGTTGCCTTGCTCAAACGTGTTTATGGTGCGATTAAGGGAGAAACTTTTGACGATTCAGTGGAAGGTGAAGTGAAGCCTTAAATTAAAGCGAATTAACGGAAATCATTTTGATTTCCGTTTTTTTTTTTTTTTTGAGGAATTGTGCTGAGAGCTGTGGAATTTTTCTACAATTTTTCTAACGATTTTTGGTAATAAGCTTTGAAAATGCTGATTATTCGGGATTGGCACGGGGCTTGTTTTTAGAGTAGCATCATTAAATAATCAATAAAATGAAAAGCAATACTCTATCTGGCAAACCCAATTTATTTACCACCGCATCGCCGGAAAACCCCGTTGAGGTAACTTGTAAATCTTTTGCGAAAGCGAAAACAAATAAAAAAGATCCGAAAGCGCTTTTGGTTTTAACCGTCACTTTTATACTGTTAATTTCTGGGATTTGGCTTACTTATGTTTTACAGCCCGAATGGCTACAATTCAATTTAGAAAGAATGAACTCCGCTTGGGGTTACGCTTTTATGGTTGCTGCGGGATTAGTGCTGGTTTTTAAGCTCTTATTTTTTGGTTACCAATTATTTTTATATTTCAAATATCGCTCGATTCCATCAGTTAGCGACCAAGAATTGCCAACCGTAACTGTGATTGTACCGGCTTACAACGAAGGAAAATTAGTGTACGATACCTTGATGAGTATTGCCGCAAGCGATTTTCCCGCCGAAAAAATGCAACTTTTGGCCATTGATGATGGGAGCAAAGACGAAACCTGGTATTGGATGCAAGTGGCAAAAAAACGTTTGGGCGACCGCGTAGAAATTTTGCAACAACCCCAAAATAAGGGAAAAAGACACGCACTTTACCGTGGATTTAAAATGGGAACTGGAGACGTTTTTGTCACAATTGATAGTGATTCGATTGTAAAACGGGATACATTAAGAAACTTGGTGAGTCCTTTTATTGTGGATGAAAACTGCGGAGCTGTTGCCGGAAATGTTCAAGTGCTGAACAACCAGAAAGCGATGTTGGCGAAAATGTTAAATGTGAGTTTTGTGATGAGTTTTGAGTTCGTACGTTCGGCAGAAAGTATGTTAGGAACGGTGATGTGTACTCCGGGAGCATTGGCCGCTTACCGCAAAGATGCTGTTTTTGCTTGCTTAAACGATTGGATTAATCAAACTTTTATGGGGACGCCTTCGGATATTGGTGAGGATCGCGCGATGACTAACATGATTTTGAAACAGGGTTATAAAGTATTGTTCCAAAGAAATGCACATGTGTTGACGAACGTTCCGGAAAAATATAAAAACTTGTATAAAATGTTTATCAGATGGGGTAGAAGTAATGTACGTGAGAATTTAGTAATGGGAAAATTTGTCTTCAGCGATTTCAGAACCGAACAAAAAACAGGAGCGAGGTTGTTATTTTTAAATCAATTTATGACTATTGCTACGGCTTATCCGTTTTTGCTTTTTATGATTTACTTTTTACTCACGCATCCTATTTTGTTTATCAGTTCAACCTTGTTAGGAATATTATTGGGCTCAAGTTTTCAGGCTATTTTTTATGCCAAAAGACATAATGCTTCGGAGTCGGTTTGGGCTTATAGTTATAGTTTGCTATATACTTTCGGACTATTTTGGATTATGCCTTATGCTATTGTTACTGCTGGAAAAAAAGGTTGGCTTACAAGGTAAAATTTATCGATAAAAAACCCCTGTTTTAAAGTGTTGTAAATTACAAGACTTAAAAACAGGGGTTTTATTTTATAAATATGTTTTTATTTTTTGATGATTTTTACCGTTTTTGTATCGTTTTCGGAGTTGAGTTTCACCAAATATGTTCCGGGTGACAAGCTCGAAACGTTAATTGAGGATTGATTTTCATTAAAAGATTTTGATAAGATTTCTTGTCCTAAAACATTGAAAATTGAGACGTTTCTTATTTCTTTATCAAATGAAAAATTTAAAATATCATTTACCGGATTTGGATATATCTTTACTTCGTTTAAAGTGAAATTGTCATTGGACAATACTGTTTGATAACATGAAATTGCTGTAAATATGTTTTTATTTGTAGTAGTTCCATCTCCAAGTTGTCCTCTGTTATTCTCTCCTGTACCACTGATAAAACCGTCTTGGTTTTTTGCTAAGACATGAAGAAATCCAGTCACTATTTTATCGGTATCAGAGGATGTTCCAACTTGGGTGAATACTAACACATTTGTTGAGCTGTTTGTGCCATTGCCTAATTGTCCTTCGTTGCTTCTACCTGTACTCCAAAGGGTATTATCAGATTTAATAGCGTAAGAAAACCATTGACTTGCTGAAACCTCTTTCCAATTGGTATCGGTACCTAGCTGAATAGGTACGTTTGCAATCAGTGGTAATGTTCCGGTTCCAAATTCTCCACTTGTATTCGTCCCCCAAGCCCATAATGTTCCATCTGTTTTTATTGCAAATGAATGTCCATTACCTGCGTCTATTTTTTGCCAGTTGGTTGCGGTACCAATTTGAGTAGGAACAAGTCTAGCAATATTTGTTCCATCACCTAATCGACCATTAGGGTTATAACCCCAAGCCCAAAGTGTTCCATTAGATTTTAATGCCAAACTATGAGAATGTCCTGCAGAAATTAATTGCCAGTCAGTATCTGTTCCTATTTGAGTAGGGACGATTTTATTTATAGTTGAGTTATCTCCTAACTGTCCGAAATTATTTTTTCCCCAAGCCCATAAAGTTCCGTCTGTTTTTAGTGCCAAACAAAAGTCATCAGAAGAGCTTATAGTTTGCCAATTTGTGTCAGTTCCTACTTGAATAGGCGTGTGTTGAGCGGTTGTGGTTGTACCCAAACCTAAATCGCCATCAGAATTCCAACCCCAAGCCCAAAGTGTACCATCTGTTTTAATGGCAAATGAAGAAGAAAAATTTGCACAAACTTGTTGCCAATTAGTGTCGAACCCAATTTGTGTTGGGATGGTTTTGGTCTGACTGCTTCCGCCACCTATTCCTAATTTCCCTGCAGTATTAGCGCCCCAAGCCCAAAGAGTCCCGTCATCTTTGATGGCTAAAGAGTGATTGTAACCTGCGCTCATACTTTCCCAGCATTGTGCTGATAATTGTACTGTCAAAAAAAATAATAGAATGGTAACTGTTTTTTTCATAATTTGTTTTTAACTGATTTGTACTTAAAAAATAGAATAAAAATCTACCTTTTAGTGTTTCATCAATATTTTTGGGTTTAATAGTGGCTATAGTTTGTTTTTAACTATTTTGATTGTTTTTACTTCTTTATTGTCATTTTTCACTTTTACCAAATAAGTTCCGACAGCCAAATTTGAAACGTTGATAGCTGTTTCACTTGCATTAATTGATTTTGAAAGCACTTCCTGACCCAATAAATTGTATATTGTCACTGATGAAATTCCCTGTTCGAATGAAATGTTTAAAATATCATTCACTGGATTTGGATATACTTTTACATTACTGTTTTTGGTAATACTATTATCAACTCCTAAATTGTTAGTTGGACATGCTATAGAGGTTAAGGTGATTCTATCAGTTGCGGTACCATCACCTAATCGTCCTTGACCATTTAATCCACATACTTTTAGTGAACCATCAGTATGTAATGACAAGGTATGAAATGCTCCTGCCGATATTTGTAGGTGATTATTAGAATTGGTTAAACTCACCCAATTTCTATTTTCAGTTGTTCCGATACCTAATTGTCCGTAAACATTTTGCCCTGTTAATAGCATGTTTCCAAATGTTGTTGTTCCTACAGTATAATTCCATCCGGCATCAATACTTTGTACTTGATCGTAAACCGCAACAGGCGTTGATTTGTTTACATAAGTTCCGTCACCTAATTGCCCATATACATTGTTCCCCCAAGTCATAAGAATTCCATTTGATTTTCTTCCCACAGAATGATAGTATCCTGCTGCTACATTTGCCCAATCGTTTTCTGATCCTATTTGTGTAGGAACTGATAAATTGGTTGTTGTGCCGTTTCCAAGTTGACCGTATAAGTTGTTACCCCAAGTCCAAAGTGTACCGTTTGTTCTGATAGCTAAAGAAAACCCGGATCCTGCGGCAACTTTTTGCCAATTAGTAGCTGTTCCTACTTGATTGGGTACAATTTTGTTTGTTGATGTACCATCACCTAGTTGACCGTCATTATTTAATCCCCAAGACCAAAGTGTTCCATTGTCTTTTATTGCTAATGCAAACCCTTCACCTGCTGCAACGCTATTCCAGTTGGTTGCAATACCAATTTGCGTTGGCGTCGTTCTATTTGTAGTACTTCCAATACCTAGTTGACCGAAGACATTATTTCCCCATGCCCAAAGTGTTCCATCAGTTTTTATGGCAATTGTAAAACCACCACTTGCAGAAACGCTTTCCCAATTGCTCGCAGAACCTATTTGAGTTGGTGTATTTCTAGCTGTTGTTGTCCCGTCACCTAATTGGCCATAACCATTGTCTCCCCAAGCCCACAAGGTGCCATCTGTTTTTATTCCTGCTGAATGGGTGTAACCAGCACTAACTGTTTGCCAACAAGCTGATGCAGCTGCGGGTGTGGTAAATGAACCACCGTAAGCCCACTCACTTTGACTGTTAACACAATCAGAAGCAACCCACCAGTAATAAGTTGTATCTGGTAATAAATCGGTTAGCACTACATCTGATGACAAAGTATTTCCATCCATCCCACCAATCGTTGGCGTTGTGTTATATACATATAAATACCCTCCGTTTGGTGCCGATGTAGAAGGTGTCCAACCAATTACAGCTGATGTTGCAGAAACTACTTCACTTCCAAAATTAGTTGGCGGGTTACAAGAGGATACATTTGTACACGTTATCGAACGAACTCTGCTTACATTTTGTGACCCACAATTTGCATTGGTATGCAAAAAGTAACGGATAACACCAGATGTTGAAGCTGAACTCCACACCAACGGGGTTATGCCACTCGCCAAAACCGTGCTTCCATTGTCATTTGTAATTGTAATGTGATCTGTAGCAACAGAGCTTGTAAATGTATATTGTTTATTGGCTAAAATATTTACGTTGGCATATTCTCCAGCCCAAGCATTTGTCACAATTTGTTCTGCCTGTCCCGAGCAATTTGGCGTAAAAGTAACATCTGGATATAAGCCGTAATTTGCACTATTACAAGTTAGTGCTGCATTTGTAGTAAAACTTCCACCAGCAACCCAAGCACTTTTAACACCATTACAATTAGACCGAACCCAATAATAATAGGTGGTTGATGATTGTAAATTATTTACCGTACTAATATTTGTAACATTACTAGTGTGGAGCGATAATGTAGCAGGTATCGGAGTTGTGCTGTAAATACTAAAAAACAACTCATAGGAAGCTGCTGCTGGCGTTGGTGCGTTCCAAGTAAATCGGCACGAATTAGAAGTAATGTTTGATACGGCTAAATTACTTGGCAAGCCGCAACTAGCTTGAGCAACACATTGAATATATCGTATTCTGTTCGTGTTTTGTGAATGACAACTTGTGTTCGCATGCAAATAATAGCGGATTACTCCTGAAGTTGAACCAGAAGACCAAGTTAAAGGAGTTGGTCCACTTGCTAAAATTACATTTGAAGCATTTGTAATTGTAATAATATCAGTTGTAAAAGAACTTGAAAAAGTATATTGATGATTTGCGTTTACGTTAACATTTGTATATTCTCCAGCCCAAGCATTTGAAGCGATTGTTTCAATAGTTCCTGAACAAGCTGGTGTAAATGTGGCAGCAGGGAAAAGCCCATATTCTGCAGTATTACAACCTGATAAATTGTTGGTTACAAAATTCACAGCTGGTGTCCAGTTACTTTTTGTAGCGCCACAATTTGACCTTACCCAAACATAATATGATGTTGCAGGGGTTAAGCCACTGGCTATGTTTACGCTGGTTGTTGTTGAGGTATAACTTGGTGTAGTTGTAGCGATTGGGGCAACATTACTAGTTGACAAATACACCTCATAGCCTGAACCTGGAGTTGGCGATGGTGCTGTCCAACCAATTAAACACGAAGTGGCTCCTAAGTTATAAATTGTGGTATTGGTTGGCACATTACAAGTTGATGCTTGTAAGGTGTAAAACTCTCCACCATAAACCCAATTAGATTGTTGTTCACCACAAACAGACGCCACCCACCAATGATAATCAGTATTTGATGTTAAATTTTCCAAAGAAATTGAGGTAGAGGCCGTTGCATCTTGAATTCCCCCAATTACGTTAGTGGTATTGTAGCGAATTACATAACTATCTGGAGCTGGCACAGCCGGAATCCAGTTAAGCGTTGCGGTAGTTGAGGTATTATTGTTAAACCACGTTTGTGTTGGCGCGTTACAGGTGGATGCAGCAGGTGTCATTTTAGTTAAACCTAATTGTAAAGTTCCTGCCCAAATAGTCCCGTTAGACTGTGTTCTTAAAGTACTTATATAATTGTCAGGTAAGCCTGAGTTTGCAGTGTAAGAAATACAATCGCTAAAATTTTGCAAACCTTCACCTTGAAATGCAATCCAAACTTTGTTGTTATTATTTACATCCAAAGCGTTTAGTTGATAGCCACCAAGACAAGAGGTGCTTTGATAATATAGTTCATAAACGCCACCATTTATAGTGTAGGTCATTAAACCATCAAAAGCATCAAGATAAATGGTGTTGTTTGCTATTTTAAGTATTTTTTGTACGCCATCAGTTATGACATTAAAATCAGTTCCGTTGAATTTATACAATAAATTTCCGGTAGTTACCCAAACACCGTTATTATTATCGGTTGCAACAGAATTAATGTTGGTCAATGCACTATAAGTTGTCCACGTTGTTCCGTTGAATCTTGAAAGTCCGTTTGCAGTTGCTACCCATAGATTATTTAAACCGTCCACCGCAATATCGTTAATTGTATTGTTTGGTAATCCTGAATTGGATGTGGTGTAATTGGTCCAAGCGGTTCCATTTAAACGGCTGATTCCGCTGGATTGTGTTGCCATCCATTTTCTATTCAGTCCATCGATTTCAATTTTTACTATTGCATTAGAACCAATACCGGAATTAGCAGTATTGTAGTTGGTAAAAGTTGTTCCGTTAAAAGCAGAAGCTCCTGAATACGAAGCAATCCACAATAATCCACTAGAATCCACTTTCAGGTCGCCAATATAGTTGCTTGCGATGTTTGAGTTAGAGGTATTGTATGTGGTATAATTGTAGTTTTGAGCGAAGCTCGAAATAGATACAAGTGTAATAAGAAACAAGTAAAGTTTTTTCATATTGACAAAATACAGTTAAATATTTAAGGTTTTTTTTGGATAGTTTTAACAAAAGTAGCAAGTTTATAAAAATCAATCAATTTATAGTTACTACTATTTATAAATAATCGAGATATTCAAGCCGGTTTATGATATTGATAATTAGTGTTTTAAGAGCTGTTTTCTGTCTTGTCAATATAATAATTGAGTGAGAGTCCAGTTTGCTTTTTGAACACACGAACAAATGTATTGGCATCTTTATATCCTACCTCTTCCGCCATTGCTTGCAAGGTATATTTACGAAACTGTGGCGAATCTTTAAGTTTTTGAAGCACATATTGAATACGTAATTCTTGTGTATATTCAGTAAAGGTTTTTTGCATTGACTGATTAAAATATTGTGACAAGTAGGCCGTATTGGTATTTAATTTTTTTGCGACTAATGCTAATTTAAAATTCGGATCTAAAAAGTATTCTTTTTCCTCTAGTTTTTTTAAGCCTAGAGACAATTTCTCAACAAGCTTGCTATCCATAGTCTGCCTTAAAGGAGGTTCAACTGTAACGGCAGATGGTTCAGGCATCACCATTTTTGCACCTTTTAAATTTTGTATAATATTTAAAAACCGGGCATGATTTTCTTGCTGCTTTTTATAGTAATGATAAAATCCATACACAACTAGGATTAAAACAATAAGTATGGCAAATAATAATATTTTGATGTGATTTTTAGATTGAATTACTTTATTAGATTCTGCCTCTATAATTTCTAAATCATAGTTATGCAAAAAGTTTAACGATTTACTCTTAATGGCTTCAATTGACCGAATCAATTCTAAACTTTTTTGAGCGAAAGAGTAGGCTTTTCGATGGTCTTTTTTTTCTTGATAACATTGGGTCATAATGTTGTAAGCCATCAACAAATTTTCCTTAGAAACCTTTGTATTTTCATAACTCTCAATATATTTCTGACCATAAAATAACGCGGAATCTACTTGCTTCAAATGATGAAAACAGTCTGCCATTCCTAAATCAAATAATTGCAGCGTTCTTATATGTTCCTTTATTACAGGAAATTTTACTCTTGTTCGGTATAATGACATAGATTGCTCATAATCTCCCGCCAAAGCAGCGCTCTTTGCTTTCCGCATATTGAGCAAAGCTTGGGTATATTCAGGTTGAAAATGGGCTTCAAGTAGCATTTTTGCGGATTCATCAAAATAGTTGTTTGCAGAATCTAGAAATTTTTTTTGCGGAGACTGTACATAATAATTTTGATACGCTTCACCAATAATATTGTATTTATCCGCAAATAATTTTTTATTCATCGCCTCTTTTTCACCCACACCTAATTTTAGGTGTGGCGTTGTCAACAGCTCTTGTTTCAAGAGGCTAATGCCGTTAACGTAATCGCCAGTTGCTACTTTAATAAGGCCGTATTGTTCATTAAATTTGTTTCGTGGAACACTATTTTTGTATTTCTCAAGGTAAAATAATGCAGTATCGTATTCGCCTAAATTTTTATGGATATAAAAAAGCTTATTCACCGCCATCCCCAGTAATTCTTGATAAACCGCACCCGATTTGTTCTGGTTTGCTTTTTCAATGTTTTCAATTAACGTTAGCAAAAGGGTTTTAGAATGATTAAAATCGGATTTATTGTAAAAATAATTGGCGATGTAATAGCTCCCATAAAAACGAAACAGCTCATTTTTACATTTGCTAATTTCCAATGCTTCGGCATAGGCTTTTTCGGGATTGGAAATAAGATATTCTTGAATATTTCGCGTTTTAATTATTTCTGCTTCGCTCAATTCTTGAGCATTAACGCTATTAGTCGATAGTATTATCAGGATTAAAATAAAAATACGCATTTTAGAAAAGTGGGGGTTCTTTATTGCAAATTATCGTGTGCTAATTAACAACAATTCTACATTATAATGAAAATTTTTTTTCAAAATAACCAGTTCATTTTGACTTTTATTGTGATATCTGAAATATATTGAATCTTTATTTATAAAGTACTTATTCAAAAGTACACTACATTTCTTTGCCCCCAAAAAAAAACCAACCGTTGTTGCTATCTTAAACGCAAAACAGTTGGCTGAATGTCAATCAATACCCTTGATTTTTGAGGTCAAATAGTAGCTTCGTTTGGCTGAGTACTTTCTTTGTAATTAAAATATAAAAAAGCTTCCCGTCCAAATTCTCTCGCCAAAAGCAAATCCTTATCCCGACTGCTGATGCTGTCAATTGCGGCATTGATGATATTTTCCGAATGCTGCATATAATTGTCAAAGTCCGCCTGACTAACATCTGCCAAAACGGTGATGTAGGTTGCATCGTCAATTTCTTTAGCCGTAAAATCTTCTTCGTAATTAATGCTTCCATCGTAAGGTTTTATACTTTCGAGATGGAACGTTTTTACTTTCAATATTTCGTTCACAATCTCGTTGTATTTTTCGGTTTGGGGATCTGCTAATTGCAAATGCTCTAATTTTTTATCCATTTTTATTTCTACAAGTGCTTCCATAATAACATAGTGTTTTACCTAAAATTACTGAAGATTTTTATTATGTAAAAAAAATTAAGAATGATTTAAGGGACTTTTTTGGTAATTATCAGTATCTCAATTCAATATCATTCTTAAATCTGTCTATAAAAATGATGTAAGCCTTTCAGTAGTATTTATAACCCCTAAAATAAAAATCAGGTTTAAATTTACTAAAAAAATAGATTGTGTCATGGTCATGATTAAAGATTTGGATATATTAAAGGAAGCGTTTTATAACGAAGGCGTGAGACTTGCAGAAGAAAGGGGTTTTATTAGTTTGGAAGAAATTACCAATCATTTCCCTGATGTGGATCAAACCACGGAGCATTTCATTGTTTTTATGGGTGAACTATGTAAAGGGTTTGACAGCGTTCCAAAAAAATAAATCAATTGCCGTATTTCAACTGAGTAAATTATCAACTGAACGATTTAATAAGATGTTTAATGTTTTTAATTTTCATTTGAGAATATTAGCGATTTCACTCTTAATAAACAAGTCATTATAATTCGATAAATACAACGGTCAACATGCATAAAATTTTAAACAAATTAGTCATCGTTTTGGCGGACGATGATATCGACGACATTCAAATTTTTGAAGATGCCATTGGCGCTGTGATTGAGTACTATGAATTTCATTTTTTTAAAAATGGGATAGAACTTATTAACTATTTATCCAATCCACAACATAATCAGCCGGATATTTTATTTCTTGATCTTAACATGCCACTTATGGGGGGATTTGAAGCATTGAGGATTATTCGGGAAGAGCTGCATTTAGCCGGAATGATTGCCATGTACACTACATCTTCACAAGAGCAACATGTATCTCGAGCCTTTTCAGGAGGTGCAAATTTATTTGTTACCAAACCCCGCGATTTTTCTAAATTAAAAAATTTGCTGCACAAAATTTTGATAGGCACTATCGAATTCGGAGGCGCGGTACCTTACGTTCGGTCGGGTTAATGCTTTATACAAATTTACAATCTATCCCTTTTTAAATAAAATATACAATTATAAAAATCCGGCTATGCAAAAGGTGGCAAACATTGAGAGATTGAAATACGAATTTTACGATGAAGGCGTTCGAATGGCAAGGGAGCACGGATTTATCAGCCTAGATGAATTGCGTACAAAATTCTATGAGCTGGACCACCACGACCCAATTTTTATTGAACTCATTGCCGAACTTTGCAATGGTTTTCAGAGTGTGGAATAGAACAAAAAATACCGCCGAAATTTTAGTTTTTCGCTTTTAACTTCTGAATTATAAATTAGCCTCCAACCTACGATTAAGTCTTTTAAAATACTAGCCGTTTTGCGTTTTGATAGTTTAAAACAACTTCCTAAAGCTAAACAAAACACCGAATGTTATTAACTCGAACATTATGCTTTCTAGTCGTTAAACCTAATGGAATTACAATCAAGCTAATCGTTTGTGAATTTTATAACAGTGAAATCAGTAAAAATATTCTTCTGCATTGTGAATTACCAAAATTACTTGATCCACTAATAGAAAAAATAGTAGTGGCATATTACTCTTTTAAATAGGTATCATTTTTTTTTTTTTTTTTAGCACCAAAAAATCACGAAATTTTATGGCATAAAAAAAGCCCCGAAGATAGTCGAGGCGCTAAATGTTTTCACAACGGAATAATCCTTATTGTGAATTGCTTTCAGTTGCAAATATAAATAAAAACTTTTTTAATCGGTTTACGGAAATCCGTAAGGAAATAAAAAATCTTCATCGTAATATGCGCGAATTATAGATTTATAGTTAAATTTTCGAACGAATTAAAACTTATTAAAGAAATAGTTCAAAAAAATATATTGTCTAAAAAAAGCAAAGGAAGACATTGAAAGAGGAAAGCAATTCACAGCTCATCAAATGAAATACTTGTTTTTTTAATGTAAAAACGTTAGTGTCTCATCGATGAAACATTCGTCTTCCTTTGCTTGCAATACAATGTATAAAATATAATTAATGAAAAAATATTCTATTTTTTGTAACTCTAATGTGGTCGAAATTATCAATTTTGATCTCATTGCTATGCAAAGGTAGAAAATAAATTTTATAAACAAGTATTTTTTTGATGAGGATTTGTTATTTACTATTAAATGACTAAATTTGATAAAAATTCAGGATTAAATCATAATATGAATTATCGGCTGTGACTAATCACAAAGATAAAAATTTTGATGGCAATTCACAACTAAAAAAATATTAAAACAATTAAGAATAAAGCTATGAGTAACAATATATTGGGATTAGACCTCGGAACAACATCAATCGGTTTCGCTCACATTATTGAAGGCGATACACCTGAACAATCTTCTATTAAGAAAATAGGAGTTCGGGTAAATCCTTTGACTACAGATGAACAAACGAATTTCGAAAAAGGAAAACCGGTTTCTGTGAATGCTGACAGAACATTAAAACGTGGAGCTAGACGAAATCTTGACCGTTATCAAGACAGAAGAAAAAATCTGATTGATACTTTATTGAAAGCTAATATTATTACCAATGAAACTATTTTAGCTGAAAACGGTAAGAATACAACACATTCAACTTATTTTTTCAGAGCAAAATCTGCAGTTGAAAAAATTGAGAAAGATGAGTTAGCAAGAGTGTTTTTAGCAATCAATAAAAAACGTGGTTATAAAAGCAGTCGTAAAGCCAAAAATGAAGATGAAGGACAAATCATAGACGGAATGGCGGTTGCGAAGAGATTGTATGAAGAAAATCTAACCCCGGGACAGCTGGCATATCAATTATTAAAAGAGGGGAAAAAGTATTTGCCAGATTTTTACCGTTCAGATTTGCAGGCGGAATTTGATAAAGTGTGGGATTTTCAGAAACAGTTTTATCCAGAAATTTTAACTGATGAATTTTACAAAGAATTAAAAGGAAAAGGGCAAAGAGCAACTTCTGCAATGTTTTGGTCAAAATATGGTTTCAATACCGCAGAAAATAAAGCAAAATCAAGGGAAGAGAAAAAACTTCAAGCTTATGCATGGAGAAGTGAAGCGACTAGCAAACAATTAGAAATAGAGGAGGTTGCCTATGTGATTACCGAAATCAATAATAATCTTAATAATTCCAGCGGATATTTGGGCGCAATCAGCGATAGAAGTAAGGAGTTATATTTTAAAAATCAGACCGTTGGTCAATATTTGTATGAACAAATTAAAGCAAACCCTCACTCAAGATTGAAGAATCAGGTTTTTTATCGTCAGGATTATTTGGATGAATTTGAAAAAATTTGGGAAACACAAGCGGAATTTCATCTTGAATTAACCGAAAAATTGAAAACAGAAATCCGCGATATTGTTATTTTTTATCAAAGAAAACTCAAGTCGCAGAAAGGTTTGGTAAGTTTTTGTGAATTTGAAAGTAAAGAAATTGAAATCGATAAAAGCGGACAAAAAACCAAGAGAACCATCGGCTTAAAAGTTGCTCCTAAATCTTCGCCTTTGTTTCAGGAATTTAAAATCTGGCAGGTTTTGAACAATGTTCTGGTAAGAAAAAAAGGAAGTAGGAAAAGAACCGTAAAGAAAGAGATTGAACCCACTTTATTTGATGAAGAAAAGGAGATTTTTGTTTTTGATTTGGAAACTAAACAAAAATTATTTGATGAGTTAAACATCAAAGGAAATCTAAAATCAGCAAAAATCATTGAACTTTTGGGTTATAAATCTTCTGACTGGGAAATGAATTATTCTGAATTGGAAGGCAACAGAACCAATAAAGTTTTGTATGATGCCTATCTGAAAATTTTGGAATTAGAAGGTTATGATGAAGATTTGCTGAAATTGCAAGGAAAAGATGATATTGATGTTTCTGAATTGAAAGCATCTGCTTTTGAAATCAAAGAAATGGTAAAACGTATTTTTGAAGTATTAAACATCAATATCGAAATTTTAGAATTCGATGCGGAATTGGACGGAAAAGATTTCGAAAAACAAGCTTCTTATCAACTTTGGCATTTGTTGTATTCGTATCAGGAAGATGATTCTAAATCAGGAAATGACACTTTGTTTCGACTTTTAGAAGAAAAATTTGGTTTTAAAAAAGAACATTCTCAAATTTTAGCAAATGTTGCTTTTTCTGATGATTACGGAAATTTGAGTGCCAAAGCAATGCGGAAAATTTACCCTTTCATCAAAGAATTGCATTATGATAAAGCGTGTTTGCAAGCAGGATATAAACATTCCGCATCTTCATTAACCAAAGAAGAAATTGCCACTCGTCCGTTAAAAAATCAATTGGAATTACTCAAAAAAAACAGTTTGAGAAATCCTGTTGTGGAGAAAATTTTGAACCAATTGGTGAATGTTGTCAATACCATCATCGAAACCAACAGCAAAAAGGACGAACACGGAAATATAACCGAGTATTTTAAGTTTGATGAAATTCGTATCGAATTGGCTCGTGAACTGAAGAAAAATGCTAAAGAACGAGCTGAAATGACCACGAATATCAATGCTTCGAAAATTGAAAACGAAAAAATCAGAAATACGATTATAAAAGATTTTCCGCATATCAAAAATCCGAGCAAAAACGATATTGTTCGTTACAAACTGTATCAGGAATTAGCTTTCAATGCTTTCAAAGATTTGTACACCGATGAAAAAATTGACTACGAAAAACTGTACAGCAAAAATTATGATATCGACCACATTATCGCTCAATCTAAAGTTTTTGACGATAGTTTTTCAAACAAAGTTTTGGTTTCGAGACAAGCCAATTTAGACAAAGGAAACAGAACGGCAAATGATTATATGGCTAATAAATCTCCGGAAAGTTATGAGAAATACAAATCAATTGTAGAAACTTTATTTAAAGAGAAAAAAATTACAAAAGCCAAATATCAAAAATTATTGAAACAAGAATCTGAAATTGGTGATGGTTTCATCGACAGAGATTTGCGAGACAGTCAATATATCGCCAAAAAAGCAAGAAATCTTTTGTATGAAATCTGTCGTGTGGTTACTCCAACAACAGGTAGTGTAACCGATAAACTGCGACAAGATTGGGATTTAATCAACATTATGCAGGAGCTGAATTTTGAGAAATTCAAAACTTTAGGCTTAACTGAAATGGTGCAGAAAAAAGACGGCAGTTTTAAAGAAAGAATTGTGGATTGGAGCAAAAGAAACGACCATCGTCATCATGCAATGGATGCTTTAACAGTTGCATTTACTAAGCAAAGTCATATTCAATTTCTTAATTTTTTAAATGCAAGAAAAGATGAGAATCATAAACTACATAATGCGATAGTTGGTATTGAAAATAAAGAAACTACTTGGATTTATGATGAGGACGGAAACAAAAAAAGAGTGTTTAAATCACCAATTCTCAATTTCAGGGAGCAAGCCAAAGAACATCTGGAAAACGTTTTGGTTTCGCACAAAGCAAAAAATAAAGTAGTTACTAAAAACAAGAACAAAACAAAGACAAAAAACGGTGAGAAAACTAAAGTTGAACTCACGCCAAGAGGACAATTACACAAAGAAACCGTTTATGGGAAATACCAATATTACGTCAATAAAGAAGAAAAAATAAGTGCGAAATTTAATGAAGAAACTATTCAAAAAGTAAGTAATCCTATTTATAAAAAACTTTTATTGAAAAGACTTTCAGAAAACGGAAATGACCCGAAAAAGGCTTTTGCAGGGAAAAATGTCTTGAGTAAAAATCCGATTTATCTGAACGAAGAAAAAGCAGAAACACTACCTGAAATAGTAAAATTAACTTGGCTCGAAGAAGATTATTCGATTCGGAAAGACATTACACCAGAAAATTTTAAAGACCTAAAAACCATCGAAAAAGTATTGGATGAAGGTGTAAAAAGAATTCTCAAAAATCGATTGGAAAAATTTGAAAACAATCCGAAAAAAGCATTTTCTGATTTAGATAAAAATCCGATTTGGCTCAATGAAGCAAAAGGAATTTCCATCAAAAGAGTCACGATTTCCGGAGTAAAAAATGCAGAGTTTTTACATTATAAAAAAGATCATCTCGGTAATGAAATTTTAGATAAAGACGGAAAGAAAATTCCAGTGGATTTTGTGAGCACAGGAAATAATCATCATGTTGCCATTTACCGAGACGAAAAAGGAAATTTGCAGGAAAAAGTCGTGTCATTATTTGATGCGGTTCAATTGGTAAATGCGGGAGAATCCATTATAGATAAAAATTACAATCAAGGTTTAGGTTGGCAATTTTTATTTACAATGAAGCAAAATGAATATTTTGTTTTCCCAAATGAAAAAACAGGATTCAATCCAAAAGAAATAGATTTATTAGATCCGAAAAACAAGAAAAAAATAAGCCCAAATTTGTTTAGAGTGCAGAAGTTGGCAACTAAGAATTATATGTTTAGACATCATTTGGAAACAACAGTAGATGATAAAAAAGAATTGAAAAATATAGCATTTATTCACATTCAAAGTTGCAATTTATTGAAAGATATTATCAAAGTTCGTCTCAATCATTTGGGCGACATTGTGAAAATTGGCGAATATTAAACTTAAATAATTATGATCACCCGCTCCATCTACATCGGCAATCCCGCTTATCTTAAACTAAAAGACGAGCAAATGTACATTCTTTGTCCCGAAACCAAAGAAGCCAAAGGAAAAGTTCCTGTTGAAGATTTGGGATTGCTGATGTTGGATCATTTTCAAATCACCATTTCTCACCAACTCATTCAAAAAATGATGGGGAATAATGTGGTGGTCGTGAGTTGCGATGCACATCATCTTCCGCACGGAATAATGTTGCCATTGTATGGTCATACTGAACATTCCGATCGGGTAAAAGACCAGTTGGAAGCCAGTGAACCGCTGAAAAAGCAGCTTTGGAAACAGACGGTGGAATGCAAGATTGAAAACCAGAAAAATGTCCTGATGAAACTGGGGAATTATTACGAACCGATGATTGAATATCAGAGAAATGTAAAATCCGGCGATATAACGAATATGGAAGGGATTGCGGCACAGCATTACTGGAAATACCTCATCAGTCTGGACTTTTTGAGGCAGCGTTTTGGAGATTCACCCAATCAGTTTTTCAATTTCGGATATGCCGTGCTCAGAAGCATTGTCGCAAGAGCTATCGTAGAAACCGGACTTTTGCCTGTTCTCGGCATTTTTCATAAAAATAAATACAATCCGTATTGCCTTGCCGATGATTTAATGGAACCTTATCGTCCGTTTGTTGATTTACTCGTGATGCAGTGGCTAAAAATTCATCCGGAATCAAGCGAAGCGTATCTTGACCGTAGGGAAAAAACCGAAGAACTGACGAAAGAATTTAAAGCGCATATTCTCCAGATTGCGACCAAAGATGTGCGTATCGATGACAAAACAAGACCGTTGCTGGTTGCCGTAAAAACAACGGCTTCGTCGCTTTACAAATGTTACACAGGAGAAAAGCGACTGATTTCCTATCCAGAATTGATATGAATGCCGAAAGGTTTAATGCCTACCGAATTATGTGGGTTTTAGTTTTATACGATTTACCGACGGATACCAAAGCAGCCATGAAAGATGCAAACCGTTTTAGAAAAAGTTTGTTAGACGACGGATTTACACTCTTTCAATTTTCGATGTACGTCCGGCATTGTCCAAGCCGAGAAAATGCTGAGGTACATATCAAGCGTGTCAAAAACTTGCTTCCAAAAGCTGGCAAAGTCGCCATTATGAGTATCACCGACAAACAATTTGGCGACATTGAAATCTTTTTTGCTAGAAATAAAGAAAAACCAAAAACCGGAAGCCAACAACTCGAATTATTCTAAATTTTGATTTCTATTATAAAAAATAACCTTCTGAATTTCAGAAGGTTATTTTTTGAGGTTGCGATTAATCACGAAGATAAAAAAAATTGAAAGCAATTCACAACATATGATTTCGGCAGGAATTAGGAATTTTGGTTGCGATTAATCACGAAGATAAAAAAAATTGAAAGCAATTCACAACATGCTTATAAATTTATGTTTAATCAAAAAGGTTGCGATTAATCACGAAGATAAAAAAAATTGAAAGCAATTCACAACCACCGGCAACTCCACTTATTACAAAGGATGGTTGCGATTAATCACGAAGATAAAAAAAATTGAAAGCAATTCACAACTTTGATTTTTTAGTTTAACAATAAGAAGCCGTTGCGATTAATCACGAAGATAAAAAAAATTGAAAGCAATTCACAACAAGATTATGCGTTGTTGAAATCGTGGGAAGGTTGCGATTAATCACGAAGATAAAAAAAATTGAAAGCAATTCACAACTAAGTGGTGTTGTACTCACCTCTAACGTCGGTTGCGATTAATCACGAAGATAAAAAAAATTGAAAGCAATTCACAACACCCGCAAGTGAAGTTCGTTCAATATTAGAGTTGCGATTAATCACGAAGATAAAAAAAATTGAAAGCAATTCACAACAAAAGTTGCAATGCCATTTTGTTAAGTTCAGTTGCGATTAATCACGAAGATAAAAAAAATTGAAAGCAATTCACAACTTCACTAAGTTCTTTACATACATCATATATGTTGCGATTAATCACGAAGATAAAAAAAATTGAAAGCAATTCACAACTCCAGAATGTTTTGCTTTGCTACCAGCAAGGTTGCGATTAATCACGAAGATAAAAAAAATTGAAAGCAATTCACAACAGGCAAACTATCGGTATAATCGAAAGGCACGTTGCGATTAATCACGAAGATAAAAAAAATTGAAAGCAATTCACAACAGTTTAAATTACTTCAAATGACTAAAGGGAGTTGCGATTAATCACGAAGATAAAAAAAATTGAAAGCAATTCACAACTATCGGGCAACAAAATCAATATCACTATATGTTGCGATTAATCACGAAGATAAAAAAAATTGAAAGCAATTCACAACAAATATCTTCAATTTAACAGTGAAGAATGTGTTGCGATTAATCACGAAGATAAAAAAAATTGAAAGCAATTCACAACCCAAACCAAGTCATAAACAAATTGAATTAAGTTGCGATTAATCACGAAGATAAAAAAAATTGAAAGCAATTCACAACAGTTACGAAATAGGCAAAATATACAATCATGTTGCGATTAATCACGAAGATAAAAAAAATTGAAAGCAATTCACAACTTATTTAAAATAACGCTTATTATTCATTTTGTTGCGATTAATCACGAAGATAAAAAAAATTGAAAGCAATTCACAACTTAGCTTAATTTTAGAAAAAACCGGAACAAGTTGCGATTAATCACGAAGATAAAAAAAATTGAAAGCAATTCACAACTAAACCTCTTTGAGTGATTAATACTTTCACGTTGCGATTAATCACGAAGATAAAAAAAATTGAAAGCAATTCACAACCAAGCAAAAACAGTATTATAATCAATCCCTGTTGCGATTAATCACGAAGATAAAAAAAATTGAAAGCAATTCACAACCCGATGCTAAGATTGAATAGCTTTTACAGTGTTGCGATTAATCACGAAGATAAAAAAAATTGAAAGCAATTCACAACAAGTTTTACCTCAGCCCAAGAAATTACCAAGTTGCGATTAATCACGAAGATAAAAAAAATTGAAAGCAATTCACAACAATTTATAAAATCGTTTTGGGTATTTTTTAGTTGCGATTAATCACGAAGATAAAAAAAATTGAAAGCAATTCACAACGCAGGGTCGTACGAGTAATTATTAGTTGAAGTTGCGATTAATCACGAAGATAAAAAAAATTGAAAGCAATTCACAACATCAAATACTATTTGTCTTTCGTTTTTAGTGTTGCGATTAATCACGAAGATAAAAAAAATTGAAAGCAATTCACAACTAAGATTATAGAAGTCGCATTTTTATTTTCGTTGCGATTAATCACGAAGATAAAAAAAATTGAAAGCAATTCACAACGAATGGGGAAGATAACCTATATCCTTACGAGTTGCGATTAATCACGAAGATAAAAAAAATTGAAAGCAATTCACAACATATAATCCAAACAACAGCAAAGTAATAAGGTTGCGATTAATCACGAAGATAAAAAAAATTGAAAGCAATTCACAACAAGTAGCAATTTTACCGAAGTAAGTGCCAAGTTGCGATTAATCACGAAGATAAAAAAAATTGAAAGCAATTCACAACTTTCTTAGAAATTTCCTTACATTTTGAAACGTTGCGATTAATCACGAAGATAAAAAAAATTGAAAGCAATTCACAACGAACGTGTCATAATAACAGTATAAGGACTTGTTGCGATTAATCACGAAGATAAAAAAAATTGAAAGCAATTCACAACTAACGCTTCAAACGTACGATTCAGACCTAAGTTGCGATTAATCACGAAGATAAAAAAAATTGAAAGCAATTCACAACAATCCAGTTGCTAGTATTATTTTTTGTATAGTTGCGATTAATCACGAAGATAAAAAAAATTGAAAGCAATTCACAACGCGTATAAAAATCAGTTAATAAAGGAAATAGTTGCGATTAATCACGAAGATAAAAAAAATTGAAAGCAATTCACAACTACGACAGATAATAAGATTATAATTAATGGGTTGCGATTAATCACGAAGATAAAAAAAATTGAAAGCAATTCACAACGCTAATAATCTACCGCAAAGGGTTTTAGCAGTTGCGATTAATCACGAAGATAAAAAAAATTGAAAGCAATTCACAACGGCAGCAACGATGTTGTTAACTGGAAATGTGTTGCGATTAATCACGAAGATAAAAAAAATTGAAAGCAATTCACAACCCGGAACAATTGTCTCCAGAGCAAAAGCTTGTTGCGATTAATCACGAAGATAAAAAAAATTGAAAGCAATTCACAACGCTCAAGATTATCGTTTATTCTAAGATTTAGTTGCGATTAATCACGAAGATAAAAAAAATTGAAAGCAATTCACAACTCGATTATCATTTCTTCTAATTTTTTATGAGTTGCGATTAATCACGAAGATAAAAAAAATTGAAAGCAATTCACAACTTGTGAATGGTAAGCCTGTGCGTGAACTTGGTTGCGATTAATCACGAAGATAAAAAAAATTGAAAGCAATTCACAACACTCGTTTGAGTGGGTTTTATTAAAAAGGGGTTGCGATTAATCACGAAGATAAAAAAAATTGAAAGCAATTCACAACGAGGAAAGCGCAGTATTATTATCAGCTTTTGTTGCGATTAATCACGAAGATAAAAAAAATTGAAAGCAATTCACAACGACAAGACGTGCCATAGACTTCTCTTGATTGTTGCGATTAATCACGAAGATAAAAAAAATTGAAAGCAATTCACAACAAAACACAATCCATAGTCTATTTCTTTTAAGTTGCGATTAATCACGAAGATAAAAAAAATTGAAAGCAATTCACAACTTTTTCGATATTCGTTTATAAATCTTTTAGGTTGCGATTAATCACGAAGATAAAAAAAATTGAAAGCAATTCACAACTTTGATTTTGGAACACCTTTGTAAGCTAGAGTTGCGATTAATCACGAAGATAAAAAAAATTGAAAGCAATTCACAACGCCATACCTCCCTCAATCTGGTCTTGTTGAGTTGCGATTAATCACGAAGATAAAAAAAATTGAAAGCAATTCACAACGCACCGTTCTTTTCGGCTATTGCTTTTCGTGTTGCGATTAATCACGAAGATAAAAAAAATTGAAAGCAATTCACAACTACTTCAAACCCTGATAATGAAGAAGATGAGTTGCGATTAATCACGAAGATAAAAAAAATTGAAAGCAATTCACAACGTTGCGCTTCTTCGGCAATAGCTGGATTTAGTTGCGATTAATCACGAAGATAAAAAAAATTGAAAGCAATTCACAACAGCGACATTAGCCCGCTGAAATTAAAATATGTTGCGATTAATCACGAAGATAAAAAAAATTGAAAGCAATTCACAACTAACCAACAAGACGGGATTATCGTAAAATTGTTGCGATTAATCACGAAGATAAAAAAAATTGAAAGCAATTCACAACTAAATTATAGTTCATAAAAAACAGTTAAACGTTGCGATTAATCACGAAGATAAAAAAAATTGAAAGCAATTCACAACTAGGCTCGTCTAAGTAAACTATTGTTGCTAGTTGCGATTAATCACGAAGATAAAAAAAATTGAAAGCAATTCACAACGTTTACTACACAGCTTCTATTGTGGAAACTGTTGCGATTAATCACGAAGATAAAAAAAATTGAAAGCAATTCACAACAAGGGTTCTGCTGGTATTTGGCGGTCGTAAGTTGCGATTAATCACGAAGATAAAAAAAATTGAAAGCAATTCACAACTTATTCTTGTTCCTGCAAAAAATACAGACAGTTGCGATTAATCACGAAGATAAAAAAAATTGAAAGCAATTCACAACTTACAACCCAAACAATAGCAATATAATAAGGTTGCGATTAATCACGAAGATAAAAAAAATTGAAAGCAATTCACAACTTACTTATCGCTTTTCTTGCAATCTCATCTGTTGCGATTAATCACGAAGATAAAAAAAATTGAAAGCAATTCACAACCGAAATGGCAATTGATTTGGCTGTAAGTGGGTTGCGATTAATCACGAAGATAAAAAAAATTGAAAGCAATTCACAACCCGATTATCAAGAGCCTATTTGGAAATTTAGTTGCGATTAATCACGAAGATAAAAAAAATTGAAAGCAATTCACAACAAGTCAGAAAGTGGAGAATTCGGAAATATGGTTGCGATTAATCACGAAGATAAAAAAAATTGAAAGCAATTCACAACAGGTCTATTACTTTCACGAGTTGTTGTCAAGTTGCGATTAATCACGAAGATAAAAAAAATTGAAAGCAATTCACAACTCTAAACTAAATTGTTTAGATTGTGCTTCAGTTGCGATTAATCACGAAGATAAAAAAAATTGAAAGCAATTCACAACTGACCACTTCCAATCCTGTCGCCACCTAAAGTTGCGATTAATCACGAAGATAAAAAAAATTGAAAGCAATTCACAACTCTATTTGTGCCGTTTGTAAAGCAATATTAGTTGCGATTAATCACGAAGATAAAAAAAATTGAAAGCAATTCACAACTTTGCCTATTCCGGGACTACATAATACTTTGTTGCGATTAATCACGAAGATAAAAAAAATTGAAAGCAATTCACAACTTGAAAGTTAGAATCATATTTAAAATTTTGGTTGCGATTAATCACGAAGATAAAAAAAATTGAAAGCAATTCACAACCATTGGATTAACTCGCTCAAAATCGCTTTTGTTGCGATTAATCACGAAGATAAAAAAAATTGAAAGCAATTCACAACTACCTTGTAGTTCGTTCATTTTTTCAGAAAGTTGCGATTAATCACGAAGATAAAAAAAATTGAAAGCAATTCACAACTTAACAGATTTAGCAATGTTAGCAATCGTTGTTGCGATTAATCACGAAGATAAAAAAAATTGAAAGCAATTCACAACATATTTATTTCCCTCAATCACTTTAATTGGGTTGCGATTAATCACGAAGATAAAAAAAATTGAAAGCAATTCACAACACAAAAAACCAAGCAATAGAAAAACTTCGAGTTGCGATTAATCACGAAGATAAAAAAAATTGAAAGCAATTCACAACAGGTTGCGGCTTCTTACGGTTGCCGCTAACGTTGCGATTAATCACGAAGATAAAAAAAATTGAAAGCAATTCACAACAAAGGCGCTGCTTACAGTGGAGACGACAATGTTGCGATTAATCACGAAGATAAAAAAAATTGAAAACCCGATGGCGCGGACTGGAAAAACAACAACAACATTGATAACAGTAGGCTCTGTTTTAATAAATAAGAAATTGATTAACTAGTTTGAACTTAACACACCCCTAACCCCTCTCGAGAGGGGAATTTTGCGGAAGTATTTACCAAATGCAAAACATTCAACGACTCCAAATAAAAATATTATCAGGAGTTAATTTTTCTTAAATTTACCTTTTGGAGAAATCGGAGCATCGCGGAGATTCAACGAACACCGCTGAAAAATTAATACGTGTGAGCTAAACGATGGCGGAACAACATAGTTTTACCGAAGACTATGCCAACCCGTTTAAGTTTAATGGCAAGGAACTGGATGAAGAAACAGGGATGTACTACTACGGTGCTCGTTATTATGACCCGAAGATTAGTATATGGATGAGTGTGGATCCGTTGGCGGAGCAGTTTCCTGAGTGGAATCCTTATAATTATTGTATGCAGAATCCTGTGAAATATGTGGATCCTAATGGCAAGGCTCCCTTGGATATAATTTATGTTAATTCTGTTGGAAATGTATATAAAGTAGTTAAAGATGGAAGTTCAGCCATTACGATAAATGATGGTGGAAAAATTAAAAGTATTTCTGATTATCAGATTTCCAAAAATTCCAATTGGTTTGACAACAACAATAGAAATAGACAAGTTGTTGCTAGTATAGCATCTTATTATGGAAGTAAGCGGGGGATAAAAAATATCGGAGCAACTTATGAAATGTCTGGATTAGCCCATTATGATCCTAAAAACAAGAATATTTATATATCACCGTCGGAATCAAACGGTGGTTCATCAAAATTTTTTAATGATTTAAATAATTTGACAAACGTACTTGTTCACGAAAATAAGCACAGAAAAGATCATGCTGACGGAATAGAAACCAGTTATATAACGCACGCAGAAGTTTATCTTTTTCAGATGTCTGATTCTAGTTTTCAAAATACTACTCCTGATTTTGCTGAGAGCACAATGGAAAGTTTTGTAAATTATTTAAAGTCAGCAGATTATTATAAAGAGGCAGGATCTAATAATCTCATAGAAAGTTTTAATAAATTAAATATTAAAGGGGGATATCGCATGGAAAAAAGCTCTGGTAGCATTCACTTATACGATCCCAAAGGGAATGAAGTTTGGATTGAAATGACAGAAATTATGAAAGACCCACATTAAATATGAAAAATTTTAAGTTTACAATTTTTATCATAACATTAATTTTTAGTATTAGTAGTTGTGAAAACAAAACAGAACTAGAGAGAAGATTTATTACAGGCTGTTGGGTTTATCAGCCGCATAGAGCTTCTGGTCCTTATAGATTTCTCTCTTACATGCAGTTTTATGAAAATTACACCTATCGTACCTTCTATTGGGGAAGTAAAATGGAAACAGTAAAATTCGAAGGGAAAAAGGAAATTAAGGAGTGGTCTTATTCTGAAAAAGACAGTTTACTAGCCTTGTCTACGGTAGAATTTAAAGTTCTTGAAATAAAAAATGACTCCATTTCGTTACTGAGGCTGGATGATGGTACGAGACCGAGCTTATATAAACATCCGAACTGTGGATTGGCAGATTCTCTTAGTTTGAATAAAAACTAATTTGCCTGATGACAAAGATTTTTATCCATGCCCCTTGCTGGCGCGAGCGAAATGTCATTAAATTAGTAATTAAACAATTGATGTTTTGCTACTCCAATGGCCAAACTTGATAAATGCGTAATATTCTATGACTCCTGAGGGCGCGGATTTGTAATCCGTGCCAAATAAAAAAATAACACATTGATAACAGTAGGCTCTGTTTTAATAAATAGGAAATTGATTAACTAGTTTGAACTTAACACACCCCTAACCCCTCTTAAGAAGGGAATTTTGCGGAAGCAATTACCAAATGCAAAACATTCAGCGAACACCGCTGAAAAATTAATACGTGTGAGCTAAACGATGGCGGAACAACATAGTTTTACCGAAGACTATTCTAACCCATTTAAGTTTAATGGTAAGGAGCTGGATGAAGAAACGGGCATGTATTATTATGGTGCTCGTTATTATGACCCAAAGAGTAGTATATGGATGAGTGTGGACCCGTTGGCGGAGAAATATCCTAGTTGGAATCCTTATAATTATTGTATGCAGAATCCTGTGAATTTAGTGGATCCTGATGGAAGAGATGTGGTGCCATGGCATATAAGCAAAAGAAAGCATGCTACTAAAGGCTATCATGCTTACAGTTTTCTACAAGCTATGAAAGAATTCACCAAAACGTCCTATGGAGGAGGTTTTATTAAGGAATTCTTGAAAAAAGATCAAAGCATTTATGGTGTTGAGGCGCAAAAAAACGGCAAATTTTCGGACGCAATTCTTAATGTTTACGACGTAAAGATTAAAAATCTTCAGGAACAGACTGTATTCATGGGAGGTATTGGAGCGGAAGGCATAACCCGTTTTTCAATTAATAATGAAGGCAAACTGGTAGTGGATTTGTTTATAGATAGCCATACTAGTTACTCTGAACAAGTGGAAACTATTACGCATGAACTTGCGGTTCATGCAGAAAAAGTGGATTATATAACAAAAGTAATAGAACAATATGGGGTAGAAAAAGCTAAAGAATATTTTCGCTTGGGAAATATTACGGATAAAGATCATGAAGCTTTGAATAAAAATGATCAGTCGCATGAAGGCGTAAAACAATATAATAACGTAAGACGAGAATTATCATCAAATCCCGAAATTAAAAAGGCATTCGATCGAGCCGCTAAACATCGAGAAAATGAAAACAGTAAAATTAAAGATTGAAAAATTTTCATTTATTTTATTTTTTTGCCTTTTGTTAAACTGTCAAACAAAAGATTCACTAGTAATAGATGATTTAATAAATGTGAGCCAAAATAATGAAAATAAGATGGCTGTCAAGATATTATATTCACCAAACGAGATAGAGATTGTTGAGTCAGTGACACTAGATAAAAAGTATTCAGACACTACTCTTTTAAAGAAATATAATTCATCATTCAAGGAAAACACTAACGGACGCGAATTTAATACGATATTGATTTTAAGCGATACACTATACAGCAAAGAAGATTTTGCCAATAGAACAGACAACTTAATTGCTAAGGTGCACGAAGATTTTTACGTGAGTATTGAAGATGTCTATGGCACCTCTAATTATAGAAGAGTAATATTTTATGACAACCATTATAAAATCTATAGGATAGAAATAAGTTATGGGAATAAAAAGTATGTTTTTAAGAGCATAATCTTTAAAAAAAAGTTCAAAAATCTAAAATTTAAAAGAAATGATTTAAATTATCAAAGAAAAATGGATAGTATTAAATATCGGCAAAATTTTTGGATAACCCGATAGTCTTTGCTAGCGCGAGCGTAGCCTGCTGGCGCTAGCGTCCCGCTCGTGCTCTCAAACAAACTTAAAAGCCCTTAACTGGGCTTTTTTGCTTTCTGTTTTTTTACAAACCATTAAATTGATAACTTATTTTTTCTTTAACGAGTCAAAAGATTATAATTTTTTATTCGAACCCGATGGCGCAGATTTGTAATCCGTGCCAAATAAAAAAATAACAACATTGATAACAGTAGGCTCTGTTTTAAGAAATAACAAATTGATTAACTAGTTTGAATTTAACACACCCCTAGCCCCTCTCAAGAGGGGAATTTTGCGGAAGTAATTACCAAATGCGAAGCATTCATCGACTCCAAATAAAAATATTATCAGGAGTTAATTTTTCTTAAATTTACCTTTTGGAGAAATCGGAGCATCGCGGAGATTCAGCGAGCACCGCTGAAAAATTAATACGTGTGAGCTAAACGATGGCGGAACAACATAGTTTTACCGAAGACTATGCCAACCCATTTAAGGGTAAGGAGCTCGGAAGAAACAAGCATGTACTATTACGGTGCTCGCTATTATGACCCGAAGATTAGTATATGGATGAGTGTTGACCCGTTAGCCGAGAAGTTCCCATGTGTTTCTCCGTACGTTTATACGTTAAATAATCCAATCAATCTGATAGATCCTGATGGACGTGAACCAATAAAACCATATGTTGGTACTGCTGCTATGTTCAGAGCTCTGCTAAATAATAGTCCTCGAGGAGTTGGAAATTATACAGGATCGAAAGCGGGGAATTATTTGAGAAGTTTAGGTAATACTGAATTCAGTTGGGAGCAGATGAGACCGTTGCCAACACAGACGAGATATTTTAATAAGAAAGAAGGACGTTATATTTATACCGAAAAAGGAGGCTGGATGGATATGGCTCACTTTATGTTCTATGCAGGAAAGGCTTACGGATATAAGCAACAAAAACAGCAAGCACAAGAGCTAATGAATAGTGAGTCGTTTAAGTATATGAGACACGGACAAGAAACCATAATAAGACAAGCTACAATGGATCCTGTCGGAGAAGCAGTTCAAGATGGCTATCATCAAGAAATGAGTGATAAATTTGCAGCTAAACACTCCGCATATAGTTATGAAGATTTACCAAGTGATAAATACGGTGCAGACTTTGGAGCAAATTATTTTGATCCGAACAGTAACCTAACCTTTGGAGAACAATTGGAAAATTACTTAAATGGATTAGGAGCAACAGACCCTAAAAATGCACCTAATTATAATAATTTACCAACAACAGAGCCCACAGATAAGCCAACAAGAACAAATAACACAACAACACCTGTTTATACTAAAGACAACCCATAATGAAAGCAATTTATAAAAGAGTATTTTTGTTTTTTGTTCTAATATTGGTAATTGTAACCTTGGTAATTTTTTGGTTTAGAAACAAAGAAAATGACAGTTACAAAAATCAAGGAGAAGAACTTGTAAACAAGATAGAAATTTTTAGAAGTGAGCATAACAGATTGCCAAACACAGTAGAAGAATTAGGATTGGTAGAACCAATGAACGAGGGACCCTATTATGAGAAGAAAGATAGTTTAAGCTATATAGTCTATTTCAATATTGGTTTTGATAATACTAAAACATATTCTTCGGAAACCAAGAAATGGAAAGACGAACCATAATAACAACAAAGCCACCAATTTAGGTGGCTTTTGTTATTTTAAAAACGCTTGTAGTTTACCTTTAGCAAGGTATGCATCGAGTAGAGAGAATACACATTCTTTGTCTTTTTCTGTGAGCTGGTCAATCTCTTGAAATCTCTTCAACATAGTAGGGTCTTTTAAAAACTCGGCTTCTTTGGCTTCGCCAATCAAATAACCCGATGGCGCGGATTTGTAATCCGTGCCTGAAAAAAATAAAACTATATTGGCAACAGTAGGCTCTGTTTTAATAAATAAGAAATTGATTAACTAGTTTGAACTTAACACACCCCTAACTAGCCCCTCTCGAGAGGGGAATTTTGCGAAAGTATTTACCAAATGCAAAACATTTAACGACTTCAAAAAAAATATCATTGAGCGTTCATATTTCCTAAATTTACCTTTTGGAGAAATCGGAGTATCGCGGAGATTCAGCGAACACCGCTGAAAAATTAATACGTGTTTGCTAAACTTCGCTATTATTATTTCTTGAAATTACTATGACGTTTACGAATTTGGCTTAATTTTGATGTTTTACAAAAATAATGGGCTCGTTGACTTACTTTTTTAGTTTTCAAAGACCTTTAATCCATCAATCAAATGCAATACCAAGGCGTACTTTCAAAAATGGAAACTGAATTGGCCAATCCTATTCAGTATTTTCTTACGTTCGACAATAATTTTTTAAATGTCAATCAAGCTATCGGAAAATCGGTAGAGATTAATTTTTTAGGATACCAATGTTTGAATTGTGCCAAAAAAAAGAAAATTTTTCGCCAGGGATTTTGTTATGATTGTTTTTACAGCAGTCCTGCAGTTGGCGATTGGATCATGCGTCCGGAATTGAGTACCGCACATTTGGGTATTGCCGATAGAGATTTAGATTATGAAACCCGAGTGCAATTACAGCCTCACGTAGTGTATTTGGCACTTTCCAGCGATGTAAAAGTGGGGGTTACCAGAAAAACACAAGTTCCCACACGATGGATTGATCAAGGTGCTTGCGAAGCGGTTTCTGTGATAGAAGTTCCCAACCGTTATCTAGCCGGAATTACCGAAGTGGCGCTGAAAAATCATTTTGTGGACAAAACCAATTGGCGCAAAATGTTGCAAAATGAAGTGTTGACTTTAGATTTATTGGAAGAAAAATTAAAAATTGAAGCCTTTTTACCAGCGGAAGTTCTACCATATTTCAATACTGATTTACACGAACATTTGGTTTTAAATTACCCTGTTTTAGATTATCCGAAAAAAGTAACTGGTTTAAATTTAGATAAAACGCATTCATTCTCGGGAAAATTAATTGGAATTAAAGGGCAATATTTAATGTTTGAAGACGGTAGAGTTTTCAATATCCGAAGTTTTGAAGGGTACGTTGTAGGGATTAACATTGCATAAAAAAAGGCCGGATAGATTTCCGACCTTTCTGATGATTACTCTTTTTTCTTTTTGTTGAATAATCCTTTGATTCCTTCCCCAATTTTGGTTTTTACGTCTTCTTTCACAGTTGGCGTTTGCGTTTTGGTTGTGTCTTTCGGCTTGTTTCCGCCCAAAAGATTTCCTAATGCATCTTTCCCTTGGTTGACTAATTTGTCTTTTTGCGCCTGAATCAATTGCGTGGTTAACTTCGTTACAGCAGATTGAATATCAGTCGAAACTTTAGGGTTTTTAAAATTCCCCGATAGCATTGCCGTTACCGGAATATTCTCTAATTTATTGGCTTCTGCCGGAGTTAATTTTGCAATTAATTTATTGGCTTCGGTTCCTAAATATTTTGCCGGAACATCAAATTTTAAATTATAACTCATCGATTGGTCAAAACCATGTTGACCGCCAATATTCACTTTAATATCTTGGTATTTTAGGTCGAATGGTTTTACGTTTACTTTACCATTTTCAAAACTAAGATTGGCTTTTAAATCATTCAAATTTAATTTTTGCAAATCAATAAAATTCACCTTTTCATCCAACTTGTTCAGCACCACAGAATTTTTAGCATTGATGGTTGTTGAAAGGAATTGTCCCAGCAAATCACCGCTTAAAGTATTGAGATCCGGAGTCATTTCTTTCGCATCTAAATTCCCCGAAAGTTTAATGGTTGAATTTAATTTTCCGTTAATCACGTCGGCAATTGGTGCAATTTTTTTCAGCATGTCTAATTGCGTAAACGCTTGCGAAATGTCAACTGTATTTAATCCTAAATTCATGTTGAAAGTAGGTTTAGCGGTTTTAGTCGAAACATTTCCGGTTGCCGTAATCAACCCGTTAAAAATATTGGTTTTCAAACCCTGTAGCGAAACCGTTTCGTCTTTAATCATCACTTTTCCGGAAACATTTTTAAGGTTCAAATTGTCATAAACCACATTATTTGCCGTTGCATTCAAACTCACATTCAACAATTTCGGAACTTTCACCGCTTCTGTTGTGGTGGTTTTGTTATTCACGGTGGTTTCGGTTTTGGTCATAAAGTCCGATACTAAAAACTGATTGGATTTTGCCGTGAAATTTCCACGTAATTCCTGATTTTTAAACGTATAACCCAAGAAATTTTCTAACGTACCATTAATGGCTAAATCAGTTTTTCCGGTGGTCATGTTCAATTGTTGCAAATTAATTTTTTGGTTGTTAAATTGTGCCGAAGCTGTATTAATGGTGTACGTTTTTTTGTCTTCGTCCACATATTTAAAACCTGAAATCGTAGCATTTCCTGAAGCTAAAATTTTGTCGTAATTATTCGTTTCCACAGATTTCATATCGAATTTTGTAGCAATATCGGCTTTTAAAATTCCGGTTAAAGGCGTTTCCAATTTAATAGGATACGCTTTTGAAACATTCGCCAAATTGATGGTTCCGTTTAATTTAGCATCAACTAACGGATTTTCAACTACATTTCTGACATTTGCTTTAGCATTAAAAATATCCTGATCAATTTTAAACGAAAGTTTGTCCAAATTCACGTAAGTATCGTTCAAAGTTCCGGTTTCATTGATGATTTTGGTGTCGATGATAATATTTTCTACTTTTTTAGGCAAATCGGCATATTTGAAAGAAGCATTATTAGAAGCAATCGCCAAATTAAATTTCGGAATTGTTGTTTCAGAATAAATGCCTTTGGCAAAACCTTTTACCATAAAATCTCCAGTGGTTTCCACATTGGCAAGGTTTCCAGCATAAGTTTCAGGAATCACACCCAAAAAGTTTTTGAAAGAAGAAGTTGGCGTTTGAAACGTTAAATCGTATTCTTGACCGGTTTCTAATAATTTGATAAAACCATTAAAAGTAAGCGGTAATTGGTTGATCATCGCTTTATTTTCTTTAAAAGTGTAAATGCTTTGGTCTAAATCAATACCTAAAATCGCTTCTAAATCCAACTTGATTTTTTTCATATAGTTGGTTTTATCCATGTCGAGTGAAACGGTTGCTGTGGTTTTGGTGTCCAAATCTAATTTTGATTCGGCAAAATTTCCCGTTCCCGTGTGGTCCAAACTGTCAATTACCATTTTCACTTTTGAACGATCATCATAATATTTAAACCTGAAATTTTCCAGTTCATAATTCTGGATATTTAAGGCAAATGGTTTGCTTTCGCCATCTTCTTTTTTGTCTTTTTCATCTTTGATGGCAATGTCAAAATTCCCAAGTCCGTTTTTGTCAAACAAAATATTCACTTTTGAATTTTCGGCATAAAAAGACTCGATATTCATTGCTTCGCCATCACCTTTAAAAAGTTCTTTCACCGACATTTTTAAATTCAATTCTTCGGAATAAACCAAAGTATCTCCGGCAAATGGCGCTTTATTGATAATGCTTAATTTGTTAATGGTAACGTTGGCTTGCGGAAAACTTTTGAATAAACTTAAATCCACATCTTCCACGGCAATGGTGGCATCAACTTGTTCATTAATCGACTTTAAGACAAGTTGTTTTATTTTGTCTTTGAATAAAAAAGGAGTTACTGCTAGAGCTATGATGAGCAAGAGTAAAATAATTCCTGTGGCTTTTAAAATTTTTTTAAGCATGACGATATTTTTTTTGCGAAATTATACAACAAAAATTAAACCATACTATTTAAGGATGAAATAAATAGCTTTTTTTTTTGACTAAAAATAAAAAAAAACCGGAATGTTACTTCCGGTCCTTTCTTTAGATAATAAAACTAACCCACTAATTAATATTGATTTCAAATGGCATTAAAGCCTGAATTCCTTTTTGAGCACTCATGCGTCTGATTTGTTCAATCATGCGGTAGTTTTCTTCGCCAACTTCCTCTTTTATAAATTCTTCACGAGTTTGCATAAACGGCATTCCACCGAAGAAATCGCCAAAATTTTTCTCATATTCAGGGAAATTTTTGGTTTTATAATCTTTTAAATTGGCTTTTTTGGCAGCGGCGGCAATGGCTTGGTCTAAACCACCGAGTTTGTCCACCAAACCTATTTTTTGCGCATCAACACCAGTCCAAACACGACCTTGAGCAATGCTGTCCACTTGTGCAAACGTCATTTTTCTGCCGGTTGCCACACGTGTTACAAAAGTTTTGTAAATATTTTCTACACTTTCCTGAATCGTCATTTTTGTGGTTTCGTCAAGTGGCATAAAAACGCTGTAACCCGCTGCATTTTTGTGCGTATTGACTTGTTCGGTGTGAATCCCGATGTCGTTAGTAATTTTCGTCAAATTTGGTAAAGTTCCAAAAACCCCAATCGAACCCGTAATGGTGTTTGGTTCGGCAAAAATTTCGTTGGCATTACAAGCAATGTAATAACCTCCCGAAGCCGCCACATTCCCCATCGAAACGATAACCGGTTTGGTTTTTTTAGTAATTTCTATTTCTCTCCAAATTAATTCCGAAGTCAAAGCACTTCCTCCAGGACTGTCGATTCTCAACACAATGGCTTTGATTTTTTTATTGGTTCTGGCTTCTTCAATGGCGCGTCTCATCGAACCTTCGCCAATGATATTTACATCGCCTTCACCACCTAAAATGGTTCCTTGGGCATAAATTACGGCAATGGTATTTTCGGAAGATTTTTTACCCGAAGTTGCCGTTTTTTCGGCATAATCTAAAATGCTAACCGTGTTGTAATCTTTGTCTTTATCCACTTTCAAAGCTTTGCGGATTCCGTTGTGGTATTCGTCTTCGTAAGCAATTTTGTCAATCAATTTTTCAGATTTTGCCATTTCGGGAGTTCTTGCCAAAAGATTATCGGCAATTTCGTTTAAGCGTTCCACTGAAACATTTCTGCTTTTAGAAATGTCAGTCACCATCGAACCCCAAATAGAATTGAGCAAGGCCGAAATTTGTTCACGATTGGCATCACTCATTTCGTTGGCAAGGTAAGGTTCCACCGCACTTTTGTATTTTCCGTGGCGGATAACTTCCATTTTAATTCCGGTTTTTTCCTGAAAATCTTTGAAAAACATCACTTCAGACGAAAGCCCTTTAAAATCCATTTCACCCACAGGATTCAAATAAATCGTATCGGCAACAGAGTTTACGTAGTAATCTTTTTGCGAAATGACATTGGAATAAGCCACCACAAATTTCCCTGATTTTTTAAAGTCATTTAATTTATCACGCAAAGATTTACTTTGTGCAATTCCTAAAAAAGAATTGTTGTTCAAAATCGAAATTCCTTTGATTTTATCATCTTCTTTGGCCGCTTCAATCGCATTCAAAACGTCAATAAAACCGTCGTGGCGTTCTTCGTTTAAAAAGGTAAAATCTTCATATTTTACTTTTCCGCCATAATCATTCGTCACCATTGCCAAGTCTAATTCTATAACGGAATCATTTTTTACAATCACCTCTTTTGAATTACTATTTCCTGCTAAAGCTGCGAAAATAATCATCAAGAAAAACATCAAAAAGCAAAAAATAAAAAGCCCAAGAATGGTAGCCAATACATTTTTTAAAAAATTCATAGTTTCAATTATTTTTAGGATTAGTAGCATAGGTGTTAAAATTGTTACATGAAAGCGTAGAAAATTTGTTCCAATAATTCGCAAAAAGTACAAGGTGAAGTGAAATACTTTCTTTTAATTTGCAAACTATGAAACTCCAGCACAAAGTCATTTTATCCCTCGGAAGCAATTTAGGCGATCGCTTGTTAAACCTGCAAAATGCGGTCAATTTGTTACATGAAAAAGTGGCAACCGTGGTGAAAATTTCTAACGTTTACCAAAGTGAAGCCTGGGGTTTTGTAAGCGATGATTTCTTGAATTGTGTAATTTTATTGCATTCGCAAAAGGATTCCAAACAATTTTTACACGAAATTTTAGCCCTCGAAAAAGATTTAGGCAGAATTAGAACCGCCGATAAAAATTATCAGGCACGAGCGATTGATATTGATATTATAGCTTTTGACGATGAGATAATTACGGAAGAAGATTTGCATTTGCCACATATCGAAATGCAAAATAGGAAGTTTGTGCTTTTACCTTTGCAAGAAATCATGCCCGAATTTGAGCATCCAATTCTTAAAAAAAATGTACCCGAATTAATCCATATTTGTCCTGATAAAACGCGTTGCGAGTATTTCTCGACTTTAAATCATCCTTTGAAAGTTAATTTGAATAATATTAGTTACCTCGCCATTGAAGGAAATATTGGCGCGGGAAAAACTACTTTAACCCACAAAATTGCGGAGGATTTTAAGGCCAAACCAGTTTTAGAAGGTTTTGCGGATAATCCATTTTTACCGAAATTTTACAAAGACCAAGCCCGTTATGCGTTTCCGTTGGAAATGTCTTTTTTGGCAGATCGATACCAGCAATTGTCTCACGATTTATCGCAATATGATTTATTTTCCGACTTTATTGTGGCAGATTATCACATTTTTAAATCGCTTATTTTTTCAAAAGTAACTTTGGGAGACGACGAATATCGCCTATACAAAACGCTTTTTGATATTATTTACAAAGAAATGCGAAAACCGGATTTGTATGTTTACTTGTACCAAAATACCGAACGTTTACTAGAAAATATCAAAAAACGCGGCAGAAGTTACGAACAAGAAATTCCCGCAGATTATCTTGAAAAAATCAATCAAGGGTATTTGGATTATATTAAAACCCAAACTTCTTTAAACGTTTTGGTAATTGATGTTTCTAAAAAAGATTTTGTGTCGAACCAACAAGATTACCTTGATATTTTAGAGGAAATCCAACGTAAAATTTCGAACTAATTTATCGTAAACCATATAAGGCCTCTAAGTTTTTTACAATTTGCCCGACTGAAAACTCTAGTTTTTAAATTTTAATGTTGAAGTTTTTGAAACAGATCCCAAACCACAATCCCAGCACTAACGGAAATATTTAAGGAATGTTTGGTTCCCAATTGCGGAATTTCAATCGTCCCCTCGCATAAAGCAATGGCATCCTGAGCAACACCTTTCACCTCATTACCAAAAACCAAAGCATATTTTTTATCTTTTTCAGGCGAAAAATCATGCAACATAATGGAATTTTCTACTTGTTCAATGGCATAAACATTAATGTCTTCGGATTTTAAATTTTCAATTGCGGTCAAAACATTTTCTTGGTATTCCCAATTCACCGTTTCCGTGGCACCCAAAGCCGTTTTATGAATTTCCTTATTGGGTGGAACAGCCGTAATCCCACACAAAATAATTTTTTCAATCAAAAAAGCGTCAGCAGTTCTAAAAACCGAACCAATGTTGTGCAAACTTCTAATGTCGTCTAAAACAAGAATGATTGGCGTTTTTTCGGCTTGTTTAAAATCTGAAACGGATTTCCGGACTAATTCGCTGTTGGCAAGTTTTCTCATAAAATGCAGATGCTTTTGGGTTGATTTTATAATTTAGCAAAATTAATTTAAAATTCCCAAAACGCCTTGGCTACAAAAGATAAATCTCCCAAAGAAACCCCGTTGATGAAACAATACAACGAAATTAAGAGCAAATATCCCGATGCTTGTTTGCTTTTTAGAGTAGGAGATTTTTACGAAACCTTTGGCGAAGATGCCGTTCGGGCTGCAAAAATTTTAGGAATTGTATTGACCAAACGTGGGGCAGGTTCCGAAACCGAAACGGCTTTGGCTGGATTTCCGCATCATTCACTTAATACCTATTTGCCAAAATTGGTAAAAGCAGGACTTCGAGTGGCAATTTGCGACCAACTTGAAGACCCGAAAATGACCAAAACCATTGTAAAACGTGGCGTGACAGAATTGGTCACGCCTGGAGTTGCCATGAATGATGAGGTTTTACAAAGTAACTCCAATAATTTTTTGGCGTCGGTTTATTTTGGTAGAAAAAATATCGGGATTTCATTCTTAGATGTTTCCACCGGAGAATTCCTGACTTCGCAAGGAAATGAAGAGTATATCGACAAATTATTACAAAATTTTGCACCAAGCGAAATATTAGTTCCAAAGGACAATAAATCCGAATTTAAAGAAAAATTTGGCGAAGATTTTAATACCTTTTATTTAGAAGATTGGATTTACAAGCAAGATTATGCCGAAGAATCATTAACCAATCACTTTCAAACCAACTCTTTAAAAGGTTTTGGTGTAGAAGAATTAACAGAAGGAATTATTGCCTCGGGAGCCGTTTTATATTACCTTTCGGAAACGCAACACAATAAAATTCAACACATTACAGCAATTCATCGTATCGCTGAAGATGCTTATGTTTGGATGGATCGTTTTACCATCAGAAATTTAGAATTGTATCATAGTTACAATCCAAATGCGGTAACGTTGCTGGATGTAATTGACAAAACTATTTCACCGATGGGAGGAAGATTGCTCAAACGTTGGCTTGCGCTTCCGCTGAAAGACCTCAATAAAATAAAGGGACGACATGAGGTTGTGTCGTACCTGCAAGAAAACTATGACATTCTCAAAACATTTCAACAGCAAATCAAACAAATTTCTGACCTTGAAAGATTAATTTCCAAAATCGCTGCCGGAAAAGTTTCGCCTCGTGAGGTGGTTTTGCTCTGCGAATCTTTGGAAGCTATTATTCCCATAAAAAATTTGGCGCTTCAGAGTAAAAACGAGGCATTGAAAGTAATTGGCGATAGTTTGCACAGTTGTGATTTGCTTCGCGAAAAAATAAAAACCACTCTTAATCCGGAAGCTCCTGTTGCCATCAACAAAGGAAATGCGATTGCCAAAGGAATTCATCCGGAATTAGATGATTTGCGTGCCATTTCTACTTCTGGAAAAGAATATTTGGAAGCAATAGAACGAAGGGAAAGCGAAAAAACAGGTATTTCTTCTCTAAAAATTTCGTTCAATAATGTATTTGGTTATTACATAGAAGTGCGAAATACCCACAAAGATAAAGTACCGGAAGACTGGATTCGCAAGCAAACTTTGGTCAATGCCGAACGTTACATTACCGAAGAATTAAAAGAATATGAAGCCAAAATTTTAGGTGCTGAAGAAAAAATTCAGCAACTTGAAAGTCAAATATTCGAGCAGTTAATCGCTTGGATGGCAACGTACATTAAACCTGTTCAATTGAACGCTAATTTGGTAGCGCAACTCGACTGCCTCACTTCATTTACACAATTGGCAATCGAAAATAAATTTGTACGTCCAGAAATTACGGATTCTTTTAACTTAGAAATAAAAAATGGTCGTCATCCTGTTATCGAAAAACAATTGCCGGTTGGCGTTCCATATATTGCCAACGATGTTCTTTTGAATACTGAAAATCAGCAAATTATTATGATTACAGGTCCGAATATGTCTGGTAAATCAGCCATTTTGCGACAAACCGCATTGATTGTTTTGCTGGCGCAAATGGGTTGTTTTGTTCCAGCGGAATCGGCAAAAATTGGTCTGGTTGATAAAATTTTTACTAGAGTAGGAGCAAGTGATAATATTTCTATGGGCGAATCCACTTTTATGGTGGAAATGAACGAAACGGCTTCCATTTTGAATAATCTTTCTAACAGAAGTTTGGTTTTATTAGACGAAATCGGCCGAGGAACCAGTACTTATGATGGAATTTCAATTGCTTGGGCAATCGCCGAATATCTTCATGAACATCCCGGAAAACCTAAAACATTATTTGCCACACATTACCACGAATTAAATGAAATGACGGAAATTTTTGAGCGCATTAAAAATTTCAATGTTTCGGTAAAAGAATTAAAAGACAATGTTTTGTTTCTTAGAAAATTGGTTGAAGGCGGGAGTGCTCATAGTTTCGGGATTCATGTAGCTAAAATGGCTGGAATGCCACAAACTGTGGTGGCAAAAGCACAGAAATTACTCAAAAAATTAGAAAAAGACCACGGAGGCGAAGTTTTGCACGGCATCAAAAACCAAAAAGAGGAAATGCAATTGAGTATTTTTAATCTTGATGATCCACTTTTGGAAGAAATTAAAGAAGAAATTTTGAATTTAGACATCAATACACTAACGCCTGTAGAAGCTTTAATGAAACTCAATGAAATCAAAAGAATGCTGACGAAGAAATAAATTACATTACTATAAAATTATTTTTGATTGCATCTTTCTTTTTATCAATTGGTTATGTTTTTTAGGTGTTTTTTTTGAAGAAAGTATTTGTATAATTAAAGAATTGTATTAAATTTGCATCCGCAATACGGTTGAAGTATTGATGTTCTTATAAAGATAATGCGAAAATAGCTCAGTTGGTAGAGCGCGACCTTGCCAAGGTCGAGGTCGCGGGTTCGAGCCCCGTTTTTCGCTCTGTTTTTAAAATAAAATATTTTACTTTTGTAAAAACGCTCGGATGGTGAAATTGGTAGACACGCTGGACTTAAAATCCAGTGAACAGCAATGTTCGTGCGGGTTCAAGTCCCGCTCTGAGTACAAAGCCCGTAATGAAAATTACGGGCTTTTTTTATGGTCAAAGAAAATTTTGAATACTGTGCGGGTTCTTCCGAAGCTTCGGAACCGCTCTGAGTAAAAAGCCCGTAATGAAAATTACGGGCTTTTTTTATGGTCAAAGAAAATTTTGAATACCGTGCGGGTTCTTCCGAAGCATCGGAACCGCTCTGAGTACAAAGCCGGTAATGAAAATTACGGGCTTTTTTTATGGTCAAAGAAAATTTTGAATACTGTGCGGGTTCTTCCGAAGCTTCGGAACCGCTCTGAATACAAAGCCCGTAATGAAAATTATGGGCTTTTTTTATGGTCAAAGAAAATTTTGAATACTGTGCGGGTTCTTCCGAAGCTTCGGAACCGCTCTGAGTACAAAGCCCGAAATGAAAATTACGGTTTTTTTATACTCAAAGTTGCTACTGATAACTAAAAAACTCACCTCTCAAAATTATTCTCCCAAAAACGGATATCTATAATCTACTGGAGTTACAAAAGTTTCCTTAATGGTTCTTGGCGAAACCCATCGCAATAAATTTTGCATTGAACCCGCTTTATCATTTGTCCCCGAAGCTCTTGCTCCTCCAAACGGTTGCATTCCTACAACAGCTCCTGTTGGTTTGTCATTGATATAAAAATTTCCAGCACTGTTTTCCAAAGCCTTTGTAGCTTCGGTAATTGCATAACGGCAAGTGCTGAAAACCGCACCAGTTAACGCATATTCCGAAGTTTCGTCAACTAATTTTAAAGTTTCGCTCCATTTTTCATCCTCATAAACATAAATGGTAATCACAGGTCCAAACAATTCTGTTTCCATCGTTTTATATTTTGGATTTGTGGTTAAAATTACAGTTGGTTCCACAAAATATCCTTTCGATTTATCGTAATTTCCGCCAACCACAATTTCTGCATCTGCATCTTTTTTCGCTTGCTCAATGTAACTAGCCAACTTATCGAATGAACTTTCGTGAATAACGGCTGTAATAAAATTCCCAAAGTCTTCCGGAGAACCCATTTTCATCGAGTTTACATCAGTAATAATTTGCTCTCGTACTTCATTCCACATGCTTTTTGGCACATAAGCTCTTGAAGCCGCCGAACATTTTTGCCCTTGAAATTCAAATGCTCCACGAACAATTCCGGTAGAAACTTGTTTCGGATTGGCGCTTGGATGTGCAATGATAAAATCTTTTCCTCCAGTTTCTCCCACGATTCTTGGATACGTTTTATAATGGTTGATTTTGGTGCCAATTTTACCCCAAATACCTTTAAAAACGTGAGTTGATCCTGTAAAATGAATTCCTGCAAAATCACGACTTTCTAAAATAGTATTCGTAATCATTTCGGCATCACCAAAAACCACATTAATCACACCATCCGGAACTCCAGCTTCTTTAAAAATATCAATAATTACTTTCGCCGAAAAAACTTGGCTATCACTTGGTTTCCACACCACCACATTTCCCATCATTGCTGCACTTGCAGGTAAATTTCCGGAAATTGCAGTAAAGTTAAAAGGTGTAATTGCATATACAAAACCTTCCAAAGGTCTGTATTCCACACGATTCCACATCGATGGGTCAGAATTCGGCTGATCGTCATAAATCTGCGTCATAAACTCCACGTTAAAGCGCAAAAAGTCAATAAATTCGCACGCCGCATCAATTTCTGCTTGGTGAATATTTTTCGACTGTGCAATCATCGTTGCCGCATTAATTTTCGCTCGGTAAGGTCCGGCAACCAGTTCGGCTGCTTTCAAAAAAATTGCCGCACGTTGTTCCCAGGGCATTGCAGCCCAATTTTTTCTCGCTTCTAAAGCATTAGCAATCGCTTTTTCCACATGACTTTTTTCCGCCAAATGATACTTTCCAACCACATGTTGGTGATCATGAGGAGCCGTCATATTTTTAGTATTTCCCGTCTTAATTTCTTCGCTACCAATGTACAATGGCACCTCAATTTTCTCGTTCCACATTTTTTGGTAAGCTTCCGAAACTGCTTTGCGTTCCGGTGTATTCGGGGCATAAGATTTTACCGGTTCATTCACCGCTTTTGCCACATGAAAAATTCCTTTCGGCATATTTTAAATTTTTAAGAATTATCAAAATTTTGCTCCCAAAGATACAAAATCGTTATCTAAAACAGAAAAACACAGCTTCACAATACATTATTAATTTTTAGGAGCACAATCGTTCTCGCAATATTTAATCGTCGTTCCCGCTTTCCGCTACAATCTCCCGCAAAAAAAAGCGGGAGGATTTCCGCTTCTCCCGAAGCTTCGGGACGGGGCTAAAACCAAGGTCTGGTGATTTAGAAAGAAAATTCCAATAAAAAAATTCTAAATCCCAACATCATTAACTTCTTAATGTTTCAAAAAAAATTCATTTTCAAAAAAAACTCCATTTTCTGTACTCTATGCTTCAAACTCCAAAACTAATTACTCCAAACTTCCGATTAAAAAAGTTAAACTTCCCACAATTCATTTCCAAAAAATGAAATCTAACCTTAAATTTATAAACAAGAATTTTTCTCGAAAAAATGAAACAACCGCTGCTCGCTTTCAACGATAAAGGAATTTATTGCCATCAAGCTGATGTTTATCTCGATCCTTGGCGTCCCGTGAAAAACGCCATTATCACTCACGGCCATTCAGATCATTCCAGATTCGGGCATCAAAATTATATCACGCATCACACTAATGTTCCTATTATCCGCCATCGTTTGGGAGAAATCAACGTCACCGGAAAAAATTGGAACGAAACCTTTACCATTAACGGCGTAAAATTTTCGCTTCATCCTGCAGGTCATATCATTGGTTCGGCACAAATTCGGGTTGAATATAAAGGCGAAGTTTGGGTTTTCACCGGAGATTACAAAACCGAAGATGATGGGATTGCCACTCCTTACGAAGTTGTCAAATGCCATGCTTTTATTACTGAATGTACCTTTGGATTACCCGCTTTTAAATGGACACCACAACAAGAAGTGTTTGCCGACATCAATAATTGGTGGGCCGAAAATAAATCTAATGGTCGAACCTCGGTTTTATTTGGTTACACATTGGGGAAAGCACAACGGTTGCTCAAATACCTCGACACTTCCATCGGCAAAATATACACCCATGGAGCCGTCGAAAATATGACGCAAGTATTACGACCATTAATCGATTTACCCCCCACAACCTTAATCACCCGCGAAACAAAAAAAGAAGAAATTTTGGGTAATATCGTCATTGCGCCACCAAGTGCTCATGGAAGTATTTGGATTAGAAAAATGACACCATTTGTCACCGGAACCGCAAGCGGCTGGATGGCATTTCGTGGTGCAAGACGACGCAGAGCAATTGACAGAGGATTTGTATTAAGCGATCACTGTGATTGGCAAAGTTTGCTGGAAAGCATCAAAGCCACCGGAGCCGAAAAAATTATTTGTACCCACGGTTATTCGGATATTTTTTCTCGTTACCTTCAAGAATTAGGGTACGATGCCCGAACCGCAAATACTCAATACGAAGGAGAATCTGGCGAAATGGAAAGTAAAAGTGAGGAAAGAGAATAGATGTAAGATTAAGAAGAAAGAGAAAAGAAGAAAGAGAAAAGTGAAAGAATTTTGTGACTTCGCTCCAAAAGCTTCGAGATTAGTGAAAAACAAAAACTTAGCAACTTTGAAACTTAGTTACTTAGTAACTTAAAGAAAATGAAAAATTTTGCCAACCTTATAAAAACCCTCGATAGTTCCAACAAAACATCTGTAAAGGTGGAAGCCTTGACCGAATATTTCAAAAATGCTTCTGATACAGATAAAGTATGGACCATCGCTATTTTGTCTCATCGTCGTCCACCACGTCCGGTAAACACCACTTTACTGCGATTATGGGCAAATGAGCTGGCACAAATTCCCTTATGGTTGTTTGAAGAAAGTTACCACATTGTCGGCGATTTAGCCGAAACCATCGCGTTAATCATTCCGGCTGGAGAAAATCATTTCGAGAAATCGCTCTCAGAATTTGTGGAAGAAATCATCGAACTCAAGAAAAAATCCGACGAAGAAAAACGCGAGTATCTTCACGAGAATTGGCTCACGCTCAACTATTACGAACGCTTTGTTTTTACCAAGTTAATTACCGGAAGTTTTCGAATTGGCGTAAGCCAGAAATTAATGACCAGAGCTCTTTCCAAAGCAACAAGAGTGGATGAAGATGTTTTGGCGTACAAATTAATGGGTGATTGGAATCCACAAAAAATTTCGTTTCAGGAATTGGTAATTGATGAAAAAAACAGCGATTATCTCTCTAAACCTTATCCTTTTTTCCTGGCTTATCCCGTGGAAGGTGATGTGCAAAATTTGGGAAACCCCGAAGATTGGATCGTGGAACACAAATGGGATGGCATACGGTCGCAAACTATTTTCCGTGAAGGCGAAATTTATATTTGGAGTCGAGGCGAAGAATTGGTTACCGATAAATATCCAGAAATTCAAGAACTCAAAGCAATTATCCCTGATGGAACTGTGATTGATGGCGAAATACTTCCGTTTCTTAATGGCGAAATTGGCACTTTTAACGACCTCCAAACTAGAATTGGCCGAAAAAATGTATCGGCTTCGGTTCTAAAAAAATCGCCTATCATCATCAGAGCCTACGATTTACTTGAATGGCAAGGGGAAGATATTCGGAATTTACCTTTAATCGAACGACGAAAATTGTTAGAAGAACTATTTTTAAAATTGGATAAAAATTTACCCATTCAGCTTTCGCAGAGATTTTCCTTTAATTCTTGGGAACAAATTGGCGAAGAAAGGATGAAATCACGAGAAATGAAAAGCGAAGGATTAATGCTCAAACATAAACTTTCAACCTATCAAGTTGGACGAAAAAAAGGCGATTGGTGGAAATGGAAAGTCGAGCCGTTGAGTATTGATGCGGTTTTAACTTATGCGATGAGAGGTCACGGACGACGGTCAAATTTGTTCACCGATTACACTTTTGCCTTGTGGCAAAATAACGAAAACGGCGAACGTGAATTGGTCACTTTTGCCAAAGCCTATTCTGGTTTAACCGATGCCGAATTTAGGATGGTCGATGATTTTATAAAAAAAAATACGCTCGAACGTTTTGGTCCTGTGAGAAGCGTGACACCAAAATTAGTTTTTGAAATTGGTTTCGAAGGCATTTCTTTTTCTAATCGACATAAAAGCGGTGTTGCCACTCGTTTCCCCAGAATTTTGCGTTGGCGAACCGATAAAAAAATTGACGAAGCAAATTCAATAGATGATTTGAAAAGTATGATTGTTTAGTAGGGCGAAGAAGAAAGAAAAAAGAATAAAGAAACAAGAAATTTGCGACTTAGCGCCTTTGCAAGATGTAATTTAGATTTAGTCGCCAAAGCTTTGCGTCCCGAAGCTTCGGGATTGCGAAAAACTTTGTGGTCTTTGCGGTTAATTTTAAAAAACTTTTAAATGAACATAGAACAACTTTTTGACTTGGCAAATAACTGGTTCCATCAACAAGGCTGGAAACCTTTTCCGTTTCAAACACAAACGTGGAAGGCTTTTTTGCAAGGAAAAAATGGATTACTTAACGCTCCAACAGGAAGCGGAAAAACTTACGCGTTATGGTTACCAATTGTTCTCGATTACATCAAAAAAAATCCTGATTATCTAAACAAAAAAAAATCCGGACTCAAAGCCATTTGGATTACGCCTTTGCGAGCGCTTTCGGTAGAAATTAAACAATCAGCCGAACGTGTGGTGAACGACTTAAATCTTGGAATGACGGTAGGAATTCGTTCTGGCGATACAACCGCAGGTGAACGTGCCAGGCAAAAAGATAAAATGCCTGATTTATTGGTTACCACACCCGAAAGTTTACAGTTATTATTAGCTTCAAAAGGTTACGAAAAAATTTTTAAAGATTGTTCTGCTATTGTAGTTGATGAATGGCACGAATTATTAGGCACAAAACGGGGCGTTCAAACGGAATTAGCACTTTCCCGACTTAAAACAATCGCTCCAAAAATGCGTATTTGGGGAATTTCTGCCACCATTGGAAATCTGGAACAAGCCCGTCAAGTTTTATTGGGAATTGGTTCCGAAGCCTTTAATAATTCGGTGTTAATAAAAGCTTCAATGCATAAAAAAATAAACGTGATTTCTGTCATTCCAGATAAGATCGAAACTTATCCGTGGCGAGGACACATGGGTTTGCACCTCATTGACGAAGTTGCAAAAATCATCAAAAAAAGTCGCACGACGCTTTTGTTTACTAACGTTCGATCGGCTTGCGAATTATGGTTCCAGCGCTTGTTAGAAAAATATCCGGAATTTGCCGGAGAAATGGCAATGCACCACGGTAGCATCAATCGCGAAACCCGACTTTGGGTGGAACAAGCCATTCGGGATGAAGAATTAAAAGTTGTAGTTTGTACTTCGAGTTTGGATTTAGGTGTAGATTTTGCTCCGGTGGAAACGATCATTCAGGTTGGCGGTCCCAAAGGTGTTGCGCGATTTTTGCAACGTGCCGGACGAAGCGGTCACCAACCCGGGAAAGAAAGTAATATTTATTTTTTGGCAACACATTCCATCGAGTTGATTGAAGCTTCGGCTTTAAAAAAAGCAGTCGAAAATACCGTTGTTGAAGACCGCATTCCGTACCTGAATAGTTGGGATGTTTTGGTACAATACCTGAATACTTTGGCGGTTTCCGATGGATTTTTTCCAAAGGAAATTTATGAAGAAGTCAAAAAAACTTTTTGCTATCAAGGAATTACAAATGAAAATTGGCAATGGATTTTAAATTTTATCGTTCGCGGAAGCCAGAGTTTGCAAGCTTATGACGAATATAAAAAAGTGGAAATCGAGGAAGACGGTCGTTTTAAAATTAATAGCAGGATGATTGCCATGCACCATCGAATGCAAATTGGAACTATTGTGGGAGATGCCGTGATGAACGTTAAATTTTTAGGCGGTAGTTTTATAGGAACGATTGAAGAATGGTTTGTTTCAAAACTAAAGCCAGGCGACGTTTTTACTTTTGCCGGAAAAAAATTAGAATTATACGCCATTAAAAATATGCAGGTTTTAGTGAAAAAATCTGATACAAAAACTGCAAAAATTGTAAGTTGGATGGGTGGAAGATTGGCGCTTTCGGCACAAATGAGCGAATTATTACGGCAAGAATTATATAAAGCTAACACGCCAAATTTAACCCCAGAATTACAAGCGATGCAACCTACTTTTAATCGGCAACGAAAAGAATCAATTGTACCAAATGTCAATGAATTTTTGATTGAAACATTTAAAACACGAGAAGGTTTTCATGCCCTATTTTATCCGTTTGAAGGTAGATTTGTACATGAAGCTTTGGCAAGTTTGCTGGCCTATCGTATTAGTTTGCTTTCACCAATAAGTTTTTCGTTGGCCTACAATGATTATGGATTTGAGTTGCTGTCGGATCAGCAGGTTGATATGCAAATGGTGTTGGACAACAATTTATTTTCAATAGATTATGTGCATGATGATTTACAAAAAAGCTTGAATGCTACCGAAATGGCAAGGAGAAAATTTAGGGATATTGCAGTGATTTCGGGGCTGGTTTTTACGGGTTTTCCTGGTAAATTGATTAAAACGAAACATTTGCAAAGCAGTTCACAATTATTATTTGAAGTTTTCCGGGATTATGAACCTGACAATTTATTGTTTCAGCAAGCGTATCGTGAAACTTTTGAGCATCAATTAGAAGAAGGTCGATTATTACAGGCTTTGGAACGAATTAACAGCCAAGAAATTATTTGGAAACAAACGCAAAAACCCACGCCGTTCAGCTTTCCGATTATCACGGATCGACTTCGGGAAAAATTATCCAGCGAAACCTTAGCCGAAAGAATTAAGAAAATGACGGCTTCTTATATGAAGTGATTGGAGATGTTGTAATTCTCGATTTATGAGGTTTGGTCTTTAATTTTTCGGTTCTTCTTTATTATCGCTCTTCCCAGAAGTTTCCAAGAAAACACCAACCTTTCTCCTTTAGCCCCGATTGTAGTGGAAATCCTTTTTTTAATTTAACAAAATTGAAAAAAGATTGTAGCGGAAAGCGGGAATTGCTTTTCCTGAAAATGCCTGTCTCGACGCTTCATGATTGCTCCTAAAAAAAATACCGAAATCGTTAAAATGCGAGCATTATTGTGCAAAAATCGTAACTTGCGACCACTATAAACTTCAATAATTAGCGAAATGAAATTTTTAAGATTACTGCTTCTTTTGGTTTTTTTGCCAGTTAATGCCCAACAAGGAGGCATGTGGATTCCGTCACTTTTAAAAGGGATGAACGAAAAGGAGATGAAAAATTTGGGGATGAAAATGTCGGCCTCAGATATTTATGATGTGAATAAATCGAGTTTGAAAGATGCGGTTCCGCAGTTTAACGGCGGTTGTACTTCGGAAGTAATATCGGATCAGGGGCTTTTATTAACGAACCATCATTGTGGTTATGGTGAAATCCAGTCACATTCTACCGTGGAACATGATTACTTAACGAACGGTTTTTGGGCGATGCGAAAAGAAGATGAGTTGCCAAATGCTGATTTGGAGGTAACTTTTATCGTGAAAATTGAAGATGTGACCTCGCAGGTTTTAGAAGGCGTTGCCGGAATTTCGAGCGAGGCTGACAAGAATAAAAAAATTCAGCAAAATATTACGTTGGTGACTAAAAATTTTCCGAAAGAAGATTGGCAGGAAAACCGTGTGAGGACTTTTTATGAAGGCAATCAATACATTTTATTTGTGGTAGAAAGTTATCCGGATGTGCGATTGGTTGGAGCGCCACCGTCGTCTATTGGAAAATTTGGATCGGACACGGACAATTGGGTTTGGCCACGACATACGGGAGATTTTTCGTTGTTTAGAATTTATGCTGACAAAAATAATCGTCCGGCAAAATACAGCAAAGACAACGTACCATACAAACCGAAACATTTTTTTCCGGTATCAATTAAAGGTGTCAAAGAAAATGATTTTACGATGGTTTTTGGTTATCCCGGAAGAACCACGGAATATTTGCCAAGTGTGGCGGTGGAGCAAATTGTGAATAGCTTGAATCCAGCGAAAATTGAAGTTCGTGATCGCGCTTTGAAAGCCACAGATGCTTTTATGCGAAAAGATAACGCGATTAAAATTCAATATGCTTCGAAATATGCCAGTATTGCCAATTATTGGAAAAAATGGATTGGCGAAACCCAAGGTTTGAAAAAATCTAATGCGGTGGCGATTAAGAAAAATTTTGAAAAAGATTTTTTGGCGAAAGCTCAAAAAGCTGGAAAACAAGCGGAATACGGCAATTTATTTACTGATTTTGAAAAATATTACAACGAAATTGCACCATATTCTTTAGCCCGTGATTATTTTATGGAAGTGGTGATGCGAAATACTGAATTGCTTTCGGCGGGTTACAGATTGTATCAGTTAGAGCAAATTTATAATATGCGAGGCGAACAGTCTTTTACTGATAGAAAAAATAATTTGGTTGCCGGAATGGGCGATTTTTATAAAGATTTTAATGCTCAAGTTGACGAAAAAGTTTTTGAAGGTTTGATTGAATTGTATGCGACAAAAGTTCCACAACAATTTGTACCTGTTTCTTTAAAAAATGTGGATTATAAAAAATTGACTTCAGAAATTTACAGTCAGTCAAAACTAACAAGTTATAACGGTTTTAAAGAATTGTTGGAAGGCGATGCCAAAACGGTTTTAGCAAAATTAAATGCCGACAAAGGTGTTCAGGTAGTGAAAGCCATCAGCGATATTTTCTTTGCGGATGTGAATCCAAAATATGAAGAAATTAATTTAAAAATTGCGGCTTTGCAACGCACGTACATGAAAGGAATTTTAGAATTAAGTCCCAAAGAAGCCAGAATTTTCCCGGACGCTAATAGTACACTTCGTGTGACTTATGGAAAAGTACAAGGTTACAACCCAAGCGATGCCGTAACCTATGACCACACGACTTACTTAGAAGGTGTGATGGAAAAATATGTTCCGGGAGATTATGAGTTTGATGTTCCAGCAAAACTAATTGAACTTTACAACAAGAAGGATTACGGAAGATATGGCAAAAACGGAAAATTGGCGGTAAATTTTATTGGAACCAATCACACCACAGGAGGAAACTCGGGAAGTCCTGCAATTGATGCTAAAGGAAACTTGATTGGACTAAATTTTGACCGAGTTTGGGAAGGAACGATGAGTGATATTTATTACGATCCAGCAATTTGCAGAAATATTATGGTTGATATGCGATACGTATTGTTTGTCATCGATAAATTTGCTGGCGCAAAACACTTGGTTGACGAGATGAAAGTGGTTGAATAATTCTCAAAATTTTTAATTTGGATTAGCAAAGGAATAATTTTAGCGATGATTTATTCCGAAGTTTGAAAACAAGAGTATATTTTGTAAGAATAAATATACAATTAATTTTTTAAATTAAAATTCAAAACTTTGTAAATCAATTAGTTATTTAATTTTTAAAAAATAGAAAAAAATATTTCGATAAATATTTTAAGATATTAAAAAATTTATATCTTTGCTCCGAATTAATAATTAACCTTTATAATTTTAGTAAGATGAAAAAAGTTGTATTTAGCCTTGCATTAGTTGCGTCTATGGCATTTGTTTCTTGTAAAGAAACTGCAAAAGAAGAAGCTCCAGTTGTTGAAGAAACTACTGTAGTTGAAGAAACTCCAGCTGTTGATGCTGCTCCTGCAGTTGATACTGTTGCTGTTGACACTGTTGCTGCTCCTGCTGCTGCTCCAGCTAACTAATCAAGTATTAGACAGAAAAAATAAGCCTCGCATTGCGAGGTTTTTTTTTGCTAGTTTTTTGATAAAAATTAGTCTGCAAAAATATCGGCTCCGGTAAAATCGAGGATTTCTGCTTTAGGAACATACAACCGCACTTCGTTAATTCCTTTTTCGAGACGCAAAGCCGTATTAAATTTTCTACTTGTGGCATATACTTTATCATGAATGATCAAACGGTAGAAAAATTTTCCAGATGAGGTTTTAAACTTCATGCAAAATGCGTTTTCCGCATTTTGTTGGATAATTTCAATATCGGCTTCAATATCCATTTTTAATTCATAAGTGGCACTTGTAAAGATAATTTTCCCTTTTCTAGAATTGTAGGTAAATTTATAATGATCTTCATCTTTTTGTGTGATGACAAATGCTCCCATGAAATATTTTTTAAGAAGGCTAAAAATAAGAAAATTTAAAGTCCCGTTTTGTTTTAAAAATTAAAAAAGTATTTTTTAAGTCAGTTCGTTCAGCAACATATTAACAAACGAACACCATTTTAACCACTGCCAATTTTTCTTTAAACCGTTTTCCAAACGTTGCGCCATATTATTCTTCAAGCAGAAGATAAAAATCCAAATTGACTTGGGTTCTGTTTTTCAGAATTTGGAGATTGAAAAATTTGAATTTCGTTTGGCTAAACTTTGTATTTCAACGGCAAATAAACTACTTTTTTGGTTTCAAAAAATTCATTGTCGAAAAAATCAGAAATAGGAAATTGAACGTTTTTTGGAAAATCTTTTAATTCTTGGCTCAAATCGCCGCCTTTGAGGTATAAAATTCCGTTGTGAAATTCATGACGGTTTTCTTTTTTGATTTTATTTTTAATCCAAGAATAAAAATCAGGCATATTGGTGACGGCACGACTCACTATAAAGTCGAATTTTTCTTCAACGTTTTCAGCACGTTTTTGTTCTGCTCGTATATTTTTTAGTTCCAAAGCATCTGCAATTGCTTGAACCACTTTTATTTTTTTGGCAATTACATCAATTAAATAAAAATTGGTTTCTGGAAATAAAATGGCCAATGGAACGCCAGGAAATCCGCCACCTGTTCCCACATCTAATACGGAACTTTCCGGCACAAATTCCATCACTTTTGCAATAGCAAGCGAATGAAGTACATGTTTAGTATAAAGTTCGTCTATATCTTTTCTAGAAATGACATTAATTTTAGCATTCCAATCTTGGTATAAGTCGTACAGTTTTCCAAATTGTTGTACTTGATTTTCAGACAGGTTGGGAAACTGTTTGAGGATTTCTTCCATTTCACAAATTTTCCACAAAAATACTCTTTTAGTTGATAAAAAATGACGATTATCAAGTTTTAAAAAATTATAATAAGTACATTTGAGCAAATTTTCTAGAATTATATATGAATACCACAACACCTACATTTTCAACAAGAGATAGTTTAAAATTTTTTAGAACATTAAACAGTCGGGTGAACAATTATTTTAAAGAAAATAACCTTCAAAAAACCGGAAACTGGAAACTTCACCTCAAAGCATTTGTGATGTTTTCTATTTTTCTCACGCCATATTTTTTCATTTTATCGATGGATATGCCTTTTTGGTTGATGCTTTTATTATCGATAGTCATTGGAATTGGGATGGCTGGCGTTGGGATGAATGTGATGCATGACGGGAATCATGGATCTTATTCCAATAAAAAATGGCTAAACAAAATTATGGGCGGCAGTATTTATATTTTGGCTGGAAATGTTTACAATTGGCAAGTACAGCATAATGTTTTGCATCATACTTATACGAACATTCACGGTCATGACGAAGATTTAGATGCCGGAAAAATAATTCGTTTTACAGAAAAAGCAAAATGGAGACGTTTTCATAAATTTCAACACTTTTATTCCATATTTTTATATGGACTTTTAACGTTTAACTGGTCAATCACTACTGATTTTATTCAGATGAAGCGTTACTTAGGCAGAAAATTATCGTACGGAGAATTTAAAAGTCCAGTAATAAGGTGGACCACGTTAATTATTACCAAAGTGATTTATTTTTCGATTTGGTTGGTAATCCCAATGGTTTTAGGAATCGTTTGGTGGAAAGTGATTTTAGGATTTTTAGTGATGCATTATACCGCGGGATTAATTTTGAGCGTGGTATTTCAGTTAGCACACGTAGTCGAAGAAACAGCTAATCCTGAACCCAATGAAAACGGTGAAATTGAAAATACTTGGGCGATTCACCAACTGTACACCACGGCAAATTTTGCTCCAAAAAATAAAATTGTAAATTATTACACCGGAGGATTAAACCACCAAATTGAGCATCATATTTTTCCAAATATCAGCCACATCCATTACGATAAAATTGCAAAAATCGTCAAAGAAACCGCTCAAGAATTTAATTTGCCGTATTATGAATTTAATACCATGCGAGGCGCTGTGATGGCTCATTTCAAACATTTAAAAGATTTGGGACAAAAACCTGCACTTGCCTAAAAATAACACAACCACAAAAAGAATTAATTGTTAGATGAATCCTTTATCAGACAGAATTAACAACCTTTCGACATCGCAAACACTTGCTATGGCTGCATTAGCGAGAGAATTGAAAGCGCAAGGAAAAGATATAATCAGTTTAAGTTTGGGCGAACCAGATTTTTACACACCAGATTTTATTAAAGAGGCAGCAAAACAAGCCATCGATGAAAATTGGAGCACTTATTCCCCAGTTGATGGTTATCTAGAATTGAAAGAAGCCATTTGCCGAAAATTTAAACGCGACAATAATTTAGATTACAAACCAGCAAATATTGTAGTTTCAACGGGAGCCAAGCAAGCCTTGTATAACATCGCTCAAGTAATGATTAATCCAGGTGACGAAGTAATTCTTCCAGCGCCATATTGGGTAAGTTATTTTGAAATAATAAAAATGGCTGGCGGAATTCCCATAGAAGTTCCTACTTCGGTTGAAAGTGATTTTAAAATTACACCAAAACAATTGGAAGAAGCCATAACGCCAAAAACAAAAATGATATGGTACAGTTCGCCATGTAATCCTAGTGGTTCAGTTTACAATCGAGATGAGTTAACGGCACTTTCAAAAGTTTTAGAAAAACACCCAAACATTTTTGTGGTTTCTGACGAAATTTACGAACACATCAACTTTTCCGGGACATTTTGCAGCATCGCTTCCATTCCGGGAATGTTTGAAAGAACAATTACGGTTAATGGCGTTGCAAAAGCGTTTGCCATGACAGGTTGGAGAATAGGCTATATTGGTGCTCCAGAATTTATTGCTAAAGCTTGTACCAAAATGCAGGGTCAAGTAACAAGTGGTGCTAATTCTATTGCGCAAAGAGCCACAATTACCGCGGTTGACGCTAATCCAAATGTTTTAAACGAAATGGTTCAGGCATTTAAAAACCGTCGTGATTTGGTTGTAGGATTAATCAACGAAATTCCAGGATTAAAATTAAACGTTCCCGAAGGTGCTTTTTATGTTTTTCCTGATGTTTCATCTTATTTCGGAAAAACTTTGCGTGGCACAACAATAAAAGATGCTAATGATTTTTCGATGTATCTCTTATCCGAAGCAAATGTGGCAACTGTAACGGGAGATGCTTTTGGAAATCCTGATTGCATTAGATTTTCGTACGCTACAAGCGAAGCATTATTAGTAGAAGCACTCAAACGAATCAAAGAGGCTTTGGCCTAAATAAAAAAAATAATAACTTAATAAAAGCCTCGTGATGAGGCTTTTTTGTTTAGGTTGAAAAAAATTAATTTTTTCTTAAGTTAAGATTGTCAAAACTTGATACATCAATAATTTCTTCGTTATCAACATCAAAAGAAATACTGATAGAATCACCAACGATTGTAACGGGTAACTCATTTGAAAGTTGGGACGAACCTACAAAAATATTCGGATAATCTTTGATAGTAAAGTAATAAAAACTATTGCCGTTTTTTACATCATTTTGGATTCTCGTAACCACCGATTTGAATATTTTTTTATCCGAAATCGATGCGTTATCCAAACCATTGTCTGCCATATTATAAACATTTTTATAAGACATCAAAGTTTCTCGCATGGTATTTCCAACGCCAACAATCGTGTAATCATTAATGGAAACCATGGCAAACATTTTTACCAAACCACCATCATCTTTTAAAGTCATCACATAAGTTGGAATATTATTAATCAAATACGGAATAGGCAACGAGGCATGATAACCTTTTTCTTGAACTTTTCCTTCCGCAGAACTTTGTGCCGCATATTCTGTAGCACCACTTTGATGGTAATATGTAGCTTCTTTTGTTCTCGTATCTACCAAAACAAATCCTACCACAGATTCTTCTTTTCCAACCGAAGATAAACCTGTGTACCAATATGATTTGTGATTTTCGCCATAAACTAAAGTCAAACCTTCGGTAATCATTAACTTATTTTCGTTTGACCAATTCCAGTAGCCTTTTACGTATTCGCCCCAATCACTCAATTGTTCTTCAATAAAACTTATAGGTTGCATTCTGTCCACCCAAATCGGCGTATTTTCAATATCATATTCTTTAATTTCGCCAGTTTCGGCATTCACCACCAAAACTCCGGTGGCATCATTTCCGGCAAAACCCACTCTTTTTTTGTATTTAGTCACAATCCAAAATGGGTTTCCATCATCGTCAATTTCAAAATTAAAATCCTCAAGACCAACCGTAGCATATCCGCTAAAATAAACGTGCCGCTCAATATTTGATCCAAAAAAAGCTTCGGTTTGATACTTTATTTTTACGGGTTTACCATTGGCTTTTTGTATCAATTTTACATCTCTTTCATTAGTAGCAGAAACCATTACGTATCCTGGAGTTCCTTCGGAATTATCTAGCCATTTAAAAAAACCAGTATGCAAAAGTGGCGCCACCCAATATAATTCGCCATTTACTTTTTGAATCGTAAACGAGCCAATTTCTGTTTGACTTCCCAACGAAGGCTGTGATCCGATAATTTTTTCGCCTAAAAGCATCGCTAAATTTTCATCCACTACGCGAATTTTATCGAGAGAAATCGGAGCAATATGATTTTTTAAATTGTCACCGTTTTTTACTTCTCCAATTAAATTTTGATAATCATTAGCATAAAACATTGGTAAACTGGTAACTAACGGGAATATAGTAACATATGTCAATAAAATCCCCAGCAAAACATACCAAAAACGATGAGGTCTTGATACGAATATCATTTTATTAGTTTTCGGCTCAATTTTAATTTTAGTAAAACCTATAATACAAATTAATACAAGCGTAATTAAAATAATTGGGAAAAGTATAAATCCATAATTAATTACCGGAAACGTAGTGTACATAAGGAAAAATCCAAAAACAACTACAAATATTGTAAAGAGAATTTTTTTCATAAAAGCAATCTTATATTTATTTGACGGCAAATTTTGAAAGTGTTACACTTTTTAAGATGATTTTTTATCAAAAACATTATATTTTTTTTACAACGTAAACATTTGTTAAATAAAATAATTTACATTTACACCCTAATTAACAATTTTTAAATACAAAAATGAAAACAACAATGATCCAATCTGTAGCAAAAAAAGCAATGATGTTAATGGCGTTTATTTCTTTTATAACATTAACTTCATGCTCTGGTGACAACCCTGAAGCGGTAGCCGAAAAATTTTTAAACCACGTAAATAAAGCTGAATTTGAAGAAGCAAAAAAATATTGCGATAAAAAAACAGGCGAATTAATTGGTATGATGGCTTCAATGGCTGGTGGAAAAACTGCCGAAATGAAGGATAAAGATATCAAAACTGAAATTATTTCTTCTGAAATTAAGGACGAAAAAGCGTCAGTAAAATACAAAATTGTAGGAAAAGACGCTCCAGCAGATTCTAAAGAACAATCAATTGATTTGATCAAAGAAGATGGAAAATGGAAAGTAACCATTGATAAAGAAAACGCTAACAAAGAAGGTGGAGCTCCTGCTACTGAAGAGCCGGCAGATTCACTTGATACACCAATTGACTCTTTAGAAGTTGACTCGTTAGAGATGGCTGAATAATCTTTAGATTTCTTAAAATTTTAAAAGCATTGCGGTATGAAAAAATTATTTCTAATTACAGCAATGCTTTTTATTTTGGGTTTTGCCACCTTTAAAATCTTTTTTTATTTCGATAAAAAATCTGAAGCTGAACTAGTGGTAAAACACCAAAATACTACTAGACTTTCCGCTGAAGAACTTTCCAAGATTCACGAAGGGGATTTAATTTTAAGGCGTGGTTTTGGTTTTTTTTCTGACTATATTTCAACCGAATTAAACGATGGAGAGATAGACGTTACCCATGCCGGAATTATTGTAAAACAACACGATTCGCTGTTCGTAATTCACTCCCTCTCTTCAGATGTAACGGATATTGATGGTATGCAAATACAACCATTGCGAGAATTTCTTTCGTATTCACATCCCCAAAAAATCATTGTTTCGCGCGTAAAAAACAGCAATGATTCTATTGCACAAGCCATTGCAAATCGGGCTTATTTTTATCTTTCTAAAAAAATTCCTTTTGACCACAAAGGCAACTTTGACGATGATTCGCAGTTGTACTGTACCGAAATGATTTGGAAAATTTTAGAGAAAGACCTTAATTGTGTAACACTTCCGCATGAAACTGAAGCCCGAAAAAAGTTTTTCTATTCCATGACACCCTTGTACAGCACAGATTTTTTTGATATTGAAGTTAACCAATATAATTTATCGAATAAATAGTATTTTTGCATTAGCAAATTAAACAAATTCAAAAATGAAAGCATACGTTTTTCCGGGTCAAGGTGCCCAATTTACCGGAATGGGAAAAGACTTGTACGAAAATTCACCTTTAGCAAAAGAACTTTTTGAAAAAGCTAACGATATTTTAGGTTTCAGAATTACAGATATAATGTTTGACGGCACTGCTGAAGAATTAAAAGAAACTAAAGTAACACAACCTGCGGTTTTCCTTCATTCGGTAATTTTAGCCAAAACTTTAGGCGAAGATTTCAAGCCAGAAATGGTTGCCGGACATTCTTTAGGAGAATTTTCTGCGTTAGTTGCCAATGGAACTTTGTCGTTTGAAGACGGATTAAAATTAGTTTCACAGCGGGCTTTGGCAATGCAAAAAGCATGCGAAATTAAGCCTTCTACAATGGCGGCGGTATTAGGTTTAGAGGATAATACTGTAGAAAATGTTTGTGCTTCAATCGATGGTGTTGTGGTGGCGGCAAATTATAATTGTCCGGGTCAATTAGTAATTTCGGGTGAAACAACTGCAGTTGAAAAAGCTTGCGAAGCGATGAAAGATGCTGGCGCAAAAAGGGCATTGATTCTACCCGTTGGTGGTGCTTTTCATTCACCAATGATGGAACCTGCCAGAGAAGAATTAGCGGCTGCGATTGAAAACACAAAATTTTCAACACCCGTTTGTCCGGTTTATCAAAATGTAACGGCAAGTGCGGTTTCGGATCCGTCAGAAATCAAGAAAAATTTAATTGTGCAATTAACCGCTCCAGTAAAATGGACACAATCAGTTCAACAAATGATTGCGGATGGTGCCACGAGTTTTACCGAAGTTGGTCCTGGAAAAGTACTCATTGGCTTGGTCAATAAAATTGATAAAACAGCAGAAACTTTTTCTGCTTAAAAAATAAAAAATTAAAGTAAAAGAAAATCCCAAGCGACAAACTTGGGATTTTTTTTATAAATATATTAATTGCTCCACTGTTTCATTCTCAGGATTACAAGCATTTGCAAATTTTTTATCGAAATCAAAGTCGGAGGTTTGTTCTGTTTCTTCTTTAATTTTTGAAATTTATACTAAACTTCGGGCTCTCCAATTTTGAAAGCTACTTTATCAATTCATTTTTTCCGTATTTGGTTTCCATAAAATTTGAATTACTGGACTAATTTGCAAATAATTAGGCTCAAAATTTGCTATTGGCGAATCTTTTTTTCCCATTTCCACGCAGAAGCCATCGCTTCATCTAAGGTTGATTGGGCTTTCCACCCTAAAATTGTATTTGCCTTTTCAGTATTTGCGAAAGCTTCTGTAACGTCACCGTTTCTTCGTGGAACTAATTTATATGGTAGTTTTTGACCGCTCACTTTTTCAAAAGAACGAATGACTTCTAAAACCGTACTTCCTTTACCTGTTCCAATGTTGAACGTTTCCACTTTCTCATTATTTTTTTTCAATAACAATCGCTTTAGCGCAACAACATGGGCTTTCGCCAAATCGACCACGTGAATATAATCGCGAATGCAAGTGCCGTCAGTTGTGGGATAATCTGACCCAAAAACGGATAATTCTTTTCTTAAACCAATTCCGGTTTGGGTGATGTACGGCACCAAATTTTGCGGAACGCCAATTGGCAATTCTCCAATTTCTGCAGAAGGATGAGCTCCAATGGGATTAAAATAGCGCAACAAAATGGCGTTAATTTCGCTGGAATTGGCTACATCTTGAATGATTTCTTCGCCAATTTGCTTTGTATTTCCATAAGGCGAAATTGCAGCTTGAACCGAAGCATTTTCGGTAATTGGCATTTTTTCGGCTTGACCGTAAACCGTACAAGACGAACTGAAAATAAAATTTTTATGATTTAATTTTTGCAATTCTTGCAACATATAAACCAAAGTGTTGATGTTATTTTCATAATACAAAAGCGGATTTTCAACACTTTCGCCAACCGCTTTCGAAGCCGCAAAATGTATCACTCCGGAAATATCCTGATGTTTTTTAAAAAATTCCTGAACTGTAGCTTTTTCTCTTAGATCTAAATTTACAAAAACAGGTTTTTTATTCGTAATCGCTTCAATTCCGTCTAAGACTTTTTCAGAAGAATTCGAGAGATTGTCAACAATTACCACCTCAAAACCTTCATTTTGAAGTTCCACAACCGTATGCGAACCAATAAATCCTAAACCTCCGGTTACTAAAATTTTTTCCATCCAAAAATTATTGTAAATATTCTAAAATTGCACTGGTAATAAATGAAATTTGTTCATCATCTAATTCGGTATGCATGGGCAACGAAAGCACTTCATTTACTAATTGATTGGTAACAGTGAAATCATTTTCGTTATAACGCGAATCCAAATACGCTTTTTGGCGATGCAAAGGAATTGGGTAATAAATAGCACAAGGAATGCCTTTGTCTAACAAATGCTGCATCAAACCATCACGATTAGCATCTACAATTCTTAAAGTATATTGATGAAAAACGTGAGAATCAGGCTGTCCTGAGATATAAGGTGTCATTATATTTTTATGATTGGCAAATGCTTGACTGTACTTTTGCGCTGCAACTTGACGGGCTTGGTTGTATTGGTCTAATTTTGGCAATTTTGCGTTTAAAACTGCCGCCTGAATACTGTCTAATCTTGAATTTACTCCCACAACATCATGGTGATAACGCACGTACATTCCGTGGTTGACAATGCCGCGAAGTGTGTGAGCTAAATCATCATTATTGGTAAAAATTGCTCCACCATCACCATAACAGCCTAAATTTTTTGAAGGGAAAAATGACGTTGACGCCACGTGACCAATTGCGCCAACTTTTCTCTTTTTTCCGTCAAAATAGCGGTAGTTTGCCCCAATTGCCTGAGCATTATCTTCAATCACAAATAGATTGTTTTCTTCGGCAATTTGCATAATTGCTTCCATATTTGCCGCTTGTCCAAAGAGATGCACAGGAACAATTGCCTTAGTTTTTGGTGTGATTGCTTTTTTAATTGCTTCAATCGAAATGTTGAAAGTATCTGGTTCCACATCTACCAAAACAGGCGTTAATTGTAAAAGTGCTATTACTTCTACTGTGGCGGCGAAGGTAAAATCGGCGGTAATGACTTCGTCACCAGGTTTTAGACCCAAAGCCATCATTGCAATTTGCAAAGCATCGGTTCCATTGGCACAGGGAATCACGTGTTTTACGCCTAAATATTCTTCAAGATTTTTTTGAAATTGATGAACTTCCGGACCGTTAATGTAGGTATTGGTATCTAAAACTTCTTGAATCGAAGCATTAACCGTTTCTTTTATATCTTCGTATTGACCTTTTAAGTCAACCATTTGAATTTTTTTCATCTAAAATTAAATTTTACAACAAGCAAAACTACTAATTAATTGACTGTTGACCAATGAAATTTGCACAATCTGGCGTATTTTAGCCAATCAAAAAAAAGTCTATGTTTTTCCTCTATAATCTACTGGTTTATTTTGCCCAATTTTTCTTAAAAATAGTGGCATTATTTAACCCGAAAATGAAACTTTTTGTATCCGGAAGAAAAAATGTTTTTAAAACATTGCTAAGCAAAATTTCTGCTAAAGACAAAACTATTTGGTTTCACGCCGCATCTTTAGGCGAATACGAACAGGGGTTGCCGGTGATGGAAAAAATCCGTCAGGAATTCCCAAATCATAAATTAGTGCTGACTTTTTTTTCGCCTTCGGGGTTTGAAGTTCGGAAAAATGCGACAACTGCAGATGTGATTGTGTATTTGCCATTGGACACGAATTTTAACGCCAAAAAATTCATAGAAATTGTACATCCCGAAATGGCGTTTTTCGTAAAATATGAATTTTGGCCCAATTATCTTAACCAAATCAAAAATAACAACATTCCAACGTATTTAATTTCTGGAATTTTTAGAGAAAATCAAGTGTTTTTTAAATGGTATGGCGGTTTTTACAGGAATGCGCTGAAAAGTTTTAAAATGTTTTTCGTTCAAAATGAATCGTCTAAAAATTTACTGCAAAAAATAGGTTTCAGCAATGTGAAAATTAGTGGAGATACGCGATTTGACAGGGTTTTGAAAATTTTAAATCGGGATAATACTTTAGATTTTGTAGAAAAATTCACGGATAAAAAATTCACAATTGTCGCCGGAAGCACTTGGCAACCTGACGAGGAAAAAATTGTAAAATACATCAACAACAACGATTTTGACATTAAATTTATTATTGCGCCACACAATGTAAAACCCAATCAAATTTCGGAATTAAAAAAGAGCATTACCAAAAAAACGGTTCTATTTTCGGAAATGAAAAATAAAAATTTAGCGGATTATCAGGTTTTTATTGTGGATACGATTGGGATTTTGACCAAAATTTACAGTTATGCCGATGTGGCTTATGTTGGCGGTGGATTTGGTACTTCGGGTTTGCACAATATATTGGAACCCGCCACTTTTGGAATTCCAATTATCATTGGACATAATTTTAAGAAATTTTCGGAAGCGGTGGCGTTGGTGAATTTAGGTGGATGTATTGCGGTAAAAAATTATGAGGATTTGCGCCAAACTTTAGATTTTTTGTTTACCCATGAAGAAGAGCGTTTGGAAAAAGGCCATATCGCATCAACGTTTGTGAACATGAATAAAAATGCTACCCAAATCATTTTTAACAATTTATAGCAGATGAACACTCAATTCAAACCTTTGCAAACAACTGATATTGAAAATGTTGTAAGGATGATGCAGGATTTTTATGCCATTGATAACTATCCAATGGATGTGGCGGTTGCTAAATCATTGTTTTTTAATTTTTTAGGAAATGAAAATCTAGGCAAAGCATGGTTAATTTATGCAGATGATGAATTGGTTGGATATGTGATTCTGACGTTTGTATTTAGTTTTGAATACAAAGGAAGAATTGCTTTTTTAGACGAATTATATCTTTCCGAAAAAGCCAGAGGCAAAGGCATTGGCAAAAAATCGCTTGATTTTATCCACGAGCAAGCAATTTTACTTTCACTAAAAATTATTTACTTGGAAGTGGAAGGTCATAACGAATTGGCGCAGAAACTTTATTTATCTAAAGATTTTGAAGTTCATAACCGGAAATTGATGAAATTGGTGGTGAAAAGAAATTTATGAAAAATTGAAAATCATCGAGTAGCCGACAATGATTATGACGAATACCATAAAAATTAATGACAATACATTTGTTCTTCATTCCAAAGGAGCGGTTTTTTGGGAGGAAAAAAAGGCGCTTTTGATTGCAGATGTTCATTTAGGAAAAGTGTCGCATTTTAGGAAACACGGAGTTGCAGTTCCTAAGATTGCCGTTTCAAAAAACTTTACAAGGTTAACTGAAGTTGTGGATTATTTTAATCCGGAAAGTGTGATTTTTTTGGGTGATTTATTTCATAGTTCTAAAAATAGTGAGTGGCATCTTTTTGTAGAATGGTCAAATTGTTGTGTGGCAGAAATAATTTTGATTGCGGGAAATCACGATGTTATTGCAAAAGAAAATTATGATAAGATAAGTGTTAAGGTTTTTAAGGAATTGGAAATTGACGGTTTTCTCTTAACACATCATCCTACAGAAAGAGAAGGTTTTTTTAATTTTTCTGGTCATATTCATCCTGGGATTAAATTACGCGGTTTTGGCGGACATCATGTAAAATTACCTTGTTTTTTCCAGAAAGAAAATCAGATGATTTTACCGGCGTTTGGTGAATTTACCGGGAAATATATTTTGGTTCCGGAGAAGAATGACTTGGTTTATGTATTGGCAAATGATGAGGTGGTGTTGATTGAAAAATGTTAATTGTGGTGGATTTGCACGGATTTAGCCCCGGTTGTAGCGGAAAGCTTTTTGAAGGTTTTGACTATTTTTTTCTTGGAATAAAAGAGCGACCAAAGAAGCTCCTTTTATGCTTAGAAAAAAAAGAAAAACTGAAAAAACTTGTAGCGGAAAACGGGAAATAGCTTCTTAATTTAATGCAAATGGAGCACTTAATTTAAAGTTTGGAACGATTACTCGAAAACTTTTGGTGGAGGTAAAATTAATCATGTTAAAATAACCTTTCATAGCACCAAATGGAGAGGAAAGTAAACAGCCGGAACTATAAGTATGTGATTCTCCGGGTTTTAAAACAGGTTTTTTGCCGATAACGCCTTCGCCATCTACCACTTCTTGGTGGTTGAGCGAATCGGAAATATCCCAGTGGCGTGACATTAATTGAACGGAATCTTTGGAGTAATTTTCGATGGTAATTTGGTAAGAAAAGGCAAAATGAATCTTGTAGTTCTTGAAGTATGTTCCTTCAAAACTAGTGAGAACTGAAATCTTTATGCCTCTTGTAATTTGTGTCACCATAACCTCAAACTTATTTTCAAACTTACGAATTTTTTTTTAAAGTTATTTTTAGTGCTAAAGATTTTGTTTAGTTTTTAGCTAATTGACGATGTCAATTGAACTTGCTGAGGATTTTCCAACCACGCGATCGTAGCGTTCATTAAGTCCACGATAATAAACAATGGCTTGATACTCGTTTTCTGTTTGAAAAAAATTTCCATCAACAGCATTTTCGGCATCTATTTTTCCAGAATTGTCCGTTAATACATATTAATAGTTTGTAAAACCTTGTTTAATGACTAAGGCTTTTTCATACATCCCCGTTTTGGCGTTGTAATCCATTTTATTTTCAGGTGAAAAAGCGTAGTTGTTGAACATTCCGTTGATGTAAACATTCCGGTTTTTAGGAACCATTTGGGCATCGAGAAGGAAGAACACCCAAGCATAATCGGCTTCGATTTGATTATTTTCTACGTAAAGATTTCTTACGACAAAGTTACCATTTATGTCTGGAGCGAAGGTATAAATTTGCGAAGCTCTGGCAACATTTGGGTACAAATGAGTGTGGTATAATTCTTTGGCTTCAACGTAATGGATATTGTTAGCAACGGCTCGAATTTCTTTGTTGTCAAAGTTTAAAAACTCGTTTCCAGCCCAAAATTGAGTTTCTTTATCGTACTTATAAATGAGGTCGTTCCCGAGTGTGTATTGCGGCTTGATGTTGTAAATGGCGTTGTTAAACTGACCGTTTTGTAGGAGCATTACTTTTACATTTTGCAACGGATTTACAAATGTGATGATTTGTGATCTTACCGCAAAATCTAAATTGTGCTTGTAATTTATGTCCGAAACTTCACGGGCTCGTTTAACCTGTAAAGGCACAGAAACCAAGTCTTCGTACAAAATAAATTTTCTGGAAAACAAGACTTCTCTGTCTTCGTTTAGGATTTTAATTAAATAATTTCCTGTCACTCTAAATTGGGTAAACTGGTTAGGAAATGATAATCGATAATGCGAATATAACTGTAATGTGTTGAATGAATTTTCGTAATCAATAATACGCTGGTTGTCAAATCCATTAATATATTCTGCTTTTACTAATGCCGAAGGTGTCCAGTCATAATTGCAATGGACTATTTCGTAATAATAATTAGATTCGTTTCCGTAAATGTCGTCAAACTGAAACTGGAAGTTTTCATTTAAGCGAAATATAGGAATCACGTTTTGACCATTTTGCCAAAAAGTAACGGTTTTAATATTAAAGGGCGGATAAACTTCTTTTTGAACCTGCGCTTTTCCGGAAAAAAGGGATAAGAAAAAAAATGCAAGAATATACTTCATAAAAGTGTTATTGGTTGTATTTGGTAAAGATAAATAAATTGTAATACAATAATTTAATAAAAATAAATTGAAATAATGTTAAACCTTTTATAATAAAATATAATAATGTAAGTTATAATTTTAGATTTACAAACCATACATAATTAAAAAACATGAAAAACAACAAAATTTTCGCATTATTGTTGGCATTTCCGCTAACAATTTTTGCCCAAGAGTTTAAAGGTGATGCCAAAATTCCGTTTGACCCATCGGTAAAAACTGGAACATTGGAAAATGGCTTGACGTATTACATCAAGCAAAATGGCAAGCCGGAAAATAAAGTTGACCTTCGATTGGTTATCAATGCAGGCTCTATTTTAGAAACTGACGAACAACAAGGATTAGCACATTTTATGGAACACATGTGTTTCAACGGAACAAAACGTTTTCCTAAGAATAAATTGGTAGATTATTTGCAAAGCATCGGGGTAAAATTTGGTCAACACTTAAATGCTTACACCAGTTTTGATGAAACAGTTTACTTTTTACCCATTCCATCTGATGATCCGGAAAAATTAGAGAAAGGTTTTCAAATTATTGAAGATTGGGCTTTTAACGCAGTTTTGACTCCAGAAGAAATCGATAAAGAAAGAGGAGTAGTCCTAGAAGAATACCGTTTAGGGCTTGGAGCTGATAACCGTATGATGGAACATTTTATGCCAAAAATGATGTACAATTCCCATTATGCTAAACGTTTACCAATAGGAAAAAAAGAAGTTTTAGAAAATTTTACCTATGATAAATTAACTAGTTTTTATAAGGATTGGTACCGTCCGAACCTCATGAGCGTTGTGGTTGTGGGCGATATTAATGTAGAAGAAATGGAGAAAAAAATTAAAGACCATTTCGCTTCGTACAAAAACCCAGCAAATGAAAAACCACGAAAAGTTTTTGATGTGCCTAACCATAAAGAAACATTCGTAGCTGTAGAAAGTGACAAAGAAGCCTCGTCATCAGAGGTTCAACTTATTTATAAAGACCATGGAACACCAACGCCAACGGTTACAGTAAATGATTTACGTGAGGATTTGATTGAAAATTTATATGCTACGATGTTAAACAACCGTTTGGAAGAATTGACTAATTCTGCCACACCACCGTTTACTTACGGATACACTTATCACGGCGGAACTTGGGCTCGTACAAAAGAGGCATATCAGTCTTTCGCAATGATGCAAGAAGATAAACAGCTCGAAGCTTTAAAAACTTTGGTAACAGAAAATGAAAGAGTGAAAAAATTTGGGTTTACCCAAAGCGAATTAGACCGTGCGAAATCAGATATTTTGGCTCGAGTAGAAAAACAATTTAATGATCGAGATAAGACTAATTCAGCTAATTTTGTGGGGCAATATCAGGCACATTTCTTAGAAAAATCACCAGCTCCAGGAATTGAGTGGAGTTTTAATGCCATGAAAAATATTTTGCCAACCATTAAATTACATGAAGTAGATGCATTGGTGAAAACTTATATTAAAGACGACAATCGTGTAATTATTTTAACGGGTCCGGAAAAAGAAGGATTGAAGAAAGTAACGGAACAAGAAGTTTTAACCGCTATCAAAATAGATGAAGCATCGTTAAAACCTTATGTAGATACCGAGATTGCTAAAAGTTTAATAAGAAATTCTATTAAACCAGGTACCATTACTAAAAAAGAACATAATGATAAACTTGGAACTAAAACACTTTTCCTGTCAAATGGTGCGAAAATCACCTACAAGAAAACTGATTTTAAAAACGATGAAATTTTAATGGAAGGGGTGAGTTTTGGTGGTTCAAATTTATATTCTAATGAAGATTATCTTAAAACTCAATTCGCCAATGGCGCTTTGACTGAAGCAGGTTTTTCAGGATTAAAATTAAATGATATTAATAAATTCATGAACGGAAAAATCGCTTCTGTTTCACCATACATAAGCAGTACCACCGAAGGTTTCCGCGGAAGCGCTACACCAAAAGATTTAGAATATTTGTTCCAAATGACACATGCTTATTTTACTGATTTAAATTATGACAAAGAAGCATTTGAAGGATATAAAACTAAGCAATCAGCATTTTTCAAAAACCTTTCTTCACAACCTAACATTTTCTTTCAGCAGGAACTTTACGGAGTTTTAATGAAAGACAATCCTCGATTTACGGCGCTTTTTCCAGATGAAAAAGACTGGGATAAAACCGATTATCAATTGGCTTACAATAAATACAAAGAAAGATTTTCTGATGCAGGAGATTTTGAATTTTTCTTTGTAGGAAATATTGACGATGCTAAGATGGAGCAATTTGCTACACAATATATCGCTTCATTGCCATCTAAGGGTAAAAAAGAAAGCGCAATCGACTTAGGTTATAGAATGGCAAAAGGCGAGTTAAAAAAAGTAGTCAATAAAGGTTCTGATCCTAAAAGTAGTGTAAGAATTATGTTTTATGGTGACACACCATATTCCGCAAAAGAAGATTTAGCTATACAAGCTTTAGGAGAGGTTCTAACTATAAAATTAGTCGAAGAATTACGTGAGAACGAAAGTGGCGTATATGGAGTAGGGGCAAGAGGTAATATGAATAAAATTCCTTATGGTTCCTATTCATTTAGTATTAGCTTCCCATGTGGTCCAGAAAACGCTGAAAAACTTACAGCATCGGCATTGAAAGAATTACAAAAGATTATAGAAAATGGACCAACTGCCGAAGATCTTGCAAAATATAAAGAAGGGGAATTGCTTGACTATAAGAAAAATAGTAAAGAAAACCGTTTCTGGCTATCTACACTTTCTAACGCATATACTAATGAGTTAAATCCAGAAGAAGTTCTAACATACGAAGCTAAAATAAAAGCTTTGAATGCAAAAGAAATTCAAGATGTAGCTAAAAAATATTTAACGAAAGACAAAGTAGTTGCGATCTTAATGCCAGAAAAAAGCTAAAAAATAGTATCATAAAAATACTAAATCCCGAAATCGTAAAGATATTCGGGATTTTTTTATGGCTTGAAACAAACCGGAATAATTTCTCCCGGAGCTAAACAATATTTTTCAACCCATTCAGGTGACAATTTTTTAGTATAATCTTCTTCTATAACGGTAAAACCAATACTTCGTAACTTGTCAAAAAAATCTCTGCCGTAAATTCTCACGTGATCATATTGACCAAAAATTTTAGCACGTTCTTTTTTATCAGTAATAGAATCATCAGAAAACGTTTTTTCTCGAGTTATATCTTGTGGAATTTGAAATATCCCCATTCCACCAGGCTTCAACACCCTAAATAATTCTTGCATGGCTTTAGTATCATCCGGAATATGTTCTAAAACGTGATTACATAAAATCACATCGTAAGAATTTTCTTCAAAAGGTAAATTGCAAATATCTGCTTTTACATCTGCCAACGGTGATAACAAATCCGTTGTAGTGTAATCTAAGTTTTTTAGATTCCGAAAAATTTTGTAAAATGCTTGTTCCGGTGCAAAGTGCAACACTTTTAACGGAGCTGTAAAAAAGTTGGTTTCATTTTTTAAATAAAGCCAAAGCAATCTATGTCTTTCTAATGATAAAGTGCTTGGAGAAAGTACATTGTTTCGTTGTGTTCCATAGCCATACGGCAAAAATTTCTTGAAACTTTTCCCGTCAATCGGGTCGGTAAATCGATTGCCTTTTAAGACCACCCCTAAAACGGGTCTAACTACATAACTCAACCTAATTAATAAAGGTCGAGGAACGATATTCAGGATAAATCTGAAGATTTTTTTCATTTATTTTTTCACAAAGTTTCACAAAGTTTCACAAAGTTTCACAGAGTATTTATAAATCTTTTGATATTATTTTTTAAAATGTTAGAGTGAAAATTAATCAAAAGTCCTAAAGGATATTTTCCCAATTTAATATACGTTAGAATTTATGCAAAATGAACATCTGTGAATGCTTCAACAGTTTTTAGTTCAATAACAATTTTACTTTCCACGAGTAAATCAATTCGATAGCCGTGTTCCAGTTTTAAATTTTTGTACGTTATGGGACGCGCAATTTGTTTTTCGACAAATAACCCAGTATTTTTAAGTTCGTACAGTAAATATTCTTGATAGGCTGATTCCAACAATCAAGGCCCCAACTCTTTATGAACATCTATTGCACAACCAATTATTTTATAGGAAATGGAATCTAAATTTTCTTGAAATTCGTTCTGCTGATACATATTTTACGGCTTATAAATATTTTAGCGAATCTCTGGCGAATCTTGGCGAATCTCGGTGATACAGTCCCTAACTCAAAACCAACGGTTGTTTTCTAAACGCTACTTCTTCAGTACTCACAATTCCTAAAGCCTCGTAGATATATGAGAAAGTTGAAAGCAATTCCGGTTTTCCGTCAATTAACGCTACGTTATGCTCAAAATGGGCACTTGGTTTTTTATCAGCAGTAATAATTGTCCACCCGTCTTTGAGTTGTTTAATATTTTTGGTTCCCAAATTAATCATAGGTTCGATGGCAACAACCATTCCTTCCACAAATAATTTTCCACGACCACGTTTTCCGTAATTTGGCATTTCAGGATCTTCATGCATTTTTCGTCCTAAACCATGACCAACCAGTTCTCGTACTACACCGTAACCAGCAGCTTCAGTATATTTTTGTATCGCATTTCCCACATCTTCCACACGGTTTCCGGCTTTAAATTCGCTAATTCCTATGTATAACGATTCTTTGGTAATCTGCAATAGCTTTTTTGTTTCTGGAGCTACTTCGCCAATTTCAAATGTATAAGCGTGGTCTCCATAAAATTCATTTTTTAATACACCACAATCCACCGATACAATATCACCTTCTTCAATAGGGCGATTGTTGGGCAAACCATGAACAATCTGTTCGTTTACGCTTGTCAAAATAGATGACGGACATCCATATAAACCCAAAAATCCGGGTACAGCTTGATGATCGCGAATAAATTCTTCCGCCATTTTATCAAGTTGTAAAGTTGTGATTCCAGGTTTTAATTCGGTTGCTAACATTCCTAATGTTTTAGAAACAAGCAATGAACTTTCACGCATTAATTCAATCTCTTCACGGGTTTTTGGAATAATCATATCGTCAAAAATTTAGAAATGCAAAAGTAAGGTTTTTTTGGCACTTATGAATGAGTTGTGATTTAGAAGTTAGCAGTTTGGGATGTAACCAAGTTGTATGATTTATATTTTTCAAAAAAATCCAACTAAATTCTAAATCAAAAATCCTCAATCTACCTTTTCAGTGTAAAATGGTTTCTGTATTCACCTTTCTCACCATTTCTTTCATAAATAATTTTAAACCAGTAATCGTCGGCAGGTAAAGGTTTTCCATTAAAAGTGCCATCCCAGCCGCGTAAATTTCTGGTAATATCAGCTATGAGTTTTCCGTATCTGTCAAAAATAAAAAGTTGGTGTTTTTCAAAAATTGCTCGTCCGCCAACGGTCCAAAAATCATTGTAGCCATCGCCATTTGGTGTAAAAACTTTCATATAATCTACCACCACAATTTGGGTAGAAGTGGTTTCACAGCCAAATTTATTTCGCACACTAACCGTGTGAAATCCGGGTAAAATATTTTCGAACACCGGACTTTCTTGCCATCCGTTATTATCAATCATAAATTGAAAATCAGGCGAAGGATTATCGATCGTTACTGTGATTGTTGCGTTTCCTGCGAAAGAAACTTGTTGCACTGGAGTAGCTTCGATATTAAAAGGAATGTCAGCCGTTAATACTTCAAAATTAGCAATGGTTTCGCACATTGCAGGATTGCTCGTATTTATGATTTTTACAGAATAATTACCACCAACCGTAGTTTCAAAAACAGCATCATTTTCGCCTACAATAACAGTTCCAGGTAAAGCGTTAAAGCCGCGATGCCACGAAAATGTATAAACCGAAGGATCTAAATTTGTATCGATAATAGCAGGCTGCAATGGTTGTCCCGCCATCGACATACAAATTCTATATGGATAATCTCTTAAATTATTTTCGGGAACTTTTTCTACAAATAAATCCAGTTGTACTACCACAAAACAAGTACTATTTGGGTTAGCAGCATCAGCGATTCTTACATAGATTGTATCTTCATTTGAAGTGGAGTTAATATGATTTTCAGGGTCAGGAATAAAATTTCCGGCATTATTTAAAGCATCCGTTTCATTTTTGTAATATTTAAAATCTAAATCGGTTACGTTTAAAGTTTCGGCCATTTCAGCCTCACGAATGCGAAGATTAAAATTGGCAAAACCTGAATTGTCACAAAGGTAAATGGGTTGCGGGTTGTTATTTCCTGAAGGAATTATTGAGGAAATTACGCTGAAATTAATGATTCTTTCGCAAGCCGCGGGATTGGTAGTGTCCACAATTTTTACAGAATAATTTCCAGCATTTGTTGTAGTAAAATTACTTCCGGTTTCAGTAGTAATGCTATTTCCGGGCAAAGCATTATGCTGGTTGAACCATTCAAAAGTAAAATCTGTTGCAGATAAACCAGTATTAATTTCTGCCGGAAAAAGGCCAATACCTCCAGAAACACAAGAAGTGTAAGGCGTTGTCGAAATATTATTTGGCGGAATATTGTTAACAATCAATTGTAATTCTAAAATTCTAAAACAAGAATTGTCTGGATCCGTAGCTTCTGCTAACCGAACATAAATAGTTTGTGTATCTGCAATTGTGTTAGTATAATTATCGGGTGTTGCGATAAAATTTCCGGCATTAGACAAGGCGTCATTTCGGTCAATATAGTATTTAAAGTTGATGGAAGTTACACTTGCCGGAGATGCCATTTGATTTTCCCGAATTCTTAAATCAAATGAAGAAAATCCGGTTTCGTCACATTTTTCAATCGCTTGCGGATTCGTGTCGCTTGCTGGTAATGTGTTGATTATCAATTCAAAACTTGAAGAAGCTATATTGCTTGTACAACTAAAATCATAAGAAGCAGTTACGTAAATCGTTTGTGATGGAGTTGTATTTAAAAAATTAGTTGCATCAGTGATTTCTTGAGTATGAGCAGCATCTAACCAATATTTGAATAAAACAGGATAATCACCTCCGAGACTTATTGTTGATTCAATTTCGGTTAAATTGGTTCTTTCCAATCCATTATATGGACTGGTGTTGTCACATTTTTGTAAAGTTAAATTAGAAATTAAAGTGGGTGTTCCATAAAAAATTAAATCAATTTCATCTGTACTTACTTCTAAATCTGCTATTACAACTGACGAATCTGTGCTATCATAAGCCGTGACTTCAACGCGATAATTTCCGGTTTGATTTGCTATAAAGGTATTAGTATTGATGGTTGAATTTTGAATATCAGCTACTAAAATGTCATTAAAAAACCATTTGTAATTGAATCGTAAATCAGCTAAGTTGCCTTCGTAATTATTAGTATCAATATTCGCTAAAAGTGTTTTATTTTGTGGCTGGCAATAATTAAATTGCGTGATTTCATTTCCTATTTCGTCTAAAATTTCTACTGAAGACAAGAAGCTACAATCCGAGCTTCCCGTTCCACCGGTTTGTCTAATAGAAATTTCACCAGGAGTATTGGCATAATTATCTACTAACAATACATATAATTTTCCCGAAACAGCTGCCGGAATGTTAACATTTTCAATTCCTGAAGATGACCAGCTACAATCTACTTCGGTGTTGATGTTTAATCTGCTGCAAATATTGTTTAAATCGTCAAATGGTCCCCAAAGTACGAAATCCACGTCAGAAGAGTTTCCAAAATCATCTACTTGAGAAATTTGCAGTCTAATATCTCCTGATTGCTGGATTCTCATATAAAACCATGTTGGACCACGAAAACTATCGCCAATACAGGTGGTATTGAACACATCACTTGTATTATTTGTTGAGTTTCTAAAAGGAATATTGGTTGCACAAGATTGATATTGCTGAAAATTAGCTTCAAGTTCTGCACAAGATGATGCTCCTTCTTGTCCAAAAATGACGCATGAGATTAGCAAGCTGAGTAAGGTGAAAATTTTTTTTTGAAAGAGCATAAGTGCAACGATTATTATTAAACCCGAAAAGAGTATGAAATATTAGAACTTAATCTGGATTAGCCATAATCCGGTAAAGTTCCGCGTGCGAAATTAAGAAACGATTTTCTAAATTAAGTGCTGAAAGTTGTGAATTAACTAAATTGTTTTCACGTGAATTGATTAAAAATATCGAGCTTTCGCCAAAAGAAAATAATCTTTCTTCAGAGTTTAACATGGTTTGATAATCTTCTACTAAATTATCAATTATTTCCTGTTGGGTTTTAAGCGAATTGATCTCCGTTTGTTGGGCATTAATTTTATTTTTAAGTTCAACGCGTTGTAAATCCAGATCAAAACCTGCATCCTGAAGTTTGAATTTTGTGAGCTGAAGGCTTCCACGTTCTTTTCGTAAAAAGATAGGAAAGCTGAAGTTTAAACCTATTTTGTAATTTTCAAAATTACCTTGATCAAAATAACTAGGTTCGGAAAGATAATGGTAGCCTAAATCTACTTTTGGTAATAACATATTGGCTTTCAACTTTCTTTCCACTTCAAGGATGTCAATTTTTCGTTCTAACGCATTTATTTTTGGATGATTTTGTAGAGAAATTGTATTAGTTAAAAGTTCATTTGTTCTTAAGGTTTCTTCAACGGTTTGATTCAAGTTGCGTTCCGGAACCAAATGTTCCTGCAATTCCAGCGGAATATTATTTTCCAGCCATAAAAAGTTTGAAAGCTCAAGTTTAGCTTTTGTAAGTTTTAACTGCGAATCGATGAAATTTAATTTCCTATTTTTTACGATAATCCCTGCTTCGATGCTATCAATTGCAGGGGCGTCACCATTTTTAATCAACCCCGAAATTCCTTTAAATCTAACTTCGGCATTTTCTAAATAATTTTTATACAAAATCATCTCGCTGTGGCTTCTTTTCCAATTAAAATATGCCACAGAAGCATCGTATAAAACCTCAATTGCCTGCAATTTTCTTTCAGCAACGCTCAATTGTAATTGTATTTTTGCTTGACGCAAATCCGCCATTCGTTGGTTTATAAACAATCCTTGACCTATAGGAACTGTTACTCCTAAAGATGTCAACCCTTGATTTGGTAAGGTATTTTGTGGATTGAGATAAACACCTTCGCTATTGTCAAAACCCGCTTTTATTTCTATTCCATACCAGGTAGGAATTTTAAAACTGCTATTTAAAATGGAATAATATTCGGTTTCTTTAAATTGTTTTTTGTCAAAATCTACTTCTATTTTCGGGTCGAAACCACCTCTTGCCATCATTAGGTTGGCTTGTGAACTACTGATTTCTAAATTGGCACTTTTTACCATAGGATGGTATTTTTTCACATATCCCAGAAATTCATTGAAAGAAAATTCTTCCGACTTTTTTTCTTGCGCGAACAGTGAAAAACTGCAAAACAAAAATGTTAAAAGCTTTTTCATTTACTTTTTTTCATTAGTGGTTGTACCTTTAGGCTGATAATAATTTGGTGGAAAACCATTAAGTGTTCGCCACATTTCGAACCAAATAGGTACGTTATCAAGTAATGCTAAAGTTTGCGCTCCGGAACCAATACTTATTTGTTTTGGCCAAGGTTCTTCGTTTTCATCGGGAGCAATTAACACGCGGAATTTACCATTTGTACTGATGAAGTTTTCTACAGCAACAATTTTTCCCCCAAATGTTCCGTAACTCATATTGGGCCAACCCGAAAAAACTACTGTTGGCCAACCGTCAAACCAAATGCGAACTTTTTCTCCTTTGTGAATAAGTGGCAAATCTGTAGGTGATACGTATGTTTCAACGGCAAGTTCATAAGCTGCTGGCATAATACTAACAACTTGAGTTCCTTCTTTAATCGTTTCGCCTATTCCAGATGTTAATGCACGGTTTACATAACCATCTTGAGGGGCTTTAATATAATATAAACCATTTCGTATTTGGTAGTTAACGTATTGATTTTCAAGTTTATTTGCTTGTGCTTCGGTGTCAAATTGAGAGCTTAATGCGGTGTATTGATCACTTTTGGTTTTAGAAGATTTTTCGGCATATTCTGCATTGATACGGTTAATTTCTACTTGAGCGTTAATCAATTCATTTTTGCTGGCTAACAATTTATTTTCCTGTGTGATAATTTTGGCTTCGGCTTCTTGTAATTTTAATCTTTTTTCTTCTACATCGGTTAAAGGTTTTAGCCCTTCTTTGTTTAAGGTAACTGATCGATTGTATTGTGTAGTGGCAATTTTTATTTGGGTTTTAACCGCTTCAAGATCCATACTGTCACTTTTGATTTTTAGAAAAGCTTGACGAATTTTATTTTCTGCTTGTTGTAACTTAAGTCTTCGTTCGTTTTCAATTGCGCCAATTTGTGTGGATAAGGTAGTTACCTTGTTTTCGTAGGACTCTACCGCCAATTTTTTTGCTTTTACTTGGCTTTCAACATTTGATACCAAATTAGGATCAAAATATTCTTCTTTAATCTCAGAAATGAAAAGTATGGTGTCTCCTTTTTTTACATAATCACCTTCTTGAACATACCATTTTTCAATTCTACCAGCTATTGCGGAATGTACTGTTTGCGGTCTGTGATCCGGCTTTAACGTGGTAACATTTCCAGAACCGGAAATGTTTTGTGTCCAAGGCAAAAACAAAAAAACGATTCCGAGCAAACATACGTATAGTATAATTTTATTTAAAATTTTATAATGTGGCCGTTCGCTTAAATTTTTTACGGTTGAATACTGATCCATGTTTTCAGTAATCGTGTTTCTATTTGAAATGTTTAGCATGGTCTTTAGATTTTAATGTCGTCAATAATTTGTCCGTTTTTCATGATAATCTTTCGGTTACATTTTTGCTTCCAATACTCATTCTTAGATGAAACAATTAGCGTCCATTTATTTTTCGAATCAGTTAAAAAGTCAATAATTTCTTTTGCAACATCTTCATCCATTTTCTCAACGGGATCTTCAAGAAATAATATTTTTGGATGGTTAATTATGTTTCTTGCCAAAATTATTTTCTGCGCATTTGAGGCAGAAATTTGTCGTCCATCAGGAAAAATTTTAGTTTGTAAACCATCCGGTAACGATTTTACAAAGCTTCCTAGTTTTACATTATCAATAGCCCATTTTAATTGGTCGTTGCTAATCAAGGGATTATTGAAGGTGATGTTTTCTAATATTGTTCCTTCAAATGGAGTTTCACCTTGGGTAATGGTACCAATTTGTAATCGGTAATGTTCTAAATCAATTTTTCTGTAAGTATCATCATTGATGTAAAATGCACCTAGGGCAGGTTGTAACATTCCGGACAGAATACGCATAAGGGTTGTTTTTCCAGAACCATTATCGCCATCTAAATATATTTTCTCGGATTGTTCAATTTTAAGATTTATTTTGTCAAGAAAATAATCGTTACTTTGAGGGAATTTGTAGCTCATGTTCTCCATTTGGAGAGAAATATTGGTAAAACAATAATCAGGTGATTTTTCACTAGGCTGTTCTATTTCTAAATCAGTTACTTGACCAATTTTTTCGATTGATGTCAATACGTCATAAATATTATCTAAACCAATGATTAGTTTTTCTACGGAATTGATTATCAAGATGATAATAATTTCTGCAGCTACAAATTGACCAATATTCATTTGTTGATTCAATACTAAATAACCTCCTACTAATAATAAACATGCGGTTATGATTACTTTAAATCCTACTAGCTGGATAAACTGTTTTCTAATAACCCTAAAATGACTTTCTCTTGAACTGATGTAGCCTTCTACTAATTTATTGTTTCGTTGTAAGGCATAATCAAAGTTATCTTTTTTTCTAAAGCTGTAATTATTCCGAGCCATTTCTTGTAACCAGCTCGCAACTTTATACTTATATTTTGATTCTTTTAAACTTGTGGATATTCCGGACTGGTACGAGAAATGAAAAATGGCGTAGAGTAAAATGGCTAAGAAAATTCCGAAAAAAATGAAAAAAGGATGGTATAATGATAATAAAACTAACCCAAAGATAATTTGAAGTACCGCGGCCGGAAAATCCAAAAGTAACTTTGAGGTACCTTTTTGTACAGAAATGGTATCAAAAAATCGATTGGCTAATTCTGGAGGATATTGATCATTCATCGCTTCAAATTTTATTTTGGGTAATCGATACCCAAACTCAAAAGAGGCGCGAACGAATATTTTTTGTTGTAAATTTTCGGTAATTCTTAGTTGCATCACTGATAATATTCCTACTAATATTACCCCAATTACCACAAAAATCACTAATATTATCCATGAGACACTTACTTGCCCGGACTGTATTAAGTTAATAATAGCTTGGATTCCAAGCGGTAGAGATAAGCTTACAATTCCTGCAAAAATAGCATAGAAAATAATTTGGTAAACATCTTTTTTGTCGAGTTTTAACAAATTAATAAATCTTTGTAATGGTGTGGTTTTCATGACTTTTCGAGGGTTTTTTCGATTAAAGTAAGGTAAAAATCAGTAGGTGAAATTTCGTTGTTACAGTTTGTAATAGTCTTAAAATGTTCTTTAAGAAAATGCTGGTGTAATGAACCTTCGACCACGGTTGAGGCTAAGCTCTTGGCATAACGATAATTAGGGTTAACTTCAGAAATTAAATCTGTTATGTGGTTAATGACTCTTTTGTAAATCATAAAAAACCCTTTTTTATTTTCTTCATCAACTTCCTTTGTAAACAATGTTTTCGTAAATTCTTGAATGATGATTTTATTTAAAATTGATTCATTTACATAAGGAGTATTGCCGTCATCTTCAATTTTTTCCGTAACCACAATGATGGCCTGCTCTAGCTTTTCTTTTGAAGTAGAGAAATGTTGTGTTGCTGCAAGCATTTTTTTTTCAATCCACTCCCAATACCATGACGAAAGATATAACATTAATTTATGTTTGTTTTCAAAATATCGGTATATAGAACTTTCATTGCTATTGATTTTTTCACCTAATTTTTTAAAAGTGAAGTTTTCAAAGCCAATTTCATCAATCATTTCAATGCTACTTCCAATTATTTTTTTGCCTAAAACGGATGTTTCAGGATCTTTTAAAAATACGTTTTTGTTGGATATGTTTTCTTTCGTGTGCATTTTGGTGTTAATCTTGTTCAATAAAGTATAGCCTGATCAAAACATTATTTTCAATACAAAGATAGATATTGATGAAAGTATTACTATTAATTTCTAAACTTTAACTTATTTTTAGCTATGTTTAAAAACAAAAAAAAGCTCATTTTAAAAATGAGCCTTGTAAATATTAGAATTTTTTTATAGAAGCGGATGTCTTGTCATGGCTTCTGGTTGAGGAATTCCCATCAATTTTAAAATTGTGGGAGCAATATCACCTAAAACCCCGTCATGAATTTCATTCAGTTCATTATCTACCAAAATTATAGGAACGGGATTAGTGGTATGAGCCGTGTTAGGACTTCCGTCTGGGTTAACCATGGTCTCACAATTTCCGTGATCCGCAATAACAATGGTGGTATAACCATGATTTAAAGCAGCTGTAATTACTTTTTCAGCACATTTGTCAACGGCTTCACAAGCTCGAATCGCAGCATCCATCACACCTGTATGTCCTACCATGTCGCCATTTGCAAAATTTAAACAAACGAAATCAGTTTCTTCTTTTTCAATTTCTGGAACTAATGCGTCTGCCAATTCGTAAGCACTCATCTCGGGTTGTAAATCGTAAGTAGCTACTTTTGGTGAGTTTTTCAAAATTCGGGTTTCGCCACTGAAAGGTTTTTCGCGTCCGCCGGAAAAAAAGAAAGTCACGTGCGGATATTTTTCTGTTTCAGCAATTCTAATTTGCTTTTTCCCATGTTTTTCTAAAACTTCTCCAAGTGTTTCAGAGATATTGTCTTTGTCATAAATAACGTGAATTCCTTTGAAATTGTCATCGTAATTGGTCATCGTTACGTAATAAAGATTGAGCTTGTGCATGTTTTGCTCATGAAAATCACACTGCGAAAGCGCTTCGGTTAGTTGACGTCCGCGATCTGTTCTGAAATTGAAAAAAATCACCACGTCTCCTTCCTCAATTTTGGCAACCGGATTGCTTTGTTCATCCATCATTACCATTGGTTCCAAAAACTCATCGGTTACATTATTAAGGTAACAATTTTCAATGCTAGTAATAGCATTTTTGGAAGGAGTTCCAATGCCGTTTACCAATAAATCATAGGCTTTTTTTACGCGTTCCCAACGTCTATCACGATCCATAGCAAAATATCTTCCACAGACAGACGCTAATTTCGTAGCTTTATCTTTTAAATGATTATTAAGTTGCGAAAGAAAATTGATGCTTGATTTAGGATCCACGTCACGACCATCAGTAAATGCATGAACGAATATTTTTTGCAAGCCGTAAGCTTCGGCAGCATTAATTAATCCTAGTAAATGATTGATATGCGAATGAACGCCACCATCTGAAACTAATCCTAATAAGTGAACTTTTTTATCGTTTGTTTTTGCGTATGCAAAAGCATCAATCAAAGATTTTTCATTGGCAATGGTGTTGTTGTCAACCGCTAGATTAATTTTTACCAAATCCTGATAAATTATTCTTCCAGCTCCAAGATTCATGTGTCCTACTTCGGAATTTCCCATTTGTCCATCCGGAAGTCCCACATTTAAACCATCAGTTCGCAAAGATGCGTTTGGGTATTTTTGGTACAAACTATCAATAAATGGGGTTGAGGCTTGATCAACGGCAGATACTTTCGGGTCCGGCGATTTTCCCCAGCCGTCGAGTATCATTAAAATTACTCTTTTGTTCATTTTTAAAACTTATTTTTTATCGAATTATAATCAATAAAATAGCGAATGCTCAACGAAAAAATATTGTTGAGATTGTTTTGGAAAAGATTTCTAAAATTATTTCCCAGCTCTTTATTAATGTCGTTTCTATAATCGGTAGCATTGTTGCGGTACAAAACAGAAAGTTGGCTTCCAGGAGCAAACCACCAAGAATAAGAAAGGTCAAAATTCCAAGTACTGAAATCCGAATCCATATTTTCAGTAAAGTTAGGATTTACAAGCAAGCTACCGTTTTGCTGAAGTGTTAAATATTCGTTGTATTCTGCATAAGACCAGTAATGTCTTGCGGCAACATTAATAGTCATTTTTGGGTTAATGGCGTATTTTAACGCCAAAGTATTAATCACGGTATTTCGGTCACGTTTTCCCATAATAATATCGTCATCGGCAAAGTCAACCCAACCAATGTCATTCGTTTGGCGTTCTACTTCGGTACTAATTGTAGCCAATAATTGATCGCTAAAGCGGTACCTTGGCGAAACAATTATTCCGTAATAATTCCTCTTTTCTTCTGATGTGAATGTGGCATACGGCCGAACATCAAGTGCAAATTTTCGGTTATAATTCGAAGAAAAATAAATTTCGGCGTAAATTCTTTTCGGCATTTCTAAAAATCTTCCTTCTACGCGTGGTTCATAAAAATCAAAAGTTTTGAACGGATTAAAATAGAGCGAAGCACCAATGTAATCGTTTTTTACAGTAGTTGAAGTTAAGTCAAAATTTAACTGTGCTTGTTGAGATTTTCCAGTAATATTTTCAATCTCGTTATAGATATTTGCGTTAATTCTAAAGGTATTGAACAGTTTAGTGGGACTCAAAATTCTGTAATTGTAATTTCCGTAAAAAGAATGATAATTGGTGATGAAAATTAATCCTAAGTCATTGATGTCGTATTGCTTAGAAACGTAATTTGCTCCAGCATTGTATCGCCACATTCCGCCTTTTTTTCCTAATTGAATGCTGGTAAAATAGCCGTTTTTATTTTCGGCTTCGCCAAATTCATTCACGTGACTGTATTTAAAATCTCCAGTCACGAAGTAGCGATTATTTTTAGTGTTGAGGTTATATAAAATCGCCGAAACATTGGCGTCTCTAAATTCCCCTTCACGAAGTACACTAGTATTAATGAATGACACGCTCGAATTTTGGTTAAATCTTTGGTCAAGAACCATAATATTATAGTTGGCAAATGGTTCTACCAAAACTTTTCGGCGTTCTCCAGTTTCGAGATTGGTGGAAGTTCCATAAGTTTTTTCGGTAATAGCATTTAAAACCCCAATTCCCAAACCGCTTGAAGTTCTTCCGGAAACCTTCACGGCATTGATTAAATTTACAGTTGCCGGATTTTCCACCTGCGTTAATTCGTTTCCGTTTAAATAAGTTGAGGGAGTTCCGCCAATTCTTCGCGAATAAAAAAGTTCACCTTTGTTGAACAAATCAGTTCCTTCCGTGAAAAACGGACGATTTTCATTAAATTGTTGTTCAAACGGACCGAGATTTAAAACCACGTCGTCAAATTTAGTTTGCCCAAAATCCGGAACTAAAATAGCATCTAAAGTAAATGAATCATTAATACCGTATTTGACGTCCATTCCCACTTTAAAGGTGTTATCAGTTCCTGCTTCGTTACTTTCAAGATAATAAGACGAATACGGAATAAAAAAAAGTCGGGTAGGAGGTTTAATGTTTTCAATTCCAGTTAATTGACCCGTTTGTTGCATGGTGTTTCCCACGTTGAGATCCACATGATTCCAGTGGTATTTTTGTCGGTCACGCTTAATTTCTCTATAAAAGTTTAACCCCCAGTTTTGCACATTTTCGTTTGAAAATCGAAGCGCTGCATACGGAATTTTCATTTCTACGTACCAGCCATATTCAGTTTTTGAAACTTCGCTGTCCCAAATGGCGTCCCAAGAATAATCTTCGTTTCCTTCAGTTGCCAAACAATCCATTTGCACTCCGGACGAACTCACAAAAAATCGAAAATCTTGCTGACCATCATTAAAACCATTAATAAAAACGCCAAAATGATCTGCAGTTCCAAAGTTGTCTCTTTCGGTTAATTCTGATAAAATATTGCCAGGCTGTTCATCTCGTAAAATTGCCGAAACGTAAATCGCTTCGTTGTCGTACAAAACGCGGACTTCGGTACTACGTTCGTCAGAAATTACTTTTCCATTATCAGGTTCGAACATCACAAAACCGTTTGCCACAGGAGCCGAATTCCATTCTAACTCATCCATTTTTCCATCAATGGAGATATTTTCTGTTTTTCTAATAGCGTTTAACGATTTTTTTTGGGCGTGAGTGTTTGTAAGAATTAAATTAAAAAATACGAGCAAAAATAGGGTTAGGGGCTTAGTCATTGATTTTTAATTGGATTACAAAAATAACCATAATTTAAAGATTAACAACAGGTTCACAATAAATCTACAAACTTTACGTTTTATTATCGACTGTGTTCACCAGATAAATGTTAAAATTTATTGATGGCATGAAATTTGGTAACTTATTGATATTGAGTATAATATTTTATTAATATATTTGTCCGCCCCCCAACTTATTTAAAAATTCTAAAACCCTACTTTTAATGATTTACAAATTTTTACCGGTGTTGATGTTTTTGTTTGGTTCATTTTCTGGAAATGAAAAAACCACCAAAACAAATGAAAAGAAAAATGTAGCCGCTGTTACGGTTGAAAAAAATGTATCTTTTGCAGTAAAAGCAGAGCAAATTTACCACTCCTTACAAGCCAATGATCTCTCGCTTCCAAAATTAGAAAGTTTTTCAAAAGCACTACAAGGCTTTTATAGATTAAAAGAAAAAGGCTTGGTAAAAAAAGACATTCTTACAATTATTGATTTTAGTCTTTCGTCTAACACCAAAAGATTGTGGATTGTAGATTTAAAAACAAACAAGATTTTGTACAATTCCCTAGTCGCTCACGGACGTAATACAGGGGATGAATTTGCAAATAAATTTTCTAATGCTTCTTCATCTTATCAAAGTAGCCTCGGTTTTTATGCCACTGGCGAAGTTTATCAAGGAAAACATGGCATTTCTTTAAAATTAGATGGACTTGAAAAAGGAATCAACGATAATGCTAGAAGTCGTGCCGTTGTAGTTCATGGAGCAGATTATGTGGCAGAATCATTTGTAAAAGCACATGGCAGATTAGGGAGAAGCCTAGGTTGTCCTGCACTTCCAGTAGGAATTACTAAAGAAGTAATTAATGTTATCAAAGACAAATCTTGTCTTTTTATTTACCACCCAACCGCTTCGTACAAAACGAAATTATTGACCGAGTTTACGGTATAATTCCAGATCTAAATTATAAATATCAGGACGGAAATGGAGCGTATTTTCTTCGCTCCAAGCCGTCCAATAAAGCTGGTGAATCAAGATATTATTCTTAATTTTTACATTTTGGGTTTTACCGTTTTGTAACACTTCGGTTATTTTTTCAAAACTCCAATCTTTGTTATTGTCAAGCAAATATTCAGTTAATTCCAGCGGATCTTGAACCCTCACGCAACCCGAACTCAACGAGCGATTTTCCTTGTCAAAATATTCCCGATGATTCGTATCATGCAAATAAACCGAGTAATGATTTGGGAAAATTATTTTTACCATTCCTAAAGAATTAAATGTTCCAGGGCTTTGAACATACCTGTAATTGTTAGCCTTTTCGGGAATCCAGCTCCAAGGGCTTACTGCTTTTCCCGCACTATTGTAGATCTTTATATTTTTCCCCGAAAAATAACTGCGGTTTTTTGTTGCCGCAGGGATGATATCTTCACGCAAAATCGTGGGAGGAACCGTCCAGGTTGGGTTCAAAACCACATAACTCAACTTTGAAGAAAGAATAGGCGTTTTTCTTGCAGCCGTTCCCACAATTACATTATGCGTCCGGATTGTATCATTTTGGTTGATCAAATGAATTTTATATTCCGGAATATTTAAAAGAATATAGTGATCAGAAAATTTTCTCGGAAACCATCTCCAGCGTTCTAAATTGGCGATAATTTGTTCTTTTCTACTTGATTTAGAATAATTTAATTCCTTGATTGTTGCCGGACCTACAATTCCGTCGGGAAACAATCCATGCCTTTTTTGAAATTTTTTTACGGCAAAATCTGTTTCTTCGTCAAATTTTTTGTTGATGGAATCCGTTTTGGGTAAATCTTTCCAGTAAGTTAAACGGTTTTTTAGCTGAAGCACCGCATTCCCAGAATCTTTTAATTTTAAGTTTTTTTCGAAAAAAATACTGTCAAAAGCTACATCAGGAAATTGCTCAATAACTTGCAAAGCATTCTTCAGTTGAAAGTAAACTGGATGTTTGGGTTCTAATTTTACTAATGTTTTAGACAAGCTATCACCAGAAATTGCTGATAAAATTAAGTGATTCACTTCAATTTTATTCTGTTTTAAATCCCAATCTTCATACAAATCATGCGGATTTTTTCTACCGTTTGCCCTATCCAATAATAATTTTTGCAAACCAAAAGTCAGCAATACTTCCAGTTCCTGTTTTTGGGCGGCAGATTTTTTTTGGTTGTGATGTAAATCAACAATTTCGTCAGCGAAATAATCTTTTGGATTCAAACCTTCTAATCTAGAATTTTGGATAGCATATACAACAATCGATTGATTAAGATTAGAGGTCCAAATGTACTTGAAATTATTTTTTTGATAAAAAGCAGCCAAACTATCATTTTGAAATTTTGCCACAAAAGAGGAATCGACTTTTGATTCATACAAAGCAGCTGTATTTTTTATACCTAAAATTTCGGAAATGGCATTAATTTGAGCCCATAATTTAGCGTTAGAACTTAATCCGAAACAAAAAAACAAAACAATCAAAGGTAGTTTTCGCGTCATCTTGGCTAAAAAATAAACTGAAAGATACGTAATTTTGGCGGCAAAGTTATTTTTTGAATGCTTAATTTTTACTTTTTTGGTGAAAAACAAAAAATTTTTTATTCACTTAAAGTTTTGGTAACAAATTCAGTTTGAAAAAATTAGCGTGCGAAAGCTTTGGGTTGCTGAAAGATTCCATTATTTCTTTGAAATTTTTTTCAAAAAAAACTTGCACACGAGAAAAGTTATTGCGTATATTTGCATCGTTGAAAAGCGGAAGTAGCTCAGTTGGTAGAGCTCCAGCCTTCCAAGCTGGTTGTCGCGAGTTCGAGCCTCGTCTTCCGCTCTTAATGAAAACCTCAAGTGAAAACTTGAGGTTTTTTGTTTTTAAAATATTTTTATGAAACAAAAATTGCTCATCATCGGTTCGGTCTTTCCTGAGCCAAATTCTTCGGCTGCCGGAACCCGAATGATGCAGCTTATTAATTTGTTTAACAATAATAATTTTGAAATTATTTTTGCCTCAACCGCTCAAAAAAGTGAATTTTCTGAAAATCTTTCCGAATTAAATGTAAGCGAAAAAAATATTTTGCTCAACGACGATTCTTTTGATGATTTTTTAAAAGATTTACATCCACACATTGTGTTGTTCGACCGATTTGCGGTAGAAGAACAATTTGGATGGCGGGTTTCGAAAAATTGTCCAGAAGCGCTTAAAATTTTGGACACGGAAGATTTGCACTTTTTGCGTCATGCACGACAAAAAATGGTGAAAGCCAATGAAAAATTTTCGATGGAAGTTGTTTTTGATGAGGACATCACAAAACGAGAAATAGCTAGTATTTTTCGTTGTGATTTGACGCTAATCGTATCTAAATTTGAAATGAATTTGCTTCAAAATCATTTTAAAATAGATGATTTTCAATTGTTGTATTTACCGGTTTTTTCAAAAACATCTGAAGTCTATTCCCTGTGTTTCGAAGATAGAAATGGGTTTATGTTCATTGGAAATTTTTTGCATGAACCTAATTACGATGCGGTTCTTGAATTGAAAAAGAATATTTGGCCTATGATTAAAAAGGCACTTCCCGAAGCGAGAATCCACATTTATGGAGCTTATCCGTCGCAAAAGGTTTTTCAGCTTCACAATGCTCAAGAAAATTTTTTAATTGAAGGTAGGGCAGAAGACGTGCAAAATGCAATGAATCAACATCGTGTTTTGTTAGCGCCAATTCGTTTTGGGGCTGGAATTAAAGGAAAATTTATTGATGCAATGCAATTTGGTTTGCCAACCATTACCACTTCAATTGGAGCAGAAGGTATGAATTTTGGCGATTGGAACGGATTTGTGGAAGATGATTTTACAAAATTTGCTGCACAAGCCATTTATTTGTATCAAAATAAAATTACTTGGGACGAAGCGCAATGCAAGGGTTTTTTGTTACTGAAAAATTTTGAAGCTGAGAATTTTGTAGCTTTTTTCTGGCAAAAAATCGAAACTTGGCAATTAAATTTAAGTAAGTATCGAAAGCGAAATTTTATAGGCGAAATGCTTAATTTCCACACCATGAGAAGCACGGAATTTATGTCAAGGTGGATTCAGGAAAAGAATAAAAAATAAAAAATCCCGTCAATGTGTAAGTTTGACGGGATTTTTTTATAAAAATTTAGATTAAGCCAGCATCGTTACTGGATTTTCTAAATATTGTTTCAAGGTTTGTAGGAATTGAGCTCCAGTAGCGCCGTCAACCGTTCTATGATCGCATGCTAAAGTTACTGTCATGGTATTTCCTACTACAATTTGACCGTTCTTCACCACCGGTTTTTCAACAATCGCTCCAACGGAAAGAATTGCAGAATTGGGTTGGTTGATGATTGAAGTAAATTCAGTAATACCAAACATTCCCAAGTTAGAAACCGTGAAAGTGCTTCCTTCCATTTCAGCAGGTTGGATTTTTTTGTTTTTCGCTCTTCCGGCAACATCTTTTACGCTTGCATCAATTTGCGTAAGCGAAAGTTGATCGGCAAATTTTAAAACCGGAACAACCAAGCCATCTTCAACAGCAACAGCAACGCCAATATTTACGTGGTGATTGATTACCGTAACATCGTCTTTCCACTGCGAATTTACTTTTGGATGTTTTTTCAACGCCATTGCACAAGCTTTGATGACCATGTCGTTAAACGAAACTTTGGTATCTGGAAGCGAGTTGATCACATTTCTAGAAGCCATCGCATCGTCCATAGTTACTTCAATTGTGAGGTAATAATGTGGAGCTGTAAATTTAGATTCAGAAAGTCGTTTGGCAATTACTTTACGCATTTGTGAATTTTTCACTTCTTCAGCATGAGTTTCTCCAGCTGGAACAAATGGTTTTACAGCCGCTTTTTCGCCTTCTGCTTTTGCAGGAGCTTCCGTTTTATTAGCTTCAGGCTTGAAGTTTTCGATGTCGCTTTTCACGATTCGTCCGTTTTCACCTGTGCCTTTCACCTGGGAAATATTGATCTTTTTCTCTTCTGCGATTTTTTTCGCTAATGGAGAAATAAAAATTCTTTTACCGTCTGCAACTGTTTCCTCTGTTTTAGAATCTTCTTTTGCCTCTGATTTTTCTTCTGATTTAGTTTCAGCTTTTGGCTCAGATTTTTCTTCTTTTGTTTCCGATTTTTTTTCTGCCGAAGCGCTTCCACCTTTACCATGATGAGCAGCAATTCCGGAAACATCAGTTCCTTCCGGACCGATGATGGCTAAAACGCTGTCAACTGGAGCAGATTCGCCTTCTTTGATACCAATTTCCAATAAAGTTCCAGAATTGAAAGATTCAAATTCCATCGTTGCTTTATCAGTTTCGATTTCGGCTAAAATATCTCCTTCAGAAACTTTATCGCCTACTTTTTTTAACCAAGTCGCCACAGTTCCTTCTGTCATAGTGTCGCTCAAACGTGGCATTGTTACCACTACAACTCCTTTTGGAAGTTCTGCTGAGGACGCTTTTTCTTCTTTTTTATCGTCTGATTTCTCTTCGGATTTCTCTTCAGAATCCTCAGATTTTGGTTCTTGTTTTGGTTCTTCTTTTTTATCAGTAGAAGATTCTTTTCCGCCAATAATATCAGAAATATCTTCGCCTTCCTTACCAATTACAGCTAAAAGTGAATCTACTGGAGCAGATTCTCCTTCTTGAATCCCGATGTGAAGTAGTGTTCCGGCATCAAAAGCTTCAAATTCCATTGTGGCTTTGTCAGTTTCAATTTCGGCAAGAATATCTCCTTCTTTTACTTGATCGCCCACTTTTTTTAACCAAGTTGCTACAGTTCCTTCAGTCATGGTATCGCTCAAGCGAGGCATTGTGATTTTTACAGCCATTTTGATTATAATTTATGTGGTATAAATGGATAATTTTCTTGTTCGTAAACAACGTCGTATAATTGTTGTACCTCTGGAAATGGAGATTCTTCTGCAAATTTTGCACATTCTTCCACCAAATCTTTTACGCGTTCATCAATGGTTTCAATTTCTGCTTCGGTAGCATAGTTTTTTTCTTTGATGATATCTAAAACTTGCGTGATTGGGTCAATTTTTTTGTATTCTTCCACTTCTTCTTTTGAACGATACAATTGAGCGTCAGACATTGAGTGACCTCTATAGCGGTACGTTTTCATTTCAAGGAAAGTTGGTCCGTCACCACGTCTTGCTCTTTCCATTGCTTCATGCATGGCTTCGGCAACTTTTACAGGATTCATTCCGTCAACAGGTCCGCAAGGCATTTCGTATCCTAAACCTAATTTCCAAATATCAGTATGGTTGGCGGTTCTTTCAACCGAAGTTCCCATTGCATAACCATTATTTTCTACGATAAAAACAACTGGGAGTTTCCATAACATCGCCATATTAAACGCTTCGTGTAAAGATCCTTGACGAGCCGCACCATCACCAAAATAGGTTAAGGTAACACCGCCAGTTTCGAAATATTTATCGGCGAAAGCAATTCCGGCACCAACAGGAATTTGAGCACCTACAATTCCGTGACCGCCGTAAAATCCTTTCTCTTTAGAAAAAATATGCATGGAACCACCCATTCCTTTTGACGTTCCGGTAACTTTACCTAACAATTCTGCCATTACAGCTTTTGGATCAACACCCATACCAATTGGTTGAACGTGGTTTCTATAAGCGGTAATCATTTTATCTTTAGATAAGTCCATCGCGTGCAAAGCACCAGCCAATACGGCTTCTTGACCATTATATAAGTGAAGAAAACCTCTTACTTTCTGCTGAATATATAAAGCGGCCAATTTGTCTTCAAATTTTCTCCAAAGGAGCATGTCTTCGTACCACTTCAGGTAAACTTCTTTTGTAATTTCTTTCATTGTTCTTTAAGCTAATCGTTAGGTGAAGGCGTTATTTTTTGGCAAAACATTACTAGATTTTAATTTTTTCAAAAGCTAACACGCATGCGTTCCGAGTTGTCGGAATGCAAAAATAACATATTCCGCTTTAGGAGCGAAACGAATTAATTAATTTTTGGTAAATTTTACAAATAGTCTTTGTCAAATAAAAAAGGCAGTAAATTTTTAAGTGATTCGCTTTTGTAAACTTCGCCTTCTTCGCCCATAAAATAAATTTCGATTGGTTCTTTTTGCTTGAATTCGTATTCCGAAATGGATTGACGGCAAGCGCCACATGGTGGAATAGGTGAAGTTACGGGTTTTTCATCTGAAGTAGCCGAAATCGCAATTTTTAAAATTTTCGAATCGGGATAAATAGCTCCAGCCTGAAAAATGGCAACGCGTTCTGCACAAAGTCCGGAGGGATAAGCAGCACTTTCTTGATTGGAACCTAAAACAATTTTTCCGTTGTCTAACAAAATAGCGGCACCTACTCTAAATTTTGAATAAGGAGCATAGGCTTTTTTTCTAATTTCGATGGCGTCATTCATTAAAGGAACGACATCTTGAGGCAATTCAGTTTTAGAATCGTAAACCAAAAATTTGGTTGTAATGTTGATTTCTTTCATAAAAGTATAGCGGAAAAAAAATCCAAATTACTACTGAAAGCAATTTGGATTTTTTTGTTTTTATAGAAATTTTAATATTCGTCGTATTGATCTCCAAAAGCAAAGCTTAATGAGAAACGCAAAGTGTTTTCTAGTGGATTTCTCACTTTTGAAGCAGAGAACAAATAAGAAACATCAAGTTTTACAATATTATATTTGAAACCAGCTCCTAGAGAGAAAAATTTTCTGGCTCCTTTTTCTTCACTTTCATTAAAATATCCTGCTCTAACAGCAAATGAATCCTGGTACCAATATTCGGCTCCTAAAGCCCAAGTAAATTCTTTTAATTCTTCACTAAATCCATCTGGAGCATCTCCGAAAGATTTGAAAATTCCTTCGGTCCAGCCTATTGAACGGTAATCACGGTTTAATTGTGCTTGATCTTCGCTGTCAATTTCACCATCACCATTTACGTCAGTTAGGGCTGGAGGTGTTGGAACTAACAACTTATTGACTTCAGCCAAAACGGAAACTTTGTTATATTCATCAAAAATGAAATCAAAACCTCCTCCTAATTTTAAATTCGAAGGCAAGAAGTTAGATCCTGCATCTGATTCATCTAAATCGTAATTAATTTTTGGACCTAAGTTTTGAAAGTTAAAACCTGCTTTCCATCTTCCGTTAAAATCGTCATACGCAATTTCTTCAGATTGGTAAAAGCCTGAAATATCAACGGCAAATGAACTTGCTGCAGAAGCATCATTATTTAATTGTGCCAATCTTAGGTTAGAGCGAATGTAACGTCCCGCAACCGACATGGCAAATCTTTCGTCAATTCTCAATGAATAAGAAAGGTCAACGGCAAATTCACTTGGGTTTACTTCCAAGGCTGTTTCTTCAGGGTCGTTTCTAAATTCAATTACCCCTAAACTAAAATAACGCAAACTTCCGGCAAAAGCACTACGTTCGCTTATTCGATTAAAATAAGTTAGTTGGCTTAGAGAGATATCATTTACCAAATCAGGTAAATATGGCGTATAGCTTAACGAAAATCCTTGTTTGTCTAAAGAGAACGCATATTTTGCGGGATTGTGTTGCTGCGAATAAGCATCTGGAGCCGATGAAACTCCAATATCTCCCATACCTGCGGATCTTGCATCTCCCGAAATTAATAAGAAAGGAACACCTGTGGTGATCACTCTGCTGTTTTGGTCAACTTGTGCCTGAACAGCGCTAATTCCGAGGATTGAGAGGATTAATAGTGCGGTTTTTTTCATTCTTGAGTATAAATTAATTCAACAAATATAATATTTTATTAAAGGATTACAAGTTTCTCGATTTTTTCTGTCTTTTTATTCGAGAGGTTTGATTTCACGGTAAGTTTATAAACGTAAACGCCTTTGCCGATCTTATCTCCAAAATCATCCAAGCCATCCCAAGTAATTTCTCTTGACAAAAAGCCTTCAGTATTGACCACTTGATTGATGGTTTTTACAATTTTTCCGGTAATGGTAAATATTTGAACCTGAACATCTAACGGTTCGTACGGTCGATTATGGGTAAACCAAAATTGGGTGTAATTAACAAATGGATTTGGATAATTTAAAACATTTTTTAACGTAACGGTATCATCACCAACGACAATAAATTGTATTTCTGCAATTACAGGATTGTTGTAAACATCCCAAGCTTTAAAAGTGATGGTATGTAATCCTGGAGCAAGATTCCTAAATGGAAATCTTACTTTACCTTTAGTATAATCGTCGAGTTCGGTTTCGTAATAATCATTTAAAATGTATGGGTTGTTTTCGTCACCATCTAAAATCGCAATGATGTCGTGGCCAATTCCACTTGCGGTGTTAATTCCGTTCTCGTCTTCTAAAAAAGCCAGGAAAAAAGGAGATTCGTTAGTAATGCCGCCTGAAATAAAAGTTTCATCGTTCATGTACAATCGTACGGTTGGTCCAATGTTGTCGGCTGTTGCATTGGCGTTGATTCCCCCAATTTTAATTTCGGTGTTGTAACCTGTTTGGTCTTCAAGCGGATTATTTTTTTTGGCGTAAAAACTAACGCGTCCATTCCCAACAGGAATTGTGATATCTCTTGGAACTACGAAAGAAATATCGAATAAACCATTGGCAACCGAGGCGTTTCCTCTGAATATAGTTTCGCCTAAAAGCGTAAAATCCATTGTAATTAATCCATTCGAATCCGTTACGCCATCGTTTCCGAATGTGGTTCTTTCCACGTTTTTATCAAAAATATTAACCGAAAGTTCACCATTGTAACTATTAAGTAAATTAGTACCGTTTTCGTCGCGAACTTCTCCGGAAAGTTTAATTTTGCTTAAAGCGTTTAAAACTATAGTTGAAGAAGCAATTGGTTCGTCATTAATTTTTGTCAATACGATGGTTGGTTTTGGAATTGCCAATTTTATTGCTGGATCCCCAATGTAGGAAACCATCAACACTTGGTTACTGTAATTATTTTTGGCACGACGAAGCGCTTCGGCAATGGAAACGTAAGCGTTTGTTCCAAAACCAAAAAGTTCATCTCGAAATGCAATGTTAATATTTTTTCCGGTATTGACGTCAATTTGTCTCGTTGTGGTTACCAAAGAAATGGCGCCACCAGCAGGATTCCAGTACGTTTCTTCGCCTCCGGTTTGTTTGTACGGATTGTCAAATCTTGTAAATTCGCAAGTGATTGTTACAAAAAGGGGGTATTTATAACGATTATTTAAAGTTGTAGCAGTGCTTCTTTCAAAAATTCTTTCTTTTGCCAAACCATCTTCGCCACCATGGCCAAAATAATTAAACACTAAAGCACCTTGCTCAAATTCCGAAATAATATCCTCTTTGGCTTTTGGATAACGTTGTCCACCTGAAGAAGAACTTTGTACGTACGCGTCCGTATGAATTTTTTTAATGTTGATAAAAGGTTTTTCAGCAGCAACCTGATCACCTAATAAATCTAGGTCACGTTGCAACGAAGCTTCCCAAGCTTCATCAACATCATCGGAAATTAAAACAAAATTATTACGCCACTTTCCGTATGCTTCTTCACTGTGGTATTCAATCACTTTGTTCACCATTTGTTGCGCTTGAACCGAATTACTAACCAACATTCTTCCCACGGCAACTTCCATCGTGTGTGAACTGTTATTCATTTGTCCTTCTTGTGGATCGTACATGGCATAAAAATCATCGGTCATAAATGAACCTCCAAGAGAAAAACTCGAGTAGGTTTCGAATATCGGAACAATATTCGTATTGTTCGGAATTCTGTTTTTATAGTCAAAAGAAGCATCGCCAAAAAGATTGATGTATTTCAATCGATTAGTAGGAGTTGAGGCATTTTGGTAAACATATTTAGCAAAATTTCTAATGGCACCAATGTCTTGTTTTCCTGAAGAAAATTCTTCGTAAATGACATCTGTCGAAACTACTTTTACCCTTAAATTTGAATTTCCACGGTGAAAATCAGCCAATCTTTCGGCTTGTGAAACCAGATTAGGATGTGTGATAATTAAATAATCAACATCCTGAAAAGCATTTTGCGCATTCCGAAAAATCGTGCCTTTTAAATTTTGATTGGCTACTCGAGATTGCGATTCTTTTAATGGTGAAAAATAATCGGTTGGGTCAACAGCAATGTACTTTCGGGTTTCACCCAAATTGGCTTTAAACGAAAATTGGTTGTTGCCAGCATTTTCGGTTTTGGTAACATTATAAATATCGGTAATGTCCCAAATCTGCGAAATGCCGCTGGCGTTAGAAAATTGGTATTCGGCAATTCCGGTCAAAAAAGCGGCATTATTATAAGTAAACGGAAATTGCTTGTTGTGTCCACGAAGCAAACTTTTGGCGGAAATAGAAATATAATCTAAATAGGCGTTTGCGCTTGGAACGCCATTGTTATTGTAAGTAAGGGAAATTGTGGTGTTTTCTGAAATGTTAACATTGTTGTTAATCAAAGTGGATTCATTTGCTAAATTAGAATCAGTTGACGGGCTAAAATTTAAAGTTCCAATCGATTGATTATTGGCGTTTGCTGTCATATTAGTAGTGATAAATCCTGAAGCAGCGGCTTTAATCGTTACCGTAGCAGGAACTGACACATCAATTATAGGAAAATTAAATTCATAATCTTGTTGGTTTTCAATGTTAAACGCTTCTCCAAACCATCTTCTTCCTAATCTTGCGATGTTAATACGGTCTATTTCGTGGTATTGGTAATCGTCGAAATTGTTTAAAACGGTGGTTGGATTTCCAACGATTTCCGGCATGTTTTGAATTCGTTTTCCGGTTCCGCCAACAGTTGTGACATAATAATAGGAGCGATCTGCATATAAATTTTTGTGCGTGAGACTTTCGCTATTGTAAAGATCTGTACCTTCGGCATAAAATAAAATATAATCACTACTGTCGAACGAACCGTCATTTTCTCCGGAAACAAAAATGGCATTTTCTGCTAAATCTTCTGGGTAAGGTGTGGCGTTCAAAAGCGGTAACATTCTACCACCATTGCCATAAATTTTAATATTTTGCGGATTCACGTTATTCAGGTTCATGCCTAAACTTTGCAAAAAACTTCTCGAAATTTTATAAACGCCTGATTTTTCAACATAAAATCGAAACCATTCGCCTGAAGCTAAAACAGAATTGTAAACGGCATTGGTGGCAAAAGTGGTTTGCATGCTTTTATTTTGCGTAAGCGAAAAGGAATAAGAAAATGAAATCATGCGTTTGAAACTACTTCCTACCTTAATAATTGGAGAAAGTTTTAAAACTGCTTTTGGGGATTCGCTATTGATGACATTTTCAATTTTTGCCGAAAAATTTTCAGGAATATTTTTTAAATTCAAATCACCTAAAGTGGCAATACTTACATCTTGATAGCTGACATTGGTAATTTGAAGTGAATTTTCATCTACAAAACCATCGGTATTGATTTTGGAAACGTACCAAATGGCATTTTTGTCGTAGTCGAAAAGATAATTATTTGAATTAAAAACGGGAACATTAAGCTTAAATGCTTCGGAGGAAAGTCCTTGATTGTCCACCCATTTCAACTGAACATTCGTCAGCGATTGCGAAAATGAATGCTGAAACAAAATCAGAAAAAGTATAGAAAGAAAGTTTTTCATCACAATGAATAACGCAAAGCGTGTATATTTATTACGAAATTCAAAAATAATTCTTTAACTTAAAATTAGGAACAATAAAGTCAATAAATTTGCGTTATCACTTTATCCTGTTAACAAAAAATTAGTTTTTAATTAAATTATAATTTTGTATTGCAATTTAATGGTTAATTATTATATTGCGCCACGAAATTTATTACCTACTGAAAGTATGAAAGTAAACAAAATTATGACTTTTAAGCTAGTGCTTGGTTTGGCATTAGTTGCTGGTTTCTCAAGTTGTAGCAAGAGTTCCAGTTCAAAAAACACCTCCTCTGCCACGGGTTGGAAAATTAATGACAAGAAGGGTGGTTTTCAGTACAATTCTAAGTTCAAAAAGCAAGAAACTGCTCCAGGGCTTGTTTTGGTTGAAGGAGGAACGTTTACAATGGGTAAAGTTCAGGATGATGTGATGCACGATTGGAACAATACGCCAAATCAGCAACACGTTCAATCCTTTTATATGGACGAAACTGAAGTTACCAATTTAATGTACATGGAATATTTGGATTGGACTAAAAGAGTTTTTGATCCAAATGACGAAAATTACGCTAACATTTACGAAGGTGCTTTGCCAGATACATTAGTTTGGAGAGATCGTTTAGGTTATAACGAAACCATGACTAACAACTATCTTCGTCATCCTGCTTATGCTAATTATCCTGTAGTTGGGGTAAACTGGATTCAAGCAGTTGAGTTTAGCAAATGGAGAACTGACCGTGTAAACGAAAATGTTTTAGAACGCGAAGGTTATTTAAAGCGTGATGCTAAAATTACTGAAGCAAAAGGTGAAAATACTTTCAGCACAGAAACTTATATCAATGCTCCAACCAAAACTTACGGAGGTAACGAAGAAATTGTTCTAAAAGGCAAAAGAGGAAGAGCTTCTAAAGACAGCACCAACCTTTATGCTCAAAGAACTTCCGGAATTATTTTGCCAGAATACAGACTTCCAACTGAAGCAGAATGGGAATATGCAGCAGCAGCCGATATCGGAAACCGTGAATACAACCTTTATAGAGGTCAAAAAAAATATCCTTGGAAAGGAAATTACACACGTTCTGGAAAAAGAAAAATGCGTGGAGACCAATTGGCTAACTTCAAGCAAGGAAAAGGAGATTACGGCGGAATCGCAGGTTGGTCTGATGATGGAGCTGACATTACCCAATACGTAAAATATTATCCACCAAATGATTTTGGATTGTATGATATGGCAGGAAACGTGGCAGAATGGGTTGCCGATGTTTATCGTCCGATTGTTGATGATGAAGCAAACGACTTCAACTACTACAGAGGTAACGTTTATATGAAAAATAAAATTGGTGAAGACGGAAAAGTGGAAATCGTAACAACTGAAAACATTGCTTACGATACTTTATCTAACGGTAGAATTATCGCAAGAAATTTCCCTGGGCAAATTGCTCAAGTGCCAATTGACGAAAGAGAAACCTACCTACGTCAAAACTTTGACAAGTCTGACAACCGTAACTACAGAGATGGTGATAAACAATCCACTCGTTATTACGATTTTGGAAGCGCTGAAGAAGGAGAGAAATTAGCAGACGACAAACGTATGTACGATTCTCCAAAACATAATGTTTCTACAGATAGTTTAGGAAACATGGTAAGAAGATTTGATAAATCTTCAAAAAGAACAACTTTAATTGACGATAACGTTCGTGTTTACAAAGGTGGTTCTTGGAGAGATAGAGCGTACTGGTTAGATCCTGCACAAAGAAGATACTTCCCGCAAGATATGGCTACAGACTACATTGGATTTAGATGTGCAATGTCGAGAGTAGGTCCAAAATCTGACAAGAAAAAAGCAAGAAATTAATTTCTGAATATTTTTTACAAAAGCCCTTTCATTTTTGAAAGGGCTTTTGTTTTTTTGTAAACTCTTACAACGCTTTTATGGAAATCAATCAAATTCATCAAAAATTTTTAGAATGTGCCGCAGTTTCTACGGATACTCGGAAAATAACTTCACAGGTTATGTTTTTTGCCATCAAAGGCGAAAGGTTCGATGCCAATACATTTGCCAAAGAAGCGTTGGAAAAAGGCGCGTCTTACGTAATTATTGACAATGAAAAATATTTTGTAGATGAAAGAACGATTCTCGTAAAAGATTCGTTGACGGCTTTGCAGGAATTGGCAACTTTTCACCGCAATTATTTAAAATTGCCCATTATTGCCCTAACCGGAAGCAACGGAAAAACCACCACGAAAGAATTGATTAATGTCGTTTTGCAAAAAAAATACAACGTAAAAGCGACCGTTGGAAATTTAAATAACCATATTGGGGTACCGCTAACTTTATTGTCGTTTAATGAAGAAACGGAAATTGGGATTGTAGAAATGGGAGCCAACCACCAAAAAGAAATTCAGTTTTTGTGTGAATTAGCCCAACCTGATTTTGGGTATATCACCAATTTCGGAAAAGCGCATTTGGAAGGTTTCGGTGGAACCGAAGGCGTGATTAAAGGCAAAAGTGAAATGTATGATTATCTTCGGAAACACGATAAATTTGCTTTTGTCAATTTAGACGATGCCATTCAGGTGGAGAAAACGAAAGATAATTTACGCATTACTTTTAGTTTGACAAATGACGAGGCTTCGGTGAAAATTAAGTCGGTTGAAGCCAATCCTTTTGTGAAAATTACTTTTGATGGTCAAGTCGTAAACAGCAATCTGATTGGAATTTACAACGCCAATAACATTAATGTCGCTGTTACAATCGGGCGATATTTTAAAATTGCGGATGAACAAATCAAAGAAGCGCTTGAAACTTATGTTCCGGATAATAACCGTTCGCAATTGTTGCATAAAAAGACCAATGAAATAATTTTAGACGCTTACAACGCGAATCCAAGTAGTATGGAAGTGGCTATTAAAAACTTTTTGGAACTCGATAAAACTAATAAAATTGCGGTTTTAGGCGATATGTTTGAATTGGGTACCGAAAGCCTCGCCGAACACAAAAACATCGTGGATTTGCTCAAAAACCAAAGCGACGTGCAAACGTATTTTGTAGGGAAGGATTTTTATGCCAATAAAATTCAAACCGATTTCATGCACTTTTTTGAAACCTTTGAAACTTTTGCGGAAGCATTTGCCCAAACAAAAGCACAACATAAAACCATGCTCATCAAAGGCTCAAGAGGAATGGCATTGGAAAGGGTTTTGGAGTTGGTGTAACTGCATTCTTAATGTCGATATCCTGTACTCTCCTAAGCTATTTTTATTAACATAGGTTCGTCAAGACCTAGTTCTTAGGCTCTGTCTGGTTCAAGTGTACTGGTTATATATAATATTTTAAATCTTCGATTTAATATGAGATGCTAATTTTTTTTTATTAACGAAAATATAGCTCAGTTTCCTGAAGCGTTTTTAATAATTTTTGTGGGTTCCGAAGCTTCGGAAAGGAGTTCGAACAACAATCTTTTTAAAACAAAAAAACGCCTCAGTTTCCTGAAGCGTTTCTAACAATTTTGTGGGCGATGAGGGGTTCGAACCCCCGACCCCCTCGGTGTAAACGAGGTGCTCTGAACCAGCTGAGCTAATCGCCCTTTCGGGTTACAACCAAAATATTTCCTGATTGCGAGTGCAAATATAGGCGCTTTTTTTATATCTGCAAATATTTATTTTAAAAAATTACAAAATTTCGGCTACTACAAAGGTGCTTCCTCCAATGTAAATAAAGTCGGTTTTAGCGGCATTATTTTTTGCAGCTTGGTAAGCTTCTGTTACTGAATGATATGCATTACCAATCAATCCAAAAACGTGTGCTTTTTGCTTCAATTCTTCGGCAGGCATTGCTCGTGGAATATTGGGTTGACAAAAATAAAAAATAGCATTTTTGGGAAAAAGTGGCAACACATCGTGGGGATTTTTGTCGTTTACCATTCCCAAAACGATATGCAATTGCGCAAAATCTTCTCGCTGAATTTGCTTCATCACAATTTCCAGGCCGTGTTTGTTGTGAGCGGTATCGCAAATAATTCTCGGATTTTCGCCCAATTGTTGCCAACGACCTTGCAATCCAGTATTTTCGATGACTTTCCAAAAACCATCTTTTATATTTTTTTCGGAAATAAAAAATTCACCTTGCGATTGAATGATTCTGATGGTTTGCAAAACCGTTTTTTTATTGTGAATTTGGTAATCACCAAGTAGAGTAGAAGGGTAAGTTTCCTGAATTTCATCTGAAGCAAAATAAATTTCAGACTGCATTTCAAGGGCTTTTTCTGTGAAAACAGGTTGGGTTTCCTGAAGGTATTCACCAATGACAACAGGCGTTTTGGCTTTGATAATCCCGGCTTTTTCTGAAGCAATTTTCGCTAAAGTATCGCCTAAAAATTGCACATGATCCATCCCGATGTTGGTAATCACGGAAACCATCGGCTGGATGATATTGGTAGAATCTAATCTTCCGCCCAAACCGACTTCGATAATGGCAATGTCAACGTTTTCCTGACGAAAATAATCAAACGCCAAACCTACCGTCATTTCAAAAAAACTCAACTGATTTTCTTCAAAAAACTTTTTGTTAGCATTGATAAAATGGACCACAAATTCCTCTGGAATATCGATGCCGTTAATTTTAATTCTTTCACCGTAATCTTTGAGATGTGGCGAAGTGTAAAGTCCGGTTTTGTATCCGGCTTCCTGAAAAATCGATGCCAAAAGATGCGAAGTCGAACCCTTGCCATTAGTGCCGCCAACGTGTATGGTTTTGATTTTTTTTTCGGGATAATTTAAATGTTTTGCCAATAAAAGTGTATTGCTCAAATCTGCTTTGTATGCAGAAGCGCCTTGTTTTTGGTACATGGGCAATTGGCTGAACATCCAATTCAGGGTTTCGGAATAATTCATAGCAAAAAAAAATTATTCTCCTAATTTAAAGTTGACTACAATAAAGCCAATTTGTGTTTCTGGAGCGTTAGAATCGGGTTGCCAACGGTATTTTCTGGCAGTTGCCAAAGCAGGTTCTACCAAGCAAGGATTGGTGTTGGTCGTTCCTTTTGTGTATTGTGCGGCAATCACATTTCCGCTACGGTTTACGGTAATTTGCACCACAACGGTTCCAGATTCATTACATTTTTGAACTTCTTTCCCGCTGTTGCTTAATTTTCGTCCGTTTAATCCCCAACCGCTTCCGGATTTTCCGGTTCCAGCACCATAATAAGAGTTGGCGTAAGGACTTCCGTTCAATTGTCCTTTATTTCCGGGAACGTCATCATCGCCTTCGCCTTGGGTATTTTTTCCGTCAGATTTTGGACCGTTTAACAAACTTGAAAGCGCATCCGATGTCGATTTTGAAGGCGTTTGTTTCACGGGTTGTTCCACCGGTTTTTTGGTTGGTTTTTTGGTTTCTTTCACTACCGGAGCATCTTCAATATCTTGTGTGGCCAATTCTTCGTCGTCTGGAACAGGTTGTGAAGTAGCCGGTTGTGGAGCCGATTTTACGGTTTCGGTACTAGTTATGTTATCGCCCGATCCCATTTCAGTATTACCAAAATTAACGGCAATTCCATTTTCGGGTGGTGGATCGAGATAGGTTAATCCGAAAAAAATAAACAGCAATAGCAACACAATGATAATTGCGCTGCTAATGGCAAATGATTTTTTTTCTTCGTCTGTTTCTAAATATTTCATACCGTATTTTGACTTTTATTTAGGTCGAACTGCCAAAACTACTTTTATTTGATTTCGGTTGGCAATGTCTAAAACGCTCACTGCTTTTTCGATTGGCACGCCTTCTTCCGCTCTTAAAACCAAAGATTTTTCCGGATTGTTGGTGAAAATTCCGAGCAATCTGCTTTCCAATTCTGCTTCAGCCACGGGTTCTTTGTCAATAAAAAAATTCAAATCTTTATCGATGCTTACCGAAATACTTTTATTATTGTCGGTTTTTCCTTTCGCTTTCGGCAAAACCAAATCGAGCGCGTTAGTCGTTACCATTGTTGAGGTTAGCATGAAAAATATCAGCAACAAAAAAACCAAATCGGTCATTGAAGCCATATTAAATTCAGGCGAAACCCTATTTCTTCCTCTAAAATTCATAATTTTTTAGGTTGGTTCGTTCAACAAATCAAGGAAATCTACCGCATTGGCTTCCATTTGATATACCACTTTATCAGTTCGAACCACCAAATGGTTGTAACCGATGTAGGCAATAATTCCCACGACTAATCCAGCAACGGTTGTGGTCATTGCGGTATAAATTCCTTCGGCCAAAGCACCCACTTCAATTTGTCCGCCACCTGAAGCCATTTTGTGAAACGCTAAAATCATTCCCAAAACCGTACCAAGAAATCCAAGCATTGGTGCTGCTCCAGAAATGGTGGCTAAAACGCTCACGTTTTTTTCTAACTTGTTAATTTCTAATTTTCCGGCATTTTCAATGGCTGTATTGATGTCGTCTAAAGGTCTTCCAATTCTGGAAATTCCTTTCGAAATTAATCTTGATACTGGCGATTGCGTTTGTGCACAAAGCATCTTGGCGGCATCTAATCTTCCGGTAATGATGTTTTCGCGGATTCTACTCATAAAATTAGGATCAATTTTAGAAGAAGCGTTAATCACCATCAACCTTTCAAAATAAATGTAAAGTGCCACAAAAAGCATGATGCCAATGGCGAGCATAATGATGTTACCACCAATCCCGCCGCTTGTGATTAATTCCCAAATTGAAAGTGTTTTTTCCGCAGGAACATCCGTTAATGCTTCTGGGTTGGCTACCGAAGTAGTATCTGCCTGAATTAGATTTAGCATAAAAATTAAAAGTGTTTTTTTGAATAACGATTTTAAGCGAATTTAATTGTTTTTCTCAAAAAGAAAAATAATTACACTAATTGTTTCAATGCAATTTCAAATGCAGTTGCACTGATATTTTTCTTGTCAGCATTTTTGGCGTGGGCTTTTTGGATTGCATTTTTAATGGTTTCAGATGTATCGTTGAAGATTGCCTCGTCGGTCATTTGCACTTTTTTCTCCATAAAATAGGCGAAAACGCGTGCCATTCCACAATTAGAAATAAAATCTGGAATTAAACTCACTTCTTTGTCGGTGGCTTCCATAATGGGTCCGAAGAAAATTTCTTTGTCAGCAAAAGGGACATTGGCTCCACACGAAATTACTTCTAATCCAGCCTTTTGCATTTTGTCAAGTTGCTCTTTTGTAACCAGTCTCGAAGCTGCACAAGGTGTAAAAATTTCTGCGCCAATCGACCAGATTTTTTCGTTAATTTCTGTAAACGGAATCATGTTTTCTGCTACCAACTGGTTTCCATTTTTGTTTAAAAATAAATTTCTGATTTCTTCAAAAGAAAAACCATTTTCGTTGATCACACCACCGTCACGGTCGATGATTCCTACTACTTTCGCACCAGAATTGGCTAAATAATAAGCCGCTGCAGAACCTACGTTTCCAAATCCTTGCACAATGGCTTTTTTACCTTTGATGCTTCCGCCATAAATATCGTAAAAATGACGTACGGCTTCTGCAACGCCAAATCCGGTAATCATATCGGCAACGGTGTATTTGCGGTTGACGTCCGGAGAATAAATTGGGTTTTCAATTACTTTTACCACACCTTGACGCAATTGTCCAATTCTGTTAATTTTGTCCGCTTCTGTAGGTTTAAAATGTCCATTAAAAACACCTTCTTGTGGATGCCAAACGCCACATTCTTCTGTCATTGGGATCACTTCGTGAATTTCATCTACGTTTAAATCGCCTCCGGTTCCATAATAACTTTTTAATAAAGGTGAAACAGCTTTGTACCATCTTTTCAAAACGCCTTCTTTTCTCGGGTCATTTGGGTCGAAATTAATTCCCGATTTTGCGCCACCAATTGCTGGTCCGGAAACCGAAAATTTTACTTCCATGGTTTTTGCCAAAGACAACACTTCGTTCATGTCTAATCCTTTTCTCATTCGAGTTCCACCACCAGCGGCACCACCTCGGAGAGAATTAATTACTGTCCAGCCTTCCGCTTCAGTTTCGGCGTCTTTCCAGTTAAAAATAATTTCGGGTTGTTTATTTTCAAATTTTTTGAGTAAATCTTTCATATTTTGTTGCGTAGTATTAATGTAAATTTTTGCAAATATAGTTTTTAGTTGTTGTTTAAAAAAAGGTTTTAAGGCGTGAAAATTTTCCCCGAACTATGATTTTGTTTGGCTCCGGTTACACTTGCAAGCACATTGTTTTCATTGCGTAATTTCAAAACGCCAAGCAAAGCAAAAATCAACGCTTCTTTGTATTGAATCATTTTATCGATAGGTATTTCAAAAGTCATTTTTGGAAGGTGAAATTGCATTTTTTCCATTAAAAAAAGATTGTAAGCACCACCACCGGTAACTAATGTTTTTCCCGATTTTTTAGGCAAAGCCGAAGCCGTTTGCATAGCGATATGTTCAACAAAAGTGGCTAATTTGTCTTCATCCGTAATCGGGAAAGTTTCCATTAGCGGCAAAATTTCAGTTTTTACAAATTCAAAACCAAGGGATTTCGGAAACGGTTTTTGGTAAAATTCAAGTGCATTTAATTTTGATAATAATTCATTTGAAATCTTTCCGGTTCGGGCAATTTTTCCTTCATCGTCATAAGCAAAACCTAATTTTTCGGCATAAAAATTTAAAACCGTATTTACCGGAGAAATGTCAAACGCAATTCGTTGCTGATTTTCTTCAAAAGAAACATTCGAAAATCCGCCTAAATTCAAACAAAAATCATAATCAGTAAATAAAATTTTATCGCCAATAGGAACTAAAGGAGCACCTTGACCACCCAATTCAACGTCTTGTACCCGAAAATCACAAACAACTTTTTGCTGAATTATTTTGGCAATTTGTGGTAAATTCCCAATTTGAAGTGTCAATCCGTTTTGTGGTTGATGCAAAATCGTGTGACCGTGAGAACAAACGGCATCGAGGTTTTCTAATTTATTTTTTTTGATAAAACCATTAATAATTTTCCCCAAAAAAGCGGTGTATTCCACATTGAGTTGGAATAATTCTTCGCCATTAAAATTAATGGCGTTTTTCAACCTTTGTAACCAACAGGAAGGATAACTTATCGTCTCGGTTTCATGAATCTCGAAAGTCCATTTTTCGCCTGAAATTTTAAAAATTATTCGGGCCAAATCAATGCCGTCTAACGAAGTTCCCGACATTATTCCGATAACGTTATAGTTTTCTTCAATCATACCGCCAAAATTAGGCAATCTTATTGAAAAATTGATATTTAATAGCTACATTTGACCACTAAATTGAATAAAACAAAAACAAAACAATATAATTTTATGGATTTCAAATTTACGGAAGAACATTTGATGATTCAGCAAGCTGCAAGAGATTTTGCGCAAGCGGAATTATTACCTGGAGTTATTGAACGTGACGAACACTCTAAATTTCCTACTGAACAGATAAAAATGATGGCTGATTTAGGTTTCCTCGGAATGATGGTAGATCCTAAATATGGAGGAGCCGGATTAGATAGTGTTTCTTATGTTTTGGCGATGAAAGAAATTGCTAAAATTGACGCTTCTGCAGCAGTAGTGATGTCAGTAAATAATTCATTGGTTTGTGCAGGTTTAGAAAAATTTGCCAGTGAAGAACAAAAACAAAAATATTTAGTACCGTTAGCCAAAGGCGAAGTCATTGGAGCTTTCTGTCTTTCGGAGCCAGAAGCGGGAAGTGATGCCACTTCGCAAAAAACAACCGCTATCGATAAAGGTGATTATTATTTGTTAAACGGAACAAAAAACTGGATTACAAATGGAGCAACAGCTTCCACTTATATCGTAATTGCGCAAACTGATATTGAAAAAGGCCACAAAGGAATCAACGCTTTTATTGTAGAAAAAGGTTGGGCTGGATTTGAAATTGGTCCGAAAGAACAAAAAATGGGAATTCGCGGAAGCGACACACATTCTCTAATGTTTACAGATGTTAAAGTGCCGAAAGAAAACAGAATTGGTGCTGATGGATTCGGCTTTAATTTTGCCATGGCTGTTTTAAATGGTGGAAGGATAGGGATTGCTTCTCAAGCGTTAGGAATTGCTGCCGGAGCTTACGAATTAGCACTCCAATATTCCAAGGAGAGAAAAGCGTTTGGAAAAGAAATCAATAAACATCAAGCGATTGCCTTCAAATTAGCAGATATGGCCGTCAATATTACTGCCGCCGAATTGTTATGCCTGAAAGCTGCCACCGAAAAAGATGCTGGTCAAGACATTTCAGTTTCTGGCGCAATGGCAAAACTTTTTGCTTCGCAAACTGCTATGGATACCACTATCGAGGCAGTTCAAATTCATGGCGGAAACGGTTACGTTCGCGAATATCACGTAGAACGCATGATGCGCGATGCTAAAATTACACAGATTTATGAGGGAACTTCAGAAATTCAACGCATTGTAATTTCTCGAGGAATCACTTCTTAAAAATATATTTTTTTGGAGCGAAAGGTCAGGCATTTTCAGCAAAGGAAATTCCCGCTTTTCGCTTCAATCTTTTTATCAATTCCACGGATTTTCATCCAGGTAATTGACAAAAAGGATTTCCGCTTCTCCCGAAGCTTCGGGACGGGGCTATTGGAAAATCTTTCCGCACTTTTGGAAAGTTTTGGAAAAATGTTTAAAGTTTAAAGTTTCAGGTTACACGTTTTACACTTAACAGTAAAAACATTAATTAACCTTAACTTCTTACTGTTTCAAAAACTTCAAGTTTCAGATTCAAAAACTTTAAACCTGAAACTAAATTTTTACATTTTCAACTTTAAATATTATCTTTAGCTCATGAGACACAAATCTCGAGCATTAAAAGGTAAAGTTATTCTTGGGTATCTATTGCTATTTATTTTGGCAGTATTTTCCATTTGGTTCGTTTACACCGAAATTTTAAAAATTGCCAAACCCGATACTACTGCTACCACCGGAAACCAAAAAATCATTAAAATCAGTAATGCAATTGCCAATTTATACGCTTCAGAATCTGCTGGAAGAAATTCTATTTTAACAGGTTCAACAAAAGATCATGCCGTTTACCTTAAAATGGTGGATAGCGTAAGTGGTGAAATTGAAGCCATTAAAACAGAAATGGATGCCGAACAATTAGGCAAACTGGACACCATTCAAATGCTTTTGCAACGCAAAAAACGAAGTCTAACAGAAGTAATTCGTTTTAGAAAAGAATACGAAAAAGAAGCACCTTTTGAAAGAGCAAGTCGCCGAATTTATGCCACAAAAGATTCCATGGTGGCGCAAATCAAACCCGTAAAAATTTCCGATTCCCGACAATTTCAAGGTTTCTTGCGTGATGTTCTTACGCAGAAGCAAATTGACTCGTTAAGCAAATTACCGCTTTCAAATGACTCATTAACCATTGCTTTCGTTAACCAAATTACAAAAGTGGTGGTTCGGGAAAATAAATTGCGAAATCAGCTTTTTAAAAAAGAACAAAAAGTTTTAGAAGAAAACCGTGTTATTTCTGATCAGCTTCGGGTGGTTTTGTCACAACTCGAAAAACAAATTCTCGACAAGTCTTATTCCAAAATCGTGGAGTCGCAAAAAACCATTGACAACACCATGAAAACCATTGCTTGGGTTGGTGCTATTTCACTTTTTTTACTAATTTTATTTGCTTGGATTATCATTCGCGATGTGAGTATCAACCAGCGTTATCGAGATCAGCTTGAGGTTTTAAATGCCGAAAAAGAAGATTTGTTACGAAGCAAAACCATGCTTTTGGCTACGGTAACCCATGATATTCAAACGCCTTTGGGAAGCGTGGTTGGTTTTACAGATTTGCTTAAAAAAACTGAAATCAACCCAAAACAATTGCAGTATTTGGAAAACATCAAACATTCTTCAAACTATATTATTCGGTTGGTGAATGATTTAGTCGATTTTTCGAAACTCGAAAACAACCGAATTTCCATTGACAAAGTGAGTTTTAACTTTAAAGAATTAATTCTGAGTACTTGCAAACCTTTGGAACCCAATGCCGAAAATAAAGGAATTGAACTCAATTGGGATATTGATGAAAAACTCGATTCTTTATATATTTCTGATCCTTATCGGTTGAAACAAATTTTTACAAATCTTATTTCAAATGCAATAAAATTTACCCAGGAAGGATCGGTTGAAGTATTGGCGAGAAAAGAAAGTGACAAAATTATTGTTTCGGTAATCGATACCGGAATTGGAATTGCCAAAGAAAAACAAAAAGCGGTTTTTAAAGAATTTACCCAAGCTCATGACGGGATTGAGAAAAAATTTGGTGGAACCGGATTGGGGTTAACTATTGCTAAAAAAATGCTTCGCCTGCTTGACGGAAAAATTTCGGTGGACAGTCAAGAAAACCAAGGTTCGATTTTTACGGTAATTATTCCCGCCATTGCTTCGGAAAATCCATCGGAAAAGATCGAATCACAGGTTACTAATCAGGAGTATCCTTTTTTAGTGGACAAAAAAATATTGATTGTAGATGATGATGCAATGCAACTTTCGCTAATGCAGGAAATTTTTTCAAAATATTCTTGTCAAATCATCACTTTAATCGATGCCGGGAAAGTTATCAATTTGCTTCAATACGAAAAATTCGATTTGATTTTAACCGATATTCAAATGCCAAATTTAGATGGATTTGAACTGGTAAAATTAATTCGTTTACACAAAAACAAGCAGGTTTCAGAAGTTCCGGTAATTGCCCTTTCGGGAAAAAGAAATCTAACAGCAGATGATTTTTTAAGCAAAGGATTTACCGCTTTTCATTCAAAGCCTTTGCAGTTAGAATTGCTGCTACAGTTGATGGAAAAAGTTTTTTCCGGCGAAAAATTAATCACATCGGAACAATTTCAAACTATAAAAGCATCAGCAAAAATGTTCGATTTAAAGAGTTTGAATCAGTTTACACAAAATGATGAAGCATCTTTACGATTAATTTTAAATACATTTTTCGAAAGTGTGGCAGTAAATAAAACGGAACTGATGGCGGCTTTTCAAATGAGCGACCTACAAAGAATGTCTGAAATTGCCCACAAAATGATTCCTATGCTAAAACAAATGGAAGTTTACGAAATTTCCGATTTACTTGAACCGATTGAAGACCAATCTTTTCCAATTTCTAAATTGAATACAAAGGAATATCTGCAAAATATTTTCAAGAAATTAGACGAACTGGAAATCGCAATAAAGAAAGAATACGGCAACAATTAAAGGTCAATGCTATATAATTTCAATTTATTGTAAAGCGTTTTTCTGTCGATGTTCAATAATTTTGCAGCTTTACTTTTGTTATAATTTACTTGATGAAGCGCTTTTCTAATAATTTCTTCCTCATTTTCTTTGGTAAAAGCAATATTTTGACTCGGTTGAGTTTGCGTCATTTCAGTCGGTAAAACGGCTACTGAAATTGTTTCAGTTTGGGTTAAAAGTACGGCTCTTTTTACAGTATTTTTCATTTCGCGAAGGTTTCCTGGCCAATCGTAATTAAGGAACAATTCACTTACTTCGCTATCAAATCCTTGAATGTTTTTTTCTAAATCTGTATTTGCTAACTCTAAAAAATGATGCGCAAAAACCATGATGTCCGTTTTTCTTTCGCTTAATTTTGGCGCTTGAATGCTAAATTCATTCAACCGATGGTATAAATCCTCACGAAATTCTCCGTTTTTTACCGCTTCAGCTAAGTCCTCATTTGTGGCGGCAATTACCCTAATATCAACTTTAATTTCGTGGTTGCTTCCCACAGGTTTTACTTTTCTTTCCTGCAAAGCACGAAGTAATTGTACCTGAACTTCGTAAGTTAAATTTCCTACTTCGTCTAAAAAAAGCGTTCCGCCATTGGCTGCTTCAAAATGCCCGATTTTATCATTAATGGCGCCGGTAAACGAACCCTTTAAGTGACCAAAAAATTCGCTAGAAGCCAATTCCTTGGGTATCGCTCCACAATCTACAGCGATGAAAGGTTTTTCGGCACGTTTGCTTTGGATGTGAATTGTATGAGCAATATATTCTTTTCCGGTTCCGCTATCGCCCATAATTAAAACCGACATATTAGTTGGCGACACAAGCGAGATATATTCGTGAAGTTTTCCTGACGAAGCACTAATACCTTTTACGAAAGCGTCAATATTTTTTGGACTGGAAGTGATCTTATTTGCGGTTTCGCCGGGAATGTTTTCTGCCTTATTTTTAAGAGATTGCTTAATGGTATGCAAAATTTCGTCAGGATTAATAGGTTTTCCTACATAATCGAAAGCTCCAATTTTCATCGCATTTACAGCAGTTTTAATATCCGTGTAACCGGTCATTAAAATAACTTGTGTTTTTTGAGAATTTTGCTTAACAAATTTTAAAATTTCCAAACCATCACTGTCTGGGAGACGAATGTCGGTAAGAACCACTGAGAAATTTTGGTTGCTTATTTCTATTTGAGCATCTTTTGCATTAAAAGCGTTTGTAACATCAAACCCTTTTTTTTGCAAAAAAGTTTTCAGCATTATGCAGAAAGAAACATCGTCGTCTATAACCAGAATTTTTTCGCTCATTTATTTTGGCATGGATTTATTACAAATTTAAAATTAAAAATGATTTTTAAGTGTTAATATATGTTATAATCTCGGGTAAAAACAATAAAGGAGATGCCCCCACATCTCCTTTTACTGTGAAAAGTATAATACTTTTCTTTCAACAAACTTAACTTAAACTATGCTTCTTTAATAAACTCACCTTTGCTGTTAAAATAGGCTGTTGTAGTGGTTTCGTCTTTTGCTAAAACCAATTTGTATTCGCCATCTGCAGCAACGTAAGCTTCCCTAATGGTGAATCCGCCGTATTTCGAACTGATGTTTTTTAATACTTCTGCCGGAATTGCCGATGCTTCAATAGGGTTATAAGTTTTTTCCTGATTAACAGAAATTATATTTTGATTTTTGTACGAAGCTTCTGCCTGGAAACTTAGTCCTATTGCAAAAACCATCGTAATAATAAACTTTTTCATAGCAATATTTTTTTGGTGGTGATTTTCTTCTTCAGTTAGAATAATGAAAAAAATATGCCATTCAAATAAAAAGAAGTAGCATCAATCGTAAACTATTGAAAAATAAGAGAATATTTATTTTTGCGAGAAATTTCCAGAACTTTGATATGTGGAAAAGTGTGGAATTAGCTGTGTAAAATTGTAGAAAATGAATCTTAACGATACTCATTTATATTTTTGTAAATTTGTGCTTGGTAATAGCTTTTTTACTACAAAAAATATTTTAATGAAAAACATTATTGTTACTGGAACCAGCCGTGGAATAGGACTAGAGCTGGCACTTTTATTTGCCAATCAAGGTCATCAGGTTTTAGCGCTTTCGCGAAATAGCCATAAATTATTGCTTGAAAATCCTAATATTACTTGGTTGTCCGTTGATTTAGCAGTAGAAACCGAATTTGAAAAAGTTACCTGTTTTTTAGAAAGTTCTTGGAAAAAGATAGATGCTGTTGTACATAACGCAGGAGCAATTGTAGTAAAACCTTTTACTGAAACAACTGCGGGCGATTTCGAAAAAATTTATAAAGTGAATGTTTTTGGCGTTGCCACATTAACCAAAATCGCATTACCATTTTTACAAAAAGGAAGTCACGTGGTAACCATAAGCTCTATGGGTGGTGTTCAAGGGACGATGAAATTTGCGGGTTTATCGGCTTATAGCTCGAGTAAAGGTGCCGTAATTACGTTATCAGAATTATTGGCTGAGGAATATAAAGCACAAGGAATTTCATTTAATGTTTTGGCTTTAGGTTCTGTGCAAACGGAAATGTTAGCCGAAGCTTTTCCGGGTTATCAAGCGCCACTCTTACCTTTAGCAATGGCGAAATATATTTTTGATTTTGTATTAACCGGAAATCAATTTTTCAACGGAAAAGTCTTACAAGTTTCTTCCACAACACCGTAATAAACATTTTTTTTGAACGAAACGCTCGCTAAATATTTGCCCGAACACGCTGTCGAACCAGTTTTTGAACTCATCGTTGCTAACGAAGTGCATTTGAAAATTGTAAACGAACGCATGACAAGACATGGCGATTATCGTAAAGGACCAACCGGTAAGCATGAAATTACTGTAAATTCGAGTTTGAATAAATATAAATTTTTGATGACTTTAATCCATGAAATTGCACATTTGGTGGCGTTTAAAAAATTTGGAAGAAACATTAAACCTCATGGGAACGAGTGGAAATATACTTTTCAACAATTGATGGTGCCATTTATTCGTCCGGAAATTTTTCCGATGCAACTGTTACCGCTTTTAGCGAGGCACTTTAGAAATCCTTCAGCGAGTAGTGATACTGATACCACGTTATCTTTGGCTTTAAAGCAATTTGATTTGCAAAGTGACAAAAATTATATTTTTGAAATTCCATATGGTACTGTTTTTAGAATATACAACGGCAAAATTTTTCGAAAAGGACCACAACGTACCAAACGATTTGAATGTGTAGAATTAAATACTGGAAAAATCTATCTTTTTAATCCAAATGCTGAAGTAGAAGTGTTACCTCAGTAATGTTAAATGAAATGTAATAAACTTGTATTTTCGCATAATATGTCGAATATTTAACATAGTTTTGAAACTTACCTACAAGCAATGAATAATAATTATTTTGCCATTTTAATGGCAGGCGGGATTGGATCACGTTTTTGGCCAGTTAGTACAAATGAATTTCCAAAACAATTTCACGATATGTTAGGAACGGGCGAAACACTCATTCAAAAAACTTTCGGGAGGTTAGCCAAATTAATTCCAGCAGAAAATATATTTATATTAACAAATGAGCGTTATAATGAATTGGTTTTAAATCAGTTGCCGCAAGTAAAGCAAGAGCAGGTGCTGCTTGAACCAGCGATGAGAAATACTGCTCCATGTATTTTATACGCCTCTTTAAAAATTCAAAAAATAAATCCTGATGCTTTAATGGTAGTTGCTCCAAGCGATCACTGGATTGAAGATGAGAGTACATTTGTCGAGAATCTTAAACAGTCATTTGATTTTTGTAAAAATAATAATGCATTGATGACTTTAGGGATTCAACCTACCTTTCCAAATACTGGTTTTGGTTATATTGAATTTGATAAAAATATGCAAAATCCTATCAAGAAGGTAAACCAATTTAGAGAAAAACCCGATTATGATACTGCAAAATCTTTCTTAGCAAGTGGAAACTTTCTGTGGAACGCCGGAATTTTTATTTGGAGTGTCAAAGCTGTAACCGAAGCTTTTGAACAATTTCAACCGCAAATGAATGCTTTATTTGAAGAAGGTTATCCCGTTTTAAATACAGAAAGAGAACAAGAATTCATCAATCAAAATTATGGTTTGGCAGAAAATATTTCAATCGATTATGCCATCATGGAAAAAGCAGATAATGTATATGTTTTGCCAGCCACTTTCGATTGGAATGATTTAGGAACTTGGGGATCTCTTTATGAAAAATTACCAAAAGACAACAAGCTGAATGCAGTAGTGAATGCTCAAGTTTTTTTAGAAAATGCCTCAAACAATATCATTAGAACCGATGCTAAAAAGTTGATTATCGTTGATGGTTTAAGCGATTATATCATTGTTGATAAAGAAGATGTTTTGCTGATTTATCCAAAAGGCAAGGAGCAAGATATTAAACGAATTACCGAAATGGTAACGAAATAGTTTTTCAAGATTTCGAATCAAAAAAAAACCTAACAACTTTAAAAATCTGTTAGGTTTTTTTGTGAATTTTCAACTGGAACTTCAATTTCAATTCAATTTTGGAATTTCTTTATTGGAATTTACGGCACTGTTTTAAATTTGGAATTTCACTAATTGGAATTAAAAAAAATCATTCTTGATTTTCCTCGTCTGCTTCCGCCAAAAGACCTTCGCGTAATTTTTTAAATAAATCAGACGAATAAACGAATTCGACAATTGATTTATTTTTTGTTTCTAACACTTGCTCATTATTTCCTTCCCATTCTTTTAAACCATTTTTCAGGAATACAATTTTTTCACCAATTTGCAAAACCGAGTTCATATCGTGAGTGTTAATCACGGTTGTCATGTTGTATTCTTTTGTAATTTCTTGAATCAAAACATCAATCAAAATAGAGGTTTCGGGATCTAAGCCAGAATTAGGTTCGTCACAAAATAAATATTTTGGATTATTCACAATCGCACGAGCAATTGCTACACGTTTTTGCATCCCTCCGGAAATTTCAGACGGGAATTTTTTATTTGCGTCAACCAGATTGACTCGCTCGAGCACTTCATTTACACGCGTTCTTATTTCTGAAGATTTCTTGTTTGAAAACATTTTCAACGGAAACCCAACATTTTCTTCAACGGTCATCGAATCAAAAAGAGCGCTTCCCTGAAAAACCATCCCAATTTCGGTTCTCAACGCACGTTTTTCGTCTTTATCCATTTCGGAATAAATCCTGCCGTCAAAAGCAATTGAGCCATGCTCCGGGATATGAATCCCTAACAAGGTTTTTAGCATAACCGTCTTTCCAGAGCCACTTCGACCAATAATTAAATTAGTTTTGCCAGTCTCGAATGTCGTTGTAATTCCTTTTAATATTTCGGCATCTCCGAAAGATTTTTTGATGTCTTTAACTTCAATCATTTTAACTTAAAAGTAATTGGGTTAGGATAAAATTCATTAAAATGACCACAACGCTCGTCCAAACGAAAGATGTAGTACTTGCTTTTCCAACTTCTAATGCACCACCTTTCATGTAATACCCATGAAATGACGGAATAGTCGCTAAAATTATTGCGTAAACTAATGTTTTGATAAATGCATAAGCAATATGAAACGGAATAAAATCAGTTTGCAAACCGTTAATAAACTCGTCTCCTGAAGTTAGATTTCCCGCAACAGCTGCAACATAGCCGCCCAAAATTCCTAAAAACATACTTAATGCAATCACGAACGGATAAAGCATTAAAGCAGCAATTTTTGGAAAAACCAGATAATTAAGCGAGTTCACTCCCATTACTTCCAAAGCGTCGATTTGCTCAGTAACTCTCATCGTTCCAATACTCGAAGTGATAAAAGAACCCACTTTTCCCGCCATAATAATCGAAATAAATGTTGGTGCAAACTCCAAAATCACTGATTGTCGTGTGGCAAAAGCAATTAAAGTTTTGGGAATTAATGGATTAGTAAGGTTTAACGCCGTTTGAATGGCAACAACACCACCAATGAAAAAGGAAATAAAAGCTACTATTCCTAAAGATCCTATGATGAGGTCATCAATCTCTTTTAAGATTAATTGTCGCATGTAGGACCATTTTACAGGTTTGTTGAATACTTCTTTCAACATAATGAAATAGCGACCTATTTGAGTTAAATATCGAATCATTTATAATTTCTAAAAAAATATGGGCTAAAATACGAAATTAGTCAGCAGTAATGGTTTCGATTTAAAACGAATTTATTTTTGAAGCCAAAAGAAAACTAATTTTTCTTACTAAAGATAAGAATCGATGATTTGTCAAACTACTAAATTAACTTTTTTTTCATGCTTTGCCAGCGATAATTTCGGATAAATTGGGCTTGTTCAGGTGTTACTAAAAGCGGTTTTTTCGCAGATTTTGCTTTAACAAATCCTTTGACGTAATCGAAAAACAAAAAAGGTTTTTTCTTCATAAAAGCCAATTTCGCCGAAGCAATAACGGTAATGAAAAAACCGTAACCCAAACTATAAAACGCTTCTCCTTGCTTGTATCTCGCGGCTTTATTATATTTCGCACCTGTTGGTTTCAAGTGTTTAACAATTAATTTTTCGTTAGTAACAATTTTCCAATTGTAAAATTTACAAAGTAATTCGTCAACCGTGTCCCATCCCATTGCCGGTTTGAGGCCGCCAATTTGGTCAAAACATTTTTTTCGATACGCTTTAAAAGCGCCGCGAATATGGTCTTTATTGGTAAGATTTTCCAAAACCCATTCCCCGTTTTGTTCTATATAAGCATATCCGCCAGCCATTCCAACGTTTTCGTCCGAATTAAAAATATTGGCAATGGTTTCAAAATAATGTTCTGGGAGAATTAAATCGGCATCGAGTTTTACAATCATTTCGTAGTTTTCATCCAAAGAATCATACCCAAATTGAAACGCCTGAATCACTTTACTTCCGGGAAGGTGAATGGCATCAGAATTTTTTTTGAGCAAACTAATGAACGGATATTTTTTAGAAAAACTGTGAACTATTTCCGAAGTTTTATCAGTTGAATTATCGTCAACCACCACTACTTTCACAGGTAACAAGGTTTGTTCTGCAATGGATTGAAGCGTTAGCGAAATAAATTTTTCTTCGTTATGGGCTGGAATGACGATGTAATATTTCAAGCGGTTTTATTTTTGTTCCAAAATTTTTTCTGCGTACACGATGTAATATCTATTGGTAAATTGACGCAATAATGGTCTGATACCAATTTGTTTTACGGGATTGGTCCATTTTTTTCGGTCGATGATTTTCCAGCCTGTTTTTTCCAAAAGCCAGTCGAGCTGCCAATCTTCAAATTCGTGGTAATGACGGTCCCACATGTCAGTTTTACTTTTGTATGCTGGTGAAAACCACAATCTTAAAGGAATTGAAATAAAAATTTTGTCGGATTTTATATTTTGAAGAATGGTGTACGGGTTAAGTAAATGTTCGAAAATTTCGAAAGCAGTTGTCACCGTGTATTCTTGGGTTTGAAGTGTGGTTTGATCGTTATCTAAATCTTCGCCTTTTGTATTTGTAACCGAAAATCCTTCTTGTTTCATGATTTTGGAAAAAGGGTTTTCGGTTCCCAAATCGAGAATTTTTTCTGTAGGATTGATGTGTTTTTTTAAAAATTCGAGTGTGAGCTTGAATCTTTTTGAAGGGTATGTTTTTTCGTACATGGTTTTGTGTATAGCCCCGATTGTAGCGGAAAGCCCTGAGGTAAAAAAAAATTAATTTTCCCGAAGTGGCAGAGCGACCAGAGCAAGCTCCTGCCGCGAGATGGAAAATTATTTTTTTTGCCGAAGGCTTGCAGCGGAAAGCGGGATTGGCTTCTTAAAAAAAATATTTTATAACCTGTAGGTGAAGGCGTTAATGTTCATACCGGCTCCAACCGAGGCAAAGATAATAACATCTCCTTTATTTAGTTGGTGATTTTCGAGATTTCCTTTGATAAGCTGGTCGAAAAGTGTGGGAACAGTTGCCACGCTACTGTTACCGTATTTGTGAATGGTCATAGGCATGATTTGTGGCGGAGGCGTTTGCCCGAAAAGTTTGTAGAAGCGATGGATTATAGCTTCGTCCATTTTTTCGTTAGCTTGATGGATGATTATTTTTTTGATGTTACCAATGGGGATATTGCTTTTTTCTACGCAAGATTTCATGGCTTGAGGCACGTTGCTTAAAGCAAATTCATAAATTTTTCGGCCGTGCATTTTGATGTAACGCACGTCGGGATTGAGGGTTTTGTTATATGATTTTCCAAAAAATAAATAGTTGGCTTCGTTGTAGGCGAACGTTGCGGTTTCGTACGAAAGCATTCCGGTTTCGTCATGTGAGGCCTCGATAATTGTGGCACCAGCACCATCGGCATAAATCATAGAGTCGCGGTCATGCGGGTCGATGACGCGGGACAAAGTTTCGGCACCAATGACTAAACAGCGTTTTGCCATGCCAGATTTGATGAATGCATTGGCTTGTAGAACGCCTTCAATCCAACCGGGACAACCGAAAAGAATGTCGTATGCTACGCATTTTGGATTTTTTATTTGCAGCTTATGTTTGACGCGAGTGGCTAAACTTGGTAAAATATCCGATTGGATTTTTCCTAGTTTGACATCGCCAAAATTGTGTGCAAGAATAATATAATCGATGGTTTCGGGGTCGATTTTAGCGTCCTCAATGGCTTTTTCCGAAGCAAAATAGGCAAGGTCTGACGCCAAAAATTCTTCGTTAGCGTAACGGCGTTCTTCAATTCCGGTAATGTCTTTGAATTTTTCTACAATCACATCGGTTCCTTGAGTGAGCGGTTCGCCCTCTTCACTTAAAAAATAGTGTTGCTGAAAATCGCGATTAGATATTTTTATTTCCGGAATATAACTTCCCGAGCCAATTATTTTGATAGTCATGATATTGTTTGACAATTAAATTCTTAGCTAAGTTATAAAAAAATAACAGTGAAAGCAGTTAATTTATTATGCTTGCATATAATTTTTACGAATAATATTTTTTTTACGAATTATTATTGTGGAATTGGTTGATTTTTAGCTGCATTATTGTGGCAACTGATAATGCTCTCGTTTTGATAGATTGTGCATTGACGCCAGAAAAATTTTCGTCAACGGTCTCAAAAAAGGTGTCAAGCCAAATTTTGAAGTGCTCGGGTTGAAGCGGGAATTTTTCGTTTAACTCTAGGTGAACATGCATGACATTGGTATCATAACCCGGTTCGCCAAACATGGATAAGCACCAAAAATTGATGATTTTGGGCAAATGCGATTCCAGATTAATTTTGGCCACATCAGTAAAAATAAAGTTGATGTTAATGTTTGACAGCAGTTTTTGATAAAATTTTTCTGTGAGAATACTGATATCTTTCCTGTCTGAAAGGTCGGTCATTGCTTAAATTTTTGTAAAATAAATTTACGAATTACAATTCTTTTAAGAAAATTTAATCAAGAGTTTTTTGTAAACGAAAAGATTTTATATTTGCGGGAATCAATTTTAAAAATAAATATTACAACTCGAATTAAATGAAAACAAAATTATTTTCTATGTTGGCGGTTTCTCTCTTCACTGCAACTTGTTTTGCTCAAAGTACAGAAGAACCAGAATTTGTTGGGGAAGCTATGTTGGTAAATGCAGATCAATCGCATACTCTTTTGGAAAAGCAGCTAACTCAAAGTAGAACTGCAGCCTCTACGGGACTCATGCTTACCGGAATAGGTAAGGTTCGAACTCAACTTCAAATTGATGGATGTTGTTCTGGAATTGTGCTTGATAAAAATAAAGAAGTAAAACTTATAATTAGAGGTGTGGATAATCTTACAGATCCGCTTTCGATTGTAAGAATTTTTAAATTTGAGAAAAGGAAAAAATACCGTAGAGCTGAACTTGCTGCTGTTAATAATTTTGGAGGAGCAAAAAGAAACAATTTAGATTACGTTTCGTTCACAGGAAAAAAATATGGTACAAGTTCTTACCTTATTAATATACCAACATTGGAATCTGGAGAATACGGAATTACAATCTCTAATCCTAATGCTTTGGATGAAAAGCAAACGGTAGTTTCTACTTTTGCCGTTGCAGAATAAACATTGAAAAATATTATAAACTAAAAAGCCGGGATTTTTCCGGCTTTTTAATTTTATTTATCTGTTTAACTTTCCATATACGCTTCAATTGGCGCACAAGAACAAACCAAGTTTCTATCGCCATAAGCGTCATCCACTCTTCTTACCGAAGGCCAAAATTTATTTTCAGCAATGTATTCTAACGGGAAAGCGGCAGCTTCTCTGCTGTAAGGAAAATCCCAAGTTTCAGCAGTTAACATTGCCAAAGTGTGAGGTGAATTTTTCAAAACATTATTTTCGTCTTCTGCGGTTGCGGCAGCAATTTCTTTTCTAATTGAAATCATCGCATCACAAAAACGGTCTAATTCTTCTAAATTTTCACTTTCTGTTGGCTCAATCATCAACGTTCCGGCAACCGGGAAAGAAACCGTTGGCGCATGGAAACCATAATCCATCAAACGTTTTGCAATGTCAGTCACTTCAATTCCTTTTTCTTTAAACGGACGACATTCAATAATCATCTCGTGAGCCGCACGACCCATTTCACCAGTGTAAAGTGTTTCAAAATGACCTTTTAATCTTTCTTTAATATAGTTGGCATTTAAAATCGCATGATGTGTAGAACTTGTCAAACCTTCTGCACCAAGCATTGTAATATATCCGTAAGAAATCAAGCAAACCAAAGCAGAACCCCAAGGAGCCGCAGAAATAGCTGTGATGGCACTATTTCCTCCTGTAGCTACAACTGGATTGGTAGGTAAAAATTCTACTAAATGTTTTGCTACGCAAATTGGTCCCACGCCAGGTCCACCACCTCCATGAGGAATCGCAAATGTTTTGTGTAAATTTAAGTGGCAAACGTCAGCACCAATTGTTGCCGGATTCGTTAATCCAACTTGTGCATTCATATTGGCACCATCCATATAAACTTGACCACCATTTTCGTGGATAATTTTAGTCACTTCAATGATAGAAGCTTCGTAAACCCCATGAGTTGAAGGATACGTTACCATCAAACACGCCAAATTATCTTTGTATTGAATGGCTTTTGCTCTTAAATCTTCTACATCAATATTTCCATTTTCGGAAGTTTTAGTTACCACAACTTGCATTCCTGCCATTGTCGCCGTTGCTGGATTGGTTCCGTGTGCTGAAGCCGGAATCAACGCAATATTTCTGTGTGATTCTCCTCTCGATTGGTGATAAGCTCTAATGACCATCAAACCTGCATATTCGCCTTGAGCTCCAGAATTAGGTTGCAAAGTTGTTCCTGCAAAACCAGTAATAACGTTTAATTGATGCTCTAATTTTTTAAGCATGATTTGATAACCTTCTGCCTGCTCAATTGGTGCAAACGGGTGAATATTGTTCCAATTTGCTATGCTCAAAGGCAACATTTCTGCGGCAGCATTTAATTTCATCGTACAAGATCCCAACGAAATCATCGAGTGATTTAGCGCTAAATCTTTTCTTTCCAACATTTTCATGTAACGCATCAAAGCCGTTTCAGAATGATGTTTGTTGAAAACTTCGTGCTTCAAAAATTCAGATGTTCTTTGAACGCTATCTAAAACCATTGAATCATTTGCCAATTCTTTAACCGAAATAGTTTCTTTTGAAACTGCTTCAGCAAAAATCGCAATAATCGTATTGATATCCGCAATTGAAGTCGTTTCGTTAAAAGAAATCGAAATGGTTTCGTTGTCAATATAATAAAAATTGAATTCTTTTTGCTCGGCAATTGCTTTTACTTTTTGAGCATCGGCTTTTACAACGATGGTATCAAAAAATGATGTATTGGTTTGGTAAACGCCAATTTTATTCAAGGCATCAGCCGTGGTAACCGCAGCTGCGTGAACTTTATCAGCAATATAATTTAAACCTTTTGGACCGTGGTATACCGCATACATTCCGGCCATAACAGCCAAAAGCACTTGAGCCGTACAAATATTTGAAGTTGCTTTTTCACGCTTAATATGTTGTTCACGTGTTTGCAAAGCCATTCGAAGCGCACGATTTCCGTTAGTATCAACGGTTACGCCAATAATTCTTCCCGGCATACTTCGCTTGTATTCTTCTTTTGTAGCAAAATATGCCGCGTGAGGACCTCCGTAACCCATTGGGATTCCAAAACGTTGTGTGGTTCCCAAAACAACATCGGCACCCATTTCTCCTGGAGACGTTAATTTTATCAAACTTAAAATATCAGCAGCAACCGCCACTTTAATTTCGTTTTCTTTAGCCTTGGAAATAAAAGAAGCATAGTCGAAAATTTGTCCGTATTTTCCAGGATATTGTAAAATGGCTCCAAAAAATTCTGTGCCAAAATTAAATTCTTCGTGGTTTCCAATCACTAATTCCACACCAATTGGGGTAGAACGTGTTTGTAAAACCGAAAGTGTTTGTGGCAAAATTTCTTCAGAGACAAAAAATTTATTTACGTTATTTTTTTTCTGATCACGCGTTCTCACGTCAAAGAGTAACGCCATCGCTTCGGCAGCAGCCGTGCCTTCGTCTAAAAGTGACGCATTGGCAATTTCCATTCCGGTTAACTCAATAACTGTAGTTTGATAATTTAACAAAGCTTCTAATCGACCTTGAGCAATTTCTGCTTGGTAAGGTGTGTAAGCCGTGTACCAACCCGGATTTTCAAAAATATTTCTCTGAATTACAGCCGGAACAATTGCCGGATGATAACCCAAACCAATATAAGATTTGAATACCTTATTTTTATTTCCTAATTGCTGAATGTGGTTTAAATACTCGTATTCCGTCATGGCCGGATCCAAGTTCAAAGGCGCTTTCAAACGGATGTCGTCAGGAAGCGTTTCATAAATCAATTGGTCAATCGATTCTACGCCAATAATTTTCAGCATGTGCTGTAAATCATTTTCTTGCGGACCAATGTGTCTTAAAGCAAAAGCATCTGTTCTCATAAAAATAAGATATGTTGGGTTGTGTTTTTTGTGGCACAAAAGTACTTATTAAATTGAAAAAGAAATTTATTTTTAACACGTATTTTTTAGGAAATTTATACCAAAATACCCAACACTTTTAACGATTCGCTAAATTTGTGTCATGCAAGTCGCTCAAAAACTATTTCAATTCTATGTAAAAGCAAGTATTCATGTTGCAATTTCCGTATTGTCATTGGTTTTAATGACGAATCACATGTTCCAAAAACCATTTGATTTTGAGATGGCAGGTTTTGCTTTTTTTGGAACAATTTTCGGGTACAATTTTATCAAGTTTGAAAGTTTTTGCAGAAACAAAAAAAAGATTTCTCGGGAAATAAAATTAATTTTCGGCTTGAGCGCTTTATCAATTTTAATTTCAGGATATTTTTTTTTACAATTAAAAAGTAACACACAAATTGTCGCCTTAATATTTTCCGGATTCACATTTTTGTATGCCATTCCGTTATTTTCCCACAAACCCAACTTCCGAAATTGGACGGGTATCAAAATTTACATCGTAGCATTTTGCTGGGCTGGTGTAACGATTTTGTTGCCACTTCTAAATTTTGAAACTAACATTAGTGCCGACGTTTTGCTGAAATTTTGCCAAAGATTTTTGCTCGTCATTGTCTTGATTTTAATTTTCGAAATCATCGACCTCAAAACCGACGACTTAAAATTGCAAACCGTTCCACAAAAAATAGGTGTAAAAAACACCAAAATCCTCGGCATTTTGCTACTCATTCCTTTTTACTTTTTAGAATTTTTTAAAAGCGAAATTGACGAAAAACAGCTTATTATCAATGCTGTTTTAATTGTAATCACATCACTATTTATATATTTTGCCCACGAAAACCGAAGCAAATATTACACCAGTTTCTGGGTAGAAAGCATCCCGATTTTTTGGTTGGCGATGGTTTTTTTGATGTAAATTATTTTCGTCAAAGTTTTTAAAATTTGAAAAAATCTCATTTTCTTTTTTGGCGTTCTACGATTTACCACGCAACAATTATCCGGAAAATCGTGTAAAGTTTTTCGTTTCGGCTAAAATTGAATTTTTTTGATAAGAAAAATTTGAACTTTGCCAAAGCTGTAAAAATTATTATCTTATATCATCAAACGCTTTGCGTAAATCTCCAAATTTAAAAGTAAAACCATTTTCCAGCAACCGTGTCGGAATCACATTTCTGCTTTTCAAAACCAATTCAGTTTCTGTTCCAATGATTTTGGCTCCTAATTTTAGTAGTTTTTCTCCAATAGCAATTCCTGCAGGAACCCCTAAACTTTCGCGTAAAATTTTCATGAATTCTGCGTTTCGAATGGGTTTTGGCGAAACGATATTCACAACTCCCGTCATTTCTTTTTCGTAGATAAATTCTATGGCTATTGCAAAATCCTTTTCGTGAATCCAACTGATAAACTGATTTCCTTTGCCTTGTTTTCCACCAAAACCAAGCTTTGTTAAGTTTTTTAGTGGAAGAAAAGCGCCACCATTTTTACCCAAAACAATCGAAGTTCTCAAAGCCGTTTTTTTAGTTTGGGGAGTTTCGGTTTCAAAAAAAGATTTCTCCCACGCTTTTGCGACATTCATCGAAAAATCGTCACCAATTTCGCCATTTATTTCAGCCATTTGTTTGTCTAAAGAATGTCGGTAAATGGTAGAAGTAGAAGAGTTAAGCCAATGTTTGGGCGGATTTTCACAGTTTAAAACGGCGAGATTCAAAATTTTGGTACTGTCAATTCTTGAAGCTAAAATTTCGTTTTTATTTTCTTCGGTATATCTGCAATCAACAGATTTTCCGGCAAGGTTGATTAAAACATCCGCATTTTCAAGTTCTTCTTCCCAGCCCGAAAATGTTTTGGCATCCCAATTAACATACTTTATCTTGTTTTTTACTTCCGATTTTCCTCTTGTCAGGATGACAATTTCTTCAAATTTATTTTTGAAATAATTTGCCAAAACCTGACCTAAAAATCCAGTTCCCGCTGCAATGATTAGCTTTTTCATATTTTTTTGTTTTTATGAGCATTTAAGTTTTAAAATTTAAAGGTGATTATCCGGAAGAACTTTTCCAAAGTTTGAAAAAATTTAGGAAGTTTGGTTAGGCTTTAAAAACGGGTCGTTCTGTCGCTTGATTTTCTCTTGCTTTTCTCTTTCCTCTAAAAAAGAAATATAAATTTAAAAAAAGCATCACGCCAAGATAAATTGAAAAGCCACCAATTTTATAACTTAAAGCTTCGATCAAACGCTGATAATTATTTACATTTCCGTCTATTTTCAATATCATCAAAGCAAAACCAATGTTTAGGAGATAAAATCCGGTTTCAAATAGAGTGTTTGTTGCATCCGCAATTTCAGTACGACCTTTGAAGATGTAGAGCATGAATATTTTTCCATTTTTAAACAATGTTTTAGAAACAAAATAGGTTAAAAATAATGCGATTGGCAAATAGATAATGTATCCGATTAAAATTTTTGTAGTTTCCATAATGTTGAATTTTAAAGATTTATTTAAAAAATTTTTGAAGGTAATTAGTAAGAATGAAAATGTTGAGGTAATGTAAAAAGCCGAGGATCCCGATAATTAAGGCCGTTTTTATAGCTATAATTTCAGTTAACTGAAGCAGTGTTTCAATTTTAGACCAATTGATAAGCGTCATTGCACAATAACCAATATTCACCAAGTAATAGCCAACCAATAAAAGTTTGTTTATTTGCTGACACAATTCTTGATAATCAGGAATTAATTCCATCACAAAAATATTTCCGTTTCGAAAACATATTTTTCCAACAATTAAAATAATGTATATGGATATTGCCAAAAAAATAAAGTAGCCAACAACATTTAGATTCATAATTTTCGGGATTTTTGGTAAAGAATAAATGAGAAATAAATTGCCAACAATGGTGGAATTCCATAGAAAATTTCACTATTAGGTTCGAGATAATCCCACCAAAAATCTAATGTGACTGCCAGGATAAAAAATAAATGAACACCGATAACGTAAATTTGATAGTGAACATTTGTAGAAAGAACACTTGCAAGCCGAATTGTAATTACAATTTGATAGAGACCTAAGGGGATAAATGACAACAAAGAATAATACAGAAATTTTTCTTCGATTAATCCAAACAGCGCTAACGCCGCTGGCAACGTTATGAAAAAATAATTTAATTTATAAGCTGCTTTCATAATTTACTAATTTTTAAACTTTCAGAAAAAAGTGAAACAATATTTCAAATTTTTTTATTTCATCATTTTCAATAACATTCTGCCAATCCAATTGTCTTGAAATTCCGTGGCTTTTTCAATCATATTGTCGGCTTTGAGCACAAAATCGTACAGTTCATTTGTTTTCTCTACAAAATGTTTCGTTTCATTCGACTGGTTTTTTTCAATTGATGAAACCTCTTTCAAAACTTTCAAAGCCGGTTTAATTTCCCGTTTGCTGCGTTCTTTTGCAATTTTCACCGCCAACTCATCCAAATCTTTTTCCGCCGTAAAAAACTCCTTTCGTTCGCCAGATTTAAACTCCTTGTAAACAATTCCCCAATCCATCAACGCCCGCAAATTCATACTTGCATTTCCCCTCGAAATCAGCAATTCTTCCATAATATCTTCCATCGAAAGCGGTTCTGGCGACACCATCAGCAACGCATGAATTTGCGCCATCGTCTTGTTAATTCCCCATTGAGAACCGAGCGAACCCCAAGTTTGGATAAATTTATTTTTTGCTTCTTTGAATTCCATAGTTCAAATGTACAATATTGTTTTTAAACTTTCAAAAATATTTGAAAGTTTTTTTCGGTTTTTATTTATGGCGTTCTACGACTTACAACGCAACAATTATCCGGAAAATCGTATAAAGTTTTTCGTTTCGGCTAAAATTGAATTTTTTTTGATAAGAAAATTTTGAACTTTGCCAAAATTTTAAATTTGACGAAATTGTGATGGAAAAAAGTTTAAAAACGAAGCTCAATTAACTTCCGGCAATCGGCGAACCAAATATACCTAACGCTAATTCAGCCCAAATTAAAAATAAAATAAATAAGATTCCGGTACAAATCATCAATCGTGTTTTGGTGGGTTTGAACTTTCGCAATACCAATTCGCACAAAAAGGCAGTTCCGAAAAGTAAAATTCCGGCAATTAAAAAATCAAACCAATTCCAATCTACTTCCGTTGTAAATTGCATTGCCACCAGCGGAAAGGTCAAAAGTATTAACGGAATACAAAAAAATAAAGCGGTACGTTGTTGTTGCGTAATCATAATATAAAAGGTTTTAAATTATTTTTAAAAAGAACTTTTAAATTCAAAGTAAATATAAATTTTTCAAACTTTTTATTTTTTTGCAAAAAAAAATTAAACGGTGCGAATTAAATTCCCCAATGTAAGTAAACCCATCCGGTTTTTTCTTCTCCAGACTTGAGTTTGAGGTAATAATAATAAGTAGCGGTTGGCAAAATATTTCCGTTAAACGCTTGGCCTTTCCATTGGTCAACATAATCGTTTAACTCATAAACCAATGTGCCATAACGGTTAAATATCTTGACCTTCTCGATATCCAATCCCGAAAGGTCCCACGAGTCATTTTTGCCATCGCCATTTGGAGAAATTCCTTTAGGAATGTTGCACAAACTTTTGATAATATCGGTTGCCAAAGTCACTTCGCAACCATTTTCAGTGGTAACCGTTACTTCGTAACTGCCCGAAACGGCATCGCTTAGATCAATTACTTGGGTATTTGCCGAAAAATTTTCGGGACCAGTCCAAGAATAACTGGCGGAATTTTCATCAAAAGAATCATCAACCGAAACCACTCTCGCCATAAATTTTTCATTTTCGCATTTGGCCAAAACCGCTATTTCAAAAGGATTTTGATTTTCTAAAACCGCTACCGATAAATTTTGTGCACAATTGCCGTTAGAAATCGAAACACTATAATTTCCGGGTTGATTCACGTTTAACTTTAAAACGTCTTGCGCCAATAAGTTTCCTTCGAAATACCAATTAATTTCAGAATAAACGCTTTCCAAAGATTCGGGAGTTAAATGTAATTGTGTTTCTTGTCCGTTGCAAATTATTTGGTTATTTGCTTCCAAACTAAAATTTGGAACCGCAATAATTGCAATTGAAACATTAGCTTCTGCCGAACAATTTCCATTCACAATTCTTACAAAATATTGTCCTGCGTTTTCCATAATAGCATTAGTAATCACAGGATTCATTGCTGTTGACGAAAAATTATTAGGACCTGTCCATTGGTAGGTATTTCCTGGTAACGGATTACTTATGGATAACACGATTTCTTGACCTACGCAAACGGAAGGTTGTGTATCAATCACAGGATTTTCTAATGGTAGGCCAAACTTGATCGCAATAACTGCATCATCAGTTTCGCCACAAAAACCGTTCACGATGTAAGAAAAATAATAGGTTCCCGGAGTAATTCCGGAGGTGTCCCAACTTCCGGTATTGAAATTTCCGCCTGGTGTAATTTGTGTAAATTCGCCATTAGTCGTCACATTTTCATCTAAATAATCTGCCAAGGTAATTAGTGGCGGAATGCCACAGAATTCCACGGTTTTGTCATTTCCGGCGTTCGGATTTTGTCCTGGCGCAATTTCGTAAGACAAGGTTTGGTTTGAGCAAGAATTAGTATTTTGATTGTAAATAATATCTACAAAATAAATTCCTGCATGGGTGTTTAAATTCAATGGCGTAAAATTTAGCGTAGGAGTGGTGCTCAATGTAACACTCGGATTTCCGGATTTGTACCATCTATATGTGAAGCCGTTGATTGCTGCTACCTGTAAAAAACTATTTTGATTGTTGCAAATTTGTGCCCGAATAGTAAAGGTAAATGGAGCTCTTACTTGGTATGTGTAAACCAAAATATTTTGACAAGAATCTTCAATTTCAAATACATATTTTCCATATTCTAAACCTGTAAAAAGTGGATTATTTCCATTATTTACCTCAAAAGGTTGATCATCACGTTCTACAATTCTATACGTTAAATTTCCTCGCCCAGAAGCATCAATCAAGACGTCCAAAAGTTGATTGGAACATGAAAAAGAGTTTACATTTTCAACAGAAATTCGACCAGAAATCTCATATTCATGAATTACTCTCAAGCAATATGTACTTTCGCCAGGCGATGCAAATCGCGATGAAACCGTTACAATTCTAAAAACTCCGGTTTCGTCCAGGTTATACGTCCAAGAATTGTTTGAAATTAAAATAGAATTGTTACTGTTTGGAATTCCAACACCTGGAAATTGAACGCCAGTAACCGGATGTTCCCAAAAACCAGTTTGCGGATTAAATTTTTGAATCCAATATCCTAAATTAGAAAAACCGCCATTAATGGTATGGTTTAGAAAAACATTATGACTCGAGCAGAATTCGGCGATTTCCACTTCGGTATTACCTTGATATTCGTTGACTTGAAAACTAACCAACCGTTCAGTTCCACAAGCATCTTGAACTTTTGCAGTGTAATTTCCTATTGGTAAACCACTCATCGATAATTTTCCGTTTTCAATCAAGTTCGAAACATCAGCTTGGTAAGGCAAATGAAAATTTGGCGATCCCGAAACTAAAATTACACTTGTTATTGGCGATTCAGGATTAGAAGAAGTAATTAAAACGGTTCCGAAACCGCTGTCGCAATCTGGTTGTGTACTTATGTAAAAATTACTCGCTTGCGGAAGTAAAACCGTCACAGGTTTTGTATAAACGTTCCCACATTCGTCAGTAGCAGAAATCACATAGTTTCCCGGAATAATTCCGCTTGAAATTTCTCCAACACCGTCGCTAATAAAATGCGAAGCATCGTATGGTGGCGTAATTGGCGAACCCAATGGAACTTCATCTATTTGGATTGAAATAATATTAGTACCCGGAATTGTAACGTTAATGGTAGGATTTGAGGTACAAGTATTTCTGGGGCTTAAAGCCATTTCTACTTCGTAAGTTATAGTGGTTGTGGATAAAAATTCTCTGCCACACGCATCCGTTGCCAAAATCGAATAGTTGCCTTCCGGAACAGGATTATCATTAGTGCCAAATTCAATAGGGATTTCACTATAAATTGGATGATTTGCGTTAAAATCTTGTGGATTGAAGCCTTGAGGCGCATTTGCAAAATGTATATTTAACGGGGGTACAAAATTATTGGCGGTAATCGATAAACCTTTGGTGCCACATTTTAATAAAGAAGGTGATAATTGAAGACTTTGATCTTGGCTGATAATTTCGGTATTTCGTGTATAAACGTTTCCACAGCCGTCAGTTACGGTTAAATTGTAGGTATAAGGTTCTGTAAAGTACGGAATGTCAAATAGTAAGGGTTGGTCAGGAAAAATTGTTCTATCTTCAAAAAATGTCAAACCTGGGTTTCCGTATATATGTGTTATTATAATTGGAGCACCACCATTTGGCGGGAAAATAGTATAGGTAAAAGTTAAAGGAAAGGCAATATAATATTGACCTGCAACATCGAGTTGTTGTCCTATAAAAATTTCATCACAGCTTGATAATTCTTCTTCTGGAAAATTACTTGAAAGAATTTGAAGCCCGTTGGTTTGAAAGGGAAGGTCAACAATTGTGTGAGATTTTGTGATTCCGTTTCCACAACTATCGAATACTCTTACTAAATAATTTCCGGGAAGCAAACCGTTAAAAGTATCGGATGATTGCAGCGGTTTTGTCACGGGTCCCGCAAGAATCTCGTAACCAGTTGCGGTTCCAGTTGTAATGTTTACGGTTAAAAATCTGTTGCTGCAACTATTTGCACCATCCGCAATCCCATAAGTGAGTATCACTTCCGTATTTTCAATCGAAGCTTCTTGCTCTACGATTTGATTAGTATTTTGGTTCGTCCCGATAATGCGATAATCTCCAGCTGAAAGTCCTGAAATTGTAGTGTTTGTTGTGGAGGTAACTGCTTGCGTAACATTCGGTAATTTAAAAACCGAGAAAACAATTGCATCATTTTGGGTATTTCCACTTACCAGAATGGTTAAAGTTCCATTATTTGGACAACTTTCCGATGTGGTTGAAATAGAAAAATTAAATTGCGAGAATGAAGTAATGTAGTAGAAGAAGAGAAATAATACAAATGCGTACTGTTTTTTCATAAGCATGGGGAGATAGTAAGTTTCTCAAATATAAGGTTTTATTTAATTGATATACTGAATTAAAACAAAAAAACTGTCAATATTTGACAGTTTTTTCTTAAATTATTTATTTTAAACCAACCCCGCCCGTTTCAACAAAGCATCCGGCTTAGGTTCACTTCCGCGAAAGCGTTTATACAAAATCATCGGATGTTCGGTTCCGCCTTTTGAAAGGATATTTTCTTTGAATTTCTGAGCAACTTCGGTATTAAAAATTCCTTTTTCCTTGAAATATTCAAAAGCATCGGCATCCAAAACTTCTGCCCATTTATAGCTGTAATAACCCGAAGAATAACCACCTTGAAAAATATGCGAAAAGGAAGTACTCATGGCGTTTTCCTTGACATCAGGATATAATTTTGTCGAAGCAAATTGCTCGGTTTCAAAATCTTTTATAGAAGTGATTCCCGTTGGATCTTGACCGTGCCAACCCATATCGAGCAATCCAAAACTCAACTGACGCATTGTAGCCAAACCTTCTTGGAAGCTTGCACTTTCTTTAATTTTTTGAATGTATTCGGTCGGAATCACTTCTCCGGTTTCATAATGATGGGCAAACAAAGCCAAGGCTTCCGGTTCGTAACACCAGTTTTCAAAAATCTGACTTGGTAATTCCACAAAATCCCAATACACGCTTGTTCCTGAAAGACTTGGGTAAACCGTGTCGGCTAACATTCCGTGTAAAGCGTGACCAAATTCGTGAAACAAAGTCGTTACTTCGTTGAAAGTCAACAGTGAAGGTTTTGTTTCGGTTGGTTTTGTAAAATTGCAAACTATCGAATCGTGAGGTCGTTCGTTGTTTCCGTCTAAAACATATTGTGATTTATAAGATGTCATCCAAGCACCATTTCGTTTGCCTTTTCTTGGGAAAAAATCGGCATAAAAAATTGAAACCAAATCGCCTTTGATGTCTTTTACTTCATAGGTTTTTACATCAGGATGGTATTTCTCGATGTCGTTTACTTCGACGAAAGTCAAACCAAATAATTGATTAGAAACCTTAAAAGCACCTTCCAGCACGTTTTCTAATTTAAAATAAGGCTTCAGTTTTTCATCATCTAAATTAAATAATTGCTGTTTTAATTTTTCCGAATAATAAGCTCCGTCCCATTTTTCCAGCGTTTCAATGCCGTCCAAATCTTTTGCAAATTTCGATAACTGCTCAAATTCTTTTAAAGTAGCAGGTTTTGCTTTTGCTAATAAATCATTCAAGAAAGTCGTTACTTTTTCTGGATTTTCTGCCATTCGTTCTTCTAAAACAAAATGAGCATGTGAGGCATAACCTAGCAATTTTGCACGTTCAAAACGCAATCGTGCAATTTCTAAAACAATTTTTTCATTGTTGTTTTTATTGTCCTGAAAACCTTTGGAACCAAAAGCAATTGCCATTTTTTTTCGCAATTCACGATTATCAGCATAGGTCAAAAACGGAACATAACTTGGATAATCTAATGTGAAAATCCAACCTTCTTTTTCGAGTGTTTTTGCGGTTTCCTTTGCTGCTTCAATTGTTCCTTCCGGCAAACCCGACAAATCTTTTTCATCAGTAATGTGCAATTGAAAAGCGTGGGTTTCGGCCAAAACATTTTCGCCAAATTCAAGACTTAATTTGGATAATTGCTTGTCGATTTCACGCAATTGGTTTTTCTTTTCTTCGGTTAAATTAGCTCCGTTTCTGGAAAAACTCTTGTATTTTTTATCCAATAAAGTTGCTTGTTCTGGAGTTAAATCTAAATTTTCTTTAGTATCATAAACGGTTTTGACTCTTTTAAACAAATCTGCATTCAAACGAACATCATTGCCAAATTCTGACAAAAGCGGTGAAACTTCCTGTGCAATTTGTTGTAATTCGTCATTGGTTTCTGCCGAATGAAGATTGAAAAAAATGTTTGAAATTCGGTCTAAAGTCGCACCACTAAAAGCCATTGCTTCAATTGTGTTTTCAAAAGTAGGTGCTTCTGGATTGTTAGCAATATCGTCGATTTCGGCTTTCGCCAAATGGATTGCTTCTTGAAAAGCAGGAAGATATTCTTCGGTTTTAATTTGAGAAAAAGGAGCGGTATCGTGTTTTGTAGTGAATTTATGAAGTAGAACTGACATATTTTTAATGGTTTATTTGATTCAAAAGTATAGAACTATTGCCTCATTTGAAAGGTTGTTATGAAAACGTTTGGTAATTTAATCACATTCCCGAAGCTTCGAGACTTCGAGATTATTGTTAAAAAATTACTTCAATCCTTCCGAAGCTTTAAGAACTGCTTCTTTCAATCCATTTTTATAGTCTATCATTTTATCTTGAACCGTTTTATTAGCACTTCCGATAATTTGAGCCGCTAAAATTCCCGCATTTTTGGCTCCGTTTAAGGCAACCGTTGCAACAGGAACACCACCCGGCATTTGAAGAATAGACAAAACCGAGTCCCAACCATCAATAGAATTGCTCGATTTTACCGGAACGCCAATCACAGGAAGTGGCGACATAGAAGCGACCATTCCCGGTAAATGTGCAGCTCCACCAGCTCCAGCAATAATTACCGAAATGCCTCTTTTGTGGGCATTCCTACTAAAATCAAAAAGTTTTTCGGGTGTTCTGTGAGCTGAAACGATATCCACTTCAGTTTCGATTCCAAATTCTTTTAATATATCGATGGCATCCTGCATGACTGGCATGTCAGAGATGGATCCCATTATTATAGCTACTTTCATATTTTATGTTGAATGTTGTTTTTCAGGGTTAAAGTTTTTGGAAACTGTAAAATACTTAATCTATTCTATTTCTGGAATCATATTCCAAATGTCAACACCAAATTCTTGTTGAATAGCTCTTAGATATGATATTTGTTTTATATCATCATCAATTAATATCTTAAAGAAGTTTTCTGGCAAATCACCATACATTGAAATTTCTTTGGCTTTTCGTTGAATGTATTTTTTTCGTTCATCGGCTAAAATAATATCGTCAAGTTTGAGCAGTTTTATCAAATTGGTTGCTTCAATGTCATTGGAATCTGAAACGCGGTAGTCACCACCGTCATAAACAATTCTTTCGTTAAAGGTGTCATTTGTAGGTTCTAAAACGGGTTGGAAATTTTCCCACTTTGAGGCTTTTTCCTTATTCCATTGATGCTTGACTAAATACCAATTATTATAACCATCTTGAGCAGTTCCCTTTAAATTTGGATTGAAGTGTTCAATATCTCTGGCATCAGCTCTGCTCAAATATTCTTCGGTATAAACACAAAATCCCTTTTGTTCTTTATATAATATTTTCGAAATTTTCAAATTATTATTTGAATTACCTTCGATATAGTTCAAGCCGTCTTTAATGATTTCAGAATCTCTGTTTTTTAAAACCTTTCTCATTTTAGAAATTATAAGTATCTCCGAGTTTAACGGTTTCTAATAATAATTCTTTTTTTCTTTTAGGATTGTTTTCTTTAGCTACTTCTTGCTTTAAGTTAATGTATTTTTGATAAGCTTCTTCTCCATGTTTGTTGTAGTAATTTACATTGAAATCATTTTTTAACATGTCATTTGGGTCATCTCCGATAGGTGAACTTCCGCGGCGAACAGTCACCTTTCCTTGTTCGTCAAATTCTAAAATAAATCTTTCATCCGGTTCAAAAGAAGCCGCAATAAAAGGGGAATGTGTTGCAACTATAAATTGTGCTTCAGGAGCGAAATTTTTATAGTATTCCATTAAATCCATTTGCATGTCAGGATACAAGGAACGTTCAGGTTCATCAATTAAAATGATTGAATCTTTAGTGTCCAATTTATACAACGGTAAAAATGATAATAATAATCCTTTAGTTCCAGTACTCGTGTTCTGAATTGGAATTATTTCATCGCTGCGTTTATTCTTAATTGGTATAGAATATTCAGTATCTATAATGTCAACTTCTAAATTAAGTTTTTCTAAAATTGGATTAAACTTTTCAGCAAATTCTTCAAGTTTATTAGGGTTCTCTTTTTGCCATTTTTCGAACTCAGCACTTAATTTTTTTGCGTTTGCTAATAAACCTTTATGAATCAATTCAGACATTTTTCGAGTAAAATTTTTTCTGTAATCTAAAATTTCACTTATTAAATGAATCCAAGTTGTTTCTTCAACTTTATCGTTAAAAACTATTTCTCTAATTTCATAAAGTTTTCCACTTTTGGATTTAATTCTATCAATTTCTGTACTGTATTTTTCGATTAGATCAATAGGATTCTTTGAAAATAAATCTATATTTTGTTCAGATATTAGATTAGATTTATAAAAGTAAAGCTGGCCTGTATCTTTATAATCTATGAATGCGGAAACTGAACCTCCAACATTATTATATTTGTGATCTCTGCCTCTATAGGATACAATATCATTTTTATGACTGTAATATTCATTTTTTATACTAAGACAGATTTCACCTGGCATTTTTTTAAATCCTCCCATAAAAGAGGAAAGATATTTACCATCGATAAGTTCAAGTCCAAAACTAAATTGTACATATTCAAATATCAATTCTAACAAATTTGTTTTTCCACTAGCACTCTGTCCAATAAAACAAATTTTATCCAACGGCTGACCTTTTCTATCTCCACTTTGGTAAGTGAAATCGAAAGAAAGATTTTCTAAATGCTTATAAGAGTCAATATGTAATTTTGAAATTTTCATTTATCGAATTTTTACAAATTTAACTAAAATCTACTTACTTACCACTCTTATCAACCCCTTCACTTCTTCAGCAATTTTCCTTGCCTTATCAATATCCTCATCCACAATCGTCACATGTCCCATTTTTCTAAAAGGTCGTGTTTCACGTTTGCCATAAATATGAGGAGTTACACCATCAATTGTTAATATTTTTTCGATATTTTCATAAACTACATCGCCAGAAAAACCTTCGGCTCCAACCAAATTGACCATAATTCCAGCTACTTTGCTATCGGTATTTCCTAACGGCAAATCTAGAATCGCTCTCAAATGGTTTTCAAATTGCGAAGTATAACTGGCTTCAATAGAATAATGCCCGGAATTGTGTGGTCTTGGAGCAACTTCATTTACCAAAATTTCATCATCTTCGGTTTGAAACATTTCCACAGCCAAAAGTCCTACGTGATTGAATTTCTCCGAAACTTCAAGTGCAATCGCTCGTGCTTTTTGTGCAACTGCATCATCAATTCTGGCAGGACAAATCACATATTCCACCTGATTGGCTTCTGGATGAAACTCCATTTCCACAACCGGATAGGTCTTGATGTCGCCTTTTGGATTTCGAACCACGATAACTGCCAACTCATTTTTAAAGGGCACCATATCTTCGGCAATACATTCCACATCCGGAAGATTTTCTAAATCTTCAACATTTCGAACGACTTTTACGCCATTTCCATCATAGCCAAATTCGGTACTTTTCCATACAAAGGGCAACGGAATTTTTCCTTCCAAACAATTTAAAACCAATGTTTTCAGGTTTTCAAATAATCTGAAATTAGAAGTTGGAATGTTATTGTCTTTGTAAAAAGCTTTCTGTCTTCCTTTATTTTGAATACCTCTCAAAGTTGCTGGAGAAGGATAAACTTTAACACCTTCCGCTTCTAATTTTTCCAATGCTTCGAGGTTTACCAATTCAATTTCGAAAGTCAGAACATCGACTTGTTTTCCAAAATTGTAAACGGTCTCAAAATCCATCAGGCTTCCCTGAAAAAATTTATTACACACTATTCGGCTTGGTGCTTCGGCACTTGGATCTAGAACATAGGTTTGAATATCGAATTTTCGGGTTTCGGAAAGCAACATTTTGCCCAATTGTCCGCCACCTAAAATTCCAAGTTTAAAATCTGAAGAAAAATAATTCATTGTAGTTGTGTTTGTGCAAAGATAACTTTTCTGAATGATTTTTTTTGTCAAAAACTACCGTTAAGATTTAAATAGACTGCGAGCTTGCCAAACCGTTTTGGGTTCTAACGTGCTGAAAATTTTGTTTATTTTTTTGTTGATGAGCGAATTTTGATGACTGATGAATCCCTGCATTTCGACAGCTTCGGCACCTACTGAACTTTTAATTTCTAATGCAGTTCTTCCGAAAATTATTTTCTTAAAATTATTGTTGATTGAATACGCAATCATGTCGTATAACATATTGAGGTAAAGCATCTTATTTTTTTGAACACCAACATCGTAGCCCAAAAAATATGTTTCCATTATTTCATTATTTTTAATCAAGGTGCTGAAACCTACAAGTTTGCCTTCTAAAAAATAACCGTACAAGAGAAAATTTTCTCCAAAGATTTTTTTTAATTCCGAAAAATGATTTTTAGCCAGAAAAAATGTATTGAAAGGTGCGTTTTTTGCAACGTGAAAATACAGTTCGTAAATGTTTTCTTCTTGTTGGAGAATGTCTTCTAAAACCAATTTTTTCTTGGTTATCTTTTCTGATTTTTTCCGTGCTCGCTTGTATTGATCCCGGTATTTTTTGGATAAATCCAAGATGTAATCATCAAATGATTTCCAATTTTTTCGAACATTGAAAGTCATATTGGGTTGAGTGCTAAACTTATAGAATTTGTTGAAAATTTTTGAGTCAAATGCTTTTGCGGTTTCAGGATAAAAATCTTTGTAAGAAACCAAGTGAATTTTAATACCTTCTTTTTTTAACTTCAAACGAATGGTTTCGGCGGCTTCTTTTAAAATTTTAAAGCCTTCGTTAAATGTAATTTTTTCTGTAAAAAAATATGAATTTTCGCCTGTAAGCATATTATTGCCCATGAACAAAACGTGTGAACTAAAAGTTTTAAAAATAAAATTTCTTATGGAAGTTTTAAAACAACGATCGCGTTCGCCGAAAGATTCAAGCAAATTTAAATTTAAAAATTGAGCAATGCCGATACCGCAAAGATTTTCGTTTTTAAAAATTCCAATGAAAAAAACCTGCATATTTTCGGGTGCAGAGCTTTTTAAAATTTTGAAGTAAGATTGAGAAAGAAAAATATTATGATTAGCAAGAAGTTCCCATTCCTTGGGCAAGAAATCTGGATTGGTAAAAATTTGGAAACTGTAATTGGACACATGACTTTTAAAAGTAGGGGTGAAGTGTTGCACCCGATAATTACATTGGTATTTTGTTATTTCCATCCGCAAACGATTCCTCCTACAATTGTGAGTAAAGCAACCCAATAACCACCATTTATCAAGATATATTTCCATGATTTTCTTTCAAACAAAGCATTGGTGGCAAAGATAGGTAAGGCTAGCATCAATCCCACAAAAAAGCCATGGAATGCACCATGTTTAAAACTTCTAAAATCATTTCCGTAATCGTTCATAAATGCTGTATAAGAAGGTTTTGCTATTTTTTCAATACCGCCAATCATCCCCAAAGCACCATATTGATGAATCACAATGGGATGCATTATCATAGCAATCATCATGGCGAAAATAAATGTCAAGCCGTAAATTTTAATTATATTTCCACTAGAAATTTGCGCGTCCGTCAATTTTGATTCTTTCATCCAAATTTTTCCCAAAACATTAGGATTGTACCAAATAAACCCCAAAAAAAGGGCGACCATCCCAGAAACCGGTAGCGTTAAATAATTAATTTCCATAGTATTACGTAATGAGTTTTAACAAATATATGTAAAATTAACACATTTTATGAAAAAAAAGTTATTTTTAAATTCCGGTGATTGGAAGGTTTCCTGCAATTTCTTTTAAATTGATTTCAGATACTTTTGCTGCAAATTGAGCATTGCTATTTCGCACTTTCGCATTAATATAATTCAATTGCGCTTCACGAAACTCTAACGGAGCGATTGTCCCAATTCTAAATTTTGCCAAGGTGATGTCCATGTTTTCCTTTGCAATTTTGAGATTTTTAGCCTCCAATTTTGTTAATTCTAAATTAGTTAAATACGTTTGATAAGCCGATGAAAGTTGGGATTGCAACAATTGTTTTTGTTGCTTGATGGCAATTTCACTATTTTCGATTTGAATTTTGGCAATGCGTTCATTTCGATTTTGTAAACCACCATTAAAGATTGGCAGAGAAGCACTTATTCCGTAAGTTAAACCATTTCCAGTAGATTGCGTGATAAATCCAAGTGAGGCTTCTTGCCGTGTAAAATTATATCCCGAAGTAATATTGACCAAAGGTAATCGGGCTCCTTTTACTTGCTTCAGTTGTAATTCGGCAACACGCTTGTTAACGATTTGGGCTTGAAGTTGTGGATTTTGTTTTTCTGCCAATTGCATTAATTCTGGTAAAAGTAGGCTTTCGTCTATGGTTACCTCGTCTGGAATATCAAAAGTTGTGTTCACATCTCTTGCCAAAATTTCGTTTAATAAAATTTTAGTATTAGCAAATAATTCCTTTTGACGAAGCAACATTGTTTGATCCGAATTCATGTCCACTTCGGCATTTAAAACTTCTAATTTTGCAGCTTTTCCAATAGTGTAACGGTTTTTTGCGGTGTTTAATCGCAAATCAGAAATTGCGATCGCGGTATCCAAAGCCTGCAGTTGTTTTTTTTGTTGTACCAAATCATAATAAGTGGAATAAACATCTGAAATTCTGGTAAAAACGGCCAGTTGAAATTCGGCTTCTTCCAATTTTTTTAATTCTTTTAATTCTCGATATCGCGCAAACATTGCGAAGCCGTTGAAAACTGTCCAACTTAATTGAACACCGTAGGTAAGATTAAAATTTCGGGCGTTATCCAAGTTTCTCACGCTACCGTCTTGTTGGGTTTGTTCTGTATCCAGAATACTGTTATTATTGGTAACGATGGCGTTTAAGCCCGGCAAAATTCCGGCATTAGCTAAACTGATATTTTGCGTAGCGATTTTTACATCGTTGGAAGCAATTTTAATATCATAATTATTTACTAAAGCTATTTTTACAGCATCTTCAATCGTTAATAATTCTTGTGCAAAAGCGTTACAAGCGATAAAACAAAACAGTAACTGTGTTTTTATGTAATTGAAAATCAATATCTTATTCTTTGTCATATTTTTCAATATTATCAAATTCTGGTCTGTGTTTTTTCTCTCGAGACCACATAAAATAAATGGCAGGAATGACGAAAAGTGTCAATATTAGCGAAAATAAAGTTCCGCCAACTATTACGATTCCCATTCCCATACGGCTTTGAGAAGCGGCACCAAGCGACAAGGCAATTGGCAAAGCTCCTAACGCAATCGCCAAACTTGTCATTAAAATAGGACGAAGACGACTTTCTGAAGCTTCCATGATGGCTTCAAATTTATTTTTGCCTTCTTCGCGAAGTTGGTTGGCAAATTCTACAATCAAAATTCCGTTTTTGGTTACCAAACCAATTAACATGATGGTACCAATTTGGCTGAAAATATTCCACGTTTGCCCAAAGAGCCAAAGTGAAAGCAAGGCTCCGGCAACTGCCATTGGAACCGTTAAAATGATAATGAAAGGATCAATAAAGCTTTCAAATTGAGCTGCTAAAATTAAATAAATCAGTAAAAGTGCAAGTCCAAATGCAAAAGCTGTATTCGAGTTACTTTCCGCAAAATCACGAGACTCACCACCTAAATCTGTTGTAAAAGTGTCGTCTAAAACTTTTTGTTTGATGCGTTCCATAGCTTCAATTCCGTCGCTAATACTTTTTCCGGGAGCTAAACCAGCGGAAACCGTTGCTGACATATATCGGTTATTATGGTACAACTGTGGCGGGCTACTTTGTTCCTCAATTTCCACTAAATTATCGAGCTGAATTAATTCTCCCGAAGCACTTCTTACAAAAATTGACGTTAAATCTATTGGAGCATCACGGTCTTTTTTATCAAATTGTCCCATTACCTGATATTGTTTTCCGTTCATCAAATAATAGCCAAAACGTTGACCACTTAAAGAAAGTTGAAGTGTTTGTGCAATATCAAAAACTGAAACACCTAAACCTTCTGCTTTTTCACGGTTAATAGTGACATAAATTTCAGGTTTATTAAATTTCAAATTGACATCAGTAATCGAAAATGTTGGATCTTGGGAAGCTTCGTCCATGAATTCTGGAATTTTTTCACGCAATTTTTCGAAATTTTGTGCCTGAATAATATACTGAATTGGCAAACCACCACGTCGATTTACGGAAATTGTAGGTTGTTCGGAAACGGAAACTTTAGCTTCAGCATATTTTTTTACATTTTTAGTAAGATCATCGGCAATTTGTTTCTGGGTTCGTTCACGATCTCCGGCTTCAACCAAAGCAATTCGGGCACGACCGCTATTCACAGAAGCTGAACCAAATCCTGGTGAAGTAATGATTAAGCTGACTTTTTTCTCTGGAATAGAATCGTTGATTAATTGCGATAAATCCGTCATGAAACGATCCATGTAATCGTATGAAGCACCTTCTGGAGCGGTAACATTTACGCCAACAAAACTTCGGTCGTCATATGGTGCGGTTTCTTTTTGCAAAACACTAAAAAACAACGCAATCAATCCTAAACAAATAATTAATATAGGGAAACTGAGCCATTTTTTCTTCATAAAATTGCCTAAACTTTCGGCGTAACCTTTGTTCATTTTTTCAAAATAAGGTTCACTCCAATTGTAAAATTTAGATTTTTTTTGTTCACCACCTTTCATTAAATAAGCATTTAACATAGGGGTTAATGTTAAAGAAACAAATGCAGAAATTAAAACTGCGGCACCAATGACCACACCAAATTCCCGGAACAATCGACCCACGAATCCTTCGAGAAAAATTACCGGAAGGAACACAGCTGCCAGAGTGATTGAGATAGAAATTACCGCAAAAAATATTTCGTTCGAACCTTTAATTGCGGCTTCAATTGGGGTCATTCCTTCTTCTACCTTTTTGAAAATATTTTCGGTGACCACAATTCCGTCATCCACTACCAAACCAGTTGCCAAAACAATAGCCAATAATGTCAAGACGTTTACCGAAAACCCAAACAGCCACATGATGAAAAATGTAGCAATCAATGAAACCGGAATATCAATTAACGGTCTGAATGCAATGCTCCAGTTTCGAAAAAAAAGATAAATAATTAACACTACCAAAACTATGGCAATTAGCAAAGTTTCAGCAACTTCTGTGACGGCTTTTTTTACGAAAACCGTATTGTCGATGGCAATATTCAATTTAAAATCTTTGGGAAGATCCTTTTGCAATTGTTCGTATTGAATGTAAAAAGCATCGGCAATATCCAGATAATTGGTTCCAGGTTGCGGAATAATGGCTAAACCCACCATTTCTTGTCCGGAATCACTCAATTTTGTTTCGAGATTTTCGGCTTCAAGTGCGGCATTTCCAATATCGCTAAAACGTACGATTCTTTCGCCTTGCGCCAAAATGATAATGTCATTAAATTCTTTTTCGGTTGAAAGATTTCCAATGGTTTTTACCGTAAGTTCCGTGTTTGCACCCGTTAATTTCCCACCCGGAAGTTCCACATTTTGGCTTGCCAAAGCATTTCTAACATCGGCAACAGTAACACCGTAAGAAGCCATTTTTCCAGGATCCATCCATAATCGCATGGCAAATTTTCGGTTACCCCAAATTTGTACAGAACTTACTCCGGGAATCGTTTGTAACCGTTGTGCCAAAACATTATCAGCATAATCCGAAAGTTCTAAAACATTTTTATTATCACTCTGAACGGTCATGGTAATAATAGGTTCGGAATCGGCATCGGCTTTTGAAACTACAGGAGGTGCATCGATATCTTGTGGCAAACTTCTTACCGCTTGCGAAACCTTATCCCGAACGTCATTGGCGGCTTCTTCCAGATTTTTATCCAGATTAAATTCTATCGTAATATTACTGCTTCCTTGATTACTCGAAGACGAAATATTTCTGATGCCATCGATAGAATTAATGGCTTTTTCGAGCGGTTCTGTTATTTGAGATTCAATAATGTCGGCATTCGCACCAGTATAAGTAGTTCTTACAGAAATTTGTGCCGGATCGATCGACGGAAACTCGCGAACACCCAAATAAGTGTAGCCAATCACGCCAAAAAGAATCAACATTAAATTGAGCACGATGGTTAAAACCGGGCGTTTTATACTTAGGGTTGATAAACTCATCGCGTTTTATTTTTTAATGGAAACTTTTACCGGCATCTCATTTTTAACCGTCATTACGCCAGAGGTTAAAACGGTATCTCCGGGTTTTAAACCGCTTGTGATTAAAATGTTTTTGTCAGTTCTTGAACCTGTGGTGACGATAATTTCTTTGGCTTTTCCGTTTTCGGCAATGAATAATTTTTTACCGTTTTGAATGGGAATCAAAGCTTCTGTAGGTATAAAAATGGCATCTTCAATTTTTTCTAATGGAAGGGTAACATTGGCGTAAGTTCCCGGATATAATTTTCCTTGCGGATTTTTGGCAACCGCTCTCACACGAAGTGTTCTGGTGGAAAGTTCAATTTGTGGATCAATAGCATATATCTCGGCGGAAAATTTTTCTGCCGAACCCGGTACATTGAACGAAATTTTACGTCCGGTTTTTATTTGCGAAGCATATTTTTCGGGAACAGAAAATGTAATTTTTAATTGAGAAGTATTCACCAATTGCGCAACAACTGTTTCTGGGGTGACATAAGTTCCTTTGGAAATCGACCTTAAACCTATGGTTCCCGAAAAAGGAGCTCTAACTGAAGTTTTTGCCAATTGAGCATTGATCAGTTGGGTTTGTGCCTTTGCGGTTTTAAAATCGGCACTTGCAATATCATATTCTTCGCGACTGATAGCTTCTTTTTCCAATAAAAGTTTTGCCCTGCGTTCATTTTCTGAAGCAAGCGTTTGAGCCGTTTTAGTTTGAATCAAATTGGCTCTCAATTCCACATCATTGACTTTAAATAAAATCTGACCTTGACTTACTTGAGAACCTTCGTTGAAAAAAATTTGTTCTACAATGCCCGAAACTTCACTTCTTACTAAAATTTGCTCGTTAGCTTCTAAAGTACCAGAAAGCGTTAAATTATCGGCAAATTCACTTTTTTGAGCGACAATTCCACTGACGACGGTTTCTTTTTTACCTGAGCCTTTAGCATTTTTTTCTTTATTTTCTTTATTACTGCTGATTCTGTAAGCAATTAAACCGCCAATTCCCAAGATAAGTACGGTGTAAATGATATGTTTAAATTTCATGGAAAGGAATTGTTTGCAAAAATTTATAGTTCGTAATTCGCAAATTTATTTTTTATTCTTCACATACTCACAGCGTTGGCGAATGTTTAACAAAATAGTATTTTTAGTCAAAAAATTTCAGCCAAAAATCACAATTTTAATGCAATAATAACGATTTATGTTTTGGCCAGGTTCCCAATTTTTTGTAATTTAAAATAAAAAACTATGAGTCAATCATTTGATTTGGAGCGCTTTATTGAGGCGCAAAATAAAAATTACGAAGCGGCAATAAATGAAATTTATAATGGTAAAAAAGTCACGCATTGGATGTGGTATGTTTTTCCGCAATTGAAGGATTTGGGAAAAACTGAAACGGCAAAATTTTTTGGAATTTCATCTATTGAAGAAGCCAAAGCTTATTTAAAGCATCCTGTTTTGGGAAAAAGATTACTTGCCATTTCCGAAGTATTGTTAAAACATCAAAATAAATCTGCGAACGAAATTTTTGGTAAACCCGATGATTTAAAATTGAAGTCCTGCATGACACTTTTTTTGCAAACTGAAAATGCTCCTGTGATTTTTGAAAAAGTGTTGGACACTTTTTACAACGGAGAAAAAGATGTGCGAACCTTAGAGATTTTACAATAAAAAAATCCCGCCAACCTTTAACAGCCGACGGGACCAAACATGAAAATTTTAAATATTATTGAGCGTCACGCAAAGCCTTTACTCTATCGTGATCGGCTCTTAAACGTTGTTGTTGATTTGTTGCCAATTGACGTTGCGAATCTGAAAGATTTCCGTTAGCGTTTTCTAAAACATCTTCGTAAACTTCCAGCGCTTTATCTTCGCCAAACTCACAAGATTCCAAAATGGCTTTTCTTTCGTTTCCAGCCAAAGCCGCTTTTACGTCCATCCAAGCTCGGAAAAATTTTCCGGTAATTCTGGTTCCATCTTCAGGTTTTCCGCCTAAACGGGTAACTTCGGCATGTAGTTCAGAAAGGTTGTCTTGGCTTGTAGCTTGTAATCCTGCAAATAGTGATTTTAAATCCGCATCAGTAGTTTCTTTAGATGCAGTTTCATAACCTTCTACGCGGTCGTTGTTGATTTCAACTAATTTGTTTAAAGCGTCAATACTTTTTTGATTTTCCATAGCATTTTTTTTTAGTTATATATTGGATTGATTTATTTTTTTGGCAAACTTGCCTCTTCAGCATCTGTAGTGGTAGAATCCGTCATGCTATTTAGGTTTTTTCTCTCGGCATCATTGACGATTCTTGAAACGGTATCGTTTGGATCAGGATTTTCGGGTTGTGCATCGAGGTCAACTTTGGTAGCATCCATTACATTTTCGGGGTTGGTTCCATCATTTTTATTTCCGTGGCAAGAAACGGCTGCCATCAAAAGCAAACACAACAGTAAAAAGGCAGATGTTTTGAGCATGTTTTTCATAGTAACAAAATTTTATTGTAATCTGGAGCAGATTTCTATTTGTAAAGTTCATATTATTTATACTTTTATGTTTTATAAGATTTGGCACAAAATTTCTATGATTTCCTTTTTTGCCAAAAAAATATATCTTAAAAGGTTAATTCAAAATTTAAAATAGGCAACTTTTAATGGCACAACAAGCTTCAATATTATGCCCGAATTGCGGTACGAATGTAGATGTTAACGACATCTTGAAACACCAAATAGAAGATACGCTCAGAAAAGAATTTCAACAGAAATTATCTCAGCAACAGCAAGAATTTCAGTCGAAGGCAGATGCTTTGGAGAAAGCACGAGAAGAATTTGAAACAAAGAAAAAAAAGGAAAACGAAATTTTTCAGGAGCGTTTAGAAAAAGCACGGGAAGAATTTGACTTAAAAGCCAAACGCGAAAAAGCGGCATTGCAGGAAAAGTTAGAGGCCGAAAAACGTGAAGCTGAAAAAGCGATGGCGCTGAAATTGAAGCAACAATTAGAGGAAGACAACCGCGACCGAATTTTGTTGATGGAGAAAGAACTATCGGAAAAGTCCGAGAAATTGAGAGAGTTGAATAAAATGCAAGGCGAAATTTTAAGGCTTCAGCGTGAAAAAGACGAGATGAAAGAATCGATTGAAGCCCAGGCACAAAAGCAATTAAACGAAACTTTGTTGCAAGAAAGAGAAAGAATTCGGAAACAAGAAGAGGAAAAAAACGAATTAAAAATCAAGGAATATCAAAAACAAGCAGACGATCAAAAGAAACTGATTGAAGAAATGAAACGCAAGCAGGAGCAAGGTTCGATGCAATTGCAAGGCGAAGTTTTGGAATTAGCGATGGAAGAATGGCTGGCAAATAATTTTCCGCTGGACACTATTGACGAAATAAAAAAAGGGGCCAATGGAGCCGATTGTTTGCAAACCGTCAACACCTTTGAGTTGAGAAATTGCGGAACAATTTATTACGAAAGTAAACGAACTAAGAATTTTTCGCCGCAATGGATTGAAAAATTTAAAAATGATATTCGTGACAAAAAAGCAAATATTGGGGTTTTGGTCACTGAAGTTTTGCCAAGCGACATGCAAAGAATGGGATTGAAAGAAGGCATCTGGATTTGTACTTACGAAGAATTTAAAGGTTTGAGTGCCGTGTTGCGTCAAAGTTTGATTCAGGTAGCACAAGCCGTTCAATCGCAAGAAAATAAAGGAGATAAAATGGCGTTGTTGTACGATTTTTTAACGAGTACAGAATTTCGGTTACAAATTGAAGGAATTGTGGAAGGATTTAGCCAAATGCAAGAAGATTTGAATAAAGAAAAAAATGCTATGAAACGAATTTGGGCACAACGCGAAAAACAAATTGATAAAGTGATTCAAAATACGATTGGCATGTATGGTTCGATTAGAGGAATCGCCGGAAACGCAGTACAGCAAGTAAAAGCATTAGAACTAGGAAGCGATAATGATGAATTACCGTTTGACGATTCGGAATTAATTTAAAAAAAAATATATGGGATTATTCTCGGCATTATTAGGAAACGCAGGGGCGGTTGGTTCGGAAGAATTACATAAAAAATTTGGTAAACTATTAATTGATGGTGAACGAATAGAAATGGGTTTCAAGCTCATTCGCGATACATTTATTTTCACCAATAAAAGATTGATTTTAGTTGAGGTTCAAGGAATTACCGGAAGCAAAGTAGAGTATAAGAGTGTTTCTTACAAAAATATTTCGCGTTTTAGTGTAGAAACTGCGGGAACATTTGAACTCGATGCTGAACTAAAAATTTGGGTAAGTAGTGAGAACAATCCAAGTATTAAAAAACAGTTTAACAAAAGCGTAAATGTTTACGATGTGCAAAAAGTGCTGGCAACTTTTGTATTGAAATAAATCATTATTTCCTGCGGAAATGCTGGCTAAATCTCGTCTTTTTGGGTTTTATTTATGAAAATTGTAAGAGGTGTTTCAATTGAGGAAATGTAAATTTGTACCAAATAAATTTTTACAATGAAACAACTTTACATTTTGGCGCTTTCGATAGCATCGACAACAATTTTTGCACAACAAACTATTTCATTTGAACAATCCGAAGGATACGAATTGGCTACCATTCACGGACAAAATGGCTGGACAGTTACAGAAGGGGTAGATGGATTGATTTTAAATCAAGTGATTTCTAACGAACAGGCATCTGCTGGAACTTTTTCTTTTAAAAATGCCTATGAATCGGCTTATGGCGATCAATTTGCTCCGATTATTGGTGCTGAAAGAACTTTTATCCAACCAGTTCCGTCACAAAATTTCACGATTTCATACGATGTTCGTGTAAGCCAGCAAGGTTTATCTGACTTTGAATTCACACTTTATACTGTAGTACAAGATGATTTTGGAGATTATTTTGCGCCAATTGCAGGAGTTGGAATTGAAAATAGAGGTTACATTTATTTAATTAAAAATGAAAATTACGGTTTTGATTATGCAAATGAAACCTGGACACCAAACCAATGGATTAATATCAAAATCGAAATTACTACCACAGAAGTTAAGTATTATATCAATAACGCTTTAAGTCACACAATTCCGGTATTTTTGCAGTCGCCAGTTTACGGTTTTAATATGTTGCATAATAATTATGGAGCTAATGCTTATTACGATAATATTGTGATTACAAGCGATAATTTGAGCATAAAACCATTTGAAAATACCGAAGTGTCAATTTATCCAAATCCAACCTCTGGTGAAATTTCTGTACAACTGCCTCAAAATGAAAAAGTGTCTGAGCTTTCTATTTACAATATGATGGGGCAAAAAGTTGCGGTTAAAAATCAGGAAAATTTTGATGTTAGCCATTTAACATCAGGAACTTATTTTCTTCAAATTACTACCGAAGAAGGAAATATTATCACCAAAAAATTTCTCAAAAAATAATACTGAATTAAAAAATGTTTGAAAAGATATAGGCAAGGGTTTTAAAATTTTTAATGTGTAAAGTTTTAAACTTTCAATATATTTTTGATTAAAATTTATCAAAGCACATAATCGCATAAATCTCTATGGAAATTACGTAAATGGGTTTACAGCTTTCTGAGTTAACTTTGTTACTATTAATAATGTTGTAAATTATATAGGTATGAAAATAGAAAATAGCGGACTAATAGAAGAAATGATTTTCTTTGCTTTACTCGATACGGATAATGATGATCGTGAAAAAGTGGACGAACCCCTTGAAGATTGGGGCGACATTGATCCAAATGGTGGCGACGCGCCAACGGCTCCAGGAAGTGCCGTTTAATAAAAATTTCTAAAGAAAAGCTGCTCAATTCGGGCAGCTTTTTTTTAATTAACTTCTGGTTTTTCATAGCCTGAAGATCCTTTAGTTGGATATTCAATTGTATTGCGAAGTTGGTCAATAGTTTCCTGTTTAAATTTCGGCAAGTGCATCTTATTTTCATTTTTCCATTGCTTCACTTTTTCTTCTGTAGCGGATATTTTTTCTGGCGAAATTCCTTCGTCCTGAGCAAAATAAAGTGTTTGTGAAGGAAAGGCAAACCCAGTTCCACTTTCGGCAACTAAATCTATAAATCGTAAGAGTAAATCCTCTCTAACCTCTTGGAAGTCATCAATATCATCAGCTAGAATATAAGAAAATATTTCTATTTTAAGTGAATTAGCGCCTAATTCGGCAAATCTTACTCTAGCGGGATCTGGACTCACTTTAGGATGTGAATATAAGATTTTTCTAAGTTCAACTAATAGAAATCTCAGTTGATCTGGTGTGGTTTCATATCTCAAATCAAGAAAAATATTGAACAAGAATCGATCTCTAAATGTATAATTTTCAATATTTGTAGCAGAAAGAATTCCATTTGGAATTGTAACTACAGTTCTGGCAGTAGTCCTAATTTTAGTGGAACGCATTCCTATTTGTTCTACTGTACCTTTTACATCATTTATTTGACAAAAATCCCCCACACGAATGGGCTGATCTATTACTAAGGTAACACTACCAACAAAATTTTCTACTGTTTTTTGAGCACCTAAGGCCAATGCAATACCACCTATTCCTAATGCGGCAAGTCCAGTGGTTACATCAATCCCAATGGCTCCTAAAATAGCTATGGCACCAAAAATAAAAATGGCAACTTTAAGGGTTCTTTTTAAAAACAAAATAACAGAAATAGCAGAAACACGTCCTCTCACAGTCATTTTATTTTTTGTAATTTCGCTCAATAAGTCGGTTATTCTCCATAAAAAAATCAAGAAAGCTACAATACCTACTAGAACTGTAAGGAAACTAAATCGTTGCCTGATAATAATCGAAATACCGCTTCTTTGAGAAAAATCAACAAAAATCCATACCGCAAAAATTAATTGCAACGGTAATGAAATGGCATTAAGTAAGCCAAATATTTGTCGCTCGGTGTTTTCTTTGCAAATTTTTCTGACAATAAAATTGATTAAACTTGTTAATCCCCATGCTAATACATAGGAAATTGCTAGAATAACAATAATGGCAAGCCAATGACCAATTGGAACACCGGCCAAAATTTTTTCTTTTAAGCTTACGGGTAAAATAGTATTGATTAAAGCACTGTCGTCAATTTTTACAGCGGTAATTGCTTCAATAGTTTCTTGAGAAAATTTCCAAACGGCTCGCATTTCATCACCAGAATTTTCTACTAATAAGCTAACTTTTTCACCATTAATATCTACTGATCCCACGAAATCTAACTCAGGTTCTAAGTCATCGTCAGTTTGTCCAATATTTTTATTGCTAATTAAAGAATAAGGCAAGATTTCACCGCTTTGATCAAGTACTTGTTGAAATTGTTTTACCACACGCTCTCGATCTTTTTTGTTTCGATAGGAACGCTTGAGAGTAAGATATTGACTTGCCCTTTGAAAATCCTGTTCTTCAAAGGCTTTGAAAAATCCACTAACTGTGCCTCGTGGATTTCTCCTACCTAAAGAGTCACCAGGAATTTGCTCAATTGTTGCTTCTTTTACAGGCGTTTCTAATAATTGACTATTTGCAGGATTAAAAGCACCAGATAGTAATATAACTAATAAAGTATAAAATATAATTTTTTGGATAATCATACTGTAGGATCAAAAAAATAAAGATACGATTAGAATTTAAAAAATTATCTTAAAAAAATTGAAACTTGCTATAAAGAAGATGGCTTTAAAATAAAATAGACCCTATTTGTTTTAAAGTTATTAAACTCAGTTTATTTAGATCATGAATATTTAAATTTATGCGAAACATAAGTGTATAACGGTAAATTGCTGCATTTCAATATCTTGAAAATAATGAGAGAAAAATAAGACATAAATGATTTACAAATACGTTTGTTTTTTAGCGAAAAATATTACAAATTATATGGTTTTAGCCTATAAAATATGTATTTCATCGATTTTTTTCGTTTTTTTATCTGTGAAATGGTTTAAGTACTCTAACTTTGTTGCATAATTTTGATAGGACTATTAGGTCGTGAAAAATTCATCCCCATGGATGACTGAAATAATTCCATTGAAATTAACCACCATCACTTATATCAACCACAATTTGATGGCTTGTGTAGCTTATCCCCATCGTGCCGCACATATATTTTTTAGTTTTTAAATGCAGCAATCTCAATTTGCTGTAGTCGTTTCTTCTTGAATTTAAATGTTTCAAGCAGAAGTTAGTCGACTATGAATTGAAGAATTAAAATAATTGTGAGTAAGATTACGAAGAACATATTTAACGTCTATGAAAAATAAATTACTTCCACTAATGTTGGTATTGGGAGCTTATGCTTCCTACGGTCAAGTAGGGATTGGTACATCTTTACCGAATTCCTCATCTCAACTGGAAATTGTCGCTTCAGATAAAGGGGTTCTTATTCCCAGAGTGACTCTAACTAGTTCAGTTGATAACACCACAATCACCAATGGTAATATTAATAGTTTATTAGTATTTAACACGGCTACTGCTGGAGATATTGTGCCAGGTTATTATTATTGGTATGTAGATCGTTGGAGAAGATTGGCAACTTCAGCCGAACTTCCAGCAAATATTGTTATATGGAATCCTACAACCAATCAATTTACATATGTAGATGCAGGTGGTAATATTCAAAATGTTAACATACAACAAATAATTCAGGATAACGAGACATTAACGTCTGCCTCATTCAATCCCGCTACAGGTATATTAGTTTACAACGATGAAAATGGAGTTGCCAATTCTTTAAATTTAGGGCAAATGGTTCCTAATTTCGAGACCTTAACATCTATTTCACACGATCCAATTGCTGGTACAATTACTTATGTAGATGAAAATGGCAATTCAACGGTACTTAATATAGGAGATTTGGTAGGCCCTCAAGGTCCAGCAGGTCAAGACGGACAAGACGGATTAACCCCAACAATTGGTGGAAACGGAAACTGGTTTATTGGATCAACTGATACCGGAATTGCTGCACAAGGACAAAACGGAGCAGACGGACAAGACGGTCAAGATGGATTAACCCCAACAATCGGTGGAAACGGAAACTGGTTCATCGGAACAACCGATACCGGAATTGCTGCACAAGGTCCAGCAGGACAAGATGGAGCAGACGGTCAAGACGGACAAGATGGATTAACGCCAACAATCGGTGGAAACGGAAACTGGTTTATTGGATCAACTGATACCGGAATTGCTGCACAAGGACAAAACGGAGCAGACGGACAAGATGGACAAGATGGATTAACGCCAACAATCGGTGGAAACGGAAACTGGTTCATCGGAACTACCGATACCGGAATTGCTGCACAAGGACAAAACGGAGCAGACGGACAAGACGGACAAGACGGACAAGACGGTCAAGATGGATTAACGCCAACAATCGGTGGCAACGGAAACTGGTTTATTGGAACTACTGATACCGGAATTGCTGCACAAGGTCCAGCAGGACAAGATGGAGCAGACGGTCAAGACGGACAAGATGGACAAGACGGATTAACCCCAACAATTGGTGGAAACGGAAACTGGTTTATTGGATCAACTGATACCGGAATTGTTGCGCAAGGTCCAGCAGGACAAGATGGAGCAGACGGACAAGACGGTCAAGATGGATTAACGCCAACAATCGGTGGCAACGGAAACTGGTTTATTGGATCAACTGATACTGGAATTGCTGCACAAGGTCCTCAAGGTCCAGCAGGTCCTTCAACGCCACAAACAGTGACTCATACTTTGAGTTCTAATGGGAATGTATTGACCAGTACAGTTAATGGAATCAGTCCAACGGCGAACATTATTAATAGCAACAGCTTAGCGCTTTCCGGAAACAATTTAACATCTACCGTAAATGGAATACCATCAAATAGCCTAGATATAAGTACTTTAAAAGTTGAACCTTGGAATATACAGGGTGGTACGACCCAAGCATCTGCTAATACTCAGGATATTTATCAAAATGGAAGAGTAGGTATTGGAAATTTTGCAACGGTAAGTAGTCCTCAGAAACAGTTAGAGGTAAAAGGTAATTTTAAATCTCAAGTTTCTTCTGGAGGTAATATTTATGGTATGGAAATCGACAACGCATTAGTGCCTGGAACGCAAGTGTCTTCCACCTATTGGCTTGGTGCAAATGGGTCGTATAGGGTAGGTGCGGTTCACTCTACATCAGCGTTTATCACCTCTGGAACAAACGGATCAAATCCAAATTCTGGTGTTGAGTCTATCATTTCTACAGATGATCTTCGCTCAACAGTTTCATCTAGAGATAAGAGCGGAAGTTCAAAATCTGAGGTGCGTACTGATGCATCTGGAAACTTCTTTTTAGAAAGCTATAATGTTGGGGCAAATTATGGTACTACGATTTCGTTGCTTAACGATGGCTTACGTTTAAGACATACTAATACAAATGGAGCGTTAAATCCATTCCCGGTAAATAATATGTCAGAGATTTTTATACAAAAAACAACAGGTGTACGTTTTAACTTTAGAGATTCGGGAGGAGCTCAAACTGGTGAATATTGGTTCCCAACTACAACTGGAAATAGCGGTCAGGTAATGACACAAACAGCTTCAGGAAATATTATTTGGGCGAATCCTGCTGCAAACAACATCTACACGGCTAATGGTTCTATTGTTCCAGCTGGTGGGGGTACAGGAATAAGAACTGCTACGCTAAACGGCAACGAGTTACGCTTTGTAGGTTCTGCACAAAGAACTAGAATGGCATCTAATGGTTCTCTTATTCAAGAAGGCTTAGCTAATACCGCTGATATTACAGTAAAGTCTAATGATGCAAACTCAAACGGCAGAGTAACAAATTTATATCTACAATCATTTGATGATAATTCTGCTCAAGTTTTTGCGGGAGAAGGTGCAACCAGTTTGACGCTTGGAACACATAACACTTTTGTACCTTCACCAATTAGGTTTACAACGAACGAGGTTGGAAATACAATTTCTTCAGAAAAGATGCGACTTACACCAACAGGAGAACTGCTTATCAATGCAGTAGTTACCCCAACAATTACAGTAGGTGCTTCAACGATAACACCAAAATTCCATGTAGCAGGTGATATCTCTACAACAGGTAAAATTTACACCACCAATAGTGTATATGCCGATTATGTTTTTGAAAAATATTTCAATGGAAAATCCAACATTAATCCAAACTATGAGTTCAAGTCTTTAGATTATGTTAGAAATTTCATTAAAGAAAAAAACCACTTACCTGGTGTAGAATCAATTTCAGATTTATCCAAAGCAGAAAACGGCTATACATTTGATATGACCAAGTTAACCATTCAAAGCTTAGAGAAAATTGAAGAGTTGTACATTCACACAATAGAACAACAAGATACCATAGATAAACAACAATCCGAAATCGAAGCGCTTAAAAAACAAGCCCAAGATACACAAGAACGTTTAAACCGTTTGGAAGAATTGTTGTTAAACAAAAAAAACTAATTATGTGTTGCAATACTTTATCCTATCGGTAAAGTATTGCAACTTTATAATTGCTCACATTAAATAATTAGTGATGACAAAAAATTATCTTTCATATTTATTAGTATTAATATCCATACTATACTTTGGTTATAGCGCAAAAGCCCAAATCATTCAATCCTATGATTTCAATACAGGTGCGCAAGGCTGGAGTCTCCAAAACGGTACTACTGTTACTGGCGGACGAATATTTATGGATGGAGGTAGCACCAGATTTGCCTCTTCTCCTACTTTTAGTTTAGTAGGCATAGCGCAAGCGCAAGTTTCTGTTGACTGGAATTGTGTGGACTCAAGCGGAGGCTTCGAATCAGACGATACAATTAGCGTATCATATTGGACTGGTTCGACATGGGTAGTACTTTGGACTCGAAACGGCGATCAAATTTGTCCAAGTTCGGGTAATAATCAAACGGGCAATACAGGAAATATTTTGCTTCCGGCAGGCATTACCTCAACGGCTATACTTTTAACCTCAACTGCAAATTCTTCTTCAGAAGATATTTATTGGGATAATGTAATTATAAGCCAACCAGTTAATCCATGTGATGCGGTAGCTTCTGGAAATCCAGATGCAGACGGGGATGGTATTAGTGATAGTTGTGACTTAGATGCTGATAACGATGGAATATTAAATGATAATGAAAGAACATGTACAACATCGGCATCTATTGCCTTAACATCATCTAATAGCGTCGCCACAAACGTTTTAAATGGAACAAATCCACAGGGAGCGATTGGAACTAATAATATTACACTTGTAAACTACCTAAATTCAAATCAGATATCCAGTCAAGATATTAGTAACGAACATAGTGGTCAGATTGGGCAATCTGGGCAATTTGCAATTAGAACCAGTCAAAGTGAGACAGATTTCTCTGAACGAATAGGCTCTCGTTACACTTTTGAATTTCCTATTAAAAACTTAACATTTAGCCTTCTCGATGTGGATGATGATGATGTAGTGATTGTAAAAGCATATGATTTAAGTGGTAACATCATTCCTATAACTACTTCTATTTATACTTTATACAGTCCTACTAATATTGCTACTCCAATTATTAACAATACTTTCTCTGCCGTTGGTCAGCCTGCGAATGAGGGAAATAGAGGTCGTATTGATTTGAATTACACTGGTTTTACAATAGCTTATGTCGAGTTTGAATATTATGATGAGGATGGTGGCTCTTATTCAGTTTATAATCTTAGAGGAAGTTTTTGCACCGATATTGATACTGACGGAGATGGCATTCCCAATCACCTTGATCTAGACAGCGACAATGACGGTTGTCCAGATGTTATAGAAGGTGGCGCTAATTTTCAGTCAGGTGCTAGTTATATTTCAGTTAGTAGGTTAAATACTGCTGTCAATTCAAGTGGTGTGCCAGCGGTTCCAACGGCAACTCCCTCTATTACGGGTTATACACAAGCCGCTGGGCAAGTAGTAGGAACATCTGCAGCTGCAAATCCTGTTTTAGTTGTCGGAACCGCTTCAGCTAATCAGTCAATTCCATCGGGAACAACCCCGACAGCTTTAACGTTAACGGGAGCTACGGGAAGCATTCAATGGCAAGTATCATCAGATAACATAACATTCACTAATGTTGCTAGTGGTGGAACTTTGGCTACTTATAACCCAGGAGTATTAAGTGCTACAAGTTACTACCGCGCAGCTGTTTCGAGTGTAGGCGGTTGTGTCGGCACATCAAACGTAGTAACTATTACCGTTTTTAACTGCTCAACTGGATTGGACTCTGATGCTGATGGTGTGGCTGACGTCTGTGACTTAGATGATGATAATGATGGTATCTTAGACGCCAATGAGGGATATTGCGCAACCCAAAGTGTTTATACTATGGATATGAATGCAACTTTGGCATCTGCAAATGCTACTTTCAATGTCAGTGGTGCAACGTTTAATTTGGTTTACACGTTAACATCAGGTACGCCCGTTTCGGGATTAGGGAATACCTTCAATGTTCCATTTACATATTCAGATTTGAATAATCAAGCAAGTACTGTAAATCATACTTGGCAAGGAGTAGGACTACCTTTTACTACAGTTTTAGGTATTCGACCGCTTACATCGTCTCTGTACACTAATTTGCCAATTAATAATACTAACACAGAAAATTCTAGTGTGGCTCCAAATCCTAGTTCATTAGATTCTTACATGAGGACCTTTTTAGAACAAGGCTTTGTTGATAAACTAGGTACTTTTACGATTTCTGTTGGTAATTTACCTAATGTAAGCGGACCGCTGTCCTCATTTAGTAGCCATACTGGTATAACTAATTACGCGTCTTTTAGGGCAGTTGCTGCAAACAACATTGTGAGAAGTGCAATTTTTGCAAGAAATCAACTTCAGCCAATTGTCAATCCATCTTCGGCAGCAAATAGTCAACCATCTTCTATTATGTATGGTCAATCGTTTATTTACGACTATACAGCGCTAGATGACGGCTCTGGCTCATTTGCTAATAATCTTGGAGAACAAGGTTTTGTTATGATTGCTCAAAACACAATTACTTACTGTAACCATAGTGATACAGATGGTGATGGAAAACCTGATTATTTAGATTTAGATTCTGATAATGATGGCTGCCCAGATGTTATTGAGGGAGGGGCTAATTTTCAGTCAGGAGACAATTATCTTACTGGAGATAAATTAAATACTACTGTAAATTCAAGTGGTGTTGCAACTGTTCCAACAGCAACACCTGCAATTACAGGCTATACACAATCGGCTGGGCAATCAGTAGGAACATCTGCAGCTGCAAATCCAGCTGCAGCAGCTGGAACCGCTTCTGCAAACCAATCAATTCCTTCTGGTACAGCACCATCAATTTTAACATTAACTGGATCTTCAGGTACCATTCAATGGCAGGTATCTTCAGACAATATTAACTTTGCAAACGTAGCAACAGGTGGCACTTCGGCTACCTATAGCCCTGGCATAATCACTTCAACCAGGTATTACCGTGCGGCTGTAACTAATACAGGTGGTTGTACAGCTACTTCAAATGTAGTAACAATAGAAGTTTGTACCTATTTGCCTAACAATAATCCAGCTGATAGTTTCACAAAAACAGGTATTTCTGATATCCAAGGATTTGCCGGAGGAACAACAGGTTGGCCAGGAAACGTACCAAATGGGTTTATAGCCATTGAATCAAGAAATAAAGGTTTTGTAATTACTAGAGTTGCAAATACTTCTGTCATTACAAATCCTGTCCCAGGAATGTTAATTTATGACCTTTCCAATAGCCCAACACCTTGTGTAAAGTTATACAACGGATCGATTTGGAAATGTTTAGAAAAAGATTGTAGCGGTGCAACTAATTAAATTTTTTTAAGATGAAACAGTATTTTTTAATCGCAATAGTTAGTTTAGGAATTTACGACAACGTAAATGCACAAACAGTTATCGAACAACAAACAACTACCAGTGTTTCGGCACTGCTAAATTTTAAAACAGGAACTACTAACGGTCTTATTTTACCAGCTGTTCAAGCATTACCTACAACTCCTGCGAATGGCACATTTTTATTTGATAGGAATGACAGTAAAGTAAAAATGAGACAAAACGGAGTATGGGTAGACTTGTCGGCAACAGGTAATTCATCAACCTTAGTTGGATATAGTGGTACAGTAGAAAATAATAAAAAAACTGTTATTGGTGCAACAGAGTCAACTGCTGATGGCGTATTGGTGTTAGAATCGACTAATAAAGCGTTAGTATTGCCGCATGTAGCAAACCCACATTTAACGGTTAAAAGTCCTTATCCCGGAATGATGTGTTATGATACTAATAGAAAAGCGCTTGCCGTTTTTGATGGAAATGTTTGGAATTACTGGAAATAAAAAATCGATTTTAATGAAAAATCTTATTCTAATAACACTGTTGCTAATTTCTGCCAATAATATTGCGCAAACTACAAATATCGGCGAAGTAACCGTCATGCCCAATACCATTATTTCCACTGTAGCCGCATTTGATAATCAAGCTACAGGTACATTTGTTAATGATGGGGAATTTTACGTTTACTCTCATTTTAATAATGATGGACTCGTTTCATTTACACCAGGGTTAATTTCAAGCTTTACACGTTTTCAAGGAACAAATAATCAATTAATTGATGGAAGTGTTCCCGCAGATTTTTATGACGTGTTTTTCAATAATCCAAGTAACCAACCTGCATTTCAATTAGCAGGTGAAATGAGAATTTTTGGTACAACTGATTTCTTCAACGGTATCGTAAAAAATGATGATTTTGGTGGATTAATGGTGTACCAAAATACTGCAAACCACGTCAATACCGATAATGATAGTCACGTAGATGGGTATGTGCAAAAAAACGGAAACGAACAATTTACTTATCCCATTGGAGATGGAGGTTATTATCGCTTTGCGCAAATTTTACCTACCTCGCCTAATAATAGTGCAGATAAATTTACAGGAAAATATTTTTTAGAAAACTCAAATGACCTCTATCCGCATCAAAGTAGAGTAGGAAACCTTCTTAGGATTGATGACCAAGAATATTGGACAATGGACAGAACCGAAGGTCAAACAGAAATAATGTTAACTCTTTCTTGGGATCAAACCACAACACCGGATTTCATTTGGGGTGATTTGAATCCTAGTATTCCCGAAAACGAAACCATTACCATTGCACGATGGGACGAAACGCAAAATCTTTGGGTGGACGAAGGAGGAATTGTAGAAATTGGTGCTAACGGAATTGGTACAGGAACAGTCACTTCATTTTTTACAACTTCAGGTTTCGGGGTTTTTACACTGGCAAAAGTAAGACAAAGAGTAGAACCAGCAGGAAATATTGTAATTTATAACGGTGTCACTCCAAATGGTGATGGATTAAACGATTATTTTATTATCGATGGAATCAGAAATTATCCAAACAATAAAGTAATGATATACAACCGTTGGGGAGTAAAAGTTTTTGAAACCACAAGTTACGATTCTAACGGAAACGTATTCAACGGTTATTCCGAAGGAAGAGCTACCTTCAATCCTGAAGACCGTTTACCTTCAGGAACATATTATTACATTCTTACATACGAAATTCCTGGTAGTACTGGTAACAGAAACATCGAAAAAGCAGGTTATTTATATATAAACGACAAATAGGTTATGCAAATTAAATATAAATTCATCGCGTTAGCACTACTCACAATCGCTCCCGCTTTCGCCCAGCAAGATGCACAGTACACACAATACATGTACAACACCATCAACATTAATCCGGCTTATGCGGGAAGTCGCGGTGCGATGAGTTTTTTCGGGTTGCACAGAACCCAATGGGTTGGACTCGATGGTGCTCCAACCACTAACGCCTTTTCGATGAACACCCCAATTAACAACACTAATTTAGGGCTTGGACTTTCCTTTGTCAACGATAGAATTGGTCCAACAGACGAAAACGCAATTTCGGCAGATATTT